>CAJTHL010000099.1 GCA_910576205.1 Clostridia bacterium | reverse complement strand
ATCCTTCTGCGTGATTATGGCATTCACATCAGTGTCGGCAGAGTGTACCGGCTGATGAAACACTTACAGCTTCCTAAAATGTCCACCGATAAACCTTCTGCTCCGGCCAGACGTTCTGACAATGAGGCCTGTGCGAACCATCTGCAGCAAAATTTTAAACAGAAAGCTCCCAATCTTGTATGGGCCAGTGACATTACCTTTCTCAAAGCCGGAAGGAAATGGTACTATCTGTGTATTGTGATGGATCTCTTTTCCAGGAAAGTCATTGCCTGGCATGTTTCTGCCCATGCTGATACAGAACTGGTTATCAC
>CAJTHL010000098.1 GCA_910576205.1 Clostridia bacterium | reverse complement strand
GATGACGTATAATAAGTTTCGCAAATTAATTTCATAAAAAATAGACATGGTCTATAGCCGTTTGGTAGAATTAAGTCACCACAACAAAACCTACTAAAGGAGGTATAGAACCATGTCTGATAACATTATACAACTAAACGAGGACTTAATAAAGCATGATCTGAAAGACCTTGTCCGCTCCAGTGTGGAAGAAACCCTCAATGCCCTGCTCGACAAAGAAGCAGATGAACTGGTCAATGCACAGAAGTACGAACGTTCCAGCGGCCGTCTAGGTTACCGTTCCGGGCATTATAAGAGAAATTTTCAGACAACTGCTGG
>CAJTHL010000097.1 GCA_910576205.1 Clostridia bacterium | reverse complement strand
TGTATTCTTTTTCGGTTATACCATCCCTCTATGTATTCAAAGATTGCTCTGCGGGCTTCCTTTGTATCCTGGTAAGTATGAAGATATATTTCTTCCTTTTTCAATACAGAATGGAAGGATTCGATACAAGCATTATCGTATGGATTTCCCTTTCGACTATAGGAATGCCGGATTCCTTTGCTGCTCAGGCAGTCTTCAAACACCTGCCTCGTATACTGGCTTCCAAGGTCGCTGTGCAAAAGGATCCCTTTTGTATCCCTGACGTTCAGGCAGGCATTCTCTTCCGCTTTCACTGCCAGTTCCGCTGTCATAGCTGTACC
>CAJTHL010000096.1 GCA_910576205.1 Clostridia bacterium | reverse complement strand
GCTGACTTAAGCGGCCTGGCTCCTTACGTGCTCTGGCGCGTCCCGTCACTAAACTCAGCCTTCGCCTTACGGCCCGGCTTCATTAAGTGTCGTGACATGCCTCACACTAAACTCAAGCGGCGCCTTACGGCTTGCCTTCGTTAAGTGTTCTGGCTATGGAGATGGAGAGATTCGAACTCTTGACCCCCTGCTTGCAAGGCAGGTGCTCTCCCAACTGAGCTACACCCCCGTGAAAAGAACTTTTCAGTCCTTTTTCCTGGGCTTAAGTGGACTCGAACCACCGACCTCACGCTTATCAGGCGTGCGCTCTAACCGGCTGAGCTATAAGCCCTTTTTT
>CAJTHL010000095.1 GCA_910576205.1 Clostridia bacterium | reverse complement strand
CCCAGTTGTCGTGCCAGGACTTGTAGATTTTCGGGTATTTGGCATCCCATTTGTCCCGAAACAGTTCCAGCTCATTCCGGGCGCCCTCCTCTGTCGGGGCAGCGTATACGCGCTTTAAGTCCGACATCAGCTTTTTGATGTCCTTATAGGACACAAATTTCGTAGAGTTCCGGATCTGGTGGATGATGCACTGCTGGATCTCCGACTGCGGGTATACAGCCTCTATGGCCTGGGGGAAGCCGGAAAGCCCGTCCACGCAGGCGATCAGGATGTCCTCCACACCGCGGTTTTTCAGGCCATTCATGATGGAAAGCCAGAATTTAGCGCTTTCATTTTCGCCTACAT
>CAJTHL010000094.1 GCA_910576205.1 Clostridia bacterium | reverse complement strand
ACTTCGTGCATATTGTTTTTTTCAAGGAGCATCTGGATGAGCTCATAGGTGGCTACAAAGGTCAGCACCAGCCCGGCGATGGGTAAAATCACCGTCTCGGAAAGCTGGCGGATGAGGGAGAAAACCCCGGCGTTCCATGCCGCCGGGGTCGTCCCTACCTGCACCGCAATCTCTCCGACCTGGGCATTGACGGTATCAAAGAGCCCCTCAAGGTTCCCCATGATGCCGCCAATCAGCAGCTCTTTCAGCCAGTCCGTGAGCCAGTCGGTGAGAAAGTCCATAAGCCGCCGCCCTTAAAACAGCCCCGACAGCAGGGGGATGAGGGTCGTGCCGATGACGATAATGCCGCCGCCCGCCATGA
>CAJTHL010000093.1 GCA_910576205.1 Clostridia bacterium | reverse complement strand
CGTTAAGGGTTCCGGCGAAAGAATAGCTCCACCTCTCCACGCCTCCCAGCACCATGCCCCCGGACAGGTCTACCAGGCATTTGTATCTTTCCTCCCCTGCAGGGCTGGCCGGGGAAACACAGCGGGACAGGATTCCGGACATCCGGCATAGCATTTCCGGCGTTCTGGTATCGTCTGCCCGCACAATTTCCGTTTCCGGTATTCCGTTTCCCAGCAGCTGTGCCCTGACCTCTTCGTATCTGCCGCAGGTGATAAAGACCGTGACCTGGTTTTTCCAGTCATATACCTCCTGCGGCGCCAGTATTTTAACTCCCTCCGTCTCACTTCCCCAGAGGCTCTGCCCATTGTCACAGAAATAGTCCGGGC
>CAJTHL010000092.1 GCA_910576205.1 Clostridia bacterium | reverse complement strand
GCCTTCCGTTTTTCGTAAGCTCTTCGAAATGCAGTGATAACCAGTTCTGTATCAGCATGGGCAGAAACATGCCAGGCAATGACTTTCCTGGAAAAGAGATCCATCACAATACACAGATAGTACCATTTCCTTCCGGCTTTGAGAAAGGTAATGTCACTGGCCCATACGAGATTGGGAGCTTTCTGTTTAAAATTTTGCTGCAGATGGTTTGCACAGGCCTCATTGTCAGAACGTCTGGCCGGAGCAGAAGGTTTATCGGTGGACATTTTAGGAAGCTGTAAGTGTTTCATCAGCCGGTACACTCTGCCGACACTGATGTGAATGCCATAATCACGCAGAAGGATGTAGGTGGTTTTGTAAGCTCCG
>CAJTHL010000091.1 GCA_910576205.1 Clostridia bacterium | reverse complement strand
GACCCAACCGGAAACGGAGGGAGCTGTCGAAGGCGGGGCCGGTAACTGGGGTGAAGTCGTAACAAGGTAGCCGTATCGGAAGGTGCGGCTGGATCACCTCCTTTCTAAGGAAGAATGAGTAGGGGAGAGCATGGAGACGTGGAAATGGGGAAGTATGGAAGCGTGGAAATGCAGGAGCATGGAAATGTGGAAGGCACTGTTCAGTTATGAGGGTTTGGAACCCGGCACCGGGAAGGTAAAGAGAGACCGCCCGGGGCAGAAAGATTCCTGGTGGCGATACGCTTAAGGGAAACACCCGTACCCATCCCGAACACGATGGTTAAGGCTTAAGCGGCCGATGGTACTATGCCGGAGACAGCATGGGAGAGCAGGTGGCTGCCAGGAT
>CAJTHL010000090.1 GCA_910576205.1 Clostridia bacterium | reverse complement strand
TCAAACTCCCCGAGTAGGGCTCGAACCTACAACCCCGCGGTTAACAGCCGCGTGCTCTACCATTGAGCTATCGAGGACTATTCTCTTTCCCTCTCTTCCAGGGCCTTCCTCTTCCCATACACCTTCAAAATCACATACTGAATCCTCTCCGAAACCTTACATCCCTCTTACCATGACTTCCTGCCTGCTTCCGTTTTCCTCCTTCCACAGACTCTCTGGTCAAGCCCTCGACCGATTAGTAACGGTCAGCTCCATGCATTGCTGCACTTCCACCTCCGCCCTATCTACCTCGTCGTCTTCAAGGGGTCTTACTTCCTCTTAAGAATGGGATATCCCATCTTGAGGGGGGCTTCACGCTTAGATGCCTTCAGCGTTTATCCCGTCCCGGCTTGGCT
>CAJTHL010000089.1 GCA_910576205.1 Clostridia bacterium | reverse complement strand
CGGAGATGTCCCTCTGGTATTTGGGGATGAGCTTCGGCTCGAATTCACCGTTCCTGTCCCGGGGCACATCGATCTGGAACTCGCCGTACTGGCTCTTGAGGTTCTTGGGGGAGTGGCCATTGCGCTTATTTGAAGTCTCCACATTCCCTTTGTTGTTCTTCTCATAGCCCAGTGTCGCGTCAAGCTCTGCTTCCATGAGTTCCTGGAGGATATCTTTGAATCCATCTCTCAGGAGGGTGTAGACATCTGCCACACTGTTTAAGTTGTTGTCTGCAATAATCTGTCGAATCTGTTCCTTTGCTACCGGCATAAAAATACTCCTTTTCGATAAGAATTTTCATATCTTGATTCTTACCAAAAAGGAGCCATTTTTTACCAAAGACACAAACTTTTTTACACTACC
>CAJTHL010000088.1 GCA_910576205.1 Clostridia bacterium | reverse complement strand
CTCCATAAGCGCTGTCTTTTTTCCGGAATCCACGCATTCGTAGCCGGAGAACCCCCGTTTTTTTAATTCCCCGGCTATGGCTTCGTGGTGGTTTTCCGGCGTGGCTATCAGGATGCGGATATCCCTCCTGTCAAATTCCTCCAGGGTCACCACGGGAACCCCGTCTATACTGGCGGGGTTTCCCTCCCTGCTGCTTACGATGAAGGAATATACCCGGATATGGGGGTATAACCTTTTCAGCGCAAAGTATACGCTTACGGCCACCATCTGGGCGCCGTAGAGGGCAACGGCCTGTTTCCCGTATGTTTCTGTTACCGCTTCTCCCATCTGGTATATACCTGCCTTTCCTCCCTGTTTTTCCCGGGATACTGTCTGCGCTTTATCCCTGGAATATATTGAATGTCTGGCCCAGGAATTCGTC
>CAJTHL010000087.1 GCA_910576205.1 Clostridia bacterium | reverse complement strand
TTTTGCATACATGGAAAGAATCTTTTCCTCCATGTCCTGCGTCACGGTATTCTGGTATTTTTTTATGAGCTGAGGCTCATACTCACCGTTGCGGTCGCGCGGGATTGCAACATCCATGTCCCCATAGCTGGTGTGCATGGTCTTTTTAGAATGTCCGTTGCGGCTGTTATCCGTGTCCTTGTTGCGGTAATGGTACTTTGAGTATCCGAGTTCTTCGTCCAGCTCTTCATCCAGTACATCTTCGAGAATCACGGACATCATGTCCCGCATGATGGCATTGACATCTGTCCCATTTTTAATGCGGATGGCATTGTCTTTGAGATAGCTGCGCATCATTTCTCTCATTGCTGCTTTTTGTGGGCTTTCGTTTTTTCTTGCCATAATAAAACCTCCAAACTGAGTAATCTTATCTTACATCGGTTTGGAGGTTTAC
>CAJTHL010000086.1 GCA_910576205.1 Clostridia bacterium | reverse complement strand
GTAAACCTCCAAACCGATGTAAGATAAGATTACTCAGTTTGGAGGTTTTATTATGGCAAGAAAAAACGAAAGCCCACAAAAAGCAGCAATGAGAGAAATGATGCGCAGCTATCTCAAAGACAATGCCATCCGCATTAAAAATGGGACAGATGTCAATGCCGTCATGCGGGACATGATGTCCGTGATTCTCGAAGATGTACTGGATGAAGAGCTGGACGAAGAACTCGGATACTCAAAGTACGATTACCGCAACAAGGACACGGATAACAGCCGCAACGGACATTCTAAAAAGACCATGCACACCAGCTATGGGGACATGGATGTTGCAATCCCGCGCGACCGCAACGGTGAGTATGAGCCTCAGCTCATAAAAAAATACCAGAATACCGTGACGCAGGACATGGAGGAAAAGATTCTTTCCATGTATGCAAAA
>CAJTHL010000085.1 GCA_910576205.1 Clostridia bacterium | reverse complement strand
GTCAGCTCCAGGGACGTTACCTCCTGTATTTCCAGGGCTGTGTATTCTTTTCCCAGAAAACCCAGGATTGTATCCGGCGTCTGCCGGTTTACCTGCATTTCCAGAAGATCCGGGCACAGCGTGGAAAATTCCCTGGCGTATTCCAGGACGCCTTCCTGCATCTCTTCCACGGTTTTCCGGTGCTCCCTGCTTCTGGTCTCCTCCATGAATACTTTCTCCCCCCTGTCTGTAACAGAGTGGAATGTGGGCTCCCGGGATGTCAGCACCATTTCCATGAACAGATAAAACTTATATACGTTGTAGTTTATCTCAAAGGCTCCCCGGGACGGGAAAAAGGATTCCACCCTGATGTCCCTGTCCAGCTCATTTTTATCCGGGTTCCTTCTCAGGAAATAGAATCCCCGGAATTCTTTTTCCGGCATGAGCTTTTCCAGTCCGTTCTGGATCTTCCCCGCCGCCACAAAGTCGA
>CAJTHL010000084.1 GCA_910576205.1 Clostridia bacterium | reverse complement strand
AACGGGCGTATGAGGACTCAAAACAAAGATATGGGGCTGTAAAAATATGCCGCCTCCTTAATGATGGCGGAACATCCTGCAGCGTAAAACGGGTGCAGAGACATATGGCAGAACAAGGACTTCGTTCCATCGTGGCAAAGAAATATAAGCATCATGCCAGCCATGGCGCCATACCAAACGGTAAAGTAAATATCCTCAAGCGCAATTTTGAGGCAAACACCATCAATCAAAAATGGTGTACGGACATTACATATATCCATGTGCAGAAGGAAGGATGGACTTATCTGGCATCAGTCATGGATCTGTGCAGCCGCAAAATCATTGGGTATGCCTATGGTACAGCTATGACAGCGGAACTGGCAGTGAAAGCGGAAGAGAATGCCTGCCTGAACGTCAGGGATACAAAAGGGATCCTTTTGCACAGCGACCTTGGAAGCCAGTATACGAGGCAGGTGTTTGAAGACTGCCT
>CAJTHL010000083.1 GCA_910576205.1 Clostridia bacterium | reverse complement strand
CACGATGGAACGAAGTCCTTGTTCTGCCATATGTCTCTGCACCCGTTTTACGCTGCAGGATGTTCCGCCATCATTAAGGAGGCGGCATATTTTTACAGCCCCATATCTTTGTTTTGAGTCCTCATACGCCCGTTTCACCTCCTGGCCAAATTTTTCGTGCTCTTTCTGCCTGTTTGAAGGTACACAAACCAGAGCTTTGTAATAAGTACTCCTTGAGGGTAACCGTTTCACTCTCTGATACACGAATTGGGGAAAGCTGCTTTACCCAGGCGCTTATAGTGCTCCGATTTACGCCATATTCACGTTCCAGTTGTGGATACGAAGTTCCTCCGGCATTGTACAGATCCACGATCTGCTGTTTAAATTCCGGAGTATAAGAATTTTGGTTTTTCGCCATGCCTTGCAACAGTGTACAAAGGGATACATATAAAAAAACAAAATAATGGACTGCCAACCTACTGAAAAACCGCTCTTTCACAACGAAGGGCGGTTTTTTCATGGGCGCAGGGAAAGGAGGCAACCCAACTACCGGGGCTT
>CAJTHL010000082.1 GCA_910576205.1 Clostridia bacterium | reverse complement strand
TATTCCATGCTCTTTGTGTAGAGCCTTCCGTCCACCCGGCAGATACCGTCCTTGTACATCTCCCGGTAGGGAAGGGTCTGCTGGGCGGTCTGGGGCCCGGACGTTTTCCCCGCCCGGGGCTTTTTCGTGGGCCTACCGGCGGGCCGCTTTCTTTTTGCGTCCGGCCTTGCTGCCCGTTTTTGTGTCTGCAATCGGCTTTTCCTCCTTTCGGTTCAAAAAAGCGTAGAAATTTTCAGTTCTGTAGGGCCGCACCCGTGGCGTTAAGAACCTTGTACGGATGATGTTTCGGAGCACCTTCTCAAAGGGAAGGCCGTCCTTCTCGTACATGGCGAACAGAAAGCACGGGAGCATGAGCCCGATCATCAAAAACAGCGCGATACTGTTCCCGATATGGGAGCGGGTGAGAAGATAAAAGGGTACGCCTATCCCGCCCGCTATGGAAAAACAGATAAGCTGGCGCTTCGTTAAGTTGAAGGCCAGCTTGGTCTTGATACGGTTCAAATCGTTTGGCACCGGCACATAGGCCATAAAGCCCTCCTTTCCGCTTCGGGCCAGGTTGGCCCGAAGCCCGTCCTACCGCTCCGCGCCCTTTGCAGGCTTCTCCTTCTTCGGGGAGCG
>CAJTHL010000081.1 GCA_910576205.1 Clostridia bacterium | reverse complement strand
GAAAAGGCGGCTCATTCGGAAGTCGAAGCTGGACGGAGCGATAAAATCCTTCGTGGAAAGCCCGGTGGCCGGAATCTGGCTCCATGTGAAGGAAAAGGGTTCCGTGCCGCCGGGGTGGAGCTGGCCGTGAAGAATCTCCAGCCGTTCCAGACCGGTGAGAGGCCTTGACTGGACTCCCAGCTTTTTAAAATTGTTGGCAATGTCGGCCTCCACCCGTTCCAGCCGGGGCTTTGCCGCCGCCGGGCTGTCGGCGGTGACGCCGAAGGTAATGAGCTTCGTCCGCACAATGCCGTTGTTGCTCTTTGCGATCTGGCCTTCCAGCATCTCCACATACTCGTCACGCATCCCGCTGTAGCTGTCCGTTTTCCGGGGGATGTTCACCCGGTACTTGCTGCCCGGGCGGCTCCGGTGGTTGATGAAGGAGAGCTGGACGGGAAGGGAGCTGTCAAAGGAATTGAGGAAGGCGCAGTAGCCGTCAAAAATGGCGCTCTGGTCGTCTGCCTGCGCCAGCTGGTAGTTGATGTCCTCATATTCCATGCTCTTTGTGTAGAGCCTTCCGTCCACCCGGCAGATACCGTCCTTGTACATCTCCCGGTAGGGAAGGGTCTGCTGGGCGGTCTGGGGCCCGGACGTTTTCCCCGCCCGGGGCTTTTTCGTGGGCCTACCGGCGGGCCGCTTTCTTTTTGCGTCCGGCCTTGCT
>CAJTHL010000080.1 GCA_910576205.1 Clostridia bacterium | reverse complement strand
GAAAAGGCGGCTCATTCGGAAGTCGAAGCTGGACGGAGCGATAAAATCCTTCGTGGAAAGCCCGGTGGCCGGAATCTGGCTCCATGTGAAGGAAAAGGGTTCCGTGCCGCCGGGGTGGAGCTGGCCGTGAAGAATCTCCAGCCGTTCCAGCCCAGTGAGAGGCCTTGACTGGACCCCCAGCTTTTTAAGGTTGCCGGAAATGTCGGCCTCCACCCGTTCCAGCCGGGGCTTTGCCGCCGCCGGGCTGTCAGCGGTGACGCCGAAGGTGATGAGCTTCGTCCGCACAATGCCGTTGTTGCTCTTTGCAATCTGGCCTTCCAGCATATCCACGTATTCGTCCCGCATTTCACTGTAGCTGTCCGTTTTCCGGGGGATGTTCACCCGGTACTTGCTGCCCGGGCGGCTCCGGTGGTTGATGAAGGAGAGCTGGACGGGAAGGGAGCTGTCAAAGGAATTGAGGAAGGCGCAGTACCCGTCAAAAATGGCACTCTGGTCGTCTGCCTGCGCCAGCTGGTAGTTGATGTCCTCGTATTCCATGCTCTTTGTGTAGAGCCTTCCGTCCACCCGGCAGATACCGTCCTTGTACATCTCCCGGTAGGGAAGGGTCTGCTGGGCGGTCTGGGGCCCGGACGTTTTCCCCGCCCGGGGCTTTTTCGTGGGCCTACCGGCGGGCCGCTTTCTTTTTGCGTCCGGCCTTGCT
>CAJTHL010000079.1 GCA_910576205.1 Clostridia bacterium | reverse complement strand
CTCCGCGCCGCTACAAAACAGACGGGAACGGGGACACGCGCCCCACCTTCCACGGGAAGCTCCCGGAGGAATTTAACGAGAGGGACATGCTGGCCTTCGCGGCCGACACGGACCTTCTTCTTTTCCAGAAGGTATCAAAAGAGACCCTCGCCGCTATCCATGCGGCGGGCTACGACTATCAGGGCGGGGCCGTCATACCCCGGCCCGGAAAGGAGGAAACAGACATGAACGGACAGGAAACAGCAATCCCGGCGCAGGAGGAAACAAAGGAAGCGCTGCCCTTAAAGCTGGACGTGAGCGTCCGGGCCATCCAGCCTATGGGGAACCTCTTAGGTTTCGCCAGCGTGAAGTTCAACGACTGCTTCGTGGTGGAGGACTTCAAGATATTGCAGACGGACAAGGGGCTCTATGTGGGGATGCCCAGCAAGCCCGACAAGACCAGCCGCACCGGCTACCGGGACACGGCAAAGCCCGTCACCGGGGATTTCCGGAAACAGCTGCAAGGGGCCGTCCTGGAGGCCTACTCGGCGGAGCTGGGACGGCTCCGGGCGGTAGCCGCCGCCCAGGAACAGCCCTCTATCAGAAGCCAGCTGGAGGCCGGGGTAAAGGAGGCGGCCAGGGAGAACGCCGCACGCTCCCCGAAGAAGGAGAAGCCTGCAAAGGGCGCGGAGCGGTAGGACGGGCTTCGGGCCAACCTGGCCCGAAGCGGAAAGGAGGGCTTTATGGCCTATGTGCCGGTGCCAAACGATTTGAACCGTATCAAGACCAAGCTGGCCTTCAACTTAACGAAGCGCC
>CAJTHL010000078.1 GCA_910576205.1 Clostridia bacterium | reverse complement strand
GGCGCTTCGTTAAGTTGAAGGCCAGCTTGGTCTTGATACGGTTCAAATCGTTTGGCACCGGCACATAGGCCATAAAGCCCTCCTTTCCGCTTCGGGCCAGGTTGGCCCGAAGCCCGTCCTACCGCTCCGCGCCCTTTGCAGGCTTCTCCTTCTTCGGGGAGCGGGCGGCGTTCTCCCTGGCCGCCTCCTTTACCCCGGCCTCCAGCTGGCTTCTGATAGAGGGCTGTTCCTGGGCGGCGGCTACCGCCCGGAGCCGTCCCAGCTCCGCCGAGTAGGCCTCCAGGACGGCCCCTTGCAGCTGTTTCCGGAAATCCCCGGTGACGGGCTTTGCCGTGTCCCGGTAGCCGGTGCGGCTGGTCTTGTCGGGCTTGCTGGGCATCCCCACATAGAGCCCCTTGTCCGTCTGCAATATCTTGAAGTCCTCCACCACGAAGCAGTCGTTGAACTTCACGCTGGCGAAACCTAAGAGGTTCCCCATAGGCTGGATGGCCCGGACGCTCACGTCCAGCTTTAAGGGCAGCGCTTCCTTTGTTTCCTCCTGCGCCGGGATTGCTGTTTCCTGTCCGTTCATGTCTGTTTCCTCCTTTCCGGGCCGGGGTATGACGGCCCCGCCCTGATAGTCGTAGCCCGCCGCATGGATAGCGGCGAGGGTCTCTTCTGATACCTTCTGGAAAAGAAGAAGGTCCGTGTCGGCCGCGAAGGCCAGCATGTCCCTCTCGTTAAATTCCTCCGGGAGCTTCCCGTGGAAGGTGGGGCGCGTGTCCCCGTTCCCGTCTGTTTTGTAGCGGCGCGGAGCCCGTCCCGGC
>CAJTHL010000077.1 GCA_910576205.1 Clostridia bacterium | reverse complement strand
GAGCTGGTGGGGGCTTATCCCCAGCTGCTTCGCCAGAATCTGCCGGTCCCCCTGCGCCTGGGAGAGAAGCACCATGAAATCGCTGTTCTCGAAGATGTTCTCAATCTGCCGGGAGGCAAGGAGGTCCTTCACGTTCTGGGTCAGGGCGCTGGGGACGCAGCCCTTTTTGCGGAGCATCTTCCAGATGGTCACAAAATAACTGGAAGTCAATTCGTCCTGCAAAAGTACATGAAACTCGTCATAGTAGCACCATGTGGAGAGGCCCCGGGCGAAATTGTGGGAGACCTGGCTGTTCATCAGGTCGTTGATGATGTGCATGGCTATGGTGCGGAGGCCCGCCCCCAGCCGTTTCAAATCAAAGCACACCACCCGGGCGTCCTGGTAGCCCACGTTGGTCTTGTGGTTGAAGATGTTCAGGGAGCCGGACACATAGATTTCAAGGGCCGTCGCCAGCCGTTTGGCTTCCGCCTCCGTCTGCTTGCAGAGAAGGTCATAGAAGTCCTGCAAGGTGGGGAGGGGCGTATGCCCCGGGTCGTTGAGGAAGTCCCGGTACACCATCCGGGCGCACCGGTCAATGATGGTCCGCTCCACGGGCTGCAGCCCGTCCTTGCCTCCCACAATGAGCTCCATCAGGGAAAGGATGAAATCGCATTTCAAGCTGATGGGCGAAACCTCGTCGTCCACGCTCACATCCAAATCCATCGGGTTGATATGGTGGGGGCTGTTGGGCGCGATCTCCACTACAAGCCCGTCACTGCCGAACTGGCGCACCAGAGGGGAATATTCCCCCATTGGGTCCAGTATGATGATGCGGTCACTGGT
>CAJTHL010000076.1 GCA_910576205.1 Clostridia bacterium | reverse complement strand
AGGAGAGCTGGTGGGGGCTTATCCCCAGCTGCTTCGCCAGAATCTGCCGGTCCCCCTGCGCCTGGGAGAGAAGCACCATGAAATCGCTGTTCTCGAAGATGTTCTCAATCTGCCGGGAGGCAAGGAGGTCCTTCACGTTCTGGGTTAGGGCGCTGGGGACGCAGCCCTTTTTGCGGAGCATCTTCCAGATGGTCACGAAATAGCTGGAAGTCAGCTCGTCCTGCAACAGCACATGGAACTCGTCATAGTAGCACCAGGTGGCAATGCCCCGGGCGAAGTTGTGGGAGACCTGGCTGTTCATCAGGTCGTTGATGATGTGCATGGCTATTGTGCGTAGCCCCGCACCCAGCCGTTTCAGGTCAAAGCACACCACCCGGGCGTCCTGGTAGCCCACGTTGGTCTTGTGGTTGAAGATGTTCAGGGAGCCGGACACATAGATTTCAAGGGCCGTCGCCAGCCGTTTGGCCTCCGTCTCTGTCTGCTTGCAGAGAAGGTCATAGAAGTCCTGCAAGGTGGGGAGGGGCGTATGCCCCGGGTCGTTGAGGAAGTCCCGGTACACCATCCGGGCGCACCGGTCAATGATGGTCCGCTCCACGGGCTGCAGCCCGTCCTTGCCTCCCACAATGAGCTCCATCAGAGAGAGGATGAAATCGCATTTTAAGCTGATGGGCGAGACCTCGTCGTCCACGCTAACATCCAAATCCATCGGGTTGATATGGTGGGGGCTGTTGGGCGCGATCTCCACTACAAGCCCGTCACTGCCGAACTGGCGCACCAGAGGGGAATATTCCCCCATTGGGTCCAGTATGATGATGCGGTCACTGGTGGCG
>CAJTHL010000075.1 GCA_910576205.1 Clostridia bacterium | reverse complement strand
GTTCGTTTTTTTCGGAGGTTCTCTCCTCCTGCTGTCTCTGCTTTTATGCTTTGACAGCCTTTTTCTCGGATGTCTTGAATCTTTCGATTCTTTTTTTCGTAGATTTTTCAGTATGCAATTTTCAAGGTGCATGTGTGTGCCTTCGCACCGGGCTCCGGCTGACTTAAGCGGCCTGGCTCCTTACGTGCTCTGGCGCGTCCCGTCACTAAACTCAGCCTTCGCCTTACGGCCCGGCTTCATTAAGTGTCGTGACATGCCTCACACTAAACTCAAGCGGCGCCTTACGGCTTGCCTTCGTTAAGTGTTCTGGCTATGGAGATGGAGAGATTCGAACTCTTGACCCCCTGCTTGCAAGGCAGGTGCTCTCCCAACTGAGCTACACCCCCGTGAAAAGAACTTTTCAGTCCTTTTTCCTGGGCTTAAGTGGACTCGAACCACCGACCTCACGCTTATCAGGCGTGCGCTCTAACCGGCTGAGCTATAAGCCCTTTTTTTATCCTGGCAGCCACCTGCTCTCCCATGCTGTCTCCGGCATAGTACCATCGGCCGCTTAAGCCTTAACCATCGTGTTCGGGATGGGTACGGGTGTTTCCCTTAAGCGTATCGCCACCAGGAATCTTTCTGCCCCGGGCGGTCTCTCTTTACCTTCCCGGTGCCGGGTTCCAAACCCTCATAACTGAACAGTGCCTTCCACATTTCCATGCTCCTGCATTTCCACGCTTCCATACTTCCGCATTTCCACGTCTCCATGCTCTCCCCTACTCATTCTTCCTTAGAAAGGAGGTGATCCAGCCGCACCTTCCGATACGGCTACCTTGTTACGACTTCACCCCAGTTACCGGCCCCGCCTTCGACAGCTCCCTCCGTTTCCGGTTGGGTC
>CAJTHL010000074.1 GCA_910576205.1 Clostridia bacterium | reverse complement strand
GCCTGATTATTTCAATCAGCGCAACCAGCGACCACGTTCAAGTAGAGTGGAAAATCTGAACACTCTTGATTTTGCCACTCTACTTACTTTCAAATCTAACATTTCTTTTTAATCTTGTTTGTACCCCTTGTACACCGATGCTTTCATCTCCTTTGCTCTTTCACTTAATAATATAGGTTGTTCAACTTTTTTTGTCTACACTTATATACTAACACCAGACCTTTATTGTGCAGATAACGGGCATCCCAGCGTTGATCCTGTGGTCCTGTTTAAGATGGTCCTCATCCGGCATCTGTATGGGATCCCATCCCTGCGGCGTACTGTGGAGGAAATTAATATGAACATCGCGTAAAGGTGGGAACAGATAGACCAGAAACATCAGGAAAATTTGCAGAGGCTAAAAGGTTTTCGCCTGCTTGATGATGATTTCCTCATAAAGTGTTTTGAGGGAGATACGTCAATCGGGAAGTTAATGCATGACTTCCCTTACACAGACGCAGCAGATATGTTCTATGGGACACTGGTGGACAGGGTGAGTTTTTTCAAAGAGAGTAAGGAGGGAATCGAGATTATGTGCCGGGCTATGGAAGATATGAGGAATCAGACATTGAAAGAAGGAGCAATCAATTCCGCAAAGAGAATCAATATACCGCTGAAACCGGCGAAGAAATAAAGATAACTGCTTATTACGATGGCATGGAACTAATTGAAAAGTATGATACCACCTATTGATCGGATTTTCGAATCTTTCCGAAGTTAGTTGATTTTGCGTTTTAATTCAAGCCGCAACAGTTTCCCTTTCAGCAACTCAAAACTGTTGCGGCCATACATGATCCTTTTGACAACTTTCAGCTTGTTCACGCTTCCTTCTGCCAGTCCATTATTGTAATCAAGACGAATGGCGTTTTTTACTG
>CAJTHL010000073.1 GCA_910576205.1 Clostridia bacterium | reverse complement strand
GGGAGAAAAGGCTTCCCACATACGGCGCAGGGCTTCGTATCCGGCGGCGGCCCTTCCTCACAGACGGCCTTTTCCAGCACCGGGTCCAGCGGGAGGACACTCCCACGGAAATAGCGGCAGAAAGAACCCGTCCAGCCTTTCCCAAGCATGTAACAGGAACCGTCCAGCGGAAGGCAGATGTCCTCCCCGCTGTCATAGTTGGCGCACCAGCCCGTGACAAGCCGCCGGATTCCTTTCCGCTCGTCCCGGGCCATCTCCCGGCCCACGGTCAATGCCCCGGGCCAGGCTGGCCCGAAGGGCAGGGCTCCACGATCAGGGTGCGGAACTTCTTCCGGCACCGCCCCCGCCGTCCTCTGCACTCCTTTAAGTAGCGGCACCCGGCGCATGGGTCGGCGCCTCCGCGGCCCGGGCGGGGCGTCTCCTTCATCATCCTTTCAAATTCGCTGTCCGTAAAATTCATTCCCCGTCCTCCGTTTCCTCGATTTCCTCTATATCGCCGTAGGGGTCGGCCTCGTCCTCGTAGTCATATTCCTCGTCGTCCATGTCAGGGGCCTCATGCTTCGGGCGGTAGACCTTGAAATAATACCCGGCCCCGCCTCCGGCCAGCAGGACGGCGGCAATCATCAGAATGTTTCCCATAGGAAAGCCGGATGTTTTCTCCGGTTCCGGTTCGGGCTCCGGTTCCGTGGGAGGTTCTGTCTCCGGTTCCGGCTCCATGACCGGCTCCGTCACCTCCGGCTCCGGGTCTTTCTCCGCAAGGGCCAGCAGGTCCTTCTCCGTGACCGCGTTCAGGAAATAGGCGTTCTGCCCGTCCCGCTGGCGGTCGATAATCAGATAGAACACGTTCTCGCTGGGGGTGGTGATGGTGAAGAACTCCTTGCCGTCCCCGTCCGTGGCGTTGTCCACCACGGTCCCGGTGCCCTCCGGGGTGAAGGGCTTCGCCGT
>CAJTHL010000072.1 GCA_910576205.1 Clostridia bacterium | reverse complement strand
CTGGAACGGCTGGAGATTCTTCACGGCCAGCTCCACCCCGGCGGCACGGAACCCTTTTCCTTCACATGGAGCCAGATTCCGGCCACCGGGCTTTCCACGAAGGATTTTATCGCTCCGTCCAGCTTCGACTTCCGAATGAGCCGCCTTTTCCGTATGGGGGCTACATGGGGCGCCGCCTCCTATATGCAGATCATGGCTTCGGAGCTTTCCGACAAGCTCCTTGCGGAACTGCTGGAGGTGGATGCGGAAATGACCATCACCATGCACATACAGACGGTGGACCAGGCGAAGGCTATCAAGACCATTAAAGGGAAGGTCTCCGACATTGACAAGATGAAGGTGGAGGAACAGAAGAAGGCGGTCCGCTCCGGCTACGATATGGACATCCTGCCCCCGGACCTTGTGACGTTCAGCCAGGACGCAAAGAACCTGCTGACCGACCTGCAGAGCCGCAACGAGAGAATGTTTCTCCTGACCTTCCTTGTGGTGAACACGGCGGCCACCCGCCGGGAGCTGGACAACGACCTTTTCACGGTCTCCGGTATCATGCAGAAATACAACTGCTCCCTGAAACGGCTGGACTTCCAGCAGGAGCAGGGGCTGATGTCAAGCCTCCCCCTCGGCCTCAACGGCATAGAGATACAGCGGGGCATGACCACCAGTTCCACGGCTATCTTTGTGCCCTTCATGACCCAGGAACTGTGCATGGACGGGGAGGCGGTCTACTACGGCCTGAACGCCCTTTCCCACAACGTCATCATGGCGGACCGCAAGAAGCTGAAGAACCCCAACGGGCTGTACCTGGGGGTGCCGGGGAGCGGGAAGAGCTTCGCCGGGAAACGGGAGCTTGTGAACGTGTTCCTCGCCACCAGTGACCGCATCATCATACTGGACCCAATGGGGGAATATTCCCCTCTGGTGCGCCAGTTCGGCAGTGACGGGCTTGTAGTGGAGATCGCGCCCAACAGCCCCCACCATATCAACCCGATGGATTTGGATGT
>CAJTHL010000071.1 GCA_910576205.1 Clostridia bacterium | reverse complement strand
GGCCTCATTGTCAGAACGTCTGGCCGGAGCAGAAGGTTTATCGGTGGACATTTTAGGAAGCTGTAAGTGTTTCATCAGCCGGTACACTCTGCCGACACTGATGTGAATGCCATAATCACGCAGAAGGATGTAGGAGGTTTTGTAAGCTCCGAGGCGCTTCCTGTAATCCGCATGGATATGGAGAATCAGGGAAGCAATATGCTGGCTCTCCCGGATACGGGGAGCGGGCTGTGAAGAGAAATGCTTGTAATAAGTGCTTCTGTTGACCCGAAGAACCCGGTAGAGGGTGCTGATGCAGTGCTGGAAGCGGAGCTTATGAACCGCGTCTAATCGTTGTTTGAGTGTGGCGTGAAGATGGCAATCGCTTTTTTTAGGATAAGGTTCTCCTCTTCGAGCTGGGCATTGCGTTTTTGCAGTTCCTTTACCTGCTTGGCGGTAAGGACGTCACCGTCGTCCATCTCAACCGTAGAGTATTGTTTGACCCATTTACCGAGAGCGGACTGGGAGACGCCGTATTCCTTGCAGAGCTGGGTTTGTGTTTTACCATTTTGATGTAAAGAGACGAGAGACTTTTTAAAATCTTCATCGTATTTTGTGTAGCTGTTAGTGGCCATAAGGAACCTCCTTCTTTGTGTATAATTTATTATAACAGATAGTGTAGAATAGTGTCTACTTTTATAGTATAGATCCAACTGGCCAGATACAGCATTTTTTCTAAAGACTGGTCACTGGGAAATACACTTTTGGTTTTTGTTACCTTTCGATACTGGCGGTTTAACCCCTCAAGTATGTTAGTCGTATACATGATTTTTCTAATCTCTTCGGAGAACTGGAAAAAGGAACTTACATCTTCCCAGTTATTCTCCCAATTCCGGATTGCGTAAGGGTATTTTCGTCCCCACTTTTCTTTGAGCCCTTCCAGCTCCGATAATGCCGCTGACTCATTTGGAGCATTATATACGGCTTTGAAATCACTGGAAAATTTCTTTAAGTCGCTGTAGTTCA
>CAJTHL010000070.1 GCA_910576205.1 Clostridia bacterium | reverse complement strand
GCCCGTCCCGCTGGCGGTCGATAATCAGATAGAACACGTTCTCGCTGGGGGTGGTGATGGTGAAGAACTCCTTGCCGTCCCCGTCCGTGGCGTTGTCCACCACGGTCCCGGTGCCCTCCGGGGTGAAGGGCTTCGCCGTAGTCTCTTCCTCTGTTTCCGGGGCGGTCTCCTCTGCCGGCTCGCTGCTCTGGGCGTAGGCCGTCAGGGACATGCTGGTAAGGGAGAGCAGCGCCGAGAGGATAAGCGCCGCCCTGCGGATCAGGTTATTCTTCATGTTCAGAATCCTCCTTTCTGGTGCCGGGCTTCGGGACAAGTTGGCCCGGGGTGGAAACGTTGGGGTTGTCGAGGAAGGACAGGAGCTCAGCGGGGGTCAGCTTCAAAGAGCGGACCGCCTGTACGATCATCACGTTCTCTTCCTCCTGTTTCTGCTTCTCCAAATCCCGGACCCTGGCCTGCCACTCGGCGGCCTTCTCCCGGGCCTTCAAAAGCTCCTTTTCGATTTTTTCAAGCCTGCTCATGCAGCCCTCCTTTCAAAAAATCAGTTGAAACGCCCAAAGGTCAGATAATGCTGCTGCCAGTAGGGCGTGTTGATGCTGGCGTATTTGATAGGGTCCCCGCAGTGGATCATCATCCCGTTGCCTACATAAATCCCCACATGGCTGGCCCCGCTGGTGTTGTAGGTGCCCTGGAAGAAGATCAGGTCCCCCGGCCTCGCGTCCGCTTTGGACACCCGGGCGCACTGGCTTAAAATCCCGTTGGCGGTGGTGCGGGGCAGGTTATGGACGCCCGAGTGGGTATAGACCCAGCAGACGAAGCCGGAACAGTCGAAGCTGGTGCCGGGGGAGGAGCCGCCCCACACATAGGGGAACCCTAAATACTTTTCAGCCTCCGTGATAAGGGCCGCAAAGGCCGGGTCGGAAAGGGCCTCCCCCGGCACGGTGTAGTCGCTCCCGGGGTCATATCCGCCGCCGTTCCCGGAGTAGATGTCGTCCCACAGATAGGGCTTGTTGCCTTTCAGCTCCAG
>CAJTHL010000069.1 GCA_910576205.1 Clostridia bacterium | reverse complement strand
CTATAACATCTTACTGGAGCTGAAAGGCAACAAGCCCTATCTGTGGGACGACATCTACTCCGGGAACGGCGGCGGATATGACCCCGGGAGCGACTACACCGTGCCGGGGGAGGCCCTTTCCGACCCGGCCTTTGCGGCCCTTATCACAGAGGCTGAAAAGTATCTGGGCTATCCGTATGTGTGGGGCGGTTCATCCCCCAGCACCAGCTTCGACTGCTCCGGCTTTGTCTGCTGGGTCTATACCCACTCCGGCGTCCATAACCTGCCCCGCACCACCGCCAACGGGATTTTGAGCCAGTGCGCCCGGGTATCAAGTGCGGACGCAAGGCCGGGAGACCTGATCTTCTTCCAGGGCACCTACAACACCAGCGGGGCCAGCCATGTGGGGATTTATGCAGGCAACGGGATGATGATCCATTGCGGGAACCCCATCAGCTACGCCAGTATCAACACGCCCTACTGGCAACAGCATTATCTGACCTTTGGGCGTTTCAACTGATTTTCTGAAAGGAGGGCTGCATGAGCAGGCTTGAAAAAATCGAAAAGGAGCTTTTGAAGGCCCGGGAGAAGGCCGCCGAATGGCAGGCCAAAGTCCGGGATTTGGAGAAGCAGAAACAGGAGGAAGAGAACGTGATGATCGTGCAGGCGGTCCGCTCTTTGAAGCTGACCCCCGCCGAGCTCCTGTCCTTCCTCGACAACCCCAACGTTTCCACCCCGGGCCAACTTGTCCCGAAGCCCGGCACCAGAAAGGAGGATTCCGAACATGAAGAATAACCTGATCCGCAGGGCGGCGCTTATCCTCTCCGCTCTGCTCTCCCTTACCAGCATGTCCCTGACGGCCTACGCCCAGAGCAGCGAGCCGGCGGAGGAGACCGCCCCGGAAACGGAGGAAGGGACCACGGCGAAGCCCTTCACCCCGGAGGGCACCGGGACCGTGGTGGACAACGCCACGGACGGGGACGGCAAGGAGTTCTTCACCATCACCACCCCCAGCGAGAACGTGTTCTATCTGATTATCGACCGCCAGCGGGACGGGCAG
>CAJTHL010000068.1 GCA_910576205.1 Clostridia bacterium | reverse complement strand
GAAGTGGAGTTAAATGTTCCCAAACTCAAAGGGATCCCTTTTGAGACTGCCATCATCGAACGTTACCGCCGTAGGGAATCCTCTGTGGAAGAAGCCCTGATAGAGATGTATCTGGCGGGCGTCTCCGTACGCCGGGTGGAAGATATCACGGAAGCGCTTTGGGGGACCAAAGTATCTCCCGGCACTATCAGCAATCTCAACAAGAAAGCTTATGAACATATCGAGCAGTGGCGCAGCCGGCCGCTGTCCGGGGACTATCCCTATGTCTATGTAGACGGTGTCTATCTCAAACGCAGCTGGGGTGGTGAGATCCGGAATGTCTCCATCCTTGTGGCCATTGGTGTAAACAGTGACGGATTCCGGGAGATCATCGGTGCAGCAGAAGGAATGAAAGAAGATAAAGAAAGCTGGCGGTCGTTCTTTGTATGGCTTAAGGAGCGTGGGCTTTCGGGAGTCAGACTGCTCATCGGAGACAAGAACCTGGGTATGCTCGATACTATACCGGAAGTGTTCCCGGATGCCTGTTACCAGAGATGCACCGTTCATTTTTACCGGAATATTTTCTCTGTTACGCCGCGCAATAAAATGAAGACAGTTGCTATGATGCTGAAAGCGATCCATGCCCAGGAGAGTAAGGAGGCCGCCCGTGAGAAAGCCCGCAGAGTATCCGACAAGCTCAAGGAGATGAAACTGAGCAGTGCGGCCAAAAAGGTGCAGGAAGGGATCGAGGAGACGCTGACCTATATGGACTTTCCTACCCAGCACTGGACGAGGATCCGGACCAACAATACCATAGAACGGTTAAACCGCGAGATCAAACGCCGGACAAAGGCGATCGGAGCATTTCCGGATGGTCAGAGTGCTTTAATGCTGGTATGTGCCAGACTGCGTCATGTGGCCGGGACCCAATGGGGCACCCGTCGTTATATGAACATGGATCACCTCTCCAAACCGGAGGAGGAACTGCTGTCTGATATCACAGCCGGCTGACTACCGGCTGCCAAACGGTGGAAATTAAATTTGCGAAAAAATCTTGACACTATC
>CAJTHL010000067.1 GCA_910576205.1 Clostridia bacterium | reverse complement strand
ACATGCACCTTGAAAATTGCATACTGAAAAATCTACGAAAAAAAGAATCGAAAGATTCAAGACATCCGAGAAAAAGGCTGTCAAAGCATAAAAGCAGAGACAGCAGGAGGAGAGAACCTCCGAAAAAAACGAACCATGGCCAGGCATGCAACGCTATGCATGCGGGAAACTGGTCAAGCTGAAAGAGCGTAGGGCGGATGCCTTGGCACTAAGAGCCGAAGAAAGACGTGACAAGCTGCGAAAAGCTGCGGGGAGGGGCAAATACCCATAGATCCGCAGATGTCTGAATGGGGAAACCCACGTGGGAAGCCCCCACGTATTCATGCATGAATCCATAGTGTATGGAGGGGAACCCGGGGAACTGAAACATCTAAGTACCCGGAGGAAAAGAAAGAAACATCGATTCCCGGAGTAGCGGCGAGCGAAACGGGAGGAGGCCAAACCGGAATGCGAGCATTCCGGGGTTCGGACCGCAAAAACTGATTCTGCAAATCTAATGGAAAGGTTCTGGGAAGGCCTGCCAGAGAGGGTGAAAGCCCCGTACATGAAAGAGGAGCAGACAGAGCGGGATCCAGAGTACCACGAGACACGAGAAACCTTGTGGGAAGAAGCGGGGACCACCCCGTAAGCCTGAATACTGCTTAGTGACCGATAGCGCATAGTACTGTGAAGGAAAGGTGAAAAGGACCCCGGGAGGGGAGTGAAAGAGAACCTGAAACCCTGCGTTTACAAGCTGTGGAAGGCCCGTAAGAGGCCGACCGCGTACTTTTTGTAGAACGGTCCGGCGAGCTGCGCGGGCTGGCGAGGTTAAGCACTTAAGGTGCGGAGCCGAAGGGAAACCAAGTCTTAAAAGGGCGAAGAGTCAGTCAGAGCAGACCCGAAACCGGGTGATCTACCCATGTCCAGGCTGAAGCCTCCGTAAAAGGCGGTGGAGGGCCGAACGCACATCCGTTGAAAAGGGTGGCGATGAGGTGTGGGTAGGGGAGAAATTCCAATCGAACCCGGAGATAGCTGGTTCTCCTCGAAATAGCTTTAGGGCTAGCCTCGGTTTAGTCTGCTGGAGGTAGAGCACTGA
>CAJTHL010000066.1 GCA_910576205.1 Clostridia bacterium | reverse complement strand
TCAAGGAGGCGATCGGCGCCGTGTTCCCCCAGTCCGAAATCCAAAGGTGCGTCCTCCACATGCTGCGCAACTCGTTCAAGTATGTGAACTACAGTGACCTGAAGAAGTTCGCGTCTGATTTCAAGGCGGTATACAATGCCCCGAATGAAAAAGCCGGGCTGGAAGCACTGTCAGATGTCAGGGAAAAATGGGGAAAGAAATATCCCTACGCAGTCAGCAGCTGGGAAAACAACTGGGAAGATGTAAGCCCTTTCTTCCAGTTCCCAGACGAAGTACGCCGTATTATGTACACGACCAATATAATCGAGGGGCTGAACCGCCAGTACAGGAAAGCCACCAAGACAAAGAGCGTGTTCCCAAGCGACAGCTCCCTGGAAAAGATGCTCTATCTGGCCAGCCTGAATGTGGCGAAGAAGTGGACACAGAGATACCGGAACTGGGACCAGGTACTGAACCAGCTGACAGTCCTCTATGGGGAACGGCTGACCCAGTATCTGTAAAACAGAAGCTCCGCATCATTAGGAAAGTCTGGGGCAGCGCACCCTGAAAGGAATGCTGCTGCCCCCATCCTTATTCCAGAGGCCGGGTGTGGGCAGAGCCCACGAAAAGAAGCAGCCGGGATGTTTTATTTTGGTGCAAAAAATTAGAAAAATCTGTATAAAGGTATGCAGATTGGTAATACTATAATCAGTAAGATCAATCGACAACAAAATCAAGCCTAGGATTCGACACAGTATTGTACATATCTGGATTCTGCCAGAAGGATTTTTCCTCCATAGACACAGAAAAATTTACAGCCTCTACCTCACAGAAGAAAAATTCTACCCTCTAAGCACATCAGACGAATTTCTCAAATCACCCTACGAACAATACCCCGTTACGATATGCGGTCAGACAATCATACTCACCAATGGCGAGCTTGCTGCAGCCCTGTGGACTATAGTCAAGTAAGTAGACACAAAAAAGTATAAAAGTTTTAAGGAGCAGACTAGGAATTCTGCTCCCAGTATAATATTTCCGCTTCGTTTGGAGTAAGCATATTCAGCGTGCCATGCGGTCTTTTTGAATTGTAGTACCCTTCTATGTACTCAAATATAGAAAGCTGCAGCTCCTGCAGGGAACGGTAACATTTGCGGTCTGTTTCTTCTTTCTTCAGATATTTGAAAAA
>CAJTHL010000065.1 GCA_910576205.1 Clostridia bacterium | reverse complement strand
GCCGGGGCAGTGCCTGTCCTTACGGATACCTCCGGGGCCGGGGACGATGTGGAGGAAGGGGTTAACGGGTATGTGGCAGCGGTAGGGGATGTGGAAGCGCTTGCGGAGCATATAAGGCATCTCCATGAACACCGGGAACTGCTGTGCAGGATGGGAAACAGGTCCATGGAGAAAATAAGGACAAGAAACAGAAAGACGGAATCCGGGGAATACTGGAAAGCGCTGCTGGAATAAGCCCGTGGCAGCTGGGAGACACAGGGCCGGAGGGGAGGATGGTTATGTACGACGAGGCAGAATATATCTTCCGGGAATTTGAAAAACATTTTTCCGGGAAAAAAGAGGAGCCCCTGGTCCTTTACGGAACCGGGAACCGGACAGGGGAACTTCTGGAGAGGCTCCGGGGCTATGACATAGCAGGTCTGATGGACGGAAAGAAAAAGGAAGGGACAGTGTTTGGAAAGCAGGTCCTTGATTACAGGGAAGTGCTGGAGCTGCAGGTGAAAACAATTATCGTCATAGCGCGCCCTGCGGTGATAGGGGTGATTTACCACAGAATCGAAGGGTTCTGCAAAGAAAACGGGATCACGGTATATGATGTGAAGGGAAATGACCTGTCAGAGGTTTACGCAGACCAGGAAAATGATATCCCCTATTTCCGCCAGGGCCAGGAAGATCTGGAGAGGGAGCTGGAGCGGCATGACGTGGTCTCCTTTGACGTGTTTGACACCCTGGTCATGAGGAAGGTCCTGTATCCCACGGATATATTCACCGTTGTGGAGAGAAAAAAGCCTTATCCGGGATTTGCCGGACTGCGCACAGAGGCGGAGCGGCAGCTCTGCGGGAAAGGCAGAAACCCCACCCACCAGGAAATATACAGAAGATTCCAGGAGATGAGCGGCGTCAGCGACAGGGAGAGGGAGGAACTGCGGGAGCTGGAAATAGCCACGGAGCTGGAATACCTGGTACCCAGGGAAAAGATGCGGGAGATCTTCAGAAGCATAAAAGGAAAAAAGAAGATCTATCTGGTTTCCGATATGTACCTGCCCCGGGAAACCATGGGGAAACTGCTTGGGAAATGCGGCTATGAGGGCTACCAGGAGCTTTACGTGTCCTGCGAAAAGGGGACGGCAAAAAGTGGGGAATTATTCCGGCTGTTTCTGGAGGACAGAAAGAAAGAGGGGTATGCCCCCCGGGACTGTCTCCATGTGGGGGACAATGAGGTGGCAGACATAGCCTGCGCGAAGGCGGCGGGAATGGACGCCTTCCAGGTGATGGGCGCAGGGGAAATGCTGGGGAGCTCCAGCTACCGGGGGCTGCTGTCCGGGGACCTGGACTTCA
>CAJTHL010000064.1 GCA_910576205.1 Clostridia bacterium | reverse complement strand
GAGGGTGTAGACATCTGCCACACTGTTTAAGTTGTTGTCTGCAATAATCTGTCGAATCTGTTCCTTTGCTACCGGCATAAAAATACTCCTTTTCGATAAGAATTTTCATATCTTGATTCTTACCAAAAAGGAGCCATTTTTTACCAAAGACACAAACTTTTTTACACTACCGTGAGGTATTCAAAGGATATTTCTTTTTGCCGCCGCCTGTTCCTGTCGCGCCATGCGTTGATAGCGGCATAGCGTATGACGACTTTGCAAAAGCCATTGAAAGAATACATGATGTGTTCCCTGTATGCTTCTGTGCAATCCATAGAAATTTCCCCCTTTCTCCCACATGGGGGAACATATTTAAAAATTACTTTCTAATATCGCTATTAGTCCAACAATATAACGGGCAGCGGGAAATGTATTTCGCCACCCGTTATAAATAGTTCATTGCCATTTCGCCCTGTTATATGTGCTATACTCCATAATAATTCTGAATAGCAAGGGCGACATATTCAGAGCAGCCCTCTCCAAACTGGCTATCGATTGTTTCTGCAAGTTTTTCTCTCTGCAAATATTCTTTTGCCAAATCAAGCAGGATATTTCTTGCATTATCAAGCGCAAACATTGTTTTGTAATTCTCTGCAAGCATTTCAACAGCGGAATGTGCCATATCCATATTGCCAGCTTCTTTTGCTGCCATAAACTGCTTATAAATTCTGGCATTTTCATCTTGTTCCTGTTTTATTGCTTCGGCACTCCCCGTTGACTGCATGACTGCTTCCATTACCTTTTCTTTGCTGCCATACCACTTTAATAAATCTGCGGTAGCCTGCTCATTGGCGAAGCCAGAAACCAAATGCTCTTTGTATTTTTCCATGCTTCCGTATTTTTGCACCTGCTCATCAAGGCTTTCTTTTGACATACATTCCAAAGTATGGTTTACCATTTTCTGTACTTCTTCGTTGCTAAATGCTTCAAAGCTCATAGTATTAACTCCTTTCACTACGTCCGTTATTAACTCGATAATCCCATTTAGCCGATTTCGTTTCTGCTCCAATAAAGATTTTTGAGCCAATAAAGCCTGTTCTTTATCATAATTAGGGTTATCCATGATTTTTTTTATGTCTATCAATGGAATTTCCAATTCTCTAAAGAACATAATTTCTTGCAACTTCTCTAATGCTTTGTTGTCATAGAGCCGATAACCAGCTTTCGTTAATTCCGTTGGCTTTAGCAGACCAATTTCATCATAATATCTCAACGTCCTTATACTTAATCCGGTTATCTCCGACACGTCCTTTACGGATTTCATTATTTCCTCCTACTACAATAGATTTATGGTTAGTATCCCTTACAGCCAGTAAGGAATTATCCATCTTGTTGCTTAAGCTGTTAGAATGATAAGGGCAATCGGTATATCGGAAACCTCCTTGGACTTCGCGTCCGTACGAAAGTCTGATAACCAGCTCCTCATTCGCAG
>CAJTHL010000063.1 GCA_910576205.1 Clostridia bacterium | reverse complement strand
CCCGGCACCGGGAAGGTAAAGAGAGACCGCCCGGGGCAGAAAGATTCCTGGTGGCGATACGCTTAAGGGAAACACCCGTACCCATCCCGAACACGATGGTTAAGGCTTAAGCGGCCGATGGTACTATGCCGGAGACAGCATGGGAGAGCAGGTGGCTGCCAGGATAAAAAAGGGCTTATAGCTCAGCCGGTTAGAGCGCACGCCTGATAAGCGTGAGGTCGGTGGTTCGAGTCCACTTAAGCCCAGGAAAAAGGACTGAAAAGTTCTTTTCACGGGGGTGTAGCTCAGTTGGGAGAGCACCTGCCTTGCAAGCAGGGGGTCAAGAGTTCGAATCTCTCCATCTCCATAGCCAGAACACTTAACGAAGGCAAGCCGTAAGGCGCCGCTTGAGTTTAGTGTGAGGCATGTCACGACACTTAATGAAGCCGGGCCGTAAGGCGAAGGCTGAGTTTAGTGACGGGACGCGCCAGAGCACGTAAGGAGCCAGGCCGCTTAAGTCAGCTGGAGCCCGGTGCGAAGGCACACACATGCACCTTGAAAATTGCATACTGAAAAATCTACGAAAAAAAGAATCGAAAGATTCAAGACATCCGAGAAAAAGGCTGTCAAAGCATAAAAGCAGAGACAGCAGGAGGAGAGAACCTCCGAAAAAAACGAACCATGGCCAGGCATGCAACGCTATGCATGCGGGAAACTGGTCAAGCTGAAAGAGCGTAGGGCGGATGCCTTGGCACTAAGAGCCGAAGAAAGACGTGACAAGCTGCGAAAAGCTGCGGGGAGGGGCAAATACCCATAGATCCGCAGATGTCTGAATGGGGAAACCCACGTGGGAAGCCCCCACGTATCCATGCATGAATACATAGTGCATGGAGGGGAACCCGGGGAACTGAAACATCTAAGTACCCGGAGGAAAAGAAAGAAACATCGATTCCCGGAGTAGCGGCGAGCGAAACGGGAGGAGGCCAAACCGGAATGCGTGCATTCCGGGGTTCGGACCGCAAAAACTGATTCTGCAAATCTAATGGAAAGGTTCTGGGAAGGCCTGCCGGAGAGGGTGAAAGCCCCGTACATGAAAGAGGAGCAGACAGAGCGGGATCCAGAGTACCACGAGACACGAGAAACCTTGTGGGAAGAAGCGGGGACCACCCCGTAAGCCTGAATACTGCTTAGTGACCGATAGCGCATAGTACTGTGAAGGAAAGGTGAAAAGGACCCCGGGAGGGGAGTGAAAGAGAACCTGAAACCCTGCGTTTACAAGCTGTGGAAGGCCCGTAAGAGGCCGACCGCGTACTTTTTGTAGAACGGTCCGGCGAGCTGCGCGGGCTGGCGAGGTTAAGCACTTTAGGTGCGGAGCCGAAGGGAAACCAAGTCTTAAAAGGGCGAAGAGTCAGTCAGAGCAGACCCGAAACCGGGTGATCTACCCATATCCAGGCTGAAGCCTCCGTAAAAGGCGGTGGAGGGCCGAACGCACATCCGTTGAAAAGGGTGGCGATGAGGTGTGGGTAGGGGAGAAATTCCAATCGAACCCGGAGATAGCTGGTTCTCCTCGAAATAGCTTTAGGGCTAGCCTCGGTTTAGTCTGCTGGAGGTAGAGCACTGA
>CAJTHL010000062.1 GCA_910576205.1 Clostridia bacterium | reverse complement strand
AAAGCCTGCAAATAAAAAGTCAAGCTAAATTTTAAAGAACATCGAAAATTTTATACAGGTTGAAAAATGGGTATTACAATTAGACCGCCAGAATATGCCGGTCTGAAAGAGTGCTGTGTGATGGTTAGTTTGACGTGGGAAGAGCGGCGAGATATTCTTTCACTCTCCCATAGTAAATGCGCAGAAACTTGTTGGCTCCCGCTGTCATGTAGACGTAATAAGGTTTGCCTTGTGCCCTTTTCTTGTCCATGAACAGATATACCGCGTCATCCGGTTTGGTCTTGATCAGTACATCCATGATCTGGAACAGGGTTTTNCGTAACGCTGGCGAACCGTGCTTGGAGGCATGTACACTTTTCTGGGAATAATCTCCAGAATCATTCACGCCTGGATCTACTCCGGCAAATGCCGTGATTGCTCCTTTGTGAGTGAAACGTGTCACATCTCCGATTTCAGCCATGAGCTGAGGGCCCAGAGACGGCCCTACGCCTTTCATCGCCATAACAGCCGGATATTCTGGGAGCTTAGAGGCAGTTTCATTCATAAGCGAGCGCAGCTGTTCAACAGTCTGTGACGCGGCGTTCAACTGCCCTACGGCCTGCTTGATGATGCGCTTGGTAAAGCTGTCCTTTGGAAGTACGGGGATGAGCTCCTTGGCCTTTCCGTAGATTTCTTCAGCTTTCGACTTGCTGAAGTTGTACTTCTTACGGCTGCACCACTTCTGATAGTGGTCAATAAAAGCAGTCAGGGACAATTTACGAACACAATCGACATGCCAGTAAGTGTCAATGAAGTCCACCCATTTCTGGCTGCCGTCCTCGCGGGCAGGGCTGTCGAAATAGGCATTGGCGCCTGGATAGGTCTGATCGATGAGACCGATCAGATTGTTTTTCATGGCGGTTTTGTGTTTCATGTAGAAATCAAACTGGCGGTTCATGGTTTTAAGTTGGGAACGTAATTCATCCATAAGACTATACTGTTTCAGATTTGCCCAGCTGTCAAGAGTATAGCGGGCGATTTTTACGGAATCTGCCTTATCGGTCTTGACTTTGCGGAGAGGATTGTCCTGTCCCTGGAAGTTACGGATGATCTGGGGATTCACAGCGCTTACAAAAAAGCCCGCCTGGGAAAGTTCACGTGCCACCGGTTCATAGTAGCGGCCAGTACATTCCATGACAATGCGAGTTTCACCATCAAGCTCCCGGATCCGCTTTATCAGAGATTGGAAATCTGCGAACAGATGAGGAACATCAAAGGGCTTTCCAACAGCCTTCCCACCAGGACGGAGGATTGCTACCGTGCTTTTTCGTTTGGAAACATCAATACCTACTGCGTTCATGTTCATAAAAATGTCACTCCTAAATAAAGATTGCAATTGGTCAGTGCCAGTTTTACTCATTGCCCATTCAATCTACTGTGGTGTGACGCGAACGCACCGAGAGAGCGGCTCAACCTGCATAAAACGAACGCTGCGAATGAGGAGCTGGTTATCAGACTTTCGTACGGACGCGAAGTCCAAGGAGGTTTCCGATATACCGATTGCCCTTATCATTCTAACAGCTTAAGCAACAAGATGGATAATTCCTTACTGGCTGTAAGGGATACTAACCATAAATCTATTGTAGTAGGAGG
>CAJTHL010000061.1 GCA_910576205.1 Clostridia bacterium | reverse complement strand
TGATATGCTCCCCTTATAGTAGACAGACAAAATAATAAAACTGTCGCTGTAAGGAGGAGCATATTTCATGGGACAACATTCAAAATACTCTTTTGAGATGAAACTGGCTGCTGTCACAAAGTATCTGGAAGGAAGCTGTTCAATAGAAAGTATCGCCCGAAGCCTGGGAACAAATGGGACACGCATCGTCGAGTGGGTGACCTTGTATCAGGCCCTGGGAGCAGATGGGTTAAAAACATCCCCCAAACTCAGCACCTATTCTGCCGAAACAAAACACAATGCCGTCTCTGATTACCTTTCCGGCAAAGGGACATTAAGGGAAATCCAGAAAAAGTATGGAATCCGCTCAGATAAACAGCTTCGCAACTGGATTATGAAGTATAATGGTCATGAAAATCAAAAAACTTCTTTCACAGGAGGGAACAGCAGCATGGCCAAAGGAAGAAAAACCTCATATGAGGAACGGGTGCAAATTGTAACATACTGCATAGAGCATGGGATGGATTATGCCCAGGCAGCAGAAAAATACCAGGTATCCTACCAACAGATTTACCAATGGACAAGGAAATACCAGTCAAATGGCGCAGAGGGGCTTATTGACAAAAGAGGAAAAAGAAAGCCTGAAAATGAAATGTCAGAACTGGAGAAACTGCGTGCGGAAAATAAGATTCTTCAAGCGGAAAAGCGCAGAGCCCAGCTGGAGGCTGCTTTCTTAAAAAAACTCGACGAAATCGAAAGGAGGCGGTTCTAAGCCAGACACAAAATGAGACGGTTTATCTGGCAATACAGGAAATATATGATGAGCAGGGATGCCCTATATCGGAACTCTGCAGATTTGCGGGAATTTCGCGTTCTGCTTATTATAAATGGCTGAACCGGAAACCAAGTGAAAATGAGAAATTCAACCAGAAATTATGCGTCCTTATCAGAGATGCGTACGAGGAAAAAAGCGGGATTCTGGGTTATAGGCAGATGACGATTAAATTGAACCGTGAAAATGAATTTCAAGTCAACGCAAAGAGAATCCTGCGCCTTATGCGGATTTTACATCTGAAGTCTGTGTGCCGGCGCAGGAGAAGAAACTATGTAAAATCAACGCCAGAGGTTACTGCCGAAAACATCTTAAACCGGGAGTTCCATGCGGAGCATTTTGGAGAAAAATGGCTGACGGATGTAACGGAAATGAAATATGGAGCCAGTGGGAAGGCATACCTAAGCGCCATTCTGGACTTAGCAGATAAAAGTATTGTTTCCTTTGTCATTGGACATTCCAATAATAATGCCCTTGTTTTTGAAACCTTTGACATTGCCCATGAAAACCATCCAGATGCAAAGCCTTTATTCCACAGTGACCGTGGGTACCAATACACCTCAAAATCCTTCCGCAAAAAGCTTAACAAAGCAGGAATGACGCAAAGCATGTCAAGAGTATCCCGATGTATTGATAACGGACCAATGGAAGCGTTCTGGGGGATGCTGAAATCAGAAATGTATTACCTGAAGAAATTTCAAACATATGAGGAACTAAAGGAGGCCATATCCGATTACATAGATTATTATAATAATCATCGGTATCAGAAGCGCTTAAACTGTATGACACCGATAGAATATAGAAACTATTTGAAGGAGGCTGCATAAAAACTCTGCCAGTCCTTTTTTGTGACTGGCAGGCTGAAATTTTTATTTTTTTAATTGTCTACTTGACAGGGAGCGGTTCA
>CAJTHL010000060.1 GCA_910576205.1 Clostridia bacterium | reverse complement strand
GAATCTTTCCGAAGTTAGTTGATTTTGCGTTTTAATTCAAGCCGCAACAGTTTCCCTTTCAGCAACTCAAAACTGTTGCGGCCATACATGATCCTTTTGACAACTTTCAGCTTGTTCACGCTTCCTTCTGCCAGTCCATTATTGTAATCAAGACGAATGGCGTTTTTTACTGCGGTAATATCTCTTTTGATTCCGTTTATAAAACTCTCCACTTCATCTATCTCAAGAGCTGCGATTTCTTCTGCCCATTTATCAAGCTCGGCCTCTTTTTTGCCAAACAGTGCCCCTTTGAATCCTGTCACAGCATCATAAACACGCCCTATGATGGGATATTCTTGTATGATCCTGTCCAGTTGATCCTGGCTGAGGGAACGAACCTCATCAACAGGGTGGTACAAAAGGCTGATCAGCCACTTCCGTTCGATCTTTTCTCCACTTCCTCCCTGTTCGGCAGCTTCCTTCATGAGCCTCCGTTCCCTTGTGGCAAACATACGAATTGTTCCATCCGCGCCATCATATCCCCTTTCCCGAATCACTGCTCTGATCTGCTTGAAAGTTTTCCCCTCACTGAGCATATTTTTTATTTCCTGAGAATAGGGCTTTATTTTACCGGGAATCGTCGTATGGTAATAAGCGCTGGAAGGGTTAAAATCATCTTTCAGGTATTTTGCCACCGTCACCCTGTTTATTCCGACAATCCTTGCAATCTCACTTTTGTTCAATCCCTGTTTCCCGAATTCCCGTACTTGTTCCACTGTCTTCATTTTCTTTTTCACATTTGCGTTGTGCTCAGCGGCAGGTGCGTCTTCTTTGACTGGTTTATCCCAGTAATCCCCCGTAGGTTTTCCATCATAATGGGATGCTTCCGTTGGGAGAATAAAATTTGCTGCCAGAAGACGTGACAAAAATTTCTTTGCCGCATCCGTAAGCCCCTTCACCAGGTGAAAACGGTCACTGACCTGCTGCAGATGGCTTCCTGCCTGTTCAATGGCGCTTTTATAGGAAACAGAGCCGTCCCTGGATACAACTTCAAGATTCGGATAGCTTTTCAGCCATTCCGCCACATCCGCACTTTCCCGGGACGCCAGCAGGTCAATGATCCGGTGCGTGTCAATGTCTACCATGATAGTCCCATAGGTTTTTCTTTTCCGAAATGCAAAATCGTCAATGCAGACTTTTGTAACGGCTTCTTTCTTAGGAACTGGCATATCTTTTTTTTAAGAGACTGCAGATGGTGCTTTTGCCAACATCCGCAATCCCGTCTTTCAGCGTCCTGGAAGCAGTGGTGGAGCTTGTATTCAGGGAAACATCCACGATTTTTTCAATCAGGCGTTTTGTCTTTTTCCCTTTTTGTGCCAGGAAGTCGAAACGCTCTGCAAAAGTGGTGAACCCACAGTCTGGATTGTCGCAGAAGAATTTCCTGTTTTCAATAACGAATTTTGTTTTTTTGCCCATGATTGGAAGATCCTGAAAACTTTTTTCGTAACGGCTATGTATTCGCGCCGATTCAGAGCCGCAATAAGGGCATCTGCATATTTTTCTATTTGAGGCTGCATAAATAATGACTTCATTCCCTATTATTTTATGCTCCAGATAATCCAGATTTGAATCAAGCTCCTTGATAAATTCATCCATGGTATCCACTCCCGCAAACGCTTTAAAATTCATGCTTATTATACCATGTTTTCCCATTTGATAAAAGCTTTATTTCAACTAACTTCGGAAAGATTC
>CAJTHL010000059.1 GCA_910576205.1 Clostridia bacterium | reverse complement strand
GTGATAAGGGCCGCAAAGGCCGGGTCGGAAAGGGCCTCCCCCGGCACGGTGTAGTCGCTCCCGGGGTCATATCCGCCGCCGTTCCCGGAGTAGATGTCGTCCCACAGATAGGGCTTGTTGCCTTTCAGCTCCAGTAAGATGTTATAGAGCTCCTTCTGTTCCGCATCCAGCCGAGAGGCGATGACGGCCGGGAGCGTCCGGTTCTCCAGCCGTACATGGAGGATGTAATACTCATAGGCCACCTCCACCTCGTACTCGTATTCCTCGGTGGTGGTCTCGCCGGTCTCCGGGTCCGTGCTGGTGGAGGTGCCGGTCCGGGTCTCCGTGCGGCAGCGCGTCTCCACTTCTTCGGTCAGCGTCAGCTTATACTGGGCCTCGAACAATGCCCTAAGCTCCCCCTGTACGTCCTCACGGGTGTAGGTGCGGAGCTTTGCCACCAGATAGGAGGTCAGCTCATAGGGGTTGTGCCCCAGCTCGTCCACACGGTAGCGGTATTCGTCATAGCCGGGGTGGGTCCGCTCAATGTCTGCCACTTCCTGCCTCAATGCGCTCTCAAGGGCGGTATAGTCCTCGTTGGCCCCTAAGATGTCCTCGTCCTCGGCGGTGTAGGAGGTGCCTACCACGGCGTTCATCATGCCGGTGCCAAGGGAAGGGAGGGCGGAAAAGACAGAGTTGATAATCAGGAAAACGCAAAACAGCAGCAGGACCACAACGGCTCCGCCCTTATGATTGCGGACAAATAATGCCAGCTTTTCCGCCGCCTTCTCGACTGTGCCGGCCGCCTTCCCCGTGGCTTTGGCCCCCTGCCTTGCCGCCTCCCTGGCCTCCTTGGCGTACTGCCGCTTGATTTTCCACTTCTGCGCCATGCGGGAGAGGGGGCTGCTCTGGAGCTCCGGGTGCTCGGAAACCGCCTGCTGGTAACGGAGCTCGGCGTCTGCCTTCATGGCCCTGTACTCCCACCTTTCCACCTGCCGGGCCGGGTGCTCCCGGATACGCCGCTTTGCGTAGCGGACTGCCTTATGGGCCCCGGCCTCGGCCAGCAGCTCGGTCTTGTGGGCGGCCTCCGTCCCCACGTTCTCGTGCTCGGCCTCATGGATTTTCCGGTGGCCGTAGGCCCAGAGGGTGAACCCTGCCGCCGTGGCCGCCCGCCTTGCAGGGCTGGGAGGCTTGCGAGGCTTCTGCGCCGCCAGATGTTCCTTTGCCCTTTCCAGCCGGACAGCCGAATGTTCCGCCCGGCTCTGGGCCCGTTCCTGTTTCTTCTCCTGCCGGGGCTTCTTTTCCGTGGAGGCGCTGCCTTCCTCCCGGTGGCTCTCCGTTCTGGAATCCGCCGCTTTCTCCCGGCTGTCTCCCTTCCCGGTGTCTGCCTCTTTCTCCCGGTAGACTCCCTTCCCGGAAGCTGCCGCTTTCTCTTGGTAGGCTTCTTCTCTGGAAGCTGTTTCTTTCTCCCGGTAGGCTCCTTTCCCGGAAGTTGTCTCTTTCTCCCTATAGGCCCCCTTCCCGGTATCTGCCCTTTTCTTCTGGTAGCCGTCCGCTTTGGCGTCTGCCCGTCCCTCCTTTGAGGCCTCCGTCTCTTTCGGGGAATCCTCCCGGTGGAGCCTGGAAGAGAACTTCTCCCGTTCCCCGTCCTGCTTGAATTTCCCGGTGCCCTGGGGCTTCGGGCCAACCTGGCCCGAAGTGCCTTCCCCGGACTGTCCGGCCACTTCTTCCTCGGAAAAATGGAGCCGCCCCCGCTTCACGCGCTTTCCCGGCGGCCCCTCTGTTTGTCTGGCGATAAAAGCACCTCCTTCCTCTGGATAGGAAAAGAGCCAGCCCATACCCTCCGGTATCGCGCTGGCAGGTCATGGCCTCGGGCCAACTTGGCCCGAAGCCCGGTTGCTATTCCTCTGCGGCCTCCATTTTTCTGTCCTCGGGCCGGGTGGTCATAATGGAGTAGAGCTTCGTATTCTTCGGAAAACGGTCAACAAAGGGAATCGTCACGTTCCCGAAGAACAGCAGCCCCTCCCCGGAATTGCTGTGCGTCACATAGGAGAGCTGGTGGGGGCTTATCCCCAGCTGCTTCGCCAGAATCTGCCGGTCCCCCTGCGCCTGGGAGAGAAGCACCATGAAATCGCTGTTCTCGAAGATGTTCTCAATCTGCCGGGAGGCAAGGAGGTCCTTCACGTTCTGGGT
>CAJTHL010000057.1 GCA_910576205.1 Clostridia bacterium | reverse complement strand
GCAGGATGTCTTTAAAGCTTTCCCTAAGCAGGGAATAGACATCCGCAACGCTGGAAATGTTGTTTTCAGAAATAATCTGTCGAATTTGCTCCTTAGCTACCGCCATAAAAATACTCCTTTTCGATAAGAATTGTCATATCTGAATTCTTACCTAAAAGGAGCCATTTTTTTCCAAAGACACAAACTATTTTACACTACCCATTTCGGTCTTACAGATAAAAAGGCGATAGAGCTTCTTTTACTCCATCGCCATTCTATTATGTGTAGATGATTTCTTCGTTCACAATCTCACTCGCACATGCCCTTATGTTATTTAAGCGTTGTACCCATTCTAAGGCGTTTTCTGCCTTTAGTTGTTCTGTTTATATCCTGTGCCTGCCTGTCAATGTTGGTAAGATAAACACCTAGTCTGCCGCTTGTGAGAAGATTGGTGTATACAACTTTGCGGTATTGCTTGAGATAGTCCAGATGCCGCTGTCCCCATGTGCCTATCGGCTGTTCTTCTTCGGCGGGTAAAGCTATACATGGAACTAGATAATCGCCTTTCCGTTCGTATTTACCACCCAGTTCCTCAAATAATATATTTGCCATTTTCTGTTACCTCCAGATAAATTATTCACTCCACACTCTTGTGTCTGTTGTCTTAAACAAAATTTTGAGTTTTCTCCTTATCTGGTTTCATTCATATATCGTTATCCAAAAAAATACAATCACTAATATCCTTATAACGCGCTTTGATATATTTAATTATTTTAATCTTATCATCAAAGTCCATTTCAAACTCTAAAGATTTTTGAGCATAATCAATTGACTTCATGTACAGATATAATATATTATTCGCCTGTTCTTTAGAACATTTTTCAGTTTGCTTTATTTCATCTAAATAATTTAAACCGTATGCTTGATAATTGTTAGCTAAAAGCTTTGAAAATCCTTTTTCAAGTTCAGAGAAGTAATCAGCTTTTTTCCAATTCTGAATCTGCAGTATCCAATGGTTCATTGGGCTTAACACTATCCATCCATAAAGTAACATTAATTGATACTATTTGATATAAATCATCTTCTTTAAGATAAAATAATAAATCCATAAGATTCTTAAATTTTTCATATTTTCAAACGGATTTTAGTTAGTCTTGAAAAAATAGGGAAATCTGATATAATAAATATATCAACAGGAAAGAGGTGTTTTTGTATGAAAAACTATTATAGTACAGTAGATAATATTGTACTTACTTTTTCAGATATAGAAGAAAAAAACGGATTTGATGAAATAACTGTATATTTTGAACGTCCAAATAATGATGGTTTTGATTTTGCTGAAGGTAAATTACCTAATAATATGTTTTACAAAACACATGGATTTTCGGAAGATGAGTTACTGGAACTTGAAGGATATTTAAAAAATAATAATTTTTTGATATGGGAAATTGCCAAGGAAAAGGAAGGTGTTACAGTTGCCTAAAATATTATTAGATTTTATGGGATATGCTTTCTATTTTTGGTCAAACGAAAATGGTGAACCTGTTCATGTTCATGTTTCAAAAGGAAAACAAACAGAAAATGCAACAAAATTTTGGATTACAAGAGATTCTATTGAACTTGTTCATAATAAAAGCAATATACCCAATAATGACTTAAAGAAAATACAAAAGTATTTGTGGGCAAATCGTGATACTATTATTGCTAGATGGTATCAGCATTTTAATATGTAAGGGGGCGATACTATTACTATACAACAGAAAATTGATATGGCTTGTGCTCATGCTGGAATCAGTAAAGCGGAATTATCACGGCGATTAGGATATAAAGTTCCACAATCATTTCAAAGAAGATATGATACAGGGAAATTTACACAGGAAGAATTGCAAGAGATAGCACAAGCAACAGGCGGAAAATATATTTCAGTATTTGAGTATCCAGACGGTACACAAATATAAAGGCATCTACAAAAATGTAGGTGCTTTTATTATAACCTAAATATAAGCTATATAGCTAAAAATATTCGCTAAAAAACTTTAAAAGTTATTGAAAATATAAGCCAATTAGCTTATAATAAAGACAGTTAAAGAAATCAATCAAACGGAGGTAAGGACAATGTTGGACTATAGTCAAGTAAGTAGACACAAAAAAGTATAAAAGTTTTAAGGAGCAGACTAGGAATTCTGCTCCCAGTATAATACTTCCGCTTCGTTTGGAGTAAGCATATTCAGCGTGCCATGCGGTCTTTTTGAATTGTAGTACCCTTCTATG
>CAJTHL010000056.1 GCA_910576205.1 Clostridia bacterium | reverse complement strand
AATCATCGGTATCAGAAGCGCTTAAACTGTATGACACCGATAGAATATAGAAACTATTTGAAGGAGGCTGCATAAAAACTCTGCCAGTCCTTTTTTGTGACTGGCAGGCTGAAATTTTTATTTTTTTAATTGTCTACTTGACAGGGAGCGGTTCACATTACTCATGTGTAAAAATATTTTATGGACGGCTTTGAAATTCAGAGCCGCCTATTTTATTATGTGGATAAAAATGTTTATGGCGGTATCAAGGAGGTATCGCCATGTTTCTATCGGCTAACAGACAGTTATTAAAAAAATCCTGCTTTATACAGCGGAGTATTCTGTCCATGAATATGAACTATCTATTCATTTAGTATATTTTGATAACTCATATTACCCAAGAACCTATGCGGATATATTTTGCATGGTTTTTTGTTGTAATAACCCCCTACTGGGAAGAAAGGGGGTGAGAGAAAATGAGATATTCTGAACAGTTCATGGAGCATATCGAATATGCTTTCCATGCGTTCTGCAAGGTTGTCCTGCGCCATGAAGCCATCAACGCATGGCGGGATTTGAAGCGGAAAATAGAACGGGAAATATCCCTTGACTATCTGATGTCAGAACGATATTTTGAACCGTCTGCTATGGACAGCTACTTTGAAAAGCAGGACAAACCAACCGTATTTCTTGTGTTGGGAAAGGAAGTTATTGTTGATGATGAACGGTTAGCGACGGCATTATCAAAATTGCCGGAGTTAAGGCAAGAAGTTTTGTTGCTTTATTACTTCGTCGGCTATCGTGATGAAGCAATCGGCAGACTATACGGGCGTTGCAGAAGTACGATAAACCACAGAAGAAATGTTGCGCTGAAACAGTTGCGGAAAGAATGGGAGAGATTAGAACATGAGGAACAAAAAGCTGATACCTTTTGAAGTAATCGAAAAAGCCGTTGCCGGAGAGCAGGAAGCGGTAGACGAAGTATTGCGGCACTACACCGCACATATCAAATATCTGTCTATGTATAAGGGGCATATCAATGATGGCACACAGGACAGGTTAAAGGCAAAACTGGTTGAAGCCATATTGAAATTCCGCTTCGACCGATAGGAAGTAGCAAAGACGGGAAAAGCTGTCAAGGGTAAACTTCGCGCTACGCGCCCTTGACAGCTTTTCCCGCCTTTACTAATGGGCAGTCAAGAGGACGAAATCAGTAAACTGCTTTCGCCCTCAATTTATTATGGGGATTGTTACGCAATAGAGGTTATTTTGTCCTTGATTTATGCGGCTTTTTGGGCGTTGAAATGACGGGGTAAGGGTTTTCTATGTCTATCTTCAAAAATGGCGTTCTATTGCGTAACAAAAATTTTTATATTATCGACAAGATATATCTAAGTATAGTATAATATCACTAATCTAATAAGCGGAGGGGGACAAAATGTTTTTTACAGAAAAATTCCAAGTTAGTAGTGAAATATTAAAGTCATATGGTGCTGTTGATATTTCTCTTATATGTGATGTCCCATTATTTGTTGACCCTATGCTGATTTTTAACAGCGATAATGAGAGATATACTGAATTGCATAACAATATTATTCATTATTTTTATTTTTTGTATACCAAAGCCACACAAGGGCTTACCCCTAAAGAAATTGACGCGTGGTTTAACTTTAGTGAAGTTCCAAATAACTGGTTAGGATATTCGTTATGTGGGAATAAAGGATTGGCATTAGGGAAAAAATATGCAAATTTTTTATACGATAATATAGCATTTGCAATAGATACGCATAGTATATCCAAATCAACACATATAGAAAAAGTAATGCTTTTATACGAAGGCAGTGGAAAGGACAAAATCAGTGATTTGACTGTAAATTTAATAAAAGGGTTCTTATGTGAATATACCGAAACGTTTGCTTTAAAACATATTAAAAAAGAGTTTCTTGAAAAATTTCCTGTAGATAAGGCTTATTTTAACTATGATACAGAAAGTTTTATTAGTAAAGAATTTACTTTGCCATACATCTACAATGAAGATAACAAAAAGGAATATGTCCTTTTAACTCCATATGATATTTTGCGAGAAGATGAGCCTGCAATAAATAAAAAGGATTTTTTAAATAGTTATGACCGCATTCGCACAGTAATTGAAAATGTTTCATTACGGGCTTATGTGAATAATTATATTGGTTTAGCTGTTAGGAGATATGAAGAAAATCAGCGAAAAAACAAACGACCAATAAAAGAAAAGTCTATTGAAAAGGTTGAAAAGCAAGCATTTGAAGAAGTGGTAAAAGAACACCCAGAGCTTTATGATTATTATATAAAATTGAGAGAAACAGACACTGATGAAATACGCCTACAATGTCTTGACGAATTAAATACACAATTAAATAAATTGTTTGTTGCATCTAAAAATATGATTGCTCTTTTTGAAAGTAAAAATTACCAAAGAAATGAAATGTTGACAGCCAGAGAGGAAGCAAAGCAACGAATAAAATTTTTTAAGCATATTATTGAGGATTGTGACGGCTACAAAAATTTATATGTAAAAGGAGTTCAGATAGCCCAAGAAAATGATTTGCAAAGGCTTTTCCGTTTTGTTTGGTATGGAACAACTTACAAAGTAGATGCAGAATCAAATAACGGGAGAGGACAAACCGACTTTATTATTTCAAAGGGACAAGCTAATCAAAATATAGTTGAGTTTAAGTTAGCAAGTAATTCTAGATTAGCCCATGTATTTACACAGGTAAAAATTTATGAAGCGGCAAATTGTGCAGACGGAAGCTTGATTGTAATATTTTACTTTTCAGAAGAAGAACAAGTTTATGCTGAACAGGTAATTAAGGACGCAGGATATGAAGAAATGATTGATGACGCTATCTTTCTAATTGATTGTAGAAATGATAATAAAATTTCTGCTTCAAAAGCATAGAGGGTGTAAAAAATTCTGTGTCTATAGGATTTTAAGATTCCTTGATAAGAGTTCGATATGTAGGATTTTGCTGTCGATTCCATGAATTTCCTGGTGTCGAATGTTCTTTCTATTTATAGTATAACCACCGCAGGATTCTTTATTCATTATCACTTGATTTTTTTGCACTAAAAAAAGACATCTCAAAGAATGCTTTTTTGTGGGCTCTGCCCACACCCGGCCT
>CAJTHL010000055.1 GCA_910576205.1 Clostridia bacterium | reverse complement strand
CATACGATAATGCTTGTATCGAATCCTTCCATTCTGTATTGAAAAAGGAAGAAATATATCTTCATACTTACCAGGATACAAAGGAAGCCCGCAGAGCAATCTTTGAATACATAGAGGGATGGTATAACCGAAAAAGAATACAAAGCGCGATTGGTTACATAACGCCCCAGCAAAAGGAGGATGAGGAAATCAAAAAGGCAGCATAATCTTTCGGCTTTTTTTAATGAAAATATTGACATAGGTCCATAAAACTGGATTTGCCGGAGCTGAAGGAGCTGGTGTCCCTCCTGCGCCGGAGCAGCAACAACTTAAACCAGCTGACCCGTAAAGTGCATGAAACCAGGCGGGTTTATGACGCTGATTTGGAGGATATATCCCAGCGGCAGGAACAGCTTTGGGACGGTGTGCAGAAAGATACTGGCCCAGCTTTCCAAACTCTCTTGACCGGACAATTTGCCCCATTTGCGGAGGGAGGAATGGCGTTCTTCGCCGCGCCTTCCTCCGTTTTTTCTTTTTTGCCGTTATTTCCTTTCGTGCTGCCATCACGCATAATTGTAGCACGAAAGGAAGGCTGACTTGAAATTTTAAATTCCAGTGCAGAGTTAAATTCCATCACGTCTTATATTTTGCTGGTTTTACAGGAAATTTTTGAGCATAACCTCCTGTTTTCTGCTATAATTATCTTAACTTATCGAAAAATACTGGATTTCTGTGCATGTAAAACAGACCGCTGGAAAGCAGTGTGCGAGACTGAATTCCACCAGTCACATTCCTAAAATGTGAAAAGTTTACTTCCAGTCTGACAGCAGATTTCGATTTGTTGGTTAGTGGCTAAAGCGGATCAGCATAGGCGTCAGGTTTACCTCATCCGGGGGAACCGGTCTAAGCTGAAATGCATGTAGTACCTCTGCACCCATTGTTTCGAGTGCGACGTTGTACGGGGTTCTGCCTCCAAGGCATTCTCTTGGTGTTGAATTGATATGATTTACAAGCAGGTTCACATCCCATTGTGTCAGAAATTCGAAGCTGGTTCCTTTGGGAAGGATCATCCTTAACAGTGTATGCGCCTGCTCCAGTCCGCCTTTCTGTCCGCTCTGCATGGGATCGCAGTAATAGATGCTGGAACGCTGAATTGCGTTTATCCCTGTTTCCAAAGCCTCAGGATCGCCAAATTCTGAACCTCGGTCAGTCAATATATATTCAAAGACAGAAGCAAACTCATAAGTGCCCATACGCTTTTCCAGACGGTCAAATACAAGACGTACAGCACCTTTCGTACACCGGTTCATAAGAAAAGCCAGGAACAGCTTTTCTTTTGTAAAAAACAGAGTCAGCAGGGTCTTTTTAGACTCTCTTGATGAATGTACGGTGTCCATCTCCACGAAAGCGGATCGTCCAAGGGAACAGAAGTCCTGATAGAGCCTGTTTGTAAAAACGGAGCGGTCTGTAATTTGTGTTTTATGACATTTCCTGGGTTTAAAGCGGACCTTCCGTTTCAAATCAATATTTCTGGCACTAAAGACACCCTTATCAAGATAGGTGTACATGGTACGGACAGACATATCCAGTTCCGGATGATTGGTCAGGATATGATAGGGGGACTGTCCCTGTTCAATGAGAGGAGATACGATGCTGTCTTTCTGGTGAAGCTGCTGCCTGGTTAGGTTGATGCCAGCCCTGGAATCACGCAGCTTTTCCCGGTACTTCCTGTCTGCGAAATGAGGATTGTAAATATATTTGTGTGCAATGGTACAGAGATGGATCTTTTTGTCACAGCCGTTGCAGACATAAGGCGCTTTTTCCAATCGGTTACAGAGTTCTTTCTGAAAATCTTTGCAAGTCTGATTGCAGGTGGGACAAGAGGCACATTTGACGCCACACAGGATGATTTTTCTGCAGGCATTGGTCTTCCGGCAGTGATAACGGTGGATACAGAAGTTCTTTGCATTATAAAAGGTGGCCTTATGAAACCCGTCAGAGAGACGGTGGGCATTGACCTCTTTAGAGATCGTGGTAGGGTCCTTGCAAAGAAACCTGGCGATATGCTTAAAGGAAGTGCCTTTATTCAACTCATTTTCAATATAAATACGGTCATGAAGAGTAAGGTGTTTCTGGTTACCTGGGATATATTTACTCATAGAGCCTCTCCTTCTACTGCTGTCAGAAGGAGAGATAACGATACCATTTCTGTATGAAAGAGTAAATATGAACTGTGTGGAAGTAAATTCAGCTCTTTATTAGAAGAGTAGAATTTAAAATTTCATTTTACATTAAACACAAATCATACTCGAAACGCTTGCATATTGCAAGCAAAAATGATATACTACACAAATGAAAGGAAGTGGTTTTAAATGGCAAGGACTTCAAATATTTTTGCGCGTGTAGAGCCGGAGATTAAAGAGCAGGCAGAACAGGTGCTTGAGCGTCTGGGAATCCCAATGTCAAATGCGGTAGGTATGTTCTTGCGACAGGTTGTGTTGCAACGGGGCATCCCGTTTGAAATGAAGCTTCCCCAGGAAGCACCCCTTGTGTATGGCGCTCTTAGTAAACGGCAGTTTGACTCAGAGATAGAAAAAGGCATAGCAGATATACGGGAGGGCAAGGTATATACGGCAGATGAAGTGGAAAGTGAAATGAAACGGAGCTATGGGATATGAGCTGGAAGATTGTGTATACCGCCGGAGCAAAGCGTGATTTAAAGAATATATACGAATATATTGCTTATAATCTGCTTGTGCCAGAAACAGCAGCAAGGCAGACCCAGCGGATTATGAAAGAAATCCGCTCTCTTGATAATATGCCCATGCGGTTCCGGCTGTATGATGAGGAATCCTGGCATAGTGCAGGTCTCCATTTTTTCCCTGTGGATAATTATCTTGTGTTTTATCTGCCAGATGAATCTCGAAAAACGGTGAACATTGTCCGCATTATGTATGGCGGCAGGGATATCCGCAGGCAGTTGAGCGAAACAGAGATGGAATAATACATGTTATCTATACTGGACCTATGTCAATATTTTGGACAAAAAAAGCCGAAAGATTATGCTGCCTTTTTGATTTCCTCATCCTCCTTTTGCTGGGGCGTTATGTAACCAATCGCGCTTTGTATTCTTTTCGGTTATACCATCCCTCTATGTATTCAAAGATTGCTCTGCGGGCTTCCTTTGTATCCTGGTAAGTATGAAGATATATTTCTTCCTTTTTCAATACAGAATGGAAGGATTCGATACAAGCATTATCGTATGGATTTCCCTTTCGACTATAGGAATACCGGATTCCTTTGCTGCTTAGGCAGTCTTCAAACACCTGCCTCGTATACTGGCTTCCAAGGTCGCTGTGCAAAAGGATCCCTTTTGTATCCCTGACGTTCAGGCAGGCATTCTCTTCCGCTTTCACTGCCAGTTCCGCTGTCATAGCTGTACCATAGGCATACCCAATGATTTTGCGGCTGCACAGATCCATGACTG
>CAJTHL010000054.1 GCA_910576205.1 Clostridia bacterium | reverse complement strand
AGAAGGTTTATCGGTGGACATTTTAGGAAGCTGTAAGTGTTTCATCAGCCGGTACACTCTGCCGACACTGATGTGAATGCCATAATCACGCAGAAGGATGTAGGTGGTTTTGTAAGCTCCGAGGCGCTTCCTGTAATCCGCATGGATATGGAGAATCAGGGAAGCAATATGCTGGTTCTCCCGGATAGGGGGAGCGGGCTGTGAAGAGAAATGCTTGTAATAAGTGCTTCTGTTGACCCGAAGAACCCGGCAGAGGGTGCTGATGCAGTGCTGGAAGCGGAGCTTATGAACCGCGTCTAATCGTTGTTTGAGTGTGGCGTGAAGATGGCAATCGCTTTTTTTAGGATAAGGTTCTCCTCTTCGAACTGGGCATTGCGTTTTTGCAGTTCCTTTACCTGCTTGGCGGTAAGGACGTCACCGTCGTCCATCTCAACCGTAGAGTATTGTTTGCCCCATTTACCGAGAGCGGACTGGGAGACGCCGTATTCCTTGCAGAGCTGGGTTTGTGTTTTACCATTTTGATGTAAAGAGACGAGAGACTTTTTAAAATCTTCATCGTATTTTGTGTAGCTGTTAGTGGCCATAAGGAACCTCCTTCTTTGTGTATAATTTATTATAACAGATAGTGTAGAATAGTGTCTACTTTTATAGTATAGATCCACCCAAGCGTATGCAGCGGGAAATCAATAGTCAATTAGAAAACAAGGGTATTGGCACAAAAGCCCAACAAGCTTTAAAGCTCCAACATGAACAAGGGAAACTGGAACGTAAAGTGAAGTCCAGAGAACAGAAAGAAGCAGAGAAAGAACGGCAATTCGCTCTGCGGCAGGAAAAGAAAAAAGCAAAACACAGAGGGAGGTAATGTTCAGATGATAGCAAGAGAATGGGTGCGTTGCCCGATTTGTTCTAACAGTTGCAGGGAATTACATTATTATAAAATATAGTACAAATGTATATGCTGCTTTGTGCCATCTGCAAATGGGGTCAATTCAAGTCACGACAGGTTAAGATGTGAATAAGGGGGATTTGATTGGTAGAATAGGTCATTCTGGCAATTCTTTTTTTCCACATTTGCATTTTCAACTTATGGATAGTTGTGACATAGCTACCGCAAATGGCTTACCTTGTGCTTTTGAGGAATATGAGATATTTCAAAATGGAGAATGGAAAACAGTAGCAAATGAAATCCCTACTAACAAAGATAGGATTAGGTTTCAAACAATTAATTCAGAAACGAAATGAGGTTGTATTATGTTACGAATAGGGGAATTTTCTGTACTATCCCAAATTAGTATTCATATGCTTAGACATTACAATGAGATAGGTTTACTTATTCCAGAGTATATAGATGATTTTACGGGATATAGGTATTACAGTGAAAAACAGTTACCGATTGCTAACAAGATAAAAGCATTAAAAAGTATGGGATTAAGCTTGTCTTTAATCAAGGAAATATTAACAAAATATACCGATAACAATGATTTGAAAAAATATCTTGAGCTTCATGCGGTTGAGCAAAGAGAAAAAATTGAAAATATGCAACAGCAATTAAACCTAATAGAAACTACCATAGAGAATCTGGGACATTCTGCATCCGTTCCTTTATATAGTGTGGTATTAAAAAAATTTCCAGCTCATAATGTAATCAGCCTTCGAGAGAGAATTGCATCACCAGATAAGGAATCCGTACTCTGGGAGAAATTGGCTAATGAACGCAAATTGCAGAAAATTCAATTTACCAATCCACCGTGTAACATTGCCAGATTTCATGATGAAGGGTTTGTTGAAGAAAATCTTGATGTAGAAATTCAACAGACTGTAATTGGGAAATATAATGATACAGAAGTAATGAAATTTAAAAGGATTGAGGAGATAATTGCAGCTACCCTTACTTTTAAAGGCAGATATGCATTATTACCCGAAGCAAATGAAGAAATACTCCGTTGGATAACAGATAATCATTATCAATTATGGGGAAGCCGTTTTAATATCTATCACATATCGCCAGAAACAGAGCATTCTGTTGAAAATATGATTACAGAGGTATGTTTTCCAGTCAAATCTAAATGATAAAGCATTGCGGATTTGACAGCGTCTTTAAATTTTACTCTTGACTCTAGGACAATGCGAGGGTTTAGAGTAAATTTATAAAAAGGAGGACGCATATGAAACGATTGGAATTGCCACATCAACTAGCGGACTATTTATGTCCTGTTAATGGATTGTGTGATATTTATGAATGGAAGACGGGAAATAGAATACCAGATGATTTGATTTTCTATTCCAAAGCGGGTTTTCAATTAATTTCTCAAAAGAGAGCCATAGTTCCTAAAATGATTTTTTTAGGACAAGGAAGTATTGGAAAAAGAGAATATAATTTTTGGAAAGAATTTATAGGTTATAGAATTATATCCAATGAAGGTAAGGCATTTAAAACAACGCTAAATGAGGTAAAGGTTTTATTAGATAATGATATTCCGACAATATTATTTGGGCTTGATATGTTTTATTTGCCATATCACCAAAATTTTTATCATACCCGCCATATTTTAGGTCATGTTGTGCTTATGGTTGGATATGATGAAATAAATGTATATGTTCATGATAATTCTAAAGTTGGAGTTCAAACAATACCATTAGAAGAACTTTATCTGGCATGGTCGAATGATTACATTGGTATCAGTAAGAAAAATGCGTATTTTGGTATAGATATGGAACACCCTAATAGGGATGTATCTGATATTGTGCAACAGGGCATGGGTAAAATTGCAAGTTTATACTTAAATTCTCCTTTGGGATTTATGGGTAAACGAGGAATTGATAGATTTATCAGAGAATTTCCGACATGGAAGAATGTTTTTTCGGTGGATGACTTAAATAAGATTTATCTGCATTTTGTAGAATACACTGGAAGTATACTTCCCGAATTGCCCTCTGAAATAAGTAATAGTAATTCTGGAATTGTGAATCCACACCAAGCATCAAGAGACCAACTTGCAACAGCATTATTAAAATATAAATCAAGTTTAGGAATTCCTGCTTGGGAAGAAGCTGCAAATTGTTTTAAAACAAGCGGAGCAATCATAGAAAAAATCGTGAGAGGATTTATTGATGATATTCATCACCAGTCATTTATAGAGTTAGATAAATATATTTCCTTATTTGAAAAACTGAAAGGTATTGAAAGTAGAGCATTTAAAATCCTCCTGCCAGCACATGAACTAAACAAGGCAAAAAAACATGAACGAGATTGTAGGTAATACAGGCTACTAATAATAATTGTCCATTAAAATATTAATGAAATAATATTGACTTTAATCATATTTGAAGGTGGTAAAAAATGAATAATATTAAAATTACAGAGTGGATACGTTGCCCTGTTTGCGGCAATAAAACCCGTGACAGAATCAGAGAAGATACATTTTTGAAAAACTATCCTCTTTACTGTCCGAAATGTAAACATGAAACATTGATTGAAGCAAAAAATTTACACATAACGGTCATCATAGAGCCAGACACACAGATGCAGAGCCGATGAACTTGTGGGAAATGAACCGCTCCCTGTCAAGTAGACAATTAAAAAAATAAAAATTTCAGCCTGCCAGTCACAAAAAAGGACTGGCAGAGTTTTTATGCAGCCTCCTTCAAATAGTTTCTATATTCTATCGGTGTCATACAGTTTAAGCGCTTCTGATACCGATGATT
>CAJTHL010000053.1 GCA_910576205.1 Clostridia bacterium | reverse complement strand
GTAAATGGTAAACCACTTGTCCTACGGTTAAAAATTGCCGCTCTTCCGAGCGGCTGTTCAATCACTTGCTTCGTTTTTTACAGCTTTTTGGTAACTTATCTGACCATGGAACCAAGTCGCTGATATAGTCTTCCGGTTTGTCATCCAGATGCAGCAGCATCTGTTCCAAAACATACTGGAAATATTCATGGGGCTTCAATCCGTTTGCCTTTACTGTTTCCGCTATGCTGTAGTACATGGCGCTTGCTTTGGCTCCCTGTTTCGAGTCAATGATCTGCCAGTTCTTCTTTCCTATGCAGAAGGCCCGGATGCTGCGTTCCGCATCATTGTTGTCCAGCGGAATCATGGCGTCCGTCAGAAACAGGCGCAGATAAGGTTCCTGATTGATGGAGTAATGGATTGCCTTTGCGGTCTTGGAGGACTGATCGATCTCCGGACTGCCCTGCAGGCTTTTCAGCCACGTAAAATATTCATCCACCAGAGGCTTCACGGAATTCTTGCGGTTATCCAGTCTTTCCTCTAAGGATGATTCCTTATACATGTTATCCACATGATAGATGGCGGCAATCCGACGGTTGGCTTTATCGGCAATGGTCCCGCCTGCGGTTTTCGCTCCTGCGGATTTTACAATCTCGGCAAACTTGCGCTTCGCATGTGCCCAGCATCCGGCAACTTTCAGCTCGTCCGGACGCTCCCCTGCCAGGGTATGATATACCTGATAACCATCTGTCATGAGGATTCCCTCATATCCGTCCAGAAAGTTCCTTGGATTTTCCGCCTTCCTGGTAGGCTGATAGTCATAGATGAAGATGGGCGGTGAACCATACCGCTCACATGTATGATATACCCACATGTAATCCCTGGAAGTCGGGCCCCTCCCATTATCCGGCATCCGAAACGGGGTTTCGTCGCAGTGGATCAGCCTGCTCTTAAGCAGCTCCCTGTGGAATTCACGTTCCATTGGCCGCAGATACCGGTCATAGATATAGATCATCCATCCCGCCATGTTCTGCCGTGAGATGTTGGCGTCCCTGCATTTGAAGCTGGCCTCAATCCGGTTGTATGGACTATGGTCCACATACTTTTCTTCAAAAATGGCCGCCGCAAGGGATGGGGTAAGAATACTGTTCTTCAGCAGACGTTCCGGCCTGTCCGCACGGACAACACCGGTATCCCCGTTTCCCGCATAAACTGCGATATGATGCTCATGTACCACAAACTTTGCCGGCTGGTATTCCAGATCCTTATAAACCTCATCCGGAAGCCGGTGGTATCCTTTGGGGAACAACTCCAAAAGCCGTTCCTCCGGTATCGTGATGGTAGGTTCAATGATAGTCTCCATGCCTGACAAATCTGCTTCCCGTTTCCCTTTGGTCTTGGATTTACGGCGGATAATCACCGTTTCCATTTCCGGCTCTTCCGGAATTCCGCCATCCGTAATGGCTTCCGCCTCGTTTATGGCATCAGCAGGGTCAAATGTCAGGGACAGCTGCCCAGGCATTTCCGACAGCTTTTCCGTCTTCCGCCCGAAGCGCTGCTGTGTCAGTACGGCAATGCCCTCCTGAAGACCGGATATCTGTTTGATCAAAGTCTCGTTCTGCTTCTGCATCATTGTTAATGAACTGTTCAGCTGAAGAAACATATCAACCAAAAGGTCATGTGGTATTTTATGAAGTTCATCCCGTGAAATAGTTCCTTTTTCCATGACTTAAGTATATCATGAACATGGTGTAAAATCCAGCAAATACGGGCGGTTCAGCAGTTTTGTAACTATGAATCAGATAATCCTTATGAAGCTGTCAAGGTGCTGTAAATATCATAGTCTCCGTCTTTAAATCAGGCGGGGAGTCACTTTTTTGATTGTCTTTTTCTGCTCAATGGCAAGGCCGTCCATCAGCCATCGGAACTGCTGAGGAGTGATGGACTTCACTTCCGTTTCATTGCGGGGCCATTGAAACCTTCCGTTGGCCAGACGCTTATAAGCAAGGACAAATCCGTCGCCCTCGTAAACCAGCGCCTTGATTCGGTCGGTACGCCTGCCGCAGAAGAGAAAGATATTTCCCTGTTCATAGGGATCCATGTGGAAGTCATTTTTGATGGCTGCTGCCAGGCCATCAATGCCGCGGCGCAGGTCGGTATATCCACAGGCGATAAAGATGCGGTTGAAACCTGCTGCGTCGTTAAACATGAGAAGCTGCCTCTAATGCCAAAATCAGAAGTTCCTTTGGCGTGTGGGAATTAAGGCTGATAACAAAGCCATTCTTTTCTATGGTAAGCTGTGGCATAAAAGAATGAACCATGGATGGCGCCTGAGGAACAACTTCATCTGTCGGAACATTTAACTCCACGAAAGTGGTCTGGGTATGCTCCAATGCAGCGTTTCTGGCCCGCCGGAGCCAATAGTAATAAGCATTCCGGGAAATACCGTTCTGCTCACAGTATTCATCCACGGTCAATCCGGACTCAGCCTTCGCCTTGAAAACGGCAGTCCATTGTTGGATTCGGATATTTGTGGCTGCCAATCTGGTATTCATAGTGTGTCCTCCCATTGTGTATAGTGTGAAAAGTTTGCATAAACTTTTTCAACTTTACACGATTATCGCACACTTAAGGATACACTGATAGGCACGTGTGGTTTACCATTTACTCCAGGTAGATGTCCCCAGGGATCGGAACGGGGAGTTTGAACCCAAGCTGATTCCCAAATACCAGCGCGACATATCCGGCATTGAAGAAAAGGTCATCTCCTTGTACGCCCGCGGGATGAGCACACGGGATATCCATGACCAGCTAAAGGATCTCTATGGGATTGAGTTATCTGCGGAAATGGTCAGCAAAATCACGGATAAGATTCTGCCCCAGGTCAAGGAGTGGCAGTCCCGTCCTCTGGCCCCGATCTATCCTTTTGTCTTTATGGACTGTATCCATTATAAGGTACGGGAAGATGGACGGATCCTGNGCCGGGCGGCTTATGTGGTGCTGGGAGTTACCACCGAAGGCTACAAAGAAATCCTCAGTATCACGGTAGGCGCAAACGAAACCAGCAAGTTTTGGCTTGGGATGTTAAATGACCTGAAAAACCGCGGATTGAAGGATGTCCTGTTCTTTTGTGTCGATGGGCTGCCCGGTTTTAAGGAGGCGATCAGCGCGGTCTACCCCCAAGCCCAGATCCAAAGGTGTGTGATCCATATGCTACGCAATTCATTTAAGTATGTGAACTACAGCGACTTAAAGAAATTTTCCAGTGATTTCAAAGCCGTATATAATGCTCCAAATGAGTCAGCGGCATTATCGGAGCTGGAAGGGCTCAAAGAAAAGTGGGGACGAAAATACCCTTACGCAATCCGGAATTGGGAGAATAACTGGGAAGATGTAAGTTCCTTTTTCCAGTTCTCCGAAGAGATTAGAAAAATCATGTATACGACTAACATACTTGAGGGGTTAAACCGCCAGTATCGAAAGGTAACAAAAACCAAAAGTGTATTTCCCAGTGACCAGTCTTTAGAAAAAATGCTGTATCTGGCCAGTGAAAACATCACAAAAAAGTGGACGCAGAGATACCGGGGCTGGGACCAGGTACTGAACCAGCTGATCGTCCTGTATGGGGAAAGGCTGACCCAGTATTTATAAAAAGAAAAAGCCAGGGCGGCTCCAAGTGAAAGGGAGGCCGCCCCAGCCTTATTCCATCAGCATTCAAAGTATTGCCA
>CAJTHL010000052.1 GCA_910576205.1 Clostridia bacterium | reverse complement strand
CATAGAAGGGTACTACAATTCAAAAAGACCGCATGGCACGCTGAATATGCTTACTCCAAACGAAGCGGAAGTATTATACTGGGAGCAGAATTCCTAGTCTGCTCCTTAAAACTTTTATACTTTTTTGTGTCTACTTACTTGACTATAGTCCACTGGTTGGCTTTCTGTACCTTTAATTCCTGCTCGTACTTTTCATCACGCATACGCCCCGCATAGTCGGATTCCTGCCAGATTCTCTCTTTCAGACTGTCAATATAGGCACTCTGTTTACTAATTTCTTTTGAGAATTTCTCCACGTCTGGAAGCCATGCCGCAACCATTTCCAGAGCCTTGTCACGCTTTTTCCCTGCATTAAAGGCGTTGATGTCGGAGAGGGCAGACACGATTTCCGCATACTGTTTATCCAGCCTGCCGCCTAACTTGTAGAGCCATGTGGGGACGTGTTTCCGCTTCGTTTCCATTGAGGACTGCCCCCGTTCAAGCTGATTCCACCGTGCGGACATCCGCTCATGGTAGGCGGTCTGCCATTCGGATAGGGATTTCTGGTTGCCTAAAATAGACTTTGCTGACAGCTTGTTGTCGGGCGTAAGCGGCACAAAGCATAGGTGCATATGGGGCGTTTTCTCGTCCATGTGGACGACTGCGGAGAGGATATTTTTCTTTCCCACACGCTCTGAAATGAAGTCAAGAGCCGTCTGGAAATAGGCTTTTTGTTCTTCGGTCGGTAGGCTGTTCATAAATTCTGGCGAAGCGGTGATAAGCGTTTCCACCATCATCACACTGTCTTTCCTTACCTTACAGCCCGCTTCTTTTACCATTTGGTTTATCTCTTTCTTGTAAGTGTAGCGGGGCGGCTTCACAAGATGGTAGTTATTCTTGGAGCGTCCCACGTCAATGTCTGGGTTGCTTTTATAGGCTTCTTTCTTCCGCTCGTTGTGGCGTTCACAAGCCGCAACGCCGCCTGCCTTGCGTTTCTGGAAACGCAGGATTGCATAGGGCATAATTCATCTTCCTTTCTTCGGCGGGTAATCTGTATGCGTGACGGTCATGACGATGATGACGGTGATTTTGGGATACCCCCTACCGCCAGTCATAGCCGTCACTGTCACGCCGACATTCTTCCATCCGAAGCCGTAAGGCGCAGGATGGGGCAGGGCGTAAGCCCTGCTTTAAGGGAGTCCAGAGGGAACGTCTGGCACACGACTTTGCAGGGCAAAGTGTAGTGTGTTACACCCTGTAAACGCAGTCGGAAAAATCGGGGGATTTTTCTGACCGCAGGGGTGGCTTTACGAGCCGAAAAGGGCGAGTAATGCCCACGCCTGCATCTTGCGTTTACGGGGTGTTCTCCCGCAGGGATGACAGCGGCGGGGTATCCCAAAAACACCGTCATCATCGTCATGACCGTCACGCATGGGGCAAAGCCGCCGATGTCACATAGGTTTAAATGTCGGTGGCAACGGCAAGGGAAATCATCCGCCCACTGCTCCTGCGGCTGAAATCATAACGGATATGGTTTTCAAGCAGAAAGTCAAGGCGGTACTCGTTCATCCACTTTGTCAAGACATTCGCCGCTGTCTCTGTTTCCCCCAGAGCGTCTAATAACTCTGTGGCTGTGCCAGTCCATTCCTCTTTGTCCTGCATAAAATTTACAATCCGAAAAAGGACGTCTGGTATCGCTTCTTTGGCAAGCTGTTCCTGCTCTTTCCTCTCCACCAGTTCCCAACTGCAATCACGGAAACGGAGCGTAAACTCCTGATAGGGCGTGTCCCTGCCCGTTACATACAGCTTTGCGGCATTGGACGCACGGCTTTCCTGTTCCAGAACAAAGGTTGCGTCTGCACTCCCCGTCAATCCCGTCGTGCCAGACACTTTGTTGAACACGTCGCTGTCATTCTGCTTTCGGATGTGGTGTACGACAATGACCGCCAATGAGTGCCTGTCGGCAAAGTCTTTGATAAGGGAGATGTCCCCGTAATCGCTTGCATAGGCGTTGTCTTTGGATGCGGTGCGGACTTTCTGCAAGGTGTCAATGACAATGAGCCTGCTGTCGGGGTATTCTTTCAGATAATCCTCCAACTGCACGATAAGACCGTCTGACAGCTTATCGCTCGCCACGGCAAAGTGGAGCCGCCCGCTCGCTTCGTCCGTCAAGCGGAACAGCCTGTCTTGGATGCGGCAGAACGTGTCCTCCAAACAGAGGTAAAGCACGTCGCCCTCCTGTGTCGGCATATCCCACAAGGGGATTCCCTGCGACACGCATAGGCAAAGCTTTAGCATAAGCCAGCTCTTGCCAATTTTCTGTGAGCCGCAGAACAGGGTTAAGCCCGTGGGTATCAGACCGTCCACCACAAAGGACGGTTTTTCAAGCGGCTCATAGAGGAGCGTGTCTGCATTGACTGTCTGAAGCTTCTGCATGGGATTCCTCCTTTCGGGCGGTATCTTTGGTTTTGTTACGCATAGGCGTTGACCTCCTTAAATAGATTTACTCCCACGGAAAAAGTGAGAGTATGTAATGCCGCCAGTCCCACGCAAAACGGATTTCTTTTTTCGGATGGTAGCGGTCACGGTTGGAGATACTTCCTCATTTCCGCCTTGACTTTCTCCCTTGCAACCGAAACAGACTTCTGGACAGCGGAAGCGGTGCAATGCTCCATCCCGCCAATCTGGTAGAAATTAAAATCATACTCGTAATAGAGCAGGAAACGCCGCCTTTGTATCTCTGGCAGTCGGGCAACCGCTTTGTAAAACAGTTCATTCCGTTCTTTCTCAATCATGCTTTCATCAAGCGTTTTAGGCACTCTCAACGCACGTCTGTAAAGCGTTTCGTCCCATACCTCGTTAAACTCCCTGTGCCGCTGGTTCCATTGCTGAAGATTCCTGTTCCTCCTTTCCATCTGCCGAAATTCAAGAAAGAGTTTCTCGGACACTTCTATCTCGTGGTGTTCCCCCTGCCCGTCCTTAAAACTGATAAAATACCTTGTGCCGCTTTCCGTGGATTCCTCCCGAAGCGTATATGTCTTTGCCCCGTATGCCATTTCCTTTCCTCCCGAAAAAAATTGAGCGGGAGGATTGCCCTCCCACCCAATAGCCCGTGGAAATGGTTAAATTTCCCCGATAGGATAAAAAATAGGCTTCAATTTTTTACGGAGCCGTTCAAGGCGTTTGTAGACCGCCCTCTCGGTAAGCCCTGCCACCGCCGCAATCTCCTTTGTGGAATATCCCTGCATTTTCAGCAGGAGAATGAGCAGGGTATGCTTGTCCACCGTAAGAAGTGACTGATACAGTTTCTCGTCCTCAATCTCGTCCAGCAAGTCCGCAACGCTATTCGGCTCTGCCTGCTGTTCAGCGTCCGCCACTCCCTCAAGGTATTCGCCGAAGTCGCTCGTCCATCGGTAAAACCGCCTGTTGGAATTAAAGTCCGCCCTGTCATCCATGCGGATTTGCTCAATGACCGCTTCATCAACGCCATGCTCACGCAGCACTTTTTCCTCGGCTTCTTTCCAGATACGCCATTTCCTGTCCTCACGTCCGTGGTTATATGCCATTCCTTATTTCCTCCAATCTGAATTTTTGAAAATGTAAAAAATCCAGATTGGGAAGGCGGCGAACGACAGCCAACAGCGGAAACAGCCCTGTGGCATAATCTGATAAAAAACGACAAAAGAAAAACCGCAAAGGCTCTGTGACCTCTACGGTTATAGGAGATACATATTCTGTTAAGTGGAGATTCTACTTCTGGTTTCATGGTGAGAAGTAGCGTTGCATAAGCAGGGATTTTTTTAACTGGCTTCCTGCCAATCCCCGATATGCTATGTATGTATAAATTCTGCATTGCATGAGCAGATGGATTACTGCCCGAAAAAAGAACATAAAAAACCCTCCAAACTTCAAAAACAGGTCTGGAGAGTGTCTGTTAAGTCTTTTCGGGCATAGCATAACCGCCCACCAATACACCGTTTTTTTATATGGTGGGCGTTCGCCTTAAAACCTTATGAAATAAAACAAAGCCGACAAACTGTGATTTTATGAACCGCTCCCTGTCAAGTAGACAATTAAAAAAATAAAAATTTCAGCCTGCCAGTCACAAAAAAGGACTGGCAGAGTTTTTATGCAGCCTCCTTCAAATAGTTTCTATATTCTATCGGTGTCATACAGTTTAAGCGCTTCTGATACCGATGATT
>CAJTHL010000051.1 GCA_910576205.1 Clostridia bacterium | reverse complement strand
AAAAAGAAAAAGCCAGGGCGGCTCCAAGTGAAAGGGAGGCCGCCCCAGCCTTATTCCATCAGCATTCAAAGTATTGCCAGAAAATTCCAGTCTTATTCCTGAGGCCGGGTGTGGGCAGAGCCCACAAAAAAGCATTCTTTGAGATGTCTTTTTTTAGTGCAAAAAAATCAGGTGATAATGAATAAAGAATCCTGCGGTGGTTATACTATAAATAGAAAGAACATTCGACACCAGGAAATTCATGGAATCGACAGCAAAATCCTACATATCGAACTCTTATCAAGGAATCTTAAAATCCTATAGACACAGAATTTTTTACACCCTCAAAAGAAATTAGGATTATCTAAAACTAGCGGATTGTTTTGTTCATGGTTATTCATCATTTCTTTCCAATCATCTAATGCTTTTTCACGCATAAGATCTGGCGCAGCTCCCGTATTTTTACGAAAACACTTCTGTACTCTTTTGAGGGGGCCATCTGCAATCTTTTTGGCTACAGATTTAGAGAAATCATTAATATCCTTCTGAAAACCCTTCCTCCCCAAATCAGCATTACAATTTTCAAAATGCATTAACATATGTAATTGAAATTGTCTGCCAGCCTTTCTTTTTAACGGAATTAATACCAATTCGCCTTGCGGCATATTATTAGCAGCAAGTTGAATTCCTCCGTTCATTATACTCACTCCGCCTCTTACTCCTAAAGAATTATTAAACCGATCCCATACTTTCGTAGAGAAAACATAACAAAAATAAATCTCAGGACGGCAACGCCTTATTATCTCTTTTTCTTCTGAATCTAAGGAAATTTCATCAGCCAATCTCTCATATGTCCACTTATCATAAATAGCATTTAAATTCAAAAACTTTGACGGAAGTTTATAATCGCTTCCTTTCTTTTTATACAACTCATCTTCTTTCAGTTTTATCGCTGTATATGTTTGTGTTTTATCCAATATCTCATTAATCCACAAATATTCTATTCCTTTGTGTTCTGCTATTGATACCTTTCCATCTTTAGCACATACTCTAACTTTTATCAGAATATTTGGATTACTATTCACAGCACCTAAACCAGTTTTTACTCTTAATACCTTCAACCAATTTTCTGCTGTAGATATTTTCATCCATGACAAATCTTTAGGGGCTGTTGTTTCATCATATTTTATACAAATCGAAACACCTCTATCAATTTCATCAAAAAATGGATCTATTGTATTCTCCGAATCAGGAATAACTAATGGATTGCTAGCAGGATTATCATCTGACAGCCATTTTTTAGCATTTAACATCTTTCCTCTTGCACTAAATTCAGGTGATTTTGTTGAAATCTGTATATAATTAAAGCCATATGCCAAATATGTAGAGCCAACTCCTTTATGGCCTCTGGTATTTCCATTTTTAAATGAAAAATTAGGTGCTAAAAATTTAATATATTGCTGTTCTTCAAACCCAATTCCATTATCAGTAACAGCTATTTTATTATTCTCTAAGTCAATCATTATCATAACTATTGGAGAATAACCCTTTTCCTTTAATTTACTTCTTTCTTCTACTGAATCCAAAGCATTTTGAATCAATTCACAAAATGGATCAAACCAACCAACATATGAACTTAATATATTTTGAATTTCACGTTTAAGTGATTTAATTACAACCTCTTCAGTACCTGAATATTTTGCTTGTAATGGATCAAAATTTGACGAATACATTAATTATCTCCTTCCATTAGCCAAGAAACCCTTAGAATTGAAACTTTCTCAACTAAATACAGACTTCTTCTATAATATATTATCCCTTCAGCAGCCCTCTATACTTAATTTTTTCTGTCTCTGGCACCTTCAGAGCTTCCATCGCCTGCTCTGCCGTCAGCTTCAAAGTTTCCATTAAATTCCGGATTGCATTCAATGTTGTCGTTTCAACCCCAATCGCAATTCCTCTCTCCTCAACCCCTTTACTCAGATTACACATAGCTGATACCTCACTTTCCAATATCTTTGTCATTGCAATACCAAAATCATCCTGCAGAATCTTCTTCTTTTCCCCTGCCTCCCTTTCCGAAGACAACAAAACATCCAACAGCTTTAATATCCCCGTGTAATTTTCATCTCTTGCATGGCCCAAGCAAATCATCACCACAGTCAACAGATCATAATTGTCTTTCCGTTCCGATACCTGTCCTACCAGATTCTCTTCCTGAACACAATACTTGGTGATCGTATTCTCTCTTTTCTTTGGCGGATTGGAACAGATCCAGATGGAATATACCTTCTTTATCTTCTCATAATGTGTTTCTGTAAATTCCGAACCATATTGTGAGGAAATCATCCGACTGCAATAATACAAAGCCCTCTTGATAATCGGATATCCAGGATAAAAATCATTTTGCGCTTCTATATTGATGAGCAATCGGATAGCAGCTCCCGTTTCCGGAACAAGAGCCAGAAAACGGATATCATAAGTGATTGTCCCTTCCTGTATCGTACTGTCCTCAGCATTCGCTCCCCGGATCTGTTCACTATTATCATCCGACTCCTCATCTGGATTCACTACTGTCTCTGCAATCAGAGGATTTCCCTCTATACACTTCTCCGCTATCTCGTTGACACTGTAGTCCTTGTACTCCTCCAGGCAGCTTTTCATGATCCAGGCAAGAATGATCTTATTCGCCAGGAGCCGTTTGCAGGCTGCGTCATAGGCGGCTTTCTCGCCCGCTACTGTAATATTCTTTGCCAGGATATTTTCAATTTCCATAAAACAGGCTCCCTCCTTTGGTCTATCCCCATTTTAACATAAGTATTTCCAATAATCTATCTGTTTCTATGAAAACAAGAGAAAAGGGCAAAAAGAAGTTCTCCAATCACCCTTTGTACAGCACTAATATTGGCATCTACACATTTGCCTACTCTCTTCCTCTCTCTGACATAAATCTTCTGCTTCTGCCACATCAGCCACAAGTGGGATCACAGAAGCAGATGGTATTCTTTCCAGAGTTTTTATGGATTTTTACAGATATGTTCAATGCTTCTTCAAAAGATGCTGCCCCTTAATGCTCTGATCTATGAGCTTTGTATCTGCAATAACATCTGTTCCTGCCATAAAATCCTCATATATCAACAGAATCCTCTTTTGTCTTTAGAGTTTTCACTTCCCTATAATTATATGCAACCCACTCCCCAAAAGCAGCACTGCTCCCATATCCTCACCCAAATGTCTGTCCCATCCAGAAAGACCGTTCTTTATTAGGTTCTTTATTTTCCGCTTCTTCCGGCTCCACAGCCCTTCCAAACTTTTCAATCTCTTCCTGATACCTGCTCTCTGACACATGGGTATAGATATCAATGGTTGTGCTGTAATGCTGGTGCCCCATGATACTCTGCACCACTTTGGGCTGCATCCCCGCTTCAAAGCATCGGCTGCAGAAGGTGTGCCGAATCGCGTGCGGGTACATATCCTCAAAATAATGAGGTTCCCTCTGCTCCTGCACCGATTCAAATGCTTCCTGCTCATTGATCTCCTTTACCACTTTTTTGATTTCTTTTTCCGCATGATAACGGAGCACCGGGCTTCCCATGGTGGTGACAAATACCAGGTCTGCATACTCCCCTGTTGCCCTGAAACGATTCCCCAGTGCTTTTTTCAGGCCGTCTGTCTTTGCCTTCTGCTGCAGGAGCATTTCCTCCGCTTCGCCGAAAAACGGAATCTTTCGATAGGAGTTATGGGTCTTGGGAGCCAAAAGGCGCAGCATCTTTTTTCCATATTCGTACTGGCAGGAAAGGGATCGATTGATACGGAGGCATTTTTCATTAAAATCTACATCTTTCCACATCAGGCCCCCTACCTCTCCAATCCTCATCCCTGGACAGAAAGCGGCGTGTCACCTGCCTGTTTTCCCAAGGAACACTGATCTCAAAGCAGGGATTGATCGAAAGGATCTGGTTATTCCTGGCAGATTCCATACATTCCCGCATTCTTCCAAGCGCCTCCCGCATGGACGAAACCGCCCGTCCATCGCTGCTCATTTGGTTTGGATCTATACTATAAAAGTAGACACTATTCTACACTATCTGTTATAATAAATTATACACAAAGAAGGAGGTTCCTTATGGCCACTAACAGCTACACAAAATACGATGAAGATTTTAAAAAGTCTCTTGTCTCTTTACATCAAAATGGTAAAACACAAACCCAGCTCTGCAAGGAATACGGCG
>CAJTHL010000050.1 GCA_910576205.1 Clostridia bacterium | reverse complement strand
GTATTTGTAGGCCGGGACATGGAAGGGAAAGCCCGGTTCGCCTGCCTGCGGGGGACCTTCGGGGACTTCAAGATGGACGTGCCGGGCAGCGACAAGCGCTTCAACTTCTGCCTTGCCTCCCCTTCCCCGGACTGCCAGAAGGTGGCCGTCTTTGAGAGCGCCATTGACGCCCTCTCCGGCGCCACGCTGACAAAGCTGGCCGGGAAGGCGTGGGAGGACGCCTATTACCTTTCCCTCGGGGGCACTTCGCCGCTGGCGCTGGTCCAGTTCCTAAAGGACCGCCCGGGAATCCGGCATGTGGCGCTCTGCCTTGACAATGACGGGGCGGGGAAAAGCGGGACGGAAAAGCTCATGGAGACGCTGCGCTCCGACCGGGAGCTTTCCGGGCGGATAGAGACGCTCCGGAAGGCGGCCCCGCCGGAACGGTACGGGAAGGACTTTAACCAGCACCTTCTGGGGGTGATCGGGGAAATGAGAGCAAGGAGGAAGGAAAAAAGTTTTGAGAGATAACGCCATACCCTATCGACATAAAGGACGGCTTCGGGCCAACTTGTCCCGAGGCTCATTTATCCGGGCAGCCCCAAGGGGCCCTCCCCGGCTCCAATGAATCCGGCAGAAAGGAGGAACCATGCAGGAATATGTAGAACAACAGACGGTGGCCGTCTCCGTCAAGGCGGCGAGGCTCACAAGCCGGGTGCTTGCCGCCGCCTTAAAAAAGACGCTGGCGGAAATGGAGAGGCAGCGCCGGGCTGCACGGACGCCCCACGGGAGGCAGTCCGTGAAAAAGCTGATGAACCACTACGGCGCGAAGAACGCCATCAAGCTGGTGGGAGCGCCGAAGGATTTTGACCGTATCGCCAGAGAGTACCATGTGGACTACGCTTTCCACAAGACCGGCCCCGGCCAGTACCTGCTTTTCTTCAAGGCAGACCAGGCGGATGCCATCACGGCGGCCTTCTCACGGTATACGGAAAAGGTCATGGGGCGCGGGCAGGAGAAGCCCTCTATCCTCGGGCAGCTGCGGCGGCTCGTGAAGGAGCTGGCGGCAAAGCCCCGGCAGAAGGAACGGGCCAGGGAGCCCGGGAAGGAGGAACGTTGAACCGGAAAATCAAAAAATATGTGCTCCCCAACTTCCCTTACCTCATGGCCTTCTGGTTCTTCTCGAAGCTGGGGACCGCCTACCGCATGGCGCGGGGCGGGAATGCCGGGGAAAAGCTGTTCGGCATGATGGAGGCCATAGGGCCGGTATTTCAGAATTACGCCCCCGGCCTGGGGCTGTTTGACCTGGCGGCAGGCGTTGCCGGGGCCGTGGGGCTTTATTTCATGGTGCAGTCCAAAATCAAGAAAGCCCGGAAATTCCGGCGGGATATGGAATACGGCAGCGCACGTTGGGGCGGGCCTAAAGACATCGCCCCTTTCGTCGATTCCAAATTTGAGAACAACGTGATACTGACCGGGAGCGAGTTCCTGACCATGAACACCCGGCCGAAGATCCCGGCCAACGCCAGGAACCTGAACGCCTGCGTGATCGGCTCTTCCGGCTCCGGCAAGACAAGGTTCTGGCTCACGCCCCAGCTTTTACAGGCCCATTCCTCGTATGTGGTGGTGGACCCGAAGGGCGGGACCCTCGCCCAGTGCGGCTATTTCCTCCAAAGGAAGAAGGGCTATAAGGTCCGGGTTTTCAACAGCATAGACTTCTCAAAGTCCATGCACTACAACCCCCTTGCCTATATCAAGACGGAGAGCGACGTTTTAAAATTCGTCAACGCCCTGATCGCCAACACCAAAGGGGAGGGCAAGGAGGGGGACCCCTTCTGGACGAAGGCGGAAACCCTCCTTTACTGCGCGCTGGTGGCCTATATCGTATTCGAGGGGCCGGAGGAAGAACGGAACATGAACACGCTGGTGGAGATGATAAACAGCATGGAGGTGCGGGAGGACGACGAATCCTTCAAGAACGCCGTGGATTACATGTTCGACGGTCTCGCCAGAAGGAGCCCCCAGCACTTCGCCGTGCGCCAGTATGCCAAATACAAGCTGGCCAGCGGCAAGACCGCAAAAAGCATACTTATTTCATGCGGAGCAAGACTGGCGCCCTTCGACATTGCGGAGCTTCGGGAGATCATGAGCTATGACGAGCTGGGGCTGGACACTCTGGGGGATGAAAGGACGGCCCTTTTCTTCCTGATCAGCGACACCGACACCACCTACAACTTTATCGTGGCCCTCGCCTTCTCGCAGATGTTCAACCTTCTGTGTGAGCGGGCCGACAGCAAATACGGGGGCCGCCTGCCCCACCATGTACGGGTGCTCTGGGACGAGGCGGCCAATACCGGGCAGGTGCCGGGGCTGGAGAAGCTGGTGGCCGTCATCCGGTCAAGGGAAGTGAGCCTGACTTTATTCTACCAGGCCATGAGCCAGTGCAAGGCGCTTTACAAGGACAACGCCGAGACCATCATGGGGAACATGGATTCCATTGTGTTCCTCGGGGGCCGGGAGGCCTCCACCCTGAAAGACATTTCCGAGAACTGGCTGGGGAAAGCGACCATCTCCATGCAGACGGACAGCCGCACAAGAGGCCAGTCGGAAAGCTACGGGCTCAACACCCAGAGGCTGGGCCGGGAGCTCCTTACCACAAGCGAGATTACCACCATGCCCGGGGACAGATGCCTGCTACAGCTTAGGGGGCTGCCCCCGTTCTTCTCGCCAAAGTATGACTTGAAGCAGCACCCCAACTACCGCTATACAGCGGAACATGACAGCAAACGGAACGCCTTCCACCTGGAACGCCTGACCTCCCGGCGATTGAGACTGAAGCCGCAGGAGGAATACACGGTGTACGAGGCGGACGCCTCCGACGAGGACGCCGACATCCTCAACTATGAGGATTTAGACAGCGAGGACGGTTCCGTCTGACTGATAGACGGCTTCGGGCCAACTTGGCCCGAGGCCCGCTGCCGCCTGAAAGGGCGGCTTTTTGTTACCCAAAACCCACAATCATTTATCAAAACGGAGGAAAACCATATGGCATTTTTCGCAAGCGCAATCGACACTTTGAAGGTACTGGTCATGGCTATCGGCTGCGGCCTGGGCGCGTGGGGGATCGTGAACCTGCTGGAAGGCTACGGGGCGGACAACCCGGCCAGCAAAAGCCAGGGCATGAAGCAGCTCATGGCCGGCGGGGGTATCGTCCTCCTTGGCATGAACCTGATCCCGCTGCTGGCTGACCTGTTTTAAGTTTCCCAAAGGAGTGACCTATGCAAAGTATCTTCGACGCCATCACGGAATGGCTCAAAGCCCTTCTGGTCGGGGGTATCATGGAGAACCTCGGCGGGCTCTTCACGGGGGTGAACGAGCAGGTCGGAGAGATCGCGGCACAGGTAGGGATGACCCCGGCGGCATGGAACGCCGGGGTGTTCTCCATGATACGCCAGCTCTCCGAAACCGTCATCCTCCCCATAGCGGGGCTGGTGCTGACATTCGTGATGACCTATGAGCTCATCCAGATGCTGGTGGACCACAACAACCTCCACAACTTCGACACCTGGATTTTCTTTAAATGGATCTTCAAGACCTTCGCCGCCGTGCTGGTGCTCTCCAACACCTTCAATATCGTCATGGCGGTATTTGACGTGTCCCAGCATGTAGTGCAGCAGTCGGCGGGGCTGATACAGGGCTCCACCGCCGTCACGCCGGAGGCGCTGGAGAACATGCAGGCCCAGCTTGAGGCAATGGAGCTTGGCACCCTGCTGGGGATATTCCTGCAATCCTTCTTCGTGCAGTTCACCATGACGGCCCTGAATATCGTGGTGTTCGTCATTGTCTATGGGCGCATGATAGAAATTTACCTGATGACCAGCCTTGCCCCTATCCCCTTCGCCACTATCGCCAACCGGGAGGCCGGGCACATGGGGCACAACTATTTCAAGTCCCTTTTCGCCGTGGGGTTCCAGGGGATGCTTATCATGGTCTGCATGGCAATCTACGCCGTTCTGGTGCAGGGTATCGCCACGGGCGGCGACCTGATGGGGGCCATCTGGACCTGCGTGGGGTACACGGTGCTGCTGTGCTTCGTCCTCTTCAAGACCGGGAGCCTCTCGAAGTCCATATGGGGAGCGCACTAAGGGACTCCGGGCCAACCTGGCCCGAAGCCGGAAAGGAGGGATACCATGCCGGGACGGGCTCCGCGCCGCTACAAAACAGACGGGAACGGGGACACGCGCCCCACCTTCCACGGGAAGCTCCCGGAGGAATTTAACGAGAGGGACATGCTGGCCTTCGCGGCCGACACGGACCTTCTTCTTTTCCAGAAGGTATCA
>CAJTHL010000049.1 GCA_910576205.1 Clostridia bacterium | reverse complement strand
GCAGGATGTCTTTAAAGCTTTCCCTAAGCAGGGAATAGACATCCGCAACGCTGGAAATGTTGTTTTCAGAAATAATCTGTCGAATTTGCTCCTTAGCTACCGCCATAAAAATACTCCTTTTCGATAAGAATTGTCATATCTGAATTCTTACCTAAAAGGAGCCATTTTTTTCCAAAGACACAAACTATTTTACACTACCAACGCAAGCCATAAAATATAAGCGGCTCCTATGTATTTCATAATACCAAGCATATTGGGCAAAAAGGTACTTACTCCAAAAACAAAAACTGCACATATAATCTGCACAACATAATATCCTGCAAAAATCCCCCAAAAAAGCGGTCTTCCTTTTTTATATCCATAGTTTGTTACTGTATTTAACGCTAAAATATTTCCCGGCCCCGGCGTAAACGCATTGATAACAGAATAAATTAAAAAATTACCTAATACATAACCCGGCATTTTTATGCCCCCTTTCCGTTTTTATATCTTAGCACGGAATGTCATATAATAGGTAATATCTGTTTTTTATGCTATTGCATAGGTTGAACCTATGGTTTACTTATTTTTATATCTATACTGCTTTAAAGCTTCAACATAAATCTCTCCCAATTCCGACAATTCTTTGTCTTTGTTCAGTATGTAGCCAATATGCATTACCTCATCTTCCTTAAGCGGAATAGAAACAATAGAATCACCTTGCAGATATTTGGGAAAAATACCACTTGAAATTGTATAGCCTTCCACTCCAATCATCAGATTTACAATAGCCGCACGGTCACTGACTTTGATACTTCTTTCCGCAGGTTCATTACTGAAAAGCTCTTCAGAAAAATTGGAAGATTCGTAAGTCCCCTGCACAAAACTAAGCCTGGGATATGGCTTCAAGTCATCCAGCCTGACAGATGCGCATTTTGCCAACGGGTGGTTTTTACTGATAAAGATATGGGGCGTTGCCGTAAACAATTCATGAAAATTCAGATTATATTCTTCAAATAACTTTCTCAACACATTTTCATTGCTGTCGCAAAGATAAAGGATTCCTAAATCACTGAACCTGTTCCGCACATCTTCTACAATCTGATGCGTCTGTGTTTCATTCAGGATAAACTCAAATCTCTCCTGTCCAAAACGTTGTATCAGTTCCACAAATGCATTTGTCGTAAAGGTATAATGCTGTGTGGAAACGCAAAACCTCTGTTTTGCAGGCTTTTTGTTAATATATTTTGATTCCAGCAGTTCCATCTGCTGCACAACCTGCCTTGCATACCCTAAAAACTCCATCCCTTCTTTTGTCAATGCCACACCTGCCCGGCAACGGCTGAAAATTGTGATTCCAGCTTCCTTTTCCACTTCTTTAACTGCACCAGAAAGACTCGGCTGAGAAATATACAGTTCCTTTGCCGCCTCTGTAATAGAACCTCTTTCTGCTATGATTATCATATATTTTAATTGCTGTAACGTCATATCATATGTTCTCCGATCCAAGCACTTTAAAATTTCGGCTAACTTTCTTTATCTTACCCTTTATTATTAAATTCTCCTATATCATATTGCAGTCCGATTTCCTCCCAAGTAACTCCATAAGGTGCGCCACCAGAAGTGTAACCATCTGTATAGTAAAAGGTATCATTCTGTTCTTCACAAAAATCCAGAGTATTATTCTCCATTCTGCTCTGTTCACGAATCCTTTTTCTTTTTGCTTTTTTATCCCAATTTTCAATCAATGATGCTTCAAATTCTTTTCAAAAGTGTTAATCTTTTTATAAAACCCTATAATCAGTGGAATGCCCACATGTAAAATACAGGCTGTCACCCATTCTAATCAAATAACGCCAAACTTTCGCATTTTGATCCACTTGTCGTACATTATTCTTAATTTCATCTCCCTTTTGATTGGCTTCCTGTAGTTCCTGCAACATCTTCCTTATCTCTTGCAAGTTTATCTCGTTAAGAGAATATTTAAAGAAATTTCCAAAGAATGCCGATAAGAAAACAATATCGGAAATATAAACGTATCAAGTATTTTAGGATCATTGCCGTTATCCAATACTATTTCAACTAATTCATCAGCACTATTTTTATATCCTTCTCTTAACCCATATAATGCCTAATATTTATCCTGCCATCCGAAATGAACAGATTGTTTCATAAGACCTGTATCTTTAAAAATTTTCATTTCTCTTCCAATATGTTGTTTGCTACTAATCTATTCTGATTTAAACATATATTGAAATAAACTCTGCATATAATATTATAATCTTATCAATCATTTTATGTTATGTGGGAAAAAATAAAAACCTTGCAAACACCGATGTTTACAAGGTTTTTCAAACTCCCCGAGTAGGGCTCGAACCTACAACCCCGCGGTTAACAGCCGCGTGCTCTACCATTGAGCTATCGAGGACTATTCTCTTTCCCTCTCTTCCAGGGCCTTCCTCTTCCCATACACCTTCAAAATCACATACTGAATCCTCTCCGAAACCTTACATCCCTCTTACCATGACTTCCTGCCTGCTTCCGTTTTCCTCCTTCCACAGACTCTCTGGTCAAGCCCTCGACCGATTAGTAACGGTCAGCTCCATGCATTGCTGCACTTCCACCTCCGCCCTATCTACCTCGTCGTCTTCAAGGGGTCTTACTTCCTCTTAAGAATGGGATATCCCATCTTGAGGGGGGCTTCACGCTTAGATGCCTTCAGCGTTTATCCCGTCCCGGCTTGGCTACTCTGCCATGCACCTGGCGGTGCAACAGATCCACCAGCGGCCGGTCCATCCCGGTCCTCTCGTACTAAGGACAGCTCCTCTCAGATATCCTGCGCCCACGCCGGATAGGGACCGAACTGTCTCACGACGTTCTGAACCCAGCTCGCGTACCGCTTTAATGGGCGAACAGCCCAACCCTTGGGACCTGCTACAGCCCCAGGATGCGATGAGCCGACATCGAGGTGCCAAACCACTCCGTCGATGTGAACTCTTGGGAGTGATAAGCCTGTTATCCCCAGGGTAGCTTTTATCCGTTGAGCGATGGCATTCCCACTTAATACCACCGGATCACTAAGCCCTGCTTTCGCACCTGCTCCACCCGTCGGTGTCGCAGTCAAGCTCCCTTCTGCCTTTGCGCTCTGCGAATGGTTTCCAACCATTCTGAGGGAACCTTTGGGCGCCTCCGATACCCTTTCGGAGGCGACCGCCCCAGTCAAACTCCCCGCCTGACATTGTCCCACCGCCGGCTTACGGCGGCTGGTTAGAAACCCAGTACTGCAAGGGTGGTATCCCAACAGCGGCTCCAGGGCAACTGGCGTCACCCTTTCTTCGCCTCCCACCTATCCTGTACATGCAATACCGGATCCCAGTATCAGGCTGGAGTAAAGCTCCATGGGGTCTTTCCGTCCTGGCGCGGGTAGCCAGCATCTTCACTGGCACTTCAATTTCACCGGATGCATTGTCGAGACAGCGCTCAAATCATTACGCCTTTCGTGCGGGTCGGAACTTACCCGACAAGGAATTTCGCTACCTTAGGACCGTTATAGTTACGGCCGCCGTTTACCGGGGCTTAAGTTCAATGCTTCGCTTCCGCTAACATCTCCCCTTAACCTTCCGGCACCGGGCAGGCGTCAGCCCATATACCTCACCTTCCGGTTTCGCATAGACCTGTGTTTTTGCTAAACAGTTGCTTGAGCCTGTTCTCTGCGGCCTCTTCTCAGAGGCGTCCCTTCTCCCTAGGTTACGGGACCATTTTGCCGAGTTCCTTGACAATGCTTCTTCCGTCGGCCTCAGGATTCTCTCCTCATCCACCTGTGTCGGTTTACGGTACGGGTGTCTTATAAGCTATAGCGGCTTTTCTTGGCGCATGGCTCACGTGCTTCGCTACTTGTGTTCGCTCCGCATCACGGCTCCGGGTTATTACCGGACGGATTTGCCTTTCCGGTCCCTCCTCCGCTTGCACCGGGCTTTCCATTCCCGGCTCACGCTTTCCACACGCGTCCCCGCAGTTCTGTTATAAGACAGCACAGGAATTTCCACCTGTTGTCCATCGGCTACGCCTCCCGGCCTCGCCTTAGGCCCCGGCTTCCCCAGGGCAGATCAGCTTTACCCTGGAAACCTTGGATATTCGGCCCGGGGGATTCCCACCCCCGTCTCGCTACTCATTCCGGCATTCTCTCTTCTTAAACGTCCACAGCTCCTTCCGGTACTGCTTCTTCCCTTTAAGAATGCTCCTCTACCGATGTGCTTATGCACATCCCCGGGCTTCGGTGGCGTGTTTCAGCCCCGGACATTTTCGGCGCGGGACCTCTCGACCAGTGAGCTATTACGCACTCTTTCAATGTATGGCTGCTTCTGAGCCAACGTCCTGGTTGTCTTTGAAATCCCACATCCTTTTCCACTTAACACGCACTTGGGGACCTTAGCCGCAGGTCCGGGCTCTTTCCCTTTTGACTGCCCAACTTATCTCGTGCAGTCTGACTCCCGGTCATCATCTGTCTGGCATTCGGAGTTTGATATTCTTCGGTAAGCTTTGACGCCCCCTAGGAAATTCAGTGCTCTACCTCCAGCAGACTAAACCGAGGCTAGCCCTAAAGCTATTTCGAGGAGAACCAGCTATCTCCGGGTTCGATTGGAATTTCTCCCCTACCCACACCTCATCGCCACCCTTTTCAACGGATGTGCGTTCGGCCCTCCACCGCCTTTTACGGAGGCTTCAGCCTGGA
>CAJTHL010000048.1 GCA_910576205.1 Clostridia bacterium | reverse complement strand
TTGCAACAGTGTACAAAGGGATACATATAAAAAAACAAAATAATGGACTGCCAACCTACTGAAAAACCGCTCTTTCACAACGAAGGGCGGTTTTTTCATGGGCGCAGGGAAAGGAGGCAACCCAACTACCGGGGCTTGACAAGAGAGGTCAAGCTCTTTTTTCATGCCAGAAAACCAAGAAGGAGGTATTGCGAATGGTCGATGAAAAATCGAAAAACCTGACTGGCGCAGACGGTCCGGACAAAGATCCGGCGCAGCCCGAGGCGGGCGGCTCCCCCGCTCCGGGGAAGGCGCAGAAAGCGCCCGAAGCCGCCGCACCGGAAAAAACGGTAAAGGAGCCGGAAAAGGCCACTCCGGAAAAAGCGGAAAAGGAACCGGAAAAGGTCGCTCCGCAAAAAGCGGCGAAAGAGCCGGAAAAGACCGCCCCGCAAAAGGCAGCAAAGGAACCGGAAAAGCCTGCCCCGGAAAAGGAGGCGAAGGAGCCGGAAAAGGCCGCCCCGGCGAAGGAAGAAAAGAAACCGGAGATTCCCAAAGAGCAGAAGGTGGAGACCCCGGAAGGTAAGGAGGCCCCCAACGTGTCCTTCTACAACTTCTCCGAAATCATGGCGGGGAAGAAGGAGGCGCAGAAAGCCCCTCCCGGGCAGGACGGGAAAGCACCCGGCAAAGCGGCTCCCACTTCTCCCGAAAAAGAAGCCGCCAAAGGGACGAAAGAGGCAAAGGACAAGGCGGCTCCCACGAAGAAGGAGCCTGCGGCAAAGAAGGAAAAGGCGGGACAGAAAACAACCGCGGCCGCGAAAAAGGAGAAATCCCCACCGGCTGGAAAGGAAGCCAGGGCAGAAAAAACGTCCCAGCCCCAGGAACCGGCAAAGACACCGCCGGGAGCGGACGGGCAGGCGCCACAGCCAAAATCCCCCGTACAGGCCGGACCGGCACAGCCCCAGGAGGCGCCCCGGCGCGGTGACGAGCAGATCGTCTACCTGAAGCTGTCCGAGCTCCACGCCTTCAAGGATCATCCCTTCCAGGTCCGCAACGACGAGGAAATGCGGGCCATGGTCTCCAGCGTGAAGGACAAGGGCGTGACCCAGCCGGCCATCGTCCGGCCCCGTGAGGACGGCGGCTATGAGATTGTCTCCGGCCACCGCCGCCAGAAGGCCAGCGAGCTTGCGGGCTACGCAGACATGCCGTGTATCATCCGCAACCTGACGGACGAGCAGGCCATCACGCAGATGGTGGAGGACAACACGAACCAGAGGGAGAACATCCTCCCCAGCGAGCGGGCCAAGGCCCTGAAAATGCAGCTTGAGGCCATCAAGCACCAGGGGGCCAAGAACTTCACTTCGGGCCAGATTGACCCGAAGGATGCCGGGAAACGCTCCAACGAGATCGTGGCCGAGCGCAACAAGATGACCGTCAAGCAGGTGCAGCGCTACATCAAGCTCAACGACCTTGTGCCCGACCTGCAAAAGATGATGGACGAAGGGCAGGTCAAGTTCACCCCGGCGGTGGAGCTCTCGTACATCAAGCCGAAAAACCAGCAGTACATCGCCGTCGCCATTGAGAGCCAGCAGTCCAGCCCTTCGCTCTCCCAGGCCCAGCGCATGAGGGAGCTTGACCAGAAGGGGGTCCTCAACGGGGACGTGATCGACGGGATAATGATGGAGGACAAGAAGGAGGTAGACAAAGTGATTCTGACAGGAGCGGAGCTTGGGAAGTATTTCGGGAAAGAGACCACCCCGAGGGAAATGAAGGACCAGATCATCAAACTTCTGGACGACTGGAAGAGCCAGCAGAAGGAAATGGCGAAGCCGGAGAAAAAGAAGGCCCAGCCGGAGAAGTAGGGGCCGCTTCGGGCCAACTTGGCCCGAGGACCTATGCGGGGCCAGTACGGCTGGCACGGAAAAACCAGAACAGAAACGGAGGGAAAAAGATTGAAACGACCTTTAGCGTACATCACCGCCGCATGGTGCGGCGAACCGGACACGAACACAGAGATGGGGGCCCGCTACAGCCGCATGGCATACGAGGCGGGCTTCTCCCCCGTCTGCCCCGTCCTCTACATGCCGCTGTTCCTCAACGACAGCATACCCGAAGAGCACAAGGCCGGGATTGACATGCGTCGGGACCTGCTCCGGCGCTCCCATGTGCTTGTGGTCTGCGGCGGGGACGTGGACGAGGACGTGAAGAACGACATCGCGGTGGCCGGGCGGCTGGGAATAGCCGCCACCACCCTTGACGGAATCCTGGCCGTGAAAGGGCTGGGGAAGGATGGCGGCGGACATTAAGCTGGGGAGCCTCTTTGACGGGATAGGGGTATTCCCCCTTGCGGCCTCACGCTGCGGCATACGCCCGGTGTGGGCCAGCGAGATCGAGAAGGCCCCGGTCTCCATCACAAAGAGGCACTTCCCCGACATGCTGCACCTGGGGGACATCACGAAGCTGGACGGGGGGAAGGTCCCTCCCGTCCATGTGATAACCTTCGGCTCCCCCTGCCAGAACCTTTCCCTGATCGGGAACCGCAAGGGCCTTGGCGGGGCGAAGTCCAGCCTCTTCTACCAGGCCATGCGTATCATACAGGAAATGAGGGATGCGACAAGACATGTATATCCAGTTATCGCTGTTTGGGAAAACGTCATGGGAGCGTTTTCTACAAACGACCGGATGGATTTTAGAGCCGTCCTATCCGCCTTCACGGACGCCGAGGTTCCAATGCCTCCTTCTGGAAGATGGGCGGGGGCCGGAATGGTGCGAGGGGGAACGCCTGACCTGTGCTGGCGGCTCATGGACGCCCAGTATTGGGCAGGAGCCAGGCGGCTGGCGAGAAGGCAGCGGATTTTCATCGTGGCGGATTTTGGAGGGAGGCGTGCCGGAGAGATACTATTTAAGCCCCGTCCACTGCTCCCGCTTCCTGAACCTTGCGAGCCGGGCGGGCTGCCCTCCCCCGGCGGAGATAGAACGCCTTTTATTGAAGCAGGGGGGCGCGTACCCGTCGTCCGGCCCTTCCAGTGCTTCCGTATGCGGGGAGCGTCCAAAAGGAAGGAGCAGGCGGCCTTCCAAAACAGCTTCGGACTGCCAGCTGACCCTTTTCCCACTCTCTTAGCCAGCGACCTGACGCCCTTCGCCTTCTGGTTCGAGGACGACCCGGAGGGCGGCTGCGTGCGGTTTCTGACGGAACGGGAAAGCGAGCGCCTTATGGGGCTCCCGGAGGGCTGGACGGCATACGGGGCGGAGGGCGTGGAGATACGGCCCCTTGCCCGCTACAAGGCGCTGGGGAACTCTATCGCCCTCCCCTGCGCCGACTACATCATGGCCGGGATTTACGAAGCCCTGGCCGGAAAGGAGGGAACCTGCGGAAATGTTTGAAGCCTATGTGACGAACCCCGGCCTTTACCCGGAGCTTGGCGTGGAGGCCGGGGAGACCCTGCGCTTCCCCACGACCACGGAGGAAGTGCGGGCCCTGTTCTCCCGGATTGGCATAGACGGGGAGCGGTACGGGGAGTATTTCATCACCAGCTATGACAGCGACGTGCTGGGGCTGTATGACTGTCTGGACGAGTACGCCGGCCTGGACGAGCTCAACTATCTGGCGCATGTGCTGGAGGAAGTGTGGGAACGGGGCGAGCTGGAGAAATTCGAGGCCGCAATGGCCTTCGGGGAGCATACGGACGGGGCCGGGGATCTGATCAACCTGGCGCAGAACCTGGACTGCTATGACTTCTATCCGGGGATTGGGGACGACGAGGCCCTCGGGCGCTACTGCGTGGAGGAGATCGGCGCAATCGACATCCCCGAACATATCCGGGACTATTTCGATTACGAGGCCTACGGGCGGGACATTGACCTGAACTCTACCGGGAGCTTCGTCCCTGGCGGCTATGTGCTTCGGAACGGGGAGCCTTTCCGGGAATGCCACGCCGGGCGGGAGGACATACCGGAGGAATACCGGATATGCGGGGCCCCGGCCCAAAACGAGAAGGAGGAAACACGCTCCATACTGGAGGCCATCAGACAATTCAGGGAGGCCCCGCCCGCTCCCCGCAAGGACAGGGAAGGGCCTTCCCATGAGGGGCGGTAGGCTTCGGGCCAAGCTGGCCCGAGGCCCGGACCCCGTGCAGAAAGGAAGGAGGTGCGCCATGCCGGGGTGACAGAGGAACAGATCGCGGAGGCGAAACGGTGGGACCTGCTTTCCTACCTACAGGCCTATGAGCCGGGCGAGCTAAAAAAGTCCGGCCCCCGGGAATACCGGACCAGGAGCCATGACAGCCTGGTGATCTCCAACGGCAAATGGCACTGGTGCAGCCGGAACATGGGCGGGAGGACCGCCCTGGACTATCTCATAAAGGTGCGGGGGCAGGATTTCGTCTCCGCTGTGGAGACGCTCTGCGGCGGAGGCGCCTCCCCTTTTCTTTCCCAGCCGGTAGATGTTCCACCGCCAAAGCCTTTTGAGCTGCCGGAGCCGGGCCGCTACGCCACAAGGGTCATGGGCTACCTGCAAGGCCGGGGGATTGACGGCGGAATCATCAGCCGCTGCCTGCGGGACGGCTCCCTCTATGAGAGCTTCCGCTACCACAACTGCGTATTTGTAGGCCGGGACATGGAAGGGAAAGCCCGGTTCGCCTGCCTGCGGGGGACCTTCGGGGACTTCAAGATGGACGTGCCGGGCAGCGACAAGCGCTTCAACTTCTGCCTTGCCTCCCCTTCCCCGGACTGCCAGAAGGTGGCC
>CAJTHL010000047.1 GCA_910576205.1 Clostridia bacterium | reverse complement strand
GGGGCACCCGTCGTTATATGAACATGGATCACCTCTCCAAACCGGAGGAGGAACTGCTGTCTGATATCACAGCCGGCTGACTACCGGCTGCCAAACGGTGGAAATTAAATTTGCGAAAAAATCTTGACACTATCTTTTGATTGAAATATAAACGGTGAGGCAACATGAAATTAAAAATATTAGTATTCACAATGGAACATGTAAATCAATACTATGATAACATTGTATTTTGAGGATTTATATTTCCCGACCATATGTCACATATTCTGCAGCTGATGCTTTGGGGCAGATATGCAGCCGAAGGTGGTGCAGAGCATCATGGAGATCAACATTACAGTATAACGATTGACATTGATACTCATGTGGCGGATGAGAAGTATCAGGGGGAAATTGGGAAGTTTGGAAAGGCTATGGAGGTTGCTGAATTGGGAGAAATGGACAATTCTGGGATGGTGCAGACACTTCAGTGAGGTGCATATATTAAAATAGTAAATAATTGCAAAGTGACAGCAGATGATTCAGAATCTGAAAATTGCATAAACTGATTGAAAAAAGAGTCCGGAGATGATAAGATAAGAATAAAAACAGGAAAACAAGTGTTTTGTTGAAGAGGAGGCGATAGAATGGCTACATCCAGTATACTGACCAATGTAAAGATTACTGATCCGAAAAAAATTGAATCCTTTATCAAGGCTCTTGATGCTTCGGCAGATGATCCCAAAAGAGAGCCATCCGCACAGGTGAGCCGCCAGATGACAAATATAGATGAGATACGGAGATTGATGTCCAAGAGGGTTCGATAAAATGAAGGAATATACAGTAGTCAATATATTGGATATGTTGGAAGCAATCGGAGAGGAGAACTTAAGTGCAATTCTCTCCGATTTTTCTTGTCCGATTAATAAAGAAATTGAAAATTTTGTATGGCATAATGCGATTGAATTTGCAAAAAAGAAAATGTCCATTACATATTTCCTTATGGATGCAGAGGGCGAGATTGCAGCAATCTTTACTTTAACCCATAAGGCAGTAGAAATTGGAAATGCAGATATTTCTTTGACGATGAGAAGAAAACTGTCCAGATATGCACAGTTGGATGGAAATACAAACTCCTACACAGTGTCCGCCTTTTTAATCGCGCAGTTTGGGAAAAATTATGGATTTAAAGGGAATCTGGAGTTGTCCGGAAATGCTTTGATGGATGATGCGTTTGAAATATTGGGGCGAGTCCAGAGAGACATAGGTGGGGGAATCGTGTATTTGGAATGCGAGGACCGACCGAAGCTTTTGGGATTTTATCAGAATGACAAAAATCGGTTTAAGATTTTTGGGGAGAGGTATTCGGATGTGGATCAGACAAAGTACGTTCAATTGTTGAAATTGTTTTAAGCAGCAGAGTAGACATATCATGAAAATAAAGCTGGCCGATAGTGTTATAAATTTCGTGCATGTTTCGTGCATGTTGCAGTAAAAGACATTGATTGAGGTTGATAATGGATAATAAATTTTATACAAGTTACGAATTTCTAATAAAAGAGATTCGGCGTTCAAATGGATAGGAGAGAGGGATCGCAATTGGAGTGGAACGTGGTACAGAAACGACAACGTTAAATGCAATCCGGAATTTGATTGAATCTTTGAAGCTGACGGCCGAACAGGCAATAGAGGCGTTGAAGGTGCCGGAAGCGGAAAAAATTAAATATGCAGGGATGCTGAGGAACTGATTGAAAGGCTAAAAGATTGTAAAGGATATCTATGATTTGAGTGTTATATCATCACTTAAGAAATATGATGAGACTGTTTTAGAAGTACTTTTGGAATAAGTAGAAAAAAGTTGGAAAAGTGAGATAGTGGTAGCTAAGAGGAAGCGCTATAATCAGGGTGATGTTTTAAGGGATAATATTTAGATTGAGAAAGTGACAGGGAACGATTTGTATGTATTTTTGTTTCCGAATACAGTGTAATATATAAGAATTATGAAAGGAATCAAATATATTGGGAAATTCAATACAATTGCAAGGTACAATAGAAATACCAGCTAAATTAAAATGGAATAATAGTGCAAATATTTTGTGTAATTATATGAAAGAATTGGAATATTTGGAAATGATATTGACAAACAAGGCTATTATTCCTAGATATGTGATAGAACCTTTGCTCTATTTGAAAATTGAAGGGTTACATAAAATTGCATTTCCAATGACATGCTTTTGCGATATCCCATTAGCAAAAGTTGGCGGACATATGTCACATTATGGGAGATATGGTATTGCTTTGGATAAACATGCTATCATTAATAAGTTTAGAGTGCAGCCAATACACTATATGAATCCAGATTCCGCATTGGTGAATGATTTTAAAAGTGCTTTTTCAGATTATTATAATACAGGGAAAAAAGTACATCCTGAAGATAAGGTGTTACTAAATTATCTTATGAGTGCTATTATGTATATGAAGCCAATTTCTGGGATGGAGAAGATAGAGGGAGAGGAAAGACCGTATGTTTTTCAAGATGAATGTGAGTGGCGTTATATTCCTACAGAGAATTTTCCCAAGGATTTAAAATTGATCTTGGCTGAAAATGCAGCAACTGAAAATGCTAAAAGCTATTACTCTAAAGCATTATTATCGCATCCGGAAACATGGATTAAATTCGATTGGGAAGATATTCGCTATATTATTGTGCCAGATGAAGTAGCATTAAAACGTATAATTGAGATAATTAAGGAATTGCCATTAGGGGATTCACAGAAGTATTTTTTGATATCAAGAATAGAGGTTAGTATGAGATTTACGGAGGATTTGGTATGATTGTAGATTTTGATGATGTATTTAATAATAATGATGCGGGGCAACAGGTGCCACAGGAAATATTGGAGCTTATAAATCAGGATTTACCAAGTAATTTTTGTTGCTATAGAGATTCTGAAAATGGAATTGTAGTTGGTCCAAGACTGGAAGAATTAGGACAAGAAATAATTCTAAATGTTGAGTATGGTCAATTAGATGATGAGTTGAAGAATATTTTAAAGGATATACCAAAAGAATACTGGTTAGAATATTTTTATCGGACACAAAGGCGTATTCCAGTAAAAAATATGAGAATAGGAAATGGAGAGAAGCAAATACCGATTGAGCAGACCATGCATAATCCATTAGCAGACCCGGTAGAGATAAGCGAATGTTATATGTATCCGGAGCCATTTCCTGCCCCTATTCCAATTACAATCAAGACAGTTGAAGGAAATGAAGTAATATTAAATATAAAACGTCAACCCTGCGAGAGCATGGATGAGATTATGCTGTCTAATATAGATTTTCCTGCACTAAAAATGGTAGTAATCATAAATGAAAAAGAGAATAAAAAATCAAAAATAAAATATTCAGTAACTCCAACAAAGGCAAAGAGAGTGTCCGATGCAATAGCAGCACTTAATGTGTTTAAGGGACTTTATAATGGAACAGCAAGCATAAACGGGAAAAAGCAGACGGCATCTATTACTACTGATAATCAGTTTGATAATGAACAAATTGAAACGGCGTTAGATTTGTGGACTACATTAAAACAATTAGAAGATATTTTAGGAGTAACATTTGATCCGGCAGCAGATTTCCCGCATGAAGATATAGTTTTTTTGTCTGAATTAAGAGTGGGCCTTTTGGAGAGAAAAGGAATAAGGTGGAATCATCCGTTTGAACATTTTCATGTAAACGGGTTGAACATAAAATCTTATTCTATAGAAGATATACTTGGAAAAGAAAAAGTGTCAATGAATTTTTTTGAGGGCCCTATCAGTGCTACTTTATTAGGAGCAATATTTGAATTATATAGTGAAACAGAAATGAGAGATTTTATTATTACGAGTGTGGAATGGGATGATGAATCAAAAACTTCTGGGGATATATATATTGCAGATGAAGCGAGTGGAAAGAGTTGGGTGCTTATCCGAAAATATTTGACAGCTGGAGAGGCGGAGAAAAGAAAGCGGAAAATTGAGTTGAAAGATAATGCAGAGAAAAATAAAAATTCTACGGAATAATTAAGATATTGCTTAGATAGTTGGAAATTCACAATTTAATAGAAATCTTAAGAATAATAGCAAAATAAGCAAACGATTTTGAAAATATTGGAAGAAGAAAAACTCAATATGCAAAGATGCTGAGAAAATAGTTTTTCTTTGCTGAAAAATGATCAAAATTAGTTTGTGGCTATTCCTTTTATAAAAGAAACCGTTGTTTACCAACTTTCAAAGCGATTTTACCAACTTCCGAAATCAGTTGATTCGGAGAAGAAAACAAAAGGCAAAAAATCTTTACCAACTAAAAAACTGGTAACCCAAAGACAGATTTCCCCTCAACCCCGCATAAATCCGGCATTTCGTCAAAAAGTTCGCAAAGCAGATGATCAGTAGAAATTTGTCGAAAACAAGCGAATAGCAATATGAAGAAGAACCCTTGTAAGTGGTGTGGATATGCTGCTTGCAGGGGTTTTATATATTTTTATATGGAATAATGAAAGACTGTTCAGCTTCATCATCTGCAAAATATTTGTCGTAGGTAACAAGCTGGCTTTCTTCCAGTGGTGACAGGTCGGAGAATGTTACTTCCCTTGACTGCTGCCGCTTTGTGTCCCTGTGGGCGTTCATTGCTTCGCGCTTCAATGCCTGTTTGCAAAAGCCATTAAAAGCACAACGGATTTGCCATTGGGTACGGTTCGGTTCATTCATGTTCTCACCTCCTTTTGCAGCCGCGAAAGCGGGTGATTTTTTCTGATGTCCCCTTTCATAACCCCTCAAAACCGCGCACCCCCGAATAGGCGGTGATTTTGCAAACTTTTTGAAAAAATTTTGCCGGGGGAACACAAAACGCCCGTCTACAAAATTGCAGACGGGCGCAGAGGAATTGTAAGCAGTATTCAGTTGATTAGACAGTTCATATTCATGGGTAGAATTTCCCCCAGCGGCGGACGGGGAGACCGTTTCAAGTTTTGTGTAAATCCAAAAAACTGACATAAGATTTATGAATAGTTACAAGCGGGCAGAGCCGGTCTTTTGGTTCTGCCCTTGTCTGTATTATACAAGGAATTTTATCCCTGTCAATGCAGCTCCTTAAAATCTCCTTTACAGATTCCTGCCAGATAAGCGCTCCTCAAAATAAATCTCCAGCTGGGAATGAATCTGGCCCCAGTCCTGGCGGTGGCCCGTCCATTTCTTTGTGATGTCCATCGTTGCCAGGTACAGCATTTTTAACAGGCTGTCGTCGGTGGGGAACACGGTTTTGGATTTGGTCACTTTCCGCAGCTGGCGGTTGAACCCTTCGATTGCATTCGTCGTGTAAATCAG
>CAJTHL010000046.1 GCA_910576205.1 Clostridia bacterium | reverse complement strand
ATGTTTTGGAACAGATGCTGCTGCATCTGGATGACAAACCGGAAGACTATATCAGCGACTTGGTTCCATGGTCAGATAAGTTACCAAAAAGCTGTAAAAAACGAAGCAAGTGATTGAACAGCCGCTCGGAAGAGCGGCAATTTTTAACCGTAGGACAAGTGGTTTACCATTTACTACCTGGAATTCCCCATACTGACTTTTCAGGGTCTTAGGAGAATGGCCATTCCGTTTGTTGGAAGTGGCCAAATCTCCCTTCTGATTTTTTTCATAACCGAGGGAAGCGTCCAGTTCCGCTTCCATGAGTTCCAGCAGGATGTCTTTAAAGCTTTCCCTAAGCAGGGAATAGACATCCGCAACGCTGGAAATGTTGTTTTCAGAAATAATCTGTCGAATTTGCTCCTTAGCTACCGCCATAAAAATACTCCTTTTCGATAAGAATTGTCATATCTGAATTCTTACCTAAAAGGAGCCATTTTTTTCCAAAGACACAAACTATTTTACACTACCAACAGGTATCATACAGGTATCACAGATTTTCCCCTTGACTGCCATATCTACATGGTGCTAGCACCATGTAATTAACGCCCCTAAAGAACAACTATTTGCTCTGCTTCAACTTTTCTAATATGGCTATCACATTCGGCTGCGTTGGCATAAATTTTACACCACGCTTCAGCATACCCATAACCTTTTTTGCTTTCTGTTCAATCTCTTTAGCAGTATGCTCACTTGTCAGCATCAAATGATTTCCGGCTATGGTATATTCTCGCTCTATGTACTCATCTGATATTGGAAACATATCCTGTATCAAAAACGCACTTTGCCTGCTATCATCCAATTTCACAATATGGATAATATCACAGGGCTTTCCTGCTTTCTCTTTCTTCTCTACAATTCGCTTATATTTATCAATCTGGCTGGACAAGGGTATCATCCAATAAATTCCTCTGCTTGTATCTTCAAAGCAATAATAGTGCGGTCTATTTCCTGCCTTGTTGCCTTTGAGATATGGATCAGACATATCCTCAAAAAACTTGTCTTTTATAATATAAAACCCTGTTTTCTTCATTCGTTCCAACCTCACTACGGAAAAAAGTCCCCCACCTTGCGGCGAAGGACTATACTTTCGACCCAACCACTTATATACCGCATATTGGTCAGCGGTAAACTTTCAACCCGACCATTTATATACCACATATCGGTCAGTGGTAAACTTTCTTTGTACCTACATTCTAACAAGCACAAAGAGAAAAGTCAATAAAACTTTCCATTAAAATTTTATGCCAATACTACATAACTTATGATAAATTTACAAATTTTGTTTCTGGATCATCTTTTAAATATTTTTCAACGCCATATTTCTGGTAAATTCCATAACTCCGGCAATTCCCTGAGCCATAAATATCTGTTGTGCTTCTGTGCTAGCTTTCTTCTTATTTTCATCTGACAAGTTATTGTATTCATGCAGAATTTCTTCTGCTTTTTGAGAAAATTTTGTCCAAAATTTAATATATTCTCTCATTTCCTGCGTTTGGTCATTCATAATACTCAATTCCTCTCATTTCACATACCGTAAACTATTGATGTTTCTTTATATATTCTTCCTTGACTATATCAATCGTTTTGCCACCTATACCGAAATTTTTATCAGATACCTCTTTAATTGTGGTAACAAAAAACTCCTGCGGTACTTTCATAATCTCAGAAGAAACTTCTGTCAATCGCTTAATCAGCAGCTCTTTTTGCTCGTCTGATAACGCTCCACTTTCGACCGTAATATATGGCATTTCCACTTTCCTCACTTTCCGATTACAAATCTAGTGCAATTGGGGCAATATTACCTGCCCCTATGTTTTTCTTTCCTTTTCTGCCGTTTCAGTTCAAACTGCCGCTGTTTTTCTGCTTCCTTCTTCTCCCGACTCACAATCTTTCGTTCCGTTTTCAACTGTTCCTGCTGCAATTTCAAAGCCTGTTGTGATTTTGTTCCTATCCCGGTATTTTGTACCTGTTTCCGCACTTCACGCTGTACCCGTTTAGGATTGCGACCTACTTCTTTTACATCAGTTGCCACAGCCGGACTAAATCGCAGCCGATAGTAATTCTTCAAAACAAAATCATAAACCTCATAGTCTTTTGGTTCTGCCCCAAACGTAACCTTACACACGGATAACTTTCCCTCTGATACACGTTCAAACACTCCCACCCAAAAGGGTTCCTCAAAAAATACTGTCAGTCTGCCCGATACTTTGTCCATGACAATTCCTCCTTAAAATGATTGTAATGAACAAAGAACGGACGACCCTAAGGAGGGAGGGCTACTTACACCAAATCGGTGCGACTGGACTACCTACCAGTTCTGCAAGATTACCTTGCGTTGTGTTTTTATCTTTGCCCCTATATATTACCACATAACCGCTTATTTTGCTATAAAAATGTGGTAATTCGCTTAATAGTGTAAACTGCCACATTATCACATTTTCCTTATCCGAATTAACTTACATGGCGCTAGCACCATGTTCAAATCATTACTAAGGAAAAATATTCTGCCTTTCTTACAGACGAAAATTTGATGCTCATTTTTCAGCTTTAAGAAACACCCCTTTTCCTTTTCTATAAACCTGCACTGTTTTAAATCCACAATTGTAAAAGATTTCCCTTAACTCTTTTTCGCTGTATATTCTTACATCTCCACTTTTTGAAAAGGGAAACCATAATTTATTTGCTATAAATCTGACTACTGCTCCAAAATTAGGGTCAGCTATATACACTGTACCGTTTTTCTTTAAAACTCTTTTGCACTCATTTACAAAGCCTTGCGTATTGTCAAAATGATGAAACGCACAACATACAGTTATAATATCAATACTTTCATTACTCCATTCAAGTGGATAGCATGGTTTGACCTCAAAACTCATATTAGGGTATCGCATCTTTGCAGAGCAAATCATGTTCTCAGATATATCTATTCCATTTGCCTGGATTTTTGCTTTTTTCGATAATTCCCGCAACAAAGTTCCATTTCCACATGCAACATCAAGGACAACATTACCCTCATGCAAATCTATAGTGTTAGATAGTTCCATAATATGAAATCTTGTATATTGTCCTTCCCTTGACGCATCATATTCAGATGCTATTTTATTGTATGCAATTCTTGATTCTTCTGTTTTCTTATTCACGTTATCCCCCCGCTCCTGATCTCTCCATTTGATTATACTACTTCCATTCTCTGTTTGCCATTATAAAATTTAGGTCATAGCAACCGCCACGCCCCACATTTCTTATCGTTCCAACGATTTGGATCTATACTATAAAAGTAGACACTATTCTGCACTATCTGTTATAATAAATTATACACAAAGAAGGAGCTTCCTGTATAATACAAATATAGGAAATTCCAAGAAAGAAGGTTGAGAAAAAAATACCTCAGAGTAAAATAAGATTACTGACTTTGGCGGTTAGTAAAAATCTTATTGAACAGAGAGGTATCTGAAATGAATTATAACACACAGAACGCAAAAATTGCATCCATTACTGAAAAAACTTTGATTGTTGGTATTGATGTTGGAAGTGAAACTCATTATGCCAGGGCTTTTGACTGGAGAAATTATGAGTATAGTAAAAAGCCGCTGGAATTCAGTAACACGGAAGCCGGATTTCTGACATTGAAAGCATGGGTGAAGGATATCGCAGAAAAACATGGCAAAACTGCTGTGATTCCCGGAATGGAGCCGACCGGACATTACTGGTTTGCGTTAGGGAAATTCCTGCAGGACAGCGGAATGAAGCCGGTACACGTAAATCCCCACCATGTGAAGAAATCAAAGGAACTGGACGACAACAACCCGAACAAGAATGACCGTAAAGATCCTAAAACAATCGCAGCGCTGGTCAATGAAGGACGTTTTTCCTATCCATATATACCAGCCGGCATTTATGCAGAGATCAGGAGTCTTTCTAATCTGCGCTTCCAAACGCGGGAAGAGCTCACAAGGATTAAGAACCGGACTGCAAGGTGGTTTTCCATCTACTTTCCAGAATATAAAAATGTATATAAGGATTTAAAAGCGGTCAGTGGCAGGATGGTGCTGAAGGCAGCTCCGCTGCCGGAGGATATCATAAAGCTGGGTGCAGAAGGCGTAAACCGAATCTGGCGGGATGCGAAGCTGAGAGGCGCTGGAATGAAGAGGGCAAAGACCCTGGTATCAGCCGCAGAGCACAGCATTGGGAGCAAGGAAGCGTCGGAAGCAGCGAGAATCGAATTAAAAAATCTGCTGAATGACATGGATGTATATACGGCAAGGCTGGAGGAACTGATCCGTAGTATAGAAGAAAAGCTAAAGGAGATCCCATATATTGATAAGCTGATGGCGATCCAAGGGATCGGTCTGGTTACAGTCAGTGGATTTATTGCAGAAGTTGGGGATATTGGACGTTTTGATAACCCCAAACAACTGCAGAAACTGGCGGGATATGCAATCGTGGCGAATGAATCCGGCAAGCATAACGGAGAAAGCCGGATCAGCTACCGCGGGCGGAAACGTCTGAGATACGTGCTGTATGAGGCAGCGATATCGCTAATAGGAAAGAATGCAGAGTTTCGGGAAATCCATGAGTATTACCGGAGCCGAACGGAAAATCCTCTGAAAAAGATGCAGTCAGTGGTTGCGATAGCCTGCAAGGTTATCCGGGTATTCTACGCGATCCTTACAAAAGGTGTAGATTATGACGCGAAGAAACTGATGGGAGATATCAGAAGGCCGCAGATACAGGCAGGATAACAACCAGAGGGAAAAGAAGGAATGTGCCTGCTACAGTTGAATTGAGCCTTTAGGAAACAATTCTGAGAGTTGAATTCAGCTGTGGCAGGAAAGCTGAAAGGCATGAGGAACAGGCCGGGAAAACGTCCACCGCGAGGTGCTGGCTTGTGGAGCGTACAGAACAGGTCAGTAAGACTTAAGACAAAGAATGAGCCGGTAGTCGGCAGGAATAATTACCATAGGGCAAGACCCTGACAAGGAGCTAAGCTGACACCCTGGTTATGGACAGGCGGGACGAAGGAAGTTAGGACCCTGCGGAAATGTGGGTGATCCTGGTAGACACGGGAGGTGCGCTGCCGTAGATGGATGGGTATACACAAGGCCATGTAGAACGGAAAACCAAGACGTTTTACTTCGTGTACCCAGAACCAGCTATTTTTGTACCAGATACAGAGAAATGCCCATACCAATGGCTCTTTCTTCTGAGATATTTATTGATAGTATATCAAAAAATCCTTGATTTTCAAGGAAAAAAGACTTGACTTAATAGGGAGGTTCCTTATGGCCACTAACAGCTACACAAAATACGATGAAGATTTTAAAAAGTCTCTTGTCTCTTTACATCAAAATGGTAAAACACAAACCCAGCTCTGCAAGGAATACGGCGTCTCCCAGTCCGCTCTCGGTAAATGGATCAAACAATACTCTACGGTTGAGATGGACGACGGTGACGTCCTTACCGCCAAGCAGGTAAAGGAACTGCAAAAACGCAATGCCCAGCTCGAAGAGGAGAACCTTATCCTAAAAAAAGCGATTGCCATCTTCACGCCACACTCAAACAACGATTAGACGCGGTTCATAAGCTCCGCTTCCAGCACTGCATCAGCACCCTCTGCCGGGT
>CAJTHL010000045.1 GCA_910576205.1 Clostridia bacterium | reverse complement strand
CATAGAAGGGTACTACAATTCAAAAAGACCGCATGGCACGCTGAATATGCTTACTCCAAACGAAGCGGAAGTATTATACTGGGAGCAGAATTCCTAGTCTGCTCCTTAAAACTTTTATACTTTTTTGTGTCTACTTACTTGACTATAGTCCATAAGCTCAAAGAATATCTGTACGCTGGGGTGTTGCCCCTTGTTCTCAATATTCGCAAGGTAACGCGGGGATATATACATTTCGTCGCACACCTTTTTCCGGCTCCCCTTGCGCCCTTTACGCGCCGCCTTGATTGCTGCACCAAAAGCCTTAAAATCATATTGTGGTACTGGTCTTTTTGCTATATTCATTCACCCTATTACATTTTACTGTTCACCTTTCTTTTTGGATATATCTACACCGTTCTATCAATTAGCCAAAATAATTCATAATTAGGCACTTGCTATTATTCGGCTGTCCGCATATAATTATATACTGATACAGTTTGAGGAAAGGACGGGAGAATATATGGAATATATGTCTGCTCCACAGGCAGCGGAGAAATGGGGCATTTCAGAAAGACGGGTACAGATACTTTGTAGCGAGAACCGCATACCCGGCGTATCAAAACTTGGGTATATGTGGCTGATACCAAAAGACGCGGAAAAACCAACAGATGCCCGGTTGAAAGCAGAAAGGAAGAAAAAACATGAATAAAGTTTTGATTATTGATGATGATAAAGAGCTTTGCGCACTTATGAAAAAATGCGTAGAGCAGGAAAACCTTGCTGCGGTTGTCGCAGGTGGCGGCATAGAGGGCTTGCATATATTGGGGGAAAACAAAGATACCTGTTCCCTTATCATTCTTGATATTATGATGCCCGATTTAGACGGCTTTCAAGTATTGCAGCAAGTACGGCAGACAAGCAATGTCCCCGTTCTTATGCTCACTGCAAAAAGCGATGAAGAAGATAAAGTGTCCGGCTTACGAATGGGGGCAGACGATTATCTGACAAAGCCATTTAGCATTAACGAGCTTATGGCGCGTATAAATTCCCTTATCCGGCGTTATACCCTGCTCAATCCAATTTCCGGCACCGAAACGGATTGTATGGTGTTTCAGGGAATGACGATTGATAATCTTAACCGTCTTGTTTTTATGAATGACGTACAAGTGGAACTTACAGGAAAAGAATTTGATTTGCTCTCTTTTCTTGCGGCGAACAAAGGGAAGGTATTTACGAAAAAGCAGATTTATACCCATGTATGGGAGGAAGAATATGCTTTTGATGATAGCAATATCATGTCTTTTATCAGCAAATTACGAAAAAAAATTGAACCAGACCCGGAACACCCTTTTTATATTTTAACCGTCCGCGGCGTTGGTTATCGTTTTAACAGGGAGGCATAAAATGAATGTTAATCTGTTTTTATTGATTGCGTTTTGTATCGCACTTTTATTTATCTTGTTTCTTGTCACAAAACTTAGGCGTGTACGGGGACAACTATCTATTATCGAAGAAGCCCTTGAAGATATAAAAACCGGAAATCCGAACCGTCGTGTGTTGACAAGAAAAAGTGATATGACAAAACGGATTTGCTATGCAGTTAATGAAATTGCTGTCAAAAATCAGTCACAACTTATTTCGCAAAAACAGTCTGAACAGGCATATAAGCGGCTTATGACAAGTCTTTCACATGATGTTAAGACACCGTTGGCGTCATTAGTTGGTTATTTGGAAGCTGCTACTACTGGACTTGTGGCAGGGGACGAAAAAGAAGCATATCTCCATGTTGCAGTAGAAAAAGCCTACCATTTAAAGAATTTTGTAGAAACTTTATTTGAATGGGTAAAATTGGACGCTAAAGAACAGATTTTTCATTTTGAAATATGTGATCTAAACGAACTAACCCGTAATATTGTCGCAGAGTGGGTTCCAACCTTGGAACGCAACCATTTTGAATATGATTTTGATATTCCCGAAGATGAATATTTTTTACGCATTGACCTTCATTCTTATACCCGTATTCTCAATAATCTGTTGCAGAATACGCTTATGCACAGCGGCGGCAATAAATTGACACTTAAACTGTTGGAGAATGAGCAACAAGTGAAGATTATTATTTCAGATAATGGGAAAGGTATTTCCCCCTCTGATATTCCACATATCTTTGAAAGAATGTATCAATGTGACCGTTCGCGTTCTGCTTTGGGAAACGGGTTAGGGCTATCTATTACACAGGAGCTTGTAAATGCCCACAACGGAAAAATTAAAGCAGATAGCAAACCCGGAACTGGGACAGTATTTACGGTACTATTTCCGAAAGCTCTGTAATGGCACAGAGCTTTTCTTATATTCGACAGAGAAAACATGAAAAAAGCAAGGTTTTGGCAAGGTTTTGGCAAGGTTAATGCTATATAATGAGGGACAGGAAAGGAGGAAAAAACAATGACAATTATCTTTACTGAGATACTGAAATGGAAACGGAATAAGACAGTTTGGGGAATTTTTATTCTTACTGCTATTTTGGGAATATTTGTGGTTGAACGTGCTTGCAGCATATCAAGAAGCAGTCCTCTCATGGATAGCTTTAGTGACCTATACACTCTGGCATTTAAGAACCTTACCAGTTTGTTTCTGCCTATTGTGTTAGGGATGTTTGCTACCACATTGTTCTTTGATGAACAGAAAAATGATACCCTAAAAGGGCTTCTGATAATTCCGATTTCCAAAGCACAGCTCTATTTTTCAAAGATAGCGGTTGTAATCCTTATGTCATCGGGGCTATGTCTGTTTACCTTTTTTATCTGTATCGTTGGCGGCTTAATTGCTGGCGGATTTACTGATTTGAATACGGAAACAATTATACAGGCGGGGTTATTGTTTGTGACTGGCGGTACACTGATCCCGGTTGCCATGCTCCCGATCATATTTTTTGCAACGCTATCAAAAGGGTACATTTTACCGATTGGGGCTGTATTACTTTATCTTGTGCCTGTTGTGCTTGCTCCGTCCCAGCTTATAGGACTGCACCCTTTGGCAAGTGTTATGGGAATTTATCCCCATATTTCATCTGCCGCTGTTGAAATGGTAAACAGTTGGACAGGAAATGCAATAATAGCAGCGTCACCGATTACTTGTTTTGTTTCTTTACTAACTATTGGTATTATTTCAACAGCTATTTCTGTAATTGCTTTACAGAAGCAAACATTTTGAAGAGTTTTTATCAACTATTCAGCAAGCGGGAACTTGTATAACTATGTAATTTTGAAAAACTACGATAATTAAGAAAGCGAGGAAATATCATGAGCGACTATGTGATTGAAACAAAGCGATTAACAAAAAATTATGGTGAGCAAACTGCGGTCAATGCGGTTAATGTTCATGTAGAAAAAGGACGGATATATGGACTATTAGGACGTAATGGAGCTGGCAAAACTACAATAATGAAAATGATTTTAGGATTAACCCCTATTACTTCCGGAGAAGTAGATGTGTTCGGACAAAATATCAAAGGACGGGAAAAACGGGTATATCCCCGGATTGGGGCTATTATTGAAACGCCGGGTTTCTATCCTAATTTGACGGGTACGGAAAATTTGGAAATATTTGCAAGGCTACGAGGTACTGCTGCCCCAAATGCTGTAAAAAATGCTTTGGATATTGTCGGTCTCCCTTATCGGGACAAAAAGCTATTCAGCAAATATTCTCTTGGAATGAAACAGCGTCTTGGTATTGCAAATGCTATTTTGCATGACCCAGAGCTGTTGATTTTAGATGAACCTACGAATGGTCTTGACCCTATCGGCATTGCAGAAGTAAGAGATTTTATTAAAGACTTGAGTACCGAACATGGGAAAACAATCCTCATTTCCAGTCATATACTATCCGAGATTGCATTATTGGCTGATGATATTGGCATTATTGATCACGGTGTCTTACTGGAAGAAAACAGCATGGAAACACTGAAAAGAAAAAACAGTAAATATATACTTCTGCAAGTTTCTGATATTCCGAAAACTTCTCTTGTTTTGGAAAGGCAATTCGGAGTTACAGATTATTCCGTACAGGACGACCACTCCCTGCGGATTTATAATACGTCATTGGATATGGCGGCTGTCAATAAGGCTCTTGTGGTGCAGGATGTGGCAGTTATCAGTTCTCAATTATGTAATGATACATTGGAGGACTATTTCAAAAAAATTACAGGGGGAGAAGGCATTGCTTAAATTGACACAAACAGAATTTCTAAAACTGCGCCGTAGAAAGTTTATCCTGTTAATGCTGTTGGCAGCTCTTCTCATGCCATTTCTTGCAATCTTTTATTTTAGAGATATTAGAGAGACAGGCATAGATACAATACAATTTTATAAATGGACTGCTTTCAGCTACACGCCTTGGATTATACTTCCTGTCGTATTGGGGGTATTTTCCACTATGCTTATGTATGATGAACACCAAAATGATATGCTTAAACAGTTGTGGATTGTACCGATTAGCAAGACAAAATATTTTTTTAGCAAATTTATTGTTGTGCTGTCTTATTCTATTTGTTTTATGCTGCTCACAGCCGGATTGTCCGTGATTTTTGGTACGCTTCCCGGTTATATAACATTTGAATGGAGCAGTTTTTGTTACTTGCTAAAAAAATGTATGGAAATTGCTATATTAACCTCTTTCGCCATATTGCCGCTTTTAGCGGTTGCGGCTGCCGGAAAAAGTTATATATTTCCAGTATGTTTAACTCTGGTTTATACGTTTCTTGGTTTTATTCTGCTTATGGTTAATATGTATCTACACCCTTTATCCAGTATGACCGCCATTGTCATGCGTGATATTCCCGGTGTGGTTTTGACACAAACTCTTAATATTCCGGCTGCATTTATATGTATTGCAATATGGTGTGCGGGTTCAGTGGTGTTGGCTATATTGGCTTTAGGAAAAAGAAAGTGAGGTGGATAGTATGAAACAATTACTTTGGGCTGAACGCCGAAAACTTCGTCATTCTAAAATCGTTTGGATTGCTGTCTTTGCAGTGGTTATGATTGCTGTTATCGTCTTTGCAGAGGGGCAGTTTGTATTTAAGGGTTCACGATATATAGATGGGGCTGGCTGGTTTATGACTGCCGCACAGTCTTTGGCAACCTTTTTTGTACTTCCGGCTGTCATTGCATTGTTAGGCAGCTATATGATCTGCCGAGAGGAACAGGAAGATACTCTGAAATCACTGCGGCTTGTGCCAGTAGATGAAGCGAAACTGACTGTTGCTAAAATGATCGTTGCAATGGTTTTCAGTATTTTGATTTATCTTCTGCTGTTTGTGATCACTTTTGCAGTTGAAGCCATAATGCACTTCGGAACATTATCTATTCAAACAGTGTGGGGATTCCTTTTTACCTATTTTGTAAATGGTATTGGCGTATTTTTTGCTATTTCACCGATTGTAGCATTAGTAGCCCGCATGAAAAAAGGGTATTGGCTGGCATTGGTATTTGCTGAAATTTATTCCTTTGCCGGACTATTTGCAAGTATGTCCGAAATTCTGAAAATAGCTTATCCTATTACTGCGGTTTTCAATCTTTCTGGATATTATGAAGCAACAATCGGAAATAAGGCAATCAGTTTAGTTATACTGCTTCTTTGCATAACTCTTACAATTTTTATTTTGAGTGGATTTAACCGCAACAGCAAAAGAATTGATGTTCAATGAAATATTGGAAGTTTTATATAAATCTGCCGGACGACGGCAAAAGAAAAAAAGCCGTCGTCAAGCAGAGGTCTGATATGCTCCCCTTATAGTAGACAGACAAAATAATAAAACTGTCGCTGTAAGGAGGAGCATATTTCATGGGACAACATTCAAAATACTCTTTTGAGATGAAACTGGCTGCTGTCACAAAGTATCTGGAAGGAAGCTGTTCAATAGAAAGTATCGCCCGAAGCC
>CAJTHL010000044.1 GCA_910576205.1 Clostridia bacterium | reverse complement strand
CGGCGTACGGAGACGCCCGCCAGATACATCTCTATCAGGGCTTCTTCCACAGAGGATTCCCTACGGCGGTAACGTTCGATGATGGCAGTCTCAAAAGGGATCCCTTTGAGTTTGGGAACATTTAACTCCACTTCTCCAGCAGTTGTCTGAAAATTTCTCTTATAATGCCCGGAACGGTAACCTAGACGGCCGCTGGAACGTTCGTACTTCTGTGCATTGACCAGTTCATCTGCTTCTTTGTCGAGCAGGGCATTGAGGGTTTCTTCCACACTGGAGCGGACAAGGTCTTTCAGATCATGCTTTATTAAGTCCTCGTTTAGTTGTATAATGTTATCAGACATGGTTCTATACCTCCTTTAGTAGGTTTTGTTGTGGTGACTTAATTCTACCAAACGGCTATAGACCATGTCTATTTTTTATGAAATTAATTTGCGAAACTTATTATACGTCATCTGCATTTCTAATATATTTTATCAATTTTTGAAAAATTTGTCCACTGTCAAGAAATTTATTTGGAAATAAATCCCTGTAACACTCTGAAAAACAAGGTGCCACAGGGATTTATTTTTACTTATTCAGCTTAAAAGCACTGATTACTCAATGATAGTAGCCACACGACCTGAACCAACAGTCCTACCACCCTCACGGTATTTGAATAGCGTTTTTTGTGGTATTTTCTATGCTTTTTATTGCTGAAAACAGCGTAAAATCGTTGTTTTTGCGTGGCGTATTTTTATTTGTCTGATTTCTTGGCACCGTTTTGGCACCATTATCATCTTCCATAGCACATTATTTCATTTAGCTTTAAGGTACTTCTCATTAATTGCTGCATCCAGAATTTGTTCCTTAAACAACTCCATAATTTCTAAAATATTCTTCAATGTTTCATCAAATTCAGTTTCAGTAATATATACTTTTTCTCCATGTACAATCCCATGCCTATTGCTCAAGAGATCAGTGTCAATATACTTTTGTTTTGTTTCATATAAGGTAAAATCCAGACCTATACTATTCACTATTTCCTTAAATACCAAAGAAGACGGATTCCCACCTGTTTTGATTAAGGGTTTATCTTGTGAATAATGCACTCTAAAGCTAAGATTTTCATAACAATCCAAAAAAGTATGTAAAACATTGCTATAAACTGATATTTTATCAGTCTCATTACAAGAATCAAAATTTCCTTGAAAGTATATTGCTGCAAAATTTATTCTCAATTCGGACATTCGTAAATTTTGCGAAGACACAAATACAATATAATAGTTTGCAGCCCTTTTTAAAAATCCCTCAAAATGTGCACACAGTAACGCTACCCCCATTCTGCATATAGTCCTATTCTTTGTAGAATGTATCATCATTTGAAAATCAATTAATTCCTTTTTCCGCCATGCAAAATCCTCATTTAATCTATCCTGCAATTTTTCAACCGTTTTTATTTTCATTCGAAAACCATATCCTGCTAAATTCAATCAACTGACACATTCTGTCAAGTGGTCTAACCCCTCTCTTGGTCGCACTCTCATATTGTGGTTGATTGTATATCTGAACTACTTTCTTTTTTAGCAACTCCTTATTAGTTTCCCAATAGTCTATATTACTATAAACGCCGGGAATAATAGACTCATATGCACTAATTAACATAGGCCCTTTAAATCTATCATCCTTGAATTTCTTAAATGCATTTTCCCCTAATAAATTTGATAGGAGTTTAAAAATTCTAGAAAATTTATCTGAATGTTCAAGCATTACTTTTTTATTATTCTCTATTGCTATTTCCTCAATTTTTTCCGTCAAAAAAGCATCCATATTTCTACTTTTATCAATATATTTAAGCTGATTGTTTGATAATGATGTATAAACTATATATCGTACAATCCACTCCATATCATGCCTTTCCTCCGTTTGTGCCTCTGTCATCGGAGTACATTTTTTATAATATGTATCTTTATATAAATCACTAATAGTTTCGTACAAATCTTTATTAATCATAATTAACAAGCAATTTCTAATCTCCTGTGGAGACAAATGTGTTCCCCCGGTATTTAAACGCTGAAACATTTCATACTTAGACGTATCCTTATCCCCTGTCTCTTTTATAATAGTAAAATTCAATTTTTCTCTTTTAAATGTAATTTTTTGATCTTCTGGAAACAAATCATTGTTATCCCAACGGACTCCTTCTAACGCAGGTAAAAATTTTGTCGCCTGTAACACTAGTGGATCATACTTTTCTCCATTTTCTTTTTTCAAAACCTGCAAAAACTGTAAAATAGTAGATAACCTCTGTTGTCCATCAATAACATCCCATTTCCCGTTTACTTTTTGCGAAACAAAAATGGGGGGGATAGGAATCCCCAAAAGTATTGATTCAATAAGTTTAGACTTTTGTTCTTCATCCCATCTATAAAATCGCTGAAATTCCGGATGCACATCTAATTCACCATCTCGGTACAAATTCATCATTTCCCCTATTGACATAGGATAAGAATCTACTATAATTTCTTTTCTTTTATCTACAATTTCTTCTTTCAATCCCATACGCCTTCTCCTATCTCGGTCCCAGAAACTTATCTCCATTCAAATGTATCATATGCTCTGGCATCTCCGCAATCCAGACTTCCGTTTCCCATGCCAAATCCTCGGAAAATTTCTTGTACGTCTTAAAATCAAGAAATGCCGTCACAAAGATTTTTCCTGCTGTCACATTCTTCGTCATCTCCGCTATTTCCAATATCCTTTTAGAATCCATCGGTCCTACAGAAGTCACTGATTCCACAAAATATATCCATTTGTTATCTTCTCTATACAAAACCACATCCGGCATCTTATCATGTAAAGTTATTTCAAATCCTAACTCTGTCAGTTTGCTGGTATTTTTCACTAAATCCTTCTCTATGGTATCGCCCACATACAAGCATTCCGAATTTGGCGCAAATCGCGGAGCAAATTCTTCAATAATAGCTTTTTGCAATTCATTATGTTTGCCCGTAGAAAATTGAAAATCGCTCCCATTAATATGTACTGGCATCATCGTCATTTTCTTTTTAGAAGCATAAATATCAACCAATTTTTCGTGATAGATTAAAAAACGATTCATGGATTTTTGCCACTTCGGCGTTTTAAAGGTCCTCACCATCTGCAAAGTTTCTTCTGTAAGCCTATATCTATAATTAGGGCTGTTTGTTGCTTTCCCATTATCTTCTACAAGTGCCGCATTACGAAAATGATGTAATGCTTGCTTACGAAATGTTTCCCTGCTGTTTTCTGCATATGTCGTTCCATAATGTGTGTTTGCAAATTGAATTATATCATGAATACGAATCCACTCATTTCCTGCGCTCGACCATGCCATATCCTGTTTTATTCCCGCCATTGCCAACAATCCATAACAGCAAATATCCGCTTGATGCGCTTTTGGCATTCCAAGCATTTTCAGTATTTCTCTTGCCTCATCGATTTTATCCACAATATCCCTCCAATATCATATTACAGTTGTTTTCAGACATATCCCTGCTTTTCATCAGCATTCTTCCCATTTCTTGTATGCTTTCCAAATCCGGCACAGGCATAGCATTAATTTCAGTCGAATTTACCTGTGTAGAGCCATTCAAAATTCGATAGTATTCATCATAAAGCGTAGAATTAAAAATTACATACAATCCATATACAAGACACTCCGACATTTCCATCATCAACCCATCTACAAAATTTATCTTATTTTGCGTACTAATTTTCTTATATTGCGGATATTTCTTCGATAAATATACTCCACACTGTAGCCTACGGCGTTCTTCCTTCGCTGTAAAACGCTTCACAAACAGATAATTCCGATTATCCTGCACTAACCCCTTTTGATCCGTCACAACATACTCATGTTCTTTTTGAATAGGAAACTGCACTTCCCCCTGTTTGATATGTTGAGAATAAAAGAGTGGAATTGCACCTTCTTCCATATTATCACGAAGTATCTCTCGGTTGCGAAAATCAACCGTCAGCCCTGTTTTCATTTTCAAGCCAATGTCCGGCAGTGTTTTATCAAACTTATGTAAGCGTTCTAATACAGAAACTTCCTTTTCGTCCGTCACTAAATATACATAATAATCATTCCCCGATACAACAAGGCTGTACGGCACTGTTAAAGAAGTCAGATTGTCAAAATCACCATTTGACTGTGAAGAAGTAATTGTTACTTTTTCTGGTACTTTATCTGTTTTTTTCACTTTTATAATAATCGTTTCCTGTAAAACATCTTCTTTATCAAACACCTTATTCCTGCTTACAAATAAATGAATATGCTTCAATTTACCCTTAGTCAGAAAATATTGACGAAAATGCTTAAAATATACTCCCGATGTCCAAGAACGGGGAATAATATACACCATTTCTCCATAATCAGTAAGATTATACAGTCCCATTGCCGCAAAAAGGAAATACAAATTTGGCGCACCATAGCAAACCTCCGGCATTGCGGTTGCTTCCGGTGCATCTTTTGGTATTTTCATATATGGAGGATTTCCGATTACAAAATCATATTTCTTAGGATTAGGATTACCACCCAACATATGATTAAAATCTAAGTATTGGCTTGTGATATAATTATCTGTAATAATCTCTATCTGAATATCCTTTTGCGAATGTTCTTGGAAAACTCGCAAGTTTTCCTTTAACAGTTCTAAAATATTACCATCATTCTCATAACAAGTCAGTCCTATTGTCTGAACAAAGTCCATCTGCTCTAATCGTTCTAAAAATGCACATGCCAAAATACCCGAACCTGCCCCTGCATCTAAAATACAAATTTTAGACATATTTTCGGGAATGTGATACAAACCTACCATAAAACGCGCTGTTTCCTCGCTCGTAAAAAACTGACCGTATGCTTTGCGCTCCTTTTTGGGCATACTGTCAATATATTGATTTGTGCGCTCAATAATATAATCTAACATTTTTCTTCCCTTTTCACCAAAACTTAAACACACTAAAACGTAATTTCATACAACGCCTCACTGCTTTTCTCCTAATTGTCCTACCCACATGGTGCTAGCACCATGTTAATGTAATTATTAAGAGAAAAATATTTATTTAATCAATCAAATTTTATCATCATTCGTCTCAATTCTTTTTCTGTCATGAGATTATCTAATATTGGTTAAATTATAACACCTTTTCACATTATCTTCCACCATAAAATATAGGGCATGGCAACCACCACACCCCCTATTTTTTATCGTTCCAACGCTCTCTCTATCATCTGTTTCTGCCCTTTCAAGTCATTCTGCTTCTCATACAGATTATTGCGCTCTTTGCACAATTCTTTCATGCGCTCCAACTGCGCCCGTATCCCCCCTCTGGATCTATACTATAAAAGTAGACACTATTCTACACTATCTGTTATAATAAATTATACACAAAGAAGGAGGTTCCTTATGGCCACTAACAGCTACACAAAATACGATGAAGATTTTAAAAAGTCTCTCGTCTCTTTACATCAAAATGGTAAAACACAAACCCTGCTCTGCAAGGAATACGGCGTCTCCCAGTCCGCTCTCGGTAAATGGGTCAAACAATACTCTACGGTTGAGATGGACGACGGTGACGTCCTTACCGCCAAGCAGGTAAAGGAACTGCAAAAACGCAATGCCCAGCTCGAAGAGGAGAACCTTATCCTAAAAAAAAGCGATTGCCATCTTCACGCCACACTCAAACAACGATTAGACGCGGTTCATAAGCTCCGCTTCCAGCACTGCATCAGCACCCTCTGCCGGGTTCTTCGGGTCAACAGAAGCACTTATTACAAGCATTTCTCTTCACAGCCCGCTCCCCGTATCCGGGAGAACCAGCATATTGCTTCCTTGATTCTCCATATCCATGCGGATTACAGGAAGCGCCTCGGAGCTTACAAAACCACCTACATCCTTCTGCGTGATTATGGCATTCACATCAGTGTCGGCAGAGTGTACCGGCTGATGAAACACTTACAGCTTCCTAAAATGTCCACCGATAAACCTTCTGCTCCGGCCAGACGTTCTGACAATGAGGCCTGTGC
>CAJTHL010000043.1 GCA_910576205.1 Clostridia bacterium | reverse complement strand
GCAGGATGTCTTTAAAGCTTTCCCTAAGCAGGGAATAGACATCCGCAACGCTGGAAATGTTGTTTTCAGAAATAATCTGTCGAATTTGCTCCTTAGCTACCGCCATAAAAATACTCCTTTTCGATAAGAATTGTCATATCTGAATTCTTACCTAAAAGGAGCCATTTTTTTCCAAAGACACAAACTATTTTACACTACCAAAGCATAGCCAATGATAAAAGGGGAAGAACCACATATTTACCATAGTGATTGCTTCCCTCTTTTGCACCCTGTTTGTCAGCGTTGATGATAAGTTGTTATGAATACTTCCTTATCAACGTAAAACTAAGGCTTTCCGGGGTTTTCTTATACCAAAACAAGCTGATATAGTTTGACCTGATTTGACACAGCGAGAGCCATTTTCACCCAATTTTTAGTGGTTAAATATAGGACAACCGGCAAAAATGGGGGTAAAAAACGGGCTTAGTGGTTAAAAAATAGGACAACCACAGCCCTGATTTCGGGGTATTTCAGAGGCGATTTTTACTCCCTCTCTCCCCTCAATTTATACGAGAACAGTTTGGCGTAGTTTGAGCGAATTTGAATAATTGAATATGATTTTAATGCAGGCACTCAGTATTTTTTGCTGGGTGCTTTTTGCGTTTCCGGGGAAATGTATTCTGGGATCAGAAAAAGCCGTCACTTTTCAATTTTTGAAGTGGCGGCTTTTTCTATTTCCAGAAGCAAACACAACGAATTAGAAACGAGGTGATTATCTTGAACACGCAAATCATCGCCATCGCCAACCAAAAGGGAGGTGTCGGAACGGTAACAAGCAAGGCGGTGGGGACAGCCTACGCCTACCCCGCCGCCCTGTTTTAGACTTTTATGAGAGCGATAAACTGGAAGTACTTTTATTGCAAATCATCTTTAGAAATCGCTATTGAAGGATAATGAGAAAGTTCCGTTAAATCAACATTTAGTGGCACACTATAAACCATGTAATAATTATTAGGATTGACGGCAATCAATTCATTCATTTTTTGTTCTGCTAAGTCCTTATCATTTGTAGCATACACAACTGATACAACACCTGCTTTATCATTTTCCGTCCCTTATATATTTCCGCATAATATTAATTTTAATGGGGCGTTCTCATTCAAGCCTTGCTTAATATAGTCCTTATGTTCCATAGCTTGCCCTCCATCAATTCCGGTTTATCGGTTTATACTGGGAAAAGTTATACCATACCCAATTACGAAAAGCAATCTGCACTTTATACTGTTCCGACTATCCAGACCGTCAAGGGACGAGTAGTATTTTTTCGCAAAGGGCGCGAAAAAATCTCCACTCTTAAACCCTTGACCGTCTGGATTTTTGCCGTTGCCATTTCGCCGCCGAAAACGGGGAACAGGATAAAAAAATCCTGCCCCGCTTTCGTCTGCTCCATTCTAACGGCAAAACCGTCTACACTACTTCGGCGGCGGGCGGTAGGTTTTGCGGTGGCTCTGCCCTCGCGCCCCCCGACCTCTCCCAAAGAACAGAATGGAGTGTTACGCAATAGGGCTTGAAAAGGCTTGATTTTTAAGGCGTTGCAGACGTAAAAACACATAGGGCAAGGTTTTATACTACCTACCCATGAAAACGGCTTCTAACCGTCCACAGGCGCGTTTTGCACCCCTTTTCTGTCCCGTTTCCCGCCAATAACTCAAAAAAGCACTTGATAAAACGCTTCATGGGGAAATTCCCAAGACATCGCCCCTTATGTCGATCCAGTATTCCAGAACAATGTGATTCTCACCCAGACGGAACGCCTTACCATGAGCAGCCGCCCCAAGAACCCCAAGACCGCCCACAACAAAAACGTGCTGGTGATTGGCGGTTCCGGCTCCGGCAAGACCCGCTTCTGGCTCAAGCCCAACTTGATGCAGCTCCATAGCTCGTATGTGGTTACTGACCCAAACGGATAACTACAATAAGGGTTGAGAGAAGTAGACATTCTGAAAAAAGGAGGTTACACACCATGAAGAAACAGACAGAGAAAGACAAACTCACAGCCCTTTACGAAAGGCTCTCCCATGATGACGAGCGTGCCGGGGAAAGCGTATCTATCGAGAACCCAAAGCGGATATTAGAGGACTACGCAAGAAAGAACGGTTTTACGAATATCCGGCATTTTACGGATGACGGAATCCGGGGAACTACATTAAAGCGTCCGGGGCTGGACGCTATGTTAGAGGAAATCCGGGCGGGGAACGTGGCGACTGTTATCATCAAAGACCAGAGCCGAATCGGGCATGACGTGGTTGAAGTGGGGCTTTTGAAGCGCAACTTTGATGAATACCATGTGCGTTTTATCGCCGCCAATGATAACCTTGACACCGCCAACGGCTTTGATATTATGTCTATCTTCCGTGACGTGATAAACGAGTTGTACGTTGCCGACACCAGCCGCAAAATCAAGACCGTTTTTAAGTCGAGAATGGAAAGGGCTTGCGCTGTTCCGGGAGCGTCTGCTATGGCTACCGCGCTTCCAAAGAGGAAAAAGGTGAATGGGTGATTGACGAGGAAGCCGCCGCCGTTGTGCGCCGTATCTTCCAGAGCGTCCTTGCCGGGGAAACCATAGCCAGCATAGCAAAAGCACTCCGCGCCAAGAAAATCCCTATCCCGTCCGAGCATTGGAAACGGACAGGCGAGCCAGTACGGGCGGCAAAATACGCCGACCCCTACGCATGGTCAGCGACCACTATTGGCTATATACTGAAACGCCCGGAATACACAGGGCGCAAGGTATTGGGTAAAACCGTATGCGAGAAATACAAGACCAAAAGCACCCGCAAGACCGCGCCGGAGGAACAGCACGTTTTTGAGGGCGCAATCCCCGCCATTGTGGACGGGGAAACATGGAGAACGGTACAGAAGATACGGGAAACCGTGCGCCGCGCCCCGAAGCGGCAAAACGCACCTAACCGCTTGACCGGGTTTCTCTATTGCGCCGACTGCGGCTCAAAGTTGACACACCGCTACAACCTTGTGCAAGGGAAATGGATAGAAGCCGCCATTCTTGCCGTTATCCAGCGCGTGAGCCGGTATGTGCGGCACAATGAAAAGGAGTTTACAGAGCGCGTCCGGGAAGCGTCCGACCAGAACCAAGAAAAAACCGTCAAAGAGTGCAAGCAAAAAATCAGCAAGGCACAGAAGCGGCACAAAGAGCTTGACAGGCTTGTGAAGAAGCTGTATGAGGGCAACGCCACGGGCAAGATACCCGACAAGCACTTTACCCGGCTTCTTGCCGAATATGACGAGGAACAGACCGGGCTTGAAACGTCCATAGCAGAATGGCAAAGGCAGATAGAGAACTGGAACGCCGACAGGCTGAAAACAGACCAGTTTATCCGGCTTGTGAAACGCTACACTGATTTCTCTGAATTGACAACGCCCACGCTCAACGAGTTTATCGAGAAAGTGATTGTGCATGAGGGCGAGGGGCGGGGGAATGACCGCCGCCAGCGTGAGGAATAGGCGGCAAAGGAAGCCCGGTCAAAGGAGCTTGAAAAGGCGCGGTATGAGAAACGCAAGGCAGAGAAACGGGAATTTACCGCAAGGAAGAAAGCGGGGCTTCTCACCCCTATATCTTTTTTGAATATCACAAACAAGATAGATTTAGAGATAGCGGAATGATATAATCTGAATGTACATATTTCCTCATATTTCGACAAATTCCGTTCAGAAATATACTATCAGTAGAGTTAAAAAGCCCCGTTTTATCCAACTCTACCGTTGGTAGGTGTTCATTTTTATGCCGGATTTATATAATCTACCGCAAGCAGGAGGGCTGAATGATGAATCAAATTAAGATTGGAGCTTTTATTTCCGAACGCCGGAAAGCAAAAGGCTGGACGCAAAGCCAGTTGGCAGAAAAACTGGAAATTACCGATAAGGCTATTTCAAAATGGGAAACAGGACGGTCTATGCCGGATTTGTCTTTGTTTATGCCTTTATGCACTCTTTTAGACGTTACTTTGAATGAACTATTTGCGGGTGAGTGCATTGCAGAAGAAAAATTGAAAGAAAAAGCAGATGAGGTACTTATGGACGTGATTACAAATTGGTTAGGACACGATAAATGGGAATCAAAAGAAAGTGATACAACCCCCGAAAATGTTTTGGAAGTTAAAAATGTTTCCAAACTCTATGAAACAGAAAATAATTCAGTATTAGCTGTAAATGATGTAAGTTTTCAGATACCACACGGCAGCTTTGTTGGAATTATGGGGGCTTCCGGTTCTGGGAAAACAACATTGCTTAATTTAATAGCCACAATAGACAAGCCCACAAATGGGACGATACGAATAAGCGGACAGAATATAGTGGATATACCAGACGAAGCCACCGCAGAATTTCGCCGCAGACATTTAGGCTTTGTTTTCCAAGAATACAATTTACTTGAAACTTTGACTATCTATGAAAATATTGCACTTGCTTTGACAATTAAAGAGGTTTCCAAAGAAAGCATTCGTCCAATGATTCAAAGTTTGTCTGAAAAGCTGGATATATCAGCAATATTAGATAAATTTCCATATGAGGTATCGGGAGGGCAACGGCAACGCTGCGCCTGCGCCCGTGCTATTGTGGTAAATCCAGATATTATACTTGCGGACGAACCGACCGGGGCATTAGATTCCCACGCTGCCAGACAGCTTTTAGACACCCTTGCTATGCTTTGTAGAGAGTACAGCGCAACAATATTGATGGTCACACATGATGTCATGGCAGCCAGCTATTGCGACAGGATTTTGTTTATGAAAGACGGCGAAATAAAAGCTGCCTTAAACCGGGAACAGGAAAACAAGCAGACCTTTTTTGCGGATATTTTGAAGAAAATAGAATGGATAGAGGGAGAAAGCCATGATGTATTTGAAGTTGTCAATCCGTAATGCCAAGCGGTCATTTATAAATTATCTTTTATATGTTGTTACCATGACCGTTCTTTTGGCGATTATAGAGGTATCTAATTGTATAACCATTATAGGAGAATCGGCCGGTTTTCAAGTGATTTCTCTGCCATTGCTAATAGCAGTTATTCAAATAGTTTTAGTCGGATATATAGACACTTTCATGCTAAAGCAGCGGGCAAAAGAATTTGCAAGCTATTTATTATTGGGTATGGAAAAAAGGAGATTAACCCGGCTGTTCCTATGCGAAGTCTTGTTGATTGGTTTTTTCTGCTATATAGCAGGAACAGTAATAGGCTTTTCCATATATGGATTTTGGTATTTCCGTGAGCCGCTGCATGAAATGAAACATTGCGGATTCCTTTATGGAAAAAGTATGTTCTATACATTTCTGTTTTTTTGCCTTATTGAAACAGTGTGTTCTTTTCGATTGAAGCAACGCTTAGATAAGCTGCAAATAAGGGAACTGATGTATGAAAGAAACCGCAATCAAGGATTAAAAAATATAGGGAACTATAAAAAATGGGGCATTATCTTCTTTTTGTGTTTTGTGTGCTTCGTTGGCTGCGTTTGTGGCATTGTTTTCTTGCCGGAAGTTTATATTGTTTATCCCGTATCTGTTACAGCAATCCCTTTGTTAATATCCGTTTTTGCTTTTTACAAATGGGTATTTGGCTATTTATATGCGTACAGGCGAATGAAATCCGTTAGGATATATCAAAAAGACAGGCTATATATTACGGCAAATGTAACATCAAATTTCAAAACGGCTGCTATGGTTAATGCTGTTTTTTGCATATGCTTTTTGTTTTCCGGAGCTTCTTTTGTAACTGGAATGTTGATATTGCAGCCGAAATTTCAGCTTTTTGATACGGCTATGCGCCAGTGGATGGGAATTTCACAAATAAGTATCTGTATCGTGTTTCTGGTTATTTATTTTTCGATACTATCTTTGCAGCAGATTATAGAGATTAGGCAAAATTCAAAAAGCAATCAGATAATGCGCTGTATGGGAAAAAACGATAAGCAGATAGCAAGACTTGTGAATCAGCAGATAGCAATTAAATTATCCTCTCCAATGATAATGGCTTTATTGATTATTTTATTCTGCATACCGTTACTGAATGGAAAAATGAACTTAATATTGCCAGCTTCTTTGAATAATATTCTGCTCCAATTAACTGGTGAGTTTGGGGCGTGTATTGTAGTTTTTTATATTTGTTATTTCGGGATTGTAAGTGCTATGAGCAGATGGTGTTAGTATATAAGTGTAGACAAAAAAAGTTGAACAACCTATATTATTAAGTGAAAGAGCAAAGGAGATGAAAGGCATGGCGAAAAACCAAAATTCTTATACTCCGGAATTTAAACAGCAGATCGTGGATCTGTACAATGCCGGAGGAACTTCGTATCCACAACTGGAACGTGAATATGGCGTAAATCGGAGCACTATAAGCGCCTGGGTAAAGCAGCTTTCCCAAATTCGTGTATCAGAGAGTGAAACGGTTACCCTCAAGGAGTACTTATTACAAAGCTCTGGTTTGTGTACCTTCAAACAGGCAGAAAGAGCACGAAAAATTTGGCCAGGAGGTGCAACGGGCGTATGAGGACTCAAAACAAAGATATGGGGCTGTAAAAATATGCCGCCTCCTTAATGATGGCGGAACATCCTGCAGCGTAAAACGGGTGCAGAGACATATGGCAGAACAAGGACTTCGTTCCATCGTG
>CAJTHL010000042.1 GCA_910576205.1 Clostridia bacterium | reverse complement strand
AAGCATCGGTGTACAAGGGGTACAAACAAGATTAAAAAGAAATGTTAGATTTGAAAGTAAGTAGAGTGGCAAAATCAAGAGTGTTCAGATTTTCCACTCTACTTGAACGTGGTCGCTGGTTGCGCTGATTGAAATAATCAGGCCGTCAGCGGCTTTTCTTTTGTCGTCAAACTCAATGCTGTCCCAGTGGTCAAGATAATAGGAAAGTTCCTGCTCCTTCTGGGGTGACATTGTTTCAACGGACAATTCTGCAATCGCCTTTGAAATGGTCTGGCGGCGAGTGTCCAGTTCTTCAATTTTTTTGTTGGCATAGGCAAGCAGTGTCGCATTGGCTCCGGTCAGTGTATCAAGCAGTTTTTCAATTTCGGCTTCGACCTGTGCAAGTTCAATCTGATAGGCGGTCAGTTTCGGATTTGCTTTTTCCTCTTTGTCATGCCGGACTTGAAAATTCTTAAATCTTGCCCGCATGGCATTGAAGATAAATTCTTCAAATTCAGGCTTGCGAATTTTTCCACAACCCGGACAGCCTTTTGTTTGAATACGCTTCGTGCAACGGAAATATTCAACGCTTTTAGGATTGTGCGTGGCCTTTAGCGCATATCCGCAATGTCCGCACTTGACTTTTCCGGCAAGCCATGTATTTTTCGGCTTGCGGCCTTGCTGGAAGGTCTTATTTGTCATTAGCTTCTTCCGGCATTTCAGCCAAACGTCAGACGGTATGAGTGCTTCGTGTGGGGCAATCACAAGTATCTGGTCTTTCAAGCACCTGTCCTTATCCTCCTTTACATCCCGCCCCTGATAGAGATAACAGCCGTTGGTTCCGGCAAAATCAGAAGCGTCATTGACAATGGCTGCGCCCTGGCTTTTGAAGAACTCATAGAGCTCCAAGTCTGCCTGTGCATAGACCGGATTTCTCAAAAGTTGGGAGAGAAAAGTGCGGAACAGGGATTTTCCGTAAACCTTGATATTCTGTTCTTCAAAGTAACGGGTAATATCCCCGAAGGACGTTTCCGGCTCGGAATACATCTCAAACATCAGTTTCACATATTGAGCGGTTTCGGGGTCTGCCACCATCTTTTTTGTACGGATACCTTCAACCACTGTCGGCTCCAACTGATAGCCGTAGGGGGCCTGCCCGCTCATGTGAAAGCCTTTCAGGCACCGGGAGTAATAAGCGTCCGTCACGCGCTTCTGGATTGTCTCACGTTCAAGCTGTGCGAATACGATACAGATATTCAGCATGGCCCGACCCATCGGGGTCGAGGTGTCGAATTTCTCGGTGGAGGAAACAAACTCCACATCGTACTCTTGAAACAACTCCATCATGTTCGCAAAATCCAGAATGGAGCGGCTGATCCGGTCCAGCTTATAGACGATTACCCGCCGTACCCTGCCTTTTCGGATTTCTCCCAGCAACTTTTGGAACTCCGGCCTGTCCGTGTTTTTCCCGGAATAGCCTTTATCCTTGAATACCTTACAGCTCCCGCCTTTCAATTCGTACTTGCAAAAGTCAATCTGGCTTTCAATGCTGATACTGTCCTTGCGGTCTACTGACTGCCTTGCGTAAATACAATCTTCTCTAATAATGTCCATATTGGGCTCCTTTCCGTATGGAATGGAGCTACCAACCTTACAACTATATTATACCATTAGCAGCCCCGGACAACAATGTTGCGATTGATTAGCGAAACCTGTCCCCGTACTTGCTGAATATATCGTACAGGTTATTTTCGATTTCTCTTTTCCGCTTCTTCTTTTCCTCCGGGGAGAGTACCGGCGTCAGGTTTTCCAGCACAATGAGCTTGCCTTGAAAATAAACAGATTGCTTGTCGCTTTGGTATGTAACAGCTTGAACCATTGAAAACCTCCCTTTTCCAGTATAGGTTAATGCCGACCAGTCTCCCTCTTGTCCGAATGGGGAAACATCAAAAAACGGCACCCCGGGAGGTGCCGCCCTTTGAGCTTTCCCCAGCTTCGGGCCAACATGGCCCGAGGTCAATAGTCGCCATGATAGTATTTCTGCTCGGCCTCGTTGATGGTATGGAAGTCAAAGACTTCGTGAAGCTGCTGTACTACACGGCGAATATCCTCATGGGAGAAGCCACAGTCCTGCATTGCCATAATCACATAGCCACGGCAGGCATCGTTGCTCCATGCGTCCGGTTCCAGACCTGGAATAGACGAATAAGTTTTCTTCATAAGGTTCTCCTGTTCATAAAAGTATGGGGCCCCGCCGGAAAGGTCGCTCTATCATCAGACAGAATAGCGGCGAGGCCCCACAGGTCAAAAATTCTTTTCAGATAGACCGGACGGGCGGCTGGCGTTCCGCCCCATAGCATTTCAGCTCTCCCCATTCTGATGGCAAGGCGATCTCATTACCTGCGACGGCTCACGGTTCGCAACACCGCTGCACGCTCGGATTGTGACTAATCGCAAGTATCCGGGATTTTGTGTTTTATCCGGCGGACCCGCCAAGGCCCTCCTGCGGCATGGGCCTTATCGCTTCCTCTATCCTCTGACAATAGAGATCATGGCGGGCCTGTCGCTGGACACAAGCACCCTTCGTATCCGGGTATCTTTTTATTCAGTTTTCAAGCTGCGTAAGGCTTGTCCGAACTTCGGGCCAATATGGCCCGAGGCTTTGACTGCCTCTCATATACCATTTCATTTTTTGGCCTAAATCGGTACGCCTTACAGAACTTTTTTCAAAATTTTTTCCAGACTACGCAGACCGCGCTCAATGGCGACCCGCACGACTTTCTCATGAACGCCTTCTGCCCGGGCAATATCCTTTTTGGCCATGCCAAGAATGAAATGGGCGTAAATACGTTTTGCCTGCTTATCCGGCAGCCGGGAAATGGCGGCATGGAGTTCCTGCATAGTCACCTTACGCTCATACAACTCATGCGGAGAAAGTGCAACGAAAAGAGCCTCATGCTCAATGCCGTCATTCCGGTCAAGGGAGTAGTACGCCTTGTGCCGGTATGTACGCAGACGGTAAGCCGCCTCTTTGTGGTCGAACTCGGAAAACAGATCGGCCACTTCGTCAGTTACTTCAACAAAACAATCCTGTGTATAATGAGGGTAAATATCCCGCAGATTGATAACTTTCATAAATACCTCCGTTTCGGGTGTTCGGGTTGACGGGTAGCCGAAACGAAGGTGGCGGAGAGCGACACCGGGGTACGACCTCGGGCCAACATGGCCCGAAGTTATGCCAAGAGAACGCAAAAACGCCCGAGTGGCACAAGACCACGCGGACGCATGAAATGACATAATGGTTGAAGTTCCAACAAATTTCGCATACATAACCGGAATAACCCGGAGGAGGATCTATGCTTTTTTTAATTGATGAAACTCATGAACATTTGAAATAATTAACACAGCGGCTCCCTCCTAAAGCCGCCGTTTCAGTACACAATCATCACTCCTTTGCAAAAAAGCGGCGGCTTTGAAATATGTTCAAAACCGCCGTCAGGGCATATTGGTGAAATGAGCGCACAAAGCCATCTGCCCCGCAACGGTTTTTTCTTTCCCCGTCGGGCGGGGCAGGATAGCTTTAATATTACTGTTTCAGATTTCTACTTTTGCTTTTGCAACAAGATATTTTTTCTCAATGGTTGTAAGATATTGTTGACGATAAGCCATTACAACCGCTTCATCCGCAGTTACAAAATAACCTCGCCGCATTTTTTCAATCACGCCATAATGTTGTAGTTCTCGAAATGCTTTCCTAACAGTTTCCGGGCTACTTCCAGCTTCTTTTGCCAGCTCGGTGTAAGAAGGCATTTTATCTCCTGTTCTATATTTGCCGTGTAAAATGCGAAAGAAAATCTCATTTGCAAGGCGTTGATACAATTTTTCGCTAACATCAATATCCCAGCTCATACAATACCGTTCCTTTCAACAATCTCTATCTTATTTTGGGCCGAAGAATTACCTTTTTGAACAGGAACATTGTTGCTCCAAAATAGGTTAGGTAAATAGCACAGAATAACAGAATTGTCACCATGCCATAGAACAACACAAGTCCTTCCTGCAAAAACGATTTCCCGAAAAGGAGCTGTGTTCCTGCAATCAGGAAAACGGTAAGTATGATGGGGAATAGCAAGGGGATAAAAAACACAGTGGAAAGTTCCTTGCGTATCAAGGCAACCTGTTTCTGACTTGATACGCCCAGCCGATCAATCACCGCATAATTTTTCCGGTTTTTGTCTATAGAAGAAAGCTGTTCAAAAGCCAGAACCGAGCAGGAAAGAATGATAAAAATAATACTCAAATACAGCCCGCAGAAGGAGAGAGTTGTAAATCCGGTCAGTGAATTGGCAACACCCCACGCTTTTACTGTTATCCCCATTGTCATTTTCTCCGGTAGTTCCTGTCCGGGTTGGATGTCTGGCAACCATTCTCCACTGTTCAAAAACTGTCTTAGTTCGCTTCTAAGTTCCGGGTATCCACCATCCGCCAGTTTCATCACCAAGCGAATTTTCTCCCCGGGTAGCTGTGAAGCTACTTTATCCGGCAGGACAAGCACATATCCATTTGTTCCTGCCATTTGATACTGCTCCATTGGTTCAGTCAGGATCGGCGTTTCCGCTGCGGTCAAGGTCTGACCATTCAATGTGATTTTAGATTGTTGTTCCAATCTCTGCTGAATGTCATCCACATAATTCCATGTATCACAGTGAACTAAAAATTCGTTATTGCTTATGGAAACAGACGAAAAACCTAAAATATCTCGCAGGTGATTATAGTCTGACAAAGATAAGGCTTCAATGGATTTACCGGGAACTGTATATAAGTAATAGGTTGCACTGTCCTCCACCTTGCAGCGTTTCTCCACAAAGGAACGAACAGTATCCATACTATTTTTTGTCAAGGGCGCATCAATGGCTACACCGGCGTCATAGGGATAATACGCCTCCATATTGGCCTTATAGCCTGCGCCCATTGTCAATCCTATAAACATCGTTGTAAGAGAAATCGTCAACAAGATTGTCACAACAGCCATAGTACGCCCGGAAGATTGAATACGACTGCCAATCTGCCCCAAGAAAAACAGATTTTCCTCTCGATATTTTCGTTGAGGGTTTCGTTTGGCAAGCAGGTACAGCAAAACCGGGATTTTTCGGTGTAACTCATAAACAGCTACAAGAATTAGCAGACAGGCCCCGCCACAATACAACAATGCTTCATTAGTCTGGATGTGAAGTCCTTTTTCCAGCAGAATTACACCTGCTACCATAACGGCAATCGAGAGTAAGCCAGTTAGAACACTCCGAAGCAAAGATTGAAAACCGATTTCCTCATTTTTTTGGTTATCGTAAAGCAAATCAATCACTTTTTGCCGCCGGATAACACTTGCTGCACGAAACATTCCAAATCCATACATCAGGGTGAAAAAGAAAAGTGTCATTCCCCATGCGCGGAAAGAAAACAAAACTCGATAAGTGTGCGGAACCTCGAAAATATTCTGGATAACCTGGTTCAATAACCCGGATAAGCCGGTTCCGACCAAAGCGCCCAGCAAAAAAGCACCCCCGCCAATTATGCCGTTTTCCACCAAAAACAGATTGCGAATAGTTTTCACTTCCATGCCCATCAGCTCATAGGCAGCAAATTCCTTTTTGCGCTGGCCCAGCATGAAGCGAACAGCATATCCAATGACAAACGAGGACATAAAGGCAATTAGTACCGACAGTATCAAAATGCCAGTGGTAAGCATTGACATATTTTCTGTCATGGCAAGAATGTCCGGGGAAAGTCCCAGCGCCAAGAAAGAATACATCAATGCCGCAGTCAGCGTAAGCGTCACAAAGTAGATGATATAATCCCGAAGGCTCCTGCGAATATTCCGAAATGCAAGTTTAGCATACATCACTCACGCCCCCCTCCCGTCATGGTGAGGACATCCAGAATTTTTTCAAAGAAAGTCCTGCGGGAATTGTTGCCTTTGAAAATCTCCGTAAAAATTGTACCGTCACGCAAAAAAAGAATACGGTTTGCGTAACTTGCGGAAAAAGCATCGTGTGTTACCATTAAAATTGTCGCTCCAAGCGTTTCATTGATGCTTTGGATAGCAGAAAGTAGCATTTGGGATGAATGGCTGTCCAGAGCGCCCGTAGGTTCATCTGCCAAAATCAGTTTGGGTTGATTGATGATTGCCCTGGCGCAAGCACATCGTTGCTTCTGACCGCCAGACACCTGATAGGGATATTTGTCAAGAATATCCGTGATGTTCAGATTTCCGGCCATTTCTCGTACCCTACCATCAATATCACCTGCGGGAACCCTATTGATTGTCAATGCCAAAGCAATATTCTCGCTAATGGTCAGAGTATCCAGCAGGTTAAAGTCCTGAAACACAAATCCAAGGTTCTCCCGGCGAAACTGGGCAATCTGCTTTTCAGTGATTTCAGTCACATCGGTTCCATTCAGATAGATATGCCCTGCGCTAACCATATCAATGGTGGAAATGCAGTTGAGCAGAGTGGTCTTGCCAGAACCGGATGCCCCCATAATCCCCACAAATTCCCCTTCCTGAACAGAAAAGCTAATATCCTGAATTGCTTTTGTGACATTACCTTTACTGCCGTAATATTTTTGGATATGTTCCAGTTTCAAAACTTCACTCATATAGGCAGACCTCCTTCATCATTTTTAATAGCTTGATAGCGGCACCCCCATTCAAAAGAGCCGATAACCACAAGGAATGATATGCTCCCCTTATAGTAGACAGACAAAATAATAAAACTGTCGCTGTAAGGAGGAGCATATTTCATGGGACAACATTCAAAATACTCTTTTGAGATGAAACTGGCTGCTGTCACAAAGTATCTGGAAGGAAGCTGTTCAATAGAAAGTATCGCCCGAAGCC
>CAJTHL010000041.1 GCA_910576205.1 Clostridia bacterium | reverse complement strand
ATCTCCAGCTGGGAATGAATCTGGCCCCAGTCCTGGCGGTGGCCCGTCCATTTCTTTGTGATGTCCATCGTTGCCAGGTACAGCATTTTTAACAGGCTGTCGTCGGTGGGGAACACGGTTTTGGATTTGGTCACTTTCCGCAGCTGGCGGTTGAACCCTTCGATTGCATTCGTCGTGTAAATCAGACGCCTCACCGCTTCTGGATATTTGAAATAAGTGGACAGTGTCGCCCAGTTGTCGTGCCAGGACTTGTAGATTTTCGGGTATTTGGCATCCCATTTGTCCCGAAACAGTTCCAGCTCATTCCGGGCGCCCTCCTCTGTCGGGGCAGCGTATACGCGCTTTAAGTCCGACATCAGCTTTTTGATGTCCTTATAGGACACAAATTTCGTGGAGTTCCGGATCTGGTGGATGATGCACTGCTGGATCTCCGTCTGCGGGTATACAGCCTCTATGGCCTGGGGGAAGCCGGAAAGCCCGTCCACGCAGGCGATCAGGATGTCCTCCACACCGCGGTTTTTCAGGCCATTCATGATGGAAAGCCAGAATTTAGCGCTTTCATTTTCGCCTACATNCATTCCCAAGACGTCCTTTTTCCCGTTCATGTCAATGCCAAGGGCTATATAGACAGCACGTTTTACAATGCGTCCCTCGCTGCGGACATGGTAATGGATCGCATCCATAAATACGACCGCATAGACTTCCGCCAGCGGGCGTTCCTGCCATTCCCTGACAATGGGAAGTATCTTGTCCGTGATCCGGCTGACTGTGCTGTCGGATATATCCATGTCGTAGAGTTCCTTCATGTGGGATTCTATGTCGCCGGTTGTCATGCCTTTTGCATACATGGAAAGAATCTTTTCCTCCATGTCCTGCGTCACGGTATTCTGGTATTTTTTATGAGCTGAGGCTCATACTCACCGTTGCGGTCGCGCGGGATTGCAACATCCATGTCCCCATAGCTGGTGTGCATGGTCTTTTTAGAATGTCCGTTGCGGCTGTTATCCGTGTCCTTGTTGCGGTAATCGTACTTTGAGTATCCGAGTTCTTCGTCCAGCTCTTCATCCAGTACATCTTCGAGAATCACGGACATCATGTCCCGCATGATGGCATTGACATCTGTCCCATTTTTAATGCGGATGGCATTGTCTTTGAGATAGCTACGCATCATTTCTCTCATTGCTGCTTTTTGTGGGCTTTCGTTTTTTCTTGCCATAATAAAACCTCCAAACTGAGTAATCTTATTTTACATCGGTTTGGAGGTTTACACAAACTTTGGGATACTCCTGAATGGGCTTGCTGTCGTATTCCCGGAAAAGCCTTTTCATGGACTGTGCAAAGCCCTCTTTCGTCCGGCTGCTCCTGTTTATGTCGATAATCTGTTCTGCCAACCTTCTTTGTATGTCTGTGATTGTTTCAAGGAATAAATCTTCTTTTGTCGGGTAGAGCGTATAAAAAGTACCGATAGATATAACTGCCTTGTCGCATAAATTTTTAATACTTGTCTTTTTGTACCCTTGCGCTATCCAACATTTCTCGCATAGTTCTTCCAGCTTTTTGCGGATTGTTTTTTTATCAGCGTCGGAAAGGACTGGCTTTGACGACATAGTTTCACTTCTCCTTTCCACTGAATTATATTTGCGAATATTCACAATAAATATTCACAAAATGAATGATAGAACGATTGATAGCTGTTGTCAAGTAGGGAACTTGATTCAGTAATGCCGTATTTCTCGACAAAAAATAAGTTTTTTTATTAAAGATAGAATGAGTGAGAGGGACTCCGTAGCCTGTTATGCACATTTCCACAAATCCAAACTTTTGGATTTTTCCACAATGCAATTTTAGGTACTTGTCATTGCCCAAATCTCCACATATAATTGTAATGTGGCTGTAATCTTGGCATATGGATGTGTAATTTAATGAACGGAGGAACGTCAATAATGAACAGGATTTTGATTATAGATGATGATAAGGAACTTTGTGTACTAATCAAGCAGAGTGTTTTACAGGAAAGCATAGAAGCCGACTGCTGTTATTCCGGAAAATCCGGTTTACTGCAACTGAAGGAAAAAGAATACCAGCTTGTCATATTGGATGTTATGATGCCCGGCTTTGACGGCTTTGAAACTTTGGAGCAGATTAGAAAAGAAAGCAGACTTCCAATCCTGATGTTTACATCAAAAAATGATAGCGCTTCAAAAGTGCGTGGTTTACGGGCGGGGGCTGATGACTATCTAACAAAACCTTTTGACATGGACGAGCTGATTGCCCGTATTCTATCATTGATTAGACGCTATACTCGCTTTAACCCAAAAGACGGACAGTTACAGACATTTGATTTTGACGGGCTGGTTATTGACTTTAATAACCGTTCTATCCATGCGGTAAATGGTGATTATGAACTGCCGCCGAAAGAATTTGATTTACTATTGTTTCTTGCAAAAAATCAAGGAAAGATACTGACAAAGCAGCAAATTTATGAAACTGTATGGGGAGAAGATTATGTCTATGATGACAGCAATATTATGGCAATTATCAGCCGTCTGCGGAAAAAGATAGAAAAGAATCCGGGCAATCCACGGTATATACAGACAGTGAAAGGGATTGGCTATCGTTTCAATAGGGAGGTGTGAATATTGTATACAGAAGCAGTTACAATGATTGCACTGAGTGTTGCGTTTGCTTCGGTTTGCGGGGCTGTTTTTATAGTCCGGCGTGTGAAAAAGCAGCTATTAAAAATGTCTGACGCTTTGGAAGATGTAAAAAATGGAAATGGAAACAGGCGTATCTTATCGGAAACACATGAACTTGTGGCTCCACTTGCTTATGCAATCAACGATATTATCCTGTCCTACGAGAACAGGCTTTCTGCCTATCGTCAAACAGAGGAAACCAACAGGCAGCTTATGACGAGCCTTTCCCATGATGTAAGGACACCACTCACCACACTGATAGGATATTTGGACGCTGCACATAAAGGGATTGTTGATGGGAAAGAACGTGACGATTATATAGAAACAGCCCGCCGGAAAGCCCACGATTTAAAAGAATATATAGATGTGCTTTTTGACTGGTTCAAGCTGGGTTCAAATGAATTTTCGATGAATATATCTATTGTTGATTTAACGGAACTGACACGGAACATACTGATTGACTGGATACCCATATTTGAGGATACACAGATAGATTTCACAGTGGACATTCCAGAGCAGCCGTTCCGGGTGCAGATTGACCCGGACGGATATATGAGGATATTAAACAATCTGATACAGAATGTGATTTCCCATAGCCATGCGGATAAAATAGAAATATCTTTATCAGGGCAGGGAGGGAATATAAAAATTCTTTTGTCTGATAATGGAGTAGGGATTGATAAGAAGGATTTGAAACATATTTTTGAGCGGCTTTATAAATGCGATAGAGGGCGGTCTGAAAAAGGCAGCGGACTTGGTCTGTCTATCGTACATCAACTTGTAGCCAAATTGAATGGAACAATAACAGTGGAAAGCACACCGGGAGAGGGAACCGTTTTTATCCTGTTTTTTCCACTGGCAGAATGAATCAGCGCTGTTTTTTATGGTGGCAATAAAATCTCCGTCCTGCGGGGATTTTATTTTTTCAGAGATTTGCTTCTTTAAATGCAAGGTTAATGCAAGGTTTGTGCAAGGTTAATGCAAGGTTGGCGTGATAGAATAGTAGACATGAAAAGGAGATTTCGTAATGAGCAAATATGTAATTGAAACAAAAAATCTTACAAAACAATATGGAACACAAAAAAGTGTTGCCAATCTGAATATCCATGTTCAGAAAGGGCGTATCTATGGTCTGCTTGGCAGAAATGGAGCCGGAAAAACGACGACAATGAAAATGCTGCTTGGACTTACACAACCGACTTCCGGGGAAGTGTTGATTTGGGGAAAGCCTTTGGCGGCAAATGAAAAGAAGCTGCTGCCCCGTATTGGCAGCTTGATTGAATCCCCCGGATTTTATCCTAATCTTACTGCTACGGAAAACCTGCGTATTTTTGCTACCCTGCGGGGTGTGCCGAACCGGGGCGCAATTAAAAACGCACTTGATCTGGTTGGTCTGCCTTACAAAGATAAGAAGCTGTTTTCCCAATATTCACTTGGCATGAAACAGCGGCTGGCGATTGCCCTTGCCATTATGCATGACCCGGAACTTTTGATTTTGGACGAACCGATTAACGGTCTTGACCCGATTGGAATCGCAGAAGTCCGTTCCTTTATCCGTGACCTCTGCAATGAGAGTGGAAAAACAATTTTGATTTCCAGTCATATCCTTTCTGAAATTGCATTATTGGCTGATGATATAGGCATTATTGACCACGGCGCATTGCTGGAAGAAGAAAGTCTTGCAGAACTGGAAGCAAAGAGCAGCAAACATATCCGGTTTGTTGTTTCTGATACGGCACAGGCGGCAAGAATTTTAGAGCGTATCTTCCATGAAAGCCAGTTTACCATACAGGATGACCACAATATACAGGTGCATAACCTTGATTTACCAATAGGAAAAATTGTTACTGCTTTTGTAGAAAATGGCTTGGAAGTATCGGAAGCCGCAACTTCAGAAGAAAGTCTTGAAGATTACTTCAAACGTGTAACAGGGGGTGAGGGGATTGCTTAAACTTGTTATTTGTGAGTTTTCAAAACTAAAGCGGAAAAAATTTATATGGTTGGTTGTCCTTTCAGCGTTTCTGTTTCCTGTGCCGCTGACAGCAATGATGACAATGCCGCAGACAGCAGGACAATACGACAGCAAAGCAGAGATTTTCAATGATTATTTTCAGTTTGTCATGGGATATGGGGTAGAGCTGCTTTTGCCATGCATGATTGGGGTGCTTGCAGCCATGCTCTTTTTTATGGAACGGGATAACGATACATTTAAAAACCTGCGTACTATTCCCATCACAAGCACACAGATGATTCTGGCAAAAATAATTGTCCTGTTCTTTTTTGGAATTATTTTCAGTCTGACATCGGTTCTTATAACAATCCTGTGCGGTGGGCTGATCGCAGAAGTAAACAGCATTGTTTATCGATTATTTTTTGCGTTGGAAATGGGAATTTTTATTACAGCCGGAACGCTGCCGTTAGTCGTTCTTGTGGTTTTCTTTAGTAAGAACTATGTATTTTCTGTTTTATTATGTGTCTTTTATAGTGTCCTAAGCCTGACAGCCGAATCCTCTTTTGGCGCACTGCCGAAAGTGATGTGCTGGCTGATGCCTATTCCGCTTACAACCCTATGGAGCGCAGGAAATTTAACCGCACATGGCGCTATGGACGGTGTGGGAATGCTGGAAAATTTAATTCCGACTACATTTCAGACAATCATTATTTTAGCCGTTATCGCTTTGCTTTCAGTAATAGTGATTGATTATATGTATAAAAAGAGAGGGGATGAATGATATGTTTCGCATGGTTAAGACCGAAATATGGAAATTAAAGCGGTATCATATGATATGGGCAGGTGTTTTCCTAATGCTGCTCTCCGTTGTATTAACGCTTTTTTCCACAACCGCATTGGACGGAACGGTTTGGACATTTTCTTTTTTTACAGAACAGGTAATCAAAAATAATGCCACAACGATTTTCCCCATGTGCATCGCCCTCATTGCCGGATATATCATAGCAAGGGAAGGGAAAGACGATACGTTGAAAAGTATTATGACTATTCCTGTTCCTTATAGTAGCCTGTTATGGGGGAAGCTGCTTGTATGTGCGCTACTGTCTTTGTTTTTTGGGCTGGTAAGTGCGGCATTCACGGTAATTGCCGTTTTTGTGATGGGATTTCCGGGAATTTCTGTAACATCAGTATTGCAGACATTTATTCAGATTATTCTCAACTGTCTGTTTTTGTATTTTGCGGTCATGCCTGTAATTGTATTTGCTGCTTGTATACCAAACGGACATATGCTTGGAACAATTATTGCCTTTGTTTATGGCTATGGCGGTATGTTTGCTTCTGGAAATGTTACATTGGCAAATATTTATCCGATTACTGCAAGTTTAGGCTTGATCAGCTACCGAAGCTATGATCCGGCGGTACATTGGAATGTGTTAATCTGTCTGTTTAGTATGATTGCCGTATTGATGATTACTGCTGTTTTTGTATTCACTGCAAAAGGAAACGTGCCAGTCAAGGCAGCAAAAAAGCACAAAAGAACAACAACCAAAAAAGGTTGGTAAGGGAGGATATAGGAATGAAGAGAAAATTGACTATCGGGATTGCAGCAGTTGTAATACTTATTGTAGGTTTTATTGGTTTTTGTATGTGGTTCCTTTCGGGAACTGGCAGCACATACTATTATTCACAGATTGATAACAGTAAAATAGAACAGACCGAATCAAAAGGCGGCGTAATTAACTTTAGTGGAAGTATGGATTACTCATACACTTTATTTTCTTACGATGAGAATGGAAAAGGAAAAGACATTACATTCGGAACATCAAAGGAATTGAAAGAGGGAGCTTTTATCCGTTTAACGGTAATGCCGGTCCGGGGTGTTCTTGAATGGAAAGAGGTGCAATATGATGAACTTCCTGCCGCTGTGCAAAGCAATTATACAGTACCAACGAATGAGTAAGGGCGGTTATGGATTTGGAGCTAAAAATAACAGAAAGGTTGATGATATGTGTTATAGAAAAAAATGTTTCCGTTTTCTTTCGGTAAGTGGTGTTAGTATATAAATGTGGACAGAAAAAGTTGAACAACCTATACTATCAAATGAAAGAGCAAAGGAGATGAAGGGCATGGCGAAAAATCAAAAATCTTACACTCCGGAATTTAAACAGCAGATCGTGGATCTGTATAATGCCGGAGGAACTTCATATTGAAGCATGCGGATCTGGATCCGGAAGACGCGGCAGAGCTGACGATCCGTAGTTTCCTAAAGCCTCGTGAAAAGGATACCCTGGTACTGCAGAGCTATGATGAAAGCGAGATCCCCTGGTAGGGGATCTCACGGTACCGGGAGCGGAAGGAGGAAAAAGAATGCAGGATAAAAAAAGAAAGATCCTCATCCTGGGGGACGCGGAAAAATCCCCCTATCATCCATTGAAAAGGGTGCTGCCAGGGATCCGGAAAGCGTTGGAGCCGCTGGGAGACGTGGAGGCGTCCACGGAATATCTGGCGCTGGATGAGGAAGCCCTGCAAATCTATGACTTCATTGTGAGCTATCTCGACTGCTTTGACAGATTGGAAGGCTTTGATGAGAGGTTGTCCAGGTATGTCAGAAGCGGCGGGAAGATCCTGGCTCTCCACAATGGGATTATCACGCTTCCGGGAAGTGAGCTGGAAGGCGTATACGGAGGGAATTTTATCACCCATCCGCCCTACTGCATGTTGGACTATTACCTGGACGGGAAAAAAGCGTTTTCCCTGGAGGAAGAGCCCTATATGGTGGACTCTGCGGATACAGAAAACGAGGTATTTCTTCAGTTTGCCTATGAAGGCAGATATTATGATGCGGGCTGGTATCGCGACAGCGGAGCAGGCAGAACCTGCTATCTTGCATTGGGGCATGATGAAAGAACAACAGACACAAAAGAATTTCAGCAGTTGCTCAGAAGATGTGTAAAAGAATTCTGGTAAATGGTAAACCACACGTGCCTATCAGTGTATCCTTAAGTGTGCGATAATCGTGTAAAGTTGAAAGGTAGTGTAAAAAAGTTTGTGTCTTTGGTAAAAAATGGCTCCTTTTTGGTAAGAATCAAGATATGAAAATTCTTATCGAAAAGGAGTATTTTTATGCCGGTAGCAAAGGAACAGATTCGACAGATTATTGCAGACAACAACTTAAACAGTGTGGCAGATGTCTACACCCTC
>CAJTHL010000040.1 GCA_910576205.1 Clostridia bacterium | reverse complement strand
CTTCCACCCGGCGTACGGAGACGCCCGCCAGATACATCTCTATCAGGGCTTCTTCCACAGAGGATTCCCTACGGCGGTAACGTTCGATGATGGCAGTCTCAAAAGGGATCCCTTTGAGTTTGGGAACATTTAACTCCACTTCGCCAGCAGTTGTCTGAAAATTTCTCTTATAATGCCCGGAACGGTAACCTAGACGGCCGCTGGAACGTTCGTACTTCTGTGCATTGACCAGTTCATCTGCTTCTTTGTCGAGCAGGGCATTGAGGGTTTCTTCCACACTGGAGCGGACAAGGTCTTTCAGATCATGCTTTATTAAGTCCTCGTTTAGTTGTATAATGTTATCAGACATGGTTCTATACCTCCTTTAGTAGGTTTTGTTGTGGTGACTTAATTCTACCAAACGGCTATAGACCATGTCTATTTTTTATGAAATTAATTTGCGAAACTTATTATACGTCATCAATCAAAACAGTTTGTTTTTAAACTACTTTTCAAAAACATATCCATATGTTACAATCCAAATTCCCTGTTTCAGAAAAGAAAAAGAGCCCCAGATCTCTCTGAAGCTCTTCAAAACTTGCCATAAAATTTGGTATTAGTCAATAACTGTGTTGGTTTCCTAGTTTTGGCTGTATCAGAATACTGTGTTTATGGCACTTTCAGGCTGCACCAACACATATGTTGACTAACGCCTAAAATTTTAACTGGCTATACTACATAGCCCCCATCTGTTTTGCGAACTTTGGACTGGAACGCTGGGTTTATGCGGGGTTGAGGGATATTCCATTTTCTGTTTACCAGATTTTGTGTTGGTAGAGTTTTTCTGTCCCTTAATTTCCTGATCAAAGCAAGTGATTTTTAAAACTGGTAAAGCATATTTTAAATTGGTAAAATATGTACTAACTTAAAACATCTTTTACTCAAAACTTTCTTTTCAACATTCCAATATATTTAACTTTCTCTTCTTTTGGCACTTGAATACTCCGATACCGCAGAATTACCTGTCTGATATGGATGAGCTGTTCCTAACTAACAGCCATTATTCCCGATGCATCTACATATTGACCAAACACATCTATAAATTGATTGAATAAATCTTCTATCTGTTCATAAGATGCTTCTTTTGCCACATCAAAAATAACATCTCGCATCTGTTCACCTGTTTCTTCCAGTATTCTTTTAATATCAGTAATTTCAGAAATATCAATTACTTTGTTTAAATAAATACACTCTATTATATTATTTAGCGAATTTATCGTTTCTTGTACAATATTAATTACCTTATTCTGATATTGACAATATACTTGCTTTACAATAAACTTTCCTGACTTACCAAATAATTCTTGTTCTATTTCTGTTGTATACATAAACATCTTTTTTAAAGAGGTTAGTAAAGCTATACCCTGCACTGCTGCTTGGGATGGATTTATAATTTGCATCTCCATTTCTTCTTCATTTGGCAATAATGTACAACAAAACTTTTTATATTCCTGGTATATAAGGATATTTTTCACTGGAATACTAATTCGATGAAAAACACATTTCTCATCGTACATAATTTTCACGTTCAACTTGCTAAAATTCTTTTGCAATAAATATCCCGGAAAAGATACATTATCCACATTTTTAGCTAATCTTTTTATTGAATGATAAAACTGCGAAAGAAATTCCTCATACTCAAAAACATCCACATCAATTTCTACTATTTTTTCTTTTCGTATTACATTTTTTACTCCTGGCAATGTCTTTATTTCACATTCCATAAAGTGTATTATCTTATGTTCTGTTACTCGCATACTTTCTTTTGCTTTATAATTAATTGATTTTTCCCGCACAAAGCGATTAAAAAAAGCGATTGTAAATGTTGCCGTTGCTTTTTCTAGAAGTTCAGTTTCTAAACCATTTTTTTGATAGTTACCGAACTCTTTAAAATAATCATCAAATCTTTTTTGAAAGACCTCTAATTTCATCAATGCCTAAACTAAGCTATAATATGCAATCCTGGATTGTTGCCCCTGCTGCTTTTTTAATTTAGCATCTATTAATATATTTTCACCATTCTCGCAAAAAGCATGAATGCATGAAAAATATTCTCGACATGAATATGATATATGCTCTTTGTCACTTTCTATTCTGCTTCTATTTGAATATTTTTCACTATTGTCTTCCACCACATAATTATTATCACGAATTCCGTATTTGTCTACTGCACATTTAGGCTCAATATACGGCGTTAATTTTGTAAGTTTTAATACATATTCTTTCTTTTGGTTGTAAGTATCCCTTTTAAAAACCTCAACATTTTCATTGCGATAAAATTTTTCTACCCCCTTAAGCAAAATTTCTAAATATTCCAAAACAGCCTTCCTCGCATCAGCTATGTTTTTATAAACATCCTCCCAATTTTCAGGAAGAGTATTATATTTATGCATATTACCAAAGCAATTATTTAATTGAGTAATCCAAACATATGGTAGATGTTCCTGTGAAATATTCTTTTGAGTATCCGGAACTTCTATTCCCTCCAACAACTGATACCCACTGATTTTAACATGGTACTTTTTCTTTTCCGGGAATAAACGTTGACAAATACTTACCATTTTCATGACTCGTGAATGTGGTTCCCCTTGCTCATTCCCTAAAAGTACATTAATCAAAGCAAAGACTTCATTATCTGTAACCTCAAAATATATAACTCCATTTTCCTGCAAAACAGCAGGCAATATGTTTTCAGCAATTCTATTCCGTGCATTAAACCATCCCTGCTTACTAATACCCAGCACATAATTCAATGTTCCTTCTATGTTTAAATTCCAATCAAGATCATTTGCAGAAAACTCATTTAAATAAATCTTTCTGTAAGACATCCAAAATAATATATACCCCCAAGCAGTCAGAGCATTTTCTCTAATCTGAAACCATGTATTCAATTCCTTATATGTGTTAATTAAATATGCATCTAAAAATTTGTATTCCAGCTTCAGCAGAGGAAGCTTATTCAATTGATCTGTCATTTGTTCTTCAAAATGTGGATTTACCTCATTAAAAACTTTAGATATATCATGCAATAAATCCATTTGCAATAATCCTGTAATATCTGTATTCCCCAAAAACATAAATTGTTTATTAAACAGTATATCTCCTTCCTCAATAACCTTCCGATTTATCTCAAAATAATAATAGATTTCACACCACAGCAGAGCTTTCAACATATCTGCATATATTTCAACACTTAAACATCTTATCTTTGCGATCCGACCAACTAATTCTTGTGTTATTCCTACCTCGTACACATATTCTATAAGCATTTGTGTTGCGTTATGTTCTATTATCCCTAATGTATTTATCAGAATATCTTCTTTATTGAAAATCCCCATTTCCATTAGTATATTATATATAATCCTTGCCCTTAACACATGCAAACTTTCAACATATGAAGAATTTTGCGTAATTTTAACAAAGTATTCCTTTTCAAAATGTTTAATCATTTTAAGTTTTTGTTTACATTGCACTTTCTGAAACAAACCGTTAACAGAAACACTGTTGTTATGAATTCCTGCCAAAGATATAATCATCAAACTTTCAAGCCAGGAATCCGCTTCCTTTTCATGATTTATTATATTCTCAATTTGAGCCTTAATCCTATCAGATAAAGTTCTGGATTCATTAAGCATAAAAATGTATTCCATTAATGGCCCACTTTCGCCAAAAGACTTCCAAGCATTATCAAATGACAAATATGTAGTATTTGGATACATTTCGTATAATTCTATAGCCTCATCCTTTGAAAACTCAATCGATATTTCCTCAAAATTATGTTTTGAGTAATCTATAAGACTTCGTTGAAAATCCTCTTCTCTAATAGAAATTAGTATTTTTATATCTTTTGCCAGCTCCAATGCTTTTTCGCAAATCCACAGCCATTGGATATCATAAGGCTCCACATCTATATATACAACAATATCTTTCCTGGCATTCAAGCCTCTAACAACACTTAATATATCTATTGCCTGATCTTCTGAAATAACTCTTTCAATACACATAATATTCAGTTCCGGATAATTATCAATAAGATATCGGTAAGCTAAAGTAGTTTTTCCTTGGCCTGATGCTCCTTTTATCAAAACAATATTATTTTTCAAGAATCGATCTCTAATTTCGTTAAGCCATCTTCCTCTTCGCAAATCGCAACCACTTCTAATATGATCTGGTCTGGCATTAACCCCCATCCTATAATCATTTAATAGCTCTTCATTTGTTTTATTTGATTTATAGTCATAAAGCGGAATAATTGTTCTTTGATATTGCCTTTGCATCGAATCTATTGCCATAAGATCCTTTGCTATATTACTTACTTTTTCTTCCCAACGTTTTTTTGATGTATATCCTTTTTCCCTTGAAAGTTTGTATATATAATAAATCAGATTATCTTTCACCAAGTTATATGCCACTATTTCAACATATTTCTTCATGGTTTCTTTGATAATTTTTTCAATTTCAGACTCGCTTATCTCTTCTATCTCTAAATGATTTAGCAACCATAATGTGTCATTTTCATTATAACCATACGATAATAACTTATTGTAAATGCTACTTTCTCCTTTCTCCTTTTCTTTTTGCATGTTTTGTAATTCAGGACCAATATTTCCAAATGACACGATCTTCAAACATATTTTTTCACTCTTTTTAAACTTCAGACATCTTCTAAAGAAAGAATCATTCTTTTTCGGAGATAAATCTGAAAGAGATAAATCATCAGACAAATTTTTAACTTGAACAAGTTCTATAATCTTCCCTTTTCTCATAATCATTAAGTCTTCAACTTGTTCCGGATATAGCTGTTCATCATCTTCTGCTGTCAATAGCCGTCTTGCTATATATAATGTCTGTGTCGAAAAACCTCTCCAAGCAGCTTCTGACCCTATTTCAGACTTAACAATCTCATTCTTTTCCATTTCAATAAATCTCCCCGTGTACTAAAATTTCATCTCGACTTTTTGTTCCAATTGCATCTTCCAAATAGCCATTGGATGCTCTACAATATTTTCTAAAATCTGATTATCATAAAATAGAAGCGAAGGTATATATTCACCTTTCTCGAACATATCCAAATACTCTTTTTCCTCCTCGGTCAAAACCATAAGTTCCTTAATAAACTTTATTGCTTCCTCCTTACGTTCATCTAAATTAAAATTATCTTTTTTCCGAAGCACCGGAAACAAATCACGCCTAATCTTAGAAAATTCCAGTCCATCAATCGCAGACGTATTAAAAGTCTTATTGATCTTATCTGCCGATATGGATGCATAAAAAATAATACATTTACGGAACAATTCATATTCCGATCCATCAAACAAGCCAAAATAAATCATATTATTGAAGTCATACAAATCTCTGGCTGCTGCCCGGCTCATAAGCGCATTTGCTTTTACGGCAAAGATCTCTACAGGTTCTAAGGTCCGTACCATTACATCTTCCTCAAAAATATCCGTTACAATCTTTCTCTCTACTGGAGCAAAAATATGAGAGCGCAAGGAGTAATTCAACTCTAATTTTATATTATCCCTGTTACCACCAGCATTTTGATATTGGAACAGCATAGAATCCAGGCTATGACTATACCTGGAAGATCCTGAAAGAAAATATCCTTCCTCTGTCATATATCTTTCCAGCATTTTTGTAATTTTCTCTCTGGCTTTTTCCATATCTTCCAATGGCAGATTTGGTGTAAAATCCAGGTCTAAATCAACAGACAGCCTTGGCAGATTGAAAATAGTCATGTTGATTGCTGTTCCGCCTTTTAAAGCCAGATGTTCATGCAGATATTCATCTGTATTCAAATAGGTCAATATTTCTTTCAGCCTCAGCACTTTTTCAAATGTATCCCGAACAAATCCATATTGCTTTGCTATTTGTCCAAGTTGTCCCTTATTATAGTTCATGCCTGCCTCCTTCATTTTTCAAATAATACATCTGTTCCGGAACTACAAGACGCCATATAGCATCATATTTTCCTTTCTTGTAATCTTTCGTCAAATAGCGTTTACTGCGCCCAATCCTATTTTGGCATATCTGAAAAAACTCATTTGATAATCCAATGCGTTCCTGTTGACTTTTCAACAAAAACCCTACTTTTTGATATAAAAACTGATTATCATAATATTCTAAATATGCAAGCATATGTTTTTCTCTAAGAACAGATACCGCCTGAATATTATCGGTCACTTCTTCTAATCCTGCTATTTTATCCAAATCCTTAATACTGTCAATCACAGTCCGTTCCTTATCTGTTACTCGCACACCCCCGCTGTACTTCACTGTTTCAACTCCCTCATTACATTTAGAACATACATAACAAAATGTGTATCCATCAAATTCAAAATCTCGAAACACCGTATTTGAAGATACATAAACCTCATAAAAAATCTGATCACTAATTCCATAATATTCCATTGCCGAATGATGAGAAAGACAAGAGGTAGGTGTGATCGCACCTGCAATTTGATAACGGTTCGCCAATGGAGCATCTGTTTCTCCACTAATACATGTGTAAAGATTATTTCGTATTTTTATCACAAGACCACTCTTTATTAAACGTTTTACCGCCGAACGCGCACTTTCAATGTTATCATAATATTGACTTACATGTTCCATTGTGAATACTGGATATTTTAGTAATTCAAAATATAATTTCATACCACTTCACCGTTTATTTTTCATTCAAAATAGTTTGTTTTTAAACTGTTTAGCTACATTTTTAATTTATACTATAATAATTTTTTCTTTCTGTCAAGTTTAAAATTTTATCAAAACAGTTTGTTTTTAAACTATTTTTCGCAGACATATGCATATTCTGCAATCCAAATCTCCAACTCCATAAAAGAAAAAGAGCCTCAGATCTCTCTGAAGCCCTTCAACCTTTCCTATTAAATTTAATTTGGCTATATTACATAGCCCCCATCTGCTTTGCGAACTTTTCGATGGAATGCCGGATTTATGCGGGGTTGAGGGGAACTCTGTCTTTGGGTTACCAGTTTTTTAGTTGGTAAAGATTTTCTACCTCCTATTTTTTCATTTAAACCAGGTGGTTTTAAGAATTGGTAAAGCAGATTTTAAAATTGGTAAAATTAAATCTTTTCATAAAACCCCCTATTGTTCCTCATACTGTTGTTGAGTGGTCAAAGATTTTTGTGGATCATTAAGAAATTCTATTAAATCTTTTAAAAGAATTAATTCACATACAATCTCATTTGTATTAATGTCAAATAATCTATGTGTTGCACCATGATATTGGCGTAAATTTAGATTTTCTTCTACTAACATTGACATTATGTAGAAATTTTCTCTATATTCCTCTCCTGGTTCCCATGCTATGACCAGATTAATGTCATTTGTATTTTTTAACCCACTTTCAATATCTTCAATTAAACCATCCAGAGAAAATTTATATTCTAATACTTTCGGTGCCGAATAAAAACCGTTCGGATATCTTTCTTTTATATTATCAACATTATCCTCTGCAATTCCCAACGGATTCTCCAAGACATTATAAATATGGTTCTCAAATGGTGTTTCAATTACAATATGAAAGAGTCCATCATAAGTAAACCTCTCATTTGTTGACATAATTTTAACACCTCGAATAACTCCTCCTGCCAATAATTGATTAAATAAAGCTATGACATCTTGCTCTCGTGTAGGAATAGATGTCATCGAAATCCGCTTAACTGGCAAAAAGAAAGGTAGTGTAAAATAGTTTGTGTCTTTGGAAAAAAATGGCTCCTTTTAGGTAAGAATTCAGATATGACAATTCTTATCGAAAAGGAGTATTTTTATGGCGGTAGCTAAGGAGCAAATTCGACAGATTATTTCTGAAAACAACATTTCCAGCGTTGCGGATGTCTATTCCCTGCTTAGGGAAAGCTTTAAAGACATCCTGC
>CAJTHL010000039.1 GCA_910576205.1 Clostridia bacterium | reverse complement strand
AATCATCGGTATCAGAAGCGCTTAAACTGTATGACACCGATAGAATATAGAAACTATTTGAAGGAGGCTGCATAAAAACTCTGCCAGTCCTTTTTTGTGACTGGCAGGCTGAAATTTTTATTTTTTTAATTGTCTACTTGACAGGGAGCGGTTCACCTTTTTGATTTCCTCATCCTCCTTTTGCTGGGGCGTTATGTAACCAATCGCGCTATGTATTCTTTTTCGGTTATACCATCCCTCTATGTATTCAAAGATTGCTCTGCGGGCTTCCTTTGTATCCTGGTAAGTATGAAGATATATTTCTTCCTTTTTCAATACAGAATGGAAATAAAACTCGCTTAATTGATACAAAGGGCAAAAACAGAATATTGGGGAAACCGCAGAAATAAAGGCATTTGGCGATATTGGATACCGTCAGATGCCTTTTTATTGTTCATGAGTGTTGTGGCATAGGCAGGAGAATTGTTTGTGCATGAACCCTCCCCACAGAAATTTGAACCCTCTGTTTCTAAAAATTTGAACCCCCCAAAGGCAAAATCAAAATGTTTATCAGATTGGGGCATTGTATTCCACGAAGCCGTTTACACCGGCACATAGAAGCTGGTTTGATATTTTTATCATTTCTTCCAGGGGGATTTTTTTCCCATCTGCTACCCACTGGCTGTACATTTCCACAGTAGAGGTCTGTATGAAATGCAGCAGGATATTTTGTTTTGGCGGCTCCAGAAGTTGGAGCCATGCGGAGTTTTTCCAGGTGGAATTCATCACATTGCTGATCATCTTGCTCCGGATATACCCATAATTTCTGCTGCAGGTGATTTTTTCGTAGACAGACCCTTTTTCTGCGGAATAGAGAAAAAATTCACGGTTGATCTTATCCAGGTCTTCCGGTATCCGGTAGTTTTTGATCCGTTCCAGATATTCTTCTATCATTACACCCTGCAGCTCGACGAGCAGGTCGTCAAGGACGGAATAATACCGGTAAAAAGTTTTTTTATTGATCCGCGCCCTTTCGCAGAGTTCTTTGACCGTAATCTTTTCATAATCCATTTCACAGATCATATCTTCAAACGTTTTCTGTATGGCGTCTATTGTTTTCTGTACCCTCAAATCTTCTGTGCCGTTGATCAGCATTTTCATTACCTCCTTGGGATTTGTGCAACCTTTTTGCGGGAAGTGTGGCATAACTCACTTTATCAGAAAAAGCGTCCATTGTTTTTGCTTCCCGATACGGATATAATAAACTGCACAGGGATAAGCAACTTGAGTTGCACAATATAAGAATATCACAGATAAATAAAAAAGTCAAGGAGGTCTATATATGGCAGAAAAAACAGTAACCGCGGAATTAAGCAGAAATGCCGGAGATGAAACCGCAGCGGAAAATGAGATGGGGACGCTTCCCATAGGAAAACTATTAAGGAAGATGTCCCTGCCGCTGATTATCTCCATGCTTGTGCAGGTTTTGTATGGGCTTGTGGACAGTATGTATGTGGCAAGGCTTGGCGATTCTGCATTAACGGCAATCTCCCTTTGTATGCCCGTCCAGTATCTGGCTGTCGGCATTGGGATTGGGCTTGGCGTAGGCGTTAATTCCGTATTGTCAAAAAAACTTGGAGAAGGGGATAAACAGGGGGTAAACCGTGCGGCGGGAAACGGTATGCTGCTGATATGGCTTGTATCCATTGCCTTTGTATTTATAGGACTGTTTGCCATGGAGCCGTTTTACCGTATGCAGACGGATATTGAAGAAGTGCTGGAGATGAGTATTTCCTACAGCGAGATCATCAGTGTGCTGGCCTTTGCAGCCCTGCACCAGGTCATGATGGAGAGGCTTTTGTCGGCGACTGGAAAGGCGAATCTCACCATGGTTTCCATGCTGGCGGGGGCGGTGGTAAATATTGTGCTTGACCCTGTCATGATCTTTGGATGGTTTGGGCTTCCTGCTATGGGAATCGCAGGAGCGGCATATGCTACTGTGATCGCGCAGGCCGTAGCGGCGGTGGTGGGTTTCTGGATGAATTTACATTTCAACAAAGAAGTCCGTTTCGAGAGAAAAGGATTCCTGCCGGATGGAAGCATGATTGTGGAGATCATAAAAGTCGGGGTTCCCGTGGCGCTGTCACAGTGCCTTATATCCGTCCTTGCATTTGGCATGAATAATATCTTTCTGTCATTGTCCGCGGTAGCCCCTGGAATTTATGTGATCTATATCCGGCTCCAGAGTTTTGTCATTATGCCGGCCGGCGGGATGAGTACGGCAGGCATATCCATCATCGCCTATAATTTCGGGGCGGGGAACAAAGAACGGATTATGGAAACCCTGAAAAAGAGTATCCTGGTAAACCTTGTCATTGCGTTTTTCGGAACCCTTGTCTTTCTGGCAGTGCCGCAGCTTCTGCTTGCCATGTTTGATGCATCGGAGGCGGTTCTTGAAATAGGGATTCCTGCGCTTAGGATCATTGCGGCATCGCTCCTTCTCACAACGACAACGCAGATACTTACCGGTTTCCTGCAGGCGTTGGGGCGTGGGACGGACAGCTTTCTCATTGCGGTGTCACAGGCGGTATTCCTGCTGCTTTCCGCATGGCTGTTATCTTTATCGGGCAGTGCGGTCTTAGTGTGGTTGGCGTTCCCAATCATGGAAATCCTCCGATTTTTAATTGGAGTGTTCATGGTCAGGAAAACATACAAAAAGCAGATTGCAGTAATTTAGTTGATTCAAAAAAATTTTTAGGAGGATTTCATGATGAAAAATGAAGTGTTGATTGCAAAAATGGAACTGAGGGAACTGGTGGATACTTTCTCCAATCTGGCGGACATAAAGGATGCAAAAAGCCAGGGGGAATTGTTCCTGCCGGACGGCGTGCTGGAATTCCAAATAGGGACAGACGGTGAAGTCCAGAAAATTGAAGGCAGGGAGGCCCTTGTGCAGGCATTTGCGGCCACAATAAATCCCTGCAAGGCTGTCTACCACATCAGCGGACAGCAGACGGTTACAGTAAATGAGGATGTGACAGAAGCACAGGGAACGGCATACTGCCAGGCCGTCCTTGTAAATGAGGAGAACGGAAAAGATGTCATTACGACAAACCATGTACGTTATACAGATGCATACGTGAAAGCGGATGGAAAGTGGTATATCAAACGCAGAAGGACAACATTCCTTATTACTGATAAACGTGTGATGAATGAAAAAATTTAAGGAGGTATTTGGGATGATGAAAAAAATCAGTATTTTCTTTCTGGCACTTATTCTTATGTTCAGTATGGCCGGATGCGGTGCGGAAAGTGATCCACAGACATCAGGACCGGCCGACCGTGTGGAATCGGAAACAGATACAGAACCAACAGATACCACAGGGGCGGATGAAACAGAAATTACTTATGATGCAGACATGAAGGATGTAACAAATGATAAGGAACCGGCAGGTGAAGCTGGGGTATTTGACCTTGAGCAGGGTACAGTCCTTTTGAACAGCGGATATGAAATGCCGATCCTTGGTATTGGCTGTTTTAGGCTTTCACAGGAAGAAGCGGAAAACTCTGTCTATTGGGCGCTCCGTGACGGATACCGCCTGATCGACACGGCTCGGATCTATGGGAATGAAGTCGGTGTTGGGCGTGGGATACAAAAGGCGATTGATGAGGGCTTTGTAACCAGGGAAGAAATCTTTGTGACGACCAAGATGTGGACAGATGATTACGATGACGGGGCAGCGGCAGTTGATGCGTCCCTTGACAGGCTTGGACTTGATTATATCGACCTTATGATCCTCCACCACTCACAGCCGGAAAACGATGTGGAGGCATACCAGGCAATGGAGCAGGCTGTTGCAGATGGAAAACTGAGATCCATCGGGCTGTCCAATTACTATGAGCCGGAGGACTTTGACCGTCTGGTGAATGCGACGACAATCGTCCCGGCACTGATTCAGAACGAAACGCATCCATACCATCAGAGTATGGAGATGAAGGAGCATATTGCCCAGTACGGGACGGTCATGGAATCCTGGTTCCCATTGGGCGGAAGAGGAAATACGCAGACACTTTTTAGTGATAATACCATCAGCAGCATAGCCGAAGCGCACGGCAAGACTTCTGCACAGGTGATCCTGCGTTGGCATCTGCAGGCGGGTAATATCGCAATCCCCGGCTCAAGCAATGAGGCGCATATCCAGGAAAACTTTGAGATTTTTGATTTTGAATTGTCGGAGGAAGAAATGCAGAGCATGACGGATATTGACAAGGACCAGAGATTTGCGGGTTATTGATAGAGGGGGCGGCATGAAGACAAGATTATTAAGGGATATTGAAGTATCCGAGGTCGGCATGGGATGCATGGCGTTTTCACACGGCTATGGGCAGATACCGCCGGAGGAATACAGCGTGGAAGCAATCCGGAATGCTTACCGGAAGGGATGCACGTTTTTTGATACCGCAGAAATCTACAGCCCGAACCTTTCCGGCATTGGGCATAATGAGCGCATTGTGGGAAAAGCGCTGCATGGGGTAAGGGAACAGGTGGTGATTGCCACGAAGCTGTTCTTAAATGGATTTGAAGCGATCGGAAGGGGTTCTGTTTACAATGCAGTCCGCAGACATTTGGAAGGCTCGCTAAAGCGGCTTGGGACGGACTGGGTAGACATATATTATCTCCACAGAATGGGCGGCGTGTCCGTGGAAAAGATTGCGGGAGCTATGGGCAGGCTCATGGAGGATGGACTGATCCGTGGTTGGGGACTGTCGCAGGTAGATGTACCTGTTATTAAAAAGGCGAACAGGGTGACGCCGCTCTTGGCAGTCCAGAATATTTATTCCATGGTAGAGCGGGACGCGGAACAGGGTGTAATCCCTTACTGTCTGGAGAACAACATCGGCTTTGTCCCGTTTTCACCGATTGCCAGCGGGCTTCTTTCCGGGAAGATTACGGTGGACACACAATTTGAGAGGCATGATGATGTCAGAAACTGGGTTCCGCAGCTTTCCAAAGCAAACATAGCGGGCAACCAGCCAATCATTGACCTTTTGAAAAAATATGCGGAGATGAAAAATGCGACCAGCGCACAGATTTCCCTGGCGTGGATGCTGCACAAATATCCAAATGTAGTCCCAATACCAGGTTCAAAAAATAAAGAGCGCATTGTTGAGAATCTGGATGCGTCCAAAGTGGAGCTGACAGACGAAGAGTTCCGCTCTTTGGAGGAAGCACTGGATGGGTGCAGGGTATATGGCCACCGGGGATTTCACAGGTAGCGGCAGAGTGTGGCAGTTTTATAGGAAAAACTGCCGCAGTCGGCGGATAAGAAATTTTAGACAGGTAAGAAAATAAAAGATGGAGGTATTGCCATGAAAAAAGTATTGATCGCTTATTTTTCCCATGAGGGAGAAGCCTATGTGGGAGGGAAAATTGTAAAATTGAAAATCGGAAATACAAGGGTTGCGGCACAGATGATCCATGGATTGACAGGCGGGGATGTATTCCGCATTGAAACGGAGAAACCATATCCGGATGAACATATGGAAACCGTAGAGCTGGCAAAATCCGAGCAGAATGCAAAAGCGCGCCCGGTATTGAAAGCGGATGCCTTGAAAATGGATGACTATGATACCGTGATCTTGGGTTATCCAAACTGGTGGGGAACCTGCCCAATGGCTGTGTTCACGTTTTTGGAAGGGCATGATTTCTTTGGGAAGACAATCCTTCCTCTCTGTACTCACGAAGGCAGCGGCATGGGACGCAGCGAAGCCGATATCCAGGCAGCCTGTCCCGGCGCAAAGGTAGAAAAAGGGCTGGCGGTCACAGGAGGCAGGGTGGCACAGGCAGAGAATGATATCAGGAAATGGCTGGAACGGTATGGATTTTAATAAATAGCAGATTAGGAATGGAGGAAACCAAAATGAATCAGACTTATGTAACTTTAAATGATGGAAACAAAATCCCTCAGTTTGGCCTTGGCGTATATATGATTCCGGGGGATGAAAACACAAAGGCAGCGTGTATGGAGGCTTTTCGCGCAGGCTACCGCCATATTGATACTGCCCATGCTTACCAGAATGAGCGTGGAGTCGGGGAGGCCGTAAAAGAAAGCGGTATTCCCCGTGAGGAAATCTGGATCACCACAAAGCTTTGGCCCAGCGAGTATGGTGAGGGAAAGACGGTAGCAGCGATTGACAAAATGCTTTCCCGTCTGGATACGGGGTATATTGACCTGCTTTTGCTTCATCAGCAGTTTGGGGATTATATCGGGGCGTGGAAAGATATGGAAAAAGCTGTTGCTGCAGGCAAGGTGCGATCCATCGGTATCAGTAATTTTGAATCGGAGCGTCTGGAAGAACTGCTTGTTGCTGCAACAATTAAGCCTTCAGTGCTTTAGGTAGAGTGCCATCCGTATTATCAGCAGAATGAATTGAAAAAGCGCATTGCATCCTGTGGCACGGTGATTGAAAGCTGGTATCCTATCGGGCATGGAGACAAGGGGCTTCTGAATGAGCCGGTGTTTACCGAACTTGCGGAAAAGTATGGGAAGAACAATGTACAGATCATCCTGCGCTGGCATATCCAGGAGGGAACAATTGTATTCCCGAAGTCTACCAATCCGAAACATATTCAGGATAATATTGACATATTCGACTTTGAATTGACTGAGGGTGAAATGGAACGCATACGGGCTTTGGATAAAGGAGTGCGTTTCTTTAACATGAGCCTTGAAGAGCAGGAAGCCCATCTGAGTGCGTTTACGCCTGCGGATTAAAAAAGAGGTGATATCATGGAATTAGAACGAATCAATATGCGGGACGAAAGCTATCAGGCTTCCGTCCAGGAAATCCACAGGTGTGGAAAACTGTGTTTTCATATCAACCAAACCGAACCCCATTCTGAGGAAGGAAGAAGGCTGACTGACGAGCTTTTTGAGTCACCGCTGCCGGAGGGAAGCGTGATTTTCCCACCCATGCAGATTGATTTGGGGAAGAATGTAAAAATCGGGAAAAATGTAATTATCAACCACAATCTGACCTGTATGTCGAGGGGGAGCATTGAGATTGAGGATGATGTGATGATCGGCCCGGAAGTGGCGCTGCTTACGGCAAACCATGATTTTGCAGACCACTGGGTGCTGCTTTGCGGGAAAATCCACATTAAGAAGAATGCGTGGATCGGGGCAAGGGCGGTTATCCTGCCCGGTGTCACGGTCGGCGAAAATGCGGTAGTTGCTGCCGGGGCTGTGGTTACAAAGGATGTGGAAGCGAACACGGTAGTCGGAGGAAATCCAGCACGGGTGATCCGCAGATTGGAAGTGTGAGGAGGCGTTTGGAATGAAAAAAATACTTTCACTTGTGATAATTGGGATTATGGCATTTTCACTTACAGCCTGCGGAAGCCGGACGGAAGATAATACCACTCGGCAGGAAGCGTCAGACAGACAGGAAATATCGGAAAAGGAAAATAATACGGCTCCGGCAGAAGGAACAGAATCTTCCGATAGTACAGAGAAAGAAGAAATGGATACAGATTCCGACAATAAAGCGGAAGGAATCTCTATTCTGGTGGCGTATTTTTCCCTTGCAGGGGAGCAATATAGGGTGGGCGTCATTGAGGAAGGAAATACTGCGGTTATTGCAAAAATGATTGCAGAGCAGACAGGGGCAGATGTATTTGAGATTGAAGCCGTAAATGCTTACCCGGAAACATACGATGGACTGCTGGATGTTTCCCGGCAGGAAATGTCAGATAATGCCCGTCCTGAAATCGCTGGCACGGTGGATAATATGGCGGATTACGATATTGTATTCGTAGGCTGCCCAAACTGGTGGGGCGATATGCCGATGATCGTTTACAATTTTTTGGAAAGCTATGATTTTTCCGAAAAAGCGGTAATTCCATTCTGTACACATGGCGGTAGTGGATTGTCTGGCACGGAAAGCACCATTAAGGATATTACGGGAGCCGAGATGATGGATGGCTGGATCTATGTCAATATTTTGGACAAAAAAAGCCGAAGATTAAGGAGTATCCCAAAGTTTGTGTAAACCTCCAAACCGATGTAAGATAAGATTACTCAGTTTGGAGGTTTTATTATGGCAAGAAAAAACGAAAGCCCACAAAAAGCAGCAATGAGAGAAATGATGCGCAGCTATCTCAAAGACAATGCCATCCGCATTAAAAATGGGACAGATGTCAATGCC
>CAJTHL010000038.1 GCA_910576205.1 Clostridia bacterium | reverse complement strand
CTGCGAATGAGGAGCTGGTTATCAGACTTTCGTACGGACGCGAAGTCCAAGGAGGTTTCCGATATACCGATTGCCCTTATCATTCTAACAGCTTAAGCAACAAGATGGATAATTCCTTACTGGCTGTAAGGGATACTAACCATAAATCTATTGTAGTAGGAGGAATTATATTATGAAGGGAAAAAGGATATGGAGTTTCTTTCTATCGGCAGGTCTGGTTCTGGCCCTGACTGCATGCAATCAAAAAACGGAGAAGCCTGCACCGGAAAGTGACACAGGGCCAGCACAGGAGCAACAGGCCGGAAACAGTGGTTCAGAGGAAAACACCACAGATGCGGCAGGAAGCGGATATGCAGGGGAAAGTCTGGAACTGGGATTTGCCCATAATCTGGCTGTAGATTCTGTTCTGGATCAGGCGGCAAACAAGTTTGCCAATCTGGTGGCTGAAAAGTCTGATGGAAAGATTGTAGTTACCGTTTACCCGGCGGCTCAGCTGGGAAATGAGAGCGATATGCTGGAAGGATTAGAACTGGGAACCATTGACATGATGCTGGGAACCACCTCTTATCTTTCCAATGTGGCGCCCAAATTTGCTGTGCTGGATCTCCCCTTCCTGTTTAAGGATTCTGCCCAGGTAAAGGAGGTATTGGACGGAAGTGTAGGGGAAGAGCTGACAGGGAATCTGCTGGAGACCAAGAACATGAGAATACTGGGATATATGAACTCCGGATTCCGTGTAATGCTTACCTCAAAGACTCAGCTTAAGGATCTGGACAGCTTTAAGGGAGTCCAGATGCGTTCTCCAGAGACAACCGTATATATTGGAATGTTTGAATCCCTTGGAGCAAGCCCCACCCCCATCAGCTTGTCAGAAGTTTATACATCCATCCAGACAGGCGTAGTAGAAGGTGTGGAGATGTCTGCCCAGCAATTATATACAAACAAATTTTATGAGGTAACAAAATATATAGCAAAGACAAACCATATTTTTACAACCGTTACGCCGATTATTTCGGAGAGTAAATGGGAGAACCTGCCGGATGAGGCTAAAGCAGTGATAGAAGAGGCCATGAAAGAGGTCATTGACTGGGAATGGGATGCGTTTGATGCGGCTAATGATGAAGCTCTCCAGGCAATGGTTGACGAGGGGCTGGAAATGAATGACATTGACCAGGCGCCGCTGTCACAGGCTTGTGCAGATCTCTATAATCAAATAGCTGCAGAAAGCGACAGTGTAGATCTGCTGAAGGAGATCCAGACACAAACCGCACAGTAGGGAGGGACAGAATGGATAATGAATACAGAAAAAGCACCACAGATAAGCTGCTGGATGGCCTGCTGAAACTGTGTGAGGTAATCAGCGTAGGACTTCTGGTAATTCTGGTGACCTGTACTGTGCTTCAGGTATTCTGCAGATTTATCCTGGGAAGCGCATTGGTCTGGAGTGAGGAAGTCTCCCGGTTTGCCGGTATCTGGATGGTAATACTTTCCACAGCCATTGCTATTCAGAAGCGGTCCCATATGACAATCGACCTGCTGACAGGAAAACTGTCAGAAAAGATACAACGGTTTTGCAAGGCCTTTTCTGATCTTGTGATTCTTCTTGTATGCGTCTGCATGATGTATTTTGGCGCGATTATGACCTCCATGTTTATGGGAACGCCGGCCCCGGCTACCCATGTATCTATGGGACTGATCTATGCCGGTGTCGTGGCGGGCTGGGTGTGCAGCACCATCGCGGCAGGGGCGGTATTTGTAAAAAGTCTACAGGAGGCATTGGGGAAAGGGGGTGCAAACGCATGAATACCACAATCACGATTATGCTGGTTATATTCTTTGTGCTGCTTCTTGTGGGGGTTCCGGTAGCTTTTTCTATAGGGGCATCCGCGATCTTTGCCTTGCTCATAGACGGCGGCATCTCCATGGTGGTGGTACCCCAGCGCATGTTTGTACAGCTGAATTCCTTTTCGCTGATGGCTATTCCTCTATTTATACTGGCCGGAGAGCTTATGGGGGCATCGGGGATTACCGGGCGCATCGTAAAGTTTGCATCTGCTATGGTAGGACATCTGCGTGCCAGCCTGGCCCATATTACCATCCTGTCCTCTATGCTTATGGCTGGTATATCCGGCTCCGCTTCAGCGGACACATCAGCTATTGGAGCCCTGATGATACCGGCTATGAAGGACGAGGGCTATGAGGCAGATATGGCAGCCTGTGTCACGGCGTCCGCGAATACAGTAGGGCCCATTATTCCCCCGTCTATTATGATGGTAATTTATGGATCCATGACAGGAGCTTCCGTCGGCGCTATGTTTCTGGGGGGGATGATTCCCGGAATCCTAATGGGATTGTCACTGATGGTATGGGTTTACTTTTACAGCAAAAAAAGAAACTATGTCTTAAAGTCAAAGGCATCTGTCAGAGAACGCCTTGTCTCAGCCAAAGGGGCCATTGGCGCGCTGCTGATGCCGGTGATTATCCTGGGAGGGATTCTAAGCGGTGTGTTTACAGCTACGGAAGCAGGGGCTGTTGCCTGTATTTATGCGCTTGCATTTGGAATGATAACCGGAAATATCAGAATGAATAATCTGTATGGGATCTTAAGAAATGCGGTGATGGGTACCACCATTCCCATGTTTATCATAGGAATAGCGGCCGTATTTGGGTGGATAATGACAAGGTATAATTTTCCACAGCAGCTTGCGGTTCTTATGGAGGGCATCACGTCAGATCCCAACGTATTTATTCTCATTATCATGGCGATTTATTTTATCCTGGGGATGTTTATGGAGGCAAATGCCGGCATGATTATTATGACGCCGATTATTTATCCCATTGCTCTGGAATATGGTTTCAGTGCTGTTCACCTGGGCGTGCTGACCGTTATTATTTTCTGTATTGGCAGTATTACGCCTCCGGTAGGTCTGCAGCTCTTTATCGCCAGCAGTATTGCAAAGGTACCTTTAAGTAAATCGGCAAAGACTATCTGGCCCTATGTGTTTATGCTTTCTATAGTAACCATATTGTGTGCATTGATTCCGCAGATCGTTATGCTGATACCAGATCTGTTTTTATAAGAGTGACGAAGGAAAGGAGACCTCATGACAATAAAGGAAAGGCTGCTTGCTGCAATTCAAGGAAAACCGGTGGATGTACTGCCCTTTCTGCCCCGATTAGATATCTGGTACAATGCCAATAAATTTCGCGGTACGCTGCCAGACAAATACAGACATGCGTCCTTAAAAGAAATGCTGGACGATCTGGGATTGGGATATCACTATGTAATTCCCGACTATAAGGATTGGGAAGGGCCGGACCGGGATGAGGATATCGGATTGGGGCATTACCGGTTCCATACAAAGCCTTTCCGCCTGGTATTCCACAATATGAAACGTGAAATCCGTAAGGACGAAAAGGGAAACTTTTTTATTCGCTATATTACGCCTGTGGGCGAGGTTTCCACCTGCTATCATTATGACCAGAAAATGAAAGAATCCGGTCTTACTTTGAATGTGATAACAGAGCATGCTCTGAAAGGGGATGATGAAAAAGAGTACGATACCATTGCTTATATTTTTGAAAACTGTGAGGTTATACCGGATTATACCAGATACCACCAGTTTATGGATGAGGCAGTGGGAGATAATGGCATCTGTACGGGATATGTAGCGGCATGGGCATCACCAATGCATTATATTATCCAGGATTTAATGGATTTTGAAACTTTCTGCTTCGAACGGGCAGACAGGCCGGAGAAAATTGAGGAGTTATGTACCCGGTTAACCCCTTTTTTTGACAGAATATTTGATGCTGTACTGGGATCAAGGGCAGAGCTGATGCTCTGCGGATGTAATTTTGACCGTTCGATTACACCGCCGAATATTTTTGCGGAGAGCATTACACCGTTTATCAGAAAACAGGCGGAAAAAGCACATGCAGCAGGGAAGTTCTTAGCTACGCATCCGGATGGAGAAAACGCAGGGCTGCTGGAGGAGTATGTAAAGTCGGGAATGGATGTAGCCGATTCTATCTGTCCGGCTCCCATGACAAAACTTACTTTAAAGGAAGTCCGCACCGCATTCCAGAACAAAATAACAATATGGGGAGGGATACCATCAATATGTTTTCTTGACAGTACCATGTCAGAATACGAATTTGAAAAATACATAGATATGACGCTGAAATCTATAGGAACTGGTAGACGAATGATTATGGGGATCGCGGATACAACTCCACCGGATGCGAAGCTTGAACGAATTTTAAAGGCAGCAGAATTAATCAGGGCATTTGGCCCGGTAAAATAGAGGGGAAGAGGAGAAGAATGGGAAAGAGAACGGAATTTTTGTATATGTCTGAGCCGGATTGTATAGCGGCAGGTGTCCTGGATGCCGGAAAATGTGTGAATAACGCGGAGGAGGTATTCCGGCTGCTGGCACAGGGAGATTATCTGATGGGGGGAAATAACCACAATAATCATGGAATGTATATTGTGTTTCCCCAGACCACACCGTTTCCCAATATGCCTGTGGCGGGACCGGACCGGCGCTTTGTGGCCATGCCGGCATATCTGGGAGGACGTTTCAATATCTGTGGGCAGAAATGGTATGGTTCCAATGCGGCTAATAAGGAGAAGGGACTTCCCCGCTCTGTACTGATGGTGACCTTAAACGACAAAGATACCGGGGAACCCATCTGCTATATGAGCGGTAACCTTATCAGTGCCAGCCGTACAGGAGCGGTTCCGGCGGTGGGCGCCAGATATCTGGCGGGAAAGGATGCAGAAATTCTTACCTGCGTGGGATGCGGGGCGATAGGAAAGGCCTGTCTTGACGCCATTGTCACAGAGATGCCGGAACTTAAGAAGGTGATCTGCCATAATCATTCGGAGGCAAGAGCCATCATCCTGGCGGAACATGTGAGAAAGGTTCATGGAATTGAGGCGGTTGTGGAAAATGATCTGGCAACGGCAGTGCAGGACGTGGATGTAATTTCTGTTGCGGCATCCAGAACGGCACCCCTCCATTTTAAGAGGGAATGGATCAAACCGGGATGCACAATCCTGGCCTCCGGGCCGCTCCAGTGTGATGAATCCCTGTGGATGGATATGGATATTGTCTATGACCACATTGGGCTGCATCATGCCTATGTGGAGGATGCCATTATGTCCGGTGACAAAGAAAAATATTACAGCGGAGTAATAGGGGGGCCTGTATACCGCTTGATTGACTGCGGGAAAAAGCCTTCCCTGGATGAATCTCTCAGTATTGGAAGGATTATTCTGGGAGAACAGCCTGCCAGGACAAGCGAAGAGCAGATTATCTGTTTTATCGCCTGCGGTATGGCGGTATTTGACCTGGGACTGGGATATGACCTCTATCGTACAGCTCTGGAAATGGGAATTGGACAGAGGCTGCTTTTATGGGAGAGCCCGGCGCAATGTGAATAAGCGTGGTTTTAGTGTGGAAATATGGGAAACGTGATAGGAGAACAATATGCGGATGAAAATAAAAAACAGAGATATTCTTCTGTCTCATGGAGATAAAAAGAGCCGGGAAATTGTGCTTGATATCGCTGAAAGGACATTGCAGCATCTGGATGCATATGAGAGGATAAAAAGCATCGCTCATATGGAGGGCAGCGTATTATGTGTGGGACAGCGCAGATGGGATCTTTCAGAAAAGAGAAATGTTTACCTGCTGGGCGCAGGAAAGGCCTGCAATCATATGGCCAGGGCTTTGGATGAGATACTGGGGGAATACCTCACAAGGGGGATTGCCATTGTAAAGATTGCAGAGCCACAGGACGTTTTTCAGAAGACAGAGGTATATGTGGGTGGACATCCGCTGCCTAATAGGGAGGGCTATCTGGCTTGCAAAGAGATTTTGAAACTGGTAGATCAAGCCACAAAGGATGATTTGTTTCTGGTGGTAATCAGCGGCGGGAGTTCTGCGCTGATGAGTTGTCCTGTGGAGGGAATTACCCTGCAGGATGAGATTGAAACCACAGATATTCTTTTAAAGTCTGGAGCCAGTATCTATGAGATCAACGCAATCCGCAGGCATATCAGCCAGATGAATGGGGGCATGCTGGCAAAGAGGATAGCAAAGCAGGGAGCAGAGCTTATAGGATTTGGCATCAGTGATGCAGTGGGCACTCCGGCCACGGGAGACATAGGGGTCCCCTTTAAAAATTATAAGGGGACACCCATGGGGCCGGATCAGACTACCCTGGAGGAGGCACGGCGCGTAATGACAGATTATGGGGTAAAGGAGCGGCTCCCCCGCAGTGTGGTGGAGTATTTGGAAAATGCGGGTCCAGAGAAGGAGACGCCAAAAGCATTTCCCCAGAATACTTATTTTTTGCTGAACAGCCTTCCGGATTCCTGCCTTTATGCCCAGGAAGCAGCCCGGGATATGGGAATACCTGCCTATATTCTCTCCTCCTTTGTGGAGGGAGAAAGCCGGGATGTGGGGACCATGTTTGCCTCCATTGCCAGGGAAATACAGGCTTATGGCCTGCCTTTTCCGGCGCCCTGTGTGCTGCTGTCATCTGGGGAGGCTACCACAAAAATCCCAGACAATTCTGTGATTGCCGGACATGGAGGGCCTGGGCAGGAGATGGTATTGAGTTTTGCGCTTGCGGCGGAAAAGATACCTGGGTGTACGCTTTTGTCCATAGATTCAGAGGGAACGGACGGAACCTCTTTAGCGGCTGGCGGTTTGACGGATTCCAGGAGCCAGGCATCAGCCAGGGAAAAAAACGTGGATATTCATGGAGCCTTGCGGGGGCACGCCGCCTTTGAGGCATTGGAGACCATGCAGGACGCGGTTTTTACAGGAAATACAGGAACAAATCTTTGCGATTTTAATATTTTATATATTCCGGCTTTGGAGGGTGTCGTACCCTATGGCAGAAAAATAAAATCTATTCATGCGCGTCAGATCATTGATTGTAAGTGCCGCCCTATGGTGGAAGTGGATGTTATCACCAATGACGGAACCATGGGAACAGGGGCTGCGCCAACGGGAAATTCCGTAGGGATGTATGAATCCTATGTGCTTCGGGACGGGGACGAGAGGGAATATCATGGGATGAGCGTCCATAAGGCAGTGGAACAGGTGGAACAACAGATCGCTCCCCGCCTTATAGGAATGGATGTGATGGATCAACAGGGGATTGACCGGGCAATGATTGAATTAGACGGTACACCGGATAAGCGTATATTGGGAGGGAACGCTGTTTATTCGGTATCTGTAGCTGCTTACCGGGCAGCGGCGGCCTATGCGGAGAAGCCGCCCTACGCATATCTGGCCAGGGAAAAATTGCAACATGTGCCGATCCCGTCCTTTAATGTAATCAATGGAGGAAATAACCAGGGGATTAAACAGGCTTTTAACGAATTCCTGGTAATGCCTTATCGGGCAAAGGACATTGAACAGGCTGTAGAGATTGCGGTTGAAGTGTTCCAGGAGCTGGGCAGGGTTATAGAGGAATATCTGGGAAAAGAACCGGCAGTAGGAAGATCCTACGGATGGGCAGCGCCCTCAGAGGATCCGGAAGTTTGTCTGCTATTAATCCAGAAAGCCATAGACCGGTGTGGATATTCAGAAAAATGCGCATTTGCATTAGATTGCGCCAGCAGTGAAATGTATGACGCGGCCACAGAGACCTATTACCTGAATGGACAGAGGATAACAAGCGACGCACTGATTCAGTATGTACGGGAACTGACTGAAAAATATAATTTTATATTTATAGAGGATATGCTGGATGAAAATGACTGGGAGGGGTATGCAAAAGCCCATAGAGAGATAACCAGAACCTTAATCATAGCGGACGATTTTACCGTATCCAACAAAGAGAGAATTGCCCGTGCCTATGAAAATCAATCCATTGACGGCTTCATTTTAAAACCCAATCAGGTAGGAACCATTACAGAGGCCTTAGAAGCTCATGAGTTTGCAAAAATGCATCATCTGTTTTCCATTACATCAGGACGCTCGGGAGGCGTGGTTGGAGATGTTGTGATGGACCTGGCAGTGGGGCTGCAAATTCCTTTTATAAAAAATGGATGTCCGCGTTCGGGCGAACGAATTGATAAACTGAATTTTCTGATGAGGGTAAAAGACAGAAATCCGGGATGCCATATGGCGCAGATCGATTCCATTATTAAATTTTAGAAGAAGCCGGTTTTTGCAAAAAGATGAACCGCTCCCTGTCAAGTAGACAATTAAAAAAATAAAAATTTCAGCCTGCCAGTCACAAAAAAGGACTGGCAGAGTTTTTATGCAGCCTCCTTCAAATAGTTTCTATATTCTATCGGTGTCATACAGTTTAAGCGCTTCTGATACCGATGATT
>CAJTHL010000037.1 GCA_910576205.1 Clostridia bacterium | reverse complement strand
AAGGCTGGACGGGTTCTTTCTGCCGCTATTTCCGTGGGAGTGTCCTCCCGCTGGACCCGGTGCTGGAAAAGGCCGTCTGTGAGGAAGGGCCGCCGCCGGATACGAAGCCCTGCGCCGTATGTGGGAAGCCTTTTCTCCCAGAGGGCAGGCAGGCCTACTGCTCCCCGGCCTGCAAGGACGAGGGGAACCGCCGCAGGAGCCGGGAGCGCATGAGGAAGAAGCGCGCAAAACCCGGGCAGGGCCGTTACGATTTGGGCCTGCCGAAAGCCCGTGATTCCAAGGGGTCCTGACCTTGTTTTCCGGGTAGAGGTATCTTAATACCTTCCCTCCCGGTTTACGGGGGTATTTCGTAACAAAGGACGCTTCGGGCCAAGTTGGCCCGAGGCCGGAAAGGAGGGAACTGCCATAGAGACCAACCAGGGATATGAGATTTTGCAGTCGGTGGCCTTCACCAACGACCGGGGGTATGCGCTGGGCCACAACCCCAACGCGCCTTCCCCCTTCGTTACATGGACATTTTATGAAAATGCCGACGGGAGCCGTGACTATAACTGGGGCCACTACTTCAAGGACGAAGAGGCCGCCGTCCGTGACTTCGCCCACCGGGCGGCAGAGCACCGCTACCAGTTCGGCGTGGAGGAACGGGGGCCGGACAGCCAGCGGCAGGGGCATTACCGCTATTACTCCACCCAAAGGCCGGTGGACATAGGGACCTACCCGAAGCCGCCGGGCAACGGGCCCATAGAGATATTCAACTATGACGAGAGGATTCCGGTGGAGGGCGGGAACATGCTGGCGTGGGGCGAGCTGATCTATGGAAAGCCGCTGACTGAAAAGCAGATGTATGATTATGAGCTCAAGCCATCCAGCCACAACCCGGACCGGGCGGGGCGGCCGTCCATCACCGGGCAGCTGAAGGAGGCGGCCAGAAGGCCGGAACCGTCAAAGGAGCCGGGGAGACAGAAAACAGGGAAGTCCCATGAGGACAGATAGGAGAATCTATGAACGAGAGAGACAATCCCTTATTGACTGCGGAGCTTACGGAGGAACAGAACGGGAACATGCTGGACGGCATACTGAATAACCTCCCGCCTTTGCCGCTCCCCCAAAGGCCGGAGGAAAAGGCGCTTGACCGGGTGAAGGAGCCGCCCGCCCCAAAGCGGAGCCGGGAACGGGAGGAACGCTGACGGCAGGGAGGAAACGGGACAGGCACCTGAACGTGATGGTGACGGCGGACGAGCTGGCCCAGATACACGGGCGTATGGCCGAGGCCGGCATTTCCAACGCCGGGGCCTATATGCGGAAGATGGCCCTGAACGGCTATATCCTCCATGTGGACCTTGCGCCCGTCCGGGAGCTGGTCTCCTTGCAGCGGCGGTGCTCCAACAATCTGAACCAGATAGCCGTCCACGCCCACACCTACGGGCTGTACCCGGATGAGATAGACGGGCTGAAAGAAGATTATGAAAAGCTGTGGGGGCAGCTGTCCGGGGTATTGAAGGAACTGGCGGCGCTGGTGGAAAAATGAACTAGAGGGGCATTATCAATACGATTTTCCCCTCTTTTACAAAGATTAAAGTGCTAATATTCCCACCACATTCATCACTTACATAAGTAATGTTTACTTCGGGTCATGTTGGCCCGAAGTAAACATAAAAACTACTGCTCAAGCTCAACATAAGCAAAAGACTGAGGAGCAAGCGAAATATTAAATTCCGAAAGACTTTTTGGTATATCAAATATTTGTATCTCTCCTAACTGATAAGCATAAGCTTTTTTACAACCATGAAAATATTCCCTATATTTTCTTCTACTAATACCTGCATTACGCTTTGTCTTTTCCCATAATGTAGAGGGTGCTGCACAAATTGTATCAACAACCTCTACTTTTGCCACTACCTTCATTATAGGTGAAGTACTGTATATCAAGATTATAGAACTTTCAGTTTTGGCTAACCGCTTTCGATACTCATATTTTTTTTGGCCACCTAATATTTTTTCAACATATTCAGGTTTTATAGATAAAAGAATTGCTTTCAAAATTGTATCCTCAACATTCTATATATTTTATTTCTGTTTTTGAGTCCTGCATAATTTGTTCATACTGACTATCGGTTATTTTCGTAAATGACCGTGGACCTCCGGGCGGAGATACAATATTATGTTCCCATAAATAGCCTAAAGTTAATTTCTTGGTCAAACTCTTTACAAAAATAAATTTAATGATTTTTAGATTAAATCTATGATTAGCCCAGAATGATTTTAACTCATCCGTTGAAAAAACACTTCGATTTTGACAAAGGCTAAGCAGCTCTGTTTCGGAACAAATGTTATCAATAATTTCGTCTACCATTGCAACAGTAGTCACAACGGAAGAATATTTTTTGATTGACCCTTCGCCACCAGTTCGATAAAATAAAATAAGGTCTCCCGATTTTACACCATTTCCGGGTGCCCAAGAAATATAAACCTTTTGCAAAGCATAACGGTGAGGTTCTCTCCCTAAAAAATCAATTTTATTTTCATTATTTAATTTTGAATCTGGCAACAACGTAGTATGGTATTGTGGAAATATCGGCAGGATAAATTTATTACAATTATACCGGATATTTGGAAAATTCTTACGACAAGAAAATTTAGGTATAAAATCCTTCATTTTCTTAATTAACACATACTCATCTTTGTTATTCCCTTTTTTTACTCCATGACGGATAAAGCCCCATCTCTGTAGTAAAGAAGCAAGTGCTGTTAATTCCTCTCTATCTGTATATAAAGTTACATATATTTCATCAACGTTACGTTGCAAAGCATTATCAAATATTATTTTTATGAATCTTTCTCCCAATCTGAAACCTGTTGATTCTACTTTAAATGTTCCGACTTTTAGTCGGCGCATTGGTTTAAATGGAGGAGTAATATCTGAATAATTTTCACCAAAACCTTCTGTCTTTAAATATAGAAAACCGAGAATTTTTCCTTCATCGGTATTACATATATATGCTTCTTCATCACATTTACGTGCAAACCATTTATCAAATTCTGGGTAGGAGTTCCGAAAGCTATCAAAAAAATTATCATTAATATCAACATTTCCAAAATACGTTTTTTCTACTGCGAGCATTTTGTACTCTATGAGAGACGGATTTTCTGCGGTTACAATAGTGATAAAAGAGTTAATAGAATAAACTTTGTCCTTTAATCCAATTTTCTCCGCCTTTTTGCGTAGCTTTCGATCCTCCGTAATTAAAATATCTACACGTCCCGAATATACTTCATATAAAAGAGAGTCATCAATTTTATCATTCTCTGATTTTTCCGGAATACCAATAAGGTTCAAAAAAGAGACATCGGGTTCTTTTATCGTTTTTATAACTTCATAAGATTCTAATTTGACAGCTATAGCTTGTTGAGTTTCAGGATCTTTATATTTTTTTATTTCATCAATGGAATATGGATGAATTATTTTGTCATATTTAAGCTTATCAAGCCAACGATAAAGATGACCAATACTATAATTAGAAACACGTTTATTTTCTCTATGAATAATAATGTTAGTATCTAGCAAAACCCTCATAAGTTATCCTCCCTTATGTATGCCAAACATTTTGAAATATCTGTGCTACCAAACACCATATTATGCAAATATAATTTACATCCAATTTTATGAGATATTTCTTTCGCTCTCTGCTCCTCCGCTTTGTGCAATGACATAATTTGTTGCTTTGTATATTCTTTTTTATCTCGCAAAGATAAATTCGTTAAAATTATTGATATAGGAGCATTTAAAAGTAATATTTTTTCTATCTTTAAATTTGAAAATACACTTTCGGGCAAATAGTCAATGTTATTATCTCTATCAAAAATGCAAAAATGCCCAGCAAGCAAAATTTTTGGTGTTATTTCTAATAACCTTTGTACTTGTAGCGCAAGAATAACTTGATTTGATGTTTTATTAGTAACAGCTTTATTAGCCCCATATTGTTCGCCATTCACTGAACTAATTAAATCCCCTGCGGAATATTCCGGTATTCCAAGTTCTTTTGAAAGATTATTACATAAAGTGCTTTTTCCAACCCCATAAATTCCGGCAACAAATATAGTTCCCATATAGCAACAGATACCTCCATAAGCAAAAATATATAATTTCATTTTACAATTTTTTATTATTCATGTCTATGGCATTTGCATCAATAAATCTTATTTCCGATAAAATTTATTGATTTTCTACAAGATGATTGCTTCGGGCCGACCTGGCCCGAAGCCGGAAGGAGGGACAGACTATAGCGACCACACGGCTGATGAAACGCAAGACCACGCCTGGGCTCTCCGTGGCGCAGTCCCTAAAGGACTGTACCGACTATGGGAAGAACCCAGTCAAGACGGAAGAAGGGAAATATATCTCCGCTTATGAATGTGACCCGGCCACGGTAGACGCTGAATTTCTCTTGTGGAAAAGCAGGTACAAAGCCGCCACCGGCCGGGAGCAGAAGGCGGACAGGGACGTGCTCTGCTACCAGATACGCCAGTCCTTCCTTCCCGGGGAGATCACGCCGGAGGATGCCAACCGTATCGGCTATGAGCTGGCTATGCGGTGGACGAAGGGAAGGCACCAGTTCATCGTCACCACCCACACGGACAAGGCTCATATCCATAACCACATTTATTACAATTCCACTACCCTTGACTGCACCCATAAATACCGGGATTTCCTCGGTTCCGGCCGTGCCCTCGGGCGGCTGTCCGACACCCTCTGTCTGGAAAATGGCCTCTCTGTGGTGAGGCAGCCGAAGCCAAAAAGCCAGGGGAAATACAGGAACTATGGGGAATGGGGCAAGGGCCGGGAAAGACCGCTTACCTTCCAGCAGAAGCTGTGCGCCGCCATTGACGCGGCCCTTGAAAAACAGCCCTCCGACCTTGCCGCCTTCCTCTCACTTATGGAGCAGTCCGGCTATGAGGTGAAACAGCAGCGGGGCGCAATCAGTTTCCGGGCTCCCGGCCAGGAACGGTTTACCCGTCTGCGTTCCTCCACGCTGGGGAAGGGCTACGGCCAGAAGGATATAGAGGCGTCGCTGTCTGGCTCCCGAACAGGCACGGGCCATCACAGCCATAGGGTCAACTTGATTATCGACATTCAATCTAAGCTCCAAGGGAAGGGGCCAGGGTATGAGCGGTGGGCCAAGGTTTTCAACCTGAAACAGATGGCCGCCGCCCTAGCCTTTTTGCAGGAAAATAATTTGATGAAGTATGAACAGCTGGAAAAGAAAGCGGCAGAAACCACGGAGCATTTCCACACGCTGTCCGGCCAGATTAAGAGTACCGAGGCCGCACTCCAGACCAACAAGGAATTGAAGGCTGCCACGGTGCAGTATGCCAGGACCCGGCCAGTGTTCCAGGAATACAAGGCCCGGAAATACAGCCGCAGATTCCTTGCGGAGCATGAGGCCGACATTGAGCTTTACCGGGCGGCCTGCGCCGACTTCAAACGGATACTGAACGGGGCAAGGCCCCCTAAAATGGACGAGCTCAAAGAGGAAAGCCGGGAGCTTGTGGAGAAGAAAAAGAAGCTCTATGCCGAGTACCGAAAAGTGAAGGAAGAAATGCGGGAGGTCACGGCAGCGAAGGCGAACATTGATTATCTGCTAGGCTATGCGGAGCCGGGCAGGAAGAAGGAGCAGGAGCGTTAGGGGGTGTGAAAATAAGGAGCGGAGCGACGCTGACTCTTCGGGCCATGTTGGCCCGAAGCTGGGTTTGGGGAGGCTCCCCAACAAGCAGATTTTTACGTTCTGGCCGGAAGGCCGGAACGTAAAAATAGCAACTGTGTGGCCACAGTTGCCCTGCTTGCCATTTAGCGACACCCCCGAAAATGGCGCAAAAAAACAGAGGCTCTTACTCTTGAACCTCCGTTTCTCTGGCTTTCTTGAGCCCTTCGGCTGTAGCCTCCATGACAACAAGCTCTTTTTCGTTCATGGAGTCTAAAAGTACATCAATGTGTTTCCGGCAACTGTTCCCGCCACGGTTGCCCTCCGTATAGAAAAACTGGTCTACGGATATATCGAACAGTGTGACGAGCTTAAAAAACAGGTTGAAGCTGGGGTGTTGGCCTTTGTTCTCAATATTCATAATGGTGCGGTCTGTCTTGCCGACCAGCTCCGCCACATAGGCTTGCGTCCAGCCCTTTTCCTCTCTGGCCTGTTTCAGTGCCAGACCGAGCCCATGAAAGTCAAACCTTCTTTCATCTTGGTTCATTCTCATATCACCCTATATCATTGTACATTTCGGGTTGAATTATGAGAATGTAATGCAATTTGATGTTATGGGCTATTTTATTTCATCGTTTGTGCGTATAGCGCAAAGAATATAAGTTTATATGGCTCTTGCTATTCAGAGACTTATGTGTTATACTGTTATACATAAAACCATAACAGTTGAAACGGGAGGGGGTGAGGAAGGATTGAAGCTAATTATTTCAAATGTATCGGGTGTACCCATTTACGAGCAAATTAAACGGCAGGTCAAAGCCGCTATCTTGTCGGGAGAACTAAAAGAGGAAGAAGCCTTGCCTTCTCTCCGAACTCTGGCAAAGGACTTAAAAATCAGTGTTCTGACAGTTACAAGGGCCTATACGGAACTGGAACAGGAAGGGTTTGTCAAGAATGTTCAGGGCCGCGGTTGTTTTGTACTTGGTAGCGGTTCCGAACTTATGAAGGAACAACTAATTTGCAAAGTGGAAAATGGCTTAACAGAAGCTATAAAAGCAGCAAAAATTGCTAACCTATCTAATGAGGAACTACATCATCTTTTAGATATTTTATTGGAGGCGAATACAGATGACTAATTATTTGGAAGTAAAAAATCTGTCAAAATCTTTCGACAGTTTTCAGCTTCACAACATTACTTTTACGCTCCCCAAAGGATATATCATGGGGCTGATCGGGCCGAACGGTTCCGGCAAAACAACTACAATTAAACTCATTCTGAATATGCTCAAACGCAACGGCGGAGAAATCAAAATCATGGGGTTGGACAATATCGCTGACGAACAGAAGGCAAAAGCAGAACTTGGCGTTGTGTTTGATACCAACTATTTCAGTGATGATTGGAAAGTTTCTGAGGTAGAAAAATCCATCTCTGTTTTCTATCCCAACTGGAACTCGGAGCGTTTTAGTGAAATGCTACGGAAATTTCATATCGCTCCGACCAAAAAGGTCAAAGAACTTTCAAAGGGGATGCAGATGAAGTTGATGCTGGCTTGTGCGTTCTCCTATGACGCAAAGCTGCTGATTTTGGATGAACCTACCAGCGGCCTTGATCCAGTTTCCAGAGATGAATTGCTTCAGATCCTCTCGGAATACATTGAGGACGGAGAACACAGCGTTTTATTTTCCACCCATATTACTGGCGATTTGGAACGAGCTGCTGATTATATCACATACATCAGCTATGGGGAACTTTTTTTCACCGGCAGCAAGGATGAATTTGTTGATATGTTCCGCATTGTTAAGGGTGGTATAGATGAACTTTCCGCTGATCTACAAGCGAAGGCGGTTGGCGTTCGTACTTTCCCGACTGGCTTTGAAGCTCTGGTAAAAACCGAGGAAATTGGCTCATTTACAGCATTGGACATTGAACCGGCTACCATTGACGAAATCGTTGTGTTTACAAGCAAGAAAGGTGAGGATTATGAGTAATATATTGAAAGCTACAAGACTGGATTTTTCCCTTGTAAAACCGTATGTCAAAGTGATTGGGTTTACTATGCTTCTCCCCATCGCTTTTGCAGCAATCAACCGCTCTATATTGACAGGAGTTTCTTTCGCCATGTGCTTTATCGCCATGACAACCGGCTATACCTTCTCCGTCACAGAAAAAAATAGCATGGAACGCCTGTATGGTATTTTGCCTGTAAAGAAAAGTGAAATGGTAATGGGACGGTATCTTTTTGTTATTGTGCTTGGAGTTATCGCTTTGGTGGTGTCCCTTATCACACAGCCGATTGTATTACAGGCATTGGGAGAAACCGTTGAACCGTTTGGCATTATCAGCGCGGCCATTGGCGGCCTGTTCTTGTTTGCCCTTTACACGGTATTTCAAATTCCCGGATATTACAAATTTGGCTCTATCAAAGGCCGGGTGTTTATGTATATTCCGGTTGCAGGATTTTTAGTGACTTTGTTTCTTCTTCCTAAACTGCCTGCTGATAACCCCCTTATCAACGCGATTGCCAGTTCACCTGTGCTGCTTCTCACTCTTGCGATTGCGCTGGTGGTTGTTATGTATGCTGTGTCGATCTGGTTCTCTGTCCAGATTATGAAAAATAAAGAAATGTGAGGTGGATAGTATGGATTTCACGATTTTAGCAGTAGTGCTTCTGATTGGTGTCGGCGTTCCTGTTCGGAATAAACTTATTCGTAAATATCGAGAGGAAAAAAAGAAACAGGATAAAAACCGGGATGAAAAATGATGGGTGTGGAGAAAACAGAGTTTATCCGTTGCCCGATCTGTGGGAATAAAACGCGCGACAAAGTTAGAGAAGATACTATTCTGAAAAATTTTCCTCTCTTTTGTCCAAAATGTAAAAGCGAATGTCTAATTGATGTTGAACAATTCCATATATTCGTTATCAAAGCGCCAGACGCACAGCCGCAGAGCCGATAACACACAAGGTCTAATTCTGAACCGCTCCCTGTCAAGTAGACAATTAAAAAAATAAAAATTTCAGCCTGCCAGTCACAAAAAAGGACTGGCAGAGTTTTTATGCAGCCTCCTTCAAATAGTTTCTATATTCTATCGGTGTCATACAGTTTAAGCGCTTCTGATACCGATGATT
>CAJTHL010000036.1 GCA_910576205.1 Clostridia bacterium | reverse complement strand
CTCTGCCGACACTGATGTGAATGCCATAATCACGCAGAAGGATGTAGGTGGTTTTGTAAGCTCCGAGGCGCTTCCTGTAATCCGCATGGATATGGAGAATCAGGGAAGCAATATGCTGGTTCTCCCGGATACGGGGAGCGGGCTGTGAAGAGAAATGCTTGCAATAAGTGCTTCTGTTGACCCGAAGAACCCGGCAGAGGGTGCTGATGCAGTGCTGGAAGCGGAGCTTATGAACCGCGTCTAATCGTTGTTTGAGTGTGGCGTGAAGATGGCAATCGCTTTTTTTAGGATAAGGTTCTCCTCTTCGAGCTGGGCATTGCGTTTTTGCAGTTCCTTTACCTGCTTGGCGGTAAGGACGTCGCCGTCGTCCATCTCAACCGTAGAGTATTGTTTGCCCCATTTACCGAGAGCGGACTGGGAGACGCCGTATTCCTTGCAGAGCTGGGTTTGTGTTTTACCATTTTGATGTAAAGAGACGAGAGACTTTTTAAAATCTTCATCGTATTTTGTGTAGCTGTTAGTGGCCATAAGGAACCTCCTTCTTTGTGTATAATTTATTATAACAGATAGTGTAGAATAGTGTCTACTTTTATAGTATAGATCCAGATTTATTCAATGCCGTGCTTGCCGACATCAACCGTTTTGCGGATATGGCGGTGAATGACGAGCGGGCGGTGAGGGCGATTGAAAAGCGGCTCACGGAAACAGACCAGAGCAAAGCAAAGGCAATGGAGAAAGAACAAAAGAAGCTGAACAAACGTCTTGCGGAGCTTGATAGGCTGTTTTCCTCTCTCTATGAAGATAAGGTCATGGAGCGTATCACCGAGCGGAATTTCGAGATGATGTCGGGGAAATACCAGAAAGAACAGCTTGAAATCGAAGCGAGATTAAAAGAGGTAACGGAAACTCTCAATGAAAGCTATGAGAAATCGCAGGGAATCCGTGACTTCCTCTCCCTTATCCGCAACTACCCACGTTTGAAAGAACTGGACGCAACCGTGGTAAACGCACTGATAGACAAGATACTTGTTTCGGAGCGTGAGAAGATGGCAGACGGAACGGTTAGACAGGAAATCAAGATTTACTATAAATTCATCGGCTTTGTCGGTGAATTACATATCACACCCACAAAGCGGTGGACAGCGTTACCTGTTAAACACTGTACGGTGTGCGGTGTTGAATATGTCCCCGGTTCTGGCATATCGAAGTATTGTCCTGTTTGCGCCAAGAAGATACAGAGGGAGAAATCAAACGAGAGCAAACGCAGGAGCAGGGAGCAGAAAAGGATGGTATGTATTGAACTGTTCGCAAAAAATGACCGACTGAGCCCGGTCAACAATATAGGCCAGTTGCTCCTGCGTCATTCCGCTGGCCTCCCTTGCCCGCTTGATGGCGAGCCCTATATCGTGAAAATCAAATCGTCGATTATCTCTCTCAATCTTCATAATATCACCTAATGTAATTTTACATTTCAGGTGTTATTATTTGAACGATTGTGTATTTCATACTACTGACTAATTATTTTCACCAAACCTGCAATCTAAGATGGCCTTGCTGAGTTGACAACAAGGGGAGAACTGATTATAATAAAAACGATATGGCTATGAAAGAGGTGAGTACGATGTTGTTCGGAAAATTTTGTATTGACTTCGGCTCCACACAAGTTTATACCACGAAACATTGTGCGGAGCCTTTTCGGAAAGTTGATCTATAAAGCGGAAAGGCCAAGGCAGAGATAGGACTGTCTTTGGCTTTTATACCCTTTTTATTAGATCAACGATAGATAATTGACTGTTTAGGCCACAGACAATGTTTTGTTTGTGGCCTTTTGCTATGCTTATTTTGTTAAGTGACTATGCAAAGGGCGCACGATGTAGTGTGCCCTTTTTCTTTTTGGAGGAAATAGATATGACTGAAGAACATAGTTTGTTGACCGGAAGTGTGCCGAAAAAACTGGCCGCTTTCGCTTTCCCGTTGCTTTTAGCAAATATACTGCAATCGTTTTACAATGTAGTAGATATGCTTGTAGTCGGCCAAATTGTAGGCGATACGGGTCTTGCGGCCATTGGTAACGCTTCTAAATTGTGCTATATCATCAATTCAATTTGCATTGGTATGACGATGGGCGGAGCCGTGTTGATTGCTCAATATAAGGGGGCAGACGATAAAAAGGGACAGACGGAGTCTTTTCAAATGCTGGCCTTGCTCTCGCTGGTATCTTCCTTGCTTGTGACTATTGTGAGTCTGGCAACCTACCAGCCGTTATTCAAGATGTTAAATGTTCCAGCAGACGCATATCAAGATGCCTGCGACTATATGAAAATTATTTGTTGTGGAACTGTGTTCGTCTTTGGATATAATGCTGTCTGCTCTGTACTCAAGGGGCTTGGGGATTCTAAATCTCCCCTCTATTTTGTGGGAATTGCTACCGTCATCAATATCGTTTTAGACATTATCTTGGTGGGCCCATTAGGAATAGGAACGGCAGGGGCGGCTTACGCAACGATTACCGCGCAAGGAATTTCCTTTGTGATTTCTCTATTCTATTTGAAGCGGCACAAAATATTTTTCTCTATGGAAAATCGCGGAAAGTTTACGCTTCAATGGGATAAGCTGGCCGCCATCGTGAAAGTCGGACTGCCCACGGCCATCCAAATGGTCGTAGTCAACACGGCCTATCTGCTTGTGGCAGGGATGCTCAATCAGTTTGGTATTGCTGTATCTGCTGCATCGAATGTAGGTTTGCAAATCAACACCTTTGCTGGTATGCCCTGCTGGGCTATTGGACAGGCAGTTACAACGATGGTAGGGCAGTGCATGGGAGCTGGACAAATTGAACGCGCCCGTAAAGTGGTAAAAATCAGTTTAGCGATGAATGTTGCTGTAACGCTCGTTGTCGTAATTAGCGTACAGTTTTTTGCTGAACCATTGATTTTGCTTTTTGGTAGTACCACCCCGGAAGTAGTAAACGATGGAGTTTACTATCTGCGTGTCTGTTGCAGTATAAATAGTTTGATTTATGCCGTTATGTACACTTTGGACTCCTTTGCTATTGGTGTCGGTGCGGCAAATGTTGCTATGATTAACGCTTTACTGGACGCGGTTATTGTGCGTTTGCCTGTGAGCTGGCTCTTGGCCTTTGTACTTAATATGGGCTTTTCCGGGATTTATTACGGCCAGGCGCTTTCTCCAGTCTTACCTGCTATTGTAGGTTTACTCTATTTCACAAGTAGAAAATGGGGACACAAAACGCTCATTCAATCAAGCCACAAGGGGGAAAGTCTATGATGGATCGGATGGTATGGCTTCTATGCCCCATATGTGGGAACAAGACCAGACTTAAAGTGCGTCAAGATACAGGACTTATCAATTTTCCACTGTATTGCCCAAAATGCAAACAGGAAACTTTAGTGAATGTCAAAAAATCAAAACTGTCTGTCATCCGCATGGCTGACTTGATTTCTAAGGAGGATAACGAATTATGATGGACAAACAAAAAATTTATCCCCGGTCAAAAGATCGGGAAACTGTATATTTGAAAAATGTCGTTACTGATCCCAGCATCATCGTGGGCGACTACACCATGTATAACGACTTTGTAAATGATCCTGTTGATTTTCAAAAGAATAATGTTCTTTACCATTATCCCATTAACCATGACAGGCTGATTATTGGTAAATTTTGCTCTATCGCTTGTGGCGCTCGATTTTTGTTCAACAGCGCCAACCACAGCATGACTTCACTTGCGACTTATCCATTTCCTATCTTCTTTGAGGAATGGGGGCTGGATGTTAGCCACATAACCGAGGCATGGGACAACAAAGGCGATATTGTTATTGGAAGTGATGTCTGGATTGGATATGAGGCTGCGATCTTCGCTGGAGTTACCATAGGGGATGGTGCCATTATTGGCACCAGAGCTGTTGTAACAAAAGATGTCCCGCCCTATACCATTGTAGGAGGTGTTCCGGCTAAACCTATCCGAAAACGTTTTTCTGATGAAACTATTTCGGCGTTGCTGACAGAGCGGTGGTGGGACTGGCCGGAAGAAAAAATTGCTCGTAATCTTGCGGCAATCCAATCGGGCCGTATCGATCAATTTAAGTAAATATTGAAAAGAGCCAGACGCACAGACGCAGAGCCATCACAACGAAACTGTTGTTGAATGGCCTGCGGTGCAAGAAAAACGGCGGTTTTGAGTCTATCAAGCCGCCGTTTCTTTATGAGCATATAATCTAACGGAGTGCGGCGGTCGCCTTGGAGGTGTCGCTGTGCTCTCACTCATTTTCCGTCCCCCTAACCTGTTAAAAAAAACCCACCCGTCCAGCAGGATCAGTCCGGCGGTAAATGTGCGATTTGGCAGTACATAAATGAATTTGTCGTTTCATGCGCTTGCGTGGCTTTGTGTCGCGCAGGCGTTTTTTGTTATCCGTACTTCGAGACAAAATGTCCCGAGGCATCGACATCCTTGTTGATACCCCCGGGCAGAGTTATAATATAAGTGTAATGTGATAGGGAAGGAGGAACAATGGCACGAACAAAAAACAGAGGGTATCAGCAGACTTTGGCCCCTACCTATACAGCCCGGCTTTGGAAAATGGGTGGCTACATCCGGCTTTCCCGAGAGGATTTACAGAAAATCAACCGTGGCCTTGACGATAGCAACAGCGTGAAAAACCAGCGCGACATTCTCAACGATTTTCATTTTAATCATGCGGAAGAATTTGAAAGCTACACCGAGTACGTTGATGACGGCCACACGGGAACCGATACGGAGCGCGAAAGTTTCCAGCGGCTTTTAGGGGATGTGATGAGCGGGAAAATCAACTGTGTTGTGGTGAAAGACCTTTCCCGTTTTGCCCGGAATTACAGCGATGCTGGCAGTCTGATTGACAACCTCTTTGTGCAGATGGGCGTCCGCTTTATCAGCTTGGCCGAGGGCGTAGACAGCTACCTAAACCCGGATAGCGTGAACAGCATCATCGTTCCGATAACAAACGTGATGAACGACCAATATTGTTATCAGACCTCAAAGAAAATCCGGCAGGTTTTCGATTACAAGCGGCGCAACGGCCAGTACATAGGCTCTTTTGCTCCCTACGGCTACATAAAAGACCCCAAAGACAAGCACCAGCTAATCGTTGACCCGGAGGCCGCTGAAACCGTCAAAAAGATATACGAGATGTGCCTGCAAGGTACGGCCAAACTTCAAATTGTGATGTATCTGAACGACCACGGCATACCCAGCCCCACGGCATACAGAAAGCTAAAGGGCCTGCCCTACTCCCCGGCTATATCGGACGCTCCCATGTGGGGGAACAAGATTATAACGGATATTCTCAGAAATCCTATTTACACCGGGGATTTAGTACAAGGCCGCCGCCGGGTGAAAAGCTACAAGGTACACCAGATTGAGGCCGTGCCGGAGGAAGAATGGGTGCGCGTCCCCGATACCCACGAGGCAATCATCACCCACGAAACCTTTGAACGGGTGCAGGAACTTCTGAAACGCGACACCCGGACGGCCCCTAAAAAGCGGGAGCTCCATTTATTCAGCGGCTTTCTGAGGTGCGCTGACTGCGGCAAGGCCGTGACCCGGAGCCAGAGCGGGAAGAATGTATATTATTCCTGCTCCACTTACAAGAAACGCTCCCGGACAGCCTGCTCCATGCACTCTATCAAGCACAACCGTTTAGAGGCCGCCGTTCTGTTCGCTATCCAGTATCAAGTGAGTACCGCCGTTTCCTATTCGGAAATAGTAGCCCGTATCAATGCGGCCCCGCTGAAAAAAAGTCAATCCCACCGCCTTAACGACCAGATAGCCGCAAAGGAAAAGGAATTGACGAAAATCACCCGCTACAAGCAGTCACTGTATCAAGACTGGAAAGACGGGGAAATCTCCCAGCAGGAATACCGGGAAATGAAAGCCGATTATGAACGGCAGGCCGCCGGGCTCTCGGATTTGCTGGCCCGGCTGACGGCTGAACGGAAACAGCTTTCAAACGGCGTTGACCAGCAGCATCCCGCGCTGGTAGCCTTTGCGAAATATCAGAACATCGAAAAGCTGACCCGCGAAATCCTGATTGAATTGGTAGACCATATCAAGATTTACGAAAACGGCAATATCAGCGTTCATTTTAAGTTTGCAGACGAGTTCCGCCGGATTGCCGAGTACATTGAAATCAATACCACTGACACCGCCGAGGCGAGCTGACCCCCGCCAAAGCACAAAAGCCCTTTGGCAGTGTGTTTTCCTAATAAAACGCAATCTTAGTATGGATAGAAATAGAGCATATATTCCGCTGATTTTTATTGTGCTTGAGATTTTTAGTGTATATAATATATATTGGAGATTTGAAAAATATATAAAGCTCTATACATAGGAATATGCAAATACTAAGGAGAGAGAGCGTATGGCTATTTGGAACCCTTGGCGTGGCTGTCACAGACATAGTACGGGCTGTAAATTTTGTTATATTTATAAAGGGGATTATAAAAAGGGAATTGACACAAACATTATAAAGAAAACAGAAAAATTTTATGCTCCTATTGAAAAAAAGCGTGGAGATTACAAAATAAAATCCGGTCAAATTGTTTATTTGTGTTTTTCATCGGATTTCTTGATAGAGGACGCAGACAAATGGCGCACTGAATGTTGGGAAATGATACGGGAACGTTCTGATTTACATTTTATTTTTTTAACCAAACGAATTGAAAGATTTTTAGATTGTATTCCCGACGATTGGAATAATGGATATGAAAATGTTATTGTTGGTTGTACTGTTGAAAATCAAGAAAATGCAGACCGCCGATTGAGTATTTTTTCCAAACTACCTATTAAACACAAAAATATAATCTGCCAACCATTGATTGAAAATATAAATCTTTCTGCATATTTAGACAATATAGAATTAGTTGTCGTTGGAGGAGAGTCGGATAAAAATGCAAGACCCCTTTACTATGACTGGGTATTACAGATACGGCAACAATGTATTTCCCAAAACGTACATTTTGAATTTCGCCAATGTGGTACACACTTTATTAAAGACGGAAAGAAATATACATTAAAAGTACGAGATTTATGCAGTCAAGCTAAAAAAGCAAATATAAATTTCTAATGCTCTCTTTTTTGTGCATGAAAAGAGAGGTATTAAATGACTGTTAAAAGTATAATTAACAATGAAAAGGAGTAGAAAAATGGAATGGATAGAACGCTTAAATAAATCAATTAACTATATAGAGGAACACATCACAGAGGAAATCAGTTATGATGAGCTTGCACAGATTGCTTGCTGCTCCACTTATCATTTTCAAAGAATGTTTACCTATATAGCTGGAGTATCGCTTTCGGAGTATATACGCCGTAGAAAAATGTCTTTAGCCGCCGTTGATTTGCAAGGCAGCAATGAAAAGATTATTGATATTAGCTTGAAGTACGGCTATTCTTCTCCCACAGCATTTAACAGGGCCTTTCAAAGTATTCATGGCGTTGCTCCATCTGCACTGAAAAATGAAGGCGTATCTATTAAATCATTCCCGCCGATTACATTCAAATTTACAGTCAAGGGGGTAGAAGAATTGAATTACCGTATTGAAACAAAACCTGCTTTCCGTATCGTCGGTAAATCATATCCATTAAATAAGGAAATTGAACAGAATTTCTTAGAAGTGCCACAAATGTGGCAAAACGCAGTTATGGACGGTACGATTAAAAAAATTATAGCTTTAATGAACAGTCAGCCACAGGGCGTTTTAGGAGTAAGTGCTTGTAATGATAATGAAAAGTGGAAATACTATATAGCAGTTTCGTCTACTGCTGATATTGACACTTCATTAGAGGAATACATTGTTCCGGGTTGTATGTGGGCGATTTTCCCCGGTGGGGGCACAGGGAAGTCTATTCAAGAATTAGAAAAGCGCATTGTAACTGAATGGCTTCCAACTTCCGGCTATGAGTTTACCGAAGGACCAGACATTGAAGTTTACTTTAATCCAGACCCAAATAATACCCAATATGAAGTTTGGATACCGATAAAGAAAGTTTGATTGGAGGAAATATGAAATTCAAAAATCCATTATTAGTAGTGGCTAATATAGAACAGTCAAAAAAATTTTATTGGGAAGTATTGGGCTTGCGTACCATTTCCGATTTAGGTGTTCATGTTGTTTTGACTGGTGGACTGGCTTTACAGACAGAAAATAGTTGGAGAGAATTTTCAGGTAAAGAGATACAATACCAAGGAAACGATATAGAGTTATATTTTGAGGAAGATGATTTTGATACCTTTATCAACAAACTCCAAACTATAAAAACGATTGAGTATATCCACCCAGTAATCGAACACGCATGGGGACAGCGAGTGATACGTTTTTATGACCCCGACCACCATATTATAGAAGTCGGAGAAAATATGAAAAACGTGTGTAAGAGATATTTGGATAAGGGAATGTCAATTGAAGAAATTTCCGAAAAAATGGGTATTCCACTTAAAGCTATAAAAGCATATACCCGATAGAAAACTTATATTTACCGCCCAACGGGAAATAAAAAAAACCGTTGTTCGGCGGCAGAATTTTTACGCGCCTAACAGAATATAGTAGACCTAACGGCGGTTTTGAAATAACAATCAAAGCCGCCGTTTTCTTTTTCAAAAGTGAGAATACGGAGGGTGTGTTAAAGTTGCCCTTTTTCAAGGATATGGCGGTATCAAGGAGGTATCGCCATGTCCTTTCTTATTTACTGTTCTTCGCTTAATAGCTTCTACTTATCAAAAAAAGCCTATCCCCTGTAATGGGGTGTTCCGGGCATGAAGATGAACAATCACATCATCTAAATACTTCTTGTGTTTCCCTTGCGCCTGTCTGCGCCTTGCAGACGGGCGCATTCTGTATTTTACGCAACTTTTACTGCAAAATGTCAATGGCTTTTTTGTGGACCTATGTCAATATTTTGGACAAAAAAAGCCGAAAGATTATGCTGCCTGATATGCTCCCCTTATAGTAGACAGACAAAATAATAAAACTGTCGCTGTAAGGAGGAGCATATTTCATGGGACAACATTCAAAATACTCTTTTGAGATGAAACTGGCTGCTGTCACAAAGTATCTGGAAGGAAGCTGTTCAATAGAAAGTATCGCCCGAAGCC
>CAJTHL010000035.1 GCA_910576205.1 Clostridia bacterium | reverse complement strand
GGCATTGACATCTGTCCCATTTTTAATGCGGATGGCATTGTCTTTGAGATAGCTGCGCATCATTTCTCTCATTGCTGCTTTTTGTGGGCTTTCGTTTTTTCTTGCCATAATAAAACCTCCAAACTGAGTAATCTTATCTTACATCGGTTTGGAGGTTTACACAAACTTTGGGATACTCCTAACAGGAAGCAGAATTCAGATAATTACAAACCATTCTGGAAAATGTGGCATATCCTTTATCCCCCTTTCTCTAATGGATTTGCATAAGTACAGCTATCAGTACGCTGCCTATGCCAATTAAAAATCCCGTGATAATTCGTTTCGCAGAATAACTGTATATTCTCTCTGGTTGGTTTCGGTCATAACGAACGGTAATCGGTGTTCCTATCTTGGATGTTAAAGGAACTTGTATGCGATTTTTAGATACAATGTTTCTGTCATTAACCCGATAGGAAATCTCTGCCAATTTTGCATTACGCCACTTTTCATTCGTCGGATTTGTTGATTTTATGGAAACAATCGTTCCATTCGTTTTCGTTGTCTTTCCATGTTTTATTGCAAAAAGAATACAGTTGAATAAGGCAAAGGAAAACGCTATGCCCGCTATTATATACAGGACTATTATATCTCGTTCCATATGAAAACCTCCTATGTCAAATCACTTTTTTCAAAAAACCGAATTGACAGAATGGCTGATATTGAAAAAGTGACAAGACTGATGATAACACCTAAAATTGCTATCGTTGTTGTAGAGATACTGTCTAAAAAGCTAAACCTTACTGCATTTTCTGGGTTAAACAGAAAGGCAAATAAAACAGGGGATGCCATAATGATTATGACAAATACAAATTTTGTCTTTTCGTATCCCAACTTATACAAAGCAGGAAAATAAAAAGATAATGGTATCGTGATTATCAAAAAAGCGATAGCCGCCATTCTTATATCAAATGTTCCTAATTTCGGGAAAATGATTGTGTCAATCCCAAAAACCAAACAGCAGACCGCATAAATAATCAGACAAAAACAGTATTTTGAAAGCACAATCATTTTTCGGGGATAGGGCAATGCACAAAGCAGGGTAGTTGCCTTTGGATACTGGTATTCTTTTAAAGAAACATATTGGGTAAACATGAAAATGCTAAAAATAACAGTGAGTGTAAATCCCATTGCCCCCGCCGCTTCTGGCATCCGCCAAAGCATAATGGGTGGAATCAGAAATGACACGATAAGCATGATGCCTGCATATTTCTTTACAATCAGAAATTCTTTTTTCACTAAGCTAATTAACATCTTTTTTTCTCCTTTCCACATTCGCAAGCATGATGTCCTCGATTGTGGGTCTTTCTGTAAGAACATCCTGCATATGTTCCATAACATCAGAACCCTGTTTCGTGATTCCCGTAAAGCCGAAAGCACTTTCCTCAATGTTCAAGAAATATTTCCTTGTATCCATATTCAGTTTTTCAGTGCTTCCCTTTATGATTCGGTAGCTGTCAAGCAACTGGTCTTTTTCCTCTTGAAAAACAATCTCACCACCATCAATCATAATCAGCATATCTGCAACCTTTTCCAAATCGGAAGTAATATGTGTAGAGAAAAATAAGCCCTTTCCACCTTTGCCCATATAGTCCTTTAATATATTTAAAAGCTGGCTTCGGACTAATGGGTCAAGACCGCTTGTTGGCTCGTCCATGATAAGCAGTTCCGCTTTATGGGAGAGTGCCAGAGCTAAAGCGTATTTCATCCGCATTCCTTTTGACAGGGTGTTGATTTTCTGGTTCGGATTCAATGAAAACTGTTCCATGTAATCTATAAAGTCCTGTTCGCACCAATTCCTGTAAGCAGGGGCAATTACATTTTTCATTTCTGAAAGCGTTAGTTCATCATAAAAACATCCTTCATCAAGCACAATGCCAATGCGGTCTTTTATTTTACTTTCATTCCCATCCATGTCCATGCCAAAAAACTTTATATTTCCAGACACCTTGTTTGTAAGCCCTAAGATGCTTCGGAGAGTAGTAGTTTTTCCCGCTCCGTTGATTCCGACAAATCCCGTGATACAGCCGTCTGGCAAATAAAAGGAGATGTCTTTTAAGGCAAAATCACCATACCTTTTATTTAATCCAGATACTTCTAAAATGTCATCCATTCAGTTTTCCTCCTCGTATAAAATGTCCATCATGGCATTTAATTCATCTTTACTAATGCCCAAAGATTTCGCCGTCTGAATCATATCAAGCATTTTTTTCTCCACAAGCCGCCGTTTGGAATCCCGTAATAATTCAATGTTGCTTGTAGAAACAAAAGTGCCGATACCGACTTGGCTTGTTACAAATCCCTCTTGTTCCAACTCATCATAGACTCTTCGTATTGTTAAGACACTGACCTTTAAATCATTTGCAAAGGCACGGATGGACGGAAGTGCATCACCCTCTACTAATTCTCCTTTTAAGATTGCGTCTTTTATCTGGTCTTTGATTTGTTGGTAAAGGGGGGCTTCCGATGTGTTCGATATTACAATCTTCAAATATCCTGCTCCTTTAGTGTGATGTTAATACATACACATTATATACATATAGCACTTGCGTGTCAATATCCTTTCTACTTTTTTTTCTAAGAAATACCTATATGTCTTTCGAAAAAAACGACAGAGCCTTTACACTCTGCCGCTTTGTCTGCCTATGCGAAAGTGATTTCTTCGTTCACAATCTCCCTCGCACAAGCCCTTATGTTGTTGAGATGTCCTGTCCATTCTAAGGCGTTTTCTTCCTTAAGCGTTCCGTTATGCCCTGTATCTGTTTCATGTCCTCTATGAGCCTTACAAAGCGTTCCTGTGCCTGTCTGTCAATGGCGGCAAGATAAGTGTTGAGTTTTCTCTTTATCTGGTTTCATACTTGACTTATAATTTTATAAAAATTCACTATTTAAAGCTCGTAAATTTATGATAGAAACTATTTCCTGTTGTATTCTTTCAACTTCATCAATTCTAACTCTGCCAATACGGTTTCTTTCCATTTTATAATCTACATCTGGAAATAATTTTTCCAGCAAATTATTTATTTCTGGAGATGCCCCCATTGAAGCTGTCACAAGAGATGTCATATCATATTGTTCCAGTATATCTCTTAATTCGTTTTCTGGAACTTTTGATAATTGTTCAAAATCAGTTATTTTTTTAGTCGGTATATTCGGCTCTAAAATATCATTTATGGTAATTCCGTAAAGCTTAGACATTTTTAACAGAACCTCTAAATCTGGTATAGCTGCTCCCGTTTCCCATTTTGAAACAGCTTGTCTGGATATATCCAACCTTTTTGCTAATTCGTCTTGTGTGAAGTTATGTTTTTTTCGCAGTAATTGCAAATATTTTGAAATGATGTTTGTATTCATAAAAATTCCCTCCTTTTTTCTATTATAAAATGACCTTATAGAAAAATAAAGAGCTTGAAAAGTGCCAAAAAGCAATTAGCGGTTGCTGTCATTTACCTTATTTCGATGGATGTCTTATCTGTATTCGATGTATCGCAGACTTTCTAGTATTGTAAGATAAAGCAGTAAAATGAAAAATCTTGATTGTCTGCGTAAGCAAAAACAGAGCCAACAAACTGTGATTTTATTTCACAAATTCATTGGCTCTGCGTCTTTGCGTCTGGCTCTCTGATAACAGACATATTCATTTGTCGGACATTTATAAGAGTTTCCTGCTTACATTTTGGGCAAAATAAAGGAAATTTCTCAAGTACCGTATCTTCACGCAATTTCAATCTCGTCTTGTTTCCGCATACAGGACACAATAGCCACTTTTCCTGCTTCATGCTGACACCTCCTGCTGTTCCTTTTCCATATTCTTAAAGAAGCTCATTGCAGATAATCCTACAATGCAGACTATGATGCCAGTCGGGATTAAGACAAAATATACTGATAACAGCCTGCATACCGCAAAATGATATAACCGTAACGCCATATTTTATCATGGCATTCACCGGCAAAAGGAAAACAATGCCGGCAGGGATAATGAAAATACCAAGAGTTGCAAGCAGGACAGATAATTTATGTATTTTCAATTTCTCTGCCAAAATTCCTAAAATTCTTGACATTTAAAAAGCGACAGAGATTTCTCCCTGCCGCTTTTATCCACTTATGCAAAAATGATTTCCTTGTTTGCAATCTCCCTTGCGCAAGCTCTTATGTTGCCTAAATGCCCTACCAATTCTAAGGCATTTTAAGCCCTGGTTGTTCCGTTTTATGCCTTGTGTCTGTTTCATGTCCTCAATGAGCCTTTCAAAGCGTTCCTGCGCCTGTCTGTCAATACTGATAAGATAAGCATTCAGCTTGTTGCTTGTAAGAAGATTGGTGTATGTAACTTTGCAATATTGCTTCAGATAGTCCGGATGCCGCTGTCCCTATGTGCCTATCGGCAGTTCTTCTTCGGCGGGCAATCGTAAATCCGGAATAAAATATCCATTTTTTTCGTGATATGTGCCGCCTAACTGTTTAAATAATGATTCGTTCATTTTGTAATTCCTCCGTATGAATTAAATTTACCTACAATTCAATCATTCTGGCTGATTACAAAATCTTTAAGTTTTAACTTCCTTATGAAAGGTTACCCATACCTGTTCATTTTGTGTTATAATGTTTTATGTGATTTTGCTTGCAACAGTGTACAAAGGGATACATATAAAAAAACAAAATAATGGACTGCCAACCTACTGAAAAACCGCTCTTTCACAACGAAGGGCGGTTTTTTCATGGGCGCAGGGAAAGGAGGCAACCCAACTACCGGGGCTTGACAAGAGAGGTCAAGCCCTTTTTTCATGCCAGAAAACCAAGAAGGAGGTATTGCGAATGGCCGATGAAAAATCGAAAAACCTGACTGGCGCAGACGGTCCGGGCAAAGACCTGGCGCAGCCCGGGGCGGGCGGCTCCCCCGCTCCGGGGAAGGAGCAGAAAGCGCCCGAAGCCGCCGCACCGGAAAAAACGGTAAAGGAGCCGGAAAAGGCCACCCCGGAAAAAGCAGCAAAAGAGCCGGAAAAGGCCACCCCGGAAAAAGCGGCGAAAGAGCCGGAAAAGACAGCTCCGCAAAAGGAGGCAAAGGAACCGGAAAAGCCTGCCCCGGAAAAGGAGGCGAAGGAGCCGGAAAAGGCCGCCCCGGCGAAGGAAGAAAAGAAACCGGAGATTCCCAAAGAGCAGAAGGTGGAGGCCCCGGAAGGTAAGAAGGCTCCCAACGTGTCCTTCTACAACTTCTCCGAAATCATGGCGGGGAAGAAGGAGGCGCAGAAAGCCCCTCCCGGGCAGGACGGGAAAGCACCCGGCAAAGCGGCTCCCACTTCTCCCGAAAAAGAAGCCGCCAAAGGGACGAAAGAGGCAGCCCCAAAGCAGAAGGAGGAAAAGGGGACGGAACCGCCGAAGCGGAAGGGCCGCCCTCCCAAAGAGGCAAAGGACAAGGCGGCTCCCACGAAGAAGGAGCCCACGGCAAAGAAGGAAAAGGCGGGGCAGAAAACGGCCACGGCCACGAAAGCGGAGAAATCTTCACCGGCTGGGAAGCCGGCAAAGGCAGCGCCGGAGGCCAAACCTGCCACACAGCCTGAAAAGGCGTCCCAGGCTCCCACGGAGGCGCCCCGCCGGGGGGACGAACAGATTGTCTACTTGAAGCTGTCCGACCTCCACGCCTTCAAGAACCACCCGTTCCAGGTCCGCAACGACGAGGAAATGCGGGCCATGGTCTCCAGCGTCAAGGACAAGGGCGTCACCCAGCCCGCCATTGTAAGGCCCCGTGAGGACGGGGGCTATGAGATCGTGTCCGGCCACCGCCGCCAAAAGGCCAGCGAGCTTGCCGGGTTCACCGACATGCCGTGTATCATCCGCAACCTGACGGACGAGCAGGCCATCACGCAGATGGTGGAGGACAACACGAACCAGAGGGAGAACATCCTCCCCAGCGAGCGGGCCAAGGCCCTGAAAATGCAGCTTGAGGCAATCAAGCACCAGGGGGCGAAGAACTTCACTTCGGGCCAGATTGACCCGAAGGACGCCGGGAAACGCTCCAATGAGATCGTGGCCGAGCGCAACAAGATGACCGTCAAGCAGGTGCAGCGGTACATCAAGCTCAACGACCTTGTGCCCGACCTGCAAAAAATGATGGACGGGGGACAGGTCAAGTTCACCCCGGCGGTGGAACTCTCGTACATCAAGCCAAAAAACCAGCAGTACATCGCCGTCGCCATTGAGAGCCAGCAGTCCAGCCCTTCGCTCTCCCAGGCCCAGCGCATGAGGGAGCTTGACCAGAAGGGGGTCCTCAATGGGGACGTGATCGACGGGATAATGATGGAGGACAAGAAGGAGGTAGACAAAGTGATTCTGACAGGAGCGGAGCTTGGGAAGTATTTCGGGAAAGAGACCACCCCGAGGGAAATGAAGGACCAGATCATCAAACTTCTGGACGACTGGAAGGGCCAGCAGAAGGAAGTGGCGAAGCCGGAGAAAAAGAAGGCCCAGCCGGAGAAGTAGGGGCCGCTTCGGGTCAACTTGGCCCGAGGCCGTAGCAGGGCCGGGCTTCGGATACCGGCCATTTCAGAAACAGAAACGGAGGGAAAAAAGATTGAAACGACCTTTAGCATACATCACCGCCGCATGGTGCGGCGAACCGGAGACGGACACAGAGATGGGAACCCGCTACAGCCGCCTGGCATACGAGGCGGGCTTCTCCCCCGTCTGCCCCGTCCTCTACATGCCGCTGTTCCTCAACGACAGCGTACCCGAAGAGCACAAGGCGGGGATTGACATGCGCCGGGACCTGCTCCGGCGCTCCCATGTGCTTTTGGTCTGCGGAGGGGACGTGGACGAGGACGTGAAGAACGACATCGCGGTGGCCGGGCGGCTGGGGATCGCCGCCACCACCCTTGACGGAATCCTGGCCGTGAAAGGGCTGGGGAAGGATGGCGGCGGACATTAGGCTGGGGAGCCTCTTTGACGGGATAGGGGTATTCCCCCTTGCGGCCTCACGCTGCGGCATACGCCCGGTGTGGGCCAGCGAGATCGAGAAGGCCCCGGTCTCCATCACAAAGAGGCACTTCCCGGACATGCTGCACCTGGGGGACATCACGAAGCTGGACGGGGGGAAGGTCCCTCCCGTCCATGTGATAACCTTCGGCTCCCCCTGCCAGAACCTTTCCCTGATCGGGAACCGCAAGGGCCTTGACGGGGAGAAGTCCAGCCTCTTCTACCAGGCCATGCGTATCATACAGGAAATGAGGGATGCGACAAGACATGTATATCCAGTTATCGCTGTTTGGGAAAACGTCATGGGAGCGTTTTCTACAAACGACCGGATGGATTTTAGAGCCGTCCTATCCGCCTTCACGGACACCGAGGTTCCAATGCCTCCTTCTGGAAGATGGGCGGGGGCCGGAATGGTGCGAGGGGGAACGCCTGACCTGTGCTGGCGGCTCATGGACGCCCAGTATTGGGCAGGAGCCAGGCGGCTGGCGAGAAGGCAGCGGATTTTCATCGTGGCGGATTTTGGAGGGAGGCGTGCCGGAGACATACTATTTAAGCCCCGTCCACTGCTCCCGCTTCCTGAACCTTGCGGACCGGGCGGGCTGCCCTCCCCCGGCGGAGATCGAACACCTTTTATTGAAGCAGGGGGGCGCGTACCCGTCGTCCGGCCCTTCCAGTGCTTCCGTATGCGGGGAGCGTCCAAAAGGAAGGAGCAGGCGGCCTTCCAGAACAGCTTCGGACTGCCAGCTGACCCTTTTCCCACTCTCTTAGCCAGCGACCTGACGCCCTTCGCCTTCTGGTTCGAGGACGACCCGGAGGGCGGCTGCGTGCGGTTTCTGACGGAACGGGAAAGCGAGCGCCTCATGGGACTCCCGGAGGGCTGGACGGCATACGGGGCGGACGGCACGGAGATACGGCCCCTTGCCCGCTACAAGGCGCTGGGGAACTCTATCGCCCTCCCCTGCGCCGACTACATCATGGCCGGGATCTACGAAGCCCTGGCCGGAAAGGAGGAAACACGCGGAAATGTTTGAAGCCTATGTGACGAACCCCGGCCTTTACCCGGAGCTTGGCGTGGAGGCCGGGGAGACGCTGCGCTTCCCCACGACCACGGAGGAAGTGCAGGCCTTATTCTCCCGGATTGGCATAGACGGGGAACGGTACGGGGAGTATTTCATCACCAGCTATGACAGCGACGTGCTGGGGCTGTATGACTGCCTGGACGAGTACGCCGGCCTGGACGAGCTCAACTATCTGGCGCATGTGCTGGAGGAAGTGCAGGAACGGGGCGAGCTGGAGAAATTCGAGGCCGCAATGGCCTTCGGGGAGCATACGGACGGGGCCAGGAATCTGATCAACCTGGCGCAGAACCTGGACTGCTATGACTTCTATCCGGGGATTGGGGATGACGAAGCCCTCGGGCGCTACTGCGTGGAGGAGATCGGTGCAATCGACATCCCCGAACATATCCGGGACTATTTCGATTACGAGGCCTACGGGCGGGACATTGACCTGAACTCTACCGGGAGCTTCGTCCCCGGCGGCTATGTGCTTCGGAACGGGGAGCCTTTCCGGGAATGCTACGCCGGGCGGGAGGACATACCGGAGGAATACCGGATATGCAGGGCCCCGGCCCGGAACGAGAAGGAGGAAACGCGCTCCATACTGGAGACCATCAGACAATTCAAGGAGGCCCCGCCCGCTCCCCACAAGGACAGGGAAGGGCCTTCCCATGAGGGGCGGTAGGCTTCGGGCCAAGCTGGCCCGAGGCCCGGACCCCGTGCAGAAAGGAAGGAGGTGCGCCATGCCGGGGTGACAGAGGAACAGATCGCGGAGGCGAAGCGGTGGGACCTGCTTTCCTACCTGCAAGCCTATGAACCGGACGAACTGAAAAAGTCCGGCCCCCGGGAATACCGGACCAGGAGCCATGACAGCCTGGTGATCTCCAACGGCAAATGGCACTGGTGCAGCCGGAACATGGGCGGGAGGACCGCCCTGGACTATCTCATAAAGGTGCGGGGGCAGGATTTCGTCTCCGCTGTGGAGACGCTCTGCGGCGGGGGCGCCTCCCCTTTTCTTTCCCAGCCGGTAGACCTTCCTCCGCCAAAGCCTTTTGAGCTGCCGGAGCCGGGCCGCTATGCCACAAGGGTCATGGGCTACCTGCAAGGCCGGGGGATTGACGGCGGAATCATCAGCCGCTGCCTGCAAGACGGCTCCCTCTATGAGAGCTTCCGCTACCACAACTGTGTATTTGTAGGCCGGGACATGGAAGGGAAAGCCCGGTTCGCCTGCCTGCGGGGGACCTTCGGGGACTTCAAGATGGACGTGCCGGGCAGCGACAAGCGCTTCAACTTCTGCCTTGCCTCCCCTTCCCCGGACTGCCAGAAGGTGGCC
>CAJTHL010000034.1 GCA_910576205.1 Clostridia bacterium | reverse complement strand
TATTTTGAGGAGCGCTTATCTGGCAGGAATCTGTAAAGGAGATTTTAAGGAGCTGCATTGACAGGGATAAAATTCCCTGTATAATACAGACAAGGGCAGAACCAAAAGACCGGCTCTGCCCGCTTGTAACTATTCATAAATCTTATGTCAGTTTTTTGGATTTACACAAAACTTGAAACGGTCTCTTCCTGTTGCAAACTTAATTCTCCGACAGTACACATTTCGACCATATGCGGGACACATCGTAAACGGTAATGTCAGACGGATTCACGCCTCCTTCTTTCACAAGAGAGGTAAGCAGGGCTTTGAGTAAGACTGGATTGGTATAGCTCATCTGCGTTTTTCCGAAGGGCAATTTTTTCGCCTGTCACTTAACCGCCGTTCTGATTGCGGACATTGTTATTATTTTAAAATCGCTTTACATATTTAACAACATCAAACAAAAGCAATTAAACTAATGAAAAATAACCTGTAGAATTGCCATTAGCGTTTGCATTGAATATTTATAAAGACAATTTTAAGACTGCTTTGTAAAATCTAAAAACTATATTCTGTATAATTTATGTAAAATGAAAATTTTTTAGGAAGTCTGTACTACATCATTTTTATCTTCCTGAAAAGAAATCTGTATCATAGTTCCTTGCCCAGTGCTGCTTTGCAAATCAATTTTTCCATTCAAATATTGTACAGCGTGTTTCACAATGGAAAGCCCTAAACCCGTTCCGCCGGATTCTTTAGAACGGCTCTTGTCTACCCGGTAAAACCGTTCGAATATCCTTGACTGATGTTCCGGTGGTATGCCAATCCCTGAATCCTTCACAGCAATCACAGCATTGTTTTCCTTTCTGTTTATGGCTACTTCTACCGTACCGCCGCTTTTATTATATTTGATAGCATTATCGCAGAGGTTGAATATAATTTCTGTCAAAAGCCGCCGGACGCTTTTTACACGGACGGCTTCCCCTGTTAAAGTCACTTCAATATCTTTTGCCGCCGCTATATCTGCCAGACCTGCCATCACATCAGATGCGACTTCATATAAATCAACATTTTCAAAAGGCATATCACACCTCTCGTCCAGTTGGGATAAACGGATAATATCATCAATCAGTGTTACAAGTCTTCCAGCCTCTGTGCGGATATGCCCTACGAAGCGTGTCATATCCTCTGGTTTCACAAGGCCGTTTTCCATTAGCTCCGCACTCCCCATTATGGATTGTAACGGTGTTTTCAATTCATGGGATACATTGGCAGTAAATTCCTTCCTGTTTCTCTCCGCAAAAGCCGCTTCCGTTATGTCAAAAGCAAGTACAACCGCCCCGATCACGGAACCGTTTGATTCAATCCGGTTGATATGGAGCTGGTATTCTTTTCCCTCACGTTCCATACGGATTTCGCTGTGTCCACTTGAAAACGCGTCTTGTATTGCACAGCTTACATCATGGTTTCGCTCCACCGTCAGAAAATCTTTTCCTTTACAGAAATGGCTTGTATGGAACAGCTTCAACGCAGCAGGATTGATGTTCAGAATGATATTTTTTTCATTCAAAAGGACAAGCCCTTCTGTCATGCCGTGTGTAATCTGTGTAAATTCATCATTTTTCCTTTGAAGTTCCGACAACTGTACATCAATCTGCCTGTGCTGCTTATTGATACGGTTCAGCAGGGGGGCTAATTCCTCATAAGTATTGTTTTCCAACGGCTTTTCCAAATCAAGACTGTTCAGTGGCTCCATGATATGTTTAGAAATACGGCTTGCTAATATTCCCGATAAAATAAGAGTTACAACAACTACAATCAGAATTGGTTGTATCATTCCCAAAACAAGCACCCATATCGTAACGCTGCTGACAGAAATCCTTAATACTGAGCCATCTTTAAGCCGCCTTGCACAGTAAAGTGTTTTTTCTAAAAGTGTTGTAGAATAACGTGAACTTTTTCCCTCTTTATTTCGCAAAGCTTCCTGTATTTCTTCCCTGTCTGCATGGTTCTCCATATTTTCCCCATCAGACTGTGTATCATATATGACCTCTCCATTTTCAGAAACCCATGTCAGACGGTACTCCCTTGACTGTAATTCCTCCAGATAGTTCCGTCCCTCCTTTTCAACGGCTATGACAGCTAAGGACAGTTCATCCTCTAACTGTTTTTCCTGAACTTCACTGAAGTAACGGTAAAGACACCCCATGATGATGACAAGGCTTGCAATCAGGACAGCCCCTGCCACAACCATGATTGATTTAAAAATTTTCTTTGTCATGCCTGCACCTCTAATCTGTAACCAATCCCACGCACTGTTTCAATCATTTTGCCGTAATCTCTCAATTTCACACGCAAGGTTCGGATATGCATATCAACCGTCCTTGTTTCACCGACATAATCAGCTCCCCATATATCACTAAAAAGCTGGTCACGGGTAAACGCAATGCCTGGACGGGAAAGAAATAGCCGAAGAATCTCAAATTCTTTTAAGGTAAGCTGAATTCTTTCATTGTCAATTGTAACCGTATGTTCATCCAAATTTACCACAAGGCTTCCAACTTTCAGAATACGATCTACCTCTGTAGGATTACACCGGCGGAGTACAGCCTTCACCCGTGAAACCATTTCCATCATCCCAAAAGGCTTTACAAGATAATCATCCGCCCCCAGATCAAGGCTCTGGACTTTATCGTATTCCATGCCTTTTGCTGTTGCCATGATAACCGGAATCCTGCAAGTATCAGGATTGCTCTTTAAAAATTTCAGCAGTTCCACGCCATCCTCCCCGGGCAGCATAATATCAAGAATAATTAAATCCGGTTTACTACTGGATAAAGCGTCACGAAAAACGCACGCATCCGAAAAGCCCTTTGCTTCAAAATCCGTGGAATTAAGCGTATATACCTCAATATCCCGAATACTCGCATCATCCTCTACACACCATATTTTCATAGACCTGCTCCTAAAAATCGCTTATTTTTTTGTGTTCTCCCGTCACCGAAAAAGCCACCCACTCCGCAATATTTACCGCATGATCCCCAATACGCTCAAAATATTTAGCGATCATCAGTAAATCCAGTGCATATCCTCCGTCTGTCGGTTTTTCTGCTATCAGCTTAATCAATGATGACTTGACTTGTAAAAATAAATCATCAACCAGATCATCACGGTCAATTGCCGCACCAGCCAGTATAATGTCCTGCCTTACAAAAGCATCTATGCTCTCCGTAACCATTTGGCTCGCCGCATCTGCCATAAACCGGATTTGTTCGCACTCCCCACCAGTCCTTCCGCCAAGGAATGTGATAATTTCCGCAATATCCGCCGCCTGTGTTCCGATACGCTCCATATCGGTAATCATTTTAAGGGCTGCAGAAATCTGACGCAGATCCTTTGCCACAGGCTGTTGCTGTAACAGCAGTTTCAGGCACAATGTTTCGATTGTACGTTCCATGTGGTTGATTTCCCCGTCAAGGGATAAAACCTTATCTGACAGCTTCACTTCGCCTGTAGTCAATGCCTTTGAAGCAATGGCAATTGCTTCCTCACACATCGCTCCCATCTGGGTAAGCTCCTTATTCAGTGTAGCAAGCTGCTCATCAAAACGACTTCTCATTATCCAAACCTCCCCGTAATATAATCCTCCGTCCGCTTATCTTTTGGCTGCTCAAACATTTTTTCTGTATTTCCATATTCAATTAAATCACCAAGGAGAAAGAAAGCCGTATTATCGGAAATCCGCACAGCTTGCTGCATATTGTGCGTTACGATGATAATAGTATACTTTTCTTTCAGTTCCATTGCAAGTTCCTCTATTTTAGATGTGGAAATCGGGTCAAGTGCGCTTGTAGGCTCATCCATCAGAAGAACATCCGGTTCCACTGCTAACGCACGGGCAATGCAGAGTCGCTGCTGCTGGCCTCCCGACAATCCTAATGCCGATTTTTTCAGCCTGTCTTTTACTTCCTCCCATATTGCAGCTCCACGCAGGGAATGCTCCACTATATCATCCAGTTTAGCCTTGTTTTTGATTCCGTGTGTCCTCGGCCCGTAAGCAATATTGTCATAAATGCTCATGGGAAAAGGGTTCGGCTTTTGAAAAACCATGCCGATACTGCGGCGGAGTTCATTGACATCAACATCCTTATCAAAAATATTCCGATTCCTGTAACACACTTCCCCCGTAATCCTCACACCATTGATAAGGTCATTCATCCGGTTTAAAGATTTAAGAAAAGTAGACTTTCCACACCCGGAGGGGCCGATCAGGGCTGTAATGCTCCGTTCCTCAATCTCAATATTTATATCTTTCAAAGCCTGTGTGCTACCATACCAAAGACACAGTTCTTTTACCGTCATAACATGATTCATATGTTTCTCCTTTTCTGGAAGTAACTACCCACCAGTGTAGCTGACAGATTGATAAATACAGTCAAAATCATCAGGATAGCGGCAATCGCAAAGGCAATGCCAAATTCTCCATTTTCTTTTGCATAGACATATAATGCAACGGTCAGTGTTGCCCCTGCGCTGCCAAGCCCTTCAAAAATCCCGTTCAAGGCATGGGCAAAACCTGCCGTAAAAAGAAGCGCCGCTGATTCCCCAAGGATACGCCCGACTGACAGGATGCATCCCGTTATTACACCATCAATACAACCGGGAAGCACAACGGTATAAATCACACGCCATTTTCCAGCCCCAAGTCCGAAAGCGCCTTCACGAAAACTTGTCGGCACCGTTTTCAAACTCTCCTGTGTGGTACGCATGACAGTAGGCAGATTCATGATTACCAGTGTAAACGCCCCTGCTAAGAGGGAGGTTTTCATGCCAAAAAACTGACAGAAAAACAACATACCTACAAGCCCATAAATAATAGACGGAATTCCTGATAAGGTTTCGGCAGCATATTCAATTATGTCTACCAACTTCTTGTTTTTAGCATATTCCGTAAGGTAAATAGCTGCGCCTACTCCAAGCGGGAGAACAAATATCAATGTTGCGACCACTATATAGACCGTGTTAAGAATATCCGGCAAAATCCCTATACGCCCAGACAGATAGCTCGGCTTTGTAGTAATCAGTTCCCATGATACATTAGGCAATCCTTTACACAACACATAACCAATTAAAAATATCACCAATGCACAAGTGATACTTGCAGAAATTCCCATCAGCACACGCATGACAGCAATATAGGTTTTCCTTTTAAGGGAAATTGATTTTTTTTGCATTTTAACTACTCCTTACTGTGTTTCAAAAAGAAATTCAATGCCGCATTGATCAACATGATAAAGAGGAACAGCACCAGCGCAATGGAAAACAATGCCTGCTTTTGTAAACTGCCATCAGCCGCATAAGACATTTCACTTGCCACAGCGGTTGTAAGGAAACGGACGCTCTGAAAAACTTTCGGCATATTAGGTGCGTTCCCTGCCACCATCATAATCGCCATTGCCTCGCCAATCGCCCTGCCAACACCTAACACGACAGCCGCCGCAATGCCGCTTTTTGCTGCCGGAACAGATACCCTGAAGTATGTTTCGACTGGTGTTGCGCCAAGGGCAAGGGAAGCATCCTCATATTCCTTTGGAACGGCTTCTAATGCCGTAAGCGACACTTTAATAATTGACGGCAAAATCATAATAGCAAGTACAATAATAGCTGCAAACAGACTGGCTCCATCTGGAATATGGAAAACAATCCGTATCCCCGGAACAAGCACCATCATACCTACAAGTCCATAAACTACTGAGGGGATACCTGCCAGCAGACTAACTGCCGCTTCAATCACAGCCTTTTCTTTTGGCGGCGCAATCTTAGCAAGATAAACCGCTGTCATAAAGCCGATTGGCACTCCAACCACGATTGCGCCAGCCGTACCATAAATACTGGTAAGAATAAACGGAAAAATCCCATACTGCGGCTGTGCTGCTGTAGAAGCCCATTTCTTCCCGAAAAAGAAATTTAAAATACCTATTTTACGGATAGCCGGAATTCCGGATATGACAAGGTAAACGGTAATCAGAAGTACACAGCCAACCGTAATCAGGCCAAGTATCAAGAATATGCCATGTATGGCATTCTCCACGAGCCGCTTTCTGTTCTTCATTTGACTCCACCTTTCAAAACCCTTAATTTACTGGTACAGCACCCGCCGAAGATATAATCTCATTTGCTTCAGGCGAAGTAATGTAATCAAAGAACTTCTGCGCTGTTTCTGAAAGTTTGGCACTGCTTTTTGTTACCAATACAAAAGGACGCTGTACGACATAGCTTCCATCTTTTACTGTTTCTTCCGTAGGTGCAATGCCGCCAACCAAAAGAGCTTTTACCGTTTCTTTTACAGATGCAAGGGAGGCATACCCGATTGCCGCCGGATTACTTGCCACCGTTGTAATCACATCTCCAGTAGAAGTAAGCTCCTGCCGGTATTTGCAGGCATCTTCTGTGCCCATAATAGATTCAAAACCATCTCTTGTACCGCTGCCTGCTTCACGGCCAATCAGGACAATTTCCAGATCCTCGCCGCCTATGTCTTTCCAGTTCGTTATTTCACCCATATAAATCTTTCCAATCGTTTCAAGGTCAAGGTCATTTACCGGATTATCAGGATTTACAATAACAGCTATACCATCAAGGGCAAGTACCGTTTCATTCAATCCCTGTGCTTTTTCTTCGTCTTTTAAATTACGACTGGAAAGGCCAATGTCGCAGCGTCCTTCTGCTACTGCCGTAATGCCGGAGCCGGAACCTGTAGGGTTATATGTAAAGGTTACGCCGGAATTGTTTTCCTCAAAGGCTTCTCCCAAAGCTCCGATCACCTTTTCCATAGAGGTTGAGCCATCCGTAGATACTGTGCCACTGTCTTTTTTCCCACATCCTGCCATAGCTGCGAACACAAGTGATACAATCGTAATAAAAGTGATAATTTTTTTCATAATAATCTTCTCCTTTTCTTTGTGATATTTTGTTCTACGCATATTATGATAGGCGTTGCCTGTAAAATAAAAAACACAACTTTTGTCAAATTTCTGTAAAATCAACATAGCTATCATAAAATTGCATTATGGATATGTGCATAACTGGCTATTACGTCATGGATAACTCTGTTCACAGCACATGGAAAAGCAAAGTGCAGCTTTCCCACGTTCTGCAAACAGAGTTACCCACAACTCCATAAGATAGCCAGTTATACGACATTTCCACAATGCCGATTACGGCGAAATCCTTCTCACTCATTCTATCCTTTTATTAAGAAGCATAAATAAGAAAAGCCCTGCGCCATACAGAGCCTTTCTAATGTTTAATTGTTCATTTACTACTGTGCCATTTCCCACAGAAACAATCCTACAGATATATCCCTGCCGTTTTAGCAAAATTAGTCTTTTTTATGATAAGCTCCGACTGTTTTTCTTCCGTCAGGCTCTCAAACACACTCTTGTACCCCTTTTCCAATAATGGAGTACCTTTTGCCATAAGATACAGCTTCATATTAAGCCATTCCTGCCATAATTCCTCAAATAACAAAATGCTGTCCGTAAAAGTTGCGTCTTCCTCAAATCCATGTGGCGGAACATAATATTTCAGCATCACAAAACCATATCTCCCAACATCCACCACTACAATATCCGCCATTTCATACAGTTCTGCAAACGCATCTGCCACCTTTTGGCACTTTTCATGTTCTTCCTGTGTAATATAAACCTGTTTTTCCATATTCCTTTACCTCGCTTCTTATAAAATTTTACCATATTCATTTTATAAGAACCACCTGCACACCAGCCTTTTATTCCTCTTGTTTTTGGCAAAACCCACTTTACTAACAATTCACTTCCCCGAACATAGTTGACAGGTTCCCGTTAATGGCTCCTATGAGGATTTCCTTTATCCATTCCGTGATCGCGTCAAGTATGCTCTGCATAGGCTCTTACCCGCGCTTTTTAACCGAACAGCCCGGAAAGCAGGGGTACAAGGGTCATGCCGATCAGGGCAACGCCGCCGCCCGCCATGAGCTGCTTCATGCCCTGTGATTTTTCTCATGTGAGATAAAGAAGTAAAAGAAGTGTAAAAAATTTTGCCGTTCCCTGTCCGGCTGACTGCCGGACGGGTCGGGCTTTAGTCGGGCAATTTTACCTTGCCGACAAAAGAGTAATAGATTTCGATTTCCTGTCTGCGGAGCTTCCCCCGGCGTTTCCCGTCAAGGGCTTCCGATTCGTGGATTACGATTTTCTCCACAAACTCCCGTAACAGGGTAGGGGTGAGTTCCTCAAAGCTGGTGTACTTGCGTACCACTTTCATAAACTTTTCAGCGTTTGCCGTGGCTTCCAGCGTTTTAGAAAGTTCGCTCTGCAAAGCGGCGGCTTTCTCTTTCAGTTCCTTTTGCTCGGCTTCGTAGTCTGCCGAAAGCTCCGTGAAACGCTCGTCCGATATGCGCCCGGTCACGCTGTCCTCATACAGCCGCTTGAAGATAGCGGAGAGTTCCGCAATCCGTTTTTCTGCCGCTTCCAGTTCTTTCTTCTTGGCGGCGTTGCGGCGTTTGCTCCCGTCCTCGGTCTGCTCGGTCAACAGCTTCATAAACCGGGCTTCGTGCTTAGCGGCGTAGCTGGTGACTTTCCGTAGGTTCTCGGTCACTCCGGCGGTCAACAGGTCGGTGCGGATAAAGTGCGCCGTACAGTCTGCCGTGCGCTTCTTGTAGCTGCCGCAGATATAGCAGTCCTGCCGCCGCTTGTCCGTCTGATAGCGTTGCTGGTACATGACGCTGCCGCAGTCGGCACAAAAGAGCAAGCCGGAGAACAAACCCACTTCATCATAGCGGTTAGGGCGTTTGCGCTGCTTGCGTAGCTCCTGCACACGCTCCCATGTGTCCTTGTCGATTATCTGCTCGTGGTGGTTCTCGAAGATTGCCTGTTTGTCCTCGCTGTTGTAGATAATCTTGCTGCACTTGTAGGATTGTGTGGTGGTCTTGAAGTTCACAAGGCAGCCCGTGTATTCCCGGTTTTCAAGGATATGTACCACGGTATTCGCCGCCCATTTGCACTCATAGCCGGGGTGGTAGCGGCGGGTTCTCCCTGTCCGGCGGTATTCCAGCGTTCCCGGCGTGGGGATTTCCTGCTCCGTGAGCATACGGGCTATCTTGGTCGGTCCGTTCCCGGCAAGGCAAAGGCTGTAAATCTGCTTCACCACGGGGGCGGCTTCTTCGTCAATGATGAAATTTTCGTCCTCGTCCATGAGGTAGCCGTACACGGGCTTGCTTGTGACAGGCTTCCCACTCATGCCTTTTGAGCGTTTTACCGCCCGGATTTTCTTGCTCGTATCCCTCACCAGCCATTCGTTAAAAATGTTACGCAAGGGCGCAAAATCATTCTCGCCCTGTGCGCTGTCTACGCCGTCATTGATTGCAATGAAGCGGACTCCGTTCTGTGGGAAAATCATTTCTGTGTACATTCCCACTTGAAGATAGTTTCGCCCTAACCTTGACATATCCTTTACGATAACCGTTCCCACAAGCCCCGCTTCAATGTCGGCAAGCATGGACTGGAAGCCGGGTCTTTGGAAAGCTGACGTTAGATAACGATACTTTTGAAAACACTGGAAAATCAAGGTTTTTCGAGCGACGGACAAGCAGGGTATTGTACTAAAAACTGAATACGACGCAGAAGCGGCGTTTCTTTCTCTCTACATGGGAGAACAGGAACGCCGCTTTTTTCATGCCCTTTGTTACGCAGTAGGGGCAGAAAAAGCCTTGCTACAAGCGGTTTTCCGGGCGCGTATCTGGCGCGGAAAGGGATTTATACCTTATCCCCCGAAACCGCGCTTCTACTGCGTAACAAATCCAAAGCAAAGGAGCTATGAACTATGGCAGTTTTCAGAGTGGAACGGAACAAGGGCTACACCGTAATGAGCAACCACCACCTACGCAACAAGGAGCTATCCCTAAAAGCAAAAGGGCTGTTGTCGCAAATGCTGTCACTCCCCGAAGATTGGGACTACACCTTGAAAGGCTTATCCCTTATCAACCGGGAGAAGATAGACGCTATCCGCGAAGCCATTAAGGAGCTTGAACGCGCCGGGTATATCGTCCGGTCAAGGGAGCGCGACGAGAAAGGACGCTTGCGGGGCGCGGACTATGTGATATTCGAGCAGCCGCAGCCGCCTACGCCGGATTTACCTACATTGGAAAATCCAACATTGGATAATCCAACGCAGGAAAAACCAACATTGGAAAAACCTACGTTGGAAAAACCTACGTTGGAAAATCCAACGCAATTAAATAAAGATATACAAAGAACTGATTTACCAAAAAAAGAAAAAATAATTACTGATGAACAAAGTACCCATTCCATTCCTATCCTTTCCCCTAACCCCTCTCCTTGCAGAGAAGCGGCTACGCCGCCGGAACGGAAAGGAACGGAAGCGGCAGCACAGAGCGCAGTTGATATATACCGGGAAATCATCAAGGACAATATCGACTACCACATTCTCAAACAGGACATGAAGTTTGACAGTGACAGGCTTGACGAGATTGTAGACCTCATGCTTGAAACCGTATGCACCGCCAGAAAGCGGGTGCGGATTGCGGGGGACGACTACCCGGCAGAGCTTGTGAAGTCAAAGTTTATGAAACTGAACGGCGAACATATCCGCTTTGTGCTTGACTGTATGCGGGAGAACACAACCAAAATCCGCAACATCAAGCAATATCTGAAAGCCGCCCTTTTCAATGCCTGAACCGCTCCCTGTCAAGTAGACAATTAAAAAAATAAAAATTTCAGCCTGCCAGTCACAAAAAAGGACTGGCAGAGTTTTTATGCAGCCTCCTTCAAATAGTTTCTATATTCTATCGGTGTCATACAGTTTAAGCGCTTCTGATACCGATGATT
>CAJTHL010000033.1 GCA_910576205.1 Clostridia bacterium | reverse complement strand
ATGTTTTGGAACAGATGCTGCTGCATCTGGATGACAAACCGGAAGACTATATCAGCGACTTGGTTCCATGGTCAGATAAGTTACCAAAAAGCTGTAAAAAACGAAGCAAGTGATTGAACAGCCGCTCGGAAGAGCGGCAATTTTTAACCGTAGGACAAGTGGTTTACCATTTACGAATTCTGAAAGAGAACAGGCAAAACCAGCCCCCGCCTTAATTGCAAAAGCAAATGACATTTTTCTTCTGGCAGCGAAAACGATGGATACAGAAGTTTCTGGCGTTGAGGAAGAGCCCCCTGTCTGGATAGAAAACGGATAAGCAGCGGGAACGGATTTCTTTAGAAATGGTGGAGAGATCTTTGCAGAGATAGCATGTAATATCTTTAAATACTCTGTTTTTTATCAGCCTTATTATATAATCCTGTTCAAACACATAAATGGCTCCTTTGTGCATAGGTCAATCCGTTCATTCTTTAATATCTGGGAAAAAAATATGGATGTTTAATCTGCTGCTTTCGTATGTTGCGGATATAGTTCCATTCATTTGTTCAACAAGTGATTTAGAAATTGCTAATCCTAAACCTGTTGATTTTCTGGCGGATTCTACGGTATAAAAGCGGTCAAACAGCCTTCCTGCCTGTATTTCATCTAATCCAAAAGCCATATTGGAAAAGGTGATTTCCCCATTCTCTGACAGGACGATTTTCAAATCTTCATCACTGTATTTTATAACATTGCTTATCAGATTGGAAAATACACGGGATAAAGCGGAACGGTCAAGCATTCGTATCACTTTTATTCCAGGTATTTGTATCTCGGGTACAATGTTTCGCTCTGTTAAAACAGTATAAAATGCAGCAATACTTTCTTCCAATACCGTATTGATAACAACCTGCTCCCTGTTTATATTGTCTTTGGCTGAAATGATAACAGAATATCTGAAAAGCTCCTCTGAAAGCTGTGTCAGAATATCCACACGGTCTTTTATGATTTCCATATACCGATTGACAGCTTCGGATTTTTCTTCCTGTTCCAGTAATTCCAGATAACCGCAGATCGCAGTAAGCGGTGTCCGTAAGTCATGTGAAATATTCGTAACTGCATTTTTCAACTCCAGGTCGCCTTGCTGAAACCGGCGCCGTTCTATACGGAGTTTACGAAGCTCCGTATTTATGGAATTTGCTAACTTACACATATATCTGTCGTTACTGGAAATGTCAATCAACGTATTGGTGTCGGTTATGAGCCTGTCAGCAAAAGCGTTTGCCATTTCGTCTGCAGCTTTCCGCAAAATATAAATTTTCACAAGCAGGGCAGCAATTATCACTGCCATAATGCCGGCTAAAGCCCACAACCATCCATCCATACCAAACTCCTTACTTCAAATTCTTTTTCCTGAAAACAAATATTCCGCTCAATGTTGTCAGAATGGTTATTGCAGCAGAGGAAAGAATCATACGAACAGGATGACCAGCCTCTACCTGCCACAGTGTCAAACCTTGTCCCGTAGGCAGAAAATCAAGAATAAATTCATAAATTTTTCGCATTTCGCCGCCAATATAATTGGGGTTGGGCGTCGGCTCAGACATCTGCATTCCATTTGCAGTATACTGAACACTGCTTGTCATCTCTGTCTCGCTAAGACCGCTATAAATCATACTCGCTAAGATGAGAAGGCCCATAATTAACAGAACAGAAATTGCAACGGTAAAGGCTTTATTTGCAGATAGCATATTGACAAGTGTGCAAATTGCGGCAAAAGCAACGGCAAGCATAATTATAATTAATACATAGACAACCAGATTGGAGATGCCCATTTCCCAGATTCCAAGTATTGGAATCGCAACGGATGCGCCAATCATCCACACAAGCACCATTAACAATGTCGCCGTGATTGTGGTAACCAGACTGGCAATATAAATATTTGTTTTTGTGTGTCCCACAATGACCTTATTTCTGATTGTTCCGTCGCTGTATTCCGTACCGAAAAACATACTGCTGAATACTGCGCAAAAAATGCCGATTGATATGGCAAAATGAAAGTAATATTTATCAATACTGTAATTGTATTCGGATAAATGAATTGCTGCCTGCCTGCAACCGTTCAACATATATACAACTGAGTAAATCAACATTGTTCCCATGCAAATCCAGAAGATTTTATCCCTCCAAAGGCGGGAATAATTAGCAGATAACAACTTACGCATTCTTTCCACCTCCTATAAGATTGACATAATAACTCTCAAGACTTTCATCACGCTCCTGCATGGAAATAACTTCGCAGTTTTCCTTTGCTAATGCGGCAGCCAGATGAGATACATTCACCTGTGCATACACATCAGCAGTCAGGTTTGTTATGATTGTATAATCAATCTTCATTCCATCAAGTACACGGGCAAGAGACTTCGTATCGCTGACTTTCATGCGGACACATTTCCTGCAGGCAGCTTCTAACTCTTTTGCACTCAGCTCTTTTACTAGGCATCCGTTGTCAATAAAACCATAATGAGTTGCCAGCCTGGAAAGCTCATCAAGGATATGGCTGGAAATCAAGACGGTAATTTGCTTTTCCTGATTGAGTTTTAATATCAATTCTCTGATTTCAATGATTCCCTGTGGGTCAAGACCATTGGCAGGTTCATCTAATACCAGAAAATCGGGATCGCCGACAAGGGCTATGGCAATGCCCAGTCTTTGCCGCATACCCAGAGAAAAGTTTTTTGCTTTCTTTTTTCCTGTGTGATTAAGCCCCACTAAGTTCAGAATCTCAGATAGTCCGTCATAAGACGGAAGTCCCAGAATACGGTACTGCTGTTTCAGATTATTCTCAGCAGTCATATCCAGATAAATAGACGGAGTTTCTACAACAGCTCCCATTCTTCTTCTGGATTTTGTAATATCTTTATCTGTATTTTTTCTTCCGTAAAGCGTATAATTGCCAGATGCAGGCTCCTGCAAACCGCAGATAAGCCGGATAAGCGTTGTCTTGCCAGCACCGTTTTTCCCTACAAAGCCATAAATTGCTCCTTTGGGAACATTCATAGACAGTCCGTTTAACGCTTTAAAATCCCGGTAATTTTTGCACAAAGCGTTTGTTCTGAGAACATAGTCCATAAAATCATTACCTCCTTGTTCAGTGTACTGGCATTATATCTGCAAATGGTAAAGGAAACAGTAAAGAGAAGAGTAAAGAAACAGTAAAGATTTATTATTCTGCTCTCATTTTAAAGCCAATTCCCCAGACCGCTTCAATATAGTCTTTGTTATTTCCTTCCCGAAGTTTCTTCCTTAAATTGCTGATATGCATCTTCAGAGAATTTTCCGTACAATCTGGTGTGTCTGTGCTGATACGGTCTAGCAACAGGGATTTTGTAACGACCTGAGTGGGATTTTGCATAAGCAATTTTAAAATGGCGTATTCTGTTCTTGTCAGTTTTATTTCTGCATTACCGGTTTTTACCATATGGGTATTTGTATTCAGTATAATATCTGCAAATGTCAATTCTGAGGAAACAAGCATACTTTCCGAATTTCTGAGATGTACGGAAATTCTGGCTGAAAGCTCCTTCATATTAAAGGGCTTTGTCACATAATCAACTGCACCGCCAAGCAGCACATCAACTTTATTCTCAATATCAGCTTTGGCGCTCACTACAATAACAGGTATTCCCTTTATTTGGGGAAGGACATCTTCTCCATTTAATCCTGGCAGCATCAGATCCAATAGTACGAGGTCTGGCTTTGACTTTGATAAAACGAATAATGCCTCTGTTCCAGAATAAGCACGGAAGATTTTATATCCCTCTTTGGAAAGTGTTTCTTCAAGCACATTCCCGATATGCATATCGTCATCAATAATCAAAATTCTTTTCATATGAAATCTTTTCCACCCATCGTCATGCTTTATAGTGTCCGACGAAGTCTTGCTGTTTTACAGACCAGAGACAATTCTTTATCTGTTACATTAATAAAATAGAAATTATCATATTTCCAGTGTCATTATAATCCGTTTTTAAAGAGAACACAATTCTTAAAAGAAAAAAGGACAATCGAAGAATGATTAAATCCGAAAGTAATATTCCGGATCAAACGTGGGACACTTGATTTTTGTATTCTGTTAATGATAAGGCAGCGACCATCCTATGGATATGAAATTATCGGCACATTAGAAAAATATCCAATTTTAGCTGCAAAAGAGAATAAGACAATGGAAAAAAATTGAATGACTAACTTGAAAAGATTGAAAAGTATCTGAAACCCTTGCCGACAACCGGGTGTGTTGATATTGTGAAGGAAATCAAGAGTGAAATCCTTGAATTACAAAGCGATGGAAAAACCGCAGAACAATTGGACGGCTGGGTAATCCCAGGGAATTGGCAAAAGCGTATCTGGGGGATTTGATTGCAAAAAGCGATTCTTTTAGTTGGAATAGGGTCTTGCAATTTGCAGCCTGGCATTTACCTTTTATGCATTGCACGGAACCATACAAAGAACACATCATATATACGTTCAACGGCTTCTGTAAATCCGTCGTACGCTTTGCGGCTATCAACGTACGGCGTGACAGAAACAGACGGCGGCAAAAAGAAATATCCCTTGAATACCTCACAGAAGAAAAGTTTTACCCTTTAGGCACAACAGACGAATATTTTGAAGCACCCTATGAAGAATACTCCATTACGATGTGCGGTCAGACAGTTATCCTCACCAACGGAAAACTTGCCGCCGCCCTGTTAGCTCTGCCGGAGAAAAACCGGGAAATCATTTTCCTTTACTTTTTTAGGCATTACACACAGCGGGAAATCGGGGAAATGTACGGACGCTGCCGGAGTACGACCGGGTATCAAATCCATAGGACTTTACAACTCCTGCATAAAGAAATGGAGGTGCTTTCACATGGGGAATCCGAATCTTTTGCCTTATGAAACGATTGTCCGGGCGACCAGCGGAGAGCCGGAAGCCGTGGAAGAGGTTTTACGACATTACAGCAAGCGTATCCGTATGGCAGCCCTTGAAAATGGTCATATAGATACAGACACCGAGGATAGCATAAAACAGCGGCTTATCTCTGCTTTGTTCCGTTTTCGGTTTGACGGACAGGCTACATAATGGGAGGTGAGATTTGTCGGGAAAATAGTCATGCTTACATTCAATGGCACAGAAGAAAAAGCGATTGAAAAAGCCATAGCTGGCCTTGCCCATATAATACCGCTGGAAGCCATGCCGCCGCCACACTTCCCCACACTGATTTTTCCAGGATTGGAAATCAGATTACACCAACGCCGGGTACTGAAAGGCGGGGCAGACATAAATCTCACCCGTTTAGAGTATGGCGCACTCTGTTGCCTTGCCACCAGTCCGGGGAGGGTATTTACAAAGGCGCAAATCTTTGAAACTGTATGGAGCATGGAAAGTGAAAGCTGCCAGTCAAGCGTTGCCAATGTAATTTGCAACTTGCGAAAAAAGATAGAGCCGGACAACCGCAAGCCTACCTACATAAAGACCGTTATAGGCGTGGGCTATAAGTTTGTTTCCAGAGAATGACAGACAGATTGCTATTGCCGGATAAATATAATATAATACCCTCAGTGAATCCCCATAGAATGTAAAGGAGAAAATCGTATGGAAAAATTGATGTATATGATGATGATTGAGAAAAGCAAGACCTATAATAAAATGACAAAACAGGTAGTTATGGAACACGTTGAGAACATAAGAAAGCTGGACGATGAGGGAAAGCTGGAAATCTGCGGTGTCTTTAAAGGCTATCCGGGAATGGCAGGTATGTATATCCTAAAAACAGAGAGCCGTGAAGAAGCAGAAGAAATTTGCAAAGCAGAGCCGCTGGTTATGGGAGGATATGCAACCTACAAATTGGTTGGTTTGCAGATTGCAAACCGGGAAAATAATTACTTGCTGTAATTGCGAAAAGGAACAACACTGGGGCAAATTAAATCCGGCTTATTTGTAAACTGAATAACCGCCGCTACATGGAACGGCACACCAAGACAGGAAATCAAGAAAAGGTTTCCTGTTTTTTTGCGCCCATTTTTGGCATTTTGAAAAATCGCCAGTATTATGCCGTGCAAAGGGGATAGAAAGAAATTTCCTCTCCCATTTGGCAAATCCGCAAGCTGTCCGTGGAGGGCAGGCAAAGAGAAATTTCCGTAAATCTCCGCCTATTCCGGCTTGTGTGGTGTTGTAAGGAATAAGGGGAAATTTCCGCAAATCAACGTCCATTTTGCATTTTGCAGGTTTGTAGGTATCAGAGGGAGAAATGTTTCCGCAGCTTTGGCAAAATCCCCGTTTGCAGCACTAAAGGTATTGACGGAAGCCCACACAGAGGAAGCCGCCACTTTCTTAGAGCAAGATTCTACCACAGTACCAAATTTCGCTAATCGCTCATTTTGTCCTGCGAGAATCTTGTTGGGGTTGCCACCCCAAGCCCGCCTTTTTGAGGCTTGCGCCGCTTGAAAAAAATCCACCTACGAAAGGAGTTGAAGCCCATGAAAAAATACAACACGCCCCACCGCCGCCGGGTAATCAAGACACGCTTGACCGAGGAAGAATACGCCGAGTTTTCCGAGCGTGTTACCCTCTGCAAAATGAGCCAAGCCGAGTTTATCCGGCAAGCCCTTATCAAGTCAAGCATACGCCCGGTTATCACCGTTTCCCCGGTCAATGATGAATTGCTGTCTGCCATTGGGAAACTCACAGCCGAGTACGGGAAAATCGGCGGCAACTTGAACCAGATTGCCCGCTGTCTGAACGAATACGGCGCACCTTATAACGTCCTCTCCCAAGAGGTACGAGCCGCCACAGCGGAGCTTGCCGCCTTGAAGTTTGAAGTCTTGCAGAAAGTAGGTGAAGCCGTTGGCAACGTTCAAACATATCAGCTCTAAAAATGCCGACTATGGGGCGGCTGAATAGTACCTAACTTTTGAGCATGACGAGTTTACCATGAAGCCCACACTGGACGAAAATGGTCAAATTGTTCCGAGGACAGGCTATCTCATTTCCTCTCTGAATTGCGGTGATGAAGATTTTGCAATCGCTTGTATGCGCTCCAATCTGAAATACGGCAAGAACCAAAAGAGGGAGGACGTAAAGAGCCACCATTACATTATCAGTTTTGACCCCCGTGACGCTGCCGACAATGGGCTATCCGTAGACCGGGCGCAACAATTGGGCGAGCAGTTCTGTAAAGAGCATTTCCCCGGACACCAAGCCCTTGTATGCACCCACCCGGACGGGCATAACCACAGCAGCAACATTCATGTGCATATCGTAATCAATTCCCTACGGATTGCGGAAGTGCCGCTATTGCCCTACATGGAAAGACCAGCGGACACAAGGGAGGGCTGCAAGCACCGCTGTACGGACGCAGCTATGGAATATTTCAAAGCGGAAGTCATGGAAATGTGCCACCGGGAAAACCTCTATCAGATTGACTTATTGCATGGGAGCAAGAACCGCATTACCGAGCGTGAGTATTGGGCGAAACGGAAAGGACAAGCCGCACTGGATAAAGAGAACGCTTCCCTTGCCGCCACAGGAGAGCCGCCCAAACTTACAAAATTTGAAACCGACAAGGAGAAGCTGCGGCGCACGATCCACACCGCCCTGTCCTCTGCTACTTCTTTTGAGGACTTCTCCGGGAAGCTGCTACAACAGGGCGTGACCGTCAAGGAGAGCCGGGGAAGATTATCATATCTTACCCCGGACAGGACGAAGCCAATCACCGCCCGGAAACTGGGTGATGATTTTGACCGCACAGCCGTACTTGCATTGTTGGAGCAGAACGCACAGAACGCCGCCAGAGCCGCCGAAACACCCGCACCCAAACAGGAATACCCCCGGAGCATAAAAGACCGCTTACAGCGCAACAAAGCCGCCATAAACGCCCCGAAGAATGACGGAGTACAACGCATGGTAGACATAGCCGCCAAGAGAGCCGAGGGCAAGGGGAAAGGCTACGAGAAATGGGCGACTTTGCACAATCTGAAGCAAATGGCGGCGACCATGAGCATTTACGAGGAATCCGGCTTTTCTTCCCCGGAAGAACTGGAAGCCGCCCTTGCCGCCGCCAGTGCCGGACTGCATGAAGTGACCGGGAAACTGAAAGCCGTGGAAAGCACCTTGCGGGAGAAAAAGGACTTGCAAAAACAGCTATTAGCGTACATCAAGACCAAGCCAGCCCGTGACGGACTGCGGGCGCAGAAAACAGAGAAAGCCCGGAGAGCCTACCGGGAGCAACACGAAAGCGAGTTTATCATTTCTGAATCTGCCGCCCGGTATTTCAAGGCACAGGGAATCTCCAAGCTGCCAGCGTCCAAAGCCCTACAAGCGGAGATTGAGCAGCTTATGAGGGAAAAGAACACGCTTTATAACGAGTACCGGGAGAAGAAAGAGAACGTCCGGGAATTGCAGACAATCAAGGGAAATATCGGGCAGATTTTGAGGGGCACGCCAAGCCAGCAGAAAAAGCACGAACAGGAACGATAACAAAACAGCCACAGGAGGTAATGCCATGAGATTTACGAACAGCGAGCTTGAAATGATTTACCAGTACGCCGCACCCACCAAAGCGGAAACCATAGGCGGCATGAAAGAAACCGTACCCGTGATAAAAGACCTGTTGACAAGGGTAATCATGGAGAACGCCATAGAGAAGCTGCAAAAGATACCAGAGCCGGAGTGCAGCCAGTTCATAGCCGACAACAAAGCCCGTTTCCTTGCGGGGCATGAGAACTCTATCCGGCGGCGGCTTGCGGAAGCAAAGGCGCAGACGAAACAGCCGATAATGCAGGGGCATGACTTGACGGGCATGGAGCGTTTTCTCCCCGAAACCCGCCACATGATAGTCCTTGACGTAAAGACCAGCGACAGCCCCGTGGGGTTTCCGGGGGAACGCCACCGCTATTTCCTCTCTGATGAGGGCTATAAGAACGCAAGAGCCAGCGAGGGGCGGGGAGAAATCAAGATAAAGAGCCATGCCGCCGTAGCCGCCGGGAAGCTGTACCCGGACAGGAAGCCGGAAAGGGAGCGTTAAGGGAATGGGCGCAGAGATACAGAGCATGGACTACCGCCAGTACCGAGCGGCGTGTCGGCTTGTGCATGAGTGCTGCAACTATGACAACGGGAATTGTATTGCGCTGGATAACGGCGAGCCTTGCGTATGTGTGCAGAGTATCAGCTATTCCCTCTTGTGCCGCTGGTTCATTGCCGCCGTGCTGCCGCTGGACGGGAAACTGGAAGCCGCCCTGCTCCACCGGGCAGACAGGAAACGCTGTACCGAGTGCGGCGGGTATTTTCTACCCAAATCCAACCGGGGGAAATACTGCCCGGACTGCGCCGGACGCATGAAAAGAATCAGAGCCGCACAGCGCAAGCGGAAACAAAGGCTACTATGTCACGCTTTAGGAACTGGAAAGCCCCCGTAAATCAAGGCTTTTCAGACCGCCCCGGGCGGGTAGGCGATATTTATATCCTTTACCCCTCAAAACGGCGTCCTAAAGCGTAACAGAAGCCACAGAACAGACCATAAGGAGGAACGAATGGCAGACAACCGCAAATATTACTACCTAAAGCTGAAAGAGAGCTATTTTGACGAGGACGCTATCGTGCTGCTGGAAAGTATGCAGGACGGTATGCTCTACTCAAACATCCTCTTGAAGCTGTACCTAAAATCGTTGAAAAACGGGGGAAAGCTCCAGCTTGCCGAGAATATCCCCTACACCGCACAGATGATAGCCACAATCACCCGCCAGCAAGTCGGCACAGTGGAGAGGGCTTTGCAGATTTTTATGAAGCTGGGGCTTGTAGAGCCGTTGCAGAACGGGGCTTTATACATGAGCAACATTGAGCTTTTAATCGGTCAGTCCTCTACCGAGGGGGAGCGCAAACGCCGGGCAAGGCGGGCTTTACAGGAACAGAAAGCCTTGCCGGAAGCCGTGGCGGACAAATGTCCACCATATGGGGCGGACATTTGTCCACCAGAGATAGAGATAGAGAAAGAGATAGATATAGAGTTAGAGATAAAGAGAGAGGGAGAGATAAAAACAGGACAGACAGCCCCCGCCCCTTTTGGCAGATATGAAAATGTATTCCTGTCAGAAAAAGAGCTTGCGGAGCTGCAAGAGGAACTTCCCGGCAAATGGGAATATTACATAGACCGCTTATCCGGCTATATCGCTTCCAGCGGGAAGAAATACAAGAACCATGCCGCCACTATCCGGCGTTGGGCGGCTGATGACAGGGCAAAGGGGAAGCCGAAAAAGGGAATCCCCGATTATTCCTACAAAGAGGGCGAGAGCCTTTGAACGCATAGATATAACGCCCCGTAAACAGGGCGTGAAAGACCATGAACAAGGAGGACGATTTTATGAGTGATTACGATAACGCTATTTTCCGGCTTGCCACGGCACAGGAAGCAGAGCTGGAGGACTATATGGGCGAGGACGGGCTTTTGTATTGCGGGAGCTGCCGCCAGCCCAAAGAAGCCTATTTTGCAGAGGGAAAGACGCTTTTCGGACGTGACCGACATCCCAGAGAATGTGACTGCCAGCGGAAACGCCGGGAAATGCTGGAAGCCGCAGACCGGGAGCAGAAGCACCGGGAGGAAGTGGAACGGCTGAAAAGAAAGGGCTTCACCGACCCGGCTATGAGGGAATGGACTTTCGGGAACGACAACGGGAAATGCCCGCAAATGCACAAAGCCTATTCCTATGTGGAGCAATGGGAACAGATAAGCACCGGGAACTATGGATTGATTTTGTGGGGGAATGTCGGCACGGGGAAAAGCTATTTTGCCGGGTGTATCGCCAACGCCCTCATGGAGAAAGAGGTTTCCGTGTGCATGACGAACTTTGCCCTTATCCTCAACGACCTTGCCGCCAGCTACAAGGACAGGAACGAATATATCTCCCGCCTTTGCAGCTTCCCCTTGCTTATCCTTGACGATTTCGGCATGGCTTGTACCTCTTTTGAGAGTGCGTTATAAGGTGCGCCGTACTCGTTCAGACAGCGGGCAATCTGATTCAAGTTGCCGCCGATTTTCCCGTACTCGGCGGTTAGCTTCCCAACGGCAGAGAGCAATTCATCATTGACCGGGGAAACGGTGATAACCGGGCGTATGCTTGACTTAATGAGGGCTTGCCGGATAAATTCGGCTTGGCTCATTTTGCAGAGGGTGACACGCTCGGCAAACTCGGCGTATTCTTCCTCGGTTAAGCGTGTCTTGATTACCCTATGGCGGTGGGGCGTGTTATATTTTTTCATGGCTGTGAACCTCCTACTACAATAGATTTATGGTTAGTATCCCTTACAGCCAGTAAGGAATTATCCATCTTGTTGCTTAAGCTGTTAGAATGATAAGGGCAATCGGTATATCGGAAACCTCCTTGGACTTCGCGTCCGTACGAAAGTCTGATAACCAGCTCCTCATTCGCAG
>CAJTHL010000032.1 GCA_910576205.1 Clostridia bacterium | reverse complement strand
TCCAGATTTGAATCAAGCTCCTTGATAAATTCATCCATGGTATCCACTCCCGCAAACGCTTTAAAATTCATGCTTATTATACCATGTTTTCCCATTTGATAAAAGCTTTATTTCAACTAACTTCGGAAAGATTCAAATATTTTAACACCATTCTTAAATTTTTTCTCCCGCCAGTTCTCTTTCAAATATATCCATCTGTCTGCACCCCTTATCTGATGAAATTCGTAAATGTTACATCTTCGTACTCAAGCCTGGTAATCCCTGCGTTTTCAGCAGCTTCCCCAGCTTTCAGCAGATATGCCATGTTTGCGCCGAGCGTACGCATGGTCTGCAAGCCTTCCTCGTCCTGTTTGGCTTCTTCCGCTATAAAGCCGTGGATCTGATTCCAGTACTGGGAAGAAACCACATGCATATTTGTCATCAGAAAATACTGATTCAACCGTTCAAAGGCAGCCGTTGCGCCGCCTCTGCGGCATGACACAACCGAGGCCGCCAGCATCCCTCTGAGCTTTGTCCCATCTGCGCTGAAGAACAGACGGTCAAGGAAAGATGTCAGCCTTCCGTTCGGGCCACCATAGTAGACGGGCGAGCCTACAATCATTCCGCCAAATTCGTCTAAACGGGCAGCTATCTCATTTACCTGATCATCAAAAACGCACTTCCCCTTCTGCTGGCACCGGTAACAGGCAATGCAGTCCTGCATCGGCTGTTTCCCAAGCCACAGGATTTCCGTTTCAATTCCATTTTTGTTAAGAGATGCTGCCGCTTCCAGCAGCGCAACATCCGTACACCCATGTTCATTCGGGCTGCCATTGATTAAAAGTACTTTTTTTATCATGTCCGACCTCCATTATATTTTTTAAACCACGTCTCCGGCTTTCTGTTTCCCATTCTGTGCCATAACGCCTGCAAGGGCGTGCGGGACATACAATTCCTCCAAATAATCCGTTTCTTCCTGTGTAAGTTCCAGCTCCACGGCTCTGACCGCTCCGTCAATATTGGACTTCTTCGTCACTCCCATAACGGGAGCCGTAACCTTCCTAAGCAGCCATGCAAGGGAAATCTCCGTCATGAGTACATTTTTACTTTCTGCCAGTTCCTTAACCCTTTCGATAATACCTGCATCCGCATCCTGCGACTTGTCATATTTGAACCTCGCATACGCATCCAGTTCGAGCCGTTTTGTCGTTTCACCAGCCGGTCGGCAAAGCCTGCCAGAAGCCAAAGGGCTGTACGGAGTCAATGCAATACCCTGATCTTCACAGAACGGTATCATCTCCCGCTCCTCCTCACGGGCGATCAGATTGTAATGTCCCTGAACAGAGATAAATTCAGCAAAACTGTTCTCCCTTGCATAAAAGTTTGCCTTGGCAAGCTGCCACGCATAGCAGTTGGAAATACCGACATATCTTGCCTTTCCTGCTTTCACTGCGTTATTCAGTCCCTCAATGATTTCCTCCATTGGTGTGTGGTAATCCCACATGTGGTAGATATAGAGGTCAACATAATCCAGTCCAAGGCGTTTTAAGCTCCTGTCAAGACAGTCCGCCACATGCGCCTGTCCAGACACATTTCTGTCAAGTTCCTCCTGCGACCTCGGCAGGAATTTTGTCGCAATAATATAATCATCACGCTTTGCAGAATCCTTGAGAGCCTTGCCGAGAACTTCTTCGCTATTGCCTTCCTGATAAGACATGGCAGTATCAAAGAAGTTGATCCCCTGATCTAGCGCATAGCGAATAATCTCCCTGCTTTCTTCCTCCGGAACAGCCCACTTGTTCATGCCCTTTGAAGGATCGCCGATACCCATGCACCCCATGCAGATACGCGAGACATTCAAATCTGATTTTCCAAGTTTTGCATATATCATTATGCACCTCCACGACTCCCGATTGTGATTTGATGATTTTCAAGGGAAATATTAGCTGTTGTATTTTGTTATTAAAAAGCCCGCTAACCCTTGAAAACACTAAATTTATCGCAGGTGAGCTTTCCCTCAAAGTTTCCCTTGTGTTATATCTTCCCACAGGGCATTACGAACCCTGATAAGGGAAAAAATGAGGGAAACATCAGTGTACAAGGGGCTACAAACGATATAAAGAAATGTTTCAGATATGCAGAGTGGAAAAGTCAGATTTTCCACTCTATTTTTACATACTCGCTGGTTGCACTGATTGATGAAATCAAGCCGTCCGTGGCTTTCCTCTTATCCTCAAAGCTGATATTCTCCCAGTCGTCCAGATAGCCGGACAGCAGATCAATCTGCTGCTGGGAAATAGTCTCCACGGATAAATCAGCAATGGCCTTTGTGATTTTCTGGCGGCGCGTGTCCAGTTCCTCGATTTTCTTGTTGGCGTAGGCAAGCAGGGTAGCGTTTGCCCCGGTCAGTGTATCAAGTAACTTTTCAATTTCCGCCTCTACCTGTGCCAGCTCCACTTGATAGGCGGTCAGCTTCGGGTTGGCCTTTTCCTCGCCGCCCCGGAGGTGCTTGAACTCCCGGAATTTCTCCCCCATAGCGGTAAATATAAACTGTTCAAATTCCACTTTACGGAGAGTGCCGCACCCCGGACAGCCCTTGTGGTCGGACCGTTTATTGCACCGGAGGTATTCATAGCCAGAAGGGTTACGGGTAACTTTTAAAGCATAACCACATTTTCCGCATTTCACTTTTCCGGCCAGCCATGTGTTCCGGGCCTTCCGCCCGTTCTGGAAGGTGATGTTCGCCATGAGTTTTTTCCGGCATTTCAGCCAGGTGTCAGAGGAAACAATCCCTTCATGGGGAGCGATAACAAGTATCTGGTCTTTCAGGCTCCTGTCCTTGTCCTCCTTCACGTCCCGCCCCTGGTAGAGATAACAGCCGTTTGTCCCGGCGAAGTCGGCGGCATCATTGACGACTGCCGCCCCTTGGCTTTTGAAGAACTCATACAGTTCCAGGTCGGCCTGCGCGTATACCGGGTTGCGGAGCAGCTGGGAGAGGAAGGGACGGAACAGCGATTTTCCATGGACCTTGATGTCGTTTTCCTCAAAGTACCGGCTGATGTCCCCGAAGGAGGTCCCGGGCTCGGCGTACATTTCAAACATCAGGCGTACATGGTCGGCGGCTGCCGGGTCGGGCACCATCATTTTTGTGCGGATACCCTCAACCGTGGTCGGCTCCAGCCGGAAACCGTAGGGGGCCTGGCCGCTCATGTGGAAGCCTTTCAGGCACCGGGAATAGTAGGCGTCCGTGACGCGCTTCTGGATGGTCTCCCGTTCCAGCTGGGCGAACACAATGCAGATATTCAGCATGGCCCGCCCCATTGGGGTGGAGGTGTCGAACTTTTCCGTGGAGGAAACAAACTCCACGTCGTACTCCTGGAACAGCTCCATCATGTTCGCAAAATCCAGAATGGAGCGGCTGATCCGGTCCAGCTTGTAGACAATGACCCGCCGCACCTTTCCCTTGCGGATCTCGTCAAGCAGTTTCTGGAACTCGGGCCGGTCGGTGTTCTTCCCCGAATAGCCCTTGTCCTTGAAAATCTTGCAGCTGCCGCCTTTCAGCTCGTACTTGCAGAAGTCAATCTGGCTCTCAATACTGATACTGTCCTTGCGGTCAACGGACTGTCTGGCATAAATATAATCTTCTCTAATGTTCATTGTAGGCTCCTTTCCTATGGGAATGGAGCTACCAACCTTACAAGTATATTATACCATTGATAGCCCCGGAGGGCAATGTTGTCGGGGTCAGCGCCGGCTCTGGCGGTACTTGCTGAACACGTCATACAGACAGCGCTCAATCTCTTTTTTCCGCCTCTCCTTCTCTTTTGGGGAAAGCACCGGGGTAAGGCTTTCCAGCACAATAGTCTTTCCCTGGAAGGGGACGGTCCTTGTTTCTCTCTGGTAGGTTACAGATTGTACCATCTGGGCCTCCTTTCCGAATCGGGGTTGAAGCCTTCCGTTTCCCTCTTGTCCTGTGGGGAAACACGAAAAGGCAGCGCCCGGCAAAGAGCGCTGCCCCTTCGTCTTTCTCCACGCTTCGGGCCAGCTTGGCCCGAGGTCAGGGCTGCCAGTGTTCATAATAGGCCGCCGCTTCCTCCATGGAGCAGAAGTCAAACACTTCGTACAGCTCTATAAGAATCTCCCGGATGTCCTTTGACTTATAGCCGCAGCTTTCCATCGCCTTGATGACATACCCACGGCAGGCATTGTTACTCCATTTGTCTGTCAGCATGTCCTGGATTTCCTGCAAAGATTTTGCCATAACCTGCACTTCCTTTCATAAAAGTTCAGGGAGCCGCGCCGTTTTAGTTGGCCTGTCACAAGACAGTGAGAGCGGGCGGCTCCCTGATTGGTTTTGTAAAACAGATTTCCCGGACGGGTGTAGGCTTGTCCACCCCATAGTGTCTCAACTCTCCCCATTCTTATGGCAAGGCGTCCTCATTGCCTGCGACGGCTCACGGCTTGCAGGGCCGCTTCAACGCTCGGACTGTGACTGAACGCAAGTATCCGGGGGCGTGCCTTATCCGGCGGGGCCAGCCACGGCCCCGCCTGCGGCATGGGCTTTATCGCTATTCCCGCCCCCAAAGTGAAAGCCACAATGGAAACGGAAGTCACGGCGGGCCTGTCGCCTGGCACATCCACCCTTCGTATCCGGGTATCTTTTTATTCAGTTTTCAATCTGCCAGAAAGGTTCGTCCGCGCTTCGGGCCAGTTTGTCCCGGGGCGCCTCCGCCTTTCATATACCATTTCATTTTTCAGGCTTTTTCGGTACACCTTAGAAATTATTTTTTAAAAATTTTTCCATGTTCCGAAGCCCGCGCTCGATTGCCAGGCGCACCACCTTTTCGTCCACGCCTTCGGCCCTGGCAATGTCGGTCTTGCTCATGCCGAGGACGAAATGGGCGTAGATACGTTTGGCCTGTTTGCCGGGCAGGCTGGAAATGGCCGCATAGAGTTCCTGCATGGTGACTTTGCGCTCGTAAATCTCACATGGGGAGAGGGCAACGAACAAAGCCGAGTGCTCAATGCCGTCCTCCCGGTCAAGGGAATAATAGGCCTTGTGGCGGTATGTACGCAGACGGTAGGCCGCCTCCTTGCGGTCAAACTCTGCCATTGCCTCCGCTACCTCGTCAGGCACTTCGATAAAAGAATCCATTGTATAGTACGGGTAAAAATCCCGAAGATTGATGATAGCCATGTTTACCTCCGTTTCGGTGTTTGGTGAATGGGCTGCCAAAACGGAGGCGGCGGGGAACGGCACCGGGACCGGGCTTCGGGCCAAGTTGGCCCGAGGCTGTCCCATAGAAACAGAAATGCGTCCGGACAGCATAGAGCCATTCGGGCGCATGAAATAGAATTATTGTTTCTGGACTGAATTATTTCATATTGATTGCCAGAATTATCCTTCCAAGGGGGCGGGCTTTTTTTAACGGTTCAGACAGTTGAAAAAGAAATAAGGACACAGCGATACCTCCCAATGCTTTTAAGCATTTGATACCGCCATATCCTTGAAAAAGGGCGACATTAACACACCCTCCACATTCTCATTTTTCAAAAAGAAAACGGCGGCTTGAAATTTTTATTTCAAAACCGCCGTAAAGGCTACTGGATTTTGTTTGGGCGCACAGATGATTAGCCACCGAGACAACGGTTTTTTTTATTTACCGTTGGGCGGCTGTAACTTCGATTTATTTATTATCAAAATCGTTCATATCATTCAGTAGTTCTTCCATTTCTGCATCATATAAATCATTGGGTTCTTCCATATTTCCCAGCAGTTCCGTTACTTCTGTATCGGTCATATATGCAACATCTGATATTTTTCCATCCTCGCTACGGGTGATTCTGATATTGACCGTTCCGGCCGGGTTTACGGCCAGCCTGTGCATATCCAAAAAGATGTTGACAAGCTGCCCCTGATAATAATGATTATTGCCGTCAACTGTAATGCCTACCGCTTGATACTCCGCTTTCTGGGTTTCAGACAGCGTATCAAATTTATTGCCCTGCCCCAGTGCATTGGATAAGATGGATTGGAAATTAAACTTTTCATCATCCGCTGCTATGCCCATCCATTCTTCCAATGTTTCCTCACTCATGCGCGAGGTCAAGGTGGAGAAATAGGAAATGTTACCGTCATCATAGATTTTTTCCGCATACTGCTGAATTAAAGCACAATCCACGTCCAGCATATTGACCGCAGTTTTCCAAAAACGGATTCTGTCATCTGCATAAATCTTATCCAGCCATTCGCCTTGAGCTTTCTCGTCCAATCGGGAAAAGGCAATTTCAAACAAAGGTAAATTGTCGTCCTCATAATATTGCTCTGCTTGTGAGGAAAACACTTCATTATGCGAACTGTTTTTCTCTTGTGTGGGCGATATTACATTTTCATTCAGGCCCGATACCGCAGGCTCATTTGACGGTTGATCGGCGGCGGCAGCTGGATAAACACCAACAAAAACCACACCTAAAATAATACACAATGTCAGCACACTTGTGAAAAATAAAGTTGTTTTTGATTTTCTTTTTAAGTTCATAATCGCACCTAACCTTTCTTTTAATAATTGTTTGTTTTCACTAAGAGTAACAGCGGCCAGAGATTCCTTGTACTTTCCGACTGCTGCCATTGCGTCAAGCAGAGTTTCTCCATAATCCTGTGCGTTATCATATCCCATTTTTGAAAGAACCGCTTCATCACAAGAAAATTCACATGCCTTTGTGATTTCACGCCTCATTAAATAAACAAGCGGATTGAACCAGTGCAGACAGACGGTAATTTGTACCAGCCATTTATAAAACATATCCCGCCGTTTGTAATGCGTTAATTCATGCAATACGATATATTGAAAGTCCTTCTCCGGAATATCTGCGCTTGGCAAAACAATACATGGCCGGAAGAATCCAATCAGCAGAGGGGACGAAACCAACGGATTGACACAAAGCTCTACTGGTCTTTTCCTGCCAGTCTGTTCCGCAATAACTGAAAGCCGGTCTAATTGCTCAACATTGGAAACCGGATTTAATCCAGCATTAACATATCGAATAAAGCTATGATATGCCGTTATTTTTTGTACCAAAAGAATCAATGCAACCATGAGCCAGATAAGCCAAACATGGTTGGAAAATAAAGACAGAATATCCCCAACCGGGCGGGAGGATATAGAATCGTCTTTAGGATTGACAGTATTCTGGTTGTCGTGTTCCATACCGGAAGCAGGAACATTGAAAGCATTTGTATCACCAGAGGGTGACTGCTGTTGCGGCAGGGAAACAGAATGGGTTATGGCCTGATCGATTGTCTGATAGGCTTTTCCCATCAAGTTTGTTTCCGGTCCAAAAGGCAATAACAGCCGTACAACAACAATGAGCCAAATATAATACTGCCATTGTCTGCTGATTTTGTCTTTAAGGAATCTTTTTCCGGCTAGTAACAGCAGGATGAACAATGAACCGGAAAATGACATAGACAAAAACATTTTCAATAGAATGTTCATTTTTCTGTTCTTCCTTTCTCCAAGAGCTTTTTCAGTTCCTCATATTCTTCGTCTGCCAACAGGTCGCCAGAAATCAAATCGGAAACAAGCCATTTTGCATTTCCCTCATAAATTTTATCCAGAAAATTTTTGGTTTGGGTTTTGTGGTATTCGCTTTCCGACACAAGAGGGGTGTATTCATTGCAACGCCCAGTTTTTTTTGCTTTCAAAAACCCCTTATTGACAAGCCGGTTTAAAAGCGTGATAAGGGTATTTTTTTGCCAGGGTTTTCCTTTTGCTGCTAAATCTGCCGTAAGACTGGCAAAAAGCGTCGGCTTTTCTCCGTTAGCCCATATCACTTTCATAATTTCAAATTCCGCATCTGATATTTGCTGTACCATTTTGATTTCCTCCTTAAAGTATGACATCATGTTACGCTTTAAGAGTAACACGGTGTCATACATATGTCAAGTGGATATTTTTAAAGAATGTGCAATTAAATACAACCAAACATAGAATTGTATTTAATTCACATACTATCACCTTAAATATAAAATAAGTTTGGGTGATATTGTATGGAACATTATGAAGATAGATTTGATTTTCATGGCCTCGGGCTGGCGATAAAAGACGCCCGCGAGAAAAGAGGCTGGACGCAGGAATACCTTGCGGAGCTTGTGGGGCGCACGTCCCACACGATTATGAATATTGAGAACAAAGGGCAGTACCCGAGTTTTGGTGTTTTCGTTAAGCTCGTCAGCATGTTTGATATTTCCGTGGATCAGTTCATACACAGTGACAGCGGCAATAAAGAAAGTCTTTGCCGCAAGCATATTGATGTGCTGCTAAACACCATGAATGAGAAGGAGCTCGTTGTCATGGAGGCAACTGCCGAAGGCTTGAAGAAAGCCAGAGAAACGGAGGTTTCCGAGTAGGGGCCTCCGTTTTTGCGGCGTTTATGGAGGGTTCCGCTAAATGGCAAGCAGGGCAACTGTGGCCACACAGTTGCTATTTTTACGTTCCGGCCTTCCGGCCAGAACGTAAAAATCTGCTTGTTGGGGAGCCTCCCCAAACCCGGCTTCGGGCCAACTTGGCCCGAAATGTCAGCGTCGCTTTGCTCCTTATTTTCACACCCCCTAACGTTCCTGATCCTTCTTCCTGCCCGGCTCCGCATAGCCCAGCAGATAATCAATGTTCGCCTTCGCCGCCGTGACCTCCCGCATTTCCTCCCGGGCTTTCCGGTACTCGGCATAGAGCCTCTTTTTCTTCTCCGCCAGCTCCCGGCCTTCCTCCTTCAGCTCGTCCATCTTTGGCAGCTTCGCCCCGCCCAGAATCCGCTTGAAGTCGGCGCAGGTCGCCCGGTAGAGCTCAATGTCGCCCTCATGCTCCGCAAGGAACTTCAGGCTGTATTTCCGGGCCTTGTATTCCTGGAACACCGGCCGGGTCCTGGCATACTGGACCGTGGCCGCCTTCAATTCCCTGTTGATCTGGAGGGCTGCCTCGGCACTCTTGATCTGGCCGGAAAGCGTGTGGAAACGTTCCGTGGCCTCCGCCGCTTTCTTTTCTAGCAGCCCATACTCCATCAAATCATTTTCCTGCAAAAAAGCCAGGGTGGCGGCCATCTGTTTCAGATTGAAAACCTTGGCCCACCGCTCATATCCCGGCCCCTTCCCCTGGAGCCTGGATTGAATGTCGATAATCAGGTTGACCCTTTGGCCGGGCTGGCCCGTGCCTCTTTGGGAGCCGGACAGCGCCGCCTCTATATCCTTCTGGCCGTAGCCCTTCCCCAGCGTGGAGGAACGCAGGCGGGTAAACCGTTCCTGGCCGGGAGCCCGGAAGCTGATTGCGCCCCGCTGCTGTTTTACCTCATAGCCGGACTGCTCCATGAGGGAGAGAAAGGCGGCAAGGCCGGAGGGCTGTTTTTCAAGGGCCGCGTCAATGGCGGCGCACAGCTTCTGCTGGAAGGTAAGTGGCCTTTCCCGGCTCTTGGCCCATTCCCCGTAGTTCCTGTATTTCCCCTGGCTTTTTGGCTTCGGCTGCCTCACCACAGAGAGGCCGTTTTCCAGACAGAGGGTGTCGGACAGCCGCCCCAGGGCACGGCCGGAGCCGAGGAAGTCCCGGTATTTATGGGTGCAGTCAAGGGTGGTGGAATTGTAATAAATGTGGTTATGGATATGGGCCTTGTCCGTGTGGGTGGTGACAATGAACTGGTGCCTTCCCTTCGTCCACCGCATAGCCAGCTCATAGCCGATACGGTTGGCATCCTCCGGCGTGATCTCCCCGGGAAGGAAGGACTGGCGTATCTGGTAACAGAGCACGTCCCTGTCCGCCTTCTGCTCCCGGCCTGTGGCGGCCTTGTACCTGCTTTTCCACAAGAGAAATTCAGCGTCCACCGTGGCCGGGTCACATTCATAAGCGGAGATATATTTCCCTTCTTCCGTCTTGACCGGGTTCTTCCCATAGTCGGTACAGTCCTTTATGGACTGCGCCACGGAGAGCCCCGGCGTGGTCTTGCGTTTCATCAGCCGCGTGGTGGCTATGGTCATTCCCTCCTTCCGGCCTCGGGCCAACTTGGCCCGAAGCGCCATAAATAAAAAAGAGAGGGGCGAAGGCCGCAAAGGCCCCGCCCCTCAAGCTCATTTCCCCACCAGCGCCGCCAGCTCCTTCAACACCCCGGACAGCTGCCCCCACAGCTTTTCATAGTCCTCTTTCAGCCTGTCAATCTCTTCCGGGTACAGCCCGTAGGTATGGGCGTGGACGGCTATCTGGTTCAGGTTGTTGGAGCACCGCCGCTGCAAGGAGACCAGCTCCCGGACGGGCGAAAGGTCCACATGGAGGATATAGCCGTTCAGGGCCATCTTCCGCATATAGGCCCCGGCGTTGGAAATGCCGGCCTCGGCCATGCGCCCGTGTATCTGGGCCAGCTCGTCCGCCGTCACCATCACGTTCAGGTGCCTGTCCCGTTTCCTCCCTGCCGTCAGCGTTCCTCCCGTTCCCGGCTCCGCTTCGGGGCCGGCGGCTCCTTCACCCGGTCAAGCTCCTTTTCCTCCGGCCTCTGGGGGAGCGGCGAGGGCGGGAGGTTATTCAGTATGCCGTCCAGCATGTTCCCGTTCTGTTCCTCCGTAAGCTCCACGGTCAATAAGGGATTGTCCCTCTCGTTCATGGTTCCTCCTATCTGCCCTCGTGGGCCTTGTGGTGTTTCTGCTTTTCCGGTTCCTTTGATTTCTCCGTCCTGCTTGCCGTTTCCTTTAATTGTGCCGTGATAGAAGGCCGTCCCGTCCGGTTCGGGTTGTGGCTGGATGGCTTGAGCTCATAATCATACATCTGCTTTTCAGTCAGCGGCTTTCCATAGATCAGCTCGCCCCACGCCAGCATGTTCCCGCCCTCCACCGGAATCCTCTCGTCATAGTTGAATATCTCTATGGGCCCGTTGCCCGGCGGCTTCGGGTAGGTCCCTATGTCCACCGGCCTTTGGGTGGAGTAATAGCGGTAATGCCCCGGCCCCTGCCGCTGGTTGTCCGGCCCCCGTTCCTCCACGCCGAACTGGTAGCGGTGCTCTGCCGCCCGGTGGGCGAAGTCACGGACGGCGGCCTCTTCGTCCTTGAAGTAGTGGCCCCAGTTATAGTCACGGCTCCCGTCGGCATTTTCATAAAATGTCCATGTAACGAAGGGGGAAGGCGCGTTGGGGTTGTGGCCCAGCGCATACCCCCGGTCGTTGGTGAAGGCCACCGACTGCAAAATCTCATATCCCTGGTTGGTCTCTATGGCAGTTCCCTCCTTTCCGGCCTCGGGCCAACTTGGCCCGAAGCGTCCTTTGTTACGAAATACCCCCGTAAACCGGGAGGGAAGGTATTAAGATACCTCTACCCGGAAAACAAGGTCAGGACCCCTTGGAATCACGGGCTTTCGGCAGGCCCAAATCGTAACAGCCCTGCCCGGGTTTTGCGCGTTTCTTCCTCATGCGCTCCCGGCTCCTGCGGCGGTTCCCCTCGTCCTTGCAGGCCGGGGAGCAGTAGGCCTGCCTGCCCTCCGGGAGAAAAGGCTTCCCACATACGGCGCAGGGCTTCGTATCCGGCGGCGGCCCTTCCTCACAGACGGCCTTTTCCAGCACCGGGTCCAGCGGGAGGACACTCCCACGGAAATAGCGGCAGAAAGAACCCGTCCAGCCTTTC
>CAJTHL010000031.1 GCA_910576205.1 Clostridia bacterium | reverse complement strand
TATTTTGAGGAGCGCTTATCTGGCAGGAATCTGTAAAGGAGATTTTAAGGAGCTGCATTGACAGGGATAAAATTCCCTGTATAATACAGACAAGGGCAGAACCAAAAGACCGGCTCTGCCCGCTTGTAACTATTCATAAATCTTATGTCAGTTTTTTGGATTTACACAAAACTTGAAACGGTCTCACAACAAATGTTCTTTTAATGACCTTACCGCTCTTTCTGTGATCTTATCATCTTCTGTAATGTTTCCACATAACAGCGGAGAATTTATATCATATAGCCTGCAGTTTTTCAAAACGCTTTCCTGACTATAATTGGCATAACAATATGCACAGCCGTTTTTACATGTGTTGTATGTACCGATGTCAATGCTTTCCATACAGCCGCATTTTTTTCGTTGATTTTTATCCTTATCCGCTTTTATTTTATATCCGATGATCTGCTGGATCAGTTCCCTGTCTATGCAGCAATTATGTTCGATCCCACAAGCTGACAGATCAATCACCTCCGCACAGGATGCAGTCTTTATACCATGATTTTTGGCGATCACCGCGATCTGAGCTGCAAATGTAACCAGATCCTTTTCTGGTAAAGAAAAGGAATTTACTGCACTCATGTTTTTTTTGTTTTTCGCATATATATCGACAAAGCTGACAACACATTTAGACGTATATCCATTTAATGCCCCGGCAATTTGTTCAAAGGCCTTTAAATGATATTCCGGAGTATACCTGTCAGTAAAAAAAATGGGGTCATACCGCCAGATCACCTTTTCCCTGCCGATCTTCTCTGCCAGCTTCTGGAATATCGGGATCATATGCTCCTTCTTGTGTGGGATATTGCGTTCTATATCGTTTCCAAATCCGGTAAGTGTAAATTGAAAATAATATTTATAGGCATCCAGATCCTCTAATCTTGAAAACATTGGTTCCGGATTCTTGGTCCAGAATACAATGCAATCCACCACCTCCGAAGATAACTGGATCTTACTGACTTGATGGGCGTTCATGGGATTACGGACATATAAATAGCCGTCCTTAATCCGGTTATAAAACCATTCCGAATAATAATTTGGAATATCTGTTCTACGGCTAACGCTTAGGACCATAGCATCATCCTCTTTCTCTTTGAAACTTAATTATCAGATCGCAGGGATATATTGTCCTTGCCATTCTTTTTTCTTTCCATATGTCACATGGGAAATGCGCGCATCCATTGCAGGGGGTATCTTTTTCTGGCGACCTGTGTTTACATTTTGTGTTTAACTCCTTAATATAGGCGCTTATGGGATCATCTTCTGGAATCTCAGGATATCCCCCAATATCTTTCAATATATCCGTTTCCCAAACTTTTTTGGCATTACCGGTTTTTTTCTTACCTAACAGTATGGGTTCAACATTTTTCTCCACGTGCAACTCTTTTTCTATCTTGTCCACGGTTTCTTTTGTATCTGTTATACATTTAACATATTGCACGCGAAACCCCATTTTCTCATTTTTCAAGCTCTCTATTATTTTTTGTACTTTCCCTACATCATTTACTGATTTTTTACCTTTGATCAAAGAAATACAGAAGTAAATCGTATCCTTTTCCGTTTCAGATAAATTATCCATCATCATCTCTATCTCGTTTTTCTCATCTTCTGTATTAAATTCGCTGATTGATTTTGGGAGAAAATATATGTCATGTGTATGAAACTCGTTATCTGTTTTTTTGAAAAAAATCTCAAAAGGTTCCGGGAAAAATTTAAATGTCTCATTACCTTTGTCTCTGGCTTCTATTTTCAGACCAGGATTCCACTCTATTGCGTCGATTCCATGATACTTTACAACAGGCCGGGACATATTCTTTTTGTCAAGCACATAGGCCAACGCCCAATAGTCAAGCATTGTTCCACATCCCAGGGATACGACAGAAATTTCCTCTCTATCCGCAAAATCTTCTATAAACGTATTGTACATGGATAGATATTCAAAAAAATATTCATATGCGTATTTCAACAAATATAGTTGTTGGAATCTCTGTTCACTATAAACCGATGATCCATCAGACCCAAGACGTGCTGCGTTCTTCCCCGTTTTCCCCTTTGATACCAGTTTCCACATACTCTCTGTACCTTTATCACAATGTTCCTTAAAATTTTCAAAAATCTCATTCAGATACTCTGTTATCGTTAGCATAAAAACCCCTTGATATCATTTATTAAACTGTGATAAAAGTGTAATATAATGCCTGGACTTTGTCAAGCTGAGGAGATCCCCGGTCCCAAACTGTCTTTTGCTTTCTTCCGCCTGTCTATGAAACATGCAAGAGAAGGCGTCAGGCTTTGATTACTGTTTGAGGAAACTTAGGATAAGGGTGTCATAACCCCTTAAAATCCTTCATACAATGTAAAAAAGTATTCGAAGGGGTTTCTTTTGAAGGAGTATATCGAGGAGCGGGCAGTAGAGATCGCTAATTATATTATCAACAACAATGCCACAGTGCGGCAGACTGCGAAACAGTTTGGGATCAGCAAGAGTACGGTACATAAGGATGTAGCGGAACGCCTTCTCTATATTAACCCGCATCTGGCGGCGGAGGCCCGGAAGGTGCTGGATGTAAACAAATCGGAACGGCATATCCGCGGCGGGCTGGCTACGAGGGAGAAATATCTTCACCAGGATCATCAATAAGACGGGGAAAGGGCGCAGGGCAACGAGATAAATTGTTTTGCGCTCTTTTCACGAAAACATTTGACTTTCCCGCCAAATGGAATAGAATGGAGACAAAGACGTACAAAAAATACGGAAAGTACGGGTAGAGAAATGTTATTTTCAAAAGAGGATTTGCGAAAACTGATTTTGCCGCTGTTTGTGGAGCAGCTTCTGGTGGTGGCGGTAGGCATGGCGGATACCATTATGATTTCCAGCGTGGGGGAGGCCGCCGTATCCGGGGTGTCCCTGGTGGACAACATCAATATTCTGCTGATTAATATCTTTGCGGCCCTGGCCACGGGAGGGGCTGTAATTGCGGGACATGCCCTGGGGAAAAAGGATACGGAGAGGGCCTGCCAGGCGGCGGAACAGCTCTTCTTTTTTGTGGCTCTGTCGTCGGTTGTGATTATGGCGGCGGTTCTCCTGTGCCAGGATCTGATTCTCACAAAGGTATTTGGAAAAATTGAGGCGGATGTCATGGAAAATGCACAGGTCTACCTGTGGATTACGGCCCTGTCCATCCCTTTTATCGCGGTGTACAACGGAGGCGCTGCCATATTCCGGGTGATGAACAACGCGAGGATTTCCATGGTTACTTCTGTTATCATGAACCTTATCAACATCTGTGGAAACGCCTTGCTGATTTACGGCTTTGGCATGGGTGTGGAGGGTGCGGCCATTCCGACCCTGGTATCCAGGGTGATTGCGGCTCTTCTGATTACGGGCCTGCTGCTGAAACCGGATCTGGAGGTGCGGCTTAGACGTCCTCTTCCCTTAAAGCTGGATTGGCAGGTCATTAAGAAAATCTGCCATATCGGCGTGCCAAACGGTGTGGAGAACAGTGTGTTCCAGCTTGGCAAAATCCTGGTGCTGAGCCTGGTAACAAGCTTTGGCACAACGGCTATTACGGCCAACGCGGTGGCCAACAGTGTGGGAACCTTTCAGATCATCCCGGGTATGGCCATCAACCTGGCTCTGATTACGGTCTGCTCCCGGTGTGTGGGCGCCGGGGATTACGGACAGGCGCGTTATTACACAAAGCTCTTGATGAAATATATGTATCTGGGGATTTTTGTGGTGGATGGGCTTATTATCCTGCTTACGCCGCTGATTTTAAAGGCCTATCATCTGTCGCCGGAGACGGGAGAAGTCACACAGAGGATTCTTATTTATATAGGAATATGTACCATTGCCATCTGGGAAACGTCTTTTGGTCTGCCCAATACTTTCCGGGCAGCGGGGGATGTGAAATATACCATGTGCGTCAGCATGATTTCCATGTGGATATTCCGGGTGGGCTTTAGCTTCATTCTGGGAAAAAATCTGGGCTGGGGCGTATTTGGGATCTGGGTGGCCATGACGATTGACTGGGTATTCCGGTCAGTGTTGTTTGTGATTCATTATATACGGGGCGGCTGGACAAGAGTGAAGGTGTGAGAGATTTCTCATGGGGGTTGTCACAGGACGGCATGTGTTTTATAATCATGTACGTAAGTTTGCGGATCCAGAGCAGGAGGAGTGAAAATGAAAAAGGAAATGATTGTTGTGCTGGATTTTGGCGGCCAGTATAATCAGCTGATTGCCCGGCGTGTGCGGGAGTGCAGTGTGTACTGCGAAGTGCATCCCTACACCATCAGTCTTGATGAGATTCGGAATATGAATCCCAAAGGGATTATTTTTACCGGGGGCCCCAACAGCGTGTATGAGGAGACTTCCCCCCATTATCAGAAAGAAATACTGGAGCTTGGCATCCCGGTTCTGGGAATCTGCTATGGATCCCAGCTTCTGGCTTACATGCTGGGAGGCCAGGTAAAGACAGCTCCGGTGAGTGAGTACGGCCATACGGAGGTGAAACTTAGTGAAACTTCTGTGCTGTTTCGGGACGTGGAGCCCTCTACGGTTGTCTGGATGAGCCACACGGACTATATAGCGGCGGTTCCGGAAGGATTTCGTGTGACGGGCCATACGCCGGTCTGCCCGGTGGCGGCCATGGAATGTCCGGAAAAGAAGCTGTACGCAACACAATTCCATCCGGAGGTCATGCATACCAGGGAGGGGCAGAAAATGCTCCGTAATTTTGTCTATGAAGTGTGCGGCTGCCTGGGTGACTGGAAAATGGGATCCTTTGTGGAGGAGACCATAAAGCAGATTCGGGAAAAGGTGGGCAGCGGCAGAGTGCTCTGTGCCTTGTCCGGTGGGGTGGATTCCTCCGTGGCGGCAGTATTGTTGTCCAAGGCGGTTGGAAAACAGCTTACCTGTGTTTTTGTAGATCACGGATTGCTGCGCAAGAACGAAGGAGATGAGGTGGAGGCGGTATTTGGCCCCAAAGGCGCCTACGAGCTGAATTTTATCCGTGTCAACGCCCAGCAGCGCTACTATGAGAAATTAAAGGGGGCTGTAGAGCCGGAGGAAAAGCGCAAAATTATTGGAGAGGAATTTATCCGTATTTTCGAGGAGGAGGCCAGAAAGCTCGGCACTGTGGATTTTCTGGTACAGGGAACCATTTACCCGGATGTAATCGAGTCCGGCCTTGGCAAATCCGCAGTTATCAAGTCCCACCACAATGTGGGTGGTCTGCCCGACGTGGTGGATTTTAAAGAGATTATAGAGCCTCTTCGGATGCTTTTTAAGGACGAGGTGCGGCGTGCGGGCCTGGAGCTCGGTATCCCGGAGAGCCTGGTCTACCGCCAGCCCTTCCCTGGTCCGGGCCTTGGCGTCCGCATCGTGGGCGAGGTTACGGAGGAGAAGGTACGCATAGTGCAGGATGCGGATGCCATTTACCGGGAGGAAATTGCCAAAGCCGGGCTGGACAAGGGCCTGGGACAGTATTTTGCCGGGCTGACGAATATGCGGTCCGTGGGGGTTATGGGGGATTTCCGGACCTATGACTATGCGGTGGCTCTGCGGGCAGTGAATACCAGCGACTTTATGACGGCGGAGTGTGCCCAGATTCCTTATGAGGTGCTGTTTAAGGTTACGAACAGGATTATTAATGAGGTGAAGGGGGTAAACAGGGTGTTTTTTGATCTTACTTCTAAGCCGCCTGGGACTATAGAGTTCGAATAGTAAACAGAAAGCCGGGAAGCCGCATAAACAGCGGACTTTCCGGCTTTTGGTGTGGGGCGTGATACCTTTTTGATACCTATATTAACAATTTTAATTTGAAGTAAAAAATTTAGAAATGGCTATTTCTTCTATACAATAATAGCGTTTATCAGTAATATTGTAAGAAACATATCCTAATGGCTTAAGTTTCTTCATTGCATTTGTGATTGCAAGATGGTGTTTATCAATTTCTAATGCAATTTCATGTGCAGATAATTTGTTAGGGCGATTATTGTATAATATCCTTAGAATATTAATGTATAAATCCGGCAAACTAATTTTTTTCCAGCTTTCAATTTTCTCCTTAAAAAGTTCTTCAAAGTTATTTACAGCATGGACAGTTCCTTCTTCACCACATTTAAGGCAGCGATTAAATTTTTTGACCATTTCATATTCTAAATCGTCTTTATATTCATATCCACAGTTTTGGCAAATAGGAAGTTCAACATTGCTAAGTATTTGTGGAATTATATCTGTATAATCAAATTCATCTTGCCGCCAATAGTCGTAGGAACGACGAAATTCGGGTTTCCCATAATCTATATTGTTTTCTAGACAGAGACCGTAATTTAGTCCAAAATAAGATGTTTTTTTCCCGGGCTTTCTGCTGCTACCTTCATTAAATTTATTAACAATGAAGTATAATTCAAGAGTATGAAGAATACTTTCTATGTCTTTATCAACGAAAAAATGCGATGAAGGAAGCCAATATGTGGTACTGACTTTATACTTTCTTAAAGTATCTGAGTAAATTTGCTTTATATTCTCTTTTTTGCTGTAGCTTTCTATTTGCATACGTTTAAACTTTTTTGATATATTTATAAGTTGTTCCATTAAATTTTTCTGGGCTAATTGGTTCAATATCTTTTTGTCATCATAAAAAGATTGTTTGAATCGTACATCATTAAAAAAGTCTGGCAAAATATTATCAGTATAATATTTTTTGGCTGCATTATTTATATTGGATATAGTTATTGGATCGCCTTGATTTATTGAACCTAAAAAGCAATATGTTAGGACATATCCCAAACACCGAGGAATTCCAGCAGAGGCAAAAAACAGGGTTTTAAAATATTCGTCTAATTTATTTTTATCAGTATCAAATAATTCATTAAGTTGAATTTGGTTATGTGTATATACAGTTATTCTTTTCTCTAATGTTCGTTTAACATAATTTATGGCCGAATCTTCTACTTTGGTATAATTAGTTGAAGTTTTTTCAAATACATCATAGAAATCTAATGAATGTGGAATGATTTTTGATGAATCAATATTACCCAAATAAATCCTGTATGGATATGCTGCTAACTTAATTACAAACATATCATTATAGGATGTAATAATTGGTGAAATCAGAGAATCAATAACTAATTTTTGGTGATTAAAGTTTAATTCACTAAAATCGTCTAAAAATAGGTATACCTTATTTATGCGATGCTTAGATAAAATCTCTTTCAGTTTAGTTAGTATTTTGTTTATTGATAGTATTCTAATCTCTCTACTTTCATGCTTAGTTTCAGACTGGATTTTTTTATCTTTAGTCAATGAAGCGTGTAATTCGGAAGGTGCTTCTTTAGCTTTGCTGTAATTAAGTGATACACTATTAGAATTTTCAGCATTTGTTGTTACCTGCATATTTCGTAAAAAATCGGCATCAATATATTCTCCGTCATGAATTTCCTCAAATAGTTTATCTAGTTTTTTGTCTGGAATAATTTTTGATATATTCTTTTTAATAGTTGTTAAAATTTCGTTGAAAAAATTGTAATAAATATTATAACGTGTCAATTCTTCCTGAGTATCTATATTTGAGACCCGTATCTCTTCATAACATGATTGTAAGTTTATATATACGGACAATTTATTCTTATTTTGTTTTAACATATTTTCTGCTTGAAGAAAAACGGTAGATTTTCCAGTACCTTTTCTGCCTTTGAATATTATATGATTTTCATCTAATGCTTGCCGTAATATATAGTTGTTTTCAAATAAATCGACATAAAGTTGAGGTATCAAATCATTGTTTTCTTCATCTCGAATATCTGGTCTACCACTTTGAATTAATGACTTAAAGGCTTCTTCAATATTGTTTCTACAAGCTAATAAATTTATATTTGACATTTTTATTTCTCCTTATCTTATGAGGTTATTCTATTTGGTTTATGCTCTCCACTGATAACTGTTATTTTTCTTATCGTTTCCTTTTTCATCAACACTGCTACTCGTAGCAGGCCAGTTGATTTTCCATTCAAAATACTCGTCCTCAGAAATCTCTCCGCTTTTTAGTTGCTCTTTCCGTAGACACCACTCCCGCATGAAATCATTGACTAATCCATACTCTAGCCACATACCTACTGGGGCATGAGCAGGCCAGTCGTCATTGTCATAGTAACGCACCGATTTATCATCAGAAGCATTGCATTTGCCGGGATTGCGGACAAGCTGAAATAAATGGATCGTGCTACGGTCATCTTCATCAAGCCAAAGGAATGTAAGCATAATATCTTCGGCGCAGCCGGGTGTAACACCAATAAAATGAATATAATTGACGTTCAATATCTTTGCCATTTCCATTAGAGTGTTGTTTTTGGGAACACGATAGCCGGATTCATACTGTGCGATACGAACATCAGCATTGCGTTCCTCATATCCCAATTTCAAGCCTAGTTCACGCTGTGTCAAGCCCCGGAACGTGCGTATTCTCTTTATCCGTTCTCCTAATACCATAGTCATGTGTCCTTTCTGAAAATTAGAGTGATTGTTTTGAGATTATCATGTTACATCTGCTCCACAACTCGTCTTTATAGGAAAATACATCTTTGTCAATCGTTCTTTCAACAAAGCCGACTTTTTCATAACATTGTTTCGCTAATGTGTTTTCATTGAAAACATTTAGTTGAACCGCTTTTGCGCCGGTTATCTGAAAGGCGTATTGCAGAGCCAGATTCAGCATTTCTTTTCCGTAACCTTTTCCACGTCTGGTTTTATCAACGATAACAAATTTAAGAAAGCCGATATTGTCTGCTGTATTGACAGAATAACAGAAGAAGCCTACTGCCAGTCCGTTGCTTTCAGTTGCGATATAAGCACTGTCCGTCCAGTCCGTTGCATTTTTCTCTAATAAATCATGGAAAGATTTTCGTGTCATGGGGTATGGCAAAAGATTTGCACACCAAAAGGAATGAGTCTTTTCGCTATCAATCCATTTTGATACATATTCGTAATCTTCGCTTGGTATATATGGTCGGATTCTCATAAATGGAATGTCCTTTCTCCAATTTATTAATAAATTTGTTATAGGCAGTACACCATAATATATTCTTCCTCATTCTCCTTTACAATCTCAAAACCAATCTTTAAATACATTTTTGTCGCATAATTGGCTTTTTGAACAGAAAGAGAAACCCGGCTGTACCCATGTGATTTAAGCAGGGTAAGAATTTCTTTCATCATAGCCGTTCCAATGCCAAAGCCCCGGTATTCTTTATAAAGAGAGATTGCCAAAGAGGGCGTTTCATCATCTATATGTCCGTAATCGTTCATAATGCGAACCCAAACAGCACCGACAATCTTACCGTCAACCTCTGCTACTAATCCCCAATCATCTTTAGATTCTTCGAAACGCTCAACATAAACCTGTAATTCGGGAGATGTAATGATGGTTTTAGATGGAGGTTCGATACCCTCTGGAATAAAGATTGCTTCATATAAAAAATTATCCAGTAGCGGATATTCCTGTTTTTGTATTTCTCGTATCGTATACTCCATAGCTTACCTCTCAATTCTGTATTCTCCATATATTCTAGCATAATTCAGATAATACAGCAATAAAAACTTATCAGAAATGCTAAATTTAATAAAAAAGATAAGTTTAACAAATAGGCTATTGACAATAACAGAAATGTTAAGTATAATTCAAATACAGAGCTTAACAAAAACGCTAAATAAAAGGAGGGCATTGAATGAAGAATGAACTATTTGTAACTGCCGGGGAGGTAGCGCAGGAGTTGGGTGTTTCCAAACCATTTGCTTACAAATTAGTACGACAGATGAATGAGGAACTGGAAGAAAAAGGTTTTATCACAATCGCCGGACGTGTCAGTAGAAAATATTATGAAGAGAAATTCTATGGCATGGTTCAGGCGGCGAACTAAGGAGGGCAGATTATGGCGGCATATAAAGATGAACAGCGTGGAACGTGGTATGTATCGTTCCATTATTACGACTGGACGGGCAAGAACTGCCGGAAAGTCAAGAGAGGTTTTAAGACCAAAAGAGAAGCTACGGAGTGGGAACATCATTTCCGTATGAAAGAAGCGGCTGACTTGGATATGACTTTCGGAGAATTTGTGCAGGCATACACAAGGGATATGAAGCCGAAGCTGAAGCACAATACTTGGCTGACAAAGGAGCATATCTTACGCACAAAATTGTTGCCGTACTTTGAGAATAAGAAAATGTGTGATATTCGTGCAAAAGATATTATCCAGTGGCAGAATGAGCAGATTTCCTATCGTGATGAAAAAGGAAAGCCCTATGCACCGACTTATCTGAAAACCCTGCAATCCGAATTGAGCGCATTATTTAATCATGCGGTGCGGTTCTACGAATTTAAAAGCAATCCCGTTGTCAAAGCCGGGCCGCTTGGGAAAGGGAAAGCGGAGGAAATGCTTTTTTGGACGAAAGAAGAATATCTGAAATTTATTGAAGCAGTAAAGGATAAGCCATATTCTTATCAAGCATTTCAGATTTTATACTGGTGCGGCTTGCGGGTTGGCGAACTTTTAGCTCTCACGCCGCAGGATATAGATTTTGATAACAAGGTCATTCGGATAACAAAATCTTATCAGCGGTTAGAGGGAAAAGATGTGGTAACAGACCCAAAGACACCGAAAAGCAAGCGCAATGTCAGTATGCCGGACTTTTTGTGTGAGGAATTAAAAGAGTATCTCGGCAGGCTGTACGGACTTCTCCCGACTGACCGTATCTTTCATCTGACAAAAAGTTTCCTACACCATGAAATGACGAGAGGGGCAGGGAAAGCAGGGGTAAAGCGCATTAGAATCCACGATTTAAGGCATTCGCACGTTTCGTTGTTAATCAGCATGGGATTTTCAGCGGTATCAATCGGGAACAGGGTAGGGCATGAAAGTGTGGATATTACGTTTCGATACGCCCATATGTTCCCGACAGAACAGATACAAATGGCAGAGTTGTTGAACGCAGAATTTAAGGAGGGTACAGAAGCATGAGCGGCACACACAAATATCCAACAATCAGTTTTCGCATTTCTCCCAGAGAAAGGGAAGAAATCGAAGCAAAGATTTTTGCAAGCGGCATGAAAAAGAAAGATTATTTTGTCCGTTCCTGTATTAACAATCGTGTATGTGTGGTAGGGAAGAAAGAAACGGTATATCAGATTGTGGAAAAATTACAGGAAATGCAGAGCCGTATGGAGGAACTGGCAGGGCAGATAAAAGGCGAAAAGCCGGAGGTCAGTACCGAAGAAATCAGAGAGTTGCAGACATCTTATGAGGATATGTTGAAAGCTATCCTTTGGATGTTGGACGGAGCAAAATATTTGTGGCAGGGTAACACCGACAGAGAAGAAAAAAGCCCCGACAGCGGCAACTGTTAGGGCTGTGATAACTGGAAAACCTCTGTTATCAGTACTCACAATACAAGTATAGCAGAGGTTTCTTCCACTGACAACGATTTTCAGAAATGGAGGGCATTATGGAAGAAACAAAAATAGAATTGCAGTTGATTAAATTGTCGGAGATACAGTCGCAGGAAGTTTCTTGGCTTTGGTTTCCGTTTATCCCTTATGGCAAGCTGACTATTGTTCAAGGCGATCCGGGCGATGGAAAGACAACATTTGTATTGAACATGGACTATAGTCAAGTAAGTAGACACAAAAAAGTATAAAAGTTTTAAGGAGCAGACTAGGAATTCTGCTCCCAGTATAATACTTCCGCTTCGTTTGGAGTAAGCATATTCAGCGTGCCATGCGGTCTTTTTGAATTGTAGTACCCTTCTATGCACTCAAATATAGAAAGCTGCAGCTCCTGCAGGGAACGGTAACATTTGCGGTCTGTTTCTTCTTTCGGTAGTGTAAAATAGTTTGTGTCTTTGGAAAAAAATGGCTCCTTTTAGGTAAGAATTCAGATATGACAATTCTTATCGAAAAGGAGTATTTTTATGGCGGTAGCTAAGGAGCAAATTCGACAGATTATTTCTGAAAACAACATTTCCAGCGTTGCGGATGTCTATTCCCTGCTTAGGGAAAGCTTTAAAGACATCCTGC
>CAJTHL010000030.1 GCA_910576205.1 Clostridia bacterium | reverse complement strand
GGCTTCGGGCGATACTTTCTATTGAACAGCTTCCTTCCAGATACTTTGTGACAGCAGCCAGTTTCATCTCAAAAGAGTATTTTGAATGTTGTCCCATGAAATATGCTCCTCCTTACAGCGACAGTTTTATTATTTTGTCTGTCTACTATAAGGGGAGCATATCAATGATTGCTGTACGACGGCTTTTTTCTTTTTCCGTCGTGCGGCAATTTAACGCAAATATTCGATATTTCCTAACTGTATCTCGGTTATATGCTGTCGGATATGTTCTTCAGACCAATTCCACCATTTTATTTTAAGCAGAAAATCAATCGTTTCTTGGGAAAAACGCTTTCTTATAGGCTTTGCCGGAACACCGCCAACGATTGTATATGGAGGAATGTTTTTTGTAACGACAGCTCGCGCTCCGATAACAGCACCATCTCCAATCGTAACACCTGCTAAAATGACCGCCTCATAACCAACCCAAACATCATTTCCGATAACGATATCACCTTTGTTGTCCCACGCATTTTTAATATCTTTTACATCTAAATTCCATTCCTCAAAAAATATAGGAAATGGATAGGTGGATAGAGAAGATAAACTGTGATTTGCACTGTTAAATATAAACTTTGCTCCGCAGGCAATAGAACAAAACTTACCAATTATCAGCTTATCTTGATTGATTGGGTATTGATACAAAACATTATTCTTTTCAAATTCTCTTGGCTCTTTAACAAAATCATTATATATTGTATAATCGCCAACTATGATATTGGGGTTGCTAATAACGTTTTTTAAATAAATTGTTTCCCTGTCTTTTGAACGGGGATAAATCTTCTGTGGCATGACGATTCCTTTCTTGTTATACTGGCAAAAATTTAAATTTTCTGATATGTTCAAAGTTGTTATTTTCTACATAATATACTGTCTGGTCATTTGCTGAATGCACAAAAGAAACTCTGGTCGCCCATTCGCCTTCTTGACGGACAGTATAAAGCAATTCAAATGCGTTGGAAAGCGAAAACTTGCTTTTGTAATTATCCAATAATGGCAATGCCCGTTCATATCTATCGTCGCCGGACACAATAAAATCTTTTGTGCTTTCTGGTTTCATCAAGGAATAGTTTGTTATCAAGGAATATTTACTTTGTTCTTCCCGATACCCAATTCCCGGTTCAATTACTAATGTACGCCCTTGAACATCGGACAACATCGCCTGCATAGTCGCATCTGGCGCATAAACAATTTTCTTTGACTTGGCAATTTGAAGGACATCATCAAAGGAAATTTGCGCTTTAATAAACTGTTCTGTTAAATCTGCAATCGTTATAAATTCTCTGCCTTTTTGATATTCTCCGGCAGGATTGCCATGCACATATAACAGCGTTCCGACATTCCCATTTTGATTCACTCCATGATAAGAATGATATACCCCGTCTGGTCGCAAAATCCCGATATAGAAGCGTTCTCGTTCTTCAATCACTTTATGCTTCCATACAGAAAGGTCAATATCAAAATTAAAGCCTGTTATCATGTCATTTCCACGATAAACAAATCTTGTACACATAATAGCCGCCTTTCACAAAATATTTATATACTTCGCTCTTATCTTACCGCCATTCATAGAAATATTCTATACACCGTACAATACCGAAACAATTTGTATAAAATAAGAGGCTGCAACTTGGCAGCCCCTTACGGTTACTTTTGATATATGATTTTCCGGACAGCATATACAGATAAGCAATATTTTTCAGATAGACACTCCATAGAAATACCGTTTTGATACTCCTCTTTTATCTGCTGATTGCGTTGCTTTAGTTCTTGCCGATAGCCGGAAACTTCTCCCCAACGCTTTTGTTGCTTCTGTTCGACAGGAACATAGATATATTCTCCTTGAACATAAGTTTGCAATTCCTTTACCAATGCGTCTGGAAGAATAACTTGTGCATTAAGATATTTCATGCGGGCTTCCTCCTTGATATAATAGTCAAGTTGCAAAGCCAGCATTTTTATTTTGCGACTCCCTTTTACTCCATGCAACTGTCGCAATTTACTGGCTTTGCATGGAGAAATGCTTTGTTTCTTTTTTTGGTGTTGATACACATACAAATCACTTCTTTCTCTATGTCTGACACATTAATTTGAAACGAATACAGTCTAACATATTCTCAAGCCTATATCAATCTTGATTTTTAAGATATTTGGCATTTCCAAATTATTTTTCCGTAGTAGGAAGTAAGAAAAACTTTTTTATAAAATTTCGCTAAAACTTTGGCAAAATCGTATGGTGCGGTGTAGTAGGTAGTGAAAGAAGTTTCAGAGGGTTTGGGATGCTTCCCAACAAGCAAAATCTGTCCGGCAAGCCATAGCGCGGACGGGCAGATTTACGGAAAAGGGTACCCTTTTCCTATGCTTGCTCCGAAACTTATCATTTAGAAAATACGGAAAGGAAGGGAAAAGAATGGATTGGGAACTGGAAATCAAGGACAGCGGCTATCTGCCGGAAAAAGGGAAACCAACAGAGGAAACCGTCTATTACAAAATCGGCGGCACATACTATGAAGTATCTACCTCCTGCGGCGGATCGGAACGGCTCCGCGACAAGATGATACGGCTCATAAAATCAGAAACCGTCAAACCGCCCAATGACAAACAGGGTTAAGTACGCTATAATAAGGTTAGCACTACTGTTTGTCGGGCGTTCATTACAGGAGGAATGAACACATGACAGCAAATACATATAAGCCCGGACAGATAACAGCATTATACGCCCGTCTTTCGCAGGAAGATACGTTAGAGGGCGACAGCAACAGCATTGTGAACCAGAAAGCAGTCCTCTCCAAATATGCGGCGGACAACGGCTTTACAAATCCCGTTTTCTTCATTGACGACGGCGTATCGGGTGTGACGTTTGACAGACCAAATTTTAACCGCATGATTGCAGAGATTGAAACCGGAAACGTGGCAACGGTCATTGTCAAGGATATGTCAAGGTTAGGGCGCGATTATCTGAAAGTCGGCTACTATACGGAAATCTTTTTCGTAGAGCGCGACGTGAGATATATCGCAATCAACGACGGTGTAGACAGCGCAAAAGGCGACAACGATTTTACCCCGTTCCGTAACCTGTTTAACGATTTTTATGCCAAAGATACAAGCAAAAAGGTACGGGCAATCAAACGGGCGCAGGGACAGGCAGGGGAACATCTGACAAAGCCGCCCTACGGCTACATGGTAAGCCCTACCGACAAAAAACAATGGATTGTAGACGAGGAAGCCGCCGCTGTGGTGAAACGGATTTTTGATTTATGTATCGGCGGGAAAGGCCCTATGCAGATAGCAAAAATCCTCAAAGAAGATAAGGTACTGACTGCCAAAGCCCACTACGCAAAGAAAAAGGGGAAAGCACTTCCCGAAAATCCCTATGACTGGAGGGATAGTACCATTGTCGGTATTTTGGAGCGCATGGACTATTGCGGGCATACGGTGAACTTCAAAAGCTACTCCAAATCCCACAAGCTGAAAAAGCGGATTCCTACCACAAAGGAACAGCAGGCTATCTTCTTCAACACCCATGAAGCGATTGTAGAGGACGCTGTTTTTGAACGGGTACAGGAACTAAGGGCAAACAAACGCCGCCCCACAAAGGCAGAACGACAGGGCTTGTTCTCCGGCTTGGTATACTGTGCAGACTGTGGGAGTAAATTACATTTCGCTACTTGCAAAAGTTTTAACGGCTCACAAGACCATTACCGCTGTGCAAAGTACAAGAGCAATACGGGAAGCTGTACGGCTCACTTTATCCGCGAGGAAGTGTTGAAACAGATAGTATGGGGCAGGATATTTGACGTGACCGCCCTTTTCTTTGATGACATCATGGCTTTCCATGAAATGATGTATCAGCAACGCTCCGCTGAAACGGAAAAGGAAATGAAGCGCAGGAAACGTGAAGTCGGACAGGCGAGGAAGCGGATAGCGGAACTTGACCGTATCTTCAAGCGGATTTATGAAGACGATATAAGCGGTGCAATCAGCCATGACAGGTTTTTGAAGCTGTCCGCAGAGTATGAAGCGGAACAGCGGGAACTGGAAGAAAAGGTCAAGGCAGACCAGCAGGAAGTCGATACCTACGAGCAGAACAAGAGCGATTTTGACAACTTCGCCGCGATTATCCGCAAGTATGTGGGAATAAAAGAACTTACACCCGCAATCGTCAATGAATTTATCAAGAAAATCATAGTCCATGCGCCGGAAAAGGTAGGCGGGAAACGGGTACAGAAAGTGGATATTGTTTTCAACTTTGTAGGGGAAATCAATTTCCTTTCTGCCACGCAACCCAAACAGTAAGGCGCATAGGAAATCGAAAAGACGGTACAGCCCTTGTAATCGGGGCTATACCGCCTAACCTGAAATTACTTCCCTCTAACCGTAAACATTTGATTTTCCGGGGTTTTTGAGCAATTTTGATACGGTTTGAACAACCAATTAACGCTTGCTGAACTGCGGAGCGCGACGAGCCGCCTTGAGGCCGTATTTCTTTCTCTCCTTCATTCTCGGATCACGGGTAAGATACCCGGCCTTTTTAAGAATCGGACGGAATTCGGCATCTGCCTGCAGCAAGGCTCTGGCAATACCATGACGGATGGCGCCTGCCTGGCCGGTGTAGCCTCCGCCGCATACGTTTACAATCACATCATATTTATCCACTGTATCTGTGGCAACCAGGGGCTGACGGACAATCACCTTCAAGGTTTCCATTCCCAGATAATCATCAATATCTCTCTTATTAATCGTAATCTTTCCTTTGCCGGGTGCCAGGAATACTCTGGCAATTGATTTCTTTCTTCTGCCTGTTCCGTAGAATTTTACATTAGCCACTGTAATTTACCTCCTTGACTTCCTCTCGATTAAAATGTTAATGTTTCCGGCTTCTGGGCCTGCTGATTGTGCTCCGGTCCAGCGTATACATGAAGCTTTTTATACATGCTTCTTCCCAGCGGTCCCTTGGGAAGCATACCCTTTACAGCCAGCTCTACGACCTTTTCAGGCTTCTTACTCATCATCTCTCTCAAGGTGGTTTCTTTCATGCCGCCTACATACTCGGAATGATGATAGTAAATCTTCTGATCCATCTTCCGGCCGGTTACCTTGATCTTCTCCGCATTTACGATAATTACATAATCACCTGTATCCATATGAGGTGTAAAGATTGGTTTATTCTTTCCTCTTAACACTTTAGCCACTTCAGAAGCTAAACGTCCTAATGTATATCCGGTAGCATCAACTACATACCATTTTCTTTCAATTGTTGCCGGGCTAGCCATGTAACTCTTCATTGGTCTTCCTCCTAAAATAATAGATAAGCATTTATTATGAAAATATCCTACCGGGGCTTTGGCTCAGATACTTTTCCACTTTTTTCATGCTGAATCATTATATTACACTAAACCGTGTGTGTCAAGTAGATTTCAAGCTTTTTCCAACAAAATCCATTGGATTTCTGGCAAAAAAAGAGAGCGGGTGATGGGAATCGAACCCACATATCCAGCTTGGAAGGCTGGTGTTCTACCACTGAACTACACCCGCATAATTATTTCGCCCTGGCAGATATTCATCGGGGTGACAGGATTCGAACCTGCGACCTCCTGGTCCCAAACCAGGCGCTCTAGCCAAGCTGAGCCACACCCCGTCATCGCAGTTGTCTACCGTGACGCTCTAAATATATTACTATACCATCTGGAAAATGTCAACATGTTTTTTATTTTTTCCCGTCCTTTTCCCTGCCATTTTTTTAGCAGTAATTCACCGTATAATGCAGCTTTCCCTCTTTATCCAGCTCCATTATCAGATAGCTGGGCCTTCGTCCCTCCTGGCGGGGATAGGACAGGCTTCCGGGATTACACAAGGTAATATCCTCCCGCACATCCACCAGGGGCTTGTGGGTATGGCCAAACAACACAATATCAAATCCCCGGGCCCTGCCCTCCTTGCGGATGGCCTGGGTATTCAGAGAAACGTAATAGTAATGGCCATGAGTGAGAAGCACCTTGTAGCCGCCGATAAAAAACTCCTCCTCCCGTTCCAGGTTAGAAAAAAAGTCATTGTTTCCCGCTACGATATGAACCGGACATTCCGCCATGGCTTCTATATAATCCTCGCTTCCCTCCACGTCACCGCAGTGAACCAGCATATCCACCGGCTTTACCTTCTCCAGAACCTCCCGCAGATTCCCGTCCCTTCCATGGGTATCGCTGACAACTAATATCTTCATGCCATATATTCCTCCAGCATCTTCTTCATCTGGCGCAGCGCCTTGCCCCGGTGGCTCAGCTCATTCTTCTTTTCCATAGTCAGCTCCGCCGTAGAGCAGCCGTATTCCGGCAGGAAAAAAATGGGATCATAGCCAAAACCGCCTTCTCCCCGCTCCTCATATCCGATAATGCCTTCAATGGTCCCCCTGGAATAAAGCAGGCCGCCGTCGGGCAGCGCCGCCGCAATGGCACAGACAAACCGGGCCGTGCGCTGCTCCTCTGGCACTCCCTGAAGCCGGTCCAGAATGCTTTGGTTTTTAATCCGGTAGGAAGTGTCATAGCCCATATAGCGGGCTGAATGAACCCCGGGTTCCTTGCCCAGATAATCCACCTCCAGGCCCGAATCATCCGCCAGTACAATGGCGTCTGTCAGCCTGGCAATCTCCCGGGCCTTAATGGCAGCATTCTCCTCAAAAGTCTCCCCGTTTTCCTCAATATCCCCATGGATACCCGCCTCCCTAAGAGACTGGATTTCCACGTCCATATCCCCCAGAATCTGGCGGATTTCCTTCATTTTTCCTTCATTTTCCGTGGCAAACAATATCTTTTGTCTCATAAAACAGCCTTTCTCCTATGATCGGTTTACATAAGCTTTTAAACATACATTGCTCCCGCAGTCCTCCTCGGTGTCGGACCAGAGGGAACCCCTGTCGCTGATATACCCTTCTCCGTCCTCCAGCTTCACAAATTCCCCGTATTCTCCATCCTGGGCGTACTCCACAGCAATGGGATAGCTGGCATCCTCTGTGGTAATATGCACGATCAGTGCAAATCTCTGCCCTTTCTCCAGGGAAATCTCCTCCGGAAATTCAATGGTGTGATAGCCTGCGTACTGCAAATAACCGTTGGTGAGAAACGTCCGCTTGTTAAGGGAAGCGCCGTCGGTAAATTCCGGCGCCAGATACACCTCGTATGTGCTCTCCGGACCGGTAGTGTAAAACCCTGCTCCGGCCAGACGTTCCGTTTCCTGGGCCGTATACACATTGGCAAACCAGGCCTCTTCCATATTATAGCCGATCTGCCCGGTCCATCCGCACAAGTCGCTCTGGTAGAGGCCGTCAAAATATCCCGCCTCCTCCACCCGGGTGTAGGCCGTCGTACTTCCCCCTATATTGCTGTCATAATAGGAGACATAGAAAATACCCTTGTCCCCAAACTGACTGCCCCAGCTATTCTGACAGATAAAAGCTCCGTCCCCTTCCGGGGGTACTTTAAAATTCTCCGCCGGGTACGCATCATCCCATCCGATAATCACCACATCGTGGTTGGGCTCCGTCTCCCCCTGGTAACAGTAGCCAAAGGTTTTTCTGTCATAGGAATCCGAAGAACCGTCCTCTGCCTCAAAGTCCATGTATATAGAGCTCTCCACTCCGCCGTACAGCAGAACAGCCTGTTTGATGCCGTTATAATCCTTGTAATCCAGAATCCTTACATCCAGCACCTGCTTCACCGCAGACAGGCCTTCCGGCGATTCCCTGTCCCCGGAAGGATCCTCCTCCTCGTAGACCGGCCCCTGCCAGGCCGTAAGATAGGCTACGGCCATCACGTAAGCCCCGCCTGCCTCAATGTCAAAGGCATAGCTGTTGCAATTTGTCATATGATCCGTGGAAAAAACCGCCTGTTCCTCCGGCATCAGCGCAGACTCCAGCGCAGTAGTCCCTGCAAATGCCCAGCAGTTGTTGAACTTCTCCTGGTTTTTTACCTGGGTGGCCCGTCCCTCCTCCCTGTAATCATAGAAAGAGGGCAGTTCCGCCGTCTCCCGCACCGGTACAATCTCCGGTATAGGCGGTATACGGGTAAGCCGTTCTTCATCTTCCTCCCGCTCCACAGATATGGAAGCTTTCCATTCATCTAGGGTCTCCTGCTTCTGTTCCTTAATCCCGGCCTCAATGTCCATCAGCAGAAACAGAAGAACCACCCCTGCTACAATTTTTCCGACTGCCTTCAATTTCTGCTCCTATCAGAGTTTTGTCTCCGTGTCCCTGGCCTTTCTCGGAGGCTTAGGGCCTGGAAACTGATAAAAATATGTCTTCAGCATTCCGTTATAAATCTTGCGGTTCTTATCGGCTTTGCGTCCCATGTCCTGCTGCGCGTTCTCATAGCTGGTTATAATATACGCAGACCAGGTATCCAGCCTCCGAAGGGCCGCTCCAATCTCCCCGTAAAGCTCCGGAAGCTTTTCCTTCTCCTCCATACGCTCCCCATAGGGAGGATTCATAATGAGAAATCCGTATTTTTTCGGGTGACTCAGATCACACACAGGCCGCTGCTGGAAATGAATCAGATGATCCACACCTGCTTCCCTGGCGTTTTCCCTGGCCGCCTTTACAATCGCCCCGTCAATGTCATACCCCTGGACATCCACCTCCACGGAAGTGTCCATAAGGTCGCCTGCCTCATCCGCCGTGTGATACCAGGCGCTTTTGGGAATCAGGTTTGTCCACCCTTCCGCCGTAAAGCCGCGATTCATGCCCGGAGCCATATTGGCCGCCATCATGGCCGCCTCAATGGGAAATGTGCCGCTTCCACAGAAAGGATCCACCAGAATCCTGTCCCTCTTCCAGGGCGTCAGCATAAGAAGCGCTGCCGCCAGGGTCTCCGTAATGGGGGCTTTACTGGCCAGCTGGCGATACCCCCGCTTATGTAAGGAGTCTCCTGAGGTATCGATTCCCAAAGTCACTTCATCCTTCAGGAAGGTCACACGCACAGGATATTCCTTTCCGTCCTCCTTAAACCAGCTCACATGGTAATGCTCCTTCATCCGCTCCACCATGGCTTTTTTCACGATGGACTGGATATCTGAAGGGCTGAACAGCCGGCTCTTAATCGAAGATGCCTTTGTAACCCAGAATTTCCCGTTCTCCGGAATAAACTGTTCCCAGGGAAGCGCTTTTGTCTTTTCAAATAACTCGTCAAAGGTGACTGCCCTAAAGCCACCCACCTTCAGCAGCACCCGCTCCGCCGTCCGCAGGAACATATTGGCCCGGCAGATTCCCTGCTCATCCGTGCGGAATGTAACCTTTCCGTCCTCCACCAGCAGAATCTCATAGCCCAGCTCCTGAATTTCCCGTTTCAATACCGCCTCCAGTCCAAAATGACAGGGGGCAATCATTTCATATGTGCCCATATTCTCTCCATCTTCTCCGAATTTTCCGCTTAACCTTTATCTTAATATGTCTTGTACATAGCTGTCAATACCCTGGTGTCAAACTCTTTTCCCAGATTATGACCGTTTTCCTAATATCTGGCCGGACTGTAGCTCTCCACATTTTTGCCCGTGTAAGCCTGAATGCCCCCGACTACGGATTTGACGTGATACCCTTTCCCGCTTAAGTCCCGGGCTGCCATCATGCTGGTGGCCCCCCGCTCACAGTAAAGAATCAGCTCCTGACGCTTTAAAAGCGCTACACCCTCTTCCAGGCGTTCATATGGAATACAGATAGCTCCCTTTAAATGTCTTTTCCGGTAATCTCTGGGCGATCTGATGTCAATGACTACATACTCTTTCCGAAACAGGTACGCGTCCACCTCTCTTGGAGAAATTGTCTCGAATTCCATGCCCTCACCCTTTTATTCTATTATCAGATACCTCATTCTATGCCTGGAAAATGGATTCGGTGCATGTACCCGGAGCTGTGGCCGCATTCTTTCGGGAAAAGTAAAACAGGGATCAGAAATCTGATCCCTGCCTTCTCTGCGATTTTCGTTATTTAGTAATTGCAGTTGCTGCCAGAGCTGCTCTTGGAGCTGGAGTTCTTGGAAGAGCTCTTAGAGTTGCTTCCGGAAGAGCTCTTAGAGCTGGAAGAGCTTGTGTTCTGGCTGTTCTGAGAACTTGTGTTGCTTGCGTTGTTCGCATTGTTCATGTTGTTCGCATTGTTTGCCATAATCTTTAACCTCCTGAAATGTTTGTTACACTCCTAGTATGGCAAAGATAAGCGGAATTATACTTTATTTCCTTATTTTTTAAATTTTCTATGGCCCCGGTCCCCTATCGCCGTCTTGTCAGTATCTGGATAATAAAAACGATAAGTAAAACAGGGATGAGAACAGGCAGCACAAAAGACAAAATACCTCCCACAATGGTAAAAATCAGCGCCATCACCAGAACGACCACCCCAATCACCAGCGCCTTGCCGTACCAGGTATTCAGCTTCAGACGGCCATAGCGGATATCAACGCCTCCTTCCGGGTTTTCCTCCGCGTGGAAGCCCTTCTGGCGGCTGTCCGGGCTGTCCTCGTAATACCTGGCATTTCCCCCAGTCCCCTGGACGCCGGCCGTGTCGATAATGGTCCGGGCGATGAGACGGGGATCCCCCAGCATATCCATAACCTCTCTCTCCGTCTTTCCTCTGGCTATTTCACTGGAAATATATTCATAGTAGTATTGAACATTGTCCTCCACCACCCGGTCACTGACCTCACCGCTCAGCGAGATGCGTAAGACACTGATAAATTCGTTTCTGTCCATGGCTTGTCCTCTCTTTCGATAAGGTCTATTATAAAGAAAATATTACCCCTTGGCAAGGCACATCTTCCCAAAATCCAGGATTTTCGTCAATAATAGCCTGGCATTCCTCCACAGCACAGTCCGCCGCCACCACAGCAGAGGTTGCAGACCATATTGGCCAGGCAAAGCTTCATGCAGAGGTCCCCTCCGTCCACCATGTTTCCGCCGTAGGTTGTTCTCCGGTTCTGATACCAGCTTCCACCGTATTCAAGCTGGTTTACAAGCTGCTGGTACTGCTGGTTTCCAGGCTCCAGCTCCGCCGCCTTTCTGGCGTGCTCCAGGGCAATGACATTGTTTCCCCGGCCGGAATTGGCAATGGCGCTGTAGTAATACCAGCGGGCGTTCTTTCTGGAAATACTGTCCAGCACATGGAGCGCTTCCTGGTAGTATCCGTTGTTGATGTAATTGGCCGCCGCCTTAAAATGTGCGCTCTCCTCATCCTCATAGCTTCCCCGCTGCTGCCTCTCCCAGCCACCAAAGCCCCAGAAATCCCCAAATCCGCCGTATCCTCCGCCTGCATCTGTGTGGGAGCCGTAGGCGTCTCCTGTCCGCTCCTTCATAATCTGCTGGTAAGCCTGCTGGACTTCCTTAAATCTGGCCTCGGCCTCGTCTTTCCTGGGATTGTTCACATTGGCGTCGGGATGGTATTTCCGGCTTAACCCCCGGTAAGCTTTCTTGATTTCTTCCTCTGTGGCATCCCTGGATACGCCCAGTACCTGGTACGGATCATTCATAACCTTTCACCCTTCTTTTCCTGTCTCTGTTTATGAACGGCCTCATAGCGGCACCAGACACCGGAATACAAAATATTGCGCAGAATTTCCACATCCTTCAATATCGGAAGGGTCTCAAACTCCCTGGAACATTCCGCCATCATCATAGTCAGTATATTTCTGGAATTCTCTTCGAATTCCCCGGACCCAGAAAGCTCAAAGAAGGGGTTATAGGTTCCTTTTTTCCGGTCTTTATCCAGATCTTCGTAGGCATCCATAAGGTACACAAATTTCCCCAGATAAAAGCCAGTTTTTCGCAGGCTTTCCTCCCATTCATCCTTATTCCACGCAAAAATCTCGGCCATCACTTCCCCAAACTGCCCGGCCATCCGGTCTATATTCTGTTCCCGGCTCCGCTCTCCCCGGGAAATTTCTCTAAGAAGCCTGTCCACCCGCAATACCTTCTCCCCATAAGCGCCCTCCACCCTTCTGTATTTCGGCTTTAGGAGCTTTTCATAGGCCAGCTTCCACAGCTTCCTCTCGTCCTCCCAGTCGTCCCTGCATTTATAATAAGAAAAAAGCACGTTCATATCCGCTGCATAGTCTGTAAACATATTTATCCGCGCCAGATGCTTCTCAAAGGGATGGGCCGCGCATTTGTAATGTTTTTCCTGGGTCTCTGGTTCATAGAGGCCTGTCAGCAACATTACCAGAAACGTCATGTCATACGACAGGGTTATCTGTCCCAGAAATCCGTATTTCTCCTTCAGCCTTCTGCATAGCCCACAGTAATAGGAGTGGTAGACGTCAAACTCCCGGAATTTCATCTCCGCCTTGTTGATGATAATATAACCGAACATCCTAGCTCCTCTTGATAAACTTTGTGCTGCATTTCGGACATCTGATCTCGATTTTTCCCCGTCCTCTGGGAATCCGTATTTTCTGTCTGCACCCAGGACAGGTGTAGATATGATGGGTTTTCCGCTGCGCCATCAGGCTTTTCTGTCTGGCAAAAAAACCCCGGATTCCCGCTGTCCGGGTGAGAAACAGCTGATTCTCCGAATACCTTTTCGCATAATTCCTGGAAAACATGCGAAAATAACAGTAAACCAGGCCTGCCAGGCTGAGCCAGTAAAAAATACTCCTCTCCAGTCCCTTTGTAAAAAATGAGATAACCATGCATGCAAGCACTATCCATAAAAGGCAACGTGAAAACTGATCCGCCCCATAACGCCCATGCATAAACTGCAAAAACCGATCCCTGATTCTCATACAACTCCTCCATTTCAACCTGCGGACATTCTTAGCTTCCCCAGGCGCTATCTGCTAAAATCTATAAGCATATGTTACGCTTAATCTGCGCCTTTCGTCAATGTAAGAAATCTAAACAATTTATTAAAAAAGCGTAACCTTTTCCTGGCAGGCTGCTTTCCCCAGGCCAGAACCGGCTTCCCTAAACCCATGGACTATGGAAAAATTCCCAGATGCTCCAGCAGGATCCTGGTTCCCAGAAAAATCAGCAGCACACCCCCGGCAATCTCCGCCTTCGTCTTATACCGGCATCCAAACAAATTGCCCACCTTAACCCCGGCCAAAGATAAGCAAAAGGTAGTCACTCCAATGTAAGATACCGCAGGCAGAATATTCACGCTTAAAAACGCAAGGGTAATACCAACCGCCAGCGCGTCGATACTTGTGGCCACTGCCAGAAGGAGCATGGTTCCAGCGGAAATAGAATCACAGGCCTCCTCCTCTTTCCCAAAGCATGCCTCCCTTATCATATTTCCCCCAATCAGCCCCAGCAATACAAAGGCAATCCAATGATCGATGGAAGTGATATAGGAGCTGAACTGTACGCCCAGGATATAGCCCACAAGAGGCATCATAGCCTGAAATCCCCCAAACCATAAGCCGATCACAACAGCCTTTTTCCAATCCAGTTTCTTTATAGCCAGCCCCTTACATATGGAAACCGCAAAAGCATCCATGGACAGGCCCACAGCCAGCAAAGTAAGCGCCATAAAATCCATAACTCCCCTCCTTTTTATGTAGTGTATAAAAAAAGACTCACAGACAAGGGCCTTTCCGCCATTGTCCATGAGTCTCATTATTTCAGGTAATACCAGATTTGCATCAGGATGTTGATATTACCACAGCCCAGGGCTGCCAATTACTCCCTCACAGGTATAACAAAACCCTTATATCCAGAAAGCTACAAGGGTTTTCTAACGTGCGCGAGAAGATTCGAACTCCCGACCTTCTGATCCGTAGTCAGACGCTCTATCCAGCTGAGCTACGCGCACATATGTAATTACTGTAATGCCGGCGACCGGAATCGAACCGGTACGGGAGATTAGTCCCGCAGGATTTTAAGTCCTGTGCGTCTGCCAGTTCCGCCACGCCGGCCTTTTCCTGTCCAAAACTAAAGACACGACCCAGATGGGACTCGAACCCACGACCTCCGCCGTGACAGGGCGGCGCTCTAACCAACTGAGCCACTAGGCCAAACATGAATAAAAGCAAAAAATGGACCCACGGGGACTCGAACCCAGGACCGACCGGTTATGAGCCGGTTGCTCTAACCAACTGAGCTATGGGTCCAAGCTAAACCAAAAGCCGATGATCGGACTCGAACCGATAACCTGCTGATTACAAATCAGCTGCTCTGCCAATTGAGCCACATCGGCGTAACATCAAAAATGACTCCTACGGGAATCGAACCCGTGTTACCGCCGTGAAAGGGCGATGTCTTAACCGCTTGACCAAGGAGCCGTCTGTTCTGCGACCCTCCGGGTCTCTCTGTCCTTCTCTTGCTCTCAAACTCCCCGAGTAGGGCTCGAACCTACAACCCCGCGGTTAACAGCCGCGTGCTCTACCATTGAGCTATCGAGGACTATTCTCTTTCCCTCTCTTCCAGGGCCTTCCTCTTCCCATACACCTTCAAAATCACATACTGAATCCTCTCCGAAACCTTACATCCCTCTTACCATGA
>CAJTHL010000029.1 GCA_910576205.1 Clostridia bacterium | reverse complement strand
CAAAAAATTAGAAAAATCTGTATAAAGGTATGCAGATTGGTAATACTATAATCAGTAAGATCAATCGACAACAAAATCAAGCCTAGGATTCGACACAGTATTGTACATATCTGGATTCTGCCAGAAGGATTTTTCCTCCATAGACACAGAAAAATTTACAGCCTCAAAACATCTGGATTTTTATTTTCCAAATGCTTTAATAAACTATCCTGCTTATATTTAAAATCTACTCTATTTTTAAAAAGACTCCTTCGTAAATCCCCACTGGTATATCTTTATCAAAAGAATATTCTTCCATACTATCTTTTACAAAGTTATATATCGTCACAAGTTCTCTTTCCGGATCTACGACCCAATATTCTCTAACTCCTGCTGTTCGATATTTAAACAATTTCTTATAATAATCCATTTGTTTACTGCTTGGTAAAACAATTTCAATCACCCAATCTGGTGCGCCATTACACCCTTTATCCGTAATCTTATTTTTGTCGCAGATAACAGATATATCTGGCTCAACATAATTTTTATCATTTTCATTCAGGAATACAGCAAACGGGGATGGAAATATTTTGCACTCGCCTTTATTTCGTTTAATAAAATCTTTTATCTGATAAGACAAATCCATTACAAGTGATTGGTGTCTTGTGTTTGGTGGCGCCATATAATATATTTTCCCATCAATCAATTCTGCCCGTTCCCCTTCTGGCAACGCATAGATATCATCTATTGTATAAATCTCTTCTTTTCTCAATATATCCATCCTTACGCCTCCATTCTTTATTCTATTATAGACAATATTTACAGGAAGTACAATCTCTTTCCCCTATTGTTAAAATTCAACCCCTGGTTTTCCCAGCATTCCTCACCACACATAAGGCGTCAGCTGATATACGTAATAATTAATCCAGTTTGTATACAAGGTATTGGCGTGGGCCCGCCACATAAGCAGCGGCCGGGTGCTGCTGTCGTCATTTTGGAAATAATTGTCCGGCACCTGGATATCCAGGCCCTTGCCCTTATCCCGCAGGTATTCTTTTTCCAGGGTCAGACGGTCGTACTCGGGGTGGCCAAACACAAACACTCTACGTCCCTCCTGGGCCATGGCCGCAAAAACACCAGCCTCCTGGGACTCCGCCAGGATCTCCAGCTCTTTGCAGGCCCGGATATCCCCTGCGTCCACGGTGGTATGCCTGGAATGGGGCATCATAAACACATCGTCAAAGCCCCGCACCAGAGGTTCCTTCCGGTTCAGTACCCGGTGGCGGTACAGGCCGAAGAGCTTCTGAGGCAGAAGCTTCTTCCGAAGACCATAATAGTGATACATGGCGGCCTGGGCTCCCCAGCAGATAAAGAGGGTGGACGTAACATAGATCTCCGCCCAGTCCATAATCTCCACAAGCTCCGCCCAGTAGTCCACCTCCTCAAACTCCATCTGCTCCACCGGCGCGCCCGTGATAATCAGGCCGTCAAAGCGCCGCCCCTTTACTGCGGAAAAAGGCTCATAAAATTTATTGATATGGCTCTGGGCCGTGTTTCTGGATTCGTGGCTACTGACCGTGATAAAGGTAATGTCAAGCTGCAGGGGCGTATTGGACAGGGAACGCAAAAGCTGCAGTTCCGTGTCCTCCTTCAAGGGCATCAGATTCAGAATTCCTATATTTAAGGGACGAATATCCTGATTCATGGCCCGTTTTTCATCCATTACAAATATATTTTCCTTTTCCAGTATAGCTCTGGCTGGCAGTTCACTTTGTACCTTGATTGGCATCTCGCATCATCCCTTCTTTTCTGTCTTTCTTTTCCCGCTGTCAAGATTCCGGTTCTACGTTATTTAGATATTTTATCACATTTTGCCCCCCAATAAAAGAATTGTATTTCACACAGATGTCCGCCTTGCAAAGACAAAATCCGCGCAAGACCATTCTTTTGAGGTCTTGCGCGGATTTCTTCCGCTGTGTTGTCCTATGAGAGGCTCTTTTTGGTTCCTACTTTCCACTCTCCACAAACCGCACCGCCGTCCCATAGGCGATAACCTCCGCAGCGCCCTGCATAACGGCGGCCGAGGCATAGCGGATATTGATAACCGCGTCGGCCCCCAGGGCCTGGGCCTCATCCACCATCCGTTTCACGGCAATCTGCCGGGCCTGGTTGAGCATATCTGTGTAGTCCTTGATCTCTCCGCCTACGATGGTCTTGATTCCCGCCATAAAATCCTTTCCCAGATTTTTAGACTGGACGATATTTCCCTTTACCATCCCAAGCACCTCAAAATTTTTTCCCGGAATGTAATCAATATTTAGAAGCTGCATCTTCTTCTCCCTCCTGAATCTCTTTTTTTCTCTGAATCAACGCAAAAATTACCGAAACCACCACGCCCACCGGCGCCACTACCAGAAACAGCATCAGAATCGTAGGTCCGATACCGATGGGTTCTTCCACAAGGCCCCACACCATGATTGCTATAAGCCAGACGCAGAATAACATTGCCGCACCTCCCGCCAGCAGGGATCCCTGCCATTTTTTCTTCTTCTGATCCACCTGCCTTACGTTCATAAAACGCATCCCCTCCTGTTCCATTTTTTCCATTTCTTCCAGATAAGCGGAGGCATCCAGGGTGTCCATCTGTCCACCGTCCTCCTCCATATGCCTGCAAAATTCCAGGGTGTACGCAAGGTTTTTCTGCTCCCGCTCCAGCACTACCCGGTGACGCCTGAGGCCGTCCTCCAGCATCAGCCTGCCGCTTTGCAGGTTACGGATTTCCTCCAGGGGAATGGCCAGTTTCCGCAGAAGCTTGATCTTCTTTAATTCCTCCACATCCTGCTTCGCGTAATCCCGGTATCCGTTTTCCGTGTTGCGGGCCGGATGGAGAAGTCCCTCCTTCTCATAAAAGCGGATATTCTTTTTTGTGATTCCAACAGCCTGCTCCACTTCGTTGATTTTCATAGGGCGCCTCCCTCCCAAACCTTTTTGCCAGATGATTTCTGCCTGGCTCCTCTCTGGATACGCTTACCTTACACCTTCCACAAAGGGGAAAGTCAACAGTTTTTTTAAAATTTTTCCTGAAAAGACAGGTTCCTGGTTGTCTAAAGCTGCATGCACATACCATCCACCAGCTGGTATCTTCGAAGCTTCTCCCCCAGAGCCTGGTGTCCGGGACATTCCAGCAGGGGATCCTCCTCTAAAATAAGGGCGGCCTCCTCACTGGCGCATTTCAGCACGTCTGCGTCCGTAAAAATATCCCCTATGCCAAATTGCAGAAGGCCGCTCTGGCGAAGGCCGAAGAGGTCACCCGGCCCCCGAAGCTTAAGATCCTCGCTGGCAATAAAAAATCCGTCGTTTGACTTGTTTAGGATTTCCAGCCGCTTCTTTGTCTCCGGCTTGTCGCTGCCGCTGACAAAAATACAGTAGGACTGGTGCTTTCCACGGCCCACCCGGCCCCTAAGCTGATGAAGCTGGGCCAGGCCGAACCGTTCCGCGTTCTCCACCATCATAATGGTGGCGTTTGGCACATTGACCCCCACCTCCACCACCGTGGTGGACACCAGAATGTGGATTTCCCCAGCCGCAAACTTTTCCATAATGTCATTTTTTTCGGCGGCCTTCATCTTTCCGTGAAGGCAGGAAATGACCACGTCCCCGGGAAACTCTTCCCTAAGGGCAGCCCCGTAATCCATGACGTTTTCTATTTCCAGCTCCGGGTTATCTTCCACCATGGGACAGATAATGTAGACCTGACGCCCCTCTCTTATGTGGCGCAGCATAAACGCGTAGGCCTTTGCCCGGTATCCCTCGTCCACCACACAGTTTTTGATGGGCAGCCGGTCTGCCGGAAGCTCGTCGATAACGGATATCTCCAGATCTCCGTAGACAATCATGGCCAGAGTGCGGGGAATGGGGGTGGCGCTCATAACCAGAATATGGGGATGCATCCCCTTTTTTGTCAGAAGCTCCCGCTGCCGCACACCGAACCGGTGCTGTTCGTCCGTCACCACAAGCCCCAGGCCAGAAAACTGCACCTTATCCTGAATCAGCGCATGGGTGCCTATAACAATCTTCGCCTGGCCGCTTTCAATCTTCCCATAGGCCTCCCGTCTCTCTTTTGCGGTCTGGGAACCCACCAGAAGCACTGCCTCATAGGGAAGCCCGTAATTTTCCATCATCGCTTTTATGGAGCGGTACTGTTGTCTGGCCAGCACCTCCGTGGGCACCATCATGGCCCCCTGGTAACCGTTTGCCGCGGCCGCCACCAGGGCCAGCACCGCCACAATGGTTTTCCCGGAGCCCACGTCCCCCTGAATAAGGCGGCTCATAACGCCCTCCCCGGCCAGATCCCGCTGCACCTCCTGCCACACCCTCTTCTGAGCCCCGGTAAGCTCATAGGGAAGGGCCGAAAGAAGCGCTTCTGTCTGAGGGCAGGGCCCTATGGGGCAGTCGTTCTTCTGCTTCTCCACATGCTCCCGCATATGGCGCAGAGCCAGGATAAAAAAGAAAAATTCGTCAAACACCAGCCGTTTCCGGGCCAGGCGGAGGCTCTCCTCCTCCGTGGGAAAATGAATGGCCTGGATGGCAAAATTGTATTCCGGAAGCTTTCTGCGGCTCCGGATCTCCTCTGGCAGGTATTCCCGGCTTAAATCCAGCTTTTCCAGGGCCTGCTTTACCGCCTTGGCAATGGTCTTGTTGGAGACGCCCCTGGTGAGGCTGTATACCGGCTGCAAAACAAAAATGCGGCTCTCATACTCCTCCGGCTTGTAGAGCTGGGGATGATCCATTACCAGACGCCCCCGCCTTCTCTGCACAAGTCCCCGGAAAATATAATTGCTGCCAGGCTTCAGGGTATTGCGAAGATAAGGCATATTGTACCAGCTAAGCTGCAGGGAGGTGCCGAATTCCACCAGGGTGGTGGTGGCGATGGTAAGGCCGCGGGCCTTTTTTACCTCCAGCTGCTTCTTAATATCCCCGTAAACCGCCTGCTGTATTCCCTCCTCCAGATTCGCAAAGGTCACAGGCTCCTCAAACCGCTCATAGGTTCTGGGATAATAAGACAGGAGCTCCTCCACCGTATGGATGCCCATACGTTGAAAGAGCGCCGCAGTCTTTTCTCCTATCCCTTTAATCTCCGTTACCGGCGAAAGAAGATTCATCTTTACTCCTTATTCCACAGAAACAATATAATAGTAGAGAGGCTGGCCGCCGGAGTGTACCTCCAGGTCACAGTCCGGATATGCCTCCTGGATCATGCTGCCAAGAGCCTGGGCCTCCTCCTCCTTCACATCCTGTCCATAGTAAATGCTGATAAGCTCGGAGTCCTCATCCACCAGCTTGTCAAACATTTCCTTTGTGGTGGCCGCCACATCCGTGCCTACCGCCAGGATGGCGTGGTCGCCGATTCCCATAATGTCGCCTTCCCTGATCTCCTTGTCGTCAATATGGGTATCCCGCACGGCAAAGGTCACCTGTCCGGTCTTTACCTGTTCGATCTCCGAAAGCATCCGGGATTCGTTCTCCTCCGGCGCCATATCCGGAATATAGTTAATCATGGCCGTAATCCCCTGGGGCACGGTTTTCGTGGGAATTACCACGATCTTCTTATCCTCTGTGAGAGCCTGCGCCTGGTTTGCCGCCAGGATAATGTTTTTATTGTTGGGGAAAATAAATATGGTGTCCGCATTGACCTGGTCAATGGCTTTCAGCATATCCTCTGTGCTGGGATTCATGGTCTGTCCGCCCTCGATCAGATAGTCCACCCCAAGTCCCTTAAAGATTTCGCCGATGCCTTCCCCTACGGACACGGAGATAAAGCCCATCTCTTTTCTGGGCTGGGCCGCCTTCCGGGAAGCCTCCTCCTGGGCCTTTCTGGCAGCCAGCTTTGAGGCGTCCTTAATAAGCTTCTCCTCGTGCTCCTCCCGCATATTGTCAATCTTCAGACGTGACAACGAACCGTAGGTAAGGGCTTTTTCAATAGCCTGCCCCGGATGGTTCGTATGTACGTGAATCTTGACAACGTCGTCGTCCGCCACGCATACGATGGAATCGCCGATAGACTCCAGGAATGCCTTGAAGGTATCCTCCTCCTTCTCGTCAAACTCCTTATCCAGCATAATAATGAATTCCGTGCAGTATCCGAATTTGATTTCCGCCTCTGTCTGGGCGCTGATCTTCACCACGGAGGAAGCTTTCGGCGCCTCAAAGGTGTAGTCCACTTCCTTTCCCAGGAACGCGTCGTAAGCGCCTTTGAGCACCTCCACCAGGCCCTGTCCGCCGGAATCCACCACGCCCGCTTCCTTGAGAACGGGAAGCATCTCCGGCGTCTTCTCCAGCACCTCCTCCGCCTCCCGGATAACCTCCTCAAAGAGCACGGTCAGATCCTCTTCCTTTTCCGCCAGCTGGGACGCCTTATCCGCCGCTCCCCTGGCCACTGTCAGGATGGTTCCTTCCTTGGGTTTCATAACCGCTTTGTAGGCTGTCTCCACCGCCTTCTGGAAAGCGTTTGAAATAATCATTACATCCAGTTCTTTGTATCCCCGGATTCCCTTGGTAAAGCCCCGCAGGAGCTGGGACAGGATTACCCCGGAGTTTCCCCTGGCGCCCCGTAAGGACCCGGAGGAGATGGCCTTTGCCAGAGTGTCCATGGAATCATCCGACAGGCCGCTTACCTCATTGGCCGCCGCCATAATGGTCAGCGTCATATTGGTTCCCGTATCTCCGTCGGGTACAGGAAATACATTCAGCTCATTGATCCATTCCTTTTTTGCCTCAATGCTCTTTGCGCCTGCCAGAAACATCTTTTTCAACATCTGTGCGTCTATCGTCTTAACCACGGTTCTTTGCTCCTCCTGCTATTAATCTATTACGCGAACACCTTCAACGAAGATGTTGATCTTTTCAATAGTCATGCCGGTGAATGCCTCCACCTTATATTTCACATTGCTTATCAGGTTGTCTGCCACTGCCGAAATGCTCACCCCGTAGGACACAATCACATGAAAATTCAGCGTAATCCGGTTATCACGAATGGCGACGTTGACGCCTCTTGTCAGATTGTCCCGCATCAGAAGCTTTACAAGCCCGTCCTTGACGTTCACCATGGCCATACCAACGATGCCAAAGCACTCGATTGCCACTGAGCCCGCATACTGGGCAATCACATCCGGGTCAATGACAACTGCGCCCAACTGTGTATTCATAAGTCCCTTCATACCATATACCTCCATATATTAAATGTGCATACTAACCTAATTATCATTATACCCCGTTCTCCATGAAAATCAAATAAAATTTACAAAAACAGGAACTTTCTCAAAAAAATGCAAATTATTCAAAATTCCACTTGCAAAATATAGCACTTTCTGCTAGAATTATCATTGTTGCGAACCAGGGGGCTGGTTCACTAAGAGCATAAGGAGGTGCTAAGATGGCCAGATGTGCAATTTGTGACAAAGGTGCTCACTTTGGGAACGCTGTGAGTCATTCTCATAGAAGATCAAACAAAATGTGGAGACCTAACGTAAAGTCCGTGAGAGTAAAAGTAAACGGCGGCACAAAGAAAATGTATGTTTGTACTTCCTGCTTAAAATCCGGCAGGGTAGAACGGGCATAAAGTTCAAAAAGAAAGCTGGAGCCGGTATACCGCAGGGTATGCCGGTTTTTTCATGCCCTGGCCTCCCTTTAGGGGAGAAAGAAAAGGCATCCCGCCAGATTCCCGCAAAGATGCCTCTCCCATATGTGTCTCTTTTTATTTTGCCCGAATATACCCCTGGGCCTTTAAAAGCTCCGCGCACAACACCGCGCCGCCGGCCGCGCCCCGCACCGTATTGTGGGAAAGCCCCACGAATTTCCAGTCGTACACGTGGTCTTCCCGGATTCTTCCGATGGACACCCCCATCCCCCGCTCATACTCCACGTCAAGCTTAACCTGGGGACGGTTGTCCTCCTCCATATACTGGATAAACTGCCCTGGCGCGCTGGGAAGGCGAAGCTCCTGGGGAACGCCTTTATAATTAACAAGCTTTTCAATAAGCTGCTCCTTTGTGGGCTTCTTGCGGAATTTCACAAACACCGCTGCCGTGTGACCGTTCAGCACCGGCACACGGATGCACTGACAGGTAATCACCGGCTCTTTCGCAAGTCTGATCTCCCCGTCCTCCAGGGTGCCCAGCACACGAAGGGGCTCTTTTTCACTCTTCTCCTCCTCGCCGCCGATATAGGGAATGATGTTCTCCACCATTTCCGGCCAGTCCTTAAAGGTTTTGCCTGCGCCGGAGATGGCCTGGTAAGTGGTGGCCACCACCTCGTATGGCTCAAACTCCTCCCACGCCTTTAAAGCCGGGGTGTAGGACTGGATGGAGCAGTTGGGCTTCACCGCGATAAAGCCCCGCTTTGTCCCCAGGCGCTCTTTCTGCTTCTCGATGATTCCCATGTGCTCTGGGTTGATCTCCGGCACCACCATGGGCACGTCCGGCGTCCAGCGGTGGGCGCTGTTGTTGGACACCACCGGGGTCTCCGTCTTTGCGTAGGCCTCCTCGATGGCGCGGATTTCGTCTTTGCTCATATCCACGGCGCTGAACACAAAGTCCACGCCGGCCGCCACCTTCTCCACCTCGTTCACATTCATCACCACGATCTTCTTCACCGCCTCCGGCATGGGGGTACTCATTTTCCAGCGTCCCCCCACCGCCTCCTCGTATGTCTTTCCCGCGGAACGGGGGCTGGCCGCAATGGTGGTCACCTCAAACCAGGGGTGATTCTCCAAAAGGGCAATAAACCGCTGCCCCACCATTCCGGTACCGCCAAGAATACCCACCTTCAATCTGTCGCTCATTTTTTCATTCTCCTCTCATTTTATCTTTGCAGATATGCTTCGTATATCTCCAGCACCTTTTCCATGGCCGCCTTTCCCGGCGCCCCAATAGTCAGACGCTTGTCCACACAGGTTTTCAGGGAAACAGCCTGGTAGATATCCTCCTCAAAGACCGGACTTATGGACTTAAGCTCCGAAAGGCTCATGTCCTCCAGGGCCATATCCCGCTCCACACAGTACAGCACCAGACGCCCCACGATTCCGTGGGCATCCCGGAATGGCACGCCGTGGTTTACCAGATAGTCCGCCGCGTCCGTGGCGTTGGTAAAGCCTTTTTTTGCGCTGTTTTCCATAACGTCCGTGCGAAAGGTTAAGGTGGACAGCATGCCCTCAAACAGGGCCAGGCATCCCTTTGCCGTGTCGATGGCGTCAAAGGTCAGCTCCTTATCCTCCTGCATATCCTTGTCATAGGCCAGGGGAATCCCCTTCATGGTGGTCAGAAGGGACATAAGCGCCCCGTAGACCCGCCCGGTCTTGCCCCGCACCAGCTCCGCAATATCCGGGTTTTTCTTCTGGGGCATAATGCTGCTCCCGGTGCTGTAGGCGTCGTCCATCTCCACAAACCGGTACTCGTTGGAATTCCAGATAATAAGCTCCTCGGAAAACCGGCTTAAATGCATCATTATGGTAGCCAGCGCCGCCAGAAGTTCAATGAGATAATCCCGGTCTGACACGGCGTCCATGCTGTTTAAGGCAGGCCCGTCAAACGCAAGAAGCCGGGCCGTATACTCCCGGTCCAGGGGATAAGTGGTACCCGCCAGGGCCCCAGAGCCAAGGGGACAGGTATTCATCCGTCTGGAAATATCCGAAAGCCGCCCTCTGTCCCGGCAAAACATCTCAAAATAGGCCCCTATATGATGGGCCAGCGTCACCGGCTGGGCCTTCTGCAGATGGGTAAAGCCGGGCATATAAGTTTCCGTGTGCTCCCTCATAATGGCGTACAGGGTCTTAAGAAGGGCTTTGAGCAGCCCGTCTGTCTCCTGGATTTCCTCTCTTGTGTAGAGCTTCATGTCCAGAGCCACCTGGTCGTTGCGGCTGCGGCCCGTATGAAGCTTCTTTCCCACATCCCCGATCCGGTCAATGAGATTCGCCTCCACAAAGCTGTGGATGTCCTCATATTGGGAAGTAATGGGGAGTAATCCGCTCTCCACATCCCTAAGGATTCCCTCAAGGCCTTCGAGAATCCCATCCCGCTCTCCCTCAGTAAGAATCCCCTGCTTCGCCAGCATTTTCACATGGGCCATGCTGCCATTTATATCCTGGCGGTATAGCTTCTTATCAAATGAAATGGATGCGTTAAAATTGTATACAAGCTGGTCCGTCTCCTTAGTAAAACGGCCGCCCCAAAGTTGTGCCATAATTCATATTCTCCTATTCCAGTCCCGCATCTGCCCTCTTAAGGCCTTGTACTGGAAGAATTTCCAGCCGCTTTGCGTCTGTAAATCCTTCCGGGCCTTCTTCGGGCTGATGCTGTTTTTCCAGTTCCGCATCTGCCCCTTTATCAGCAGATCACATGAAGTTCCCCGGTCACGGTGTCGATCACATAGCCTCCAATACGGATATCCCCTGGAATCAGGGGATGGTTTTTGATGGTCTCCACCGTGTCTGTCACCGACTGCTCCACCGTGTCAAATCCTGCCAGCCATTTCTCGAAATCCACGCCGCAGTATTTCATCAGATCAATGGATTCCTGGGTGATCCCCCGCTCCTTCATATGGTGGATCATCATTTCACTGTCTATGTGCTGGACGCCGCAGTCCGTGTGGCCGATCACCATGATCTCCTCCACCCCCAGCTCGATAATCGCCACCAGAAGGCTTCTCACCACGCTTCCAAAGGGATTAGCCACCACGCCGCCTGCATTTTTGATAATCTTCACATCCCCGTTTTTAAGGCCCAGAGCAGCCGGCAGCAGCTCCACCAGGCGGGTGTCCATACAGGTCAGTATGGCAATTTTCCTGTTGGGGTATTTGTCCGCCGCGTATTTCTCATACGCTTTTTCCGCTACGAATTTCCTGTTGTAAGCAAGAATCTCATCAATCATAGTATCTCCTTTTTCCAGTTCCGTAAATCTTTTTCCGGACACCTTGTCATTTAAAGGGAAAACGGCTTTTCCTGGCATGTCTCCCCATCCATCTCAAGCTTATGTATAGTCTCCCCGAAAAATTCTTTGTAGTAAATCCACTTTCCCACAACCTGTAATTGCAGGCTCATTTTATCAATCATGGGCACAAGTGTTTTTTTGAACAGGCCCTCCTCGTGATAATGCACCGCTTTGGTGCCTGTCATTAAGGTTTGTTTTTTCCCTGTGAGAATGTCGTACCTTCCTATGCTGCTATCCTTTAACAGAAAATAAATGTAATGGTACGCGGGAAATGTGGCGGCATTAACTACTCCCTGCAAAATAACGGAAGACATGTTTCCGCTCTCCAGATCAATACAGTCATAAAAGCAATCCTCCCGCAGGTATTTTTCATTATTCATCTCATTATCCGTAGAGCAGAAAATATATTTTCCATATTGTCCGGTGGTATCATTATGGCACTCACAGGGCTTCAGACATTCAAAATTGGAAGATGTCAGTTTTGTTACCTGGGTTTTCTCACCAGTTGCCAGATCATACTTATAAATATAATAACTCTCCTCATTTGCATTGGCAAAAATCATATCCCCTGTCAGTCGAAAGCCCTCAAACTCTTTGTACTCCCCTTCCGCCGGTAGAATTTCCCGGCTTGCCATGGTTTCTAAATCAACCACATACAAAATCCTTTTCTCCGACTCTCCCCCTATTTCCTTTCCTCCCAGAAAGACCAGATACCGTTCGCTGCATTGAGGGAAAAAATTTCCGGAATGGGCTCTCTTCATGGAAATATCCATATTCATTTTCTGGAAACGCGGTTCTTTTCCGGCCACATGGGCTTTATATATGCCGCTGTCGTGCAGGAGATATACGTATTCCCCACAGCCGCACAGATTGCACGCCTTGATTTCATCTTTCTTCTGAATCTCTACGGGAATCTCCCTCTTCTCACCTGTCTTCTTATGTACGCAATAGAGTCTGGTTTTTCCAAAAAACTGCTCGTCACAGTAAACCAGATAGTCCTCTAATACAATATAATGATGGTGTACATTCACCTGATCCGCGCAGGCTTCGCTGATATCGCTTCCATCATACTCCGGAAACTGTGTTTCCCGCGTTTTCGTTGCGGCTTTCGTCCCCTTGTAGTAAACGTCCTCATCTACGCCCATATAATAATACTTCTCTATAATGCCCTTAGGGCCTTTTTCATCACAGACCCTCTGGATCGCGTCTTTGATCTGGCGGATGCCCCTTTTATTTACACTGAAGTCGTCAAACCATTCACTTTCCATAAACGCATAATCGCTATTTCCAAGGAAACCGTACTCCATGGCCACCTGGAGGATAATCTTCTGGGCGTCCATCCCCATGTCGTCAATCTCCGGCTCCTTCCCTTTGGCGGCATCCATATCCAGCTCTGCCTCCGATTTCATGATTTCTATATACCGGAGCTGAAGCCCATTTGGCTCCGCCTCCTCTGCCAGCGCAGACAGAAGCGCGCCAAGCTGCGCCGCTTCTTTTCCGGACAGATCTTCCAGCAGATCATAAGGTGTGGCTTCCTTATATAAGCGGAAGGTTTCCTGGTCAATTTTTCCCGGCTCCTCTTTTTCCTCCGGCACAAATCCGTATTTTTCCGCAATACCTTCTTTTCCCACTGCGTTGGAAACTGCCTGGATATATCCTTCTATTTCCCGGATTCCTTTCCGGTTCACGCTGAAATGCTCAAACACCTCTTCCTCCAGCTCCTCCAGAAACGAGAAATCTTCACTGGCCAGATAGAGATACTCCATGACAGTCTGCATAATAATTTTCTGGGAGCTGATATTTTCTATATTCTCGATGCAGGAAATATCAAGTCCTGCCTGGGGCGCTTTTACCTCTATGTATGCGTTGACAGAACGGATAAATTTCTTCTGGAATTCATTGTTCTTTGTTAACCCGGAAAGCTTAAGCAACAACGCCGCAAGGATCTCTTTCTCATCATCGTCCAGATCTTCCTTTAAATCATAGGGTGTATTCAGATTGTACAGCTCTTTTTTCTGCATATCAGACAGGTCATCAATTACCATATCCATGATATCACCCAGGCCGTCCAGCTTTTTTTCGATTTTTTCACCGATTTTTCTGGTATTCTCGCTCAATTCCTCAAATTTGCGTTCAAACGGCTTTGCTCCGGCTTCCATGCCCTTTACAAAATCTTTCTTTCCCATTTTTCCGACTCCTTTATCTCTATATTTCGATTTTTTCACCCATTACAAGGTTATAAAATTCTTTTTCCAGGAACTCCTGCTTTACCTGCTTTATAAATTTCCTGTCGTTTACAATCCGGTAAATGGTTACTGCAAGCCCGCCCACATCCAGATACCGCAGGGCGTTCTTTCCAGGCCCTGGGTTTGCGGTAAGCACTGATACAGCCCCCATAACCGCCACGGCTATCAGATTACTGGCAGACGCTATCAGATTAGAGTAGGACAGTATCTTCCTTGTGCGCACATCATACAGGCTTCTTGCACCAAAGGCTTCCTCATAAAACAGTCCATGGATGACAGCTACCAGCGTATTGATAAAAATCGCGTAAGCCGCCTGTTTTCCAACAGTCAGCATGTTGGCAGTATCCACGCCATGTTCGGCCAGGAGCTGGGCCATTTCCGGGGATAATGCCGTCATTCCGGGAATGGGAAGGCCTGCGACAGAAAACATATCCGATTTCAGATGCAGACGCTGCTTGATAACAGCCAGCGCAAGCGCCTGGGGTTCTGTTTTTGACCGCTCCATGACCTTTTCCAGCATCAGCAGAGTATCTGCATGCTGCACGATTCTGGGCTTCATCCTGCCATCCGCCATTGGGGAAGGCTTAATATGGTAGCTTTGGAAGGACCAGTCTGTCAGGGTATTGGTCATAATATTGGCGGTCCCAAACACCCATCCAAATAGCGGGTCATGGCCCAATGTGCGGAAACGGTGGGCGTTTCCGCTTAAACCAAGCCCAAAATCGGCGCTGCCAAACTGGGTATCATAGGGTACCCCCTGTATCATGATATCCCGCAGGCTTGCATAGTACCGTTTTGTTTTCTCCTGCCCGTCTGCAGAAACCCTGTCAAATATCCGCTTCTCCTCCAGATGGGCTTCCTTTGCGCTGGCTTTATCCGTCAGTCTCTCCTTAAAGGGGGTCAGAAGATATTGCCGGATGCATTGCAGCGCAGTGGCAAAAAACAAAAAGCTGATATCGCTTCCTGTGAGTTTTGTTGCCTGTTCAAATTGTTTATCCAGATCCGCCAGAATCACCGAGGCGTTTGCCGACACCTGGGATACCCTTCTGGCTTCCCCGGAAATCGCCGCAAACTTTGCGTTATCTGATTTTACCTCTGACAGGATGCTGTTTTTCTGCTTTTTCAGATTCTCATATTTCCTGCTTGCCATATTCCCTCTCGTCTTATAACTGCCCTGCCCGCACCTTTTCCGCAATCTTCTGGGCATCACAGTCCGGGTATTCTTCCAGACAGTTCTCCTTCAGACCCTATTATACACACTCCTTTGGAAAATTACAATAAGCGCAAAAGCTTCCTCCGCCTTTTATCATTTGAAAAACCGCCAGAAATTTGTCCCCGGAGCTTTCCCAGAGGAATAGATAAGAAAACCAAGGACACTACAATATTGTCAAATAAAACACTGTAATTATACGCAAGATAAAAGGGTATAAAAATTACCAGTATATGTTTTATTGCGGTAAAATCCCTGATTCCCATTACATTTTTTAAAAAGGGGTTTAACATGGGAATAAAACAGAGCCATACAAGAAACGTGGCCATTATCACCACATGATAGGTTTTTATTTTTGGTAAAGTTATTTTATCCCTGCAGTCTTTTTTGATAATCTCTGCCAGCGCCCCTATGGGGATAAGCAGCAATCCCCAGATAATATTATTTGCAATCCAGTAATTTCCCTGCTCTGCCACCGCGTTTACCATTTTACACACAATGACCATGTAGACGATATTGTCCAGCAATATCTGACAGCCGCCAAACAGACCCGCAAATAAATATTCTTTTACAAAGGAGCCCTCCAGCCGAAAAGAGACTGCCATAAGTTTTTTCCGGAATACCACAACCATACATAACCCAACACAAACTGCATTTACCAGAATGTCAGAATACGCCGCGCCGTTCACTCCATACCAGGGAATCAGAAGCAGATCCCCGGCGATTGTAAATATGGTTTTCAAAACAACCATTGCATAAATGTAAATTGGCTGTCCAAGAACAACAAACAGCACATTTACAAAACAGACCGTGTTTCCTATGATAAAACCAACGGTCTCTAAGGCAAGGTATTTTGTCACTTCACCAATATAGGTATCTGTCATGGCAGATACAAGATGATCGCAGTGTATAAGAATAGACAACGTTCACAACAAGAAAAGACTGAAAAATCCGTTGTTTCAATCTCCTGCTGTCACACAGGCACTTATTGAGCAGCGCGTACAGCGGTACGATGAGAAATGCCTGTATGGTCTCATTAATCAGGTCAAACCATTCCAGATGGCCCGCAATTCCCAGCCCCTCAGTCAACGCATTGTCCGCAATTAAATTTGTCCTTATAAGGGTGTAGACAAACGGAACAAAGCTTAACAGCATCAAGCTGCAAAACAAATTTATCGGGAATTTTGTATTTTTATTTATGATATGATTCTCCATAACATGCCCATGTGCGAAAGTCGTCTGATATGATGCTGGCATCCATATTTGTTTTTTATCAGCCTGTTAATCCTGTTTCAAATCTAATGACATCTGAATGCCATGTTGGTGCTCGTTTGCTTCGCCTTGTGAAAAAATTTCTATTTTATGATTGGGAATTTCAAGTCCCCAGTTATCCCATCCAATATAATTTTTTCGTGCAAACAATTCAATTTTCTTTTGAGTTGGAAACATCTTAGTGATGCCATTAATAACAGTTTCAGGCTTTTCGCTATGCTCTCCTCTATGAACAGAAACTAATTGCCTTACATTTCTTGCGCCTCTCGGTGTGGGAAATTTTCCCTTTTTAAAAGCCAGGACAAATTCTGTTTGTGAAAGCGTATATCGTCCAGGATTATGGACTTGTTTATCCCAGACAAAGGCAACAGTTTTATATGCAAATCCCCAAGCCTGTCCTAACTCAATAGCATTTGCAAACTGAGGCCCTGTTGTCCACATAAATAAAATACAGTTATCCGCTGCAATAGAATTTACGTCAAGATCCATAAGTTGTTTTAGTTTTAATGTCGGATATTTGAAAATTGCCGCGCTTATAAATACGTCCCTTTCAAAATCTATATTCTCTGTTTTGATACTCGATTTATCGTATTGCATTTTTCCACCGTAATCCCATGGGGGATCCGCATAAATCACTTCATATTTTCCTTGCGGAAGCCTTGGATAGACTTCCTCCAGCGGATTAATTTTTCTCCTGCGCTGTGCTTCAAGGTTGTATTTCGAGTAACCGCTAATTGACGGAACAGGTTTGGTTGGCATTATAATAAATCCTCCTACTACAATAGATTTATGGTTAGTATCCCTTACAGCCAGTAAGGAATTATCCATCTTGTTGCTTAAGCTGTTAGAATGATAAGGGCAATCGGTATATCGGAAACCTCCTTGGACTTCGCGTCCGTACGAAAGTCTGATAACCAGCTCCTC
>CAJTHL010000028.1 GCA_910576205.1 Clostridia bacterium | reverse complement strand
CCTTACGGCCTTATGTTTCACTCCGACCGGGGAACCCAGTATACCGCCTTCGCATTCCGGCAGCTTCTGGATTCTCTGAATGTTGTGCAGTCTTTTTCAAAGAAAGGCTATCCGTTTGACAATGCCTGCTGTGAATGCTTTTTCAAATATCTGAAGAAAGAAGAAACAGACCACAAATGTTACCGTTCCCTGCAGGAGCTGCAGCTTTCTATATTTGAGTACATAGAAGGGTACTACAATTCAAAAAGACCGCATGGCACGCTGAATATGCTTACTCCAAACGAAGCGGAAGTATTATACTGGGAGCAGAATTCCTAGTCTGCTCCTTAAAACTTTTATACTTTTTTGTGTCTACTTACTTGACTATAGTCCAACGTTGCCTTGCTACCATCCTTAACCCACTCGATAACATTTTCAGTATAGCCTTCATAATCCGGGCTTAAGATATCTCCCACCCTACAACCTATTGCGTCCGCAATACGCTCCAAAGTCTCACATTCAATAAATCCATTCTCCAGGATCCATTTATGTGTTTTTTCGGACAAACCTGTGGACTTCATCACATCCACATCCGAAAGCCGTTTTTCGGCCAAAATACGCTGATAGCTCTCTACATTCAGCCTCATTCTTTTCTCCTTTCTCAGCCAATAAGTGCCGCCTGGAACAGCTTCAGCTTCTGCCGGCATTCCTGGTAAATATCCTTATAGGGCATCCGGGCGCCTATTCCCTCACTGATGCACCTGGCTATAATATTCTCTGCAAGAGCAAGAGTACCAAGCTGTTCTATTGTAGCCTGCTCCCTATCCGCAATACCAACCGTTTTATCCGCAAGATTTGACAGGATGGAATAATACCTTACGGCGTTTCCGCTTCCTTGCTGTGTCGCATAGTCTACCAGGCACTTTACGGCATCCATTTCCTGCTTTCTGATGGTTTTCTGGTATGCCCTGGTGTCTCTGTAGACCTGTGTCTGCTTCTGGGCTAACAGGTATTCCATTTTGTTAAATGCTTCGATATACTTCATCTTCCAGGCTATGGCCTCTTTTCCGGTGAATCCCATTACCAGGAGAGTAAAGCCGTTCCGATTCATGTAATACTTTGGGTACCTTTTCCCATTCTGTTCATGAATATAAGTTGATTTCATAAAGAAGGGGTCTCCACCATTTTGAGCACACCCCTTCCCAATCAACCCGGTGTATTTGCGCTCAATCTCAAATATTAATTTGTCATGTCTTTTCCCAAAGTGTTCCGCCACTTCCAGGCTGTCACATACGGCGTCCTTGCCACGCATCATTACTAAGTCCATGCCTCCTCCTTTCTTGACCGCATACTAGATTTTTAGTAAGCGTGATGCTTGACATAGCAGATTCCCAAAATAGGAATGTGCTCATAGGACAAAGTAAAGCAATCTTTCTGCGACTACTCCATGATTTTTTCCACCTTTACATCCAGTGCATTTGCAATCTTCTGTCCGACTTCATCAGAACAAGACTTCCCGGCACGTATGTAATTGATAGTCGCTCTTGATACGCCGGACAGCTCCGCAAGGCGCTTCTGGGTCATATCCCGCTTTGCCAATTCTGTGACAAGTTTCACTCTGTCAATTCTCATACCCTTCTCCTTTCTAGTAGATTATTCTACTTTTATTTATTATACTATTCTTTTATATGTATGTCAATATGTATTCTACTATTTTATATTAAAAATATATTTTAGTATTTTATTGACTTTTAAATAGATTGTATTGTATAATAGTGCTATCATAACTATATAAACTAAAAGTGAGGTTATGATATATGGGAAAGGAAATGTTTTCTACCAGATTAAAAGAACTCAGAATGCAAACCAGGAAAACACAAAAAGAATTTGCTGATATGGTAGAAAGTACTGCTGCAACAATTTCAGCTTATGAAAATGCAACTAAAAATCCATCTTTAGAGATTGTGATGAACATAGCCGAAAAATGTAATATATCAATAAATTGGCTTTGCGGACTAAGTGACGAAAAAAATCTAAAACCCGAAATTACTTCTTACAAAGACATTGCATTAAGGATCCTAGAACTTTTGAGCTTAGATTTATTTGATGGTCGTTTTGAATTAAAATTGTTATCAGAAGATGATGCCTTTCCCATACAAGAATATGTTCAAGCCATTAAATTACCAAATTATCCAGAACTCTTAAGATTTTTTGAAACATATAAAGACCTTAATAAATTATACGAAGATGGTAAAATCAAACAACATGTTATAGATACTTGGTTAGATGGAGCATTAGAGGAATTATCTGCTATCTCAATTCGCTTTGCTATTCCAGAAGTTCCCCCAGAGGAATAAAGTCGTCTTTGATGACGAGTTTGGCTCCTCTCTGAATTGCGTAGTCGTGCTCTTCGTGGGACGTGTGAGTAGAAATATAAACTAACCTGTACCTATTTTTCACAGGTTGCACATTGACAATATAATATGCTTACCAGGACAGCCGGGGGACGTGTTCCACCCGTTCCGAGTTCTGCGGAAAGGTGTGGTGCTTATGAGTACATATGAGGAATTCATGGTGATCTTGACCGTGGCGCTGCTGATTGTGGCAATTCTGAACATGAAAAATAAGAAATAGCCGTCCTGCTCCTGGAAAAGTAGACGGCTATCTCTTATTAGCTTTGTTGTAAATCTTCGCCGGGACGGGTGAGGTGCATTCACCTTCCGGCTGTCCTGTTAAGCATATTATAAGCCATCCAGATAAATTTGTCAAACAGAATGGAAAAACCCCGGCGCGCCAACGCCGGAGTCTCCAGATAGATACTGTGCCGAATCCCCGGAACAATACCACCCAAACAATGGTATTATAACACTTTCCGGGTGCATCTGGCAACAGGTGTATTTTTTATACCCAAAACTGCCCAGCGTACCAGAGAAAGGAGAAATCATCATGGGAGAACTAAGAACAAGAAAACGGGGAAAGACCTGGGAATGGTCTTTTGAAGGTGCCAGAGTGGCCGGCAAACGCCAGCCTATTTCCAAAGGAGGATACCGCACCAAGGGGGAGGCCATAGCTGTAGGAACCCAGGCAAAGGCAGAATATGAGAATGCAGGCCGGATCTTCCGTCCTTCAGAACTCAGTGTGTCTGACTTCCTGGATTACTGGTATCAGAATCATGTCTTAAGGAATCTCTCTTACAACACGCAGGTGGACTATGATTATAAAATCCGCCTGCATATCAAGCCGTCCCTGGGGAAATACCGCCTTTCCTCCCTGGAGCCGGATATTATTCAGAAATGGATAGACCAGAAAAAAGATAACGGGTATTCTAAGAATATGCTTAAAAATATCCTTTCCTGCCTGCAAAGCGCCTTAAATTACGCCGTACTCCCCTGTAAATATATCAAGTCCAATCCCTGTATTTATGTAAGGATCCCCAAGGTTCCCGTTTCGGAGGCCGCCAGGGCCCACACTGAGTATATCTGCAATCCAAAAGACTATGCGGCCATTATCAAGCGTTTCCCGGAAGGAAGCATCTTCTATCTTCCCATCATAACCGGCTATCACTGCGGGACCCGTCTTGGGGAAACCTACGGTATAGATCTGGCAAAGGATGTTGATTTCAAAACCCATACGCTTCACATCCGGCACCAGCTCAAAAAGGAAAACGGCTGCTGGGTTTACCGCCCGCCAAAATATGATTCTGTCCGGTCAATAAAGATAGACCCCGTTTTTGAGAATGCCTTGAAAAATGAGATCCATACCCGCAAAGCCAATAAGCTGCGCTATGGACAGTATTTCACAAAAATATACCTTTTGCCAGACGGGCGCCTGGAACAGGCCCTTGCAGATGTTTCCATGCCATACCCGGAGATCATGCCCCTGTCCGTCAGAGAGAACGGCCAACTGCTGACCCCGGATTCTTTTAAATACTGTGCCCGGGTGGTACACCAGGAGCTTGACAATCCCCTGTTTCACAGCCACTGCCTGCGGCATACACATGGCACCATTCTGGCCGAAAACGGGGCCCAGCCAAAGGCCGTTATGGAACGCCTGGGACACCGGGATATCAAGACCACGCTTGAGCGGTACATATTCAACACAGAGAAAATGCAGGATGACACTGTCCGCCTTTTCATGATTTCTACTCAAACGCCCCTCGCGGGACGCAACAGGGAAACATCCCCAATAAAAGAATAGCTTTTTCAATTTCGACTCACACGCCCCTCACGGGGCGCGACTGTAACACAACACCTCTTGCCTACCACCTGGAAAATGGTTGGCAAGAGGTTGGCAAAAACAGCCTTTTCCCCATCTACACTCTCAAGAATCCTTGATTTTACGGGAAAGCTTCACCACACATTCCACATGCACCGTCCCCGGAAACATATCCACCCCTCTCACCCTAACCACCTCATACTCCCCGCCACTCACCAGATATTTCAAATCCCTGGCCAATGTAGCCGAATCGCAGCTCACATACACGATCCTCTCCGGCGCCATCCGTATCATAGTGTCAAGGCATTGCGTATCACATCCCTTACGGGGCGGATCTACCACAATCACATCCGGGTGGCGCATCTGGATGTCCATACCGGAGCCTTCCGCGCCGCGCTGCATCTTCCTCTCCACTTCACCTGTCTTTCCCTTGTAAAACCCAGGCAGCACCTCCTCCGCTTTACCTGTGAAAAACCGTACATTGCGGATTCCGTTAAGTCCTGCGTTCTCCCAGGCATCCTCTATGGCCTGCGGCACTACTTCCACGCCGTATACCATCCTGGCCTTCTGCGCCAGAAATAACGAGATTGTCCCTATCCCGCAGTACAGATCCCATACAGTCTCCTGTCCGGTAAGCCCGGCAAACTCAAGAGCCGTGCGGTACAGCACCTCTGTCTGCGCCGGATTTACCTGATAAAATGACAGCGGGGAAATCTGGTAGCAAATCCCGCCAATCGTATCTTGAATATAGGGCTGACCCCAGAGGGGGATCACCTTTTCTCCCATAATGACATTGGTATTTTTCTCATTCACATTCAAGCTGATGCTGGTCATTCCGGGAATTTCCCGCAGGCGGCGCACCAGTTCCTCCCTGTGGGGAAGATCATGGCCGTTTATCACCAGGCAGACCATCAGCTGGCCTGTGGAAAACCCTTTGCGCAGCAGAATATGACGCACCAGGCCCTGGCCTGTGGCTTCATTGTAGGCAGGGCACTCGTATGCTTTTAGAAAATCCAGAATTATTTCCAGAATCCCGGCATTTTCCGGCGCACCCAGACAGCAGTCTGTGTTAGGGATAATATCGTGGGTTCTGCCCGCATAAAATCCGGTTATTAGGTTTCCCTCCTTGTCCGTTCCCACGGGAAACTGCGCCTTATTCCGGTAATGATAAGGCTGCTCCATGCCCAGAACAGGCTCCATATGGGCATCCAGAAATTGAAGTGAAAATCCGCCCAGACGGAGCAGATTATTTCTGATCTTTTGGGTCTTATATTCCAGCTGTTTCTCATAGGACAGCGCCTGTATCTGACAACCGCCGCATTTCCTGTGCAGCGGGCACCTTGGTTCTACTCTGTAGGGAGATGAGGTAAGCACCTGCGTTAGGCGGCCATAGCCGTAATTCTTTTTAAGCTTGATAATTCTGGCTTCCACCACATCTCCTATCAGTGCGTCCTTAATAAAGAAAGGAAAGCCATCCAGCTTCCCGATGCCTTCCCCTTCGCTTCCCATATCTTCAATTTTTACTGTAATCAGATCATTTTTTTTCACAGATATCCCCTTTTCTTTTCCCTATACCCCTTACTGTCCTGTTTTTACAAAGACCCTCTTTCCCGGAAAAATATTTATCCCTTTAATCCTTTTGCCTGTCTCTCCATGTCCTCCACAACGATATCATAGATCTCTCCCAGGGATGCGCAGTATTCCAATACTTCCCAGGGCTTATTTGTGTGAAAATGAATTTTGATCAGATCCTCATCCCCCACTGCCAGCAGGCAGTCTCCCTGGAAATGCTCTGTAAAATAAGCGCTGATCTCATCCTCATCCAGGTTCTGCCCCTCAATCAGAAGCTGTGTGTCATATCTGAATTCCAACATATGAACCTCCTATTCCAGTTCCGCATCTGCCCTACCATGTCCCAGCGTACTGGAAGGATTTCTGGCTGCTTCACATCCACAAATCCTTCCGGGGACCTGTCCGGGCTGATGCTGTTTTCCAGTTCCGCATCTGCCCTTCCCTACCCCAAAAGGCCAAAACCTTTTGGCATCACGAGCTTTTCCGTATATTTGACTCAAACAGCCGGTTATACCCCAGCCAGTCCTTCCTGTCCCCTGCTGCCTTCAGGATCTCCCGCATAGTCTCCAGCTTGGCGTCCGTGTTATCTGCCATGTTGAGGGCCACAGCCTCCATCAGAGCCGGTTTCTTGGGAGAGCCGTATTCCAGTTCTCCGTGATGGGCCAGGATGCAGTGCTTCAGCTCGCTGGCAAGCCGGGCCGGGAAGCCGGGGATTTTCTGAATCCCCTCGTGAACCATCTCGTAGCCAATGGTAATATGGCCCAGAAGCTGGCCGTCATCCGTATAATCGTTTTCCGGAAATACGGACAGCTCCCGTACCTTTCCGATATCGTGGCAGAGGGCCGCCGTGCAGAGCAGATCTCCATTCAGCATAGGATATGCCTTCGCGTAATACCCGCACAGCTTCACCACGCTAAGGGTATGCTCCAGCAGTCCCCCCACAAAGCTGTGGTGAACGCTCTTTGCCGCGGAATGAAACTGAAAGGCCTTGGCAAATTCCTTATCATTCACAAAAAACGCCTCCGCAAGAGCCCTTAAATGCGGCTCCTCGATTTTCTGCACATAGCCCAGAAGCTCCTGGTACATGGACGGAATGTCCTTTTCGCTGACCGGAAGATAATCCGCCGGGGCATATTCGCCCGCCTGGGCTTTCCGGGCGCGCTTTACATTCAGCTGGAACGCCCCCTGGAACACCGTAACCTCAGCCATGATATTCACATAATCCATGGCCTCAAACTCCTCGATCCCCTGGGAATTGGGATCCCATATTTTCCCGTCCACAGTGCCCGTTTTATCTTGAAAGATCACGTTCTCATAATTCTTTCCATTTTTTGTTACGGCGGACTGTTTAAATTTGCACAGATAAATCCCGGTGAGCCGTTCCCCTTCCCGGATACTTTCCAGATATTTCATCACTCATCTCTCTCCCCTATATAGTTATTCTTATAAATTTCCCCTTTTCAGCACCTGTTTCCACTTCCAGGCAGCGCTTGCGACACCTCTTTTTTCCCCAGCATCCTTATCCTCTGTAAAAGCCTCTGTTCCGGCCCCGCCCATTCCCTACTTCAGCGCGCTGAGGCCCACGCTGTACACGATCTCCGTCAGTCCTTCTTTTCCCTGGCGCATGACCTTTATGGAAATATTCTGGTCCACCGAAAAATTCAGCAGAAGCTCCTGGATCTGATCCAGGCTTTTTACTTCCTGACCGCTGATATCCACGATAATATCCCCGCTCTGGATGCCGGCCGTCATAGCTGGGGAATCCATCTCCACTCCCGTAACATAGACGCCCTCGGGAAGGTTCTGCTCTTCTTGAACCTCCTTTGTCACATTCATGCCTGTAATACCCAGATAAACAATATCCTGGTTATTACAGAGATGCTCAATCACCGCCTTCAGATCGGAGATACCGTAGGCCGTCAGAGCGTTGGAATTGTTCGCATGAAGATAAGATTCCTGGAGCCAGCCCACCACCTCACCTTTAAAGTTCACCAGTACGCCGGTGCTGTGATTTGCCCTTGGCAGGTCTGTAAGGAGAAGCTGATACTCCCCGTCCACTACCGACGCCCGGTAGGATACCGTGGTAAGATTTCCAAACAGCATGGAACCGTAAACCCCTGTAGGGCTTCCAATGGCAATGACAGGTTCTCCTTCCCGGACTGTTCTGGAATTTCCCCAGGTAACGGTCTGCATCTGCTCCACTGTGGTTTCCTCCAGATCTCCCAGGTTTACACTGAGAACCGCCAGTCCTGTCACGACATCATATTTTTTCAGCGCAGCCTCCGCTGTAGAGGAATCCGCAAACGTAACCTGCAGCAGATCCGCTCCCAGAATATCCGAATAAGTGGTGAGGATCAGTTCCTCCACCCCGTTATTTCCCACCAGCAGGCCGTTGACCTGGCGCTGGCTTTCATATTCCTTGTTAAACCAGTCCATGTCGCTGCTTCCGGCCGTCACCACCACCAGGCTTTTCATAGCCTCCTGGCCCACGGCGCGCATCTTTGTGAAAAGCCGGGTGTAATCTTCCAGCTCCAGCTCGGTAGTCTCCGTGATCACAACAGGCTCCTGGTGTACCACAACAGGCTCCGGCTCCGCCGAAGGCTCCTCATCTCTGGGAATATTGATCTCATGCACCGGTTCTTCTCCAAACCTCTCCCGGGCCCAGGGCTCTGCCAGCACAAACGTAACGCAGGCAACCACCCCGAACAGGACGGCCAGCACAAGGGTCGTACAAAGCTTCCGGAACCACTTGTTCTTCCAGAATACCTGGCGTTTGATCTTTTCCTGGATAAATTGAAATTCCTCCCCATTAGGGCTCTTTTGCTCTGTCATATCTTCCATTCCAGTTCTGCAGACGCCCGCCCGGGGGCTCTGCGGTCTCTATCTGATATTGTTATTTTTTATTTTAATACATTTTCCATACGCTGTCCAGAAGTTCTGCTTTTCTTTCTCCCCATTTTAGAGTAAAATAAGAACTATGAATAAAAAAGCATTGCACACACTGGAATACGACAAGATTATAGATTTGCTGGCAGAACATGCGTCCAGCGTCTCCGGCCAGGAACGCTGCAAAACTCTTGTGCCCATGACGGATCTGGAGGAAATTAACCGGGCACAGCAGGAGACCGCGGACGCACTGACCCGCATTTACCAGAAGGGAAGCGTTTCCTTTTCCGGCACAAGGGATGTCCTTGACTCCCTGAAGCGTCTGGAGATCGGCAGTTCCCTCTCCATTGAGGAGCTCCTTCACGTCTGCACACTTCTGGAAACCACCAATCGGGTAAAACAGTTTTCCCGGCGGGAGGATGAGGATGCCCCCGCGGACTCTCTGGAGGCCTATTTTGAAGAATTGGAGCCTCTTACGTTCCTGTCCTCGGAAATCCGCCGCTGTATCCTAAGCGAGGATGAAATCAGCGACGACGCCTCGGCGGCCCTTAGGCAGATCCGCCACTCCATGCAGCTGGCGTACGACAAAATCCAGTCCACCCTGCACTCCATGGTAAACGGCTCCGCCCGCACTTATCTGCAGGACGCTCTTGTCACCCAGCGAAACGGCCGTTACTGCATTCCCGTCAAGGCGGAATACCGCAGCCAGGTTCCGGGCATGATTCACGACCAGTCCTCCACAGGCTCCACCCTGTTTGTGGAACCCATGTCTGTGGTGAAGCTCAACAACGATATCCGGGAGCTGATGCTGAAGGAGGAGGAGGAAATCCGCGCTATCCTGGCCCGTTTAAGCGAAGAGCTGGCTCCCTATATCGGGACCGTCGGCACAAACTACCGGCTTCTGGGACTTCTGGACTTTATCTTTGCAAAGGCGCTCCTGGCAAAGGAGCACAAAGCCGTCCGTCCCCTCTTCAATACCTGGGGAATGATCGAGATTAAGGACGGCCGCCATCCCCTTCTGGATCCGGCAAAGGTCGTGCCCATCCGGCTCTCCCTGGGAAAGGAATTTGACCAGCTGATTGTCACAGGCCCCAATACCGGAGGAAAAACGGTTTCCTTGAAAACCGTAGGGCTTTTTACACTTATGGGGCAGGCAGGGCTTCATATCCCCGCCTTCCAGGGCTCCCGTCTGGCCGTTTTCGACCAGGTTTACGCAGATATCGGGGACGAGCAGAGTATCGAGCAGTCTTTAAGCACCTTCTCCTCCCATATGACCAACATTGTGGGCATTTTAAGAGAAGCTACCCCCGGCTCCCTGGCCCTCTTTGACGAGCTGTGCGCCGGGACAGACCCCACCGAGGGAGCGGCGCTTGCCATCTCCATACTGTCCCATCTCCACAAGAGGGGAATCCGCACCATGGCTACCACCCACTACAGTGAGCTGAAGGTCTACGCCCTGTCCGGGGAGGGTGTGGAAAACGCCTGCTGCGAGTTTAATGTGGAAACTCTAAGCCCCACCTACCGGCTTCTTATGGGTATCCCCGGCAAGAGCAACGCATTTGCCATCTCCTCACGGCTTGGGCTCCCGGACTTCCTTATTGAGGACGCCCGGATACAGTTAAGCGAACAGACGGAGAGCTTTGAAGATCTGCTGGCCGACCTGGAAGCCAGCCGCAGAAGCATCCAGGAGGAGCAGGAGGAGATAAAGCGTCATAAAGAAGAAATCCGGAAGCTGCGGGAGGCTCTGGAGCGGAAACAGGAAAAACTGGATGCGCAGAAAGAACGCATTCTGCGGGAGACAAACGAACAGGCCCGGGAAATCCTGCGGGAGGCCAAGGAGTATGCCGACCAGACCATGAAGAATTTCCAGAAATTCGGAAAAGCAGGCATTTCCGCCAGCGAAATGGAGGCCGAGCGGGCCCGTCTGCGGGAAAAAATCTCCCATATGGACAAAAACCTCACTCTCAAAGCCGAGAAGAAGCCCCAAAAGCAGGTAAAGGCCTCGGCCCTGCATTTAGGCGACAGCGTGCGGGTCTTAAGCCTCAACCTGGAGGGCACCGTAAGCTCCCTTCCAGACGCCAAAGGAAACCTGTACGTCCAGATGGGGATCCTGCGTTCCCAGGTGAAGCTGTCCGATATTGTACTTTTGGAGGAAACCCCGGAGACATCCCAGACGTCCCGTAAAACAAATACCGGCAGAATCAAGATGAGCAAATCCGCCAGCGTCAGCCCCGAAATTAATCTCATCGGCATGACCGTGGACGAAGCCCTGGCCCATCTGGATAAATATCTGGACGATGCCTGCCTGGCCCACCTTCCCTCCGTGCGCATCGTCCACGGCAAAGGGACAGGAGCCCTTAGAAAGGCTGTACAGAGCTTTCTCAAGCGGGCAAAAAATGTGAAATCCTTCCGTTTGGGGGAAATCGGGGAGGGAGACGCCGGCGTTACCATTGCAGAGTTCAAGTAGAAAAGGAGGCATCTTATGGTAACAAAACAGAAAATACTTATTGTAGACGACGACACAGCCATTGCAGAGCTTATTGATCTGTATCTGACAAAAGAATGCTTCCAGACCATGATGGTTCATGACGGTGAGGAGGCCCTGGAAGTGTTTCAGACCTTCCAGCCAAATCTCATTCTGCTGGATCTGATGCTGCCCGGTATAGACGGTTACCAGGTGTGCCGGGAAATCCGCGCCAAGGCCAACACGCCCATTATCATGCTCTCTGCCAAGGGGGAAATCTTTGACAAGGTTCTGGGCCTGGAGCTGGGGGCGGACGACTATATTATCAAGCCCTTTGACTCCAAGGAGCTGGTGGCCAGAGTCAAGGCCGTGCTGCGCCGCTATCAGCCTGCCAGACAGGAAGAGCCAAGGCCCGGGGCCAAAATCGTGGAATACCCCGACCTGGTTATCAACCAGACCAATTATTCCGTGCTTTACCAGGGCCGTCCTGTGGATATGCCCCCCAAGGAGCTGGAGCTTTTATATTTTCTGGCCTCCTCCCCCAACCAGGTCTTTACCAGGGAACAGCTTCTGGATCATATCTGGGGATATGAATACATCGGGGATACCAGAACCGTGGATGTCCATATCAAACGGCTGCGGGAGAAAATCAAGGATCACGCGTCCTGGAGTCTGGCCACCGTATGGGGCATCGGCTACAAATTTGAGGTGCGCTGAAAGGGAAAACCATGAGACGTTCACTCTACGCAAAATTCTGGCTTACCTATGCCCTGTTTGCCCTGCTGGGCTTTTTTGTCATCTCTACGTTGATTTCCCAGCTTACCCTGGCCAAACGCACGGAGCTTAAGGCAGACGACTTATATCGGGAAGCCAACTATATTTCTTCCAATTTTGTCCGCAGCTATTACAGCGGCAGAAGCTCCTCCTCCCTGGAACCCATCCACACCCAGTTCCAGGCCCTGGGCGTCTATCTGAACGCCTCTATATGGCTTCTGGACAACAACGGAAGGATTCTTGTCAACTCCAAGGAAAATCTCAATCTGGAGGAACCGGATATTATTGAGGAATTTGACCCGGCGGACATGAAGGGAAGCTATTATGTGATTGGGGATTTTTACGGCTATTTTCCGGAAAAAACATTAAGCGTCGTGGCCCCTGTCACCTACAACTTTAAAAACAACGGTTATGTGGTGCTGCACACCTCCTACTCTCTTCTGGAACGGGAGCGGGATCAGATGCTGAACCTCACCTACATTGCCATGCTGATTATTTTCGGCCTTTCCCTGCTGATCCTTCTGGTTTTCACCGTGTCTGTCTACTATCCCATCAAGGCCATTACCGTGGCGGCCAGCCAGTACGCGGCAGGAAATTTCCAGTACGAAATCACCGTTGATTCCGAGGATGAGATCGGGCATCTGGCAGACACCATGAGCTATATGGCCCTGGAGCTGGCGGAGCTGGACGAAAACCAGAAAAAATTTGTCAGCAATATTTCCCACGACTTCCGCTCTCCTCTGACCTCCATCAAGGGATATCTGGAAGCCATGCAGGACGGCACCATCCCTGCCCAGATGCAGGAAAAATATATCGGCATTGTACTGCGGGAGACCGAGCGGCTGAACAAGCTCACCAGCGGCCTTCTCACCCTCAATTCCTTTGACACCAAGAAAAACATGTTGGACATTACCACCTTTGACATTAATTCCGTCATAAAAAACACCGTGTCCACCTTTGAGGGCGCCTGCACAGAGAAACGGATTATTGTGGATCTCCTCTTTGATTCCCGGATGCAGCCCGTATCTGCGGACATGGGGAAAATCCAGCAGGTCTTATACAATCTTTTGGACAATGCTATTAATTTCAGCAACAGCAATTCCGTTATCACCATTGAGACTACAGCCAGGCATGAGAAAATCTTTATCTCTGTGAAGGACACGGGGATCGGCATTCCAAAAGAAAGTCAGAAGCGGATCTGGGAACGGTTTTACAAGACAGACCCCTCCAGAGGAAAGGATAAGCGTGGAACGGGCCTGGGGCTCTCTATCGTGAAAGAGATTATCCAGACCCATGGGGAACACATCAATGTTATCAGTACCGAGGGTGTGGGAACAGAGTTTATCTTTACCCTTCCCAGGGTGGAGCTTGAGGAGGAATAGCCCATGAGGCCTGCATTTTTTTCAGAAAGAACACAGGGGCGGGAACGCATGAGCCAGCGGGATCTGCTGCATAATATTACCGTAACCGCCTGCATTCTGGCCGTGGCCGTAATCAGTTCGGCCTTCTTTTTTCTGACCACAGACAACGGAAACAACGCTTCCCTAATCTATGTGCTGGCTATTGTCCTCATCTCCCGCTATACCTATGGTTACCATCCCGGAATAATCGCTTCCATAATCGGCGTTGTAGCCGTCAATTTCTTTTTCACCTACCCCTACGGGGAGCTGAATTTCACCATGACCGGCTACCCCATTACATTTATGGGTATGCTGGCCATCGCACTTATTACAAGCGCCACCACCACCCATATGAAAGCCCAGGCCGAAGCCCTTTCCGAGCGTGAAAAGCTCTTGATGGAGGCGGAAAAGGAAAAGATGCGGGCCAATCTTCTGCGGGCAGTATCCCATGACCTTCGCACTCCCCTAACGGCCATTATCGGTTCCAGCTCCAGCTATCTGGACAACCGGGAGCAGCTCTCCCAGAGCGAAAAGGATCAGCTTGTCTCCCACATTTACGATGACGCCAACTGGCTTTTGCATATGGTGGAAAATCTGCTGGCCGTCACCCGCATACACCCGGAAAGCGCTGCCAGCATTAACAAATCCATGGAGCCTGTGGAAGAAGTCGTGGCGGAAGCCGTCTCCCGTTTCAAGGCCCGCTACCCCGAGAGCCCGGTGCAGGTGTGCACGCCGGAGGAATTTTACATGATTCCCATGGACCCCACCCTGATTGAACAGGTTATCATGAATCTGCTGGAAAACGCGGCCATCCATGCCCATAGCCAGGAAGCCATTGATCTGACCGTCACGGCTAAAGATGGGCAATGGATCCGGTTCCAGATTAAGGATTATGGCCAGGGCATCTCCCCGGAACGGCTGGAAACCATTTTCGAGGGAAGCCCCTACGGAGCCGGGGAAAGCGCGGATTCCAAGCGGGGCATGGGGATCGGCCTCACCATCTGCAAAACCATAATCACCGTACACGGCGGAACCATCACTGCCCACAACCACGCCCATGGAGCTGTCTTTGCCTTCCTGCTGCCCATCCCGACGCAGCCTTGCGCTTAAGATTTAACGAAAAGATATTTAGGAGATTTACATGAGTACAAAATTATCTATTCTGGTTATTGAGGACGAAAAGAATATCTGCAACTTTATCAAGACATCCCTGCAGCTACAGGATTACAAGATCATTACTTCGGCCACGGCGGCAGAAGGGCTCTCCATTGCCAATTCCGGCTCTGTGGATCTGATTCTCCTGGATCTGGGGCTTCCGGATATGGACGGCGTCAACATTATCCGGCAGATCCGTTCCTGGTCCAGCATGCCCATTATCGTTATCTCCGCCCGCACCAAGGAACAGGACAAGGTGGAGGCCCTGGACTGCGGTGCGGACGACTATATCACAAAGCCCTTTGGTACCAAGGAGCTTATGGCCCGCATCCGCACCGCCATGCGCCACAGCAACCGGCTTGTGTCCGAAGACGAGAAATACAAGCGCCCCTACATCTGTAAAGAGCTGGTGATTGACTTTGACAAGCGTCTCATCACCTTAAAGGGACAGAACATCCATCTCACCCAGATTGAATTCAAGATCGTTTCCCTGCTGGCCCAGAACGCCGGGAAGGTGCTGACCTACGACACCATCCTTACCCATGTGTGGGGCCCCTACATTGAGCAGAACAACCAGATTCTGCGGGTCAACATGGCAAACGTGCGCCGCAAGCTGGAGCAGAATCCGGCGGAGCCCCAGTATATTCTCACTGAGGTGGGAATCGGTTACCGCATGGCGGAGGAGGACTAAAAATGTGCGTATCCGCCAGGCTGGCTGGTAAGCGTCTTATTATCCGCGATAATAATTAATCAGGCATCCCTTTAAAATAATCTCTCTCTCATCGTCGGTCAGCGTCCCCAGCTGCAGGGTAATCTCCCGGCCCTGCTCTCCATTGACATAGGCTTTGATTTCCTCCTGTTTTTCCAGGACAGCCTTCCGGATATCCGGCAGAAACAGGAAATCCCCCTTTGCAAAGGGAAGCTCTCCTTCATCAATCAAGAAGGGCAGCATCCCCCAGTTAATCAGATTGGAGCGGTACCGCTTAGTGGCGTAACCGTGGGCAATATTGGCCCATCCTCCCAGTACCTTCTGGCAGGAGGCCGCCTGCTCTCTGGCAGAGCCGTCCCCGGGTTTTACGGCAAAGATGGCGCTTCCCACGCCCAGATTGTTCCGGTCTGCACTGCCACATCCCTGATCTGCGGACGCCTGGAGCCTATACCAGGTATGCACGGCATCCAGCACGGGCTTCAGCTCCGGCGCAGCCTCCACGGGACAGCTTCCGGCTTCTATGGCTTTCTGGGCCTTCTGGATTTCTTTTGCCAGCCCCACATAGTCCGGGTCTTTCCGGGACAGGGTAAATTCCGCCAGTCCCAGGGGATTCGAGCGGTAGGAGGAGGTTTCCCCGGAGGGTATCAGCTCGTCCGTAGTGGTAACCGGGTCGTGAATCTCCGAAACCACCTTTAAAATCATATGCTCCGGAAGCGCGGACATCGCCGGCCAGTCCTTGATGTTGGGGCCAAATTTGATTTCCACGGAAGGGTCCGCCTGCCCTTTGCTGTCAAACACCCGGTTAGCATAGATTCTGCTATCAAAATGATAGGCCGGGCCGGTGTATTCCACATCCAGCTCCGTAGCCGCAGTAAGGAAGCCCTTGTTAGCCGCCGTAGCCGCAATGGAACGGGCGTCCATGAGCGCCACAGAGGCGATCTGGCCACTTTGAAGTTTGGAACCCTCCCGGTTAGGGAAATTCCTGGTGGAATGGCGGATGCTTAAGGAGTTATTGGAAGGCGTATCTCCGGCACCAAAGCAGGGGCCGCAAAAAGCTGTTTTCAACACTGCGCCAGTCTCCATAAGGGCCGCCGCCGCACCGTTTTTCACCAGCTCCATATAAACAGGCATACTGGCCGGATAAACGCTCAGCGTAAATTCCCCGGAGCCAATGCTGGCTCCCTTTAAGATATCCGCCGCCGCGCAGATATTTTCAAAGCCGCCCCCTGCACAGCCGGCGATAATTCCCTGGTCTACATAGAGCTTTCCGTCCCGCACCTTGTCTTTCAAGGTAAAGTCCACCGCTTTGTCCAGGCTTACCAGGGCCTTTTTCTCCACGTCCTCCAGAATGTCCAGGAGGTTGGCGTTTAATTCCTCAATGGTGTAAGTATTGCTTGGATGGAAGGGCATGGCAATCATGGGCTTCACGGCGCTTAAATCCACCACAATCATGCCGTCATAGTAGGCCGCCGCCCCAGGAGCCAGCTCCCGGTAATCCCCTTCCCGCCCGTGAATCTCGTAAAACTCCCGTATGGCCTCGTCCGTTCTCCAGATGGAGGACAGGCAGGTGGTCTCTGTAGTCATGACGTCGATGCCGATACGGAAATCTGCGCTAAGCCTGCCCACGCCGTCCCCGATAAACTCCATCACCTTGTTGTTTACATAGCCGTTGGCAAACACGGCCCCAATAATGGCCAGGGCCACGTCCTGGGGGCCCACGCCCTTTCCGGGCTCCCCGGTAAGGTATACACCCACAATACCCGGCATGGGAATGTCGTAGGTCTTATTCAGAAGCTGCTTCACCAGCTCCGGGCCTCCCTCCCCCATGGCCATGGTGCCCAGGGCGCCGTAGCGGGTATGGCTGTCGGAGCCCAGAATCATCTGACCGCCTCCAGCCAGCATTTCCCTGGCATACTGATGGATTACCGCCTGGTGAGGGGGCACATACACGCCGCCGTATTTCCTGGCGCAGGTAAGACCGTACATATGGTCGTCCTCATTGATGGTGCCGCCCACTGCGCACAGGCTATTGTGGCAGTTGGTCAGCACATAGGGCACAGGAAACCGGGTAAGCCCCGACGCCCGGGCTGTCTGTATAATTCCTACAAATGTAATATCATGGGAGGTCAGCTTGTCAAATTTAATCTGAAGCTGCTCCATGGAGCCGGAAGTATTGTGGCTCTCAAGAATCCCGTAGGCAATGGTCTGTTTCCTGGCCTCCTCCTTAGAAGGGACATTTCCCAGCCTGCTCTTTAATATTGCCGGCGCTTCCTCCGTGTCCGGGATGATTTCGGTTCCGTTCAGCACGTAGGCGCCGCCGTTTAATAATTTTATCATGGTCTCCTCGCTTTCTAATCTACCGCTTAATGCGGATATTTCTCCAGTTTTTCAATCACACAGCTGTGATGTCCGTCTTACTTTTCTCTGTCATAATAAATCCCTATCAGCAGGATTTCGCCGGCAAAGCCCTCCAGGGCCGGTTTTCCCGCCGAAAGCAGCGGAAGAAATATCACATCCGCAAATCCCCGTCCCGCAGGCAGCTCCCGGATAAGTTTATAGTCCTTTCTGACGCTGTAATAGGCAAGGACAATGGCTGCCGCCAGAGAATTTTCATCATTATAGGTCAGTATAGACGCGACCTCCATATGCGCGTTGTCAAGGCTGCGGGCCACTTTTTTTGCATCCCCGCCCAGCATTCTCACAATATCTGCCCGAAGGCCGTCGAAATCCATGTCCCTGAAACCTTCAAGCGCCTCATAAATCTCTGTGAGTGTCCAATAATTGGAAAAAAATCCATCCACCATTGCCTCCACCACGGATTTGGGGTTATAAATATGTTTGAGCCGCCGAAACCGGTGCCCGTCATACCAGCTGCCGGCATCCGGAAAATCCATACCGAACCTGGTACACAAGGCGTTTACCTCCTCCGTGAAGCTGGTAAACTCTTCCAGTCCCCGTTGATTTATCATAGAGTATTCCTGGAACATATTCAGCGCCGGGTGTACTCCATATTTTTTGACAGAAAGGATCCCTGGCGCTCCCGCATGACGCAATCCCACTTGTCAATGAGAAAAATAAAATGCCGGTCTGTTTTTACATAAATTTCCTGTAATGCAACGGCAAGTCCTCCCTCCAGATCTTTTAAAGCTTCGCCATATTCCTCTCTGAGATCCCGCAACACTCCCATACGGCATCCCTCCATTTTTTAACAAGGACAGTGCCTCTTTTTAGAGATCATACTTATTATACCGACACCGCTCTTTGCCGTCAAGGCAAACCAGCCCAAAGCTGTTTTTGTTATAACAACTTTGGGCTGGTGATTCAACAACTATCCTGTTCACTTCTGTATCAGGTAAGCATCCTGCACCCCGTATGGGCAATCTTAAAATCCCTCTGGTGATACAGAAAGAAGAGGGTCGTCAGATTCTCCCCCAGATATCCCGTATACCTGTCTGCCCGTGTACTTCCCCTGGGGACGCTCAGCTCCTCCGTCCGGAACAGGATGGGAAACATCCAGTCGCAGTACCGGCGGAAAATCTCCTTTTTTGCCACCAGGATATTGAAGTTATAGAAATATGCCCCGGAAAACAGTTCCGGAAGGGCCCTGGCATAGGACGGGGACAGCTCTTCCAGCGCCCGCAGCATGGCCTCCCAGTCCCCCTCCTCCACGCACCTCCTGTGATGGGCCTGGATACCGGGATAGTGGATGGACGGATAGGGCAGCACCACGTCGATTCCGCCGGCCGCTATCCTGGCCAGGTCCTCCTCTTCCATCTCCAGGATACGCCGGTAATGGTACAGGCCCAGGTAGTCCGCTTCCCCATGCTTTCCGATCCAGTAGGTGGCCGTAAGCTCCGAATAATTCCCGTTCCGGGCGGAAATATTTTCCCCTATATCGTCCGTAAGCTCCGCCACCCGCACATCCGTCAGCGCCGCCCCAGCCTGGATGGGACGCACCCACTCCGGGATGGCACCGGGCGTCGTAAGAGGCCTGTCTTTGTGAAACTTTGACATATACACTGCCACGGACGCCTTTTCTTTTCCCGCCGGGTAAGCCTTCAGCGCCGGAAATCCCCCTGTCTCTGCATAATACCTCTCCATAAGCGCTGTCTTTTTTCCGGAATCCACGCATTCGTAGCCGGAGAACCCCCGTTTTTTTAATTCCCCGGCTATGGCTTCGTGGTGGTTTTCCGGCGTGGCTATCAGGATGCGGATATCCCTCCTGTCAAATTCCTCCAGGGTCACCACGGGAACCCCGTCTATACTGGCGGGGTTTCCCTCCCTGCTGCTTACGATGAAGGAATATACCCGGATATGGGGGTATAACCTTTTCAGCGCAAAGTATACGCTTACGGCCACCATCTGGGCGCCGTAGAGGGCAACGGCCTGTTTCCCGTATGTTTCTGTTACCGCTTCTCCCATCTGGTATATACCTGCCTTTCCTCCCTGTTTTTCCCGGGATACTGTCTGCGCTTTATCCCTGGAATATATTGAATGTCTGGCCCAGGAATTCGTCTGTCAGCTCCAGGGACGTTACCTCCTGTATTTCCAGGGCTGTGTATTCTTTTCCCAGAAAACCCAGGATTGTATCCGGCGTCTGCCGGTTTACCTGCATTTCCAGAAGATCCGGGCACAGCGTGGAAAATTCCCTGGCGTATTCCAGGACGCCTTCCTGCATCTCTTCCACGGTTTTCCGGTGCTCCCTGCTTCTGGTCTCCTCCATGAATACTTTCTCCCCCCTGTCTGTAACAGAGTGGAATGTGGGCTCCCGGGATGTCAGCACCATTTCCATGAACAGATAAAACTTATATACGTTGTAGTTTATCTCAAAGGCTCCCCGGGACGGGAAAAAGGATTCCACCCTGATGTCCCTGTCCAGCTCATTTTTATCCGGGTTCCTTCTCAGGAAATAGAATCCCCGGAATTCTTTTTCCGGCATGAGCTTTTCCAGTCCGTTCTGGATCTTCCCCGCCGCCACAAAGTCGATCACGGCAATCCTCCGGTGATCCTGGATCCCTGTTTCCGACATATAGCGGGTGTAGTTCTCCCGCTCCCTCCTGCTCTGTTCCAGGATTTCCTCCCGGTACCTGTCCAGGTATCCTTCCAGCGCTTTTTCATCCCTGGCCGGGATCTCCTCCGCCCGGGCCTCTATGGCAATGCCGAACCTTTTCCGGAAAAGCTCCCGGATGTTTCCCCGGAAGTCCTCTGCCGTGCGGGCTATGTCCCTTTCGTTCCACAGGGTTGCCGCCAGCACCGCCCTCCTGGAGGTGTAAAAATATTCGCCCGGCGGGAAATCCCCCACCTGCTGTCCCTGGCAGATCATGCCGCACAGCTTCTCTATGAGATATGCGTCCCTGGAGGGGTAGAGCACATAACCGCATCCGGATTTACGCACCTCCTGCATAAGCCACACGGTAAAGCTGAAGATCATGGGCGCCACCAGCATATAGGAAAATTCCCGCACATCCGTGATTTCCGGCCTTCCCTTTGTCCCATACAGCGCAAAGGGGTTCCCAAAGGCTTTTTCTGCCAGAAGGCCTGCCGCCAGGCGGTCCGTGAAGTCCAGGTCCCCGGACAGCAGCCCCCGGTAGCTGGAGCTCCCCAGCATTTCCCCTGCGCCCATCACCTGGAAGGCGTCCATTCCCGCCGCCTTCGCGCAGGCTATGTCTGCCACCTCATTGTCCCCCACATGGAGACAGTCCC
>CAJTHL010000027.1 GCA_910576205.1 Clostridia bacterium | reverse complement strand
CCTTGAAAACGGCAGTCCATTGTTGGATTCGGATATTTGTGGCTGCCAATCTGGTATTCATAGTGTGTCCTCCCATTGTGTATAGTGTGAAAAGTTTGCATAAACTTTTTCAACTTTACACGATTATCGCACACTTAAGGATACACTGATAGGCACGTGTGGTTTACCATTTACTATGTAAAGAAGCCAACTAATGGGTATGTGGGAAAAAAAGGAGCAGGATTATGAGTAATATATTATTGCTGGAAGATGATTTAAGCTTGATTAACGGGCTTTCCTTCGCACTCCGCAAGCAAGGCTATGGACTGGAAGTGGCAAGGACGATAAAAGAAGTGGATACTGTCTGGGCAGAGGGGAAGTATGACCTGTTAATCTTAGATGTTTCACTTCCTGACGGTTCCGGTTTTGAAATATGCGAAAAAGTCCGCCAGACCTCAAAAGTACCTATAATTTTTCTGACAGCATCAGATGAGGAGGTCAATATTATTATGGGACTGGATATGGGCGGCGATGACTATATTACAAAGCCTTTTAAATTGGGAGTGCTGTTATCCAGGATAAATGCGCTGTTAAGACGTGCAGGTGATTTTGGGCAGTCAGAAACAGAAATTCATTCTAATGGTTTAAAGGCGATTTTGACACAGGGAAAGGTTTATAAAAATGGAGAGCTTTTGGATTTGACGGCAGGAGAGTATAAGTTGCTGTGTCTGTTTATGCAAAATCCGGGTACGGTGCTTTCCAAAGAGCAGATTTTAGAAAACCTGTGGGATAATGAAGGAAATTATATAGATAACAATACGCTGAATGTCTATATCCGCAGACTGCGGACAAAAGTTGAGGACAATCCCAGCGATCCGCAAATGATTTTGACCGTAAGACGTATGGGATATAAATGGAATGTTATTTGATGGGGGATTTTTATGAGAATCTTTACAAACAAAAATATTAAGACACTGTTTATCGGAATATCCCTGTTTTTATTTTGCAATACGATTCTGTCACAGGTTATATTGTTGAGACTTCACGGAAATTGTCTGCTTGCACTCTTTATTCTTTCTCTGTTTATGGGATGTGGGATTCTGCTTCTCTGCTTCTGCTACTTTCGTAAGCAGTATAAAATCATGGAAACAGCAGTGGCAGAAATAGATGATTATCTTATAGGAGACACGGATGCCCGCATTGAATGTGATGATGAGGGTGAAATGTACAAGCTTTTTCATTCGGTTAATACGTTGGTGTCGGTATTGAACGCACATATAGAGAACGAGTTTCGGACAAAGGAATTTCTGAAGGATACCATATCGGATATTTCCCACCAGTTGAAAACACCGCTTGCTGCTCTTAATATTTATAATGGTATTTTACAAAGTGAAACAGAAAATCTTCCGGACTTAAAGGAATTTACCATTTTGTCAGAGCAGGAACTTGACCGCATCGAAGCATTGGTACAAAACCTGCTGAAAATTACAAGACTAGATGCCGGAGCGATTGTTATTGAGAAAAATTTTGAGAATGTGTCTGACATGATGCATGATATTGAACAGCATTTTGCATATCGTGCAAAACAGGAGCAAAAAGAGCTTATCCTTTCCGGAGATGATGATATTATGCTTTTTTGTGACCGTGAATGGATGATAGAAGCGGTCAGCAATCTTGTAAAAAATGCTTTTGACCATACGGATGCAGGAAAACATATCTGTGTTGAATGGAAACAGATGCCGGATATGTTACAGATTGTAGTGGAAGATAATGGGTGTGGCATACATTCCGAGGATGTCTATCATATTTTTAAGCGTTTTTACCGCAGCCGTTTTTCTAAAGATACACAGGGGATTGGACTTGGATTGCCTCTGGCAAAGACGATTGTTGAACTGCATGGCGGCAATATTAAAGTAGACAGTGTTTTGGGAAAAGGGAGCGCTTTTATTATAAATATTTTAGAAACTACAAAATAGTATGAAATTTGTTTGTTTTGGAGGAGAACATTACAGAATTGTCGGCTTAGAGAAATATCAGAGTAAGGATTGGGTGTTATACTTCTTTGCTGAAGGAGGAATAACACCCATGATTTTATCAGATCAAAAAAGTAATAGGAGGCATAGCATGAACTTATTGGAAGTGAATGGAATTTCAAAAACTTATGGAGCAGGGGAAAATGCTGTCCATGCTTTGAAAAATGTTAGTTTTTCAGTTCCAAAAGGAGAATTTGTTGCGGTAGTAGGAGAATCTGGTTCCGGCAAAAGTACGCTGCTTAATATGCTGGGCGCATTGGATGTGCCTGCTTCCGGCAAAGTAATGATTGATGGAAAAGATACGTTTTCCATGAAAGAAAGGCATCTTACCGTATTCCGCCGCCGAAATATTGGATTTATTTTTCAGGCATTTAACCTTGTTCCCGAACTGACAGTGGAGCAGAATATTATCTTTCCGGCACTTTTGGATTACCAGAAGCCAAACAAAAAATATTTGGAGGATTTACTGGATGTATTGAATTTGAAAGAACGCCGGAATCATTTGCCCAGTCAGTTGTCCGGCGGACAGCAGCAGAGAGTGGCGATTGGGCGTGCTTTGTTTACCCGTCCGGCTTTAATACTTGCAGATGAGCCGACGGGAAATTTAGATTCGCAGAATACCAGCGAAGTGATTGCGCTGTTAAAAGAAGCATCAAAGAAGTATGAGCAGACAATTATTATGATTACACACAGCCGCAGTATTGCACAGACAGCAGACCGTATCCTGCAGGTGTCAGACGGAGAACTTACTGATTTGGGGAGGTGCAGGGAATGAAAAGTTATTTAAGCCTTGTGCCCATTTCGGGAAAGGTGCGGAAACGGCAGAACCGCATGACGATTTTCTGTATTATTATTTCCGTGTTGCTTGTAACTGCGATTTTCAGTATGGCGGATATGTTTATTCGGGCAAAAAGTGAGGGGCTGCAGCAGAAACATGGAAACTGGCATATCCGGTTGGAAAATATCTCTCGGGACACAGCAGAAGAAATCAGCCAGCGTCCGGATGTTGCCGCCATCGGCTGGTCAGAAACATTTAACACAGACGCAGACCAGCCTTTCTATATCGGGGAGAAAAAAGCTGCATTATACGGCACTGACAGTATTTATCTGACAGAGCTTGTCAATACCCTTGAAGAAGGCAGTCTGCCGCAGAGTGACAATGACATTATGCTTAGCTCCAATGCGAAACTTGCGTTAGATGTAAAGATTGGTGATCATGTGACGGTGAAGACACCTTCGGGAGATACGGATTTTACGGTATGCGGTTTTGGGTCGGATGACGCTGACACTTATCAAGGGCAGACCTATCTGGTTGCTGTATATATGATGCGGGATGCGTATATCTCAATCATGGAACAAAACAATATTCCGATTAACCCAAGTTGTTATATTCAATTTCAGGATGTGTCAAAGGCATCCGGTATCATTACGGAAATCAGACAGCAGTATGATCTGCCGGAGGAAGATATTTCGGAAAATACAGTAATTATGGGTCTTGCCGGACAAAGCAGCAATGAATCTATGAAGAGAATTTACGGAATAGCGGTAGTCTTGTTCGTTTTAGTATTATTGGCTGGCGTATTGATGATTTCCGGCAGTATGAACAGCAATGTAGCGCAGCGGACAAAATTTTTTGGAATGATGCGCTGTATTGGTGCAAGCCGCCAGCAGATTATTCGGTATGTACGGCTGGAAGCGTTAAATTGGTGCAAAACGGCTGTGCCTGTTGGGTTAATCACAGGTACGGTAATTGAATGGGGGATTTGTGTATTTCTCCGTTATGGAATTGGCGGTGAATTTGCCACTATGCCTGTATTTGCCTTTAGTCCTGTTGGACTAATCAGTGGGGCGATGGTTGGAATTGTAACTGTCCTGCTGGCAGCGCAGTCTCCTGCAAAACGTGCATCTAAAGTTTCTCCTATGGCAGCGGTTTCTGGAAATTCGGATGTGGCACTTTCTGTACGTCATACAACAAAACGGAATATCAGAAAGGTTGAAAAGACATTGGGTATTCACCATGCAACAGCATCTAAGAAAAACTGGTTTTTATTGACTGCCAGCTTTTCACTTAGTATTATACTGTTTCTTTGCATTTCAGTAGGGTTGGAGTTTGTGCATGAGCTGATTCCCTCAATGCGGTCATGGCAACCAGATATTACCCTTGCCGGCTATGCAAATGAGCGTGTACTGGATCAGAGTTTAAGTGATGCTGTCAGTGGGATTACCGGTGTAGAGCATATTTGGGGCAGCTCCTACATGGAGAATGTTCCGGTTACTTCTTCGCGGCAGGAGATTAATCATGTAAATATAACGTCATACAGCCAATATATGCTGGACTGTGCAGAGGATAGTCTTGTGCAGGGAAATTTATCGGAAGTTTATGGGGACGGTGGCAAGGCTATGACAGTTTTGAATAAAGATAATCCGATAAAAGTTGGAGACGTCATTCAGGTAGCTGGACAGGAGATTGAGGTTGTATGCGGCATATCCAGTGGGCTGTATCCCAGCGAATACAGCATAATCTGCTCACAGGAAACTTTTACCCGGCTGACAGGGGAACAGAATTACAGTATGATAGGAATACAATTAAGCAGCAAGGCTACGGATGAAACGGTAAAACAAATCAACAGTCTTACGGAAAGCAATGTTATTTTTGAGGATCAGCGTCAGCGTAATCAGGAAGATGCCAATACCTATCTGGCTACAAAATTTCTGCTGTATAGTTTTATGGCAATCATTGCCATGATTACGCTGTTTAACATAATCAACAGTATTTCTATGAGTGTAACTGCCCGAATAAAGCAGTATGGAGCTATGAGGGCGGTTGGTATGGATGGGGAACAGCTTACCCGGATGATTGCTGCAGAAGCCTTTACTTACGCTATTTCTGGTCTTATAGTTGGCAGTGGTATAGGAATTGCTTTAAGCCGCTTTTTGTATGTGAAACTGGTTACACGGTTTTTTGGAAGCCAGTGGAGTCTGCCGATAGTTTTGATTGCTATTATTGTTGTATTCGATACAGCTTCTGCTGCGGCAGCAGTATATGCACCGGCAAAGCGGATTAGAAACATGCCAATTACAGCAACTATCAATGAATTGTAATAGGAATTCATAATAAGTTTTTTTGACTTATAATGGAAGAGAAGCAGACCATCCTGGCCGCCGGGGCCGGAGCTATCACCAAGTTCGCCTTCCCCGGAAACCAGCTGGAACGGGTGGAAAATGTAAAAAATGTGGAGCGGTATATTGGCCGGACGGAAAAGCCTCCCAAAGAGACAGCGGTTCAGGGGACGGAAGGGGTGTCGTCCGCAGGCGCAGTGTCCCGGTAACCCAGGAGCTTCCCTATGTTTTCGCTGTAATAGGTGTAGATATTCTCCACCCGCTTCCACACCTGCCCGTCAAAATACACATCGCTTCTCTGGCTGACCATGCTCTCCACATAGGTGTAAAGATCTGTGTAGAAGAGAGGCGTGGCATTGTAGCAGACATATTGGGCGTCCTCGTAGATTTTGCAGGGCTCCAGTTCCTCAAAGGTTTTAAGCTGCCCCCGGATAAAGGCATAGTCCTTTGGAGAATGTATGTCCTCTGTGCTATAGATGAAAACATAGATGAGAGGGATATCCACGCCTCCGTCTATGTCCCCTTTTTTCTGGGGAATATAGGCGCTTAACACCAGGGCGCTGTCTGTTTCAGACGCGCCGATAATTTTGTCATAGCCGTCCATTACGCGGCGGTGGAGACCTGTGAGCTGTAGCTGCATATCCAGGGGCACTTCAGGGTCAAAAATCACCTGCTGGTCAGAATCTGTCATGGTAAATTCCATGGGGGACACGGGGGCGACGACGGTTCCGTCGATCTGCCCAAGCAGATCCTGGCACTGGGCTACATATTCCCGGGCCAGACGGTTCCGCTCATGGGGATCCAGGGTATAGATTTCGAAGTAGGGCTTCAGCTCCTCCAGGATTTCCGCCACGAGGTCTGGATCCGCCTCCCCCGGGGCCACCGGCGTGGGCTCTTTTTGGGGGGATAGGATGGGAGCGGCAAATTCCACAGAACACATCCAGTCCTGCCCAAAGGCAAAGTTGTTGTTGGTCAGGACAAAATAATAGTAGTCGTCCACAAGGGGCTGCTCCAGCATGTCCAGGTCATAGGCTCTGGAGAGATCAATGGTCATGACGCCGCTGGAGTGGGCCTCAAATATTGTTCCCGTAAAGGCAATATCATCGGAGACAGGCTTGATTTCCTCGTTGGAGGCCCAGCGCATAAGCTTTAGCCGGGGCTCAAAATGCAGTTCCTTACCGGATCTGTTTTCTACATGGACGGATACGATGCCCTCCCCCTCATAGGCGGCGCGGATTGCCAGGTCATCTTCCTCCAGGGAGGAGAAGAGGCTGAAGGCGGAGACCGTCATGCCAAGGCAGAGAATCATAATGGCGGCCAGAGGCGCCGCTATTTTCACGAGACGGACATGGGGGCGCTGGCGCTGGCTTAAGTCTACGCCGGTTTTTTCTTCGAAAATATTCCGGATATTCTGTAAATTCGTTTTCTTAAAAGAATTCATAGTAAAACCTCCTGTTCTGCATCTTCCTTTTAAGGTGTATGCTGTTTTATCTGGAAAGCGCCTGGCGCAGCTTCTTCTTTGTCTGGTATAAGCGGTTGTCCACCTGTTTGACGCTTAAATTCAGGGCAAGGGCGATTTCCCGGGGCTTCTGGTCGTAGAAATAGCGGCGCAGCAGGATTTCCCGGTCCGGTTCGCCCAGGGCGTTTACGGCGGCCAGCAAGGTCTGTTTTGCCTCTTTTCGCATAATTCCCTCCACAATGCCCAGGCAATCCGGTAAATTTGTATCTTCCAGAGAAACGGTGTTTCTCTTTGTGATTTCCCGGCATCTGTTTACGGCCTGGGTTCTTGCGATAATGGACAGCCAGGTTTTCAGCTTTCCGCGGCTGGGATTGTATTTTTCCGGATGCTCCCACAGGTAGATAAATGTGTCAGCCACACATTCCTCCATGTCCTGGACAGAGCCGATATTGTTCAGGACTGCGCCTGCAACCGACCACAGAAGCCGGGAATATGCCTTAATCACTTCGCCGATTACTTTTTCATTCCGCATCCGGATTGCCTGGATGGTTTTTTCGTCATTCAATAGCCTCACCTCTTTTCGTATTGCCTGACCGGTCGTATATAGTACGGGAAAAAGACGAAAAACACTTAACTTTTTTTCGAAAGTAAAAAACGCTTTTTGGAGGGGAAGAATCCCATAAGGGATAGTTTACGGAACCGGAGGCGGGATGTCAAATTCTGGAGTCCCAGGCCGTTCATTCCCGAAAACTATGCATTTCGTTCCATTTGCCTGGGAAATAAAAGAAACCTGTCGATATAATAAGAGAAGGCGTTTATAAGCCTGGGAGGGAAACATGCTGGATATTGCTGTGGTGGACGATGAAAAGGCTATAAGGGAGGAATTGTGCGGGTGGATCCGGAGGCAGGAGCCAGAAGCCCAGGTGGAGGCTTATGCCGCAGGAGAAGAGCTGCTGGGATCTGGGAGACGCTTTGATATTGTGTTTCTGGACATAGAGATGGAGGGGGCAAACGGCCTGGAAACGGCCGGGAGCCTGCGGGCCCGGCAGGAAGAGACGGTTCTGGTTTTTGTGACAGGGCTTAAGGAGTATGTGTTCGAGGCCCTTGATCTGTACGCCTTCCACTACCTGTTAAAGCCGCTGGATCAGGGTAAGTTTTCCAGAGTTCTGGAAAACGCCGTAAAGGAGGCGGGGAGAAAAAGAGAACGGCGGGCTCTTTTTCTCAAGGCGAAAAATCTTACCCTGGACCAGGCGGATATTCTGTACATTGAGAGCCGGGGGAAGAAGGTGGAGATTCATACGTCCAGAGGCAGCACAGAGATCTACGGGGTCATGGATGAGCTGGAAACACAGCTTGGGGAAGCGTTTTACCGCTGCCACAGGGGGTATCTTGTGAATATGGCCCATATCACAGAGTATGGAAGTGGGGGCATTATCCTGACGGGCGGCCACCGGGTCTATCCGGCGAAAAAGAAATACGGGGAGTTTGTGAAGGCCTATATGTGGTATTTGCAGAATGGGGGTGTGCCCGGTGTCTGAAGCCATAGGAATTGTTTTTCCCGCCTTTCTCTTTCTGCTACAGGGGTATTGCCTGCAGTATTTTTATGGAAACTTTCTGGAGGCCAGGAAGTTTCCCGGAAAATGGAGCGGCGTTCTGGCAGCAGGCGTTTATATCACGGCCAGAACGGCCCTGTCTTTTCTGGAATTTGCGGGAAATGGGGACTATAGGACTGCGGTGGGGAAGCTTATCCTGTCTCTTCTGATTCTGGGCGGGATTGCGGTGTGCTTTTACCGGGCCTTTCGTCTGCTGACATTTTTTCTGGTGGTGACTTTCCAGGCGGTAGCGGATATTGGCCGCTATACCACAGTAATCCTGGTGGGGGAAATAGGAGACGGGCTTCTGGAGTTTTGGAGCTGGTGCGCGGGCAGGGGGATGTTTTCATCCGGGAGGATCCTTGGCGCAGCCATAAACGGGGGGCTGGCGGCAGGGTGGCTTCTGGAATACGCGGCGATGGCTTTGCTTTTATATCTGCCCCTACGGAAGATTGTGGGGGATTTCCGGGAAAAGGAATATGAAATAAACAGGACGGAGCTTTTGTTTCTCCTTACGCCGGCGGCTGTGGGGCTTACGCTTTGTATGCTGCTTCGCATTATCATGGTTACCGTGGAGGACGGCGTTTCGCGGCTGGTGTATGACAGGTATCCCATATTGAGGGCGCTGCTTCCGGCTGTGCTGCTCTTGTCGCTGCTTTCCATTTTGCAGGGGAGTAAGCTCTTCCAGGATATGATCTTTAGGAACAGGGAGCGAAGCGGCAGAATCATTCTGGAAAAACAGGTGGAGAGCCTTAAGGGGCATATGGTGGAGATGGAGCGGGTGTATTCCGGCCTTCGAAGCATGAAGCACGATATGAAAAATACGCTGGCTGTTATGGGACGTCTGCTGGAGGGAGGAGCGGCCGGGGAAAATAAGGAGCTTCAGACTTATCTGGAGGAATGGAACCGGGACTTTGAAAAGCTGGAGCTTAAGTTCCAGACAGGAAATCCCGTTGCGGATACACTGCTGAACATGAAATACCACGAGGCGAAGCGGGAGATACCGGGGATTACGCTGGACGCGGACCGGCTTTTGTTTCCCCGGGAGTTGGAAATCTTAAGCTACGACCTTGGCATTATTCTGGGAAATGCCCTGGATAACGCCATTGAGGCCTGTGGAAGGTTAATAGAACGCGAGCCGGAGGCGGAAGCTTTTATCCGCTTAAGCTCCTGGATGAAGGGGAAGCTTCTGATTCTGAAGGTGGAAAACAGCTTTGACGGAAAGCTTTCGGGAATGGGGACAAAGAGGCTTCTGCCTACAAATAAGACGGATAAAAATGCCCATGGCATAGGCCTCTCCAACATCCGGTGTACGGCGGAGAAATACGGGGGAACCATGGATTATAAGGCTGTGGGCAGGGTGTTTATCCTGTCTGTGATGATGAAAAATGAAAGGGGAAATGGTAATGGAGCTTAAGGTGACAGGCAGGCCGGGAGAGATTTATCCGGCAGGACAAAAGGAAACAGGCAGGGGAATCGTCAGAGGCATAGGCTTTGGGGAGCTTGTGGCGCTGGAGAGGACAGCCGGAAACAAAACAGGAACGTATATGGGGGAGTCCTACCAGGAGCGCTTGTCCAAAATCACGGACAGAAATGCGGCGAGCGCCTTTAAGGCGGCATACGCCAGCAAAATGGCAGGTTCCATGGACTTTGTCTCCGGTATCAGCAGGGCGTATAGCGCAGGAAAGCCAGGGGCCGTGAATTTTGCGGACGCATTTCCCATGTACAGGGTTGTCACCCATGTGGGAAACGCCAGCATTTCCGCCGCATACTGGCAGAGAAACGATTTTCCCTTCTGGGAATATTTCCGGCCGGATACCGGCGCGGATGCCTTAAACGACTGGAGGCCTGTGGGGGAAAACCCGCCCCAGACACGGGCAGACCTTCAGAAAAATTACGGAAGCGTCGGTCCCGGGCGGATTGCCATTCTCATACCAGAAAGCCTGCAGCAGAAAATGGACGCGGATCCCGCTTACGCCCGGCAGATTGTGGCGAAGCTTCAGGAGTGGAAGGAGGACTATGACCGCTGGGACAATATGGTGGCAGCATCCTATGGAGGCAATGTGGCCGCCCACCAGGCAGGAAAGAGCTATGTGTTTGACCTGGACGAAAACGGAAATGTGCGCAACTGCACCGTCACAGGCAGCGGCGGAACCCTGACGGGCCCCACCAGGGAGGAGATGGAGCAGTTCCGGGCGGAGCAGGCCAGGAAAAGAAGGCTTAGGGTGAAATATATAGAAATCCAGGAGGAGAGTGCCGAAAAGAGAAAGCTTGCAAAGCAGGAGGAGCAGGAGAGACAGACAGAAAGGAAAATTCTGGAAGGGAGGGATCCGGGATGCGTATAGGAAATAACTTAGACAGCCTGCGGTTCTTTTCCGGGGAAAATGGCAAAACCGGGATAAATAGAAAAGTCATAAAGGCCGGCGTAAGCTTTGGCGGCGGGTCCTCCGGCGCCAGGCGCAGGGGAGTTGGGGGCAGAAACACCCTGGAAGACCTGCTTTCGGGACATTATAAAAATTCCTACGGCGTGGAGGGCATGTGCGTCACAGGCAGGAGCGATTACCGGAAAATTATTCCGGTGTCCCAGGAGATGAAGGAGCATGTATTGGCGGACGTAAAAGGGGCCTACTACAAATACAACGGCATGTCCGGGGACAATGAGGCGGAGTGGGACGCCTATTACCGGAAAAACAACGAATACTACAAGACACTGAAGCGGGAGGACCGCTTGTCCGCGGCCTGGACTCTGAGTCAGCTGCATCTGGAAATCTCGGGCCGGGTATCTGACGCCATCAAAGAGAGGGTTCCCGGCTGGACAGAGGGAAATCCCATTCCGGCTGGCCTGCTGGACGAGATCTTCGCGGATGAGAGCATCACATCCCTGGTAACAGGAAAGACCGGGGAAACAAAAGGGCTGGATATTCTGGCTTAAACAGGGAAGGACGAGAAGGCGCATGGATTACGGTAACGTTCCATGGGCCTTCTGGCCGTCCTTAGGCTCTTATTTGCGTTACCAAAATACTTGACAGTTTCTACTGCGGAAAATATAATGGTAAGAAGGTTCTGACAAACACAAAAGGCAAAGATATGAAGGATTATGTAAACACAAAGAAACTGGAAAAATACATCAGCGATGAGTTTAACCACGGCATCCAGGTCAGCAACCTGGCCTACCATGTATCCAAGAAGCTGGGGCTCTATGAAAATATGTGCTACGAGCTTGCCATCGCGGGAGCCATCCACGATATCGGCAAGCTTAAGGTGGCGGCTTATCTCTATGAGGGAAATGAGGACGAATTCGGCGTGGAGGAGATGCGTTACGTGCGCATGCATTCCCGCCTAAGCTATGAAATACTGATCCGGTACGACTATTCGGACTTTATTATAGAGAGCATCCTGTATCATCACGAGAATTACGACGGCTCCGGCTATCCGGAGAATCTCCAGGGAAACGGGATTCCTATTGGAGCCAGGGTTTTGCGGGTCTGCGACGTGTACGCGGCCCTGACCTCCGACCGTCCCTACCGGAAGGCCTTTGATCCGGAGACGGCGGTGCGTATTATGATCGATGAGATGAAAAATTATGATATGCGGGTATTTCTGGCCTTCCAGCAGGCCATTCACGAGGAAGCGTGGAAGGAGAGCTGGGAGAACCCGGGGCTGCGGGTGAAGATTGAAGAATACCTGAATGATGCAAAGCTGGAATAAACAGCATGTGCCCGAAGGGGCCCCTGGAAGGGTACATGCGGAACTGGAATAGGAGGAAAAAGATGAAGTTTATTAAGACCCCGGTAAAGGGAATGTGCGACATGCTGCCCTCGGACATGCGCCTTCGGGAGCGGATTCTGGAAATGATTAAGGAGACCTACGCCCGGTACGGCTTTCTGGAGATTGAGACTCCGGTAATGGAGCATATTGAAAATCTCACCTCCAGACAGGGGGGAGACAACGAAAAGCTGATTTTCAAGGTTATGAAGCGGGGAGCGGACTTAAAACGCGCCCTGGAGGCGGAGAATGGGGAGCTGGCGGACAATGGCCTGCGCTATGACCTGACGGTGCCCCTGGCCCGGTATTACGCCAACAATAAGGAAAAACTGCCCACGCCCTTTAAGGCCCTGCAGATTGGAAACGTCTGGCGGGCGGACAATCCCCAGAAGGGGCGGTTCCGGCAGTTTACCCAGTGTGACATCGACATTCTGGGAGACGAGACAAACCTGGCGGAGATTGAGCTGATTGGGGCCACGGCAGATATGCTGCTGAAAATATTTGCCCAGGTGGGAATCCAGGATTTCACCATTCACGTCAACGACAGGCAGATTCTTAAGGGGGCGGCCCTGCAGGCAGGCTTCCAGGAGGAGGATATCCCCAGCGTCTTGATTTCCCTGGATAAATATGACAAGATCGGTCTTTCCGGCATCCGGGGGGAGCTTCTGGAAAACGGATACGAGGCCCAGGCGGTGGACGCGTACCTGGCCATGTATGAGGAGATTTCCCGGAATATCACCTGCGGGGAATTCTGTAAAAATATAGAAGAAAAATATCTGGATCCCAGGGTGGTGGAAGGATTGGAGGAGATTCTTGCCTGCGTGAAGCCCATGGGCGGGGTAAAAGTTGTCTTTGACCCGACGCTTGTGCGGGGAATGGGCTATTATACAGGGCCTGTCTTTGAGGTGAGCATCGACGGCTACGGCTTTTCCATAGCCGGCGGTGGCCGTTACGACAAGATGATCGGCAGGTTCAGCGGCGCGGACGTGTGCGCCAGCGGATTTTCCATTGGGTTTGAGCGGATTCTCACCATTTTAAAGGATCATATGGGGGAGGGCCTCAAGGTGCCGGAAAACAGCGTGGCCTATCTCATAGACAAAAAGGCGCCCCTGGAGAAGAGAATGGAGGCCTTTGCCCAGGCAAAAGAGCTTAGGGAGACCGGCGTCATCGTATCGGTGCAGCCCATGCGCAAGAATATGAAGCGCCAGGTGGAGCTGCTGGAGGCTGAAGGATACAGGGAATTCCGTAAGGTGTATGGAGATTAATTAGATGCGGAACTGGAAAACAGCATCAGCCCGGCCAGTCCCCCCGGAAGGATTTCAGGATGCCTTGGCAGCCGGAAATCCTTCCAGTACCCAGGGGGCGGGAAGGGCAGATGCGGAACTGGAATAGAGGAGAATAGTTATGGCAGAGTCAATGAAAGGTTTAAAACGCACCCACCGCTGTACGGAGGTGGCGAAGGAGCAGACCGGACAGACGGTCACCGTTATGGGCTGGGTGCAGAAGAGCAGAAATAAAGGCGGCATTATTTTCGTGGATTTAAGGGACCGCTCCGGGATTCTTCAGTTAATCTTTGAGGAAGCGGACTGTGGGGCAGAGAATTTCGGGAAGGCGGAACGCCTGCGAAGCGAATTCTGTGTTGCCGTGGTGGGAACCGTGGAGGAGCGCTCCGGGGCTGTCAATACAAATCTGAAGACTGGAGAGATCGAGATACGGGCAAAGGAGCTTAGGATTCTTTCCGAGGCCCAGACGCCGCCGTTTCCTGTTGAGGAGAACAGCAAGACCAGGGACGAGCTGCGGCTTAAATACCGGTTCCTGGATCTGCGAAGGCCGGATATCCAGCGCAATCTTATTCTGCGAAGCCAGGTAGCGGCCTCCGTGCGGGCATTTCTGGTGGAGGAGGGCTTTCTGGAGATCGAGACGCCTATGCTGATGAAGAGCACTCCGGAGGGAGCCAGGGACTATCTGGTGCCAAGCCGGGTACACCCGGGCAGCTTTTACGCCCTGCCCCAGTCCCCCCAGCTCTTTAAGCAGCTTCTCATGTGTTCCGGTTACGACCGGTATTTCCAGCTTGCCAGATGCTTCCGGGATGAAGACCTGCGGGCCGACCGTCAGCCTGAATTTACCCAGATCGATATGGAGCTGTCCTTTGTGGATATCGACGATGTGATTGATGTAAACGAGCGGCTTCTCAAAAAGGTTTTCAAGGAGGCCATCGGCCTGGATATTTTGCTGCCCATCCAGAGAATGACCTGGCAGGAAGCCATGGACCGCTTCGGCTCCGACAAACCGGACACGCGCTTTGGCATGGAGCTTAAGGATGTGTCCCAGACGGTTGCGGGCTGCGGTTTCGGCGTGTTTACCTCTGCTTTGGAAAACGGCGGTTCCGTTAGGGGAATCAACGCCAAAGGGCAGGCGGCTATGCCCAGGAAGAAAATCGACGCCCTGGTGGAGTTTGCAAAAGGCTTTGGCGCGAAAGGACTTGCCTATCTGGCAGTCCAGGAGGACGGAAGCTTTAAATCCTCCTTTGCAAAGTTTATGAAGGAAGAGGAGCTGTCCGCCCTGGCAGAGGCCATGGAGGGACAGCCGGGAGACCTGCTTTTATTTGCCGCTGACAAAAACAAGGTGGTCTGGGACGTGCTTGGCAACCTGCGCCTGGAAATCGCCCGGAAACTGGAGCTTTTTGACAAAAACCAGTTCAACTTCCTGTGGATTACGGAATTTCCCCTGCTGGAGTGGTCAGAGGAGCAGAACCGCTTTGTAGCCATGCATCATCCCTTTACCATGCCCATGGAGGAAGATCTGGACAAGCTTGATGCGAACCCGGGAGCTGTGCGGGCAAAGGCCTATGATATCGTGTTAAACGGCACGGAGCTGGGGGGCGGAAGCGTGCGTATTTTCCAGAACGATATCCAGGAGAAAATGTTTGAGGTGCTGGGCTTTACAAAGGAGCAGGCCCGGGAACAGTTTGGCTTCCTGCTGGAGGCTTTTAAATACGGCGTTCCCCCCCACGCAGGGCTGGCCTACGGCTTCGACCGTCTCATTATGCTGATGACGGGAGCCGACAGTATCCGGGAAGTCATCGCCTTCCCCAAGGTAAAGGATGCCTCGGACCTTATGACCAACGCCCCGGACACAGTGGACGACAGACAGCTTGAGGAGCTGGGAATACGCATCGGAGTGGCAAAAGAGGAGGAATAAGGGACAGAAAGAGGATTCTTAACGGGATCTTTGTACGAGGCTTGTAAAAAATAATTGAAAATTCACAAAAAATGTGATAAAGTACATGTATATGTGGGAATTCGTGCTTATGGAAGGGGCTATGTCCCATAAAATATGCAGAGTATACAGGATTCCGGCATAAATCTAGGAAAAGAGGAAGGAAGCATGAAAAAGTTTTTATCTGTATTGATGATCGTGATGCTGACGGCCAGCCTGGCAGGCTGCGGCGGTAAAGAGCAGACCGCTCCGGAGACCAATACACAGGAGGACGCTCCGGAAGCAGACACCCAGGAGGGCGGTTCTGAGGAGGCGTCCCAGGGGACAACCACCGGCTCCGGCGCAGAGCTTAAGTTCACCACCGGCGGAGACCAGGGTACATATTATGGGTTCGGAAGCGTTCTGGCAGGTCAGATCAGCGGTTCTACCGGAACAAAGGTGACGGCTATCACCTCCGGCGGCTCCAAGGCAAACATTGAGGCTATGGAAGTGGGAGACGCCCAGCTTGGCTTTGTACAGTCTGATGTTATGGCTTATGCTTACAACGGCACCAATCTGTTTGACGGCGCGCCCGTAGAGGGATTCTCCACCGTAGCGGCCCTGTATATGGAGCAGGTGCAGATCGTTACCTGCAATCCCGATATCAAGACCGTGGAGGATCTGAAGGGAAAGAACGTATCCATCGGTGCACCGGGCTCAGGCGTGTATTTTAACGCCATCGATATTCTTGGGGCGTACGGCCTCACAGAGGATGATATCAACCCCACCCTTGAGGACTTCGGAAACAGCGCAGAGAGCCTGCAGGACGGCAAGATCGACGCGGCCTTCGTGGTTGCGGGAGCGCCCACCACGGCAGTGACCTCCCTGTCCACCTCCAAGGATGTGTATCTGGTAAGCCTGGACGACGAGCATATTAACAAGCTTATCGAGACATCCCCCTACTACACGAAGAACGTAATCGCAGCTGACACCTACAACATGGCAGAGGACGCAACCACCGTTGCCGTTGGCGCAGTGGTAATCGCCCGGGACGATGTATCTGAGGATGATGTGTACAACTTTGTATCCGCCATTTTTGAGAATGTAGATACCATTACTTCCGCTCATGCCAAGGGAGCAGAGCTGGATCTGGATTTTGCCGCATCCGTAACGGCAGTTCCGTACCATCCCGGCGCGGCGAAATATTTTGGAGAGAAGGGACTGGAAGTTTCCACAAAATAATTGGGGACAATGATGCAGAATGATGAAGTAAAATGATATCCTGCATGGACAGTAAAGCGGCTGCGGCGGGTCATCCGGCGCAGCCCTTTGTATATGTGGGACAGATGCGCTCCCATCCGGAAGCGGGCGGGAATGCATGTGTTTCACAGGATGCAAAACTGAGGATAAAGAATAAGGGGGAATGTGTATGAGTTTTAGGAAAAAGAATGAAAAGGCTTCCGGGGAGCCTGTTCTGGTGGAAGATACAGGTGTCGGAACAGCTGCTGATGTGGAAGAGGTTATGAAGAAATATGACAGGGAATCCAACGTCCGTGTCTGGGAGGGATGGCAGAAGCTGGCGATCCGCTGGCTGATTGTGGCTTTCTCTCTTTACAGTATCTATTTTACTTTGTTTGGAAAAGGGCTTCGGGAAATCGGTCTGACCCGTTTCCTGGCCATGATTCTGGTGATCGGATATCTGAACTTTCCGGCCAAAAAGGGGGATACCCGCGTCAATCATATGCCTTGGTATGACATTCTTATTATGATACTGGGGGCCGCGGGCTTTGTGTATTTTTCCTTTAACGCAAAGGACATTCTCATGCAGGCCACCAAGGTGACCCAGAATCCCGTCATGGTAGCCATGGCGATTATTTCCATTCTGGCTTTGATGGAGCTGTGCCGCCGCAGCGTGGGAATTCCCATTCTGTGCGTGGTGGGCGTGCTTCTCATCTATACCTTTGCTAATGTCCGGTTTGGAAAGGTGATTTACGACTTGTTTTATACCACCTCCGGCGTGATGAATACGCCTATTGACGTGTGTTCCAAATACATTGTGGTGTTTATTATTTTCGGCGCGTTCCTGGAACGTACCGGCATTGCAAATTTCTTTATTGACCTGGCAAATTCCATTGCCGGTTCCTCTGCGGGAGGCCCTGCCAAGGTGGCTGTTATCTCCTCCGCCCTGTGCGGCATGGTGTCGGGTTCCTCGGTGGGAAATACGGTGACCACAGGTTCCGTTACCATTCCCATGATGAAAAAGACAGGGTATAAGGGAGATTTCGCGGGAGCGGTGGAGGCGGCGGCTTCCACGGGAGGTCAGATTATGCCCCCTATTATGGGCGCGGCAGCCTTCCTTATGGCAGAGTATATGGGGATTGGTTACGGGGAGGTGGCTCTTCGGGCCATTCTGCCTGCTGTGTTGTATTTCGCCGGAATCTACATAGCCGTCCATCTGGAGGCAAAGAAGCTGGGGCTTCGGGGAATTCCCAGGGAAGAGCTTCCCAGATTCGGCATTCTGATCCGCAAGATCTATCTGCTGGCTCCGCTGGTGGTGCTGGTGGCTCTGGTGTCCACCAATACCAGGACCATGCAGTTTTCCGCTTCCGTTGCCATTGGTGTGACCATTGTGGTAGGTCTTTTTAATAGGGACAACCGCATTAATCTGAAAAAGTGCGTTGATGCCCTGGAGGCAGGCGGAAAAGGCGTTATTACGGTTGCCGTGGCCTGCGCCATGGCCGGTATCGTGGCAGGATGTATTACCTCCACGGGACTTGCCTCCAAGCTGATTACCGCTATTGTGTCCGTGTCCGGCGGACGTGCCATTATTGCCCTGGTGCTGACCATGATCTGTTGTATTATTCTGGGCATGGGCGTGCCCACCACCGCCAATTACTGTATTATGGCGGCTACCTGTGCGCCGATCCTTATGAGCCCGGAGATTGGCATCCCTACCATGGCCGCCCATTTCTTTGTGTTTTATTTCGGTATCGTAGCGGATATTACGCCGCCCGTAGCTCTGGCGGCCTACGCCGGGTCGGCTATTGCCAAGGCTCCGCCAATGAAAACGGCTCTCAATGCTACCAGACTTGCCATCGCGGCCTTTATCGTGCCCTATATTTTTGCCTTTAGCCCGGCTATGCTTTTTGTGGACACCAATGCCCTTGAGGTAATCCAGATCTGCATTACGGCCCTTATCGGCATCTTTGGTGTGGCCGCAGGCCTTGGGGGATATGTATACAGGAAAATGAGCGTTCCCGTGCGGCTTATCAGCATTGTGGGCGGTCTGACCCTTCTCTATCCCGGCATCTTAAGCGATGTCATCGGCCTGGTTCTTGTGGCCGGCGCGGTTGTGTGGCAGCGGATGGGCGCCAGGAAGGCGGCGGTATAGGAGATCTTGCTGGTATTTGTGAGAAATTGAAGGAAAAAATGCAGGTATTAGCGGCAGAACAGAAACCGCAGGCAGAGGCAGAACAAACGTCTGACGCCTGCGGTTTTTTCTGAAAGGAGAGTTACCCGGACCTTGGAACTTGACAGGAAACAAAGAAGAGGGGGGTTTTATGGAGTTTAGAACTGTTTTTTTTGTGGTTTCCCCGCAGCTAACCATAATTGCGGCTGTATACCTTTTGCTTATGAACCTCTGGGGCTTTGCCAGCATGGGCCTGGACAAGCAGAGGGCGCGCCGGGGAAAATGGCGTGTCCCGGAAAAGACCTTGTTCCTTGTGGCGTTGCTGGGAGGAAGCCTTGGCTCCACTGTGGGAATGCATGTATTTCACCACAAGACAAAACACTGGTATTTCCGCTATGGACTGCCCGCTATTTTCCTGGCGCAGGCGGCGGTTGCTGTGTGGCTGTATTTCCGGTAGAAAAGCATGCCGGAAAAAACAACGGATTCCCGGTGAAAAAACGCTTGCATTTTCCTGGAATATCTCCTATAATGATTTTTGTTCATGTAAAGACAAATGTATGCTCTTGAAAGACAGAGCAAAAAAGAAAGAGATACAGAACTAAAAACAGCATATGCGGGGACATATGCGGAACTAAATATGGAGGAAATCAGATATGTATTCTTTGGATGAGGTTAAGACTGCCGACAGGGATGTGGCGGCTGCGATTGAGGCGGAGATGGCCCGCCAGAACAGCCATATTGAGCTGATTGCATCGGAAAACTGGGTGAGCAAGGCCGTTATGGCGGCTATGGGAAGCCCTTTGACGAATAAATACGCGGAAGGGTACTCGGGAAAACGCTATTACGGCGGCTGCGAGTGCGTGGACGTGGTGGAAGATCTGGCCATCGCCAGGGCAAAGGAAATCTTTGGCTGTGAGTATGTAAACGTGCAGCCTCATTCCGGCGCCCAGGCCAATATGGCGGTGGAATTTGCCATGCTGGAGCCGGGAGACACCATTATGGGCATGAATCTGGCCCACGGCGGACATCTGACCCACGGAAGCCCCGCTAATTTTTCCGGGAAATATTTCAACGTGGTGCCCTATGGGGTAAATGACGACGGCTTCCTGGACTATGACCAGGTGCGGCGGATTGCCCTGGAGTGCCGTCCGAAAATGATAATCGCGGGAGCCAGCGCCTATGCCCGCACCATTGATTTTAAGCGTTTCCGGGAGATCGCGGATGAGGTGGGAGCCTATCTGATGGTGGACATTGCCCATATTGCGGGCCTTGTGGCTGCGGGCCTTCATCCAAGCCCCATTCCCTACGCCCATGTGACCACCACCACCACCCACAAGACCCTGCGGGGCCCCAGGGGCGGTATGATTATGTCGGATCTGGACACAGCCGCCAAATTCAATTTCAATAAAGCCGTATTCCCCGGCATCCAGGGGGGCCCGCTGATGCATGTGATCGCCGCCAAGGCCGTGTGCTTTGGGGAGGCGCTGACGCCGGAATACAAGGCATACCAGGCCCAGATCGTAAAGAACGCCCAGGCACTTTGCAAAGGCCTCCTGGACAGAGGCATTAAGATCGTATCCGGCGGCACGGACAATCACCTGATGCTGGTAGATCTGACCCCCTTTGACCTGTCAGGCAAGGAAGTGGAGCATCTGCTGGACGCGGCAAACATTACGGCAAACAAGAATACCATTCCAAACGATCCCAAGTCCGCTTTTGTCACCAGCGGTATCCGTATCGGAACCCCGGCAGTGACCTCAAGAGGACTTAAGGAAGCGGATATGGACGTGGTTGCCGAGGCTCTTACCCTTATAATCAAAGAGGGGGAGAGCGCTACGGAAAAGGCAAAGGCCCTGGTAAAGGGATTGACGGATAAGTATCCGCTGGATATGTAAGACGGAAGAAAAAAGGGATGTCGTTTCTTAAAGGAGACGGCATCTTTTTTAGGCTGAGGCTCTGTGAACAGACGGGAATGTAACGCTTATATCAGATATGTTAAAAAAGAAGCTGGTTTTGGTAGTACCCAAAAGAGGAAAAATATGATAAAATAGTCAAAAATAGTGCTTGTGAGAAAGTGATATTCGTCATTATTCCCACAATCGCTGCTTTTGCTTTCCGGAAACTCTTTGCTTTTGTCAACTGAGGATACGGAAACAAAATAATTAAGGCAGGCAGATGCCCAGAGAGGCTTCCGGAAGGATTACAGACGCGAAACGGCTGGAAATCCTTCCAGTACCCAGAGACCTGGAAGGACAGATGCGAAACTGGAATAGGAGGACGAGAGAATGGAATCATTTGTGAAGGTTGTAACTAAAATCGAATCTTTCCGAAGTTAGTTGAAATAAAGCTTTTATCAAATGGGAAAACATGGTATAATAAGCATGAATTTTAAAGCGTTTGCGGGAGTGGATACCATGGATGAATTTATCAAGGAGCTTGATTCAAATCTGGATTATCTGGAGCATAAAATAATAGGGAATGAAGTCATTATTTATGCAGCCTCAAATAGAAAAATATGCAGATGCCCTTATTGCGGCTCTGAATCGGCGCGAATACATAGCCGTTACGAAAAAAGTTTTCAGGATCTTCCAATCATGGGCAAAAAAACAAAATTCGTTATTGAAAACAGGAAATTCTTCTGCGACAATCCAGACTGTGGGTTCACCACTTTTGCAGAGCGTTTCGACTTCTTGGCACAAAAAGGGAAAAAGACAAAACGCCTGATTGAAAAAATCGTGGATGTTTCCCTGAATACAAGCTCCACCACTGCTTCCAGGACGCTGAAAGACGGGATTGCGGATGTTGGCAAAAGCACCATCTGCAGTCTCTTAAAAAAAAGATATGCCAGTTCCTGAGAAAGAAGCCGTTACAAAAGTCTGCATTGACGATTTTGCATTTCGGAAAAGAAAAACCTATGGGACTATCATGGTAGACATTGACACGCACCGGATCATTGACCTGCTGGCGTCCCGGGAAAGTGCGGATGTGGCGGAATGGCTGAAAAGCTATCCGAATCTTGAAGTTGTATCCAGGGACGGCTCTGTTTCCTATAAAAGCGCCATTGAACAGGCAGGAAGCCATCTGCAGCAGGTCAGTGACCGTTTTCACCTGGTGAAGGGGCTTACGGATGCGGCAAAGAAATTTTTGTCACGTATTCTGGCAGCAAATTTTATTCTCCCAACGGAAGCATCCCATTATGATGGAAAACCTACGGGGGATTACTGGGATAAACCAGTCAAAGAATACGCACCTGCCGCTGAGCACAACGCAAATGTGAAAAAGAAAATGAAGACAGTGGAACAAGTACGGGAATTCGGGAAACAGGGATTGAACAAAAGTGAGATTGCAAGGATTGTCGGAATAAACAGGGTGACGGTGGCAAAATACCTGAAAGATGATTTTAACCCTTCCAGCGCTTATTACCATACGACGATTCCCAGTAAAATAAAGCCCTATTCTCAGGAAATAAAAAATATGCTCAGTGAGGGGAAAACTTTCAAGCAGATCAGAGCAGTGATTCGGGAAAGGGGATATGATGGCGCGGATGGAACAATTCGTATGTTTGCCACAAGGGAACGGAG
>CAJTHL010000026.1 GCA_910576205.1 Clostridia bacterium | reverse complement strand
CGCCGCTCTTCCCACGTCAAACTAACCATCACACAGCACTCTTTCAGACCGGCATATTCTGGCGGTCTAATTGTAATACCCATTTTTCAACCTGTATAAAATTTTCGATGTTCTTTAAAATTTAGCTTGACTTTTTATTTGCAGGCTTTCGGCAGTAATGTTATTATACAATGATTGTTACTTATAGTCAATAACCAAGCTATTCAACGCCGCGTTTGTTACTTATAATCCGTTGACACAAAAACAGCAATAGAAATAATAATACTTTATAGGGGGTAATAATAATGACCATAAAAGAAAAATTTGGATATAGGGTAAAAGAGTTACGACTGGCCCGCAATTTAAGCCAGGAAAAATTCGCTCTCCAGATAGATATGGATCGGACTTATCTTGCCTCCATTGAAAGCGGAAAAAGGAATGTTTCGCTGGAAAATATAAGCAAAATTGCAGGCGGTCTTGAAATTACATTGGAAGAACTTTTCCGCGGAATCAAATAGAAAAGAGAAAAATATGGCGACTAACGAATTGAAAAACGTGCAAACTGGCAAACCGTAAGTGGTGCGAAAGCATTGAAAACAGAGGATATTTTTCATTATTCTCTACAAAACGCACTTGACGCAGTTTACCCTGGTCAGTTTATTGTTGATAAGCATCCAAAGGATTTTTCAGATATATATTCTACATATGAGCTGCCACAAGAAGATTTGGATGCAATCTATAATGTGAATATGTATAATGCTGATGGTTCCTTAAAATATAAATGGGGAATCACCATGGATTTTGCTATTAGAAACCGATACAACGGAAAGGTTTTATTTGGTGAAATAAAAAGACAGGACGGTTGGATTGAAACAACAGAACCAGCGGCCGGTCGGGGAAATGCACATGAAAGAAGCGCAAAATATTTCACGCCTGGATTAATGCGTATCATTAGGGAAAAAAGTCACCTCTCAGAAGAAATATTACCGTTTTGGCTGGTGATTGTAGGTGATATTACACGTGACCCCCGCCGAAACAGAGAAATCGCATACTGGTTTCAAGGATATGAGCGCAATTTTTTTATGTGGCGTGATGCAACAGATGTTGGTGCTTTATTAGATTTCTTTGAAAATAATCTATTGCCATATCTGTTGTAATTTGTTGAAGCTTTCTTATCCGGCAAAAAAACAGGACTCCTTTCAAAATCCCTTTCACAAACAGAATAAACCTCCATTTGGAAAGGGATTTTCTTATTTCATTATAATTCTTCGTACTCCCGATAATCCAGATACCGGAAATCCGCATAAACGCCGTCTCCCTGGGTGTCACAGCAGTTTACTCCCAGCATAGAGCCGGTAAAGCCATTCCTCTGGATATGCTCATCTGAAATATTCTTCATATCCAGGATCTCTCCCACAGGTACATAGCTTTCTCCATCCAGCGAAAAAAAATACTGCAGCTCTTCATGACGTATCCTGGCGCGCAGATACACCTCTTTGGTATCCTCCGGAACATAAACCGGGGCAGAATCCGTCAGCTCTTTATTTACCAGGGCGCTGACTGCCAGAAACATTCCCTCTGAATCCCGGCTCATTTTCAGATAATAGTGATTATCATAATTATAGTACACCAGCATTCCGGCAATGTGATTCAGATGGCGGGGGGTAAAGCGCATAACTGTCTCAAAGTCGCAGTCTAAGCATTGCTGCCTGCGGGCCAGAAGTCCCTGGAAATATTTACTCATGACAGAGGCCCCGCCCTGGATACGTAAAACGCCATCTTTTACAGAAATACCATTGGTGGCAAAGGAGCGACGCAGGGTCATATACGAGCTGTTGACACCCCCCTAATTTCGTAAATGTCACAAGATATCATGATAAAAATCTAGCAAAGATAGCAGAAATATTCCAAAGAAAAAGGTCATGGTTCCCTATGCCATGGCCTTTATCATCCTTTTAAGATTTAATGCCGTTGACGATAAGAGGCACTGCTGTTCAGCCGCCTCTAATCCTCTTCTGTATAAGAATTTCAAATTATGTCTTGACTTTTGCGCTGCAAAGCTTCCTTCGCTCCATATCTGCCGCAGAAGCAAAACCCTGGTGTGTCTTTCCGTACCATCTTTTTCATGATTCTTTTTTACAATGTCTTCAAAAATATTTACTTGGATTCTTTTATCAGAACCTTTTTCTCCTATGCACCTGCTACGGAACGGACAGTCTTTACATTCAGCCTTTGGACAGCGGTACTCTTTTGTTACTGTATTTATTATTCTATTAAGCCGGTGCAGCGGAAGTGTTTTTCCTCCGGGACAGATGAATCTGTCATCCTTTTCATCATACTGAAAATCTTTCCTTTGAAATTCTGTAGTTCCTCTTTTTTGCTCCGTTCTTTCAGGCGTATAAAAATTTATGTCTCTTTCTGATAACTGTTGGTTGATAAGGTTTGTGTCATATCCACTGTCGGCACATGCTTCCTGTATTTTCAAACCCAGATTTTTCTCAATATAATCAATCCTTTTGATATACAGCTGGCTGTCAGGCACATTACCGGCTGTAGCTTCCACATCGATTATAATTCCGTTTTTAGAGTCCACGGTTTCATGCGACAAGTAGTGCATCCCCTCCGCTTTCCCTTTCCTCTTGTAAAATCCAGATTCGGGGTCTGTTCTACTTTCACGTCGGCTAATGATTTCCGTTTTTTCCTTCCGTTTCTTGCATCTGATGGGCTTGATTTTCCCTTCTGATTCCAACTGGGCCCGTACCGTTTCTTCATACTACAATATGGGGAAAGGAGTTTTTATGCCGTCAAAATATCTGTTTCAGGCAAAAAACCATGAACACTTTTACAAATATCCGGAAGAATACTATGTAAAACCTTTTCGGATTTTTTCTAACCTGTATTTTGTTGGAAACAAAGATGTGGGATCTTATCTGCTCGACACAGAGGAGGGCCTTATCTTAATTGATACCACCTATCCCACTACCCGGGCTTTGTTAATACAATCCATCTGGGAAGCCGGCTTTAATCCAAAAAATATTCGCTACATTCTCCATACCCATGGACATTTTGATCATTTTGGCGCAACAAAGCTGTTGCAGTCATTATCGGGAGCAAAGACTTTCCTGGGCGGGGAGGATGCAAAAATGTTTAGGGAACGCCCGGAACTGGCGCTTATTGAGGATGCACACTATACATTTCTGGATCTTTTCGAGCCAGATGTCATGCTGCAGGACGGGGATATTATCCGGCTGGGAAGCACAAAAATACGTGCAGTCTCTACACCAGGCCATACTATGGGGGTGTTTTCCTATTTTATGGAGTTAACGGAAAATGGGGAGACTCATTTAGCGGGTCTTTACGGCGGAATTGGCCTTAACACCCTTTGCCGGGATTCTGTTGAAAAATCTGGCACAGGTTATCTGCGCGACTATTACCTGGCAAGTCTGGAAAAGGTTAGGACAGAGCCTGTAGATATTGTACTTGGAAATCATACTGCCCAGAATAAGACTCTGGAAAAGTATGAACTGTTGCAAAAGAATCCCGGAAACAATCCTTTTATTAACCCAAAAGAATGGGTGCAGTTTCCTGATGGTGCAAAAGCCCTCTATTGCCAGATGCTTGAGGATGAGCATTTCGGCGCAGATCAGATCTAAATTTTTATGATGAAAAATAATCCAGGCCGTACAGACTATGACAAAAGGAATGTCGGCGTCTGTACGGCCTGGATATGCCGCATATCAGATTTCCCAGCTCTCGTTTTTTCCCTTTTCAGATGGTGGGTTAAAGCTTATGCGCGGATTTCCGTGTCGGCAATCTTCTCATAGAATTTAGCGATTGCGCTGTGGTCGCTCTGTCCCTCCCCCATGTTATGCAGCATCTGCAGCATTTCCTGTACGGCGGCTGTGAGAGGTAGGGGAGCGCCTACTCCGTGTCCGGTCTCCAGAGCGTTGTTCAGGTCCTTAATATGCAGGTCAATCTTGAATCCGGGCTTGAAATTACCGGCAGTAATCATGGGAATCTTTGCATTCATCACCGTAGAGCCTGCCAGGCCGCCCTTGATAGCGTCAAATACGCGGACGGGGTCCACACCGGCCTTAGTGCTCAGCATAAAGGCCTCGCTTACGGCTGCGATATTCACCGCTACGATTACCTGATTGGCCAGTTTCGTGGTGTTGCCTGCGCCGATATCGCCGCAGTATACCACGGACGCCCCCATAACGCCCAGGATATCTTTTACCTCGTTAAATACAGCCTCGTCGCCGCCAACCATAATGGACAGCGTTCCATCAATAGCCTTTGGCTCTCCACCGGATACCGGAGCGTCAATCATCTTTACTCCCTTCTTAGCACAGGCCCTGCAAACCTCCTGGGAGGCTAAAGGCGCGATGGAGCTCATATCTACAAGAATGGTTCCCTCTGCAGCGCCTTCCAGAATACCCTCTGCACCGCAAACCACAGTCTTTACATGGGGGCTGTTGGGCAACATGGTGATAATCAGCTTACACTCTTTGGCAATGGCCTTAGAGGAGGTGCCGGCTCTTGCGCCGGCTGCAACTGCAGCGTCTACATTTGACTGAATCACATCATACACCACAACCTCATGGCCTGCCTTCAGCAGATTGCGTACCATAGGCTTTCCCATGATTCCCAGTCCAATAAATCCAATTTTCATTTCTTTGTCCTCCTTATTTTACGGTTTAATAGCAGTAATTCAAAGATTATTGATTTTTTCAATGGCCTTTATGATATTTTCCACGGTCAATCCCTGATACTCCAAAAGCTCTTTGTAATTGTGTCCGCTACAGCCGAACGTATCCTTTGCGCCCACAAACTCAATGGGTTTGCAGGACTTGCAGATGGCCTCTGCGATGGCAGATCCCAGTCCTCCCATGACATTGTGTTCCTCAGCGGTTACCACGCCCTTGCAGCCCTCTACCAGCTTATTTACAGCCTCTGTATTCATGGGCTTAATGGTTGCTTGATTTACCACCTTGACGCTTACCCTGCCCTCCAGAGCTTTTGCAGCCTCCAGAACCATGCCGACCATAATCCCGCAAGCAAATACCACCACATCTGTTCCCTCTCTCATCACAGACGGCTCGCCAATAACAAATTTTTTGCCCTCCTCCGTTACGTTTTCATAGCCATTGCGGTTTAAGCGCATATATACAGGCCCTACATAATCGATAACAGCCTTCGTAGCCTCTACGGTCTCATTGGCATCAGCCGGGCAGATAACGGTCATATTGGGAACCGCACGGAAAACAGCCATATCTTCTACGCACTGGTGGGTAGCGCCGTCACCGAAATCGGAAAATCCAGAGGAGGATCCAACCACTTTTACGTTCAGCCTACCAATGGCAATGGTCTGACGGATCTGGTCAAAGGCGCGTCCGCCTGCAAACACGGCAAAGGAGTTGGTGAGCGGAATCAGTCCGGTCTGTGCCAGGCCAGCCGCCATAGAAGTCATGTTAGCCTCTGCAATGCCACACTCAAAATGACGATCAGGATACTCTGCCTCAAACAGCTTTCCCATAGTGGAACCGCCCAGGTCGGCATCCAATACTACGATTTTCTTATTCTCTTTTCCTAACTCAACCAAGGTTGTGCCATATGCGGTTCTCTGATTTGTAAAACGACTCATTGTCCCTTTCCCTCCTCCTCTTATCTGGATAAATCCTCTAATGCCTGTTTGTAGGTTTCCTCTGTCAATGTCCCATTGTGGTATCCTGCCACATTCTCCGCAAAGCTTACGCCCTTGCCCTTAACGGTATTAGCCACGATCACTGTAGGCACACCCTTTACGGTATCTGCCTCGTCCAGAGCAGTCAGAATTTCTTCCATATTGTGTCCGTCAATCTCTATCACATTCCAGCCAAATCCCTTCCACTTGGGAATCAGCGGCAATGTGTTGAACCGCTCCTCGATACGTCCGTTGGCCTGCATCCTGTTATGGTCTACGATAGCCACCAGGTTATCCGCCTTGAAGTTCACAGCCGCCAGAGCCGCCTCCCAGATCTGTCCCTCGGCAATCTCGCCGTCGCCGCAGAGCACATAGGTCTTTGCATGGATATCCTAAATCTTCTGTCCCAGTGCCATACCAAGGCCAATGGAAAGCCCTTGTCCCAGGGAGCCTGTACCGGCCTCAATACCAGGGGTTTTGATTACATCCGGATGACCCTGGAGATGAAAGCCAATTTCCTTGGTGTGCTGCAGATCCTCTACCGGGAAGTACCCGGCCTCAGCCAGGGCTGCGTACTGTAGAATAGCTACGTGGCCTTTACTCAGCAGCAGGCGGTCTCTGTCTTCCATCCCAGGATTTCCAGGATCATGCTTCATCTTGTAAAAATACAGGGCTGCCATAATATCTGCCGCAGAGCAGGACCCCCCCACGTGTCCGGCCACGCCTACGCCGAAGCTTCTCCGCACTTTCTCCGTCATTCCCTAAAGCTTCGCCCTACTTATCGTATGGCTGTCCATAACATACCTAAATGCGAAAAATCCCGTAATATTATTAAGGACAGAAAATCTTTAAAATTTTCTGCCCTGTGATGCCCTACTTTTAAATGATATGATACTCCAAATAAAGTTTCTGACGATAACCATTATCCGCCTTTATTCTGGCAATATCATCAAAACGCTTATCTTCTATCAGCCTTTCTATTAACAAAAGCATTTTTTCTTCGCCAATTTTCACATTCTCCTGGTCTCTCATCAACAATGTCATATACTCATGCCTCCATTCTCTATTCTTCTTGGCCTCTTTTACCGCTTCTTCCAGCCTCTCCACATAGGCATCCTTTGGCTTCTTCCCTGCCACAAAATCAAGGAACGCCTTTAATTCATCACTCACATCATCCAGAGTTCCTTTTGCATTGAGAAATATCTTTACCGCCTCATCACCCATGGAAATGCTGCCGTCTTCTTTACAGATATTTTCAAAGGTATAAATATGCCGTGCTTTCCCATATAAATCAAATGGACAGATAAATATAACATAGCTTCGCTTTAGCTCATCATAAAGCTGCCCTTTATCAATTAGCTGCAGGTCTATCATACTCTGGTAATACCGGCTTCTCTTGGGAAGTTCCTTTGTATGGCTTACCTGCATTTCTATGTCGTAAACAACTTCTTTCTCATCTTTTACATACACATCCAGCCTCACACTGCGGGCATCCACATCCATGTTGATACTTTTCTGTAATTCTGGATATTCAATGCGTTCAATGTTCAATTCCGGGAGAATCCTCTGCAATAACTCTTTGCACAGTTCCGGATTCTGCATGACCTTGCCAAACAGGAAATCATTGGATATGCTTAATTCTTCCCATTTTGTCTGCTTTGTTTCCATGTTTTCCATTTATCTGCCTGCTTTCTTTCAAATAAAACACTGTCGGAAAACTCTGTATGTTTTAAAAGCTTTACTATGTATTTTTATTATACACAGCCTTCCGGCAAATTACAATAAGCCAAGAACCTGTTTCCCGCTCTGTTGTAAAAGAGTATGCATTCATCCTCTGGGTAACCACAGTATCACTCACCCCCGCATCCTCTGCCACCATACCTGCATTTAACTAAAATCTTTTCATGACCTGGAACATCCTTGACAGCATGGTTTTCTTTCCGAATCCGCACGTTTTTGTAAAATCCGGACTCTTCAAGCTGTATATGTAATCTTATTTTTAGAACCATCTTTGAGTGAATCTTAACTATAAGTCCATAATACGAACCCCATGGAAGCCGCCTGCCTCCCATGGGGTTAAAAATATAACTCTTATTCTCTTTTATTCCCAAGAACATCAGTTCTCTTTCGCCTTTACTTGTGATATGGTTCCCCCTTCATAATCCGGTACCCCCGGTAAATCTGCTCCAGCAGAAGCACCCGCATAAGCTGGTGGGGAAAAGTCATACGGGAAAAGCTGAGTTTTTCATCCGCCCGCTTTAAGACAGCCTCTGAAAGCCCAAGAGAACCTCCTATGATAAACGTCATATGGCTGCAGCCGCCTACAGCCAGACTTTCCATTTTCCGGGACAGCTCCACTGAATCCAGCATTTTCCCCTCAATGGCCAGCGCAATCACATAGGCGTCCTCTTTCAGCGCCCTCAGGATCCGTTCACCCTCCCGCTCTTTTATCTGCCTCTCCAGAGCTTCCGAAGCCCCCTCCGGGGTCCTTTCGTCGGGCAGCTCCACCATCTCCAGCTTACAGTAGCGGCCAAGCCGTTTCCCATACTCTGCAATGGCATCGGTAAGATATTTTTCCTTAATTTTTCCCACTGCGACGCAGGTAATTTTCATGGCGCGGTTCTCCTTTAAAAATCCCCTGGCGTAAGCAGGATTTCCCAGGCTATCCCTCCGCCCCGGAATCAAAGCGCAGGGTAGACAATATCAACTGCTGGTCTTCGCCCCAGCTTCCCAGATCGTCCAGAGGGCACACCATTTTAATTACAAATACATGGGTTTCAAATCCTGTCAGATAATAATCTACCTGGAATGTTCCCGTTTCTGTTTCCTCCGTGTATGTAATCCAGGTGGCCGGGTATTCCTCCTCGCCAATCCAGATTTCCTCTACCAGGCACTCCTCCTCACAGGTAAACACGATCTCATCCGCCAGTTCTTCCAGGGCATAGTCCATGTTTTCCGCTATGGTCATGCGCACAGGACTGTTTTCCGGCTCTGTCCCATATTCCACCGGCACAAGCAGATCCCCCGTTTCCCCCCAGGGTTCCTCCCCGGAAGTATTCTGTGCTCCCAGCTCTGCCAGACAGAATTTATACGCGTCCGCCGTATAGGCCAGGGAATACCCAAAGCTTCCCTGTATCCGCTGCAGGATCATCTGCTGTCCCTCTTCCCCCTGGTAGAGAAAAATGGTTTCCTCCCCCAGCACGGCTCCCGGCTCCGGCTGTTCTCCCGCCTTTGTCTCCACGCTGCTTATGCCGCTCTCATCCTCCCACTCTTCCTCGTCTATCAGCTGTGTCTCTTCCTTTGGCGCCTCTTCCACAAATACTACGGCTTCCTCTTTTTTTCCGCAGCCAGGCAGCATTGCCGCCAGCCCCAGAATCGTAAGGAACAGAAAACCGGCCGGCCTTCTCTTCCTCCGTGTATATCTTTGTCTCATGTCAGTATATCCCCTACAATCTTATTTACCAGAGCCCCGTCTGCCTTTCCCTTTACTCTTGGCATCAGCTCCTTCATGATTTTTCCTTTGTCCCTGCCTGTGGGCGTCTCAATGCCAAGTGCGGCAAGCACTTCCCCGATAACTCCCCGGATTTCCTCCTCGCTCATCTCCTTTGGCGCAAATTCTCCGAGAACGGCAAGCCTGGCCCTGCACTGTTCGATAATATCCGTCCTCTCCGGGGGCGCAAGCTCCATGGTTTCCTTTGTCTGCTTTATCTCCTTTTTGATAACCTCGTACTCTTCTGCTTCCGTCAGATCTGCCCGCTTGTCAATGGCCTTGTTCTTCAGCGCGGCCAGCAGCATGGACAGGGTTTCCTTCCTCTCTTTATCCTTATTTTTCATGGCAGCCACCATCTCTGCCCGGATTTCCTCAATCTTACCCATATGTGTTTCCTCCTATTTTTAGTCCCGCATCTCCCCTTCCAAGGCCCTGGGGACTGGAAGCATTTCCGGCCATTTCATGTCCTGAAATCCTTCCGGGGCCTTCTCCGGGTAGATGCTGTTTTTTAGTCCCCCATCTCCCCTCCTAAGGCCCTGGGGACTGGAAGCATTTCCGGCCATTTCATGTCCTAAAATCCTTCCGGGGCCTTCTCCGGGTAGATGCTGTTTTTTAGTCCCCCATCTCCCCTCCTAAGGCCCTGGGGACTGGAAGCATTTCCGGCTGCCTGGCCGGGATGATGCCGTTTTAAGTGTTTTTTTATTCTTCCGGCCGGGAAAAAAGCGGCGTGGACAGATAGCGCTCCCCTGTGTCCGGGAGTATGGCCACAATGGTTTTCCCCGCGTTCTCCGGCTTTGCAGCCAGCAAAAAAGCCGCATGGAGAGCCGCACCCGATGTGATTCCCACCAGAATGCCTTCCGCCGCGGCAAATTCCCTTGCGGAAGCGTACGCCTCTTCCTCTCCCACGGCGATTACCTCGTCATAAAGACTGGTGTCCAGAATTTCCGGGATAAAGTTCGCTCCGATTCCCTGCAGTCCATGGGGGCCGGAAAGTCCCCGGGAAAGAAGCGGAGAACCGGCCGGTTCCACGGCCACTACCTTTATATCCCCATTCTGGGCCTTTAAATATTTTCCCACACCGGTAAGTGTCCCCCCTGTGCCTACGCCTGCCACAAAGATATCCACATTCCCGTCGGTATCCTCCCAGATCTCCGGGCCGGTGGTGGCATAGTGGGCCTCTGGATTGGAGGGGTTCGTAAACTGTCCCGGAACAAACGCGCGCTCCATGGACGAGGCCAGCTCCGCCGCCTTTTCAATGGCTCCAGCCATACCCTTATCCCCCGGCGTCAGCACTACCCTGGCCCCATAGGCCTTAAGCAGGCTCTGCCTTTCCACACTCATGGTATCCGGCATAGTCAGTATCACCTCATACCCTTTGGCCGAGGCCACGCTGGCAAGCCCGATCCCCGTATTTCCACTGGTGGGCTCTATGATTACACTGCCCGGAACCAGTCTTCCCTCTTCCTCCGCCCGCTCAATCATTGCCGCGGCCACCCGGTCCTTGGCGCTGCCCGCCGGGTTAAAATATTCCAGTTTTGCCAGTACCGTGGCTTTCGCCTGGCGTTTCTGCTCCAGACGCACCGGCTCAAACAGGGGCGTCTTTCCAATCAGTTCCGTAACGCTTTTATAGACTGCCATTGCCTGGTCCTCCTATTTTAGTTCCGCATCTGCCCTGCCAGACTCCTGGAATACCGGGAAAATTTCTGGCTGTTTCATGTCCGGAAATCCTTTCAGAGACTTGTCCGGGCAGATACTGTTTTCCAGCTCTATAGGTATTGTTATGAGCCATTATACGCTTTCTTTTGTTATTTTTCAATCATTTTGCAGAAACATCCAGGGAAAGATTCCCTGGAAAATCCTTACATTTCAGTTCCCTGCCTCCTGCACTGCCACCCGTTCCCTGTCCGGATGCAGTCCGGACCAGCCGATCTGGGGAAGTGTCAGAAGCCGGTACATGTCCTCCTGTTCTATAGCAAAGGAAAACACATCCAGATTCTGGCCCATACGCTCCGGCGACGAGGACTTTGGCAGGGGAATCACCCCGCATTGAAGGGCAAAACGAATACAGATCTGCGCCACGGAAACCTGGTATTTCCCGGCAAGATGCCGCAAAAGCGGCTCCTCCATCACACGCCCTCTTCCCATAGGGCTCCATGCCTCCACCTGGATTCCCAGGTTCCGGCAGTAATCTACCGTTGCCTTCTGAATATAGCCTGGGTGGAATTCAATCTGGTTTACCACCGGCATAATGGAGGTATGTTCCATCAGATGGTCCAGGTGATGGGGAAGAAAATTGCTGACGCCGATGGCACGCACCTTTCCCCCTCTGTAAAGCTCCTCCAGGGCCCGCCAGGTTTCAATATCCAGGTTTTCCCAGTCCGCGTTTAAATCCGTAGGCCGGGGCCAGTGCATCAAATACAGATCAAGATAATCCGTTCCCAGATTTTTACAGCTCTTCTTAAACTCCCTTAGGGTGGAATCATAGCCCAGATCATCCCGCCATACCTTGGAGGTCAGAAATAGCTCCTCCCTTGCCACACCGCACTCCCGCAGGCCCTGTCCCACAAACGCCTCGTTTCCGTAGGACGCCGCCATATCCAGGTGGCGGTATCCAGCCTCCACGGCCTGTCGGATAATGCCAGAGTCCTGCCCATCCTGGGTTTTATATGTACCAAAGCCAATTACCGGAATCTTAACCTGGTTTGCCAAAACAAATGTATCCATTTTTTTCTCCTATATTAATTTCCGCATCCACCCCTATTTCTCAAAGACAACAACGCCGAATTCGTAAGGGTGGTCGCAATACCTGCATTCTTTCTTATCCGTGCGATATAACAGAATTTTCAGTATAATCAGAAAATCTCCGCCTCCTGAAAGAATCATGCATTCTGCCAGGTAAAAGAGCAGTAATTGATTTGTCATCACCCCAAGCACTGCTGTTGCGCCTCCTAAAACCAGTGTAGGCATAGCGGTTCCTAACAGATATTGCCACTTTCCCAACAGATCTGCACAGGTGCAGTATGGAGATAAACTACTCCAGACAATTCCAAAATCAATGGCACGAAAATGATTTTCCGCAAAAATCCCCCAGGTGATTCCGTGTATTAACTCATGGAGAACGATCAGACATAAAAAAAGCAGAAATACGGCTACGACAAATCCTATGGAAATCCCATCTAAATGAAAACCGTTCACCTTATAGTAGACCCAGGCTGTCAAAGCCAGAAACGGCAGCACACTTAAGGGCCCCAGAACATTTGCCTGACGCATATCGATAATCATATTTTTTACCTTATATCCCTTTTGCTCCATGGCAAAGCTTAATTTTTCAAACTCCTCTTTACGTTTCCGTTCTTTTTCTGTTAATTTTCTTTTCTTATTATCCACAATTAATTCCCTCCGGATACCGGTTTATCTTGTACTTAAGCTCCAAAAAATGCTTTTATGCCCCCTCACTTCGTGGCAGTTTTATGTAAACCGTCAACATCATCGTCACAAAGCAGGCCGTGCCGCCGATAAAATTTGAAACCGGCTCCGCCAGAAATACCCCGTGAATCCCCAGCGCCGGAATCCCCGGCAACAGCACGGTCAGCGGGGCCACAATGATTCCTTTTCGCAAAATGGAAAACAGCACCGCCTGCCTGGCCTTTCCAAGAGCCACAAAGGTGGTCTGCCCCGCAAACTGCAAAGCCATCATAAAAAATCCAAAATAGTAAATCTTCATGGCCGGTACGCAGGCCTCCATCAGCTCCGGGCTGTCGTTGAATATCCGCACAAAGGGCTCCGGGAACAGATGGAGAATGCCCCAGACCGCCAGGGTGTACACAATGCTCACCGCGGATTCAAACCGGATAGCCTCCCGCACCCGGTCGTATTTCTTTGCCCCATAATTAAATCCCATCACAGGCTGGGCGCTGTGGGTAAGCCCCATAACCGGCATGCTGACAATCTCCCGTACAGAGCCGATCACCGTCATGGCCCCTACATACACATCCCCGCCATAGGATTGCAGGGTGGTATTGCAGACAATCTGCACCAGCCCGTTTGTGGCCGACATAATAAAGCCGGAAAGCCCCATTGCCACAATACTTTTTATGCGTTTCCCCGCCAGTCTGAAATACCTGTGCTTCAAGCGGATAGCCGTCCCCCTGCTAAACAAGAGCACGTAGACTGTCCAGGCCGCGGACACCATCTGGGAGAGAACCGTGGCAACGGCCGCGCCCTTTAAGCCCATGCCCAAAGTGAAGATAAAAAGGGGATCCAGAAGCATATTTAAAATGGCGCCGATCCACACCGTCACCATACCCAGCCCACCCCGGCCCTGGGCGTTGATAAAGCTGTTCATTCCCAGGGACAGCATAACAAACAGCGTGCCCCAAAGATAAATCCCTGCATAATCCGACGCCATGGAAAGCGTGGCCTCACTGGCTCCAAACAGGAGCAGTAAAGGCTCCCTAAAGGCCTCCCCCACAAAAACCAGCACAAGCCCCGACAGGATCAGAAGCAGAAATGAGTTTCCCATGCAGTAGGCAGCTTCCTCCTCGTCCCCGGAGCCCCGCACAATGGAAAAGAGGGACGCTCCGCCGACCCCGAAGAGATTGGAAAACGCCGTAATGACAATAATAAACGGCAGGGCAAGCCCCAGGCTCGTAAGGGCCAGGGAATCCCCTCCGTCCATGCGCCCAATGTAAATCCGGTCCACCAGGTTGTAGAGCAGGCTCACCACCTGGGCCAGCGTCATGGGAAGGGCAAGCCTTAAAATCTGGCGTTTCACACTGCCCACGCCAAAATCTGCCTGTTTCCCGGTCTCCATTCGTTTCCGCACCATTTCGCGTCCGCTCCCCCACAATGGCTTTTCTGTATTTTCCCCAAGGCGCCCGGCCTCCTATGGGAAATCCAGAAGAAATCCAGTATTATCTTAGCATAAGGATGGAAAATTATCCACAGAAAATTGAGAACAACTGAATTGTTTCGCCAGAATTATATAAAAAAGAAGAGAAAAGATATCGCCGCAACCCGTCTTTTCCGGGACGGCGATATCTCACCACAGTTTTCCCCGGCTGGAAATCCGCGCCGGCAGATCACAGGTCTGACAATAAAGGCCTAACCGGTCTTAAGATACAGCGCCAGCCACCCTCCCCCGTGAAGGCCGAGAATCACCATGTCCTTTAACACTGTGCCGCCGTCTCCTTGAAGGATCCCCATTATCCCCTCAAAGGCCGCCTGGGTGGGAACCAGGTAGCAGGCCGCGGACAGGAATACATGATCTATGTGTACCAGATAACAGAGGACCGGCACGGCGATAAATACCAGCATCACCACCTTAATACAGGTTACCCCCGTCAAGAGCCCGTCGGAAAATTTTCCTACAAAAAGCCCCACAAGCGCGGACACAAATGCGGAAAGCACAATGAGAAGCAGCAGGAAACCCGTATCCCGCCAGGAGAGAGAAAAGCAGATACACGCCGTAAAAAGGGCAGAAAGACATCCTCCCAGGAATCCGACAGCTGTTTTCTGCGCCACATACCATCCCCGTGACATGGGCAGGATATCATTGACAAACGCCACGCCCTCCTCCTTCTCCGTAATCATGTTCATGGCGTTAAAGGTGCAGCCCATAAACATAGCCGTAATCAGAATCATCACAAAAAACATATCCCCAAACTCTGCCAGCACATCCGGCCGGTCTGCAATGTGAACCTCTGTGTCTCCCCCGCCGCTTCGCCCGGCGTAAAGGGCCGGAAGGGTGTTGGCCGCCTCCTTGAAAACCTCCAGCTCATCCCCGGATATGGCTGTCCGGATGCCCTGCCCCGCTGCCCTCACGCCGATTACGCTGGTGGAAGGCTCATTAATCAGGGAAGCCCACTCCTCTTTTGTCTCACACGCCGTCACAGAACCGTACTGTTCCAGCCAAAGGACCGCCTCCTGGGGAAGCTCCTCCTCCAGTATCCCGAAATGCAGCTCCCCAAGGGAGGAAAGGTCTATGTTTCCCGCGAGGCGAAGCGCCAGAGCCGCCACAACCGGCAGAAAAAACGTCATGAGACAAAATTTGTCCCTCCAGGTACTTTTTAATTGAAAACAAAGTCCTCTCATATTACCCCTCCTCTCGTTTTTCCACATCTTTTCCGGCATAGCGCAGGCCCCCTGGAGCGTCCCTCATCTCCCTGGAAAATGCCGCCGCAGTCAGCATATACAAAAGCCCGATTCCCACAGCGGCCCCCGCATAATAGAAGAAGCTCTCCCCAGGGGTTCCAAAAAAGGCATTTTTCATTCCCATATAAAGATGATAAAAGGGATGGAACAAAATCCACCCGGCCTTTACCGAAGTGTTGGCGGAAAGAAACACCGGCGTCGCCACAAAAACCGCAATCACCAGATAAATCATGGTAAACTGGCGGAAATCCTGCAAAAACAGGGCGCAGCAAAGTCCTATAAGCGCCATGAAAAGCGATAATATCACCGTCTCCACCAGGACATCCGGCAGAATCGCAAGTCCCGGCCCCACACCCACATTGAGAAGGGTCAGCAAAATGGCAAAGCAGAGATCCGACAGGAGAAAAACCGCAAGCTTGGACAAAAGGAACAGCCGGCCCCTCACAGGCAGACAGGCGTGGACCCGCAAAACACCCATTCCCTTCTCCCTGAACAGCACAGCCGCAATCCCCAGAAAACCCACGGCAGACAGCTCAAAAAACAAAAGCTCACAGGTAATCTCCCTGCGCTGTTTCTCCTCCGTCGTAAAAGCCCCCAGGACCTCCGCCTTAAAATCCTCCTGCGGCCTCAGAAGAGATCTGGCATAATCTTCCAGGTAGCGCTCCACCTGTGGCGTACTTCTGTAGAGCAAAAATTCTGCCTTTCCCCGGCTCAGATCAATCCCCACGCCATCGGGATCCTCAAGGAGCATTCTATCCAGCTCTTCCCTAGACGAAGCCCGTTGAAGAAGCAGGGAGCCATCCACACAGATTCCCTGGGGATCCCAGAGGCAGACCTTGTACATGGACAATTCCACAAGCCGCACATACCCAAAGTTCACGTAAAGCGTATAGAGCGCCAGGGCTCCCATTGCCAGAAGGAAAAATTTCCCGGAAACCAGCATGCGGATATCTTTCCAGAATATTGCGCGAAAATCCTTTCCCATTAGGATAACCCCCTTCCCGTATACCGGATAAAAACATCCTCCAGGGTAGGTTCCTGGGAGTGGACGCTTAAGATTTCCTCACAGGCAAAGGAAAGGCCCCCCTTCAGGCTCTCCATTGTCATGCTCCTGGTGTCGCGCCTCCCCTGCCACATATATTCCACCGTCACACAATGGCCGCTGTCTCTCTCCTTTAAATTTTTCGGGGTATCCAGGGCGGCAATGGACCCCTCGGCCAGAAACGCCACCCTGTCGCAGAGAAGGTCGGCGTCGGTCATATTGTGGGTGGTGAGAAACACCGTAGTGCCCTTTTTCTGCTCCTTCTCAATCATGCGGCGAAACAATACGGCCCCGGAAGGATCCAGCCCGCTGGTGGGCTCATCCAGAAACAGCAGCCTGGGATTGTGAAGCACTGCCCGGGCCATGCTCACCCGCTGACGCATGCCCTTGGAATAGGAGGAAACCGTTTTTTTCAGATAACCCGCGGGAAATTCCAGCTCCTCAAGGGTCTTTAGGGGATCCCGCAATTTCTCCTTTGGATAAAAAGAGGAAAAATACCGCAGATTATCCAGAGCGCTTAAATTCCCGTACAGATAGGGAAATTCAAACAGTACGCCGATATTCTGAAAAAACGCAGGGCCCTGTCTGCCTTTCATTTCCTCTCCCAGCATGGACACCCTCCCACTATATCCTCCCAGGATTCCGGTCAGGATTTTCTGCGTGGTGGATTTTCCCGATCCGTTGGGCCCCAGAAACCCAAAGATCTCCCCGTCCTCCACGTCAAAGTCCAGGCCGCGAAGGGCCTGTTTTTCTTTTCCATAGGAGAATTCCAGATTTTTCACTTCAATCATTTTGCATACCTCCCACAATTATTTTTCCGGACTAAAACCACGGCCTTTTGCCCCTTTTCCGGAACAGAAGCTATAAAATTCTGCCTCTTTTCCAAACAGAAGCCCTAAGGTTTCAGCCTTGTAGATGAAGTATACAAAAACTATATAAATTTGTTGTAATGGGAATGTAAAGATGAAGTAAAGATCGCAGGATATAGTTTACATAAAACGATTCCGGCACCGCGACAGGTTTACATAATGTTATCCCTTATTCAGGCCCCGTCAGCGGAAAACGGGAACCGAAAAATAAAATTCCACGCCCCCGGGACGATTCTCCACCCCATAGGGCATGTCCTGCATAGAAAGAATCTGTGCCACAATGGCAAGCCCCAGGCCGGAACCGCTGTAGGCGCAGTCCCTGTCCCGGTAAAATTTCATCCAGATTTTATCCATATTTTCCCGGGGAATCTGCGTTCCCTGGTCATAGACGGAAAAACGAAGGCTGTCCCCCTGTAAAATAAGAGACAGCTTCAGCACGCCTCCGGGAACCACATTTTTCTTAGCGTTCAGAATCAGATTGTCCAGCGCCTGTTCCATCCGCCTTTTATCCGCCCGCACAAAAAATTCTTCCTCCGGAAGCTCATATTCCAGGACAAAATCCCCCTCCGGGTCATCTACCAGGAGCCGCCCCGCCACGGTTTCCACAAGCTCCACAAATCCAAAGGGTTCCGGCCGGAGAGCCGCCGCCCCTGTCTCCAGGGCAGATAAGTCCAGAAGGGTGTAAATCAATTCATGCATCCGTCCGGTTTCGGACAAAATAACCTGGATATACCGCTGCCTCTGCGCCTCGTCCGCAGCGTCCTGCAGGCCCTCCGCATAGGCCCGGATTACCCCAAGAGGCGTTTTCATCTCATGGGAAAGGCTGTCCACCAGCTCTTTTCGTTCCTCCAGGAGGCAGCGCTCCCGCTCCACCTCCCTCTCCAGCTTAAGAAGCGTCTCCTTCAGGTTCTCCGCCATGGCGTTTAAGCTGCCGGACAGCTCCCCAAACTCATCTCCTGTATGGATTTCACAGGGATGGGAAAAATCAAGCTCCGCCATCTTTCTGGCGCTCCTGTTAAGCTTTTCCACCGGTCTTGAGATAAAAAGACCCATAAAAAAATCAACTGCCAGCGTCAGGAAAACCATAAGCAGCATCCAGAGAAATGTGGATACCTCTTCCCGGATAGGCAGCCCCCCAAAGAAAATATAAGAAAAAAACAGGAAAACGCCTGCAAGCTTTGTCAGCAGGAGAAGCTTTTTTCTCACGGTCCGCAGGCTGAAGGGATTCTCTTTTTTCATACCGCCGCCTCAAACTTATAGCCGGAGCGTATTAGGGTAACAAGGTGTTTCCCCTCACTGCCAAGCTTTTGCCTTAAGTTTTTCATGTGTACGTCCACCGTCCGGGTGGTTCCCGCAAAATCATACCCCCAGATCTGGTCCAGAAGCTGATCCCTGGTGAAGGTCCGCCCCGGATTCTCCATAAAGAGCCGGAGCATCTCAAATTCCGTATGGGTAAGGCTGATCTCCTGCCCATCCACAAACGCCTGGCGTGAGCCGGGATTAAGCGCGATCTTCCCGGCCCCCAGAACCTCCCCAGGGGAAAAGGAGGCCCGCCGCAGCAGGGCGTTTACCTTGGCCAGCAGCACTCTGGGACTGAAAGGCTTTGTCATGTAATCGTCCGCGCCGTAGGCATAGCCTTTAAGCTTATCCTCCTCTTCACTCTTTGCCGTCAGAATGACAATGGGCATATTGCCCCGTTCTCTGGCAATCCTACAGACCGAAAGCCCGTCCAGATGGGGCATTATCACGTCCAGAATCAAGGCATCCACACTCTGGCTTTTCAGAATCGCCAGGGCATCCACACCGTCGTCCGCCGTCAGACAACGGTGCCCGCCCTTTCGCATATATTCCGCAATAATATCCCGTATGTTCTTTTCATCCTCTGCCACCAGGATTGTCGCCAAGAGACGTCCCTCCCTCCATTTTAAGTCCAGTATATACGCTTTCTGCGGGAAATACAATGGGATATTTTACTCTCATTTTTTGTAGAGAATCCGGATGGAGTTCAGCACGCAGAGCATAGCCACGCCAGTGTCCGCAAACACGGCCATCCACATATTGGCAAATCCCGCCAGGCCCAGCAGCATCACCGCCGCCTTGATAATAAGGGCGAACACCACATTCTGGAGGGCAATGCGGTTGCTGCCTCTGGCAATATGAATTGCCTGGGGAATGGACTCCACGCTGGAGGTCATAAATACCGCGTCCGCCGCCTCGATGGCCGCATCCGCGCCGCTTCCCATGGCAGCCCCCACGTCCGCGCCGGCCAGCACCGGAGCGTCGTTTATGCCGTCCCCCACAAACATTACCGGGCCGTACTTCTCCCGGACTTTTTGAAGGGCAGAAAGCTTTTCCTGGGGAAAAAGCCTGGCGTACACCTCGTCGATTCCCGTCTCTTTTGCCACTGTCTTTGCACTGTCTTCAGAGTCCCCTGTCAGCATCACTGTGGGAAGCCCCAGCTCCTTTAACCGGCGGATGGCAGGCCTGGCGTCAGATTTCACTGTGTCGGAAATGACCATATAGCCGGCAAATACGCCGTCCACCGCCAGAAATACCTCCGCTCCAAAAACGCCCTCTGAAAGGTCAGGAAGCCGCACCCCGTTTGCCTCCATAAGCTTCCGGTTTCCGCAGAGCACCAGGCCCTGGGGAAGCCGGGCGGCAATGCCCTGTCCCGCCGTCTCCTCCAGGGAAAGGGGCGTCTCCGGCACAATTCCCCGCTCTCTGGCTGCCGTCACAATACTGTTTGCAATAGGGTGGGTGGAATTCTGCTCGCAGCCCGCGCACATGCGCAGCAGCTCCTCCTCCCCAAAGGCGCCCTCTGAAACCACCTTCTGGAGCCGGAAATTCCCCTCAGTCACCGTGCCGGTCTTATCCATCACCACGGCTCCCAGACGGCTTAAGGATTCCATGGAAGCTCCTCCCTTAAAGAGAATGCCTCTCCTGGAGCCTGCTCCGATACCGGAGAAAAATGCCAGGGGCACGCTTAGCACCAGGGCGCAGGGGCAGCTCATAACCAGGAAGGTCAAGGCCGTATAAATCCAGTAATTCCAGTTTCCGTCTATAAGGGAAGGAATCACAGCCGTACCCAGGGCAAGCAATACCACCACAGGCGTATATACTTTGGAAAACCGGGTAATAAAACGGTCGATCCTGGGCTTGCTGGCCGCCGCGTTTTCCACGAAATCCAGGATTCTGGTAACCATGGACTCTTCCAGGGGTTTCTCCACCCGCATTTCCAGCTGTCCCGAGGTATTCACACACCCGGAAGTTACCTGGTCTCCTGCCGTCACCGCCACAGGCACAGGCTCCCCGGTAATGGGGGAAGTATCCAGGCGGCTGTCCCCTTTGGCAATTCTCCCGTCCAGGGGAATCCTGTCTCCGGGGCGGATGAGAAGCAGATCTCCCACCCGGGCTTCCCCGGCGGGAATCACCTGCACCGTATCCCCGGATATCAGGTTTACCACCTCCGGCCGCATATCCACCGCGTCCATAATCTGGCTCCGGCTCTTCTCCACCGCTCTATGTTCAAAATATTCTCCCACCCGGTAAAACAGCATCACGCCCACAGCCTCGGGATACTCCCGGATGGCAAGAGCCCCAAGGGTGGCAAGGCTCATAAGAAAATTCTCGTCAAAAATCTGGCCGTGGGAAATATTTCTGGCCGCCTCCAGCAGCACCTTTCCCCCCAGAAGCACATACGCCGCCAGCAAAACCGCCAGGGAGGCCATTTCCGGAATGCCCAGATACTTCATGATTATCCCTGCAAGAAAGAGGCCCGCCCCGGTTAAGATCACCAAAAGCTCCCGCTTTTCTGCCGGCTTCTTCTTTGTGTAAGCCGTTTCCTTCTCCCCGTCCTTCGCCTCCTTGTGGGACATTGCCGGCATCTGCGCCTCCTCCGCTTTCTGCCCTGTCCCCTTTCCCGGCACTACCCGCACCTGGGACTCAATGGAGGTGCAGATACGCTGGATTTCCGGCAAAAGCTCCTGGGGATTTTCCGCGGACAGCCGGAGCTGCTTTGTGGCAAAGATAATCACGGCCTCCTCCACCCCAGGCAGTCTGCCGATCTTCTCCTCCATCTTTGACGCGCAGTGGGCGCATCCCAGGTTTTCCAGGATAAAAACGGTTTTCCCGGCCGAGGCCTTTGATGTCTCCTGGCTGAAGGCGTGGGTATGAGACTTTTGAGCGTGGGCATGACCATGGTCGTGGCCACAACTACAGTTCTCCTTGTGGCTTTCGGTATGCTCTTCATGATTATGATCGTGGCCGCAGCCGAAGCTCTCCTCATGACCATGATCGTGGCCGCAGCCGCAACTCTCCTCGTCACTATGGTCATGGCCACAGCTACAGCTCTCCTTGTGACTTTCGGTATGCTCTTCATGATTATGATCGTGGCCGCAACCGCACACTTCCTTATGTTCATCTGATAAAGGTTGTAATTTTGTTTGCGGATTGTCCTTCATATTACAATCTCCTTTCATATATACATATGAATATCTGTTCATATATTGATTTAAACATATAGAAAGGATTTTGTCAATATATAAGAGCTAAAATTTTTCTCCTAATCCGCCCTGGTGAACCTGGCAATAGAATTCATGGGTGAACCCCCATAGGGATAAAACCCTATAATTATGTTTAAGATTTGTGAAGTTGTCCATGAAAATAGAGAGTATGGGTTTATGTCAGCCATAATCCCATGCTGCAAACAGGAGACAGAAAAATTTTCTGTGAAACCAATGTTATATGATTTTCAAAAGAATTTCAGTGGGAGTAAGCACAGGAATACCAAAGCCTTCAAAGTCTCTTATGTTTCGTGTAGCAATACAATCACAATGTATAGATCTGACGCAAGTAGCAACAAGACAATCCTCAAAATCCTTTGCCTTTTTCTGAAATGCAATAAGGACATCATTGTTCGTAACACTGCACACCTTTACAATTTCCAAAAGTTTTCCAACCGCCTTATATGCCATTTCTGTACTGTGCGTATATTTTCTCACAAGATAAAAAATGTCAGTAACAGAATACGCCGACATAAAACCGTCTATTCTATGTTCTTCACAAAGCTTCAAAGTTTTCTAGGAGTCCTCTACAAAAGGTTCTCATGTTTGTATCACACATTATTTTCATATTTTGACAGACGCTCCTCTCGCAAAGAATCCATATCAATACCAGAGGAAATGTCTCCAAGCATTCCACGCAGGCTGTCCGGCCCTACAAAAATCCCGTTACTCCCTATTGGGCTCTGTAACTGGGGGATTGGATGGGTTTTTGACCGAAAACCAGTATCCCTCAATAAGCAGATAGCAGTCCTCCCGTCCGTTAATAACATAGCAAAAACCCGGATTGCCTTCCTCAGTCAGGATGAAATCATAAAATTCCCCACCATCGCCGTCACCAGGCGACTGCCCCTCTTCAAACTCATAAAGTTCATATTCAAGTTTAGAGACCCAGTCTCTTAAGCTATCGACCTCCTCTCCCTCCACTACCCATTTAACCGTTTGTCCGCTAAGGTAATGTGCAACATCCACCGAGGTTACTGAATCGCCAATATATGCATTGGCTGGTCTGTCTGAATCCGGCTTCTGCTTACAGCCGCCAAGACAAAAAATAAAGACTAATGTAAAGATTAATGCCCTATGTTTTTTCATCATAATCCTCCCCTATATAAAACTTCAGATTTTTGATTTCATGCAGATAAATCACGAAAAGCATACCATATTCCCCCCTGTCATGCAATTCCATTTCCGGGGCATTTGAGGGCCGTTTACTAAGCCTTCTGCCAGAAAGCTTTATGTGAATAAGGCATTTATTTATAATTGACGGATAATTCTGCCATTGCATTTAGCCGCTAAAATGAGATTTTATAGACGATGGGGAAGGCCTATGCTATAATACTGGCATGGCAGCGAAAGCCTGCAAATAAAAAGTCAAGCTAAATTTTAAAGAACATCGAAAATTTTATACAGGTTGAAAAATGGGTATTACAATTAGACCGCCAGAATATGCCGGTCTGAAAGAGTGCTGTGTGATGGTTAGTTTGACGTGGGAAGAGCGGCG
>CAJTHL010000025.1 GCA_910576205.1 Clostridia bacterium | reverse complement strand
TGAACTACAGCGACTTAAAGAAATTTTCCAGTGATTTCAAAGCCGTATATAATGCTCCAAATGAGTCAGCGGCATTATCGGAGCTGGAAGGGCTCAAAGAAAAGTGGGGACGAAAATACCCTTACGCAATCCGGAATTGGGAGAATAACTGGGAAGATGTAAGTTCCTTTTTCCAGTTCTCCGAAGAGATTAGAAAAATCATGTATACGACTAACATACTTGAGGGGTTAAACCGCCAGTATCGAAAGGTAACAAAAATCAAAAGTGTATTTCCCAGTGACCAGTCTTTAGAAAAAATGCTGTATCTGGCCAGTGAAAACATCACAAAAAAGTGGACGCAGAGATACCGGGGCTGGGACCAGGTACTGAACCAGCTGATCGTCCTGTATGGGGAAAGGCTGACCCAGTATTTATAAAAAGAAAAAGCCAGGGCGGCTCCAAGTGAAAGGGAGGCCGCCCCAGCCTTATTCCATCAGCATTCAAAGTATTGCCAGAAAATTCCAGTCTTATTCCTGAGGCCGGGTGTGGGCAGAGCCCACAAAAAAGCATTCTTTGAGATGTCTTTTTTTAGTGCAAAAAAATCAAGTGATAATGAATAAAGAATCCTGCGGTGGTTATACTATAAATAGAAAGAACATTCGACACCAGGAAATTCATGGAATCGACAGCAAAATCCTACATATCGAACTCTTATCAAGGAATCTTAAAATCCTATAGACACAGAATTTTTTACACCCTCCTTGCGTTTCATATTGCATTCAGTAAGCCATCCGCAGATGATTCAGAAAAATCAGCATCTTTTCTGAAAGGATTTTTGTTACAGTTTGTCAATGTGAAAATTTATTTGTTTGGGATCACCGCATTGACGGGATATATTACAGATTATAGTGCTTCTTTATGGATTTTGCTTCTATTTGAGCTTATGATTGCCACGATTGGAACCATTGCAACTCTTACTTGGGTTGGAATGGGAGTATTGATACAGAGAACATATGAAAAATATTACAGGGCAATTAACATTATTCTTGCATTAACTTTATTAGAGTGTGTTTATAGCATGTTGAAATAGGGAGGAGTTTATATGAAAGATGAAACGAAATGTTTACATGCAGGCTACCCAGTTTGTAGCATAGATAAATAGGAATATCAAAGCGTATCTGCTGGCGGCTTTGTATAGCCCCAGCGACGATGAACAGCTACTACTGTGTGGAGCCAGCCATGACCTGCATGGCACGTGAACATAACTTAAAGCAGCGGCTCTTCTACATATTACACAGCCCAGACTTTCCCGGCAGATTATGCAGCTTGAAGAAGAACCAGGAGTTAAATTATTTTATAGAAGCAAACATCGTATTATTCTGACCGAGGATGGAATGTTGTTAAAGCGCCGGGCAAAGGAAATGGTTTCGAGCTTTCGCACAAAGATGAGATCTTGTCAGACGAGATTGCTATTGGGTGCGGAGAAACTAAAAGTATGGTGTTTCTTTCAGAACAGATCAGGGATTTCCGGCAAAAATATCCTCTTGTGCAATTTAGTATTCACAGTGCGATTGCGGATGATATTAAAGAACATATGGAAACGGGTTCCGTCCTTGTCCGGGAAAAATCAGACAATAAGTAAAATTTTTGCATATTTCATACAAACAATAAAAAATGCTATTTAGGTATTTCTTATTATTAAAAATGAGTATTATACATTTCTTAAACGGTTAGTTATAATGTAGGTATTTGGGACGAATACCTGCTTTTTTTATTTTCTGTGTGTAATGCTGTCAAAAAGATCATGGGGGTATGGCAATATGACGATCAGGATATTGAACGGTTGAGCATGATTATGATGCTGCATGACATTGGTTTTAGCAACAATGAGGTTGAATATTATATGCGTCTGCTGTTGGAAGATAGAAATACCGAGGCACAGCGGCTTGAAATGCTGAATAAAAAACGCAGTACAGCCCTTGACGAAATTCATTTCAAAGAAATGCAACTGGAACGGTTGGATTATCTTAGATATAAAATTCAAGCGTCAGGCAGGAACAACGGGGGGAGATAAACTATGAAAAGTTTGATTGTGTATTACACATGGTCGGGAAAGACCAAAGGAATGGCCCAGATTATTGCACGTCTGACAGGAGCTGACCTGTTGGAAATTAAACCGGAAACACCATATACAAAGGATTATAACAAAGTGGCTGAACAGGCCAAAAAAGAAATTTGTGAGGGATATGGTCCCATTATCGCCCCGGTTAATGCAGAAATTGAACTGTATCATGCAATTTACACTAGTACGCCGGTCTGGTGGGGAACAATGTCTCCTCCACTGGCGGCATTTTTGGAGGAACAATGATTTCAGCAGTAAAATAATAATGCCTTTCTCCATCCATGGCGGAGGCGGTAAAGGCCATAGCGACCTTGCCATAGCGAAACTATGTCACGGCGCACAGATCATGGAAATGTATACTGCTTATGACCTGTCAGGAAAAACAATTATTCTTTTTGTTACAAGTGGCGGCAGTGGATTTTCTGATACGATCAGAACGATTAAAAGTATGGAGCCGGATGCAGAGGTATTAGACGGACTTTCTTCAGGCAGCCCGCAGGCAGCAGAACCTGTCAGCGCGGTAATAAAGTGGCTGAATGGGCTTGCAGAATAGGAGGCCGCATGATGGAATATACAAAACCTGGAGCGGCGAAATTTCAAAGCAGTTGACACAGGAAAGAAAACACTTTTTCCTGTGGGCGGCCCAACAACGCCTATGCGTCATATTTTGTGGGACAGAGTTTTCTGAATATGCTTATTACGGAAGGCGTGCCGATTGGCAATGTCACTTTTGAATCGGGTTGCCGAAATAATTGGCATATCCATAAGGCGGATGGCGCTTTGAAATCTAAATTGCAGACAATAAAATGGGTGACGGATGTTTTGCTGACCTTAGCAATGCTCTTTCTCATTGGCCTTGTAGTTTCTCTATCTGGACTTGTGGCATTTATAAAGAGGGATTTTTGTATCCCATCATCTGTCGAAGTTGTTAAAGAAGATTCATAGACGAAGGTCAGTTGCAAAATGAAAAATGGATTATAGTGTTATAAAAAAGCAAAAAGTATAAAAACAATTTCAAAAACATGAATTTTCCTCTTGCCAAATGAGGGAAGTTGTGTTAATATACTATTCGTTAGGTCACCAGTCAGATGGTAGCCGGATGAAGTGAAAAGATACCCTCGATTGTAATTTGGACATAACACTCTATCAAAGAGATTTTACAGTATATAACTGTATCAATGGTAGAGCACGCGGCTGTTAAGCGCGGAGTTGTAGGTTCGAGAGCTCTACTCGGGGAGTTGGAGAGCAAGAGAAGGACAGAGAGACCCGGAGGGTCGCAGAACAGACGGCTCCTTGGTCAAGCGGTTAAGACATCGCCCTTTCACGGCGGTAACACGGGTTCGATTCCCGTAGGAGTCATTTTTGATATTGACGTATCAGAATCATTTTGTTAGAATATAATAAGAATATGGCGCAGTAGCCAAGCGGTAAGGCGTCGGTCTGCAACTCCTTGCTCACCGCCTTCCAAAAGTTAAAAAAATTAAATATGGCGCAGTAGCCAAGTGGTAAGGCACCGGTCTGCAACACCGTTATTCACCGGTTCAAATCCGGTCTGCGCCTCTCAAAAGACCTCGAAAAACGTTGATTTTTCGGGGTTTTTGCTTTGGGTGAATTTTTGGCTTGACACTTTTAGACCTTTGTCTCTGGTCAATTTTACCCACATTTTTTCATAATTCTTAAATTTTCAATGCTTCGTTTAAAACCGTTTAAAATCGAATAAAATCGGTTCATAAGGTGGTCATAAGGTGGTCACGGTAGTGCCCTTTGGTTACTCATTTAGCATATCTACCAAATTGTGCTTTCCGGTCTCATCTGTATGAAGATATGTTTTAACGACAACCTTATAATCATCGCCCAACAGTTCTGCAACAGCTTTGATTTCCTGATGACTTGAGGTTTTGCTTAAAAGCCGTGTTGCAAAAGTGTGGCGCATTGCATGTGTGCCATAGTGCTTTTCCCCTATTTTTTTTAAAATCCGGTCAAGAGAAAGCTGGATATTCCTTTTGGTAGGAAAGTTTCCATTTTTTGTGCTTATGATAAAGTCATTTCGGATTTTATTCTCATTATAAGTCTGAAGCATAATCTGTAAACACATTTCGGCTTCCTGGTTTAATGGAATTATCCTGTCACTGCGGGGGTATTTCGGAGGTGTAATCATCCATACTGATTTGGTTCCTACTTTTTCATCTCTGTTTTTGACAAGACTCAGAGTTTCAGAAATATGGATTTTCTTCCGCCCGTCTTCCCCTGTTATGATTCCGTTTTTGGAAAGGGCAAGCAATTCACCTTCCCTGAGACCGGTATTTAAGGCAAAAACCAGAGCCGGTCCATAACGGTATGCGAGAGTGCCATCAGGATTGTATTCCAGTGCAGCCTCTTTAAAACGTTCAAGACATTCTGGGGGAAGTATCTGTATTTCTTTTGTTTTTTTACCAACTGCAGTTTCGTCAGGAAGTTCTACTGTATTAAACGGATTATAGGATTCTGGAAAATCCTGTTCTTCCTTTCCATGCTTGATCATGGAATGCAGAAAGAGGTAAACTTTGTTGATTGTTGAGAGACTGTAATTTGGCTGCATCTCATCCAGAAGATTTTGAATATCTCTGGACTTTAAATTGCACATAAGTATTTGCGCAATGGGATGTGGTTCAATATGACTCTCAAAGGTTCGTTCGATTCGATCATAAGTAGTCTGCTTCAGCTTTTTGCGTATAACCTGCTGACTTTTAAAGAAAAGGAATTTTTTTGAATATTCCCCAACTGTCAGACGTGTATTCACAGCCTCCCCGGACTGAACCAGAAATTTATATTCATCCAGCTTAGCTTTAGCCTCTGCTTTTGTCTTACCCGAAAATTCTTTCGTTGTCACTCCTTTCTTTGTATAGCGTGCAATCCATTTGCCTTTGCTGTTCTTAAAGATTGTACCGTCCCCTTTACTGCGGCGGCTTTTAGCGGTTGTCTCATTCGACATAGATATTGCTCCTTTCTACGAAAAGAACCATCTCTATCTTGAAAAAGCCAATCATTATCGCACCCTCATTATATTATAGAAAGATAGGTATGACAACGAAAATTTGACTTTAGAAGAATAGTTCTTTGCCTACGTTATCTGATAAAAACTCCTGTATTGCTGTCTTTGATGTAAAATAGTCGCGTCCAATCTTTGTAACAGGAAGCAAATGGCTCTGTAGCATTTCTCTGGTTTTTGTTTTTCCAATTCCCAGCATTAAAGAGATTTCCTCTACAGAATACTTGCGAAAATCTCCATAGGTGCTTAAATCTTTCTTTTTTGTATTCATAATGTTAAACCTCATTGGATTAAAATATGTACAGGTAATAAATATTACGCATACCCTTCCACCACCGTTTCCTGCGCCCTCCCCGGCCGCGTTGACTGGCTGCACTGTGTGCGATTTCATCTGGGCCGGGCATACCCTGTGCAGGAATCCGGCCATCAGAACCCATATACATGATGGCGTATGCTCTTCAGTTTTCAAGGAGCGGAAAACCTCATCCGGATGCTCGGAGAAGGTTATATACAGAAATACCCGTCTGGCAGGAAAATACTTGAAAATATTTTGAAAAAGATAAAAAGTAATAGATATGGTATTATCAAGTTGACATGATACAAGATATTGTGCTAAGATAAATCCGTAATTGATTTTTATGCGAGACCTGTTATGGGGAACGGGGAGGGGCAGGACATATCCGATATGTCTGCCGGCTTTTCGTAAACCGCAGGTTCCGGTGCTGCCCTGTAGGGAGGGACCGGGATGCATACGCTGTTTATGATTGTATTTTGTGTCAGGAGCTGTCCGGGCATTAGGAAGAACAGAGGATTTTTCCGATGCGGCATGGCAGTCTTTTGGCATTTTTTTGTTTTCCGACAGAGATGCCGGAGACAGAAAGTTGATTTGTGGGAGAGCCACACGCAGTAAGGAATGGAAGCCTGTATGGGACCATTCCTTTTTTTGTGCCGTAAACATACCAGAAATGCCCGGATGGGCTTTGCCCGCATAAGCGGCTGGATAAAAAATCATCCGTGAAACGGAGAGAAAAGAAAGGTGGAAAGAAACATGAGTGGAACAAAGGTCTTTGAAGACAGCTATTGCGGCGTCTTCACAAAGCAGGATGAATTTCTGAAGTGCCTTGAGAGCATCGGGAGGAATTCCTTCTGGGAACGGAAGAAATCCAAAAACCTGCGTCTGGTGCCCATCACTGATGACAGCAGGGTAGCAGAGGAGCTTCGGGAGAAGTATGCCGAGGAAGGGCTGGATGAGGGAATCATCACAGACACCATCCTGAATACAGGGCTTCTCCTGAAAGTAAGGAACCAGTATTATCCGGTGAGGTGCTGTGCGATCAAAAGCATCCTTGACCGGGCAGGCATTTCCGGGGCCGGGCTTCGCAGGGTGGAAAAAAACGTCTATGCGCGTATCCTGAACGACTGCCTGAAGGTGGCGAAGGGAGAAGCGCTCCTGCGCATTTCGGAAGGGAAGGTGAGCGCCGTGCTGGGCGGAGACTGCCATGACTATGCAGTGCTGAACATGGAGCAGATCTTCATGCATTCCGTGGAATATTTTAATACGGAATTTAAGGGCTGCACCTGGCTGGGAGGATTTTATGAGCATGACATGGCATCTGCCTTATGGGAGCTGTCCGGGGAGGATAAGCTTCTGGAGGCGTACCAGGAGGAACTGCGCCTGCATGGGAAGGAACCGGAGGAAATGAAGCCCGCAGTGCGGATCACAACCTCGGATACCGGATCAGGCGGGGCGAACATCTATCCCATGCTCATCTCCGGAAACGGGAACACGACCATCAACCTGGGGAGCCCGTTGCGGCTCGGCCACAGGAACGGAACACGCATCAGCGACTTTGACGAACAGCTGGAGATGCTTTATGGAAAGTACCAGCTGGCGGCCGGGAACCTGGTAAAGCTGCTTTCGACGGAAATCTCCAATCCGGTCAACTGCATGAAAGGTGTCATGGACAGACTGGGAATCGCAAGGAAATACGAGGCGGAGGCCGTAGAGCTGTTCCGGGCCCAGTACGGGGAAGATCCCTGCACGGCCCATGAGATTTATTTCGGCATCTCCGAGGTGCTGTACATGCTGGCCTGTGAAGGAGAGGAAGGAAGCAGGATTGCCAGGATGGAGGAGAACATCGCAAGGGCTTTATCCATCCACTGGACAGACTATGACATTCCGGGGGAATACAAATGGTGAGAGAGACAGTGGAGATAACAGGAGAGGTTATCCAGGATGAGGAAGCCGGGGTCCCGGTGCGCTACTATCATCTGGAGTGGGGTAAGTTTGACTGCGTGCAGAGCTGTCAGGGAGACCTGATCGTCATCTGCAATGCACTGGCAGACTATGCCGGGCTCCTGTCCGAATACCTGGAGGAGGAAGGCAGGCAGATAGATGCCTGCGGCCGGATCCGGTATGAGCTGCATATCAAACGGTGTCTGAAGATCCAGAAACTCATATCGGAGCAGATCGGGTATGACCGGGAAGCAGCGATTGAAAAATGCAGGAAGAAAAACCACAGGAAAGACGAGGATGTGGGAGAGGACGCCGTGGTCCTGGCAGCCAGGCGGAAACGCAGCGCTGCTAAGAAAGCGGCACAGGAACAGAATGACAATTAAATACAGCAGGCAGGATGGAGAAGGGCATGACCTTCTCTTTTTTCTGCCGGGAAAGGAGCACTTATGGGTTTGAACTTAAATTATGAGGCGGCGGTACTGGTAGATACGGAAAATTTAAGCCGGGAGGACTGGCTTTCCTGGCGCCGCAGAGGGATCGGCGGGAGTGATGCCGCCGCAGTCATGGGAATGTCGCCGTTTCATACGAAACGTGACCTGTACTATGACAAACGGGGCATCCAGCCGGTCATGGATGAGGAAGAGGACAACTGGGTGGCAAAGGAAGTCGGCCACCGTCTGGAGGAGCTGGTAGCAGAAATATTTTCCCGGAAGACCGGATTCAGGGTCTATGCTGTCCGGAAGATGTTCCAGCATCCGGTGCATCCGTTCATGCTGGCGGATGTGGATTATTTCATTGAGTTTGCGGACGGAACTACAGGAATACTGGAATGTAAGACCACCAATTACAACTGCCAGAATAAATGGAGCAATGATTCGGTCCCGGCCAATTATGAGTATCAGGGGCGGCACTATATGGCAGTCATGAACCTGGATAAAGTATATTTTGCCTGCCTGTACGGGAACAACGAATCCGAGTTTATCATCCGTTGCGTGGAGCGTGACCTGGATATCGAGGAGGACCTGATCGCAGAAGAAGAATTCTTCTGGCAGGAGAACGTGGAAAAAGGCGTGGAGCCTCCTTATACGGAGAAACCGGACCTGGTGCTGGAGAGCATCCGCAGGCACTGCGGCCTCGCTGAAAAGGATGCGGATCAGGTAAAGCTTGACAGGAAGCATATCCTCAGCCTGGAAAGGTATCTTCAGCTGAAGGAGGAAAAGGCACAGCATGAAGGGGAGGCCAAAAAGCTGGACGGTCTGATGAAGGAGGCCCTTGCGGGGATCGTGGAGGATATGGGGGTAAGTTGTTCCGGCGTCTTAAAGGACGGTCCGGTAGAGTATCTTGTTTCCTATAACCCGGCTTACCGCACCGGCATAGACAAAAAGGGACTGGAGCGCTTAAAAGTACAGTACCCGGATATCTATGATGACTATGTAAATACAACGGAGAGCAGGCGCTTTTCCGTAAAGAAGAAAGGAGCAGCATGATAAAGAAAAATGAACTGGTATACATCTGTTCCCCGCTGTCTGCGCCCACAGAGCAGCAGATAAGGAAGAACATGAAAAAAGCATCCGAATATACGGAGCTTGTGGTCCGGCAGTTTCATTGCCGGGCCATTGCGCCCCACAGCTTCCTTCCAGCATATCTGGATGACCGGATCCCGGAGGAACGGGAGATCTGCCTTGCATTCGGCATATCCGTGCTGAAGCTGTGCCGGGCGGTGATCGTCTGCGGGAACCGCATCAGCAGCGGGATGGAAGGAGAGATAAGGACAGCACGGGATTGCAGTATCCCGGTATACAGTCTCTGGGAACGCCCGGACGGGATTGCCCTGGTAAGGACAGAGGAAAGGAGGAGGACAGATGAGATGCAGATTTGTGAGGAAAATATTCTGCAACAAAGATAACGGATACTGTGTCTTTGTATTCCATACGATGGAGGAGATCCCAAAGGAGGCAAAGGATCCGCATTATACAGGGACGGGCGCAGAGTTCACCGCAAAGGGAGACGGCCTGCCCGACACGGATGCGGTGGAAGCCGACCTGCAGGGATCATGGATCAAGGGGAAATACGGGCTCCAGTTCCAGACAGACAGCTGGCAGGAGATCCGGCCCCAGACAAAGGAAGGGATACAGTCCTATCTGTCTTCCGGGATGATAAAAGGGATCGGGCCGCGGACTGCGGAACTGATCGTGAACCGTTTCGGGACAAGGACTTTTGACATCATGGAGCAGTATCCGGACAGCCTTCTGGAGATCCGGGGGATCACGCAGAAAAAGCTGGAGGCCATCCTGGACTCCTACCAGGAAAGCCGGACGGTCCGTGACCTTGCGGCGCATCTGGCGCCTTTTGATGTTACCCCTAAAAAGATACAGAAGATCTATGAATGCTTTGGAAATGCGTCCCTGGAGACAGTAAAGAACCGGCCCTTCGCCCTCTGCTCCGTCAGCGGATTCGGATTCCTGACCGTTGACAGGATCGCCAGGGCTACGGGATGCCGCCTGAATGATCCCATGCGGATCGACGGCTGCATTGATTACTGCATGGAGCAGGAGCTGCAGCTGGGGAACCTTTATCAGGAAAAGCAGGTATTTCAGAAGAAAGTCTATAAGCAGCTGAATACCGGCTGCAGGGAAGAAGCCGTGACGGAGCTGGAGGTTTACCAGAGACTTTATCATCTGGTGAAGGAAAAGCACCTCTACTATACGGAAGGGGCGCTGTACCCGGCGAAGCAGTACGGGTATGAATGTGGTGCTGCCAGGGCGATTGCAGGCCTTTTAGCACAGGAATGTGCGGTGCCGGCAGGACTGGATATCTTTCTGAAGGAGGCCCAGCGGGAGCTTTCCCTTACCCTGTCCGCCAGACAGGAGGATGCGGTGCGGAAGGCATTTACCCATCTGGTATCCATTGTCACCGGAGGGCCGGGAACAGGAAAGACCACCGTACAGAAGGTCATGCTCCATATCCATAAGAAGCTGGGAGGGACGGACGTCCTTCTGACAGCGCCTACGGGAAGAGCAAGCCGGAGAATGGCGGAGAGCACAGGGCACACAGAAGCCATGACCATGCATAGTGCCCTTGGGCTTACCGGTGATGATGACAGTGCGGAAATGGAAAGCATGCTGGAGGCAGGCTTTATCATAGCGGATGAATTTACCATGTCCGATATGCGCCTGTCCTATGAGTTTTTCTGCCACATCCGGAAAGGGAGCCGTCTGATCCTGGTCGGAGACATCGACCAGCTGCCCAGCGTGGGCCCCGGCAACGTGTTCCGGGAGCTGGTACAGTGCGGCGTGATTCCGGTGACAGTCCTTGACACGGTATTCCGCCAGGGAGAGGACAGCAGGATCATCACCAATGCACACCGGATGCAGGAGAACAATACTTCCCTGGATTATGGGGAAGGCTTCACCTTTATCCCGGCAAAAGATGCGAAGACTGCGGGAGACCTTGTAGTGGAGCTGTACCGCACCTGTGCAGACCGTTACGGGATGGAGCAGGTCCAGGTACTGTCCCCGTACCGCAGGAAAGGGGATGCCAGCGTCAATTCCCTGAATGAACGGCTGTGGGAAATCTGCAGCCGGAAAGGAAACGGCAGCCTGGAGCTCCAGTCCGGAGGGCATACCTTCCGCACCGGGGACCGTATCATCCATAACAAAAACAGGGAACAGGTCAGTAACGGCGATATCGGCTATGTAACGAAAATCTATGAGGATGAGGAAGGAACCAGGAAGGCAAAGCTTACCTTCTCAGACGGGCGGAGCGTGGACTATACCTGCGATGAGATGGATATGGTGGAGCATGCCTATGCGACCACAGTCCACAAAAGCCAGGGGAGTGAGTACCCGGTCGTAATCCTTCCGTGGATCACAGCCTTTTATGGCATGCTCAAAAGGAATATCTTCTATACAGCCGTTACCAGGGCAAAGGCTCAGGTACTGATTGTGGGGGATAAAAGGGCGGTGGCTATGGCGATCCATAATACGGAATGTGACCGGCGCAATACCCGTCTGGGAGAGCGTGTCATACAGGAATACAACAGACTGGCGGAGAAAAAGAAAGCCCTGCCGGAGGAAGACGGATACCGGCAGATGGTAATGAATCTGTAAACAGCTTCCGCCTGTATGTGACAGATGCGAAAGAGGTTATGTACATGAAAAAAAGAGATTATCAAAAGGAATTCTGCAGTCTCATCAACCGGCATGCCAGCCGGTATTCCAGATGGCAGATATGGAATGATTTCCTGTATCTGACTGCGGCGGCCCTGGCAAACGTGTTTCCGGTGCCGGAGCGGGAAGAAAGGGAAAAACAGTACCTTTCGGTCATTGGCAGATATACAACGGAGGAACAGAAGATTTTTCCGGAGATGATGGCGCTCGTTACGCTGGCGCTGGAAGACAATCCGGAACAGGACTTTCTGGGGAGCCTCTACCATGATCTGAACCTTCAGCAGGAGCAGAAGGGGCAGTTTTTTACCCCCTATGACATCAGCAGGTTTATGGCGGAGATACCGTTTGCCGGACAAAATATGGAAAAAGAGCTGGAAAAGAAGGGGTATATCAGCGTGAACGATCCAGCCTGTGGTGCAGGCGCCATGCTGATCGCATTTGCCAATGCAGCGAAAAGGCATGGGATCAACTATCAGAAGCAGGTATTGTTTGTGGCCCAGGACATTGACCATACTGCAGCCATGATGTGCTACATCCAGCTTTCCCTTCTGGGATGCCCCGCAGTTATCATTATCGGGGATACGCTGGCAAAGCCCATGCTCCATCCGGATAATGATGTGTGGTATACGCCGTTCTATCATCTGAACCGCTGGAGATTTTCACAGCGGCCCGGAATGGAAGAAACTGCAGAACGTGTCAGGGAAACAGAAAAGGACAGGATGCCGGAAGTGGTGGTGAAAGAAACCTGCCTGCCGGGAAATATGGAGTTTGTGGAAGGCAGCGACGGCCAGTTCACATTCTCACTGAAAAAAGCATCATAAAAATTCAAGGAAAACACGGGAGGCGGATATTTATCTTACAGATCCCCTCCCCACAGGAAAGGAGAGAAACAAATGAGTGAAATGACAATGAACATGGGATCCATGTATGAGGAAGTACCGGAGATACAGAAGCTGAACAGGGTGGAAGGGTTCGATCCCAGAAGGTATATGCGGACGATCCAGGATGAGGGGCAGCCTGCCAGGTATTATCTGGATGTGGCTTTCCGCAAGCTCTGGTTCCGCCTGAAATACCCGGAGGGCAAGATCGTAAAACATATCCTGAAGCTGACAGACCAGGTAGCCATTGTGGAAGCAAGGGTGTACCTGAACCGGAATGACGAGCCGGATAATTTTATCTCCAACGCCCTGGCGCAGAAATATATGACGGCGGATACCCAGTTCGGGAACAAATATGTGGAGCTGGCAGAGACTGCCGCAGTAGGAAGGGCCCTGTCGGATGCCGGGTTCGGGCTGCAGTTTGCAGACCGGGAAGGAGACCTGGACCCGGAGGTAACGGAAGCCCCCATGGAGCGCAGGATGCTTCAGGGAGGAGGCATGCCGGAAGAGGAGAATACAGAGATTTTAAAGGAGACAGCAGGAGCCGGCCTTATGCAGGAAGCGTCAGAAGAGGATGTAAATATCTCCGGACAATACGGGATAGAACAGTATATCCCGATGCCGGAAGAGGTAGGAGTGTCTATGGGAATGCCGCCTGCCATGCAGCAGAACCCACAGCCAGCGCCGACAGCCCCTGCAGGAGACAGCAGGAAGCGTCCCCAGGCTGCACAGACACAGAGCCGTGGTGTGGCAGGCGCCGGAAATGTACCGCAGGGAACAGGCGTTGCCGGAAACCGGGCGGGAGACAGGCAGAACCGGACGGACCAGACTGGGATCAGCCGGGAGATGCCTGTGGAGCAGATTTATGCGAAGCTGAACCGGGATACGGCAGCGTCGGTGGTCATCCCCATGGGATACCATAAGGGGAAGACACTGGGCCAGCTGGCACTGGAAAAGCCCAAAGCGCTGGAATGGTATATCAGTTCCTACGGTGGGCCCGACAACCTGCTCCGCGCAGCGGCAAAGTTCCTGCTGGATGCGGCACTGGGACGGGCAGGCTGAGGAGACAGTAAAAAAACAACGGACGGCACACGTTACGGGCTGTCCTTATGTTAAAGAGGAGCAGTCCGGTATAAAAGCCGGACTGCAGAAAGGAGGAGAGGCTTGTATCAGGATTTACCATTTACCATCCGGGAGGTGGCCGGGATTCTGAACCTCCATGTGAGGCATAAGAATGCGGCGAGTCTGGATGTGGACTGTCCTTTCTGCGGAGAACACAAGGGTAAGCTGAACCTGAATCTGACAAAGAACGTATTCAAATGCAACCGGTGCGGGGAAAGCGGCGGCATGCTTTCCCTGTACGGAAAGATCTATGGCGTCGATAACGGCACGGCCTGTAAAGAGATCAAGGAAGCGCTGGGACGGAATGAAAAAGCACCGGAATACCGGGTAAGGCAGGTGAAGATACCGCCAAAAGAATCGGAGATACCCAATGTCCCGCAGGCGGCGGATGAAGTAAAGGACAAAACCTATGCGATGCTGCTCTCCATGCTGCCGTTAGCCAGGCCCCATGAAGAAAATCTTCTGAAAAGAGGGTTTACCATGGAGCAGATAGAGGATAACGGCTACAGGAGCACGCCGGTCTTCGGTTTCCGGAAGCTGACGGAGCGCCTGCTGGAAAGCGGGTGCACGGTGGAAGGCGTTCCGGGTTTCTATCAGGAGAAGGATGGTGGGTGGAGCGTACATTTTTATCCAAAGTCTTCGGGCTTTATGGTGCCTGTGCGGAACCTGGACGGCCTGATCGTTGGCATCCAGATCCGTCTGGACCATCCCCGTGACGGTAGGAAGTATATGTGGCTCTCCAGTACCAACTATCCCATGGGGACCTCTTCGGGCAGCCCTACCCATCTGGCAGGAAAGCCGGGGGACGGGACAGTCTTTATCACGGAAGGGCCTCTGAAGGGGGACCTTGCCCACGCATTATCCAGCAGGACCTTCGGCTGCGTCCCAGGGGCCAACCAGTATGCGAACCTTCCCCCGTTTCTCCAGAAGATGAAACTTCTGGGCACGGAATTCGTGTATGAGGCCTACGATATGGACAAGCTGCTGAAGCCTGTCTGCAGGGGCGACTACAACGAGAAATGCAGGTACTGCGAAACTTACCGGAAAAACTGGAAGCAGGAGCGCATCCCATGCGAAAAGAAGGGCATCAAACGGCAGAATATCCAGAGGGGTTGCCATAAGCTCGCAGAGATCTGCCAGGACCTTGGGATGCCCATGAAGATGCTGACCTGGGACTGCGACGTGGAAGGCGACTGGGCGGAGCATGTCAAAGGCGTGGATGATTACCTGTATGGGTTGGAACAGAAGAAAAAAGAGAGTTCAAAAAATATATGAGAACCGGAGTGGTCTTCCCGAAACGGGGTTCCACTCCCTTTTTTATGCAGACAATAAGTAAAATCTGCGGAATGTGTAAAAAGTTGTTGGCTTTTACTTAATCTGTGCGTATATAACAAGTGAAATACCCCGCAGCAAGCTACGGAGTATTCCACCCTCGCGGCAGTCGCCAAATATCCGCACAAGTGCGGCTGCTTGGCTCGTTGCTCGCGGGAATAAAAGAAAAGGAGACGAGGAGTATGTACCAGAAAATGATGATACCCATAGACCATGGGAACCGCAATATGAAGACAGAGCAGTTCATCTTTACCTCCGGCCTGGTGGAGAGTGACAGCAGGCCTGCGCTGGGGGAATACCTGTATTATGATGGGCGCTATTATGCATTGACAGAGCAGAGGATCCCTTACATGAGGGATAAGACGGCAGATGACCGGTTCTTTATCCTTACGCTGTTCGGGATCGCCATGGAAGCGGAAAGGCAGGCGTTCTGTAAAGAAGATACCATCCTTCAGGTGTCGCTTCCCGTTGGCCTGCCCCCAAAACATTATGGAGCGCTGTATCAGAAATTCCAGAAATATTTCAGCGGACGGGGCCGGCAGAGCTTTACATACAAAGGGAAGGCTTATACCATAGAGATAGAACAGGTATCGGCGTTTCCCCAGGACTATGCGGCTGCCATGACCATTTATCCGAAGATATCGGAGTTTAACAAAGTGGTGACGGTGGATATCGGGGGCTTTACGCTGGATTATCTGCTGATCCGCAGCGGGAAACCGGATCTGTCTGCCTGCGATTCTCTGGAAAAGGGCGTGATCACGCTGTATAATAAGGTGATCTCCCGCATCAATTCCGAGCATGATATCCTGCTGGAGGACAGTGATGTGGACCGGATCATCCGGGAGGAGAAAACGGATTACGGCGCACAGATCCAGAAAACAGTCCGGGAAATGACCAGGACCTATGTGGACGACCTGCTGGGGACGCTCAGGGAACGTGGGATCGACCTGAAGACAGGCTGTGTGGTGTTTATCGGAGGAGGCGCCCTTCTGCTCCGGGAATATCTGGAGCATTCCGAGAAGATCGGACGCTGTGTATTCATAGAAGATATCCGGGCCAATGCAAAAGGCTATGGGCTCCTTTACCAGATCCAGAGGAAAGGCAGGTAACTGCCATGGGGAAGAAAAATGCTTTTGTAACGACCATAGGGTTCAATAAAAATGATCCGAACCATGTGGCGGTAGCAGAGCTGTTAAACAGCATGAAACGGGGGAAGGCCCAGTATATCGTCAATGCGGTGCTGGCATGGCAGAACGGGGAAAATCCGGGGGAGGCTGGCTCTGTAGGGCTGCCTCTCGATTATGAAAAAATCCGGCGCTTTGTGCTGCAGGTGCTGGATGAGCGTGAGCGGCAGGGGAACCACCATGAAGCGCACATGGAAAATCAGATGGAACAGGAAACGGAAGAGATGCCGGGAGGGATGGAGCTTGAACTGGACGAAGGTGCCATGGCGGGGATCCTGTCCTCTCTGGAGGCGTTTAAGGGATGAAGGGAACATAAAAGGGGAGCATACAGGAGGATTACTGTCCTGTCTCCCCTTTTCCCAGCAGCTCGTCCGTGGATATATGGAAATATTCGGCAAGGATTGCTACCTCGTAGTCCGGAACGAAACGGCTGCCCTGTTCGATGCGCAGGATGGTCAGGTCGCTGCACTCCATGCCCAGGAGCTGGAGCCGGCCTGCAAGGGCGGCCTGGGAGAGCCCCTGACTGGTGCGGAGCTGCTTTATCTTTGGGCCTATGATGTTTTTGGAAGTACCGTTCCAGTAGATCTTCATAGACACTCCCTTCTAAAGATGAAGTATATGAATTGATTTTACCGGAATGGCGTGATAATATACTTCTAAAGATGAAGTTTAAGAAAATAGGAGTGGGATAATGGCGAGATCAGGGAATACTGGATGTAGATAGTAAAATAGAGGAGATGTATGGCATGAATGATGTATGGTTGAAGATCGCCCAGTTTCTGGGAACTTTGAACGGGGAAAATGTAAAACGGGAGAGCTATGTGCGTACCCCGGAATATGAAGCGGCTCTGGAGGCATGGAAGAAAACAGAACAGGAATGGGAAGTGTTTCTGGAAACCCTGCCTGTGGGAGAGCAGGAAAAGGCAGAGGAAATGAAAGAGCGCCTGGAGGATTTTGCGTCTGCCCAGGAGAAACGGGCTTACATTCAGGGGTATGCAGACTGTGTGCAGGCACTGTACCACATGGGGCTTCTGAAGGAAAATGAGGGGTTACAGTGGGCGGAAAAGATGGATGTGCGTTAGGATATTGAGCATACAAATGAAAATTATATATAAGTTTGTTTTAATAATCCGGCTATTATAAACGGTGCTAAGTGGGAGTCTTGTCCACTTGTTTATATGTGGGATTCGGTCACCAACCAAATGATATAGGAGCAATCAATCGAAAACGAGGGATAGGCAACTTTTTATAGATATTTTTGCAATGCGTATAAATAGAAGTTTTTCCCGCTCCCGCATTTATTACCAAATATTGATAAACCACAAGGATTGACATCATGTAGTTTTAATGATAGAATATATAAAACTACATAGAATCAATCAACGGAGGTGCATCATGGAACAGCAGATTTCTATTTCAGAATCAGAATGGCGAGTGATGAAAATTGTTTGGAACAATTCTCCGCAGACACTTCCCGAAATATTGGATAAATTAAAGGGAACTGATTGGAGTAAAACAACGATTCAAACTTATCTTGCCCGTTTGGTAAAGAAAGGCGCATTGTCTACGAAACGACAGGGGAAAGGATATTTATATTATCCGGCAGTGTTAGAAAGCGATTGCCAGCTTGCAGAAAGCCGTAATTTTTTAAGCCGTGTGTATGACGGTTCTCTATCCAAAATGGTTATGGGATTTGTAAAAAATGGTAATCTTTCAAACGAGGAATTAAACGAATTAAAAAACTTAATTGCCGAGCAGGAGAAAACAGATGCAGATATTAGGTAACATCTTTAATGCAGTTATTTTTGTATCTGCTATTGGCAGTATATTTACTGTTATATCGCTTTTTGTTAATCATGTTCTCCGCTGTAATTTGCCGTTATGGTTCTCTCTTTGTGGCATGATATTTTTTGTCGTTCCATTTCTGTCGCCGGATGTATTTTTAATATCGCCGGAAATACAGGACTGGATAAATGGTTTTCGCATTGCCAGTTTCTTGTGGGCGTGTGGATGCAGCGTTTTAATTGTGCATGATGTGATACGTCTTATGTTGGCAAAACGGGCAATTAGACGTTATCAGATTTGTAACAATGAACGGCTGAATAGTATTTATACCAAATGTGCGGCGGCAACCACGCTAAAGAACGTACCCACATTGTATTGTGGAACTTTGGATAATCCTATTTGTGTTACTGGCGTAATTTGTTCGGTAATCATTATGAATGAAAGAATTATAGAGCAGTTGACAGACAATGAATTATCAGCCGTTTTTTTCCATGAATTGACACATGTAAAACGGAAACATGCCCTATTGGAAAGACTCTATGATTATGTTTGTATTATAAACTGGATGAATCCCCTTTCATGGATTGCCAAGAGAAATTTTTCTTTGCATTGTGAAACAGATTGCGATTTTCACACGATAAAAATCCTGCGGGGAAAAATCACAGAGACAGCGTATGCTTCTGCCATTATCCGGCTTTTGGAATATTCGACAGTCCGGGCGGCAAAACCGGGGAATGGAATAGGCGCACTGGATTTTCTTTTAACGAAACGGAGAATTAAAAGAATTACTGCAAGAACATCAAAAATCAAGGACGGATTGACAGCGTTTATGTTGGCTGTACTTTTGGTACTCATGCTTGTATTTTCTATGCGGTTCAGCAGAGAACTTTTTTATCCTTATCCGGCTTACAATACCGGGATAGAATATAGTGCGGGTTATAACGAATAACCCGTATTATTAAAATTTATAAATCTACAGATGTAGTTAATCGGAGGCGCTTATGAAAGCAAATATTGAAATTAGTCATGTTACAAAGAAATATTCAAATGGTGTTATGGCACTTGATGATATCAGCTTTTGTGTCGGAAGTGGTGTTTTTGGGCTATTGGGGCATAACGGTGCCGGGAAAACTACACTTATGAAAGCATTGGTTACGGTATTGTCTCCCTCAACAGGTACAATTCGTGTCTGCGGCTTTGATTCCCGGAAACAGGGAAATGAGGTCAGAGAGAGGATTGGATATCTGCCACAGGAACTTGCCATGTACCCCTCTCTGTCCGTGTTTGATTTTGTAAACTATATGGCAGAGTTGAAAGGCATCCATGATAAAAAAGCTGTCAATGAAGTATTGGAACAGGTTGAAATGCTGGAATTTTCAAAACGTAAAATAAAGCAGCTTTCCGGCGGTATGAAACGCCGGGTTGGGATTGCACAGGCACTGATCGGCAATCCTAAGATTCTTGTGGTTGATGAGCCGACAGCCGGACTTGACCCGGAAGAAAGGGTACGGTTTCGGGGTTTATTATCACGATATGCAAGAGAGGGGCGTACCGTCCTACTCTCTACACATATTGTCGAAGATGTTCACCAGCTTTGCGAAGAACTTGCTGTACTACGAAAAGGACGGTTGTTTTATGCCGGAACATCTGCTGCACTTTTAGAACGAGTAAAGGGAAAAATAAAACTTTTACACTTAGAAAACGAAAATCAGCTTGTCGAACTCCAAAAAAAATCGGTAGTCTTGCAGACAACTTATGAAAGCCACGGATTGACCGCACGAATTATGGACGAAGATTCCTCTTTTCCGGGGGCTGTAACTGATACGGCAACTTTGGAAGATGCCTATGTGTACTGTATGGGAGGAAAAGTACATGCGTAAAATGATTGCAATTATCCGCTATGAATATAAGATGCAGTTTGAGAGACTGGCAACGTGGGGTGTGCTTCTTGCGGCAACAGTATTTGCATTGTTGGATAATTACCCTTCTGCCAGCAATTTGGCACGTTTAGAATTTTTAAATGAGCCTGCTTACTTTGTTTATCGGACAATGAGCCTTAATGGTTTTGTTTTGATGTTTGGCTTGATGTTCCTGCTGGCAGAGCGTTTTCCGCTGGATCATAAAACAGGAATGAAACTTCTGCTTATGTCCCATGCGCTGCAAAAAAGGCAATATATATTGGGAAAGCTGTTGGGCGGTTTTTTATATGCTTTTTCAATACTATGTATTTTCCTTACCTTAAATACGGCTGTTTATTTCGTGGCAGCTCCATTTCCGATTCCGTTACTTGACTGTATCGTTCCGCTGGTAAAAGCAATTATTGTTTCCGCATTTCCAGTAAGTTTATTTGTCAGTTTGTGTTCGGTTGCCTTACCGGGAATGATAGATATACGTTTGTTCTATCTTTTTGCAGCTATATTGTTTGGCATCAATGCTGCTTATGTTGGTTCAGCAAATGCAGCACCATTTTATATGATTACTTCTGGAGATTTGATTCGTTTAATATGGGTAAACCCCAAATGGTCATTTAATGATACTGGAAGCATTATAGCAAATGGGGCTTTTCTTATGGGGAGTGGTCTTGTTTTCGGCAGTCTGTTATTTTTGAGACATAAATTTTGGAGGTCAGAATGATTAGGAGAGCCACAAGTGAGATAAAAATTATTGGGATAAATTTTTTCATCATATCAGCAGCTTTTACGTCTGCGCTTATTGTACTTTCTGCGATTGCCGGGGAACTGCTTAATTTTTGCCCGGTCAGTTTTGAAGTGATGTTCCCGTTTTTTGTAACAATCGCCGTAGGTGAATGGGGAAAGACACGGGCAGACAGTAATTTTGATATTATTGCTGCACAAAGCAACTCCCTATTTCATTGGGTACTGCTCCGTTATGTAATAACCTTTGGAATATCCAGTTTATTTGCCGTTTTTTGTATGGTGTTTTCGTCTGCTTTCAGATACGAATTACCATTATGGGAACTGCTTATTATTTATTTCTCGCCAGCATTCTTTTTGTCATCTTTATGTGCGTTGATTGGAATTTATTACACCGGGGAACATATCGCAACATTGGCTTGTGGTATTGTATGGCTAATAGTTCTTTTAATACGCAGTCTGCTTAGAATTTCGGGAGTAGAGTACATTTATCTGTTTATCAGATATGCTGATGAACAAAATCCTGTTTGGCTATGGAATAAGATCATTATTGCAGCAATCGGTTTATTTTTATGGGGGGTTATTTATTTGAAATGTAAGAAGATTAATAATTTTTGTTTTACATAACGATGAGAGTAAAAGATCTGATGAATTTCCAGCTACCAGCGAAATCATATACAAGGTGTTGAGGATTGATTATTATGACATAAGGGCATGATATATAGTCTGGAAGAAGCTAAATGTAGTCTAAAAAATCGTCAAAAAAGAGGAATTATAAATACAGGTACCACCAGCTGAAACTTATAACACAACAACCAATAGGCATGATACAAAAGCCAGCAGAACAGATACCAGTCTGAACTGCTGGCTTTTCTTTTTGGATATGCTATGTCTTTTCAACCTCCACATCGGGGATGGCGCTGTTTTTAGCCAGAGCAGTAGCTGTGGCTACCAGGACGGACAGGGCTTTTTCATCACAAAGCGTGAGCAGCCTTAAAAGCTCCGGGTATGTAGAGCCGGTCCTGTCATGGTGATCCTGGAAAATACAATCATCCGCAGAGATATCCAGTGTTCTGCAGATATGGTAGAAATTTTCAATACTGGGAGAACAGCGGCAGCGCTCTAAATCTTTTTGGAAAGACACCGAATGGTCAAGCAGTTCTGCACACTGTGCCTGGGTCAGATGCTTTTTCTTCCTGGCTTTCTTCAGGGCAGCACTGAAAACCTGGGCATCATTGATAGATAGAGACATTGTGGTCACCTCCTAATAGTAGTGTAGTGGCACACTTTATAAAAGTAAAAATGGTATAAACACTCTAAAAAGTGGAGTGTTAAACTACTAAGCACCCAGACATCTGGTGAACAAAAAAAACATGGTTCATCAGGGTTTTATTTGGGTGCCTTTTTGCGGCCATGGGAGAGGTACATGGTCTGCAGTGAGGAAGCATTATAAGCTGGATTATAGCAAAGAAATCTCATTAAAAAAATCATAAGCTTCAAAAGGGCAGAAAACGCCCAAAATGGTAGTGCTACAAACTACTTTTTAGAGGAAGGGCAAAAAACGTGGAAAAAGAACGGTTATCCAGGATGCGATTGGGATAATAGTTCTTTTTGCTTTATTATAAGCGGATCCACCAGAGCCTATTTTATCAGAGGTCCGCCAGTCATGCGTTTGAACCAAATGCAAAAAAGACTGGAGGACGAAAGGATGAAAGAAAAACATACAGATTCCGTGCAGAACCGCTTTACAGCTTATCTGGTAGCTGCTGTAGGGAATACACGGAAAAAATACTGGGAGCGGAAATACCGGCTGCAGGGCAGGGAATTTGCCCAGGAAGAGTTGCTTGATCGGAAATATACAGACTTTGAGGAGCAATACCGTGCCTATGTGGGAGAACATACGGATTTTATTTTCCGGGACTGGCAGAGGTTCGGGGAGCTGCTGGCTTTGCTGGAGAGCGACCGTCTGGCAAAAGCCATAAGCCGTCTGAAGGACCGCGACAGGGTACTCCTGTTCGCAAGGGTATATGGAGAGCTTACCTTTGCGGAACTGGGAGAGAAATTCCAGATGGAGCCGAAACAGGCTGAGATGGCATATTACTATGTGCTCAGGAAATTGAGAAAGGAGTTGAATGGAAAGGATGAGTTTTGAAAAATTACTGGAGCAGGCGAAATCAGGGGATAGGAGCGCTCAGGAGGAGATCTTCCGGATGTACCGCCCGCTTCTGATAAAAAACGCCATGGAGCAGAACCGGTTTGAGGAAGATCTGTATCAGGAGCTTTCAGCAACCCTGCTGAACTGCATACGGAAATTCCGGATCTAAAAATGGCAGGAAGCTGTTGCTATTTTGACATTCTCTGCGTATAGAATGATGTGTCGCAAAAGGTATGGTATCTGACCTGCGATATCGCAAAAAAGATTTTGAACCTTTTGCGACAGGAAAATGCCTGAAAGAGCATAGTGAATTTCATATCTCCAAAGGTATACCTTTTGCGACACAGATTTCTGCAGAATAGGAGGCGGTTTTATGGATTTTGGATATGTACGTGTTTCCACTAAGGATCAGAACCCTGCCAGACAGATCAGGATTCTGATGGACATGGGGATTGAGGAACGGAACATCTATGTGGAGAAAAAGTCCGGGCATAACTTTGAACGGGAACGGTATGACATGCTTGTGAACCATATCATGCGTCCTGGCGACAGACTGACGGTGACGGAGCTGAAGAGGTTTGGAAGAAATTACAGGGAGATTTATCGGGAGTGGCATCATATTACGAAGGAGCTGGGCATGGATATCCGGGTGGCAGATAATAAAATCCTGGACACTTCGCTCAATAAAGATCTTCTGGGACAGGTTATCACGGATGTGGTGCTGGCGTTGCTGTCCTATGTGGCGGAAGGCGACTGGGAGGAACGGCATGAGTTGCAGCGCCAGGGAATCGAAACAGCGAAAGAAGCCGGGAAGTATCTGGGCCGGCCCCGTGTAGAGTATCCGGAGAACTGGAGCGAATATTATGGCGCATGGAAGGAAGGGAGTATTACTGCAGTGGAAGCAATGCGCCGGACCGGGCTTAAAAAGGACAGTTTCTATCGTCTGGTGAAAAAATATGAGGATGGGAAATAAGTTTTTTCAAGAAAGCAGTATGGGAGGGTATCTTTACCTATTAAATAACTTTCAAGGAGGAGATGAAATGAAACAGGGCACATTATTTTATGACAGGAAAAGTGACAGGTACAATTTCCATTACACGGATGGGGATGGTGACAAACGGGATTATGGAGGCATCCACTGCGGGGAAGTTTTTGAGTTTAAGCTGAACGACATCTGGGTTACTGCCCGTGTAGAGATGGGGATGGATAATCAATGGTATCTGGTCGGCCTGCCGGGACTCCGGCTGGATGGTCTGGAGGTAAGGCAGGGATAGCAGACAGTATTGGGAGCAAATTGCCAATATGATGATGAAACAGGAATTGGTTTTATAAAGTTTCACTATTAGAGTGAAAGCGATAAATAGAGTAAACTTGACCGTATGCAGGAGAAGGCTGGTCCGGAGGAGATAATGGATGAGGAGTTGGCAGGGTTTTATGTGCTAAAGACCTTCGATGTGGACAGACTGCACTGATTGAGAAAGTGGCGGTATATTATGAGGACGCTATAGAGATCGTGTGGAAAGTGCGGAATCTGTTTGAAAGTGAAGTTTCTGTATGAAATGCAGTTCCAATTTTGAAGGAGCAGTGATAAAATATGAGCCATGGGCAGAGATGCCTGTGGCTTTGCTACTTTTGAAACATAAAGGATATAGACATGAAAGGCATATTTTTCTTGTAAGAAAATGATAGTTTGATTAAGGAGATGGGTGGGCAGTGACAAAGACGGAGTTGCTAGAATTGCTAGATGAATATAAAATGGGGTTGATGTCAAAGGCGACAAATGGAACGATTGACGATAAATATTATATTCAAACAAGAAATTCTCTGTTGGAAAACGCAAGTATTAAAGATCAGATCCCCAAATTTATCAAGAGCTGCAGAACGGCAGATGAATTTAGAAGGTATATGCAGAGTGAGTCCAGTGACTATGCTGGAAGAAGAAGGTTAATCACAGATTCAATAAACAGTTTGGTTGAATACATAGAAGAGCATTTTGATGAAGAAGCTGATCCATTTTCGCAGATAAAGCAGTATAATAAAGTTGCTCAGATTGGTTCGGGAGGATTTGGTTCAGTCTTTAAATATCATAATGAATGTTTAGATATGGACTTTGCAGTGAAAGTGTATTCGCCTATTTTTGTTTCATCGGATGAACAGAAAAACGGTGAGAGGCGTTTTTTCAGAGAAGCCAAAATGTTATTCCAGTTGAATCATACGAATATTGTTAAGATATATGATGCTGGAAGAATGGCAGAAGGTCCATTCATAAGGATGGAATATATTGAAGGCTATGATTTGATCGGATTACAGAAAAAGTATGGTGCATTAAGCTTTGAAAATAGCCTAAAAGTAATCAGACCTATTTTGAATGGATTGGAATACGCTCATGGAAAGGGTATCATACATAGGGATTTAAAGCCGAGTAATGTAGTGTTCTCTACGAAAGAGAAATTGTTTAAGATTATTGATTTTGGTGTCAGTGCTTTTTTAGACACAGATAATAATACAAAACTCACCAAAACAGGAGAAGTTGTGGCGGGCGGAGCTTTTATTGATCCTTTATTGCAAGAAAATCCTAAATTAAGGGATTGCAGGAGTGACATATATTCGATAGGGGCAATCTGGTATTGGTTGCTTTGTGGGAGGGCTCCCCATGGGGGTGATATGAAATCATATTTAGGCAACGCCGCACCGCATTTGTTAGATGAGCAGATTGATGTTGTGATGAAGTGTCTGGCAGGGGATTTGGAAGATAGATATAGGAACTGTAGAGAGTTATTGGCAACGATTAGTTAAAAAAATATAGAAAGAAGGTTATAGCATGCAACAGTTTTTTATGGCAGGAAATCAATTTCAAAATCATATGTGGGCAAAGTTTAATCTTGACATCACTTCGGCATCAGCAAATATGTCAAATGTCAAGGGCAAAGAGAATTTGGTATATGAATATGTAAGGGATATAGCGTCTCTTTTTCAGCCAGTGCGGTATGGCCTGCAGGATAATCCGATGGGGCTTTACTCTGACTATGATTCTTTTAAAAAGCATTTTGTGAGGTATTGGAAGAGAGCGTTGGATATTTCTCAGACAGATTTAGATGGGATTAGGGATATTTTTGATAATGAATTATCTAATCAGGAGAGTTGCAAAAAGCGACCTATTACATCAGTGTTTTTTGAGAATGGTAAGGCGTTAACAATAGAAGATTGTCTAAATGCAATTTACGAAGTGTTGGAAATAGTATAAGGGAAACTTTGAAAGGGATAAACCCTTACTTGACACGAGTAGAAAACAAATTACTTAAGTAAGAGTGATAATCCACATCAATACTTTATATTTCTTACCAGCTATGAACTGTTTATGCTTTATGGGTAGTGTAAATGCTACAAAAGGCATCCACAAAATTATACTATCAGTATAATGACAAATCCGGGAATTGGTGCTATAGTAGTTACAGTTAAGAAAAAGCGGACCGGATGAGTCCAGAAAGGAAAGTATCATGGCAACAGTTAATTTCGCTGCGAATGGCTTCGCATATTATCTGCATAGCGAACATTATGAGGCACTGTTCAGTAAAGAAAAAGAACAGAGTCTGGTTAAGATGCGCTCATGTAAGATAAGGAAAAAGCGAAAAGCTGTGTGATGCTCAGGGCAGTTTTTGGAAGACCGCCGGAAAAGACCATAGATTTCAAGTACCGCTTATCTTGTATGAGAAAATCTTTACAGGATGGGCGGTATTTTTATGCTCCATTAGCTCAGCTGGGAGAGCACTCGACTTTTAATCGAGCGGCCATGGGTTCGAGTCCCATATGGGTAAATGGTAAACCACTTGTCCTACGGTTAAAAATTGCCGCTCTTCCGAGCGGCTGTTCAATCACTTGCTTCGTTTTTTACAGCTTTTTGGTAACTTATCTGACCATGGAACCAAGTCGCTGATATAGTCTTCCGGTTTGTCATCCAGATGCAGCAGCATCTGTTCCAAAACAT
>CAJTHL010000024.1 GCA_910576205.1 Clostridia bacterium | reverse complement strand
CGCCGTATTCCTTGCAGAGCTGGGTTTGTGTTTTACCATTTTGATGTAAAGAGACAAGAGACTTTTTAAAATCTTCATCGTATTTTGTGTAGCTGTTAGTGGCCATAAGGAACCTCCTTCTTTGTGTATAATTTATTATAACAGATAGTGTAGAATAGTGTCTACTTTTATAGTATAGATCCACAGAGGATATTTGAATTGCAGAGAACCAATCAGCAGATGGAAAGGTTATTGAAAAAGATACCGCCAGAAGTGATAGAGGAATTAAAGAAAAGCAATCGGAACAGAGCGAAAGAAAGGTAGAAATGTGAATGAAGAAACAGGATTTTAAAGTATTAAAGACCGCAGATTTATATCCGTTTCCCGATAACCCGTTTCATGTAGTGGAGGACGAAATGTTATCAGAATTAGCAGAGAGTATCAAAGAGTTTGGCATTGTAACGCCGATAATCACACGCCCGAAAGAGGACGGGGACGGCTATGAAATCATTGCGGGACAGCGGCGTGTCCGTGCTTCGGAACTTGCAGGGATAAACACAATCCCCGCCTTTGTCCTGCCCTTAGACCGTGACCGAGCCATCATCACCCTTGTGGACAGCAACTTACAGCGTGAAAATATCCTGCCATCGGAGCGGGCGTTTGCCTACAAGATGAAGTCCGAAGCCATGAAGCGGCAGGGCTTCCGCACGGATTTAACCTCGTCACAAGTTGGGACGAAGTTGCGGACGGACGATAAAGTGGCGCAGGGCTTCGGCGTTGGCAGGATGACCGTGCAGAGGTTTATCCGTTTGACGGAACTGATACCGCCGATTTTGCAGATGGTAGACGAGGGGAGGATCGCCCTCACGCCTGCGGTGGAACTGTCCTTTTTGAAGAAAAGCGAGCAGGAAAACCTATTCGCCACAATGGAGAGCGAGGAAGCAACGCCCTCACTCTCACAGGCACAGCGGATGAAAACCTTGAGCCAGAGCGGGCGGCTTGACATGGATACTATTTTTGCGATTATGACCGAGGAAAAGGGAAACCAGAAAGAAACCGTGAAAATCGGCATGGAGCGGTTAAAGAAATACTTCCCGAAAGGGACAACGCCCAAGCAGATGGAGGACACCATCATCAAACTTTTGGAGCGTGAATTGCAGAGGAAACGTGGCAGGGACAGCCGCTAATCTTCTCTTTTCGGGAGGTAAATATAAAGCATTGGGAGAAAAAGACAGTCAAATAAAACAGAGAGTTGAGGTAGGAAATGAAAGATATTCAATATGAGATTGTAAAGGAAGTCGCCGTGTTGTCTATGAGCGACAGCGGCTATACAAAGGAAATCAATTTAATCTCATGGAACGGGAAAGAGCCAAAGTATGACATCCGCAGCTTTTCCCCCAACCGTGAGAAGTGCGGAAAGGGAATCACGTTGACCGCCGATGAAGCGGCGGCTCTCCTTAAAGCATTGCAGGAAGAATTGAACAGCGGGGATTGATTGTGTCTGATTGCAGGGCGGGGGCATTTTTATATACTCCCCTGCCCTGTCTGGAAAGGAAGTTTTGAGTATGGGCGAGGATAAAAAAGCAAACAAAAAGAGAAAGCGCATTGTGGCAGGACAGCCAGTGCAGATGATTGTCAGCCGTGAATATGTCGGCACACAGACCGTTGCCGAGGCGTTCATCCCGATTATCTCCGAGGATATACGGAGGAAGATTGCCGAGGGTGACACCTTCGACAATGAGGGGATATCCGCTTAGAATGTACGCAATGGAACATGAAAACAGTTAGGGCAGATACGGAGGTTTTACAGTATGGCAGGAATCAAAGAAGAAAAGAAAATCTATTCAGTCGGCATTTACTGCCGCCTATCGAAAGACGATGGCACGGAAAACGAGAGCGCGAGCATTGCCACGCAGAAATCCATCCTCACGGATTATGTGAAAAAGCAGGGCTGGCACTTGGCAAAAACGTATGTGGATGACGGTTATTCTGGTACGAATTTCCAAAGACCGAGTTTTCAGAACATGATTAAAGACATTGAAAACGGGCTGATAAACTGCGTGATTACAAAGGATTTATCTCGTCTGGGGAGGAATTACCTTGACTGCGGCTTATATCTGGAAGTCTTTTTCCCCGAAAATAACGTGCGGTATATAGCAGTCAATGACGGCGTTGACACCTTGAATAAATCGGCGATGGACATCACGCCCTTTCGCAATATCCTAAACGAAATGTATTCAGCCGATGTGTCGGTCAAGATAAAATCGGCGTACCGTGCGAGGTTCCAGCAGGGGAAATTCATGGGGACGTATGCGCCCTATGGGTATATCAAAGACCCTGCTGACCACAACCATCTGTTGATAGATGATAAGGTGGCGCACGTTGTAAGGGAGATATTTGACCTTGCATTGGCGGGAAACGGACTTGGAAAAATCCGTAAACACATCAACAGCCAGCACGTTTTACGCCCTGCCGCTTATGCGGCGGAGCGTGGGGCGGCGGGCTATGAACGGTACTTTGAGGACAACGAAGAAAACCGTTATATCTGGAGTGAGAACAGCTTGAGGAATATTTTAAGAAGCCCCATATATGCAGGAAACCTTGCAGGCTACAAGCGGATTGCCGCCAATATGAAAAGCAAGAAAAGACCGTCTAAGCTACCAGAAGAATGGGAAGTGATACCCAACACCCATCAGGGGATAGTCACGCAGGAGGAATTTGATACTGTCCAACAGCTTATGACGAGCCGCAGGCGGGAAAAGAATAAGGGTGGCTTTGAGAATATTTTTTCAGGCGTTATCAAGTGTGCGGACTGCGGCTACGCTCTGCGGGCTATGAGCGCAAACAGGAGGAAACGCCCCGACATCATCGACTGCGTACAATACACCTGTAATAATTATGGCAGGTATGGCAACGTCATGTGTACCGCACACGCTATTGAAGCAAGGGATTTATTCAACGCCGTGCTTGCAGATATTAACCGTTTTGCGGATATGGCGGTGAATGACGAGCGGGCGGTAAGGGCGATTGAGAAGCGGCTCACGGAAACAGACCAGAGCAAGGCAAAGGCAATGGAGAAAGAGCGGAAGAAGCTGAACAAACGCCTTGCGGAGCTTGACAGGCTGTTTTCTTCTCTTTACGAGGATAAGGTCATGGAGCGTATCACCGAGCGGAATTTTGAGATGATGTCGGGGAAATACCAGAAAGAACAGCTTGAAACCGAAGCACGGTTGAGGGAAGTGACGGAAACGCTCAACGAAAGCTATGAGAAATCGCAGGGAATCCGTGACTTCCTCTCCCTTATCCGCAACTATCAAGGCTTAAAGGAACTGGACGCAACGGTTGTAAATGCGCTGATAGACAAGATACTTGTTTCGGAGCGTGAGAAGTCAGCGGACGGAACAGTGAAGCAGGAAATCAAGATTTACTATAAATTCATCGGCTTTGTCGGTGAATTACATATCACACCTACAAAGCGGTGGACGGCATTACCAGCTAAACACTGTACGGTGTGTGGCATTGAATACGTCCCCGGCTCTGCCATATCGAAGTATTGCCCTGCCTGTGCCAAGAAGATACAGAGGGAGCGTGGGATTGAGGGAAAACGCAGGAGCAGGGAGAGAAAAAGGCAGGTATGTATTGAACTGTCCGCAAAAAATGACCGACTGATATGAATTTCTCATAGGGAATGGCAAGATCCACGTTTGATATCACATGGACTTTCTGGGTCACCCACTTCTTACGGCTGAAGTCGTATATCCTTTTATTGTTGTACCGCCTGTACATGCCCGTTATGTAGTGGACAACGGAAAGGGTCTTTCCACGTCCGAACAGGGCCGTGTAACAGATAAGATGCCCGGTCTGGCAGATATCCCATTTCCGGTAAAGGAACCAGGAAAGGGCGTCCTTCACGGCATAAAAGACAAATGCCGGGAAATTGGAAACCGCAAGCCGGAAACAGACCGAGAAGGACAACAGCAGGAGGAACACCACAGGAATAATCCCCGTCATCTGTTGAACCCCCTTACAAGCTGAGCTATGAATCCCAGGACATAGAGCACCAGGCAGACAGAGAAAAGGACACTGAACAGCCAGGGTATCATTTCCCCGAGGTTCGCAGGCATGGCCGGGATACCGAAAAATGCAAGTAACTCGTCAAATAATCCTTTCATTAAAAACTCCTCCAATGCAAAAGCTTCTGGGTCATTTCTATACAGAAGCGGATTAACAGGATTAGGAATACCAGAAGGAGAAGCCCTTCCGTTACCGTGTAGGCGGCAAATTCCTTTGTAAAGAACAGATCTTCAGCGGGAGCCGTCCCTTCCAGGAGGGTCTCCTCCGGGAATACATCTTCCGGAAAGGTATCCTCCGGGGAAGCGTCCTCCGGAAGCCCCTCCCCGGAGGATTCCACTTCCGGGACGCCCTCTTCCGGGAAATCCTCTCCTTCCCCTTCCCGGGGAATCCCGGTTTCCCCGGGAGGAGCCTGCGGTTCCTCCCCTTCCATGTCTCCTTCCATATCCCCCTCCACATTCCCTTCCGGGAATGCGGAGGGGGTTCCGCCTTCCCCGGCTTCCCCTTCTAACAGAGAATCCGGAGAAAGTGGTATATCTTTCCCACTATCTTCGTTATGAATCTGATTATTTTTCTCATCCAAATGGAACTCTCCTCTCTTCCCTTCTTCCTCCGGACGGTTTTCCGGATGCCAGGGTATTTTTTCCGGTTCTTCCAGCTTCCCGCCCTCCCCTCCCAGACCCTCCCCGCTCCCCCCGGGGAGGGCTCTGGCTTCCTGGCGGGGGACGGGTATCTTTCACAGGAGGGAAGGAAATGCAGGGCCAGAGACTATGATAGGCGGACATGGGCATGTCCGGGGAGTGCATCCGGCCATGCCCGGCCGTCATTGTGGGGGAACCGGAAAATTTGTCAAGACACGCTACGCTCTGCGGCCTTGACAAATTCACCGGTTCCTGGCTGTTTTTACTTCTGCTGGCTCATGGACACCACCGTAAAACGGGTGTATGTACGGCCCTGGTATTCGCCTTTCATGTAATTGGCGCAGAAATGGGCCGGGACGTACTTTTTGACGCCGTTAAAGACCTCCTCGTTTGTATCAAATGTCAAAAGCTCCCCATCTGAATCAACTGAAATACTGTAATACATTTTTCCATTGGCCGCTTCTCTCTTGCCTACACTTACCGGAATCGCATTGAACTCTAATTTCATACTTTTTCCTCTCTTTCTCTCTTCTCCTTGACAGGCTGATTAATTGATATGTAATTTATTGGTGAGGTCTGGGGGCCGGAGCCCCCGGACATTGACCACTGATGGGGGAAGGGGCCGGAGCCCCTTGTCCTTATTCAATAACAATTTTCACAGTCTTTGCGCCATATTTGCTGAATGCCTTCATGACTGTGGTTCTGATATCTGCATAAAATGCATTGAGGGCATCAGCCGGGGAATGCATTAAATCTTCCGTCAGACAGAAAACGAAACTTTCCGGTTTTGCGGCCGGGATACTGGCGGTATCTTCAATAGCAGTTGCGACGTCGCAACTGCAAAGACGGAAATTTTCCTTAATAAACTGGCGAATCTGACGAACACTCATATCCGGAGTGACTGCGGAAATGTCCCATCCTTCACGAACACAGGGAAGGAGCTCTATCATCTGGGAGGCAGAATACTGGCTTTCCAGACCAAAATATTCCCTAAGGCCTATATACCGGGAACATGTGGACTTGGAAATACCGAATTTTTCACCAGCAAACGAATAAATATCCTTATAGCCTTCAATAGCAAAAAGACCATCAGATTTAATATGGTAAAGTGCATCCCCCATTTTGAGGATGTTATTGGCGATATTATCCATACAACGGGTTACTGTACGACAATAATGATTCAGACTTTTTCTGTCAGCAACTACAACTTCAACGTCCACTTTCTTTCCCTCTGTTTTCTTCTCTTCTACTCTCCTGCTCATGTTTTTACCCCTTCCCTTTGATTCTTGAATGTGCTATGATTATTTCATATGGTTTTGTAAATAAGGTATATACACTTTGTTTACACTATAATAATACCATAGGTGTGTACACTTTGTTAATACTTTTCTGGAATAATGGGGGAAAAATTATGCCATCAACAAAACCAATAATAGCAGTGAGAACAACAGAAGAAATAATCGAAAAAATGAAATTTATAGCAGAAGAAAATGGAAGAAGCGTGAGTAAAGAAGTCGAAATGATAATAAAAAAACATATAAAAAGATACGAAGAAGATAACGGAAAAATAAAAATAGAGGAATAATCTGTTCCGACGTCGGAACAAACCAGACCCAGGAAAGAAAAGCAGTCTCGACGCCGAGACTGAAAAAAGGGGATTGACTTTCTGACAGGAAAAAGATATTATAATTACAGAAGGAGTTACCGATAGACGGTTAACCCTTGGATGCAATTAAAAAAATAACCGCAGACCTTGGCTAGGGGCGGTTATTTTTTTGTCAGTTTGTAAACCAAACCGATGATAGCGACAATTAATAATCCAAGCTGAAACAGCTCATCATATGTAACCATAACTACCACCCCCTTTCGTGGGGGCCAACCGCCTACCGTTTATGGTAACTCCTTCCTGCATTCTAATATAACAGATGCCGGAAGTATTTGCAAGAACAACCTGTTGCGACGTCGCAACAAACCAGGCCCTGGAAAGAAGAGCAGTCTCGACGTCGAGACTGAAAAAAGGGGATTGACTTTCTGACAGGAAAAAGATATTATGATTATAGAAGGAGCTACCGATAGACGGTCAGCCCTTGGTACTAGTTAAAATAACCGCGACCTTTGGCTGGGGGCGGTTATTTTTTTGTCAGTTTGTAAACCAAACCGATGATAGCGACAATTAATAATCCAAGCTGAAACAGCTCATCATATGTAACCATAACTACCACCCCCTTTCGTGGGGGCCAACCGCCTACCGTTTATGGTAACTCCTTCCTGCATTCTAATATAACAGATGCCGGGGGTATTTACAAGAACAACCTGTTCCGACGTCGGAACAGGCCAGTAACAGATGGAAAAACCAGTTTCGACGTCGAAACTGAAAAAAGGATTGACTTTAAAAGCAAAAAAAGATATTATAATTAAAATTACATTGGTTTTAATAGTGAGTAAATAGATAAAAAAGATTATAATAATGTAAGAGTAAAAATGGTATAGGAATTGAAAATGTGGCCTGGTAGAATGAAAGAAAGTTTCTGTGAGCCATCCCGGACGATCTACCGTTCGCTTCACGCTCACTTACGACAAACACCTATTTTTCAAATAGATGGAAAAAGGAAAGAAGAAAGCTTTACAAGCTTCCTTCCTCCCATATCTACCGCTGAACCGCTTTTGAAAAACCTGTTGCGTTTGTCGTATAGATCTATCTTATCCTTCTGATAGTATCCCTATAGATCTCTTATAGCTCTTACCTTTTTTATCTTCGTATAAATCTTTTGCATAGACAAATATAAATCATGAATCTATTTATTTAAAAACCTTAAAATAAAAACCACCATGTAATGTTTAATTACACGGTGGTTTTTCAACATCCAGATCGCAGAAAAAAATATGGTGGCAGTGTAAATTGTTATTTTTAAGAAGGATTTTCCATCCTGTGTGAAAAGGCCGAATGCCGTCACAGCCTCCAGGCAGAATGGACTTTAAGTTTCTGTATATCTGCTTTCTGAACGGTACCTGTTCCAGGAGAATCCCATAAAAAAATGTCTGCTTCCGTAAGCAGACACCGGATAATGAATAACCGCTCATTATCCCAGGACCTGACTTTGCTCGGAAGTCTCTCCTCACTCTTTAAGCAGGTTTCCTGGCTTATAGATCCACGCATTTGCCTTTCCTTCTCATATAATCTCTTATACAATGGATTTGTAAGGCATTGCTCCCTAATTACAGTGACCGGATCGCTCAAGATTTACACTTGAATTCCCTTTTCCCGTCTGATTTGCAGGTTCAGACGAGCACTTAAAAAGCATATGGAATTGTACGTTTTGATTATAAACCATTTTAAATCTTTCGTCAACCATTCATTTGAAAAGAGGTCGGATACATGAGTGACAAAAACTACCATGAACAGACAAATATGGAGAAAACCTTGAAGCTGCGGGAAATTTTAAGAACCCTCCCACCCTTCGCCGCCGATTACTTCCGGGCTATAGAGGCCACAACCTCTGTCCGGACCCGGATCTCCTATGCCTATGATATCCGGGTGTTTTTCCATTTCCTCATTGAGACAAATCCCTGTTATAAGGACTGCCAGGTGACGGATTTCCGTCCGGAAGATCTGGATAAAATCGAAAGCGTGGACCTGGAAGAATACCAGGAATATCTGAAGGTTTACGAAAACAAAAACCAGCCGGCCGGTTATGTGACCAACGGCGAACGGGGCGTAAAGCGGAAAATGTCTGCCCTGCGCAGCTTCTACGCCTATTTTTACAAGCGTGAGGTTATCACCAGAAATCCCACCCTGCTGGTGGATATGCCAAAGCTCCACGACAAGGCCATTATCCGCCTGGATGTGGACGAGACAGCCAGCCTGCTGGATTTTATCGAACACGGCGGGGATTCTCTCACCGGCCAGAAAAAGGTCTATTATGAGAAAAACAAGGAGCGCGACCTGGCTCTTGTAACATTGCTTCTGGGCACGGGTATCCGGGTATCCGAATGTGTGGGACTGGATCTAACAGACGTAGACTTTAGAAACAACGGAATCAAGGTGACCCGAAAGGGAGGCTCTGAAATGATCGTGTATTTCGGCGAAGAAGTTGAGCAGGCCCTTCAGACTTATATGAATGGTTCCCGCAAATCCGTAACGCCCCTTCCCGGCCATGAAAACGCCCTCTTCCTTTCTACCCAGAGGAAACGCATCGGCGTCCAGGCCGTGGAAAATCTGGTGAAAAAATATGCCCGGCAGGTAACTCCGCTTAAGCATATTACGCCCCACAAGCTGCGAAGCACCTACGGCACCACCCTCTACCAGGAAACCGGGGACATTTATCTGGTTGCAGACGTTCTGGGGCATAAAGATGTAAATACCACACGGAAGCACTATGCTGCCCAGGATGAAAACCGCCGGCGTCTTGCCGCAAAAGCTGTCCGCCTTCGTGAGGATGGCTCCAGATAGCCATTTAGTTTACATAATATAATTATGTAAACTATTCAAAACCAAACAAATTTTCTAAACATTTGTTTGCATTTTTCTTTTATGTATGCTATACTACTACATATAGAACAGTTGTTTTAATAAACCTCAAAATTTTGTAGAAACTGGAAAACCAACAGAGTATAAAGGAGGACGCATCCATGGCTTATGGTAAAATTACAAAAAAACAGTCTGAGATTTTAGAATACATCAAATCCCAGATTTTAAATAAGGGATATCCGCCTTCTGTGCGGGATATCTGCGAGGCGGTTCAATTAAAATCAACCTCCTCCGTCCACTCTCACCTGGAAACCCTGGAGAAAAACGGTTATATCCGCCGAGACCCCACAAAGCCCCGCGCCATTGAGATTATCGACGACAACTTTAACCTGGTGCGCCGGGAAGTGGTTAACGTGCCCATAATTGGCAAGGTGGCCGCCGGACAGCCCCTTCTGGCTGTAGAGAATGTGGACTCCTACTTTCCGATTCCCATGGAATTTATGCCCAACGAACAATGCTTTATGCTGAAGGTTGTGGGGGAATCCATGATTAACGCAGGCATTTTTGATGGAGATACCATTCTTGTGGAACAAAGGCAGACTGCAAGTAACGGCGATATGATTGTGGCTCTGGTGGATGATTCCGCTACGGTTAAAACCTATTATAAGGAGGAAGGGCATATCCGTCTGCAACCGGAAAATGATACCATGGATCCCATTATTGTCCCAGACTGTCAGATTCTCGGAAAAGTTTTTGGCGTATTCCGGTTCTTTACCTGAATGGCGGATTTGGTAAAGACGTAAAAAGCTGTGCATAAAGTACCGCCAGCCCGTTTTATTCCCTATAGGCTGGCGGTTTTGTTTTACTTATTTCAAGCTTCCTTTACCGAGTTGTTGATTGCTGTAAGCAGGGCGTCAATAGATGCCCGGATAATATCGGGATCCACAGCGGCTCCCCAGTGAAGCTTTCCATCTGGCGTCTGGATGCCCACATAGGCAATGGCCTTGGAGCTGGAGCTCTGTTCCAGGGCGTGCTCCTGGTAAGTTACCAGGTTGTAGGTCAGCCCCAGGCATTTCTTCAAGGCATTGCTGACAGCGTTGAGACGGCCGTTTCCGACGGCATAGGTAACCTCCGCTTTTCCCTGGTATACGGTGTGTACCTCCGCGGTGATGCCGTCCACCTGCTTGAAATGTACCTCTGTAATATTATAGGGTGTAGTGATATTTTCAAACCGCTCTTTGAACAGCTCGAAAATCTCCTCCGGAAGCAGCTCCTTGTTTTTGTGGTCGGAAACCTCTTTGCAGGCATACCCCATGGCCTCCCGCATCTTTGCAGGCAGATTTAAGCCGAAATTCTGCTCCAGTATATAACCCACACCGCCCTTGCCCGACTGGCTGTTGATGCGGATAACATCGGCATCATAGTTGCGGCCCACATCCGTGGGGTCAATGGGAAGGTAGGGAACCGTCCAGAATTCCCGCTCCTCCTCATCCCGGTAATGCATGCCCTTGGCAATGGCATCCTGGTGGGAGCCGGAAAACGCGGCAAACACCAGGGCTCCGCTGTAAGGATTCCTCTCGTCTACCTTCATGCCAGTATATTTCTCATATCCCTCGCAGACCTCGTTCATATTGGTAAAGTCAAGTCCTGGATCCACACCCTGGGAATACATATTCATGGCCAGCGTAACGATATCCACGTTTCCTGTCCGCTCCCCGTTTCCGAAGAGGGTGCCCTCCACCCGGTCGGCTCCGGCCAGAAGGCCCATCTCCGTATCCGCCACGCCGCAGCCCCGGTCATTATGGGGATGCAGGGATACAATCACATTTTCCCGGTATTTCAAGTTTTCACACATGTATTCGATCTGGCTGGCATACACGTGGGGCATGGAGTGCTGTACAGTCACCGGAAGGTTGATAATGGCCTTTTTATCCGGTGTGGGTTTCCACACCTCCAGCACTGCATTGCAGACCTCCAGGGCATATTCCGGCTCTGTTCCGGTAAAACTTTCCGGGCTGTATTCGAACAGGAAATTTCCCTCTGTCTCATCCGCCAGCTTCTTGAGAAGGGACGCGCCCTCCACGGCAATATGCAGAATTTCCTCCTTTGATTTGCGGAACACCTGCTCCCTCTGGGCTTTGGAGGTAGAATTGTACACATGCACCACCGCCTTTTTAGCCCCCTTCAAGGCGTCAAAAGTCTTGCGGGTAATGTGCTCCCTGGCCTGGGTAAGCACCTGGATGGTCACATCGTCCGGAATCAGATTCTTCTCAATCAGAGTCCGGAGAAATACATACTCTGTCTCAGACGCCGCCGGAAATCCCACCTCAATCTCCTTAAAGCCCACCTTACAGAGAAGCTGGAAGAACTTTACCTTCTGGTCCAGGGTCATAGGTACTACCAGAGCCTGATTTCCGTCCCTAAGGTCCACGCTGCACCAGATGGGCGCATGATCCACAAAATCCTTCTCTGCCCATTTCATGCATTTATAGGGCGGAAGAAAATACTGTCTGGTATACTTTTTGTAATTCATCATACTCTTCTCTCTCCTTTTCTAGGTCTTTCACTGTCTGTTCTTCCCTGCAGGGCATATCTGTCCTTGTTTTGGAAGAAGATAACTGATAAATTGCCCATTGTAAACATAAAAAAATCTCTCTTCTCCACAGGAAAACCATTTCCTGTAAGAGACGAAAGACTAATTTTCTGCCTTACGCGGTACCACTCTTATTTTGCGGATATTTTACGCATTCCTTCACAGAAGCCTGCCCAGGCTGCGGCTTCCCTAAGAAGCATAAAATCCACACACTCATCGGATACGGGTATACACCTTATATCCTTCCCTTTATAACGGTCGGGTTCCGTCTGCGTCTACTCTCCCCGGTATTCTGCTCTTTTACCGGAAATTTGGGGCAGCCGCTCAGAGGTCAGTTCCAGGGATTCCCGCTACTGTTTCACACCATCCAACAGCTCTCTGGAATTAGAAATCCGTGTACTATTCCTCTTCTTCGCATTTATCATATTATCTGAATAACAGAATAACAAAGGTCGGGCACTTTGTCAAGCTATTTATTTTGGGAAAGAACGCCCGGCCTTATCCGTCCATGTCAACGCCTACAGCCTCCCGGTAAAACCGCGAAACACTCTGCCTCTTCCCCAGCCGCTCTTTCACCGCAAATACATACAAAAGCTCCCGGGCCCGGGTCATGGCCACGTAGAACAGCCGACGCTCCTCCTCAATCTCCTCCGGAAGCACTGCCTTCTTGTAGGGTATAATGCCCTCGTTGGCGTCGATTACAAAGACAATCCGGTATTCCAGGCCCTTGCTGCTGTGCATGGTGGACAGCACCACGCCATCTTTTCGCGCATTCTGATCCTTTGCCTGGCGTTTCAGCTCTTTTTCGTAGGCGTCCACATAGGCGAACCACTCCTGAAAGGTGGAAAACCGCCGGGACTGCTCCTGGATTTCCTCGTAAATATCCAGAAAATCCTCTGGCTTCATCTTCCGGTAATTTGCGTATTCCCTTAGATATTCCTCATACCCGATAATATGGCGGATATAGTGGATTGCCCCAAAGGGCTTCATGCGGGCCACCATGGAAAGATCCTGCTCTAGCTTTTCCAGGCGCTCACAGACCCAGGATTTATCGTCGTAAAGCTTGTAGAGTTCCTCAAAGGAAACCTCTTCCCTATCCAGGACATCTCTGCTTAAATACCGCTTGGGCCGGTTCATGATCTGTAAAAAATCCTGCCGCTTGCGGGAACCGAGAGCCATGCGGATATAGGCAAAAATATGTCTGGCAATCCAGTGCTCGTAAAGATTGGGAAGCCGGTCGCGAATGGAAAAAGGAATATTACAGTCCATAAGCTTCTCCACCAGACCTGCGGCCTGGGTATTGGTGCGAAACAGCACCGCCACATCCGAATATGCTCCTCCCCTGTCCCCGTAGGCCTTTACCGCCCTTAAAATATAATCCTGCTCCTCCTCCTGGTTTTCAAAGACATGGGCCACCACAGGAGGCCCCGAAGGCTTGCTGGCAGTAAGCTCCTTGGAGAAGCGGCGTTCATTCTGCCGGATTAAACAAAGGCTTTTCTCCACAATCTGAGGCGTGGAGCGGTAATTGGTGCTTAAAACCACCCGCTTTGCCCCTGGAAAATCCTCCTCAAAATGCAGCATCAGCTCTGGGCAGGAGCCGCGGAAGGCATAGATGGACTGATCGTCGTCCCCCACCACAAAAAGATGGTTGGCAGGCGCTGCCAGCATACGGATAATGTCATATTGCAACCGGTTGATATCCTGGAATTCATCCACCAGAATATACCGGAATTTATTCTGCCAGGCCTTAAGGATATCCGGCCGCTCTGTAAAAAGCTCGTGGCAGTACACCATCATATCGTCAAAATCCAACAGGCGGGCCCCTTTCATGCGCTTCTCATATCCCTGGTAAAGGCTGCGAAACGCAGCGGAATCACAGCAGGAGGCGTGATATCCCTCAATAGAAAGCCGCTGGTTCTTAAGGCGACTGATCTCCCCCAGAAGATCCGGGAAAAATTCCCCCTCGTCGTCGATTTCCAGCCTTAGGCGGCGTACCAGCTCCTTTAAGAACTCATACTGCTGCTCTTTTCTCACAATCTGGTCTGCCCTGAATCCATAGGCATGCTTTAAAATGCCAAAAAAGACTGCGTGAAAGGTGCCAAAGGACACTGTTGTAAATTCCTGGCGGGTAAGGAGAAGAAACCGCTCCTTCATCTCAGAGGCGGCCGCCTTTGTAAACGTCACCACCAGAATCTGCTCCGGCGGGATATGATATGTATCTATCAGATATTGAACGCGGTAGGTGAGCACCCTGGTTTTCCCGGAGCCGGGACCCGCAAGAACCAGCATGGGGCCGTCCTTGTGACGGACAGCCTCAAGCTGGGATTTCGATAAACCGGACATACGATTTCCTCATGTTCTTTACCATGCCGCACAATCCCGGAGAATTGTGTGATTTTAAGACACATGCCACACAATTTATTGCAGCATCTCAATGGCCTTCCGGATACGCTTCACCGACTCCTCACGCCCCAGGATTTCCATAATCTCCGTTGCGCCGCAGGGAGTCATCTGTTTTCCGGACACTGCCGTGCGGACAGGCCACATAACATAACCATTCTTACAGCTCTTCTCCTCCACATATTTAAGGAGCAGGGCGTAGAGAGCGTCATTGCTGTAGTCCTCCTGGGCTTCCAGCCGGGGAAGAAGCTCCTCCAACACTTCCAGGGAGCTCTGGGCATTGGTTTTCATCTTCTTGTGGGTATACATGGCAATATCGTACCCGGGAAGCTCCTCAAAGAAATCAATGAGTCCCGCAATATCCGGGAAAATCTCTATCCTGGTCTTTACCATGGCCGCAATTTTTCTAAAATCATAGTCCTTTGAGATAACTTCCTTCATATAAGGCAGCGCCATCTCATAAAAAACGTCCGCATCCATGGCCTTCATGTACTCGCCGTTCATCCACTTTAATTTCGTGTAATCAAATACCGAGGGAGCCTTGCTCATATGATGGTAGTCAAAAACCTCCACCAGCTCTTCCAGGGAAAAGATCTCACGATCCTCCTGGGGACTCCAGCCAAGAAGCGCCACAAAGTTCACAATGGTCTCCGTCAGAAATCCCTGCTCCACCAGATCTTCAAAGGAGCAATGGCCGCACCGCTTGGACAGCTTCTTGTGCTCCTCGTCCGTAATCAGCGGGCAGTGGATATAGGTAGGAACCTCCCACCCGAAAGCCTCGTAGAGACGGTTATATTTCGGGGAGGAGGACAGATATTCATTTCCCCGGACTACGTGGGTAATTCCCATAAGATGGTCATCCACCACATTGGCAAAATTATAGGTGGGATATCCGTCGGATTTTATGAGAATCATGTCGTCCAGCTCGCTGTTATCCACGGTGATCTCCCCGTAAATGTCGTCGTAAAAGCTGGTTGTCCCCGTGGTGGGATTATTCTGGCGGATCACATAAGGCACGCCTGCGGCCAGCTTATCCTCCACCTCTTCCCGGCTTAAGGACAGGCAATGCTTGTCATAGACCACAATCTCCTTTCCCGCCACTTCGGTTTTCAGAGAATCCAGCCGCTCCTTATCGCAGAAGCAGTAATAGGCCTCCCCCTTCTCAACAAGCTTCCTGGCGTATTCCAGGTAAATGCCTGCGGCCTGGCGTTCACTCTGCACATAGGGCCCCACGCCGCCGTCCTTGTCCGGTCCCTCGTCGTGGATAAGTCCCGTCTTGCCAAGCGTCCGGTAAATAATGTCAACGGCCCCCTCCACCTGGCGCTCCTGGTCCGTATCCTCAATGCGAAGCAGAAAGTCTCCCCCCGCGTGTTTGGCAATCAAATATGCGTACAAGGCTGTACGCAGGTTTCCCACATGCATACGCCCCGTGGGACTGGGGGCAAATCTGGTTCTCACTCTGTCCATTTTCCTGTATCCTCCATCTTACTTATCTGTTCAGAAAATCAAACGCTTTCCCCGGCTCACTGTGGAGAAAATGCATCATCCTATAGGCGCACATAAGGGCCACATGCTCCTCCTTAAGAATCCGCCGCACTTCCTCCCTATCCGCCAGAACCACCTCGATCTCTTCCGTATCCTCAAGGCCCTCCCTGGAAATCTCTCCTGTGGCCGTGCCGTACACAGCGGCGCAGGCCTCGTCGGTCATGCCAATGGTGGTAAAATACGGCCTGGAATACATGGGGTCCACGGTAAACGGATGGAAGTCAAGCCCTGTCTCCTCCTTCAGCTCCCGGATGCCTGCGGCCTGGAAATCCTCCCCCTCGTCCACCAGCCCTGCGGGAAATTCATAGATATAGTCCCCGATGCTGTAGCGGTACTGGCGTATCAGCACCACCCGGTCCATATCCTCCCCGTAGAGGGCGTAAATAACAACCCCGTCCGCAGGGTTTTCCCTGGTAGACAGCTTAAGGGACTCCACATCCCTGCTCCTGGAGGCGATATTGTAGACGCAGGGATTTCCTTTGGTGTCCACCACATCCATATTGTAAAAATTCAGGTAGCGGTTTCTGGTAATCTGCGTAACCTTGCGTACCCGTCTGTTCTTTTCCTGCTCTTCCATATCTCTAATCCTCAAAATCCGGTATCTCTATAGCCGCACCATCCCTCCAAAGCCTTTCCAGGTCATAGAAGGAGCGGTTCTCCTCGTCAAATATATGGACAATAAAATCCCCGTAATCCATAAGAATCCAGTGGGCCGTATTGTACCCCTCAATATGCCTGGGGTCGTGTCCGGCCTTGTGGAGCTCCTCCCCCACATTGTCCGCCAGGGCATAGACCTGATTCCTGTTGGAACCGCTGGCCACCACAAAATAATCTGCAATAACGGACACCTTGCTTGGAATGCGGATAATCCTGATATCTGTGGCCTTCTTTTCCTGCAATGCATGATAAACCACATCCACCATCTCTTTGCTCTCAATTTCAGTCATTCTAAAGGAACCTCCTTCGCCTCGTAAACATCCCGGTAAAATTCATAAGCCTTCTGGGTCATTTCATCCGTCTCCCCCTTTCCCTTGTCCAGATACTGCAAGGTATCATGGAGAATCCGGTACAGCGTCAGATCCAGGTCCACAAAGGCCAGCTTACGGATTTCCGGCAGGTTTTCGGCCTTATCCCGGCCGGGTTCTATATAATCCGCCACATAAACAATCTTGTCCAGAAGGGACATGTCGGGTTTTCCCGTTGTATGGTTTAAAATCGCGCTGATAACGCTCTTATCTTGTATTTTGTATTTATGCATAGCCAGAAAAGCCCCCAGCTTTGCATGCAGCAGAAACGGATTCCTGCGCTCCACCTCTGTCATCTGGATATTGTGCTTTTCACAAAGCTTAAGCTTCTTATGGTTGGGTATGCACTTTGCACAGTCGTGGAGAAGCCCTGCCAGCATGGCCTGCTGGATATCCGCCTCGTAGCGCATAGCCAGCGACGCGCAGGTGAACATAACCCCCAGGGTATGCTGATAGCGGTTCTCGTCCATTTCATGCTTGATTTTCTTCTGGTATGCTTTCATATTGTAATGTTTCATATCCGGCACCTCCGGCTAACTGCTTACTGCCTGCAGGCGTAAAATCCCTGCTCCAGAATATACGCCTCCACCGCCGCGGGAACATAGTATTTGATGCTCCTTCCCTGGCGCAGGCGTTCCCGTATCATATGGGAAGAAATGTCAATATTCGGTGTCTCCAGCAGATAGATCACCGCCCCAAACTCCCTGGAAAGAAGCGCAATCTGCTTATCCAGCTCCCTGTGCTCCATCCGGTAACGGGTGGCTGCCAGAATCACACAGTTCTCACAGATGCGCCCCGGCTCCCGCCATTCTCCAAAGCTCATAAGGGAATCGGCTCCCAGGATAAAATAATAGTCCGTATTGGGGTTCTCTTTTTTCAGATATTCCAGCGTTTCATAGGTATAATGGTAATCCAGAGGCGTATTCTCAAAATCAGACAACGCCAGATGGGGGTTATCCGCGATCCCAAGCTTTGTCATGACAATGCGCTGTTTCATATCCGCCTGCACCTGTCCCGTCTTGTGGGGAGGATTTCCGTTTGGCATAACCAGCACCCTGTCAAGTCCGAAGGCCTCGTAAGCCGCCTCCGCCAGGATCAGGTGCCCTGTGTGGATGGGATCAAAGGTTCCTCCCATGATTCCCACTTTTTTTCGCCTGTTTTGCCCGGTCAGCGGACCGCTTTGCGGCTGCTTTCCCGTCTGATTGCGCTCCTGGCTTTGTACCTGTGGCATTCTTCTCTCCCCGTCCCTTCTTTTTCGGGTCTTTGTTTTCCCTGTAAAGGACAATCTTCTTACCGATCACCTGCACCACCTGGGATTTGGTGCGCTCCGCCAGAATCTGAGCCAGCTCCCTGGGATCGTCCCCGCAGTTTTGCAGCACGCTGAGTTTAATCAGTTCCCGGGCCGTCAGCGCCTCGGAGACGGCAGTCACCATCTCCGGTGTGACACTGGCCTTTCCGATCTGGAAAATGGGATCCATGGTCATGGCCTGGCTCTTTAAAATCGCTCGTTCTTTGCTTGTCATATATCCTCCATCCGGTCAGCCTATCGTCAAATTCGTACATACCCATAGGGCACTTAGCATGATTTGCCGACTGTCTGCGACCTGGCTGAACTGTTACTTGAAATAGTCAAAGGCCAGTCCGTACATGCGGACGGTGTCGCCCTCCTGGATACCTGCATTCTCCAGCTCACTTAGGATGCCTGTGTCCTTCAGGAATTTCTGGAAGAAGGCAAAGCCCTTCTCGGAATCCAGATTTGTGTATCCCAGCATCTTCTCGATGCGGGGGCCTTCCACAATATAGACACCCTCTTCCTCCTGGGATCTGGTCACGGTATAAGGCAGGTTTTCACCCACAAACTCCTGCTCCGGGAAGAATTCCTGCTGAAAGACCACAGGTTTTTCGTCCTGTTTGTCCAAAAGCTCCTTCACGGCATACAAAAGCTCCTTTATTCCCTGGCCTGCCACGGCGGAAAGGGGAAATACCGGGATTCCCTGGGGCTCAAATTCTTCCTTTAGGAGCGTGAGGACTTCCTCCTTCTCCTCCTCTGTGGCAATAGCGTCCAGCTTGTTGGCCGCAATGATCTGGGGCCTTCCCGCCAGCTCTTCATTGTAGGCCTTAAGCTCCCGGTTGATGGCGTAAATATCCGCAATGGGATCCCGGCCTTCCGTTGAGGCCGCGTCCACCAGATGCAGCATCACCTTAGTGCGCTCAATATGCCGCAGGAATTCATGGCCCAGGCCCACCCCCTGGGAGGCTCCCTCAATAAGCCCCGGAATATCCGCCATCACAAAGCCTGCTCCGTCTCCCAGGTCCACCACGCCCAGATGGGGATTCAAAGTGGTGAAATGATAGTTGGCAACCTTTGGCCTGGCATTGGTCACCCGGGAAAGCAGGGTGGATTTTCCCACATTGGGAAAGCCCACAAGCCCCACATCCGCAATAACCTTCAGCTCCAGCAAGACCTCCAGCTCCTGGGCCGGCTGACCGGGCTGGGCATATTTGGGCACCTGCATGGTGGAGGTGGCAAAATGCTGGTTTCCCGCGCCGCCTTTTCCTCCGGCCAGAATCACCTGTCTGGTATTCTCCCCGGACATGTCAGCAATCACCTTGCCGCTTACTGCCTCCTTGATAACGGTTCCGGCAGGAACCTTCAGCACAATGTCCTCCCCGTTTTTGCCGTGACAGCGCCGCTTTCCCCCTTCTTCCCCGTCCTGGGCCTTAAATTTCCGTCTGTGGCGGTAATCCACCAGGGTATTTAAGCCCTCATCCACCTGGAAGATCACGTCCCCGCCCCTGCCTCCGTCTCCGCCGTCCGGGCCTCCGTTTGGCACGTACAGCTCTCTTCGGAAGCTTACATGGCCGTCTCCGCCCTTGCCGGAACGGATGATTATTTTTGCTCTGTCTGCAAACATGACAACTCCTCATTTATCGCTCAAAAGAGAGAAAAAGGCTCCAAATCCACCGACTTGAAGCCCCAATCCTGCTTATTTTGCTACCGGAACGATAGAAACCTGTTTCTTATCTCTTCCTTTTCTCTGGAAACGGACAACGCCGTCTACCAGGGCAAATAAGGTATCATCGCCGCCGCGTCCTACGTTCACACCCGGATGAATCCTGGTGCCGCGCTGTCTGTAAAGAATGTTTCCGGCCTTTACAAACTGTCCGTCCGCCCTCTTGGCTCCCAGTCTCTTGGACTCGGAATCCCGGCCGTTTTTGGTAGAACCAACACCCTTTTTATGGGCAAAAATCTGAAGATTCATGTTCAACATGGTCTACACCTCCTTGAATCTCAACTGCATATAATTGTCGTAGTTCTCTGCAATGTCTGTAAGCCCCAGAACCAGGGAATCCATCAATAAGGCTGTCTCCCTGGAGACGCTTCCCGTCAGCATACAGGATACAAAACCGTCCTTTTCCTCACCGGAAAACGTATCTTCCGTAAATGCCTCGATGGAATTGACCGTGTTCACCGTCAGCACGGACACCGCCGCGCATACGATATCGAACCCTTCCCCGGCATAGCCGGCATGCCCCTGGCACCGAAAGCCTTTATATTGATTGGAATGCTTGAAAATAGTCGCAGTAATCATTACAGGTTGATCTTGTCAATCTTAACTTCCGTGTACTGCTGTCTGTGGCCGTTTTTCTTGTGATAACCGGTTTTTCTCTTGTACTTGTAAACGATGATCTTCTTACCCTTGCCGTCACCGATTACAGATGCAGTTACCGTAGCGCCGGCTACTGTAGGCGTTCCCACCTTCAGGGAATCTCCGCCAACTGCCAGAACCTGGTCAAACGTATAGGTGGAACCGGCCTCTGCGCCCAGCTTTTCCACTTTGATCACATCGCCTTCCGCTACCTTGTACTGTTTACCACCTGTTGCAATAATTGCGTACATATGGCACCTCCTAATTCATTACTCGCCAACTGCGGTGACCGGACAAAAAGCCGGTGCTTATACCTCATTGTGCGGCATCCGTTATATTATAGCAGGTGAAGCATGTACTGTCAACCATTATTTTTCCAGGTTTTCCCCGGATTTCCCCGGGATTTAACAGAAAAATCTCCCTGGATTTTTTCGTTTTTCCCTGTTCCCGTCTCCTGGGAATTGTCATAATTTTCCCATATCCGGCCGTATTTTTCAATCCCCACTTTAACATTTCACAATTTTTTCACTTCCTCCGCCACTTTTTTGTCTATACTTCCAAATTTTGTAAAATAGTTTGCATTTTATGGCAAAATGCTATATGATATACCTTGTTGAGACTATTTTACCAAAGCCAGAAAAAGCTTGTCCCTCTGGAACAGGCTTTCCATAGTGAAGAAATGAGAGGAGATTCTTATGAAAACAAATGTAACCGTTGAATATGCAGGAAACCAGTACGAGGAAAGGACAATCCTGTCCGGAATCAAGGACGCATGGGTGGCAGCCGGCAAAAAGGTAAAAGACATCAAGGAATTAAGCGTCTACATAAAGCCGGAGGAGGGCGCCGCCTACTATGTAATCAACGACAAGGAATCCGGAAAGGTGGCCCTGTAAGCAATGCCTGCTTTAAAGGACTGACAGACGAAGAAGCGTATTTTCCGCTTTTTCTTCTGCCAGTCCTTTTTCTTAGCAGACCCGGCTGTCCGTCGGGTATTTTCTATAGATACCGTTTTATGCCGGAAACAGCGCCAGGGCAAATAACCCGGTAATCACCACAGACAAAATCATACGCTCCACCCAGATAATGACCATATCCTTAAATTTCACAGGAATATCCGTGGCCATAAGGCAGGGCACAAAGCTTGCCAGGAAGATAATGGAGGACACGGGAATCACCGCCATCATATAGCGGGTGCGAAGACTCCACTCCCCTACGGTTACCAGAAGTGCCGGGATGGTCACCTCGATAAAGGACACCACGGCTCCTGTGGCTGCCGTCATGGCCTCCGCCTCCGGGATTGCAATGCGCATCAGCGGGTAGAAAATGTATCCGATTAAGCGTACCAGCGGCGTGTAGGTATACAGAAGCACTCCCACAGTGGCAAAGAAGGCGGTTCCGGAAGCCACGGTTCCAAGCACTCCCAGGGTTTCCTTCATAATATATCCGATCCGCTTCAGAAGGGGCTCCTGGGTCTCTGACACCAGAAGGGCACTGTCCAGGGCTTCCCGGAACAGGTGAGACTTAATCTCCGGCTCCGGCTGGGGACTTGCATTGGGATAATAGGCGTCCGGAAGATTCCTGAGAGGGTAAATCCGCACACCCACCAGGCTTACCAGAAGGGTAATGAGAAATGCCGTCCAGAAATACAGATTCCAGTAGCCCCGCTCGTTAAGCCCTGTGTTGTTTGCCAGGGCCAGAAGAAAGCCTACAGAAACCGTAGAGAAGCTTGTCCCCACAACCACGGCCTCCCGCTCCGTCATTCTTCCGGTTTTATACTGATCGTTCACCGCAATATGGCCCACGGAGAAATTTCCCAGAAACGCGGACACCATAATCACCGCCGCCCGTCCGGGCAGCTTAAACACCGGCCGCATAAAGGGGCGTACCAGAACCCCCACAAAATCCACCAGCCCGTAATCCACCAGCAGCGGAAGAAAGAGGGACGCCGCCGGGATGGAGATACAGATGGTCACCAGGATGTTGTTCATAATAAACAGGCTGATGCTCTTCTCCCCCAGGGATGCCACCGGCTGGAACATCCAGTTAAGAAACGGCGGATTCCAGTGGAAATACAGGGAAATCACCGTAAAGCACAGGAAGATAAAGCCGACGATTTTAAACACGGCAAACACCGCCGCCACCCGGGTAGTATGCCAGAACTTTTCCGGCCGCAGCCAGATCAGATCCACGATACTGTAGACGCCGATCAGCCACACCACAAAGGGCATTGCCGGGAAGTTTCCCGTAAACAGGGCAGCCTTGACAAAATTGGTAAAATGGGACACCAGCACATTGGACTGGCCCGCCACGGTTCCCCACTGCCAGCTTCCAAGCTTTATGGTATACTCCGGCACATAAAAATTAATAAAAAACACAAAAATCCCAATTACGGAAAATGCAATAAATTTAAACCATACAAATCCAGTGTATGTTTTCTTCTCCATATCCCCTCCCATAGCCTCTGTTTTTAAATTCTGATACAAGAGGCGGAAAATCCCGTCCGTTTCCAGGCAGTTATCCGCCCCTTAGGTTTCAGATATCCATGGCCGCGTGATACCCCTGGTATACCGCCATGCAGATGTTCGCCGGCCGGACACAGTCGCCGATGCGCTTTACAACAGGAGCGCAGTCTAAAAGGCTTTCCGCCACGTCTCTTCTGGCTCTCTGGCCCACGGCGCAGATCACGGAAGTCCCCGGCACCAGCACTTCCTCTTCGCCCACCTTACAATACACGCCTTCCGCCTCAATGCGCAGGCCCTGGTGGTTCAGATAGCAGGCTACGTTTCGGTCCTCCAGCTCCTTTAACAGAATGGGGCGGTGACGGATATTGGCATCCGGCGCCAGTTCTCCCCGCATCTCCACCAGGTGAACCTTTTTCCCGTCCCTGGCCAGATGGATGGCGCACTCACAGCCGGCCAGCCCGCCGCCGAGAACCACCACTTCCTCCCCCTTAACCTTTTCCTTCTCCAGGTAGTAGTTGTTTACCACAACTACATGCTCCCCGTTCATGCCCGGAAGGGGCGGTACAATGGGCTCGGATCCCACGGCGATAATCGCTGCGTCCGCCTGCTCCTTCTGGGCGTACTCCAAAGTCACCTCCGTGCCAAGGCGGATTTCCACCCCTTCTTTTCTTGCCAGATGCTCCAGGGTGATTCCAAGCTCATACATCTCACGCTTAAAGTCAATGGCTTCTTCGCACTTTAAAATACCTCCAGGGCGGTCACTCTTCTCACACAGCACCACCCGATGTCCCCGCCGGGCCGCCGTGAGGGCCGCCTCCAGGCCAGCCACGCCGCCACCAATAACCAGCACCTTCTTCTGCTTCCTGGCCAGAGGCACCTCTCCCATGGTCTCCCACTCCCGGCCGATCAGCGGATTGACAGAGCACCGCCTGGTCTGGGTGGTTCCCCGCTCTGCCATACAGACAAAGCAGCGCAGGCACCTTACAATCTCATCCTCCCGGTTCTCCATGACCTTGCCGGGAAGCTCCGGGTCTGCCAGGAGAGCCCGTCCCATAACCACCGCGTCCACCTTGCCGGAGCCGATAAGCTCATCCATCATGGCCGGGTCATTGAGGCCGCCTATGGTAGCCACAGGCTTTGACACATGCTTTTTGATCTCCTCCGCCAGGTAAACATTGCAGCCGTGCTCCCGGAACATGGAGGGATGGGTCACGGAAAAACCAAACTTGTAAGAGCCCGCAGACACATGAATCAGATCCACCAGGTCTTCCACCGCCTGGGCGATGCGCACGCCCTCCTCCAGATCATACCCGCCATCGAAAAGCTCGGAGCCGCTCATGCGGAATTCAATGGGGAATCCGGGCCCTACGGCCTCCCGCACGGCCGTAAGCACCTCCCTGGCCAGCCGCACGCGGTTTTCCAGGCTCCCGCCGTACTCGTCCGTCCGATGGTTAAAATAGGGAGACAGGAACTGGTTGATAAGCCAGCCATGGCCTCCGTGTACCATAATCATTTCAAAGCCGCAGAGCTTTGCAAGCTTTGCGTTCTCGTAGTAGGCCTGGACAATCTCTTTAATCTGCTCCTTTGTAAGGGGCGTCACGGGAAGACCGTCCGGCCTGGTTCCCTCGCTTGGCCCATACTGGGTCATGGATTCCTTCTTGTTCTTGTCCAGCAGATAAGTCCCCGCATACTGGCCGGAATGGGAAAACTCCACGCTGGGAACAGCCCCATGGCGTTTGATGGCGTCCGCCGTGTAGGTAAAGCTGGCTACGGAGCCCACAGTCCGGGTATTCAGATGATAGGCGTGGGATGCGTCTGTGGGGGGATGCACCATCAGCTCGCTGACAGTTACCACTGCCGCCCCGCCCTTTGCCCGCAGCTCATAAAACGCCGTAGATTTGGGGCCGATGGTACACTCCGGGGTGATCTCCGCGCCGCTCATGGGCGCCGAAAACATCCTGTTCCGGAAGGTCACGTTTCCAATGGTGATTGGTTTACATAAGTTTTTATATTTACGAATCATGTGTACCCCTTTCCTTTTTATTGTATCTATCCTTTTCTAAAAAGGCGCTTTGCCAAAGAGGGCATCCCACAGACACCCTCCCAGCATTTAGCATTCACTTCATCAGTTTTTCTTTAAGCTTTCCAAAAAAGAGGCATCCTTCTTCAGGAGGGACCAGCCAGAGTTACTTTGATACCGAATTCTTTCTCAAGGCCCGCTTCCAGATCCCCTAAGTCCTTGTATACCGTCTGTTTTTTCTGGCCGCAGTCGGTGACGGTCAGCTCCATATCCATCAGCGCCTTGCTTCCCATAGGCGTACACAGATTCAGCACCCGCCTTCTGGTAAACAGGATACTCTCACATCTGGCACAGTAGAAGTTCAGCACCACAAGATCTTCCCAGCGCACCGGGCGGTCGGTAAACCGTAACAGAGCCTTCCATTCTTCATGATAAAGCCGGTCTATCTGGATATCGCCCTCCACACAGGTCATGCGAAAGGTCTCTCCGCTGACCCTGCGGGCGCTTTCTTCCAGAAGCATAAGCCCTTTGGGGCCCGGCCCTCCATAGCCCACATCACAGAAATATTTCTCTTTTCCCAGGCATACAATCAGCGCCATATGGGCCAGCGGCGGAAGGGAATCCTTGTTCCACAGCACCCGGACAGCCACCGGATACACCTTAAAACCCAGGCTTTCCAGAAGCCTGGCAAACAAGGTATTAAGCTCAAAGCAGAATCCGCCTCTGTGCCGGGTCACCACCTTGTCGAACAGTGCGTCCGCCTCCAGGGAGGGAATCTTTTTGAAATCGTATACATCCAGATTTTCAAAGGGAACCTGCTCCAGATGGGCCTGCAGCAGCTTCTCCAGGGTATCCCTGTTTACGGGCAGCTCTCCCTTTATGCCTATCCGTTTCAGATAGGCAGTCCTCTGCTCCCGGTTCACTTTCCATAAACCTCTTTGTTGTAGCGGTCAATCTCATCGTCAATAATCGGATCTACATGGGGGAACAGACATCCCGGGCCGCCATAGGTGATACAGGGGATGAAATGTCCGCCTGGAGCGTACGCTTCGCAGGCCCGGCGAACCTCTTTGCGGATTTCCTCCTCCGTGGCCTCTGCCCGGTCTACGATAGAAGCATCAATGCCGCCCATCAGCGTCATTCTGCCCTTCAGCTGCTCCTGAAGCCTGGGAATATCATTCTCCGGCAAGGTTCCCTGCCAGATATCAACGCCCAGCTCCACCATATCTTCCACAATAGGCTCCATAAAGGAATCCGCATGATGCATTACGATAACGCCCTTTTCCTTCATATAGCCGTAGGTCTTTACGTACTGGGGTTTAATAAACTCTCTCCAGGTATCGGGGCTGACAAACAGGGAATTCTTGGAGCCCCAGTCGTCATGAGTCAGCATAACATCCGGCTTAATGTGATCTACGATCAGCTTCATATACTGATAGCGGTATTCCCCAATGGCATTGCACAGATCCAGCATATCCTCTGGCTCCAACAGGAAATTCATCAACATATCCTCAAATCCCATGAGGAAATGGAGACGCTCAAACACACCCGTAGGCATAAACGCCATCACAAGCATATCCTTTGCCCGCAGCTCCTCAGCCTGTTTGACAAAGGGCTCCCAAAGGGCCGGGTCAGAACAATTTGCCTCCAGATCCGGCATTACCAGCTGCTCTTTCCACAGGGTAATGTCCTTAATCACCTTGTTTTCCTCAGTCACATGAGGCATCGCCGCCACCTGTCCCTTGGGCCACAGAATCGTGGTTCCGAAACGGTCAACCAGTGGATCCATACCCGGATGCCGGTTTCCTCTTATGTAGGTGGACGCCGGATTTGGCGGGAAAAATGCGGTTCCCTCATACTGCTTCATGAGGCGGTCGGGTTTTCCGTCCGGCTTAATGGTCTCCAAAAAATTCTGTTTTGCTGTCAACATTTTTCATTCCTCCTATTAAAAGTCGCTTCGCGACAACACTAAAGGGTAAAGTCGCTTCGGCACACCTGTAATGAGAGAAACTTACATTCGAAAGGGCACTCATGAAAGTTCCTCTCGTGCGCCTTTGCGGCTTTACCGTCCAGCAAAAAATTTATCTGACTCGCTTGACATTTCTTAGCTGGACTATTAAAGTTTCAATGCTTTTCTTAAAATCTTATACCGTCTTAGCGTCGATCTCAGCCTGGTACTGGGCCACTTTATCCTTGGTAATCCTGAATCCAACGATCAGCAGGATCATGCCTGCAAGACAGAGAATTGCGGGAACCAGCGCAAAGGCGATGGTCATGCCCTGACGGTCAGCTCCCTCAAGGGCAACGCCGGACTGCCAGCCAACAGTTACCAGGCATGCGCTTAAGATTACTCCACGCAGGAACACGCCGATCTTCAGCGGCAGGTTCTGCAGACCCATAATCCAGCCGGAAGCGTCTCTTCCAGTTTTCCAGGTAGCGTATACAACCGTGTCAGCGTACAGCGCCGGGGAAGCCGCAAAGGCCATACCGTAGAATACATGGGCAATGGTCATCAGAGCGATTACCAGAATGGGGTTGGCGTACATAATATAAATCAGGAACATGGAAATGGTCATTCCGCCGTAAGACAGAATCATGGTCGTGCGGGAGGACAACGTCTTTGCCAGATACCGCATGAAAAATGCTCCCACGATAGCGCCCAGGGAAACACACAGGGTGTAGCTTGTCATAAGTCCGGGATTTCCCATGGCGTCACGGAAATAGTAGATGGCGGAAGCAGCCGTTACAAACTTCACGCACCATTTTGCCAGGTCAGCCAGCATCAGCACCATAAGGGGCGGATTCTTGAACAGGGAGGAGAACATTTCCGGAACGGTAACCTTTGTCTTGTCACTGGCTTTTGCAGCCATTTCTTCTGTCTCAATCTCCTCATAACCGTCTGTCATCTTAAAGTGGGCAAAATAAGTCACGACCATCAGAACGCCAAGGCAGAATGCCGCAGCCGCAAATTTATTCTTCTCCCCCACAGCGCCTGCCAGCAGAGTCGCAAAGGGCAGTCCCATGTAGGAAAACAGAAGTCCGCCGATGTTGTTCCAGGTAGCTCTGGAAGATGCCAGCGTCGCCTTATCCTCCGGGGTTTTTCCAACCACACTAATTAAGGTAGCGTTTGCCACGTAGCCGAAATTCCATACCACGTGAGACAGGATTGCCGCCGCGATAATCACAACAGCGGAAAGCATCTCATTGTCACTGATGCGCAGGAACATAAACGCGTACAGGAAAGGAACCATCCAGGGAACGATAATCAGCCAGGAGCGGTAGCGTCCCCATCTCTTAGCCTTGGTTCCGTTGATAATTCCACCATAGAGCCAGGACAGACAGGCATCCACCGTGGTAAACACGGAGTTAATAAGGCCTGCAATGGCTGCGCCGAAGCCTGCAAAGTCCGTCAGAAATGTCATGAAGAAAAATGTCTCAATATTACTCATGAGAACAAATCCGGCATCTCCCACACCAAAGAAGTACTTTAGCGTTGTGCTTAAGCCTTTGGGTTTCTTTTTTGTTTCGTTGCTCATAATGAACCCCCTTTAACATAAAATTTTACAACATCCAGACACCGGGAATTCATACATTTTGTGGATATTCCCGTGCCTTTACTAATCATTATATATTCAGTTTTCTTTTTCGTAAATCCAGCATAGGGTATCATCTTTTTTATCTCATTCAGACTTTTTGTAGTATATGCTTTTGACAATCTTCACAAAATAAGGAAAATATTGTATAATGGGATAAATACAGCATCCCAAAGACATTCCCGGGAATTCCAGGGCATAAAAGAGAGGATGCGGAACAGGAAAAAGCCCCTATGTCCGGTCAGTTTAATTTTTTAGAATCAAAATCCATGCACTTCCAGCTCAGCATGCAGATTCTGTATGACAATATGCTGGAGCATTACCCCCAGATGCTTTTTTTCTCCAAGACAGATTTCACCTGTCTGGATAATCTGCGCTTATACTACAAAGGGTTGGAAACCTCCTCCTCCTATGTATATCTGGCAGACAGCCGGGACCCGGATGCCAGGAAGGCCCTCTTTTCGGGCTTCTCCTCCCAGGGCGCTTCCAGGATTCTCCACTGGATTTTCGTGGGCCCTTCGGAAGGGCTGGATATTCCGGAAAACAGCGCCGTCATTGTCATAGAAAACGCTTCCCTGCTGGCGGTTGTGGAGCAGGTACAAAATATTTTCACAAAATACCACCAGTGGGACTATCTCCTGCATCTGGCCTCCGACAGCGAGGAACCCCTCACCGAAATGCTGAAGGTCAGCGTACCCATTTTCCAGAATCCCATCTTTGTCCACGACACAAACTTCTATGTTCTGGCCTGGTCCCACAGGGTTCCCAATATGCTGGTATGGGACCAGGATCCCCGCACCGGGTGGAATATTATCCCCCTAAGCCTTATCAATGATTTTAAGGTGGACGTGGAGTATTTAAACACCCTCAAAACCAGGACGCCCTCTCTCTTCTCCGCAGAACAGAGGGGATACCCCATCCTCTTTATGAACCTGTGGAACGACGGCGTCTATGAGGGCCGCATCTGTGTGGACGAGCTGGAGACACCCATTATGCCCGGTCAGTATCCGGCCATTGCGTATTTGAGCAGGATGATTCTTTCCTTTATAAAGAAGGGCAGCCTGTTCCGCCTTAGCATGCAGAACGACCTGCCCCAGTTCTTCCAGGATTACCTGGACGGGAAAAACCTGGACCAGGCGCGTATCCTCAACTATCTCAACTACCTCAACTGGAAGCGCATGGACCGGTATCTGTGCCTGCGCCTGGAGGCCAAGCGCCAGGATATCCAGATGGTCTCCTCCGCCGCTGCCCTGGGGCATATCCAGACACAGATTCCCGAAGGCCACGCGCTGATTTATGAGAATGGCTTCACGGTGATTGTAAACCTCTCCTACTCCCACAGCAGCAGCTCCGACATTATCCGGCGGCTGTCCCTCTTGCTGCGGGAGGGACTCCTGGAAATGGGCGTCAGCTCGGAAATTCACGATTTCTTCCAGATTCCCCAGGGCCATTTGCAGGCATGCGCTGCCCTCAACCTGGGGCAAAACAGCTCCTCCATGATCTGGTGCCATCACTTTGACGACTATATTCTGGAATTTCTGCTGAAAAAAAGCAGCGAATCCCTGCCCCCAAATCTTCTCTGCTCCCAGAAGCTATTGATCCTCAAGCAGTATGACACGAAAAACAACACAGATTTCTACAATACTTTAAAAATATACCTGGAGCTGGAGCGAAATGTCCTGCAAACCGCCAAAGCCCTGTTTATTCACCGAAGCACTCTGTTTTATCGTCTGGAAAGGATTGGAAAAATTGCGGACATTGATCTGGAAAATTCAAAAGAACGGCTCATTCTGCGGATATCCTTCTATATTCTGGAGCAGGAATCCTGAATACGGGTTCCCTCCCCGGATATTCCCGGACAGAATATTTCCGGGCAAAACAAAAGACACTTATCACTCTCTCTGAGTATAAGTGTCTTATACTTTCTATACACCTTCAAAATCACATACTGAATTCTCTCCGAAACCTTACATCCCTCTTACCATGACTTCCTGCCTGCTTCCGTTTTCCTCCTTCCACAGACTCTCTGGTCAAGCCCTCGACCGATTAGTAACGGTCAGCTCCATGCATTGCTGCACTTCCACCTCCGCCCTATCTACCTCGTCGTCTTCAAGGGGTCTTACTTCTTCTTAAGAATGGGATATCCCATCTTGAGGGGGGCTTCACGCTTAGATGCCTTCAGCGTTTATCCCGTCCCGGCTTGGCTACTCTGCCATGCACCTGGCGGTGCAACAGATCCACCAGCGGCCGGTCCATCCCGGTCCTC
>CAJTHL010000023.1 GCA_910576205.1 Clostridia bacterium | reverse complement strand
CGCCGCTCTTCCCACGTCAAACTAACCATCACACAGCACTCTTTCAGACCGGCATATTCTGGCGGTCTAATTGTAATACCCATTTTTCAACCTGTATAAAATTTTCGATGTTCTTTAAAATTTAGCTTGACTTTTTATTTGCAGGCTTTCACTTATCACAAAAAATGCTCTTATCTGTTAGCCGTTTCCGGGGCGAAAGAGAGAAAAACTTTTCGCCGGACGGAAATCTTTTTTACGGCGCAAGCCGCATAGCAGGGTTTGGGGAAGGCACTCCCCAACAAGTTTCCCGCGAGGGGCAAAACCGCAGAATTGCGGATTTTGGCACCGTGGTAGAAACTTGCTCTGTAACTGCCGCAGACTGCCCCGTCTGGTTTTTTCGTAAATAGAACGGACAGGACAGGGCTTCCGGCCCGCTGTGGACGGTCTTTTTTCCTTTCCGCTAAAGATACATTTCAAAGGCCGCCAGCTACCCGCTGGTCGTGGATTTTTCAAAATTTCTTTTGCTTCTGTAATCCGGGCAACAGGGTTTTGGCAACTGGCGGGGCAGAAATTTTTTCCTTTCACTCCCTACAACACTGCGTTTTGAAATTTGCCAAACGGGGCGGGCAATTTTCTCTTTGCTTCCTACTACGGACAAAAATCAAAAATGCCAAACGCTGGGGCAAAAAAATTTCCCTCTCACTTACTACTACAATCCGAACAGGGCAAAATGGCCGGGAACGGAGCCGGACAACAAAAAAAGCAGCAAATCTTTTTCAGACTTACTGCTTTCGCTGGCCGCCAGTGGGCGGCTGATATTCTGTTTTGGGGTTTATCGGTCAAAGCGAAACTTGAACAGTGCGGCAATTAGCTTCTGCTTCACATATTCCTCAACCTCGGTGTTGACTTTCCCGTGTACTTTGGAACAGTAGCGGATATATCCGGCGTAGTGGGAAAGAACGGTGTCGATTGCGTCCGGGTCGCCCTCATGCGCCTTGACGATTGTTTCATAGGGGAGAAGTTTACTCATAGCGTTTTCCCTCCATAAGCCGCCGTAGCCGCTTCAAGGCAAGCTGGATATGCCGCCCCGCTGTGCTGCGCGTCCGGCCAATATGTACGCCGATCACGCGCTGCGGCTGGCGCATGAAATAGTAGCGGAAAATTTCTTCCTGCGTCTGCTCCGGCAAGAGGGCAAGGGCGTCGGCAAGTTCCGCATGGTACAGAACGGCGGTCTGGCCGCAGGCGGTAAAAAGATATTCTTCAAGCTGTTCCGGCTCGGCAAACTGGACAAACTTCTCATTCATCAGATAGTCAAGGGAAACTTCCCGTTCCCACCTCCGGCGCAGCTTCAAAATTATATCTATGGCGGCGTGACGAATGACAACCTTGCAAAAGGCGTTAAAGGTGTACTGGATATGCACTTTGTAGGCTTCATCTTCGGTCATGGAAATTCCCCCTCTCTGATAATAGAACGGGGCGGCAGCACTCCCTGCTGTCGCCCCTTGATTGCCTACCAGCAAAGGCGGGCGGGGCTGTCAACGGCGGCGCGCCGTTCATCTTGACCGTTGACTGGCTCGGCTGGCTTTGCTCTCAGTATATACTTATCCCATAACTTGATGTTTCTTTGTCGTATTCCTTATCAAAAAATAGAACAAGCATATAAGACATAGGTTAAACAAAAACATAATAACTGGTTGCTGAATACCCATATATGTTTTTACAGAAGTAAATACGCCATTCATGTGAAGCATAAAAATCGGACAAACTTCTTGTAACTTTTGCAGTAACGGTACACTCTCGGAAAAATCGAATAGAACCGGCAAAAAACATACCACACATGAAGCAATGAGAGCCGTAACCGGAGCATTCAATTTTGCACTAATAAATAGCGTAATGATTGTCATTGCAATAAGTCCTAATATATTTAATGCTACTGAAATTAAGAACATTTGCAAAAAAGTCAAATTATAGGTAGAGGACGCATAATGTAATGAGGATTGAATATTTACATTCCACCCTTGTACTCCGTATATTCCCATATATAGAGCAGCATTAAGCAGCATAAAAACAATGTACATACCTATGACAGTTTCTAAAGAAGCTATGATTTTTGCTGTCACTAGTTTTGTTTTTCCGTAGCGTGCCGCATAAATCACGCTATCTGTATGGCAGGAATATTCTTCTGAAAAAACCGGAGATAAAGTAATTACAACAAGCAGACATAAAAGTATAGCTAAAACATTCCCCATACTGGACAGCATTTTATCCCACCCGTCACAATATCCTAAAATAATAGATTCATGATTAGGATAGGCTTCTTCAATAGATTTCATTTCTCCGTCTGGCTCTGTCATGTATTCCAAAATAGCTGCCTGATCCCTATAAACATGAAGCGCAGAAAAAGCCGAATTTTCATCCTTTGTAGCGGTAGCTGTTTGTGCTTCTGTTATTCTTTGCTCCATAAGTGTCAATAAATCCGGGGTTAATTTGCCTGCAAACATATTTGCGGTTTCTTTTCTTTGTTCAATCGCAGCAAATCCACTTACAGTGTCCATTTTCCCGGTATCGTAGTTATAGAATACAGAGGTATAACCAAACTGGAATAGGAAAAAATAAGCTACGATAAGGATAATTCCCATGACAAAAAGAATTTTAGTCGGTTTTTTTGAAATTATCTTGCCCCGCTCTGCTTTAATCATATCATTCATTATCAGACACCTCCGCAAAGTAGTATAAATATAAATCCTCTAGTGTCGGCTCTACATTCCGCGCAGTTTTGCAAGGTGCCACTTCTGATATAATTCTTAAACGCTCTGCTCCTGCACTATGTTTTAGATTTGCCACAACATAGTTTTTTTCTAAGCTATCGACTTCCTGCCGGGTTACGTCACATTCCCATACAAACGATTGAATTGGCTGCAAAATTGTTTCCGCTGAACCTTGATGCAACAATTCTCCATTTTTCATAATCAATATTTCTTTTGCAATGTACTCAACATCGGAGACAATATGCGTTGATAAAATTACAATACGGTTTTCGGCCAACGTACTAATCAGATTACGAAATCTGACACGTTCCTTTGGGTCAAGTCCTGCTGTTGGCTCGTCTAAAATTAAGATTTTAGGATTGTTCAAAAGTGCTTGCGCAATCCCCAGCCGTTGTTTCATCCCGCCGGAAAAAGTTTTGATTTTTACATTCTTTTGTTCCGATAATCCAACTTTTTCCAATAGCTCCAAAGAACGTTTATGAGCTTTTTGGTGCGGAAGTCCTTTAATTGCTGCAATATACATCAAAAATTTATACGCCGTAAAGTTTGGATAGTACCCAAAATGCTGTGGTAAATATCCTAAAATATTGCGATACTGTTCTCCTAAATCGTGAATGTTTTTTCCATTGAGCATAATAACCCCTTTGGTTTCTGTTTGAACATCACATATCATGCGCATAAGAGTGGTTTTTCCTGCACCATTCGCACCTAATAAGCCATACACTCCATTCGTCAAAGTTGCGTTGAAACACCGTACCGCTTTCTTTTTTCCATACTCTTTAGAAAGATTCTTTATTGTAAGTTCCATGCTGATTCTCCTATCATTTTTTCATGCTTCAAATAGTTCCGTACCGTTTTCCCTAATAGGGCAAGTGAAAAGAAATAAAAGGCAGCCCAGCCCCATAGCATTGATGTTTCAAAAAGAACATCCTGTTTCAAAATAATTGAAAATATGACTGCTATACAAATCATACATACAAATAAATGGTAGGAAATTTGCCCCTTTTCATTTTTCATAATTGTCAAGAGATAGCAGGTACAGGAAACATTAAATGGAACCATACCATACAAAATTACTTCGATTATGGATTGTTGGTAATACAAACTTGTTATTACTAAAACAAATGTTATCAAAAACAAATCGGCTAAACCAATGATTAACATACGACAAGCAGTAATCTTCACCAACTGGCAGCGGCTGGATTGTTCTATTTCCCACATATCGTATATGTTACTTTTAGAAACCTCCCGAACTCCCACTAACACGATTAACGGAATAATGACCACAAGTGCTATCAAAGGATATTGAAAGGAAACATTCCAATGCCCGAAAAGACAAACCAGTAGAATAGCTATGGCAAACAATACTATTTGAACAAGCCAAAAAGAGAGAGGAAGATACTGTAATTGACTTAGTAAAACACTCTGCAAAGAATCATTGTTAAATTCAGCACTGTCCATGTACTTTTTCCCGGCCGAAATCAATTCATTCATTTTGTTTTCGGGTATAGCAGGTGTATCATAAAGCTGTAGCCATTCTTGAATATCATTATTTTTTTTCATACATTACCTCCTTTGAAATCATTAAGGTATCGCTCTATTTTTTGCAATCCCTGTCTTAGCCTTGATTTTACGGTGGGAATATTTGACTTTGTGATTTTTGCAATCTCCCGTATTTTCAAGTTGTGGTAAAAGCGCAAAATGATAACTTCTTTCTGATAATCTGGCAATGAAAGGAGTGCTTTACGGACTTCTGCTGTGTTTTCATTTTCTATCATTCTTTCTAAAGCACTTCTTGTATCATCTGTAATATCCAAAGTGTTTAAGTCTGTGTATATGGGCTTCGCCTTTTTGAAATAGTTATTACAGGTATTTGCGGCGATAGTTAGTAAGTAATTTTGAAACTTTCCCAACATACGGACAGCATGAATATTTTCTAACAATTTCAAAAATACGTCTTGTGTAATATCTGCTGCGGTGTCTGTATCTCCATTTAATCTGCGGTAACAAAACTGATAGATTAGTCCGTAATATTTACGGACTAATACGTCAAATGCTTCCGTATCGCCCGCTTGGATTTTTTTAATCAGTACAAAATCTTCGATGTTGTGTCACCGCCTTCCCTGTATAAAACGTCTTACACTATATAATAACAACTGATTATGCAAAAGGATTTAAGATTGGAGAAATTTTTTTCAAAACTTCAATTCTTATCGCCAATGCAATAGAATACAAATCCAGAATGGCGCTTTTGGGGTACGGAATGGTAGGCTGCTGTCTATCAAATTCTTGTGTGTTACTTTATGGCACATGAGCATTCGCGCCCGGATTGTCGTTGCCGTAGCCTTCCATGAGGTTAATCACGCCCCAGATACCAAGCCCGGCTCCAAGTGCTACAACAAGGGTCTGCAAAACGTCTACTGCGCTATTGAAAAATGCCATAAATATATCCTTTCTGCCGCGTCTGCGGCTGTCCGGCAAGCGGACAAAAGGCGGTCAGCATATGCCGCCGCACAAAAAAACCGCCCTCTGGTAAAGGCGGCTGTCCCCGCGCTGCGTAAGTTCTGCGGCGCGGCGGTATTCAGTTGTAAGGGGTGCGGCTCCTGCCGCTGTGTACTGCGCCGGAAAGTAGGGGCGCGTATCATGTAGCCGATATTGATATATGTGATTGCTTCCATTCCTCCTTTCGGTGTCCCGCTGTGCTGCCGGACGGGTATTATTCAGACTTGCGGGAAGTGAATAGCTTGCATAGCAAGGTGTTCGCTTCCCGCAAGTTCACAAAGGGGTAGCTGCCGCAAGGCAGCGTAGGGGAAGTGTAGCTTCCCCTGTCCCCCGGCGGTCTGCCATGCTATCACTGTTGCGGGATAAGCCCCCGGCGCGTGACATACTCCGTTGCAAAACGGCGGTGTTCCGCTTCTTTTTCCCGCCAATACTCCCATAATGCAGCGTCGGCGGCTTCCGCAACATTCATTAAAAACCGTTCAAGCTGCTTTTGTTTTTCCTCTGCGCTACGTTTCCTCATGGTCTGCGTCCTCCTGTAAGTCTGCCGCGTCAATCTCGTAATAGTCAAAAACCTCGTCGGGTTTGACAATGGCGGGGCGGCGTCTTAGGTGCTTTTCCATGTCAAAGGCGTTCTTCGGGTCTGCGTCGGACAGGTACTTGTATTTCGGGTGCTTCGTTATGTCGAATTTGTCCGAAAAGAACGGGCGCACCCCGCGTAGCTGCAAGATACATTTCCCTCCGTCCATGACTGCAATTTCATCTTCCGTCATAAGCTGCTTTCCCAATTTCTGATAGTTCAGCCCATGCGAAAGCTCCCGCCCCCTTGTTTCGGACGTGTTAAAGCTGTCTATCGTTTCTTTTCCTAAAATTTCCGATATTTCTTTAAGGGTGGTTTTCTCCTTGCCGCCCAAGAAAAGCGTGGTGTCGCAGTTGCCGACTATGGTATCGGCGTTGTCTTTGTAAATGGCTTTTAGCTGTGACTGGCTCTGCAAGATGATTGACGCGGAGATTTCCCGGCTCCGTATGGTTGCGATTAGCTTTTCAAACTTCGGTATCTGTCCGATATTCGCAAATTCATCAAGCAAGCACCGTACATGGACGGGAAGCCGCCCGCCGTATTCATCATCTGCCTTGTCGCACAAGAGGTTGAATAGCTGTGTGTAGAGAATACTCACGACAAAGTTAAAGGTGTCGTCGGTGTCGCTGATAATCACGAAAAGGGCGGTCTTTCTGTCGCCTATGGTGTCAAGCTCCATTTCGTCGGTTTCCATAAGCTCCCGCAGCTCCTTAATGTCGAATGGGGCTAACCTCGCGCCGCATGAGATAAGTATGCTTTTTGCGGTCTTGCCAGTGACGTTTTGTAAAGGACTTTTTAATCAAATTCACAAAATGTTTACATTTTAAGTCAAAAAAATAAGAACTCCTTTCCGCATATATTGCAAAAAAGAGTTCTTATTGTTCATAATTTACTTGTCTGATGTAGGCGGTATATTGTCTGCACCTTCGTTAACTGAGCGAAGGCCGAAATTGCTTTCTCGTGTTCCTTGAGAAGCGCCACGTTCAGATGTTGTAATCCCACTATTATTAGTTGGTGGTGTAGGGTTTTGTCCACTATTCAACTGTTGGAGAATAGTATCAAAATTATCATTGCCCATAACGATTCCTCCTTTCATTTGCTTATTGATTTAAACAAATATAACATACAAATAACCCTAAAGAAATCATAGCAAAAATCCAACCTCGTTTATATAAGCGAACACGCTTATCATTCGTAAAATGATTATGTTCCAGTGCTCGAATATAATATGTAACCATTACAGCTGAAAAAACTTCCTTAGGGTGAGACATTTTTTCTTTATCATTAAAACTCCTTGGATCAACTGTCTGATAAGATTGTGTAATAATTGCACGAAACAAGTAGATAAGAGCTATAGCAGCACATACTATTGTTGCAATATAAATCAATGGATTACATATAGAGAACAATGTAGTTGCGACATTTTGGATATTTACCCCCGTTGTAAAAATTTGTTTAATACTTTTAAACTGTAGCACCAGAAAAAAGTATGTTGCTATAATTGGCAATGTAATTCCAACTTTTGTATCAATAACCGATGTTCGATTAAATTCATTCTGATATTCAGATTTTACTATCTCAAATAAAATTTCACTTGATTGAAAATCACCATTCGCCATGTTATCACCACCAGTATATTCTAAAAAATAAATGTAAAGTTACTCTTTTGTTTCACCAGCAAAACATATTGGAAATATATTTCCAAATTTCTAAACTTATAAACAAAATTTTATGCTGTATGCTCTGCTTTCAATTTTTTTACTTCATCAAGTGGAAGCCCTGCGTATTCCGCAATTTTTTCAAGTGTCAAAATCCCATCTGCCAACATTCTCTTTGCAGAATTGATTGCTCCCTCTTTCAATGTCTGATTCCTCATATCTTCCATAGCCCGACACATAATCTCGATTCCCTCCTTGCTCTCTTTGAAAAATCTCACCCTGTCCGCCAGTGTCCCATAATACATATCCGCTGCGTCTATGCAGGAGAAGTCATGCATTAACTTCCCGATTGGCGTATCTCCACGGTAAGCGCCATTTACATACAGTATGTGCGAACCGTCCTCAAATCTTTCCCCGGTTCCTAAAAAGCACCGCTCAATCGGATAGAGCGGCAGCCCTTTTCCCATTACGTCATTTTCCGTGATAAAGATTACCCACGTTTCCGGCAGCTTGTCGAAGTCCTCGCCTTTTTTCAAAAGGTTTGCGTCCATCATGCTGCTGTTGTACCTTGCCCTTTTTCTCCCGGCTCCTTTGTCGGAGCGCTGTACTTCTACATTCAGTTTTGCCCCTGTGCTGTCCGTAGCCAGGATATCCAGCCTCACTGAACGGTTCAGCAGGTTCTCCACAAATACCTGGGTGCGGACGTCCAGCACTTTTAAATCCGGTTTTTCCAGAACAATCTGCAATACCAGTTCTATGCTTGCCGTATCTCCCTCAAAACACTTTGTGAGGAAATCATCATCAAGCAGGCGAAAGCCTCTTAGCCTCTGTAAATCTTCCTGATGTTTCTGGTCTATCTGTTCCGTCACTGTCAATCTTCCCACCTGCTTTCCCCTCTGTTTTCGTATCTCCATACTACCATAAACCTCCTGATTTTACAAGCCGGGAGCCAGCGCATTTCTGATTCCCGGCCTGTTTCTATTATCGTTTTTACATCTGCTGTATCTCATTTTTCAGCATACGCTTGATTTTGTCGCTCATGGTTTCCTTGCTGGTCTTGCTGAAATGAACCCTCACAATGTAGGTAGTCCGGCCAATCTTCTTCACCAGTGCGGGAGCGTCTTTAACTGGTGCTGTGGTGGTAGTGTCCTCTGTGATTTTCTCGCTTCCCATAAATTCTCCTTTTCATGCAATCAGTTTATGCTATCCTTTACTCACAATCTCCTTCGCCGCCGCTTTGGTCGCCCTGGCTCCTTCCTCCCGGAAGTTCTTACCGGAAAAGAGAACCGGCGCGCACCGTTCCAGTATGCGGTCATAAATCCTTGCGTGGGCAAGGTCTGGCGGATTCTTGATTTCTTCCAGTTTCAGGTTTGTCGTGACAATCAACGGTTTCTTGCTCCGATACCGGCTGTCAACGATGGTAAACATCTGCTCCATGGCATACTCGGTATTCCTTTCCACGCCTAAATCGTCAATGACAAGCAGGCTGTAATCGTCCAGGCTGGCGATAAAGGCCGCCCTGTCCTCGGCAAACACGCCGGTCAGCCGGTTCAGGATAGACGGGAAATTCGTCATCAGTACCGGCACGTCACGGTCAAGCAGGGCATTGGCAATACAGCCAGCAAAAAAGGATTTCCCGGTTCCCACGTCACCAAAAAGCAGAAGGCCGGCATTGTCCCGGTATGCCTTCTTCCAATGCTCCACATAGGCATGGGCTTTCTCCATGACGGGATTCTGGCCGTTATCATTGGCAAAAGTGTAATCATAAAGGTATCTGTCCTGAAGCCCCTGCGCCTTCCGGCGTTTGACACGCTCCATGCGTTCCCTCTGTTCCTCCATGGCTTTCCGTTCCTCCTGCGCCTTCTGCTGGCAGGGGCAGAGGCAGCGGGGCATGAAATAACCGGAGCCTCCGAACCTAGGCACAACGGTCTGACGGCTGCCATGGCATTTCTTACAGTGGATAAGCCCGTCAGCCGGTTCTATGTATTCTTCCCCGGCAAGTTCCATATCCCCGGCGGCCCGGTCAATGGCCGCCCGGACTTCTGCGGTAATCTCAATCATATGGTTTCTCCTTCCTCTACGCTGTAATCCCGGTTCCGGGCAGGCGGTTCTTCTTTCTTTTTGTCGGCGTTCGCCCATCGCCGGATTGTGGCCGCATGGTTTTTATATCCTTTTCCGCTGGATTCCATGTACTCGGACAGCCGCTCAATGTACTGTTCCCAAAGAGAGGGAAGTTCCGTCTGGAGTTCTGCCAGTTCTGCGGAAGACAGAAACACATTCCGGTATCTCCCATAGGCGTGTGCCATATCTCCCTCTCTATTCTCTATACTCTTATCTCTAATCTCTTTATCTCTATACTCTAATATAGGCGGACATTTGTCCACCCGGCCATTGGACGGACAAATGTCCGTTTCCCCGGACGGGAGCAGGTTCTGGCGTTTCAGCCTCATGCGCTCCTTTTTCTTCCGCTCCCCCTCGCTGGACGACTGGCCGATCAGCAGCTGGATGTCGCTCATGTAATAGGCTCCGTCCGTCAGTATCTCCACAAGGCCAAACTCCTGGAATATCTTCAAAGCCCGCTCCACCGTGCCTACCTGATGCCGGGTAAAGGTGGCTATGGTCTGCACGGTATGGGGCAGGCAGTCATTCAGCAGGAGTACGCCGCTGCTTTTCAGCGACATCAAATACATCTTGAGCAGGAGATTGGAGTACAGAAGGCCGTCCTGCATACTCTCCAGGATGACCATGGTTTCGCTGTTATAAAAATTCTCTTTCAGCTTGAGGTAATAAAATCGTCGGTTCTCTGTCATTTAGTTGCTCCTTTTGTTCTGAATAGCTTTTTTAAGCCTCTGTACGCATTTTAAGGGGGCTTTGGGGGTGTCAATGATAAAAAGTATTGCCTCCCCTCCGACACGCTCCGAAAGTGCTTGATTTACAAGGCTTTCTCCGTTCCTAAATGCGTAGAATCATGGTATCTTTTCCGCTGGCGTTCTGCCTCCTTCCTCCGGCGCACCCTGGCGGCACATTCCCTACAGTATTTCGCCCGGTTGGAGCCGGGCAGGAAAAGAGCGCCGCACTCGCTGCACCGTCTGCTTTCCAGCCGGTGGTAAAGGGCCGTTTCCAGCTGGTGGTCTAAGGGCAGCACCGCCACACGGAACCAGCGGCAGAGCAGGGAGTGGGAAATGCTCTGGACACAGACGCACCCGTCCCCCTCGTCAAGCGCCATACACTGGCCGTTGTCGTAGTTGCAGCACTCACGCACCAGCCGCCTCGCCCTGCGGTACTGCCGGTAATCCATGGCCGGGATTCGCTCATGCCGCCTGTTTCCCATATCTCACCTTACAGCGGCACAAAGACGGCTGCCCCTCCCTGAAAAGGAAAACCGGCTCCGGCGCTTTCGCCCCCGCAGGCGCTGGCGGCGTGGGCGGCACGGGTATCTTTACGGTGATAGTGATTGTCATGGTGATAAACTGCTGTGTCATAATTCCTGTTCCTCCTTCTTTCTGGCCGGTTCATTTTCCGTCCTGGCCAACTGTTCCGCTGTCTTTTTCAGGTTCTCCACCGCCTTGATGTCCTCCCGCATGGCTTTCATTTTCTGGTACTGTACCGATTTCTCCGCTTTCAGGCGGTCAGCCTCAGCCTGCCATTTTTTCGGGGTGACTTCTTCGCCGGTAGCTTTCAGCTTTTCCAGATACCGGACAGCGGCCTCATATAACGCCAGTTCCGCACTGTGCTTCTGCTCAAACTGCTCCTTTTTCTTTCCCGGCTTCATCTTGTCGAACTGGCGGCGGGTTCCTTTGTTCCTCTCGTATTTCTCCCACATGGAGAGATGTTCGTCCAGCACTTTGATACGCCGCTCTGCGGTGACAATCTTCCCACGCATGGAATAGTAATCTTTGTTCATGGCGGCCACTTTTTCATAAAGCTGCTCCATGGAAGTGATGCTGTTGCCGTTCAGGAAATTGAACAGGGCGGCGCTTTCTTTCAGGTTCTTTATCTTCCCATACCGGGAGCCGGGTTTCCCTGCTGACAGCTGCACCTCGTAAAGCTGCGCCATGATACTGTCTTTTCCTTCCGGTTTCCCCGCCTGCTCCTTTGTCCATTTATAGAGCCTGGTAATCCGTGCCTTAATCTCCTTCAGCAGCTTATTGTCGGCGGCAATCTGGCGGTTGATGTTTCCCTTCTCCGTGGCAATGCCTTTCCGCTCCATCTGGCTGGCGGCAACTCCCAGATGGATGGAAGGTATCTTGTCAATGCCCTGACGCTCATAGGAACGGTGGTCGATCCGTTCCGGCCTGCCAGCAGCCTCCAACGCTCTGTTGGCGTAGGCTGCCCAGGCAGCCCGCCACTTCTCTACATTTCCCTTGTCGTTCCAGTCGGTGGTGTCCTCCCGGTGGCTCTTCCAGCCGCCTTTGCCGTTGGGGATTCTCTGGCCGTTTTCGTCCAGTTCGTAGACCTTCCGGCATTTCGCTCCCCACTGTCCGTCCTCTTTAAGCGGTCTGATAGTGAGCATGACATGGAAATGGGGATTGCCGTCCTTCTTGTCATGGATAGAGAAATCCGCACACATACCGGCAGCGACAAAGGTATCTCTGATGAAAGAGCGGGCAAGCCGTAATTGTTCTTCACGGTTCAACTCTACCGGCAGGGAAATCTCTATCTCACGGGCAAGCTGTGCGTCACTGGTCTTTTCAATCATCTCCACACTGTTCCAGAGAGTGCTGCGGTCTTGAAATTCCGACGGGGCATGGGGCGGTAATATGATTTCAGAGTGGACTACGCCACGTTTCCGGGTGTAATCATGGGTAAGCCCGTCCCATTCGTTGGTCATTTTGGTTCCGCTCCGGTAAGCGGCAGCGCCCACGGCGGACTTGGCCTTGCTGCGCTTGATAATTTGGACGGGCATATGGAATATGGCTATGGCGGTTTGCCTCCTTTCGGGTGGGATATATCGGCTTCGCTGGAAAGGGCAGACACAAAGCGGATGTCCTTTCCGGCGGAGCGCACAAGGGGTTTGGGGAGTGTAGCTCCCCATTGCGTCCAGAGGACGCCACGCCCCCGGCAGGGCGCACGCACCGGAACGGTGTATAAGTGCGCCGTTGGATATTTAAGATTGTTGCGCACCTTAGCTTCTAGGCTCGTTTTTCAGCAGCCTCATGACTTCTGGCAGGCGGGAACTGGCGGATAAAAATGCTTTGACTTCCTCGCCGGTCATAGCGGCAGCGGCAGGGAAGATACTTTCCAGAATTGCCCCATGCTCAATCAGGCGGCGTGTCCTGGCCTTCCGCTCTGCGTCCGTTTTCCGGTTCAGGAGAATCTTCTGTCTATTCTCCAACTGGCGGATTTCTGTCTTTACTTTTTCCTGCTGGGCTTTCAGCTTATCTATATCCGGCATTTGCAATCACCTCCTTTCAGGCGGCAAAAAAGACAGCCGTTTCCGGTTGCCTCATGTGATAAAATGTTCTGTTTTTACAATTCACAAGCAAACTAATTTCTTTCCCTACACACGGTCAATATTCTCTGATAATCGTTTTTATCTTTTCGATTTTGAATAAAAGAGGGAGTATACACGCACCATATGATTAAGGCTTACCGACAGTTAAAATACAAGGGAAGGGAGCTGACAGCATGATTAAATATGACCGGCTCTGGTCAACCCTCAAAGAGAGGGAGATCAGCCAGTACAGACTAATCAAGGATTTCGGCATAGATAAAGCACAGCTTCATCGGCTGCGGAAAAACATGGTTGTCAAAACCATGATTCTCAATAACTTGTGCCGGATTCTAAACTGCCGTATTGAGGACATCATGGAGTATGTACCAGACGAAGATACGGACTAAAGGGGCAATGCAGATTTGGATTTGCGGAGCCTCTTTTTTTATTGCCTTCACCGTTCCTGCGCCGGCGGTTTCTTATCCAGGTAGAGTTTCCCGGCCATGACAGCGGCATGGTTCCTGATTTTGATTTCTCCCCGCTTCTCACTGGCTCTGGCGTTTTTGTAGCCCTCATCAGAGAGGAAAAATCGGTATCGCTCTCCGGGGAATCCCACTGGGCTGTCACTGTTCAGGATATCCACCGTTACCATGTGCCTTGTTTCCGGCAGGAACCGCTCCATGCCTGCCAGGTCATGCCCCTGCAGAACCGGCTCCCCCTTCCTGGCTTTGGCTGCGGCAAGCCTCTGGCGGATAGAATTATCCCGTTTTTCGATAAAGGCTGCCCGGTTATCCGCAATAAACCGGCTGCACTCCGGCTCCGCCAGTTTTTCCAGTTTCCGTATGGTATTCTCGACAATCACTTTTGAGAGTAGATCGTCCTTCCTTTCCAGAACCGGCACAATCTCTTTCAGCCCGGCAAGGGTTTCTTCCTTCGTTGGTGCGGCATACTGGTAGAGCATTTCCAGTTCGCTTTTGGTAAAATTCATTTCCCTTATTCCCTCCACTTCTTTTTCTCAAAATAGTTCCGCATTCGCTTTAATCCGCTCTTAACGGTCTGCTGTACTACAGATACGCTCACGCCTTCCTCTGCGGCAATCTCAATCAGTTTTTTGCCAAGTATGTAGCGTGCGTGGATACGCCTTGCCTGTATGTCCGTCAGATTATCCATAGCTTCGGACAGATGTTCCAGTGTGGCAAGGAAAAGCTGTTCTTCCTCCTGTTCCAGCAGAATCTCCTCCGGGGATTTGGCGGTAAAATCAAAGGCACAGTTTTCAATCCCGTCCTCACAGTCAAGGGAATAGTACGCCTTGTGATACCAGATTTTGCGGGAACGATTGTTTTCTTCCCTCCGCATAAGCAGCAAAGCCTCGGCCACCTCGTCCGATACCTCAATCATTGTGTCCGTGGCAAAAAGCGGGTAATAATATTTTTTCAGATTGATTGTCTGCATAGGCCATACCTCATTCCGTCTGCTGGCGGCTGTAAAACTCACGCATATATTTCAGCCCACGATGTACGGAACGGTTTACCACGCTCTTGTCAACGCCTTCCTCTTTGGCAATCCGGGTAAAATCTAATCCCCTGATGTAATAGCCTTTAACACGTCTTGCCTGCATGGGAGTAATAACGGAAAACGCCTCGTCCAGCATGGCAAGCAGCTTTTCATGGGCGGCCTGTTCCTCTTTCATCAGGATAATCTCTTCCGCTGACGGGCTGTGTTCCAGTGCGTACTTCTCCGTCCAGTCAAAAGCGTCCAGGGAGTAAAATGCCTTGTGGTAACGTGTCCGGCGGTCATAGTTGTACATCTCCCGGACAGACTGCACCATGGCCTCGGCCACTTCGTCCGATACCTCCACAAACACGTCCCCGGTGTAGTAGGGATAACAGTACCTTAGATTGATTGTTTTCATGACTGACCTCCTAAAATACAGAGAGGACAGGCAGCGGTTTCCTGCTTGTCCTCCCCGAAAATATGATAGGGAAAAAGTTCCCTTCACTGGTTAGCCCGAAATCGGTCAATCGTAGGGTCTGTATCAGAAAAATTTTTTGATTTTCTTCCGTACCGCCTCAATGCTGTCCTGTATGGCAGCTTTGGAGCAGCGGCAAAGCCCGGCAATCTCGGCATAACTCAAACCGTCCAATGCGTAGAGCAGAAACCGGCGGCGCTGCGCCTCGGTACAGAGCGCAAGGGCGGCCTTAATCTCCAGCATGGTTTCTTTCCTGCATACCCACTGTTCCGGTGTCTGGTAGTAGCAGGAGCGCCCTTCGGTGAGGATTATGTACTCATCAAACTCCCGGCTGTCCCAGTGCCTCCGCTTTTCATGGGCAAGGTTTTCTTCCTTGTGGCCGGCTCTGTCCAGATACTCGTATACTTCGACTGTGACCTCCACGGACAGGGCTTGTCCGTCTATGTTGATGGTGACTTCCATCTTCCTTTCCTCCGTTCAGATTTTTTGCAAAGATTCCTGAACGGAGTGAGGCGGGGAACGGCAGTGGGGAGCATGTGCGCCTCCCAAGAAAACAAAAGCGCCCGGATGGTTAAATTCCATTCGGACGCATAAGATACGGTATTCAGTTAGAATATGACAAATTTCGCATTTGTGTGTAGACAGTTCCCTTTGTGGGAAATGGATTTTTTTAATCGCTTATTTTTTAGCCGATTTTGTAAAAACAGGTTATGATTCATGACGGCTCCTTTCACCAGCCGCCATTTTGGGAAATACTAGGGCAACAATCTTTTTGTAAATAAAGAAACAGCGGCTTTGCCTTTCTCAAAACCGCTGTCTTATGGGCACATACAAATATGTCTGCTGTATAACGGCTTTTTTTCTTTCGCCATTATTCGGCAGATGATTTTTCTTAATTCAAATTCTACTCATTTGTAGTTCATTATCAAAAACAAGGGTAACACCTTCTTTCAATTTACATTTTTTTAAATCCTGATTGGGAAAACTCTTTATTTTCCCACTTGTAATCAGTTGTAGATATTCCTTTTCTGAAAGAAGTAATTTGCTTCTCACAACAGAAGATACCTTAACAGAAAGAGAATACTTACTTTTGATTTCAAGTTGTACGGTTTCATTCAGAGAAAAGCAATCACCAATAACAGAATATTGGGGCAAACCGACTTCCACACCATTCTCTTGTAAAAACTGGCTATCCATTGCATATTTCTCTACAAGTTCGTTATCATTTTTATAAAATCCGTCCAATAGCTGCGGCTTTATTGCTTGTGGAGAAATACGGGAATAAACAGTAGCGTTCCATGTGGTATTGCAATCACAGCATTTGTAAATTAACCAAATATCCAAGTATCTGCGCTGGGCATTTACCCGGAATTGCCGTGAACAAGCAAACAGATTTTTTCTTCCACATTTCTTGCAATATTTTAATACAGGCAACAAGGAAAGGCTTTGTACTTCCCATATAATTTTTTTCACTCCGTAATTCCTCCTGATTCTTAAATTTAAAAACTAAAAGGCGGATTGTCACAACATTTTTTCATAAAAGCCATACCTCCTTATGTTTCTTGCAAATAAATTGTATCATCATACAATACAGAACCAAACCTAATACTCTTTTTATAAATAAACATAAGAAATGGGCTGATGTATTTTGAAATAATACCAGCCCATTTCTGTCAATTATATTCTTTTTTTAACTGCCCGATAATTCTCTGAATACTTTTCAAAGATAGAAAATATTTTTCGGCAAGGAACTCCATTCGTTTCCCTGCAAGGTAGTCATCATAAATACGTTGGTTTCTATCTTGTAATTCCTGACGTGTTGAGGTTGTTTCTCCCCAGCTTTTTTTGTTATCAGAAATTCTGGGGATATACAAAAATTCTCCATCAATGTATTCCTGAACTTTCAGAAGTAAATCATGCGGCAGAACGTGTGTTGCTTTTTTGTAACCCATTTTGCACTCCTAATGTGATTTGTCTACTAGGAACTGCAAGGTCTATCCGCAACACCTATTCACTTTTTAATCGTTGCGATAGCCTTGCTTACGCAACAATAACGATAGGATTAAGCATAAATCCCCAATCCTCCTTTCCTTTTACTCCACACTAAAAAATTTTATTGCAGGGTGCGACAAGGTGAAACCTCAAATTCATTTATGAAAAGAAAATGAGGAATATTTTATTATTATACCTTGCCTTTAGTTATAAATCAATTCTGCGCAAATGATTTCTTCCGCCTGCGCCTTACAGTTATTTGCCAGCCCCACCCATTTCATCTGGTCGGCCGCTTTCAGTTCCTCGGTCACACCGGCGGCCTTCATCAACTGTGGCATAAGAATATCCATTCGCTCATTGGCGGCCTCGTCAATCTCCAACAAATGGGGATAGAGTTTTTCCGTTAGGAGCAGGCTGGTATACAGCCCTTTCCGGTGTTCTTTCAGATAACGGAGCCTCATGCGCCCATACCTGCCGATTGGCGTGTCCGGCTGCTCCTTCAATACCAGATTCGGGATATAGTAATCGCCAACTTTTGTATAAGTCAGTCCATTCATGTGTATGCCTCCTTGTCCTTTCTGTGATATGCCAGCCGCCTACATAGCGACTCTGTCCGGTACTGGTGCTTTTTGGGGTTCTTTTTTTGGCAGGCTGCTGGCCGGGATAAACACGCCTTTTTCCATATCCTCGGCATGGATAGCGGCTTTCTTTGCCTCGATTTCAGCCTTTTTCTTTGCCCTGATTTTATCCTCGTACCGTTTTTGTGTCCCGTTAGCCTTGCGCCGGAGATACGCCTGATGTAGCTTGTCCTTGCGTTCCTCCTTTTTCCGCAGGGCTTCCAGTTCCTCCGGCGTGAGGTTCACTTCCCCGAAATGGGGCGGTATGTACCTCCCGACAAAATTGAAATAAATCTCAACCTCCTGCGTGGCTTCAATGCTGCCTTTCCGGTCACGCTCATGGACAAGGATTTTCTCCACAAACTCATTCAGCATGGTGGTAGTCAGGTTGTCAAAATTCTCGTACTTGTCAACAAGGGCGATAAATTTCTCCGCTGATTTCCGGCTCTGCTCATATCCGTCGATTGCTTTTTCCAGTTCGGCAATCTCGCCGGAAAGGGATTCCTGCTCCTTTGCGTACTGTGCGTCTAGGGTGGCGTATCTTGCGTCCGGCAGCTTGCCCAGTACATTGTCCTCATAAATCTTGCATATCAGTTTTTCCAGTTCCCCGGCACGTTTCTGTGCCGCCGCCAGCCGTTTCCGCTTTCTGGTGATGTCGCTGGCCTGCTGCTCGGCCTGGGTTTCCTGAACCGCTTTGATAAACTCTGCCCGGTCGTTTCTGGAATACTCCGCAATCGCCCGGAGCATATCGGAAACCAGTGTCAGGACAGCGCTTTCATTGATTCGGTGCTGTGTGGCACAGAGAACGCCAACGGGAACCTTGCTGTATTGGGAGCAGGTATACTGTGAGATACGCTTGCCGTTGTTGGTGCGGTGGACGTACATCTTGCCGCCGCAGTCGGCGCAGTAGAGCAGGCCGGTGAGCGGGGCGGCTTCTCCCCAGCCGTCCGGGTAACGCTTCACATTGGAGCGGATTCTCTGCACATTCTCAAAGGTTTCCGGGTCAATAATAGCGGTATGGGTATTCTCAAAGATTACCCATTCGTTTTCGTCAACGTAGTGGCTTTTCTTGTCCTTGAAGTGCTTGCGGGTCTTGAAGTTGATGGTGTGGCCTAAATACTCACGCTTTTTCAGGATATTGACGATAGTGGAAGAGCCCCAGCCATAAGGGTCTTTAAACGTCTTGGACTGGTTCACGCCCTCCCCGTAATGGGAGAGGTGCAGGGAAGGTATCTCAATCTTGTCCTGTGACAGCCGATTTGCAATCTGATAAGGGCCATATCCGTCCATAGTCATAGCGAATATCCGGCGCACCACGTCAGCGGCTTCTTCGTCCACAATCCAGTGTTCCCGCTTTTCGTCCCACAAGTAACCGTAAATAACCGTGCCGGTCAGGTGCTTGCCGCTCATGCCTTTTGCTTTGAACACGGATTTAATCTTTCGGCTGGTATCTCTGGCGTAAAATTCATACATGATGTTCAGGAACGGGGTAAAATCATTCTCTCCATTGGCGCTGTCCACTCCGTCATTGATGGCGATCAGCCGGACGCCTCTCTGCCGCAGGATTTCCATGACCTGGCCGACTTTGAGATAGTCACGTCCCAGGCGGCTCATGTCTTTGATGATGATTGCCTCCACGTTCCCGGCCTCCACTTCCTCCATCATGGCGGTGAATCCGGGGCGGTCGAACCGGGTTCCGGAGATTCCGTCGTCCGTGAAATGGGTCGGGTTGGGAAAACCGTTGCGGCGGGCGTAATCTTCCAGCATGGATTTCTGGTTGTTGATGGAATTGGATTCCCCATTCAATTCATCGTCACGGCTCAATCTTTCGTATAATGGAGTGATTTTGGTTTTCGTCATAGCGTCTGCCTCCTTACATGAAATATGCTCTAAATGGGTTCTTCACTAACCATGAGAAAATCTCGTGATTAAGAAGTCATTTAGAGCATATAACACCCGCCGCAAGTTTGTATTTTTTGTACTGCTTGACTGCAAAATGTTCCGGGTCTTTTTCTTCCAGACGTTCAAACATGAGGTCAACCGGGTTCTGGAAATCCTCGTCGTCCTCGCGGGCTTCCGACGCATTTATCATCTCAAGCAGCGTCGTGAAGTTCTTCTCGTCCTCCGGGGCTTCATACCAGATGTAGCCGATTAGCGCGGTGTAGTAGAGCTTTTCCGCTTTCACCCAGAAATCCTCGCCGGATTTTTCCCCGTCGCCTTTGGTGTTGGCGATAATGGTATTGACTAATTTCAAAATGTCCTTTTCGCTCCGCAGATAGGCAAAGGGATTGTATTTCATGGATTTTTTGAAGTTAATCGTATTTAGCACTTTGATACGGTATTTGTACCGCTGCAACATTTTCCCGGTTTCCAAAATCAGTGTTCCTTTTGGTAATGTCAAGTAGGGAATAAGAAAAAGTGTATCTTCTTTTCAGTTGGTTACACTGTCCTTGTCATTCTCGATAAGCCGCACTACCTTGTCCGTAAAGGTTTCCCGGCTGGTTTCGCTGAAATGGATATGAATGTCAAAGGTGGTGTTCCCTATCCGCTTCACAAGGTCGGGCTTCACGTCCAGAGGGGCGGCGGTGCTGGTCTTGCTGGTGTCATGGTTCATAGGCTCTCCTTTCCGTTCATCAGTCCTTTTAACCGTTCCATTTTCCCCTGTGCCGTGGCTTTCCTGATGTTCTCCCCAGTAATGCAGACAGGGCAACACATTTCAAGCAGACGGTCATAAATCCGGGCATGGGCAGTGTCCTCCGGGTGCTGCACTTCCTCCAATGTCAAATTCGTTGTGACAATCAGCGGCTTCCGGCTTCGGTATCGGCTGTCAACCACGTTATAAACCTGTTCAAGCCCGTATTCCGTGCCGCGCTCCATGCCGAAATCGTCAAGGATAAGCAAAGGGAAGCTGCAAAGGCGGTCTATGTATTCGTTCCTGTCTTTGTAGCTGGCGGCAAGGTCATTGAGTATCAATGCAAAATTCGTCATACACACGGAAATCTCACGCTCCATGAGGGCGTTGGCAATACACCCGGCAAAATAGCTCTTGCCCGTGCCTACTTTGCCCCATAGCAGATAGCCGATATTCTCCGCTTTCATTTCCTCCCAATGTGCCGCATAGAAGTGCGCCTTTTCCATTTGGGGGCATTTGCCGTTGTCATTGTCAAAAGTCCACTGGCGCATGGCGGCGTTGGAAAATCCCCGGCGTTTTAATTCCTCCACGGTGTCGCGGTGCTTGCGTTCCCTGTCGGTGGCTTCCTGCTTTTCCCGGTGTTTGCGCTGGCAGTCACATTCTTTGGGGTGGCGGTCACGTCCGAAAAGCCCTTTTCCCTCGGTGAAGTAGGCTTCTTTGGGCTGGCGGCAGCTCCCGCAGTACAAAAGCCCGTCCTCGCCCGTGTAGTCCTCCGGCTGTGGCTCTGCTTCTGTGGCAAGCCGGAAAATGGCGTTATCATAATCACACATAAAATCGTCCTCCTTGTTCATGGTTTTATTCACGCCCTGTTTACGGGGCGTTGTATCTTCGCTGTCAAAGGCTCTCGCCCTCTTTGTAGGTGTAATCGGGGATTCCCTTTTTCGGGTTCTCCTTTTTCTCCCTGTCCGCCCAACTGTAAAGCGCGGCGGCATGGTTTATGTAATCATGCCCGCTGTAAGCAATATACCGGCTCATTTCCTCGATAAGACGTTCAAGGCTGTCCGGGTATTCCTGCTTCAGCTCCGCATATTCGGATTCAGAGAGGAAAACATTCTGGTACTTGCCATAGGGCGCGGGCGGCTCCCCACTCGCTCCCTTTGTTTGGCTCTCTTTTAGTTTGTTTATATTATAGTTGTTAGGGTACGGTTTTTCGGACATCATAAGTCCGGTTTCCCGGCTGTCATAAGTCCGATTTTCCGGGCTTATGGTGTCCGGTTTTCCGGCTGTCATAGGTACGGAAACCTGTACTACTGGCGGCACTTTCACATAGATGTGGTTGGCGGCGGCAAAACGTGTCCTTTTCCGTTCCATAAGTCCGGCGGCGGCAAGCTCATTCAGCGTGTCCTGAATTGTTGTCCTGCCTTTGTCCAGTATTTCCGCTATCTCCGTAACCGGGTAGACAATATAAATCCTGCCCTCGCTGTCCTGCCAGCCGTTCTTCTGTGAGAGGGTGGAACGGTCTAACAGCAGCGCATAGAGCAGCTTTGCGGTCTGTGACAAGTCCATTTTCAGCAGGAAACGGGGATAGGGCAGATACGGCGGTATGATTGTTTCGGCTGTGATGTATTCAGCTATGGTTTTCACCTCCTGTCTGTGGCTTCTGTTACGCATTTAAAACGGCTTTTCCGGGGGTAAAGGATAAATGTACCGCATACCCGTTGAACAGTAGCCGGGAAGCCTTGATTTACGGGGGTTCTGTATTTTCTAAAGCGTGACATTTCCCCCTCTGTTTCCGCTTGCGCTGTGCGGCTCTGGCTCTTTTCATGCGTCCGGCACAATCGGGGCAGTATTTCCCCCGGTTCGATTTGGGGAGAAACTGACCGCCGCACTCGGTACAGCGTTTCCGTTCTGCCCGGTGCAAAAGGGCGGCTTCCAGTTTCCAGTCAAGGGGAAGCACGGCGGCAGTGAACCAGCGGCAGAGAAGCGAATAGCTGATACTTTGCACACATACGCAAGGCTCTCCGTTATCCAGCACAATGCAGTTGCCGTTATCATAGTTACAGCACTCATGCACAAGGCGGCGGGCGGCTCTGTGCTGTGGGTAGTCCATGTAGGGGCGTTTACCGTTCATTTTCCCGCCCCTTTCCCCGTTCCGGCTCACGATGTAAGATTTGGTCGATATTGCTTTTTACAGTCTGCAATTCCTTTGTGCGCTCCCTCTTTTCCCGGTACTCGTTGTAAAGGCTGTTCTTCTCCCTCGTAAGCTGCTCAACCTCCGCTTGTAAGGCTTTGGACGAGGGCAGCTTTTGGATTCCCTGTGCCTTAAAAAACCGGGTGGCAGCTTCGGCTATGATAAAATCGCTTTCGTGCTTCTCCCGGTAGTTCCTGCGGGCTTTCTCTGTTTTCTGTGCTTTCAGCCCGTCACGGGCAGACTTGGTCTTGATGTACGCCAATAGCTGTTTCTGCAAGTCCTTTTTCTCCCGTAAAGTGCTTTCCACGGCTTTCAGTTTGGCATGGACGCTGTTCAGTTCTGCGCTGGCGGCGGCAAGGGCGGCTTCCAGTTCTTCCGGGGAAGAAAAGCCGGATTCCTCGTAAACGCTCATGGTAGCCGCCATTTGCTTTAGATTGTGAACAGCCGCCCAGCGGTCACATCCTATGCCCTTGCCCTCGGCTCGCTTGGCTTCACGGTCTACCATGCGCTGTACGCTGTCTTGTTTCGGTGCGTTTATAGCGGCTTTGCCACGCTGTAAGCGGTCTTTTATGCTGCGGGGATATTCCTGTTTGGGTGTGGGCTTTTCGGCGGCTCTGGCGGCGTTCTGTGCGTTTATGGTGAGTGCTTCCAGTACGGCGGCACGGTCAAAATCATCACCTAATTTCCGGGCGGTGATGGGCTTCGTCCTGTCCGGTGTGAGATATGACAATCTCCCCCGGCTCTCCTTGACGGTCACGCCCTGTTGTAGCAGTTTCCCGGAAAAATCCTCAAAGGAAACGGCAGAGGACAGGGCGGCTCTGATTGTGCGCCGTAGCTTCTCCTTGCCGGTTTCAAACTTGGTCTGTTTAGGCAGCTCCCCTGTGGCGGCTTGGGAAGCGTTCTCTTTATCCAGTGCGGCTTGTCCTTTCCGTTTCGCCCAATACTCCCTCTCGGTGACACGGTTCTTGCTCCCGTGGAGTAAATCAATCTGATAGAGGTTTTCCCGGTGGCACATCTCCATGACTTCCGCTTTGAAGTATTCCATAGCTGCGTCTGTACAGCGGTGCTTGCAGCCCTCCCTTGTGTCCGCTGGTCTTTCCATGTAGGGCAATAGTGGCACTTCCGCAATCCGCAAGCTGTTTATGACGATATGCACATGGATATTTCCACTGTGGTTATGCCCGTCCGGGTGGGTGCAGACAAGGGCTTGGTGTCCGGGAAAATGTGTCTTGCAAAACTGCTCGCCCAACGCTTGCGCCCGGTCTACGGTCAAGCCTTTGTCTAGTGCGTCACGGGGGTCAAAGCTGATAATATAGTGGTGGCTCTTTACGTCCTCCCGTTTCTGGTTCTTGCCGTATTTCAGATTGGAGCGCATACAGGCGATTGCAAAATCTTCCTCACCGCAATTCAGAGAGGAAATGAGATAGCCTGTCCTCGGAACAATCTGCCCGTTTTTATCAAGAGTGGGCTTCATGGTAAACTCGTCATGCTCAAAGGTTAGGTACTGCTCGGCAGCCCCATAGTCGGCATTTTTAGAGCTGATATGTTTGAATGTTGCCAACGGCTTCACCTACTTTCTGCAAGACTTCAAACTTCAAGGCGGCAAGCTCCGCTATTGCGGCTCGTACCTCTTGGGAGAGGGCGTTATAGGGTGCGCCGTACTCGTTCAGACAGCGGGCAATCTGGTTCAAGTTGCCGCCGATTTTCCCGTATTCGGCTGTGAGTTTCCCAACGGCAGAAAGCAGTTCATCATTGACCGGGGAAACGGTAATAACCGGGCGTATGCTTGACTTAATTAGGGCTTGCCGGATAAATTCGGCTTGGCTCATTTTGCAGAGGGTGACACGCTCGGAAAACTCGGCGTATTCTTCCCCGGTCAAGCGTGTCTTGATTACCCGGCTTCGGTGTGGCGTGTTGTATCTTTTCATGGCTGTGAACCTCCTTTCGTGGGTGGATTTTTTCAAGCGGCGCAAGCCGCAAAAAGGCGGGCTTGGGGTGGCAACCCCAACAAGATTCCCATAGGACAAAATGAGCGATTAGCGAAATTTGGTACTGTGGCAGAATCTTGCTCTTAGTAACTGACGGATTCCGCTGTGCTGGCTTTCGCCGTTTTCCCCCGGCTTGCGTGGCGTGGATTGAGCCAATTTTGCGGCGGTATTTTCCCATACAGCAAAGCCGGAAATAAGCAAAATGGGCGCAAAAAAACAGGAAACCTTTTTCCTTGATTTCCTGTTTCGTATCTTCGCCAATAGCGGCGGTTATCCTGTTGCTATTCCCCGGAAGTAAACTTGTAGCCTATGCCTAAAACGGTCTTTATGTAGGTGGGGCGGCGGCTGTCCGGCTCTATCTTTTTCCGTAGATTGCATATCACATTTGTCACGTTTGACTGGCAGCTTTCGCTTTCCATGCTCCACACGGCTTCAAAGATTTGCGCCTTTGTGAATACCCTCCCCGGACTGGCGGCAAGGTAACAGAGTGCGCCGTATTCTAAACGGGTGAGGTAAATGTCCGTGCCGTCTTTTAATACCCGGCGTTGGTGTAATCTGATTTCCAATCCCGGAAAAATAAGCGCCGGGGAATGGGGCGGCTGTATGGCTTCCAGCGGTATCATATCGGCAAGGGCGGCTATGGCTTTCTCAACCGCTTTTTCTTCGGTGTCGCTGAATGTAAGCATGACTATTTTCCCGACAAATACCACCTCCCGTTATGCAGCCCTTTTCAGTCAAAGCGGAACTGGAACAGGGCGGTGATAAGCCGCTGTTTTATGCTGTCCTCGGTGTCTGTGTTGACGTGTCCGTTTTCAAGGGCGGCAAAGCGGATTCGTTTGCTGTAATGCCGTAAAACCTCGTCCACGGCTTCCGGCTCTCCGCTGGTCGCCCGGACAATGGTTTCATATGGCACAAGGTTAGTATTCCCCATGCGAAAATCCCTCCATTTCTTTCTGCAACATCTGTAACGCACTGTGTATGTAATGCCATGCCGTACTTTTACAATGCCCGTATAAATCCGCGATTTCCTGCTGTGTGTAATTCCCGAAAAAGTAAAGGTAAATGATTTCCCTCTTTTTCTCCGGCAATGATAACAGGGCGGCGGCAAGCTCCCCATTGGTGAGTATGATTGTCTGACCGCATATCGTAACGGGGTATTGTTCGTAGGGTGATTTGAGAAATTCGTCTGATGTGCTTAGAGGGTAGAACTTTTCTTCTGTGAGGTATTCAAAGGATATTTCTTTTTGCCGCCGCCTGTTCCTGTCGCGCCATGCGTTGATAGCGGCATAGCGTATGACGACTTTGCAAAAGCCATTGAAAGAATACATGATGTGTTCCCTGTATGCTTCTGTGCAATCCATAGAAATTTCCCCCTTTCTCCCACATGGGGCGATGTATGGTTTACAGTTGCATTTATAATCCAAAGGGCAATAGCACTCTAAGCTGTTGCCCCGTAATTATTGATTACAAAAAAGAACCGATAACCGCATTTTTACTGCGTATTATCGGCTCTGCGTCTGTGCGTCCGGCTCTTTGATAACTGAAATATTAAATTGCGTTACATTGATTAGTGTTTCCTGTTTACACTTTGGACAAAAAAGGGGGAAATTTTCAAGCACGGTATCTTCTCGAATCTTTAATCTTGTTTTATTATGACAAATCGGACAAAATGCCCATTGGAGTTCCATTTTTTCACCTGCCTATCCAACAAATTATAGTAATAACTATTTCAACAATAATGCGAATAACATGATGATGAATATGAATATTATTTTGCTTGAAGCCATTCATAAATGTACCAACAGAAATACTTAACATTCCAATAATCATAATAATTATAAAATTTTTGCACCATACCATGTTTAAAAACGTATATAAAAATATTAACAAACAACCAATTAGTATAAATGCAGAAGAGATACTTTTTATCTTTTCTTTATAGACAGCGAACACCATTAACCCTACATAGAATATTGCAAGTACTGCCCCACAAATTTTCATTTCACTCTCCTTTTTTATATTCTAAAATATCCCCCGGCTGGCAATCCAGAACTTCACATATTGCTTCTAAAGTCGAAAACCGAATTGCACTAATTTTTCCTGTTTTCATCTTGGATAGATTGACATTAGCAACGCCTACTTTTTCAGATAACTCTTTTAAAGACATTTTTCTATCTGCCATTACCCTATCTAACCTCATAATTATTGGCAAATTATCACCTCACAATGTTTCATCTGATTCCTTTTGCAAATCACAACCATAACTGAATATCAAAGAAATACAATAAACAATTATCGCAACTATCATTCCAATGATATTAACCCGCCATGTTAATTCTCCAATGGTGTAATAATCCACCAATGAATCGGAATAGCTTCCAACTATACTCAAAATAGCCGTTATAATTGCAACTTTTTTAATTCGGGTAGTATTTTCATGTGTAAATGGCGTAAAACCTTTTCTGATTTTATCAAATATGGCATAGACAAAAAATATCGCAAGCGAGATAAGTATTGTATCAATCAGCATAAATGCAAACATAATCAAAAGTGACCGCGCCTCAATACTTATTGTAGTTCCATTATTCGCTGTAACATTGAATGCAGCAAGAAAAGATAATTTCGTTTCTTCACCCGAAAGCACTAAAATGCCGATTGCTATTAAGGATAATATTACGATAACATTCGATACAATAAATCCCAACTTAAGTACAATGCTTATTGTCTTACTCATACTCCTGATTTTCTCTTGACTTGATTTCATTTTCTTTACCTCCTATGTAGCGATTATAGAACAAAGATATATGAAAGTCAATAATTTATTTATGATAATCGTTAATTTTGTTTATCGCATACACCTATTTTTTTAATTGTCACTATGGAATAACAGACAGTTTTTTACAAAATATAAGGAATGAGCAGGATTCCGTAGTAGTCGGCATTGTTGGTAATGTGTATAACTGGCTGTCTTTTGGAATTGTGGGTAACTCTGTTTGCAGGACGTGGGAAAGCTGCTCTTTAGCTTTTCCATGTGCTGTGAACAGAGTTATCCATGATTCCATAGCCAGTTATGCACATTTCCACAATGCGCCCTTGCTCTTCCGGCTCTTAATGTTCAGACGGGGCGGCTATGCGGTTCTCTCTGATTCCTGTTTTTTCCTGTGGTATGCTTCCCTCCTTGACGCAAGGTAATTCTCATAGCGTTCTACCGCTTCGGGGTTTCCTGTGGCGGCTTCCTCATACATTTTCTGCCGGGATTTCTTGGTGGCTTCGGAAGAATACGCCCTCTGCTTTGCCAGTTCTGCCGCCGCTGCCGGGTCGGTTTCGGCTTGCTGTACCAGTTTTTCCCTTGCGATTTTCTTCCGGCTCTTATGGGCTTCCAGCCGTTCTGTTTCTTCCGGCGTTAAGGCTTCCCCCTCTTTTTGGGCGGCGGCAAGCTCTTTGAGCGTCCTTGCCTTTGGCTGTCCGGCTTTCTGCCTTTTGCGCCACGCCTTATGCTGTGCGGCTTTTTTCCGGCGGTGTTCTGCAAGCCGTTCCGTTTCCTCCGGCGTAAGTTCTGCCCCGGTCTTTTCCAGTTCCATAAGTTCCTTTATGGATTTTTTCTTAGGCGGCTTGGGCGACTCTGCGGCTTTTCGTTTCTCCCGCCATTCCTTTTGCCACTCCCGGTTATGTGCAAGCCGTTTTTCCTCGGCTTCCAGTTCTTCCGGCGTAAGAAGCCCCGCTTTCTTCCTTGCGGTAAATGCCCGTTTCTCTGCCTTGCGCTTCTCATACCGCGCCTTTTCAAGTTCCTTTGAACGTGCTTCTTTTGCCGCCTGTTCCTCCTGCTGGCGGCGTTGTTCCTCTACCTCTGCCGGGGTGATGATATGGGCGGGTACTTCAAATGCGCCGATAAAGTTTAGGTAAATGTCTATCCGTTGGCGGCGGTCATTCCCCCGCCCCTCGCCCTCATGCACAATCACTTTCTCGATAAACTCGTTGAGCATGGGTGTTGTGAGTTCGGAGAAGTCGGTATAGCGTTTCACAAGCTGGATAAACTGGTCTGTTTTCAGCTTGTCGGCGTTCCAGCTCTCAATCTGCCTTTGCCATTCCGCTATGGACGCTTCCAGCCCGGTCTGTTCCTCGTCATACTCATTCAGCAGACGGGTAAAATGCTTGTCGGGTATCTTGCCCGTGGCGTTGCCCTCGTACAGCTTTTTCACAAGCCCGTCAAGCTCTTTGTGCCGTTTCTGTGCCTTATTGATTTTCTGCTTACATTCCTTGACGGTCTTTTCTTGGTTCTGGTCGGACGCTTCCCGGACACGCTCTGTAAACTCTTTTTCATTGTGCCGCACATACCAGCTTACCCGCTGGATAACGGCAAGGATAGCGGCTTCAATCTTTGCCGTGGGGATATGGTGCATGGTGCAGTCATGGATTAAATGGCGGTAGCCGGAACAGATGAAAGCGTCTTCAATCCATTTCCCTTGCACAAGGGTATAGCGGTGTGTGAGTTTAGAGCCGCAGTCGGCGCAGTAGAGAAGCCCGGTCAAGCGGTTCGGGGCGTTCTGCCGCTTCGGGGCGCGGCGCACGGTTTCCCGTATCTTCTGTACGGTCTGCCACGTTTCCACGTCCACAATGGCGGGGATTGCGCCCTCGAAGATATACTGTTCTTCCGGCGCGGTCTTGCGGCTGCTCTTGGTCTTGTAGTTCTCGCATACGGTTTTCCCCAATACCTTGCGTCCTGTGTATTCCGGGCGTTTCAGTATGTAGCCGATAGTGGTCGCTGACCATGCGTAGGGGTCGGTGTATTTTGCCGCCCGGACTGGCTCGCCTGTCCGCTTCCAATGCTCGGACGGGATAGGGATTTTCTCGGCGCGAAGTACCTTTGCTATGCTGGCTATGGTTTCCCCGGCAAGGACGCTCTGAAAGATGCGGCGCACAACGGCGGCGGCTTCCTCGTCAATTATCCATTCGCCTTTTTCCTCTTTGGAAGCGCGGTAGCCATAGCAGACACTACCAGAGCAGCGCAAGCCCTTTTCCATTCTGGATTTGAAAACGGTCTTGATTTTGCGGCTGGTGTCGGCAACATACCACTCATTTATCACGTCACGGAAGATAGACATAATATCAAAGCCGTTGGCGGTGTCAAGGTTGTCATTTGCGGCGATAAAACGCACATGGTACTCGTCAAAGGTGCGCTTCAAAAGCCCCACCTCAACCACGTCACGCCCGATTCGGCTCTGGTCTTTGATGATAACCGTTGCCACGTTCCCCGCCCGGATTTCGTCCAACATAGCGTCCAGCCCCGGACGCTTGAACGTAGTTCCACGGATTCCGTCATCTGTAAAGTGCCGGATATTGGTAAAGCCGTTTTTCCTTGCATAGTCCTCTAAAATCCGCTTCTGGTTCTCTATGCTTACGGATTCCCCGGCTCGCTCATCGTCATGGGAGAGTCTTTCGTATAAGGCGGTGAGTTTGTCTTTCTCTGTCTGCTTCTTCATGGTGTGTAACCTCCTTTCTTTGAGGGTGCGCGCTTCCCTATAACCTTATTATACTTATCTGTTCGGGTCAGTGACGATATACGACGTTGGAAAATCCTTTGACGTACATTGCATGAGCGACGGTTTCACAAAGAACCGGGTCTTGCCGCTGCCGGAACCGCCGATTACAAGGATATTTTTGTTTCTTGCGTATTTCGGCTGCTTCGGGCGGCTGTTCATGGTAAGCCGTTCCGTCTGCGTTAAGGGGATATTATTCTCAAATACCGGGTCTGTGTACGGCTTTATGTCGTCAGCCCCGCCCCAACGCGCCGAACCGTATTCTGTCCCGCGGCGGTATTTCTTCGCGTTCTTGCCTTTGGTATAGATAATCAGCCGGACAATGACCGCCCCCGCAATGCCGATAAGTAAGTCTGCCGGGTGGAAGCTCGGCGCGATACTGGAAAAGGCGGCTGTAAAACCGTCCCCAAGATGTAGCAGCTTTGCGCTTGCGTCCGCACCGGGGGAGAGCCGGACAGCCGCGCCCGCTTTATCAAAGAGCCAGACAAAGAGCAGATACGGGAGATTTAAGATAAGCAGCTTCTTGATTTCCGGCTTCATAGCGATACCTCCCTGTCTTTGTTCTTGACCTTTGCCCGTTCCGCGTTCTTGCCCTGTGCAGCTTCTTTGAGGGTAGAGAGCAGCTTTCGGATTGAGGGCTTTTTCTCCTGTGTCAGCTTTTTTGCGGAAAATTCCTTAAAGGCTGCGGTCAGCACGTCCGCGTCCCGCCCCTTGAAGAAAACCAGATAGCGGGGCGGGCTTTCCGTCGCGTCCTTTTTCAGCGCAAAGTCGATACCGTACTTTTTCGCCGTACTCTCAAAGGCTTTGATATTGCCCTCGGTAATCTCAATGTTGGAAACGCCCGCGTTCTGCTTCATAAGCTGCTTTAAGCTCTGCTTGCCCTGTGGCGGTTTTGCAAGCTGCTTTTTGCCCTTTGACAGTATGGCTTTCATTGCCTTTTGGAGCGTCTGGGCGGTCAGCTTCCCGGTCTTGATGTAAAGGGCTATGGTCTTTTCGTTTACTTCGTCCTGCAATTTGTCGCGTCCTCCTTTCGCGTTTCTTTATGGGGCGGCGGTCAGATACGCACCCGCAGCCCGTTCAAGTCCTCGGCTCTGATACCCACAAGATACCAGTTGTCGCCGTACTCAATCCGGGTCGGCTTCCACTTGCCCCGCACGAATACGTCAAAACATTCTCCACAATGCAGCCCGCCATAGTAGCTGTTTAAGTCAAAGCGGATGTCGTAACGGTCGGTGCGCTCGTCAAATACCAATGCTCCTGTCATTTTCTGTGCCATAATAAAATCCTCCTTTTGTGGTTGTGGGTGGTTACAGGCTTTCGCCCTCGTTGCATGAATAATAGTCCGGGTCGCCGTACTGCGGCTTTTTCGGTGACAGTGCGCCGCTTGCCATGTCATGGGCGACAAGGGAAGTGTAATAATTGCCGATAGTGGACGGGGCTGATATGCTCCCCTTATAGTAGACAGACAAAATAATAAAACTGTCGCTGTAAGGAGGAGCATATTTCATGGGACAACATTCAAAATACTCTTTTGAGATGAAACTGGCTGCTGTCACAAAGTATCTGGAAGGAAGCTGTTCAATAGAAAGTATCGCCCGAAGCC
>CAJTHL010000022.1 GCA_910576205.1 Clostridia bacterium | reverse complement strand
CTGCGAATGAGGAGCTGGTTATCAGACTTTCGTACGGACGCGAAGTCCAAGGAGGTTTCCGATATACCGATTGCCCTTATCATTCTAACAGCTTAAGCAACAAGATGGATAATTCCTTACTGGCTGTAAGGGATACTAACCATAAATCTATTGTAGTAGGAGGTTTTTACATTGAAACTGTCTGACAATGCCGGAAAACGGATCGGGATATTCCTGGTCCTGCCCATCCTGCTCACTACCCTTGCCTATGCAGGCGGTTACATTTCCCAGTTCATCATCAACTATAAAGTATGGACTGCCGCGGGCGGGACTCCGGGAAACGGCACCGCACCCCGGTTCCCTTCCGGCTCGCCTTCCGCATGCTTCCAAGCACTGGCCGTGTTCCCCTACAGCCTGTACGGGATCTTCCTGTGCGTGGGCATCTTCGCCCTGTTAATCTTCCTTGTGATGCGGATGGGATACGGGAACCGGGGCACCTATGACCGTGACCGGAACTTTACCTACTCGGACAAAGGGACCTACGGGACTTCCGGATTTATGACGGACGCTGAAATGCGCCAGGTGCTGGAACTGGTTCCCGACATTTCAAAAAGCCGCGGTGTCATCCTGGGGAAACTCCATGGGAAAGCAGTCTGCCTCCCGGAAAAGACACGGATGAACCGGAACGTGGCAGTCTTCGGTGCCAGCGGCAGCATGAAGAGCCGCGCCTATGCCAGGAATGTAGTATTCCAGTGCGTGAAGCGCGGGGAAAGCCTCATCATCACCGATCCCAAATCCGAGCTTTACGCGGATCTGTGCCTCTACCTTAAGGATAACGGATATACCGTAAAGGTATTCAACCTGATCAGCCCGGAAAACTCTGACAGCTGGAACTGCCTGGCCGAGATCGAAGGGCAGGAGCTGATGGCACAGCTCTTCTGTGATGTCATTATCAAAAATACAGGCTCCCTGAAGGCAGACCACTTCTGGGATAATTCGGAGATGAACCTGTTAAAGGCGCTGGTGCTGTACGTGGACCAGGGCTTCCCACCGGAAGGGCGCAATATTGGTCAGGTCTACCGGCTTCTGACTATGAGTTCCGAAAAGGAGCTTAATAATCTTTTCGACCTGCTCCCTGTCACCCACCCGGCAAAGGCGCCCTATAACATTTTCAAACAGGCATCCGATACCGTGCGCAGCGGCGTCATCATCGGGCTGGGGACCAGGCTGCAGGTGTTCCAGAACCGGATGATCCGCCAGATCACCAGCCACAATGAGATCAGCCTTACCCAGCCAGGACGGGAGAAATGCGCCTACTTCTGTATTACCTCAGACCAGGATTCGGCTTTCGATTTCCTCTCCTCCCTGTTCATGTCCTTCGTCTTTATCAAGCTGGTACGCTATGCGGACAAATACGGGGAGGACGGGATGCTCCCTGTCCCGGTACATATCCTGGCAGACGAACTTGCCAACGGCGGCTGCACGATTGCAGACCTGACAAAGAAGATCAGCACCATACGTTCCCGGAGGCTGTCCTTCAGCTGTATCTTCCAGAACCTGCCCCAGATGCAGAACCGCTATCCGTTAAACCAGTGGCAGGAGATCATCGGCAACTGCGACACCCAGCTTTTCCTGGGATGCACAGATGAAATGACTGCCGAATTTATCAGTAACCGTACCGGGGAAGTGAGTGTGGCAGTCTCCAGCCAGGCAAAACAGTTAAATACCTGGCGGGTTTCCGACTATACGCCGGAATACCGGGAAACCCACTCTGTCGGGAAGCGTAAACTCCTGACTCCGGACGAAGTGCTGCGCCTCCCTTTGGATCAGGCACTCATCATCCTGCGGGGACAGAAGGTGCTGAAGGTGGAAAAATACGATTATACCCTCCATCCAGAAAGCAGCAGACTGAAGCCATGCCGGGCCATTGAGCATACACCGGCGTGGCGGCAGAAACCGGAAGAGGAGGAACCGGATTTCTCCGGACTCACCAGGCCGGAAGCCTCTCCCAGGAAACCTAAAGCCGGAAAGAGGCCTGCTCCTGCAGCAACGCCTCTGAAGCCAGCTGTACCGGCATCTGCAGAGACCACCCCGGAAGCAGTATCAGAACCGGCTCCCGATCAGGAAAGCTGCAGAATCGTTCTGACAGACAAAAAATCAATCATGTCATGAAAACATGGACACAAAAAGAAAAGGAGAACAACTATGCCCAGAAAAGCAAAAACTGAAACAATCGTAACAGAAAACATGGAACCGAAGGAAGAACAGATCCAGATGCCGGATACACCGGAACCTGCGGAGAGCGTGTCAAAGGAAGCGGCTTTGGAAACAGAAGAAAGTACCGAAAAACCGGAGAATACGGATGGTATGGATGGCGTACCTGCTACGGAAACCCCGGATGCAGGCACTGCGGAAGAAAATAAATCAGATTCTGACATAACTTCTGCTGCTGGACAGGACTTTATCTCCGAAGAGGAGAAACCTACACCTCCTCCCAAAGCAGCTGCTCCTGAGCAGACAGAAGAAAATATTCAGCGGTCTGCCCCGGCAAGGAACCGCCCGGCATCCCCTGCGCCTCCCAGAAGGCAGGCACCCTCTTCTATCCTCACCCTGAGCACGGACTCTGAAGTGGAGACACAGGAAAGCCGTGAGGATATCATCTGGCATGAGCTGCAGAATGCCTACCGGACCAGGAAGATCCTGACCGGGAACCTGGGCGGCATCGAGCGGATGGAAGGCGGCGGTACCATCGCTGTCATCTATTATAAGGAAATGCGTGTGGTGATTCCCCTGGTGGAGATGATGATCAACCTGGTGGAAGACGAATCCCATGATTACGGAGAACTGGTACTGCGCCAGAACAAGATCCTCGGAAATATGCTGGGCTGTGAGATTGACTTTATTGTCAAGGGACTGGATAACAGCAGCCGCAGCGTAGTGGCAAGCCGGAAGGATGCCATGTACAAAAAACGGCAGATCTTCTATCTTCCGGATGCATCCGGGAACTCCCGCGTTTGTGAAGACCGTATCGTGCAGGCCCGCGTGATTGCCGTTGCGGAAAAGGTCGTCCGGGTAGAGATTTTCGGAACGGAATGCTCCATCCTTGCCCGCGATTTATCCTGGGACTGGCTGGGGGACGCCACGGAAAGCTTCCATGTGGGCGACCAGATCCTGGTGCGCATCTTGAGTGTCAAAATCCGTTCTCTGGAAGACATCTCCGTCCGCGCTGACGTTAAGAGCGTAAATAGCAACACCAGTAAAGACAATCTTGGCAAATGCAAAATCCAGGGCAAATATGCCGGAACGGTCACGGACATCCACAAGGGCACTGTTTTCGTCCGGCTCCAGATCGGCGTCAACGCCATTGCCCATAGCTGTTATGACAGCCGGATGCCTGGGAAAAAGGATGATGTCAGTTTTGTGGTCACACGGATCGATGAAGAGCGGAATGTGGCAGTGGGATTGATTTCACGGATTATAAGGCAGAATATCTGATATATATAAGAAAACGAGGATGGCAGTAAAAAAGAAACTGTTTCCTCGTTTTCTAAGCCTTTTTAATTAAACTATCTCCATCCATTTTTGATAAAAATATGACGGATATTTTTTCAAGTTTTCTTGTATTTTTTCTCTTGTTATTTCATCTCGTTTGATCAACATTACAATTTCTTTACGACTTCCCGCTTGATATTTTTCATCTAATATATCCGCCATTTCCATTGATACAATCCTATCATTAAATCCCATTTCATATAATATAACACTGGTTTGATTTGGCAAGCCATATTTCATTCGTTTAGACAACCGTTTCAATAAATCGTCTATATTCTTATCATCACAATAGTATTTAATATTTTCAATAATTGCAGCTAAAACCAATATACAATCATATCCCAAAAAATTATCGCAAAAATTTATTACATCCTGCAATGACATTATTGTGGCTTTTTTGCGTTTTAACAACATAATTTTTTCTTGCATACAATATTCACAAATTTGTATATATGTTTTTCCCTCAATCCATGTATTCGCAATTTTAATTAAAAGCTTTTTGTCTATACATTTAGATACAATGGAATTATCCGTTTCTAATAATAATAAAAATATGATACCCAGCATCTCCTCTTCTGAGGTGCAGTTTTGTATTTCTTGTAAGTGCATAACAGACCATTGTTCAATCTCTATTTCTTTTTTGATTCCAAGCAAAGATTTACTGTAGCGCTGTCTCTTATCTGGTGTATCAACTGTATATACCAAAAATTCTCCCACGAGATCTATTATACGAAATAATCTCGTTCTTTCATTCTCATTGGCCATATGAAATGCTAACGTCTCTTTTATTATATCGTGCATTCTTTCTTTTGACTCTTCATAAGTATCGTCCATTAGATAAAATAACAAAAAGCTTTCAATCGCCTCAATATTACGAATCATTTGTTGTAACATATATTGAGCTTTCTCATAATTCTCCTTCATCTCATTTTTTTTCGTTTCTAAATAAATTTTTATTTTCTCACTAAAATCACCATTCGCATAATACTTGACAAATATCTCTATTATGTTTTCCAAATATTTTTCCATACCTTCATCGGCACGCAACCAAGTAAATAAAGCACTCGTACATGCTTCTGCCGAATCACTGCTTAAAAGTTTTTTGTAATTCCCCCATCTCCAGTTATAAGGATCACTTTTTTTATTGTAAATTCTTATTTCAGACAATAACACAGTTCCTTCTGTATAAATTCCAGCACGCCCTGCCCGTCCTATAAGGTTCTGAAAGTCACGAGTCCTTATCCGCTCTCTTCCTTGATAGATATTTGAAATTATCAAATATCGAATAGGAAGATTAACACCTTGTGATAATGTAGATGTACATGCCAAAAAGTTTATTTTGCTAATCTGCATAGCATATTCCACTGAACACCTAATTCCCATAGGAATACTACCATGATGAACAAATGCACCTAAACATGCAGCTTTATAATAATCACTTTTTTCTCCCATTTCTATTTTTAAAAGATAACTCAGTTTCGCTATTTCTTCTTTATCAGATCTGTTTAGTAAATCGGAAACATCAAATCCTCTATTTTTTATTTCTAATATACGTTTTAGAATGTTATCAGCCGTGTCCTTTTTTCCACAAAATATAGCAACACCACCATTAACACATATTTTGATTCCCAAAGCGATTGCCATGTCATTTCGATGATTGCTGTCATTCACTTCTGGAAAAATTCGTTCCTTCTTTTCTTTCCCATATAGTCTAAGTGGCGTTAATCTTATTACACGGGGGACGAAAAATTCCTCCTCATCTGGATTTTCCGGATTAAAAAAATATAAATACGCAAATAAGTCTCCTGTTTTTCTGTCTCTTCTCAAATCTGCCATTCCTACAGACTTTTCAGTCGTTTGAATAATATTGTTTTTTATAACTACTCCTGCGCTATCGGTAAACCATTCATTGACCTGTTCCACGTTAGGAATTACAGCTGAAATTAAAATCTTCTGCATATTTTCTCTCATGTAAAATTTGATTGTTGCAAGCAAAAGCTCATATGTAATTCCTCTGCTCGCATCGTCAAACAGATGGCCTTCATCAAAAATAATTAAACCAATATTGGATAAAAACAGAATATCCTGCCGCAAAATAAATAATAACTTTTCAGGTGTTACAATATAGATAAATTTTTCCTCATCTCCTTCCTTATTTCCAAATAATATGTTCATAAAATCATTCTGTATAACATCTGATATCTCATTTACATGAATGTTATCAGTATAAGAAAATGCTTTCTGTAATTCATCCGTAATTTCACGGCACAAAGATCGGAATGGAGCCACCACAATGGCATTATTAGTTCTATGCTGTAAAAATGACGATAAAATTATTAGTGCCACTGATTTTGTCTTCCCAGAGCTAGTTGGCATCTGAATTGTAGCTGATTTTCCAGAAAAAACTCCTTTTTCGCCTAATTGCCGTTGTGCTTGCCATAATTCTTGTACTAATGTTTTTTTCTTTAAAATATTTCTCCAAATTATATGTTCGACATGAGTGTACATAGGCATCAGATGATATGAGGAATATTGCACTTTTAAATATATAGTTGCAATCAAAACGTCGGAAAAAAGTAATGATTTATCAGATTCATTATAATAAACGTACTTTTTTAATCTCGCTAATTTCTCAAAATCATAAGTATTTCCTGTTTTAAAATAATCATTATATTCTATTACTACATCATTTAACACTTCCATCTGGCTAATACTCTTGATTTTCTCTTTACCTTTTAATATCTGTGTTAAAACATAATCTATTCCTCGCACATCAATGTTAATATCATCTTTTATTTTATCTGCTAATACTTTTGAGCTTCCATTACAATCGCATAAATAGTAGACTGCTGAACCCAATAATAGATAGTATTCACTTTCTTTTTCTGGCATTTCTGCATTTAGATATGCATCAAAAAAACGCGATGAGAATTGTAAATTTTTCTTATGTTCTACATAATCGCAATCGATTCCATAGTAATTATCTACAATATCATTGGAAAAATCACCAATAGTTGCAATCGCAAGAATCAACAAATATTTAGCATTTTTATCCATTTCGCCTTGCAAGCTCTCTGGTACATGGTACTCTTTCATTTTGGCTCTTGCTCGTACTCTTTTTAGCAAGTATCTGGAGTTTTCTTCTATTAACATAAGGCTGCTCTCCTATATAATTCATCAATTAGTGCTTTTAAATCTTTTGTGTGAATTACTATCAGTTCCATATCATCATTTCGTCCATATGTAGTTACTTTTGCCATATCTTTATCATCAAACTTTTTTTCTGTAAGTACAGCTGAAGCCCCATATTTAATGATATAAGGTTTGTCTGTTATATTTTGGAATCTTGCTACCATCTTAGCCTGATCCATTTTCCTCATATCTCGCAATTTCATTTTAGTTGCATTTAAAGTCTCTGCAAACCTTGTGATGTCTTTATTTGAGTCATCTACAGCCGCTTGTAATCTCTCATAACCTTCCTGTCTACCTTTTGGATCAGATGCCCCCTTCACTTCAAATATGATAGCTTCATCCTTCGGTGAAGGACTTAATCCCATTTTAAAACCTATCACATCACTTCCTTGCGGAGAAGTATTACGATTAAATTTATTTCGATATCTGATCCTTGGTACAAAGTAATTCCAGACGAATTCTATATAATCTGCTACTAATATTTCACAGAAATCTCCAACACGAGTAGATGGTCCTGGTCTCTTATTTCCAGGGAAAACATAATTTCTCAAAAACTCTTCTCTTGGTAGTCCAGTCCCTTCTCTTTCAAAATCCAGATCATCTAAATACCGGTACTGTTCCCTAAAATGAGTTGCCCATTCATTTAATACTGCATCTTCATCTGATAACTGTAGCCGTAAAACAAGAATTTCTCTTCCGTCCGCTGTATATAATGTAGCTTCTGTATCATATCCCTTTATATACTCCATCAATAATATTCCCCTTTAATGAACTTTTTCGTTCAAGTTCTCTGTTGTACTTCCTGTATTATACAATATGAAAATATAAATTGTCACTATATCAAGCAATGTCTTATAAATATCTGAAACTTCTCTTTGGCACTACATTGGCACAAATCTATCCCAACTTGGCACAGCATTGCGATTTACACGGTAAATCCCGTATGCTAAAATAGGTATTGTGAAAAATCATATACTGCAACCGAACGCAGGCAGGATGTCCACCCCGGATCCCGCCTGCTTTTTGTTGCCCAGGAGGTGACATCTTGAGAAAAAAACTGAAACGGCTCCTGCTGTCCGAGAGAGGAGATTCCTCTTATATCAGCAGCTTCATCTACATCCTTGTGGCCGTCATCCTAATCGCTTTCATCATCAACGTCTTCCATATCATTTCCATCAAGCAGGAAATGGACCATATGGCAGACCAGATTGTAAAGCAGATCCAGTTAAACGGCGGAACCAGCGGGGAGACGGATTCCCTCTTCTCCTATCTCTCCGGTGAGATGAGCGAAGTGGAAGGGCTGGCCTACCAGGTTTCCTGCTCCGGCAGCTCAAACCGCATCCAGATCGGATCCCCCTTCTATGTCACGGTGACAGGGCGCTGCTATCTGGGCGGTTTCTGGCGCTTCAACCTTGTGCCCATCAACATACGCGCCCAGGGCGCCGGTGTCAGCGAGCACTACTGGAAGTAAAGGAGAAGCCTATGCACAAAAAAATCATCCGGGATGAGCGCGGGGACCTTTCCTTTTTCACTGTTTTCGTCATCCTGGCCATCAACATGCTCCTGGCCTTCGTGCTCCTGTTCGCTTCCGTCAAGATCAACTGCATCAATATCCGGAATGCAGCCAAGATGGAACTGAACAACGTCAGTGCCCGGATCTATGCGGACACCTTCCACTCCCAGAGGGAAGCCAACCTGGATTCCTACATGGCAGACCTGCATTTAAGCTCCGCCTATCAGGAAGCACTGCGGGCCGGCTTTATCCTGGGCATGGAGGAACGGATACAGCTGACCAGTGACGATTACACCGTAGACAACATCCACCTGCAGTTCAACCAGTATTCTGACAAGATCGAATATGTAGTGACCTGCGATGCAACCTTCCGGGTCTGGATGTTCGGGAACCTCTTCCCGCCCATTACACAGCATATTATGCTGACCGGCTCGCATAACACAAAATATTAAAGGAAGCTGTTGCCATTTGGGACTGGCCGGCGTATATAATAAAAACCCGGCAGCCGGAGAATCCAGATCCGGACCTGCCTTATTGAAACTCAAGATGCCTTGAAAAACAGGCAGACAGAAGAAACACCGCAAGGGTGTACCAAAATGCCTTGAAAAGCAGGCAGATAGAAGGAAGGAGCTTTCCATGAAACCTACAGACAAAAAAACAGATACCAGAAAAATCGCTTCCATATGCGGCCTGTCCGCACTGAGCCTTGCCGTCCTTGCAGGCGCCTATTTTTTAACCAGAGAGCCTGAAGCAGAGTTTATCCCCTCTTCTGTCCAGACAGACACGGCCACAGATACCTGGAAGGAAAATGCCGGAACGGACGTGGAACGCCCGGAAAATCTTCCGGACGGCCCTATCCAGGTGGAGGGAACCGCAGACGACCAGACGCAGGTGCTCATCAGCGAAGATGATTCCGGCTCCACAGCCATCCTTTCCGACAGCAGCGCCCGGACCGGTACGGAAGAGGGAAAACCGGAGCAGGCACCGGAAGGCGCTGTTTTTGACGATGAAGAGGAACCGGAACCCCAGGATACAGCAGACACCACAAAGCCCAAAGCCCCGGATACCACACCTGCAGGAAAAACGCCTGTTCCATCCACACCTGTTGTGGAAGCGGAACATGCAGGGCAGGTATATGATCCCGTCTTTGGATGGATCCCTGTAGGCGATACCCAGCAGGATATCGTTGACAGCAGCGGCGACATCAACAAACAGATCGGCACCATGGGCGGCAGCTGAGAAACAACATGGCAGTATCCCTTTTACCAAACATCATACCGGCACCGGAAAAGGCATGGAATCCCCCATGTCTTTTTCTTTTGCCTGAAGGAGGAACAAAATCCACATGAAACAACTGCAGAAAACCATTTTTCCACTTATCCTGGCGCTCATCCTGGTGTTATCCACTGGCATGACCGTACTGGCTACCGGGGAAGGGAACATCGACGGCGGTGGCGGCGGGATGGGCAGCGGCACCAAAACAGATGTCTGGCATAGCCAGGATGGGGTACGCGTCACCGTAGTCACCACCAGCGGGAGCGTGGCCTCCACCCCCTTTGACCTGACCAACTCCAGCATCCCCAATGCCACCATCAACTTCGGGCATGTATGCAAGCTCCAGTATACCTCCGGCGCTTCCCTCTCGCCAGGGGGCTCCTATATCTGCTCCCGGCCGGTGACGCCGCTGCCCCGCATCATCAGCGGCACCTCTTCCAAAGCAAGCATCGAGGCGATCCGGCGCTATTTCTGTTCTGAGTACACGGCACAGCTCGTTGCCTCCAAAGCAGGGATTGCATTTGAGGAGCTGGTCTCCGGCTCCTACAAGCTGGTCATAGAGCCCATCGCCTACTTTACCCACGGCGGCCGCAATTATGCCATGACTGCTACGGAAGCAGCCCTGTATAACCAGATGTCCGGGGGAACCCTGCGCAGCAAACTGCCCAGCCTTACACACCAGAACCTGCCCCTTTCCATTTTCCTGGAAACCCCTGACCTGGGCTACCCTGCATGGGGCGGGACGACCAGCGGAAAGGTATCTGATGCGGAGATCCTGTCCGCCCTCGGTATCGGCATCGTGACTTATAAGGAAGTCCCGGCCGCTGAACTGGAGGCCACGGACTATACCTACCGCGTGGATACGGATGTCATCACCAGCATTACCCTGACCAGCAGCCGGGAGGTCAACCCTGACAACCCTGCCAGTGTTACCTTCCATATAAACGGCAGGAGCTATACCGTGAACAACATTGTCATGCCTGCAGGAGGCTCCCAGGTCGTATGGGCCAAATGGCATACTCCAATGGAACCGACTGTCCTGACGATCCAGGCATCCGTAAGCGGGGCATCCACTGCAAAGACCAGCTTTACCGCGCGGATCGTCTCCCTGGAAGAAAACCTGCCCCCGGATCCCATGGCAACGGATGTCAACCCTCATTTTTCCCTGCCCTCCCTGCCTTCCAATCCCCAGAAGACATCCGCCTCCTGGAGCGTGTGGAGCGCAAGGTGGAAGCCCGTATGGGTATGGGTAAGCACGGGGCATAAGTCCAGCTGCTCGGCCGGATGCGGCAAAAACCATGGGCATTATGAAGACCACGGCTATTATGTCTTCACCTCCACGGGATATTCCGCCTCCTTAAGCGGCTCCATGGAGATCCACCCGGATGATATTGTACCGACCGCCCAAGGCGACAACATGAAAAGCGGTTATGGCATCAAAGAGGCCGCCACAGCGCGGTTCTCGGCAAATGCCCCCTTAAGCCATTACGCTCCCGCCCAGACAGGCGTATCGTATTTCCCGGAATTCTCCTATAAGGATTACTGGAGGCTTTTGTCCTGCAGCGGGGGAATGAATGCAGTGTTTGCCTTTAAAGCCAATGAATTTTCCACCTATAACCGGAACGTGCATTTCACACCGGTATGGTTTCCGGATGGCACCTCCTACACCGTATACACCTATATCATAGATGCGTGGACGCCCTCCGGGATGCTCTCCGTCAATGTGAATGACTCCGTACAGATCCAGGGCAGCCTGTTCGATGACTGGTACAGCAAACGTGAGTAGGATGCTTTTTTACTACCACGCCATCACCCTGGTATTCCTTCTGGGGTTTGCGGCCTATGACCACAGGCACCACCGGATCCGCAATGCCGCCCTGCTTGCGTTCCTCCCATGGTGCCTTTTATACATCCCGGCTGCCCTCCAGGAGATGCCTGCCTGTCTGGTCCTCCTGCGCTGCTTCCTCGGAGCTCTCTGCGGCTTCCTGCTCCTGCTCACCGTCTCCCTTGCGACCGGAGGCGGCATCGGGGGTGGGGACATCAAGCTGGCAGCCCTCCTTGGCATCCCCTTCGGTGCATCAGGGCTGATGGCTGTCCTGGCTTTATCCTGCATCTTTGTCCTTCTGCATATGGGGCTGCAGTCCCTGTTCCGCAGGGAAAGACATGAACATATTCCGTTTGCGCCTTACATTTTCTGGGGCAGCTTTTTATACATCCTGCTGATGCTGCCCGCCTGATACAAAAAGGAGGAACTTTATGAAACTGATCCTGTTGCTTTCAGCCGGCATACTGGCTGTTTTATGCGGCCTCAGCGCCACCGTAACCCTGCTTATGCGGGATATTTACCATTTTTTAGACAATAACCGATAAGGAGATATCATCCCATGAAAATGAACAACCGTTTTATCTACGGCATCTTAAGCATTGTCCTTGCTGCCGTTATCGCTTTTATCGCCATACCTGCCGTCACCAGCAAAACCAGCAGCACCTGCGGGATCGCCCGCATGAAAAATGCAGTCCCCCGCGGAACCCTCATCACCGCAGATGACGTGGAGCTGGCAGAGGTCGGGGGATTCAACCTGCCGGACAGCGTGGCCCGGCAGACACAGGACGTCATCGGGACCTATGCAGCCACGGACCTGTTTCCCGGAGACTATATCCTTCCGGAGAAGGTCAGCAGCGTCCCCCTGTCCTCCGACCTTTCCCTCAACGGGATCCCGGACGGCATGGTGGCCATCTCCATTACTGCCCAGACACTTGCCACCGCCCTCTCGGACAAGCTCCAGGGAGGGGATATCATCCGCCTGTACCATTACGACGACGATAATGAGCTGGAGCCTGTCACGGACATCCCGGAGCTGCGTTTTGTCAAAGTCCTGTCCATCACGGACTCCAAGGGGCTTGATGTAGATTACACCACACCTCCGGAAGAGGATGAGGAGCGCCAGCAGACCGCCACGATCACGGTCCTTGCCACACCGGAGCAGGCCCTGCTCCTGACCAGATATGAAAATGAGGGAAGGCTGCATGTGGCACTGATCACAAGGGGGAACGAAAAACTGGCAGAGGAGCTGCTGGGCCGTCAGGGCGAGATCCTGCTCACCCTTTATGGGGACGGAACGGAAGAGGAAACTCTGGAGCCTTCCATGGATGCCAAAGACAAGCCTTCCGAAACTGCAGATACAGATGCCGGCACAGAGTCAGAGGATGCACAGACGGCTGAGGATGAAAGCAGTACAGAAGACACGGAAGAGGAATAAGGGAGGGAACGCATATGTCTAAAATCATCACTGTCTGGGGAAACCCAGGCTGCGGGAAATCCATGTTCTGCTGCAACCTGGCAAAGGTACTTACGGCAGGCAAGGAAAAAGCCCTCATCATCAATGCAGACTCCAGCACTCCCATGCTGCCGGTCTGGATGCCGGAGCGCATCCTGGAAGCTTCCGCTTCCATCGGAAATGTGCTCACAGGCCTGGAGATCAATACCGCACTGGTGGCAGAGCGCGTCGTCCTCTTAAAGGAGTACCCGTTCATCGGCGTCATGGGCTATGCAGCCGGTGAGAACCCCTTCTCCTACCCGGAGCTGAAATATGAAAAGATCAGGACCTTCATCTCTGAGGCATCAAAGCTTGTGGATTTCATCATCCTGGACTGCAGCTCCAATATGCTGAACTTTTTTACGCCCACTGCCATCGAAGCGGCAGACCTTGTTGTGCGCATCATCACCCCCGACCTGCGGGGCCTTAACTACCTGCGCGCCCACAAACCGCTTCTGACGGATGAGAAATTCCATTACCGCGACCACCTGACGCTTGCCGGCCTTGCCCGCCCCTTCCATGCCATCGATGAGATGGACCACCTGATCGGCGGCTTTGACGGGCTGCTCCCCTATGCAAAGGAGATCGAGCGCTGCGGTACCAGCGGACAGATGTTCAAGACACTGGCCTACTGCAACCAGCGCTATATCAATTCCCTGAAGCTTGTGAAAGGGCGCCTGGAGGAACCGGAGCCGGAGGACGAGAATACCGGGGAACCTTATGAAACCGAAGAGGGAGAATTCCAGGAGCCTTATGAAGAGGAAGAGGAGGCTGAATGGGAAGAACCGGATGCAGGCAGGACATTCAAAAAATACAGGCAGGCGAAAACTGCCGGAAAGGAGCGAAGACGCCGTGGAATCTTTAAATGATATGTTTTTTACCGCCGCAAAGCAGGAAACCCTGTCTTACGACCAGATCTTGGATGATGTGCAGAAATACTGCACCTCCAGGCACGCGGACAAGCTGACCACAGAAGGCAACCAGGAAGAGGCAAGGAAGCTTTTGCGGGAATTTATCTGCCAGTATATCCTCAGCCGCTCCTACCATATGGAAGGCATGACCACAGAAGAGCTGTGCGACACCCTCTATGAGGATATGGCCGGGATCTCTTTTTTAAAGAAATGGATCTACCGCCCCGGCGTGGAGGAGGTCAATGTCAACGCCTATGATGATATTGAAGTGATCATGAGCGGCGGGCGCTCCATGAAGATCCCGGACCGGTTCCAGTCCCCCCAGCACGCCATTGACGTGACCAGGCGCCTCTTAAATACCTGCGGCATGGTCATCGACGACACCATGCCCTCCGTCATCGGCTTCCTTGACAAGAATATCCGTATCTCTGTGGACAAGACGCCCATTGTGGATGCGGAAGTGGGCATCAATGCCTCCATCCGTATCGTCAACCAGCAGACGGTCTCCAGGGAGAAGCTCACCGCCTCCGGCTCTGCTACCGATGAGATGCTGGACCTTCTGACCTGCTGTATCCGGTACGGCGTGTCTGTCTGTATCGCAGGAAGCACCGGTTCCGGGAAGACCACGATCATGAGCTGGCTTCTGTCCATGGTCCCGGATAACCGCAGGCTCATCACCATTGAGGAGGGGAGCCGTGAATTTGACCTGATCAGGCGGGATGGGGAGGGGCATGCCTTAAACAGTGTGGTCCACCTACTCACCAGGCCCCATGAGAACCCGTCCCTTGACATCGACCAGGACCTTCTTTTAGAGCGTGTCCTGCGCAAGCACCCGGATGTCATCGGCGTAGGTGAGATGCGTTCCGCAAAGGAAGCATTGTCCGTAGCGGAAAGCTCCCGTACCGGGCATACCGTGGTGACCACCATCCACTCCAACTCCTCGGAATCCACCTACCGCAGGATGATGACTCTGGCTAAACGGAAATACAACATGGCGGATGAGATCCTGATGCAGATCATGGTGGAAGCCTATCCCATCGTAGTATTCACGAAACAGCTGGAGGATGGGAGCCGGAAGATCATGCAGATCATCGAGGGGGAGGATTTCCGGGACGGGCAGCTCCTCTACCGCCCCCTTTACCAGTATGATGTGACGGATAACTGTACCGGGGCGGATGGGAATATCACTGTGGTAGGAAAGCACCGGAAGCTGGGCGGTATCTCAGATACCCTGAAGAGACGGATGCTGGATAACGGCATCCCTGCAGGGAAACTTGCCCCATTCCTTACAAAACCCGCCGCCAGAAAAACCAGGAAAGGAGGTGCAGCACATGCAGTGGATACAGATCATCCTGTTCCTGCTGATTGTTAATGGGCTTTTTACCCTGTTTGCCGTCCGGTTCAATGACTTTTTCCATGTACTCTCCCAGTCGCAGAAAACCACGCTGCAGGACGACGTGGATGCGCTTCTGGGAAAACCCGCGAAAGGCTTCTTCAACCGTGAAACACTGGAGGTGGAGCAGCTTCTTGCGGCCACCGGGCGGCAGGGGCGGTTCACGCTTGTCAAAAGGGTATCCATCCTTTTGTTTGCCCTGGGAGCTGTGACTTCCCTGCTTTTGAATAACCCGTTTTTGATCCCGATCCTGGGCGCAGGGTTTGCTTTTGCTCCGGTATGGTATCTGCGCTCCACGGCAGCTGCCTATAAAAAGCACCTGAATGAGGAGCTGGAGACGGCCATATCCGTCATCACCACCTCCTACTTAAGAAGCGGAGACCTGTTAAAGGCAGTGCGCGAAAACATCCCTTACCTGAACCCTCCTGTAAAGTCCCATTTTGAGGCGTTCATTACAGAATCGGAGATGCTCAATGCCAATATGACCTCTACCATCAACACCCTGAAGATGAAGGTGCCCAACCGGATCTTCCATGAATGGTGCAATACCCTGATCCAGTGCCAGAGCGACCGGAGCATGAAAAATACACTGACCTTTACGGTACAGAAGTTCTCCGACATGCGGATCATCCAGTCAGAGCTGGAAGCCATCATCAATGAGCCGAAGAAAGAGGCCATCACCATGATGTTCCTGGTGGTGGGCAACATCCCGCTCTTATATGTACTCAACCGTTCCTGGTTCGAGACGCTGATGTTCTCCCTGCCCGGCAAGATCACCCTCGCCATCTGTGCTGCCATCGTCCTGTTTTCCTTTACGCGGATCATGCAGCTTTCAAAGCCTATTGAATACAAGGCATAGCCGTGGAGGGAATCCCAGCCGGAGCCGGTGGCGCACTACGCACCGGCATTCCAGGAACCAGACCGTAGTGCAGAAATGAGGTAATGATATGACCGGATTACTGATCCTCTCAGCCTGTGTATTGACCGGTATTGCTTTCTATCACCTGTCCTGTGCCTTCGTGGACGTGCCCACTGCCAGAACCTCGCGCATGATGATGTTAGCCAAAAAGCAGACCGGAACCGGCGAAGAGAACCTGTTTGATGTCTACCTGACAAAAGTGGCAGATAAATTTTCCTTCCTGCTGCGCCTGGACCCGATCCGGAGAAACAGGCTCCTTTCCACGCTGGCTATCGCAGGCATCCCACTGACACCGGAATGCTATACCCTGAAGGCATTCCTGACTGCCCTGCTCACCGGGCTTGCCGGGATCCCTTTTTTCCTGGTGATGCCCCTCGCCGGCTTTCTGGCCATCGGCCTTGCCGTTATGATGTGGTTTGCTTCCTATTATAAAGCATTTGACCTAGTAAAAAAGCGCAAAAAACTGATCGAAGCAGAACTGCCACGGTTTGCCGTCAGCATCCAGCAGGGGCTCACCACAGACCGGGATGTCTTAAAGCTTTTAGTCTCCTACCGGCGCATTGCCGGCCCCCATCTCGGACAGGAGCTGGATACCACCGTGGCAAACATGAAGACCGGCAACTATGAAAATGCCCTGCTCCATTTCCAGAACCGGGTAGGGAGCACCATGCTGTCTGATATCGTGCGCGGGCTCATCGGCACCCTCCGGGGCGATGACCAGCAGATGTATTTTAAGATGCTGGTATTCGACATGCGCCAGATTGAGCAGAACAACCTGAAAAAAGAAGCGGGGAAACGTCCCAAGCAGATGCAGAAATATTCCATGATGATGCTCTTCTGCATCCTGCTGATCTATGTGGTAGTCCTGTCCGTGGAAGTCATCGGCTCCCTGGGCGCTTTCTTTTAAGCCCGTACCCGGCAGGAAGGAGGTGGTGCCTATGTAACTTTTTCCCTCTGCAGTTTCTGCTGCAGCCTACAGAGCAACCCGTAAACAGGCAACCAGAAGGAGATTCACATGAAAAAATTATTTCCCCTGCCCGCCCTTATTGTGGGGCTGGCCGCAACTGTAGCTTTTATTGTTTTCAAAAAGAAAAGGAGATCCAAAAAATATGCGTGTACTCAATAAGATAAAAATAAGTGCCCTGCGCACCATGAACCGTGCCCGGACTATCCTCGCGGATGATAAGGGCGATTTCTACATTTCTGATGGCGTCAAGATCATCATCGCCGTCGTGCTGGGCGCCCTTCTTTTAGCAGCCCTGACCAACATCTTCAACGGTACGGTCATCCCCCGCATCACGCGTGAGATCGAGGCGCTGTTCGGTTAGGACGGCCGCAGTCCAGGAAGGAGGGAAACTGCATGGACACCACTTTAAGCGTCAGCTATGAAACCATCGCCCATTTTTTTGAGGCGACGGAAGGCAACTACCGCAATGCCATCTATATCTCCTGCAGCTGCAGTTACCGCAGGGAGTCCGGGTGCGGTGATTTTCTTTACATCCCCGGATATGACTGCAGGCCGGTCCTCCTGCCGCTTGCGGATGCCGAGAATTTCCTTGGCACCCGCATCGACCGGACGGACTGTGCAGCTACCATCAGCAGCGCCTGCTTCATCCGGCTCTACCATCAGTGGATCCTGTTGTCCACTCCCTCTTCCTCGGACTGCCCCATCCAGCAGCTGCTGCACCTGTTAAACCGCCCAGGAAATGGTAAATAATACCATTTTACCCGCAACTGACTTAAGATTCGACGCCGGACCCATGGGAAGTTTCCCTGTTTTTCCCTACAATATCCTTAAAGGAATACTTAAACCATATGTAAACTTTACGTGTGTACGGGAAGGAGGGATGACAGTCATGAAACAGAAACCAAAACAGCCCCGGATCAGATGCCCCTACTGCGGCCGGGAGGCCGTTCTCAGGAGAGCCTCTTATGTACATAAGGAAAAAGCACTGGAGGAATACCTGTATGTATGCAGCGGATATCCCCAGTGCGATTCCTATGTGGGCGTCCATACGGGGACAAAAACACCCAGGGGCAGCCTGGCAGACCGAAACCTGCGCCGGAAACGCACGCAGGCACACCGGCTGTTTGATGCCATCTGGAAGAACGGCATCCTCTCCAGAAAGGATGCCTACCGCTGGATGCAGGATACCTTCTGCCTCTCCAGCGAGCAGGCGCACATCGGTCAGTTTTCAGACTACCGCTGTGACTGTCTGATGACAGAATGCCGGAAGGTGCTGAAGAACAACCATATCAAAATTGCCTGTTAGGACGCAGGCGCCGGGAAAGCGGGGTGATGCCATGGGAACCATGAGCAGAAAAGAAATCAAACTGGTGGAGGAACATCTCTATCTGGTGCGGAACATCGTGCTGGGATGCATGACCTTAAATGAGTCCATTCAGGGGCTTGGGTATGACGACCTCTACCAGACCGGATGCGAGGCGCTCTGCCATGCCGCACAGAATTACCGGGAAGACGGCGGGGCAGCTTTTGCCACATTTGCCAATACCGCCATCCGCAATTACCTGTTCTCCCACTGCCGCAGGATCACGCGGATCCAGAAGCCTCTTAAGTATCTGGAAGAGCCTGTGGAAGACGGCTCCCGCCTTACCTATGCGGACTCCCTGCCGGACGAAGGATGGCACGCGATTTCGGATGCAGATACCTTCCTGCTCCTTGCGGATGCGGAGAACCGGTATTCCGGCGTCTGCCAGAAAGGGATAAAGGCCCTTCAGATGAAGTGCCTGGGGCATACAAGAAAAGAAATTGCCGCCTGTTACGGCGTCCAGCCAAACCATGTGTCGGCGTGGATATCAAGGGCAGCAAGCAGGCTGCGGGCAGAGAACTGCCTTTCCCTGCAGTAAGAAAAGGAGGAGACCATATGATCACACTTTATACCTCGATTGGAACCTACCGTCTGGAGAGGGACGGCCTCCCTGTCGTAGTGACAGGCAGCCGGGACTGCGGGCTGTGCCCCCATGAGCTCCTCCTCTGGTCCAGCCTGGCCTTCCGCATCCTGACCTACGAAGAACTCCGGGCGGAATTTTACGAAAAGGAACGGGAACTGCACATACTGGGGGAGCTGGATTTTGACCACTATTTAAACCGCCTTATCATGCGCGGTCTTGTGGCTTCCGGCAGGGACTGTACCGGCATCGATGCCCTGTATGACCTGCTGGGCCATCTCTATATCCAGTCTGTTCCGGACGGAATTCTGGTAAGGACCGTCTCCTTTCTGAAGCTCTTCCTCTCCGGAAGGCTTCCCCTCAAGAAGGCGGCCATGGTCTTCCACAAAGAGAGGCTGGAACCTATGGAACGGCAGGTAGCTGCACTGGTAAAGAACCAGATGCTCTCCACGGCAGAGCTGATCCTGTGCCTGGAAAAAGGAGTCCGGCCATTAAAAGATGTCAGCCAGCTCATTGACTGTATCTATGAAAAAGAGGAGGCTGACTGCGAGTCCATCATCACGGACTGCCGGGTATGCGATTTCCGGTTCCCGGTGCTGGCTGCCATCTCCAATCTTTATTTCAAACAGAGGATCATGTTCCAGATTTTATAAGGAGGTATCCATGGAACCCATACCCAGACCATTATCACAGAAGCTTGCCCTGACGCTCCTTGTCGGGGCAGGCTGCTTTCTTACCGGCCTTGTCTTCTGGTTTTCCCAAAAAGACAAGGCTTTTTTTCTCCTGAGCAGTGTCATCTTCCTGTGTTCCTGCATCCGGGCGGCATCCCTCTTCCGGAAAATCAGGGGGAAATCCTATCTTGTACTGGAGGGCATCTGCACCGGTTACTGCCCGAAACTGTTCGTGAAATACCGCGAGATCTATCTGCTGGATGCGGAAGGTGTCCCCCATACCCTGTTCATCGGCAAAGATCATAAGATCCGGACAGGCTGTTCCTACCGCTTTTATTTCCTCTCCCCGCCAGATTTCCTCAAGGAGGACAGCCCCTGGCTGGAAAAGGCAATGCTGGCAGACAGCCTGCTTGGGATGGAGCTTCTGGAAAATGTACCCGTTTCCGGAACCGCATCACCTTCCAATATGGACCTGTAAAATCTTTGAATTATTCTGTAAATCCATTAAAACGGATTAAACAGAATAAAAAGCAATAAAAAGGTTTAAATCGGTTAAAAATGTGGTATAATGGATAAAACGGATAAGGAGGTACATATATGGAACTCAGAGCTGAAGATGTCTTCCGCCCCGGAGCATTTCCCGAATACACCTATATATCACGAAAATCTGCCGTTTCCGACCTGCCCTATGAATTCCGGCTGATGCAGGCCATCAAGGTATCCGGATTCCTGACCTCTCTGGTGGGCCCCTCCAAAATGGGGAAGACCATTTTATGCGAAAAGGTCATCGGCTTTGAACATATCGTGGAAATTTCCGGAGCCGACTTTGATGACGATACGGATTTCTGGAAGCTGGTTTCTGCCAAAGCAGGGCTTGCATACGAAGGCCAGTTTGCAACTGAAAAGCAGATTCCCAGCACCAGTGATAAATATACCAAAAAAGAAACCTTTTCCCTGACCAAGGATAAGATCATAGGATATTACAGGGAACATGATCTGGTACTGGTCATAGACGACTTTCACTATGCCCCGGAGGGAAAACGGATGCAGATTGCCCAGCAGCTCAAGGATGCCATCCGCAGGGGATTTAAAGCCATTGTAGTGTCCCTCCCCCACCGCGCTGACGAAGCAATCCGTCAGAACGCAGACCTTTCCGGACGCCTAAGCCTCATCAACATGGAGCCATGGGAAGTGGATGATCTAAAAGAGATCGCAAAGCTGGGGTTTGGAAAACTGGGCATTTCCATTGAGGACTCCATTGCGGCACAGATTGCGGTAGAAAGCCTTTCCTCTCCCCAGCTGATGCAGTATATCTGTCTGAACATCTGCACCATGCTGGAAATGTCCGGGGGCGAAAGCCATCAAATCCGGCAGGAAATTTTGGAGACCGCTTATCACTATACCACCGCAAACTTTGAATATGGGGATGTGGTCTCCCTGATGCAGAAAGGTCCGAACACCCGCGGCAAGAGCCGGAACACCTTCCAGACCGCCGATGGGCAGGAGCATGACATTTATGAGTTGATTGTGAAATCCATTGCAGAAAATCCTCCCATTATGAAGCTGGAGTTTGAAGATGTAAAGGAGCGGATCTACCATCTGCTTGCAGATAACTGTAAAAAACCTTCCCCACAGATGATCCGGGAAAGCCTGGCAAAGCTGAAGGAGCTTCTGTATGGACGGGAAGATATCTTCAAGGTACTTGACTGGAAGGAAGGGAGTCTCTATATTTTAGATCCTCTGTTCCTGTTTTATCTGCGATGGGGAGGCGCTCATTAAATGTTGGCCGATATCACAAGTATGCGTAATGCAATCATCGAACTAAAAGCTGTCAAAAACAGCAATGATTTTGAATCCATCCTATATAGTCTGAGAGATTTTCTCAAAACACTGGATATGGATCCCAAATGCCTGATGGAACTGGAGCAGCGCGCTTACTATCCAATAAATGAATACTCTGATAAAGAAACCAGAAACAATCTGGATGCCGCAGCCAAACGGGTTATTGAATATCTGGAAGAGATTATGACTGGTTCTCCTACCGATGACCAGCTGCTCGTCGTCCTTGATAACTATTATCTTTTTCTGGAAAGCTTTCTGGAGCGGCCGCCTCACAAACGCGGCAGCATCCAGAAAGAACAGCTGTCAGCGCTGAAGATCCAGAATGAATATGATGTCCAGCATCTGCTCTATGCTTATCTGAAACCCCTTTATCCACTGGCAAGAGCTGAAGTCAGCGAGGATACCGGTTATGGCACGGTGCGTACCGATATTTTCCTGGACTCTGAACATGTCATTGAGGTAAAATGCACCAGAAACAGTATGAAACTCAAAAAGCTGACGGAAGAAATTGAAGCGGATATGGTGCATTACAGTGCGGAGCATATTTACTTCTTTATCTATGATAAGGAAAAGATCATTGAGAACCCCCAGTTGTTCCGAAACACCTATGAAAACAAAGTAAAGGGAAAGCAGATACATATCGTGATCCACCAGCCCAAGATACTATAAGGAGCATTTTGCAGAGAGCAAACAGTACAAACCATATTCTGTAATCTTGTTTTCACCACAAAATCAATATATAGTATTTTAAAAATTGACAAACTCTATATATTGTGTTATCATTGCTTTGTAATTGATTTTTGTGTTTCCCATATGGGATATGCGTACCGCATAGATACACACGTTGTTTAAGATTGAAGGAAGTGTCAGAAGAGCCATGTGATAAAGTGGCAGACTTTTGGCACTTTTTTTAATACCAAAAAATTTAATCCAGAAAGGAGAAATGAATCATGTTTACAGCTATCTCATTAACAGGAAGGGTTACAGCAGACCTTGAACCACAGAACAGCCAGAACGGAACCCCCTATGTGCAGTTCTACGTGGCAGTCAACAAAGGCTATGGGGAGCACCAGCATCCCAATTTCTACCAGTGTGTCCTGTTCGGCAAAGCAGTCGAGCGTGCCATCAACGCAGGGGTACAGAAAGGAAGCCTGCTTTTCATTACCGGAGATCTGGACCTGGTAGAATACACCCGGAAATCAGACGGGCACAAAGGAACCATACCCAAGATCACGGTATATGAATGGAATTACATTCCCACCGGCAAGAAAACGGATGATTCCGGCACAGGAAATCCGGAATCCTCCGACTCTGAGAAGGGGTTTGTACCCATATCTGCAGAGGACTGCGGGGAAGATGGCCTGCCGTACAACTAAGCATCGGCACTGCGGCCAAAAGAGGGATTACAGTCAGGAAGAAATACGGCTGTAATCCCTCTTTTTTTGTTTACGGACAGTCAAAAAGAAAGGATCAGAAAAATGAAACGGACAATCTTCACCAAAAGCACTACCGCCCTTATCCTCACCCTGCTCGTGCTGGGCGCATTTTTTCCAAAGGAATTATCCCAGAAGCTCATGGTCGGAGCCATAATTCTCTGGCTTGCCATACTCTGCGGACAGTTCCTTATCCGGCACTCTGGCAGAGGAATCAGAAGGATCTCCCTGCATAAAATACGGACATTTGTTTCCGGAAAATACAGGGCCGAAAAATGTACCGCTGAATCACCGGCCCCTGTTCCGGAACCAACGGATTTCCACATGGGCGAATGTTCCTATCTCTATTCAGAGCAGGAAGTAGAAATGATGCTCTGCCACATTTCCTTACGCATTACGGATAAGCTGAAATCCGCTTATCCCCAGGCAGTCTGGCAGTGGAAGCAGAAACCTTCCCTGAAAAATATCCTGGCAGGGGCCACCCTGCGCATTGCGGTGGATGACATGGAGAAATACAACCATGCAGACATCTGCTTTGACCGTTTCGGGCGCATCCATGTGCAGCCCCTGGTCGTCGGGAGTTTTCAGCCTTCCGCGCAGGACACTCCTCCGGAACCGGAGAATGAAGAGCCTAAAGTGCCTTCCGTCGTGGATGTCAGCGTCTGGTATGAGCTGGTGGGACAGAAAGTGCTGGAGTCACTGATCACGGAGCTGAATGCAGGCGGCCACACCAGGCTTACCATCAAAGAGAACGGGGATTTGGTCATCCGGCAGAATAAAAAGGAACTGCTGAAAGCCACCCTGGAGAACTTCCCCAGCAGAAACTACTGGGATGAGCTTATCTCCACCCTGGAGGAAAATGAACTGAAGGCCCGGATCGCAGGCGACGCCCTGCAGGTCTCATGGGTATAAAGCAAACAAACAGAAAGAAAGGAAGATGAAATCATGGCAAAAATACCTCTTTTTGCGAACTGGACCTGGAAGCTTGGGATCCCTGAGCCTTTCGATGGTCTCGCATCCAATGTCAGCACCACCTATTATTCCACCTATTGCACTGTTGCGACCAAAAAATCCACTCTGCACGGTCCTCTCCTTTCCGCCATCCTGGCCTATATGGAGATGGATACCACCCTGACGCCGGGAAGCACTTCGGAGAGCGCCATCGGCACGCAGGGGGAGAAAACGGTAGTAGAATACCAGAGCCGCACAAAGGAGATCCATGTAGTGGTCTTCAACAAAAAGAACGGGAAATTCCAGGCGGGACGCTATGAGGACGTAACCGGATCCCCCAGGCTCTACTCTCTGAAAGACGGGAACAACACCGGCACCGCACTGTTCTTTGCGCTGATGCCGGAAGCAATGACCGATGACGAGTTCCGGGAAAATTATGACCTGCTGGGGAAATGTAAGAATGACGGCTTTTCCGATATGGACGAAGCGGCAAAAGCGGCGTTCATCCTGTGCGACAACCTTTACCGCAGGATTGAGGGCGCCTCCACCTTAAGTTCCGGAGGGATTGCCCTGAACATACCAAATACCGGGAACCTCTCACAGCTTACCACGGTGAACCTGAACCGGAATGCCTATTCCCCAAGCAGTGTGCTCTTCGGCACATTCCGCATTCTCACGGGCCGGGCAGCATCCCCAGCGGCCGCTGCTGTCAGCAGGGACGATTTCGTAAACAAATTTCCACTCTCACAAAGAACCCTTACCCCCAAAGAAGAACTGATGGTTCCCAGGATTGAAGACTGGTATGTCATCCCTCCTGAAGTGACCATGATCTGCCGCCATGCGCAGATGACTACAGACGGATGCCAGCCCATGCGCAATTTCATGATGCGCGGACCTGCGGGGACAGGGAAGACGGAGGGCGCCAAAGCAATCGCGGCCGGGCTCGGCCTGCCGTATCTGTACTATACCTGCTCTGCCAATACGGAAATCTACGACTTCCTGGGGCAGATGCTTCCGGATACGGACGGGAAGACGCCTTTTGACAAAGAATATCCCACGCTGGAAGACATCCAGATGGATCCGCCTTCGGCTTATATGAAGCTGACCGGCACCTATGATGAAACCATTACGGATGCTGCCGTCTATGACAGGCTTTTAGAGGTCATGGAGCAGGATGCAAAGGCAATGGCTTCGGAAAACACCTCCGGACAGCATTTCCGGTATGTGGAGACACCTCTCATCACAGCCATCCGTAACGGATATGTGATTGAGATACAGGAACCCACCGTGATCGCCAATCCGGGTGTACTGGTAGGCTTAAATGCCCTTTTAGACCGCTGCGCCAGCATCACGCTGACTACCGGCGAGGTCATAAAGCGCCATCCGGATACCGTTGTGGTCGTCACTACCAACAATAATTACGCGGGCTGCCGTGACATGAACCAGTCCGTCATCTCCAGAATGAACCTTATCATGGATATGGAAGAACCGGATGTGGACACGCTTACCGAGCGCACCATGAAAGTGACCGGATGTACGGATAAAGCCGTCGTCTCCAACATGGCCGCCTCCATCCAGGAAATCAGCGAGCGGTGCCGGGAGACCATGATCAACGACGGAAGCTGCGGCGTCCGGGAGCTGATCAGCTGGGTACAGTCCTATATGGTCTGTGGGAATGCGCTGGAGGCTGCGAAGTATACCGTGCTTTCCTCCGTATCCAGTGATCCGGAAAACCGTGCTGACATCCTCTCCTCCTGCCTTGAGCAGAAATTTGCGGCTTAGGAGGACAGCTTATGGCATTTGTAAAGGAAGAACAGCTAAGGCAGAACCTGGCAAGGAACCTGCGGCACCTGCGTATCAGCAGAAAGCCGTACCTTTCCCAGCAGATGCTTGCGAAAAAACTGGAGGTTACCCAGAAGAGCATATCCAGGTATGAAACCGGAAAGTGCCTGCCGCCGCCCTGTGTGATGGTGGCGATGGCAGAATGTTTCGGCACCACCACGGATGCGCTCCTTGGGGACAGGCTTCCGGGAAAGAAAGGAAGGGATACAGACAAATGAGAACCTCACATGTTGCGATCAAAAGAATGGTCGCAGACGAAAAAAACAGGCTTACCGACGAACAGCTCTTCGGTTCCCCGCAGTTTGCCGCCTACCTGACGGACATTGCGGAAGGCGCCACAAAGCGTTACCGCCGGAGCAGCAAAGTAAGCACCTACTGGGATACTTCAGAATCAGCGGAGATCGCCCATACGGACAACCGTATCATCCGGCTGAATGCAGGCAATTTCCTGACCGGAAGCTTCCCTACAAAGAGCCTGAAAACAGACAGCCTGATCGGGATCGTCGCCCATGAATGCGGCCATATCCTGTATTCGGATTTTACTATGCTTGCTACTTACCAGCAGGCACTGTCCGCAGGCCGGTTTTACCCTGCCACACCGGAGGAATTAACCGCCAGGCAGGAAAAAAGCCTGCAGGAGATCCTGGAATCTGTGGAGGATAAAGATGCTGCGGTCATTACCGCTATCTCCCATATCTCCCACGCCCTGGTGAACCTGATGGAGGATGTCTACATCGAGGGACGGATGTGCGATGCATTTCCCGGAACCATGAAGACCGGCATCCTTTTGAATAACCTGCGCTATGCGGAAGAAATGGAAACCGTGACAGCAGAGATTGACAGGCAGCACCATGAAGTGTTCATCCTCATCAACCTGCTGATCCAGTATGCAAAGACCGGGGACATCAACAACCTCGGCGGCTATAAAGGCCCCTATCTGGATGTGGTGTACGAATGCATCCCCTATGTGGATGATGCGGCATACGATGACGATGCAAAAGCGCGGTTCGATTCCGCCAACAAAATGCTGCTCCTTCTGTGGCCCTATATGAAAAGTTTTATCGAAAAGGTACGGGAAGACATCAAAAACGGCACCTCAAATGCCGCGGATGACATGAAAAACCAGCTCTCTGGAGCAAGCCCCCTTCCGGCCCGCAGCGGGAAACCTGCTCCGGGCGCCGGGAAGTACAAACATGAACCTGGTGACGATGACGAGGAGCGTGAGCACCTCCAGCAGGCCCTGGATTATGAGACCGGGCGGATCATGCTGGAAAAGACCGATGAGATCGGGGAGGATGGGGACGGCGGGACATCCCGCGTTACAGATTATGCAGGCGCGGGCTATGTTTCCCAGGCGGCCTCTGACATGCAGCGGATCATGACACAGCTTGCAGAGGAAAATGCCTATGCCCGTTATGAAGAGGAGCTCAGTGAAGAGCTGCAGGCGGAAGCGGATCAGATCCGGTACGGCAACGCCCACCGTGGCTGCCACGTAAACATCAACCGGATGTCTTATGTGGACAATTCCTATATGGAAGCCTACCAGAAGGTCGCCCCTCCCCTCCTGCTCATCTCCAAACGCCTCCAGAAACAGATATCCCAGATACTTAAAGATTACAAGGAAGGCGGAAAGCTGGACAACCTGCCCATGGGAAAGCGGATCAATGTGCGCAATGCAGTACGAAATGACGGCAGGCTGTTTTACAAGCTGAAGCTGCCGAATGACCGGATTGATATCGCTGTCGCCGTCCTGAACGATGAAAGCGGCTCCATGAGCAGCCGGGACCGGATCACTTACGCACGCTCAGCCTCCATCATACTCCATGATTTCTGCAAGGGACTGGATATCCCTGTGGCCATCTACGGCCATACAGAAGAGGATGATGTGGAACTGTATGCCTACGCAGAATTTGACTCCATCGACAACAAGGACCACTACCGCCTGATGGACATGAGCGCCCGGTGCGGAAACCGTGACGGTGCTGCCCTGCACTATGTGGCAGAACGCCTGATGACAAGGCCGGAAGCCATAAAGCTGCTGATCATCATCTCAGACGGACAGCCTGCCGCAGACAACTATTACGGTACGGCGGCAGAGGCAGACCTGCGCGGGATCAAAAAGGAATATGCCTCCAAAGGCATCAAAATATTTGCCGCCGCCATCGGTGACGACAAGGAAAACATCCAGCGGATCTATCAGGACGGTTTTCTGGACATCACCCGTCTGGAACGGCTCCCCGTAAACCTGGGGAAGCTCGTCATCCAGCAGATCAAAAATAATATCGCTGCATGACAGCGGAAGAAAGAAGGGAAAAATTTATGAATCATGAAGATTACATCTCCAACCAGATCGCAGTCTACAAAAACAGCAAGACACTCATTGAACTGCGGGACAAGCTGAAGGTCGCATCCCTGGAGTGCTATGCACACATCCATGCAGACCGGGAAGAAACGGAGGACGGCTTCCGGAAACACTCCCTGATTGGGATCCTGATGAAGGATTATTCCAGGGGAACCGGCGACAAGGCTGTGACCGTGACCGCCAATATTTCCCCGGAAGAGGCAAAATTCATTTTAAGCCGGTTAAGCGCCGGCTTCCAGGAATACACCTTCCAGCAGGAAAAGATCTTCGGCACGAAGGATGCCAAAGGCTATGCACAGGTATCCAAGCTCCGGATCATCCGCGCCACAAAGGACAGCAAAGGGGCAGCCCGGAAGCTCCCCTGGTATATTGAAGTGGAGAACGGAAAGGGAATCCCTCAGAAAAATGCCAACGGCGGGACTTTTATGAAGTCCAACTCCTTTGTCAGCGAAGGGAAGGTATTTGCAAACTTAAGTGACCTTGACCTGTACAGGCTCTTAAGCCGCACCGCCTCCTATATCGATGCCTGGGAAAAAGCCATTGGGCCGTCGCTCATCACCAAAGCCAAAAATGCCATATCTGCACGCCAGGCGAACCAGGCCGGCGATGCAGCATAAATGCCATCATAAACTGTTTAAGAAGGGAGCGCCTTATGGACGTTTCCCTTCTTTTACTTTAAGGGCCGTCCATATGGCAGGAAAGGAGAGACCATGAAACCAAAAAGAAGCGGGATCATCCGCAGATTTGACATGCTCGGCCGCATCGTGGTGCCAAAGGAAATCCGCCAGGCACTCCGCCTGAAGGAAGGCGATCCCATGGAGATCGGCATCCGCGGCGAGAGCATTGTCATGGAACGATACCAGCCGCTTTTGTACCTGGAGGATACCTGTGAAAAGCATCTCCAGGCACTTGCCGGAAACTGCAGCGTTGCCTGTGCCATCCTGGGCACAGAGCATGTGCTTGCATCCAGGGGCATCACCCTCCCGGAAGAGCCGTATCTGGCAAAAAAGGTACGAGTACTGATCGAGCAGCAGAAAACCTACTTATATGACGATACGGATCCTCTCTATCTGTTTGAGGAATCCAGATACCGCATCCATGCCCTCTACCCTGTGGGCACAGAAGAACAGCCGTCCGGGGCAGTCATCCTTCTGCATTACCGGGACGCTTCCCCGGAGGAACTGGCCTGCGCCAGGCAGACCGCAGATACGTTGACTGTCCTTTTAAAGGAGGAATGAACATGAATAAAACACACAAACTGACTGTTTTACAGCAACAGTATGCAGATGAGCATATAGGCACTGTCTATGCGTTCCTCCGCCATAAAAAGCTCCCTGTGGATGAATATTATGACATTGTGATATTCGGCTATTTATCCGCAGTGCAGGATTTTGATGAAAATCCGGAATTGTCCCGCTACAGCTTTACCACCATTGCCTGGAGACGGATGAACAGCTGCCTGTGCGACCATTACACTTATGAGAACCGTAAGAAACGCCGTGCAGCCACCATCAGCATCCATTCCGGCGCAGAGTACGGCCTGACACTGGACGAAATACTGCCGGAGCGCAGAAAAGGGATCCAGGAGCAGTCCGCTGACCGGATGTTCCTGCTTGAGGTCCTCTCCTGCCTGACGGAAACGGAAAAGCAGATGGTGCTCTTAAAAGCGGACGGCTTTACTTTCCGTGAGATTGGGGAGCAGTTCTCCTTGTCCACAAAAGGAATCTGCAGCCGTTTCCGCCGCATGCGGGACCGCCTTGCCATGACAATCGGAACAAACACCTGTTACATCACAAATATGGAGGAATAAAAGATGACCTACGAAATGTTTAAAAAGGAACTGAAAACATCCCTGGAGGAAAAGCTCGGCAGTGATGCCTGCATTTCTTTTGAGCAGAAACTGATGCTTGGGGAAATGGCAGATACCATATGCATCAGGGCAGGAAAAAATGATCCGAATTATTCTGCAAATATGGATGCCCTTTATCATCTGGCATCTGTTGGCGGTCTGGATGCGGAGCAGGCAGCCAGTATGATTCTGGAGCTTCTGCACTCTCTTCCTGTAAACCGCCCGCTGGATACCGGCAATATCATCTATCAGCTTATGAACCGGTCTCAGATAGAGGCCCAGCTTGACCGGATTCCCCATATCCCGTTCTACGATATGGAGATTACCTTTGTCTGTGTGGTGGAGAATACGGAAAAAATCCGGAAGAGCATGTTGATCGACAATGAAATGATGGAGCAGAACCACCTCTCCCTTCAGCAGCTTTCCGACCTGGCACACCGGAATACCTTCCGGATGTTTCCCTGTAAAGCGGAGCTGCTGCAGGATTCTTACTGGAGACAGCTTCTATGGGATCCGGATGCCACGGGAGAAGATTTTCTGATGGCTGCGCATATATACCGGGAATGGGCCGGCCTCCCTCCTACCTACCGGCTTTCTGCCGGCGATTACCGTTTTGGGGGAGTCGCTGTTCTGAACAGCCAGTATCTGGAATTCCTTGCCCGGAATGAAGGGCATGACCTGCTCCTTCTTCCCTGCACGGAACAGGAATTCGTCGTTGTTCCCTGGGTAACGGGCATGGATCTCCATTTAGTAAAGGAGAGCGTCAAAGAAGCGTTAGAGATTGATACCGAGTCCATCCTTACACGAAATATTTTCTGCTACCGGAAGGACACCGGCATACTTGAAGTAATCAACTGAGGAGAGGAAATAAATATGCTTACATTTTTCAAAAGAAAAGCCGATACAGACACTCCCAAGAAACAGATCTGCATTACGGGCATCCTGACCGGCATCCTTCGTCCGGGAACTCCCGCCCTTTATCTGTACCGGGGAGAACTGATCCGCACTTCCACCGTGCAGGCCATTCTGGAAGCTGCCCCGGATTATGTGCGGTTTGAAACCTTAAATACCATCTATACCATCGCATTTGACACACTGCCTGACCAGGCGGTAAAGTCAGCTGCCTGATACCATGACACCGGGGACTGTCTGCACTGCAGCAGTCCCTTTTCTGAAAAGAAAGGCGCTGCTATGACAGAAGCAAAACAGAAAGAAGCAGATCAACTCCACATGGAGCTGGAGCGTCTGGTACTCAAGTTAAAGCATAACCGGGAAAAGGTTCCGCTGGATGTCTTAAAGACCAAATATGCGGCAGGATACACGGCGCTCAGTCAGAAAATCTGCAGAGCCGCCTCCGATTATGCCAAAATAGTCACCATTGATGGGATCCGGATCTGTCCGGAGTTTGCAGACGAAGGCATTACCCTGATCAACGATACCATTGCCGGATCCGGCATCTTAAAGGAGCTTTCCAGATCCCTGTTCCGGCAGATGGATATCGTCCTGTATGATTCCCTTCTGTCAGGATTCCGGGAGAAACTTCTTAAGGAACTACAGGCATTTTATGAGAAATACACGGTACTGCAGGCAGACTTTGACCATCCGGAAGAACCTCCCCGGAAAGTCTGCCTTGCCAATAACTGCACCTGGAAAAATGACCGGTGGATTCCTCTGGAAACGCTCCAGGAGGAACCAGCACAAAAAGCCGTCTGACGGCAGAAAAGAAAAGGAGAACAGAATATGGATATAAAAAGAATATTACACAGACAATCACACACCTTCACACTTACGGAAACAGAGCTGGAGCAGGCTTATCGGATCATGGAAAAACGCTATCTGGAAGAGGATTTTGTCAATACCATGTCCAACTCGCTCCATGAGCCGGATTCACGCTTCCACAACGGGCATCTGGATGAATTCCCGGAGCTTCTGAACTGGCTGTGCAGCTGTTTTCACCATTTTTTTGATGCAAACATGAGCCACAATGACATCCTGCAGCTTACCCTCAATCATTTAAACCACAGTTCGCTGGAACCGCAGTTCTTTCTGGATCTGTCCAGGGCTGTTCCGGCAGACTGTACGGGAGCAGAAAAGGAATTGTCCGACTGTGAGCAGAACTGCAGCGTGTACCACTACTGCAATCATTCTGCTGAGGCAAGGGACAGAAGTGCCCGGTGGGAAATGCTGGCCTCCCTCATCTCCATGCACAAAAACGGCAGCTGCATCTGCGGCAAAAAAATCGGCGCAGGAGAATGCCCTGCGTCAAAATACTTAAAGGGCGCATGGGACATCAGTGAATTTTTCCACCTGGAAAAGCGGAAGGAGGCAGTATAAAATGGCTCTTTATAAAAAGCTGGATCTCTGGTCCATCTTTGATGGATTAGACAAAATGACGGACTATTGCTTCAACGGGAATGAAAGGGAAAGCCCTTACTGGGATTATTACTATGACCAGATCAATGAATTATGCAATATGGCAGCTGACCTGTATGTGGAGCTGCAGGACATAAAAAACCGGCTCTGGTATCAGATGCCCGCCAAAAAGATCGCTTTCTGCGATGAGGATGACTGCAGACAGACAGCCATTGCATGGTTCAATACAGCGGCGGTCATGTTAGCTGATACTGACATGACAGAGCTTCTGGAGCATGAGAACATCTACTGTGCAGACGAATGGGCGGAAAAGCAGAAACGGATTGCGGCTCTGAACAGGCTGACCAAACAACAGCAGATGTTCCTTTATACGGAAGTCATCGGGTTTATCACCCGGTATCTGGAACTGACCGCGGCGTTTGACACCATTGAGGCTGTCATCAGCGAGCTGGATTACCACCAGTCTGCTGTCAATAAAGGCGGAAGCGCTGTACTCCACTAGGCGGCATATGTATAAGAGATACTTACAGAGCGAACAAGAGATAAAGATAAAATAACTGCAAATGAAACCCAGCCAATAGTAACTTTTGCTAAATGAAGCCAAACAACCATAAATAACTAAAGCTGCCCATTACTGGACAGCCTCTTAGTTATTTATACTCTATTATAAAAAATTTAATGACTATATACCAAGCTCATCTTCTATCCTACAGGATATCTCTTTGCTGTATTGGTAACAACTCTGACAAATTCTTTCTGCTATAGGAGACAGCTGAACATTAATATAATGATGTAAAAATATTTTTAAGACTACAAATATTATCTACCATCCACCTATCAGTTTCTTTCTCATTTGCATCTATCATATCTATGACTTATGTATACTTATAAAACAATTGCCATAGCTATTAAAGCAATAGAAATCTGTATCCCATAATTAATGATTCCATATTTAAAGTATTGTTTCACTCCCCAATTCACAACTTTACCTTCTTCCTCTATGATATTAGCACCATTAATCTTCCCTGATAGGATAAACCCTGCTGTGGCTGACCACATAAAAAGTGAACTTCCTGCACAAATTGCTGCAGCATATGCGACCGCAATCCAATCTGCCTGCGCACTTAATGGCCCATTACAGAGCTGTACTATGATCGGCATCATAGATGCTGCCGCTGGACCGGCACTAAACACTCCTGCAACAAGTGAAGTAATTACCATAATTGCCATTACAAGCAACTTTGGATTCTCAATATTACACTGTAGATATGTTGCTATCATATCCAAAATTTTGGTTTGACTAATAACCTGCGCAAAAAATAAAAAGGATGCAATTGTAAGTACAGATTTAAGATCCATCATCTGTCCAACGCCTATTTTTTTGACCGAGCAAATTACCATTGCAATTACATAACCAAGAACTGCAATAATTTCAGGAGGAAACACTTCTTGCGGAATAATACTCCATGCCAGAAACATCCCAACAAATACAACAGCCAGCCATTTTAAGATGTCAAATCGAATTCCAATGTTTTTGTATTGACTTTTCAAATTCGAAACGGCCAATTCCCGAATTGCTCCATCATCATTTTGTTTTTTTACACAAAGCCCCCAAACAACAATTAAAATAACTGATGTAAGCGCAAACAATGGAAATGCGTGTGTAAGGTAACTTAGGAAACTGGTTATACCACTTGTCATAATTATTATTGCAGGAAAGTCCCCTACTGGCGATGCTGCCCCTCCAGTATTAGAGAGTGCTAAGATAGTGGCAAAGAAAACGCAAATATACTTTCTATCAACTTCCAATGTTTTGAGCAACACAAACAGGATAGGCAAAATCATCATTACCGCTGTAATATTGTTAAGACAAGAGGAAATCAGAAACATCATTCCGCCAAACATCATAAGACATAAGCGTTTGTCCCCCTTTGATATTTCTGCAATTTTAATTGCTAAAAGTTGCATAATTCCCGTTTCTGCAATAAGATTAGTGAATAATTCCATAACAATTAAAATTACTAGCACATCATATGAGTAATTATTCATTACACTTTTTACAGGGATATTGAAAAACCTTGCAACAATACTGCCCATAACAAACATAACTGCAACCAAAATCTGCGATGCACTTTGGTTCAGTTTATAAAGAAATCCCCTCTCTTCTTTATGAGTTTTACCTTTAAAGAACAACTTTCTCTGTTCAATACTTATGATATCATTCATGATGCACCCCTCCATTTTGCACTAAATCGTTGTGGGTTCATCTCCATCCACCCCTCATACCGGACTGCCATACTAAATTCAACATATGGCACAAATACTTTTTTCCCAAGAAAACCACTATAATGCTCAATCATACGATATGTATCGGGCAGGATCATTGCTCTCTCACCTCCTAAATACCCACATATTACCAACATTCCATTTCCAGGGAAAAAAGTATCGGGAAAAAAGGGTTCTTCAAGCACAGTAACTATAATTCCGTGAGGCAGATTACATTTTAGGCGTTCTTTCGTCTCTGTTTCCATGTCACATGGAATAGCAATAATAATCTCCTCCATGCCTTCTGATTGTTTAGCCATTTCTTCAGCTAAAGCAATTTCCGGTGTAAGAAACATATACTTGCTCTTGCCAAAACCAAGAAGCCATTTGGAAATACATTCTACCCTCTCTCTTATATCAGTGTCTGGCAGGGGCATTGAATCTCCTACCTTTTTCATGACATCAAGACTATTGCTGACTTTCGCCAAATTAATAGCAGTCTCAAACAGGCCTATTTCCCTAGCAGTTTTCTGTATATCCATACTAATCGACTCCTCTCTTTTCTTTCAGATAAGCAATCATCCTAGAGATAACTGCAATTTCATCTGGTGATGTCTTAAGAATATCCACAAAACGCTCACCCGTTTCTCCATAAAGTCTCGTATAAAGTTCCTGTGTGCCATCTCCCAGCACTGGTGCTATGAACTTTGTAAAATTCATATTCATAATTAAGCTACCTCCTTAATAAAATCCAAAAGTTGGACTGCAAGAATCTGGACTTCCGGCGGGGCTTCCCTTATAATCGTGACAGCTGCTGCAGCAGTATCTTCATCCCCAAAAATCTCCTGCATTAGGCTCCAATCTTCTTTGTTAAATTCAACATGCATCAATGTCCTTCTTTCATGGGGAGGCATATGTCTTCTATGCCCATTGTGTTCTTTTAACATGTATAATTCCTCTCCTTTCGTATTTTTTCCATTCGCATTCTCTTCAAACATTCTCATGGCTGTAATCCTCCTACCTCAAAATTATTCACAGCTAACTGCTGTTTATTTCCACTTGCTTTTTTCTGCTGGAAGGAAAATGAAAACATTTTCTTTTTATGTTGCCTCCTTTTTTGTTGAACTCTTGCTAAGTTTATTTCTCAATAAAATAACTTTATTGCAACGTTCAACCACCTTTGGGTCATGAGAAATATATACTATTCCTGCACCAATTTTTTTTGCATACTCTTCAATATTAGCAAGCACATAGTTTCTCGCATCTTCGTCTAGATTTGCCGTAATTTCATCAAACACATACATTTTAGGCCGGCGGAGAAATGCTCTCGCAAGTGATAGTCTCTGTTTCATTCCTCCAGAGAGTTCTTCCGCTTTCTCGCCAATCATACAATTAAGGGCTTCTAACGGTTCTTGTCGTATAACAGTATTTTTATGCTCATTTCCAACCAGATGAACGTTTCTTAAGGCTTCAATCAATTCCTCATCACTAACATTTCTCTGGAGACCATAAAGAAGATTTTCCCGAACTGTCCCCGCAATGAAAAATGAATTCTGAGGTATATAATACAGCTTATCCGCAAGTTCTTTTTGAGTAAACGTACATTGTTCCCTTCCAAACAAAGTAATTTTTCCCTGTGTATGAGGATAATATCTATTAAGGCATCTAACTAAACTTGTTTTTCCGCATCCATTTGCTCCTTGCAACGCAATCTTTCCACCACACGGAATTATAATGTCTTCGTACCATGCAATTGCTTTATTCTTTTCTGGATTCATTACAATTACATCCTCAAGCCTGATTTCGGTACCTCTAACCTCATCATCCGAGGGTAGAATATCAAAAACCTCATCTGTAGAACTGGCAACAACCTCAAGCAAAACCTTTGCTTTAATTACTGACGATGCTGTTTCATCCATAAACCGATATACTTCATCAATAGGCTTTATCAGCTGTTGAAATAGCAAACACACTGTAATTACAGATCCTGCTGACATCTTTCCATTCGAAATCAAATTCACACACACCATAAGAAGAATTAATTGGAATACGACCTTACAAGACTGCTTAACACAGTCAAAAGTCCCCATATATTTGTGATGTCTTTTTTCTGTTTTGCTAATATTAAGAATGCTTGGACGAAGCCGCTTTATTTCACATTCTTCCGCATTCATTCCCCTAATTAACTCAATATTAGAAATAGCTTGACAAATCTGCCCATCAAGAGCATTTTTTTGCCCTACAATCTTTTCCCTAATTCCGTTCTGGGAACGAATTTGCAATACAGAAATAATAATGGTAAGAGCAAGATACAGAAACATAATTCCTGCCATAATGCTTGAAGCATTTAAAAAAACTTGCATAAGCGTACATATAGCAATAAGAACAGTGGAAAACACATCGTTACATACTATTTTTATTAACTGACTGAATCCAGCTACCCCTTGATTTAACTGTGCCGTCTTCTCTCCACTTAAACATTCAGAATAATATGAAACTGGCATTTTCAAAAGTTTCTTAATGCTATATTCGCGGATTTCTGATTCATGTGTTGCAACGATGCAATCAAGCATAACTCTGCGAATAATCGTAATGCATTCAGCTAAAAGATAAATTAGACCGAATATAACAACTGCTAGTCCTCCTTGTGAAATGTTACTAATTGTTCCGTTAGAAATGTTTGTGTATAGTTCTCCTAACTTGACTGGCCAGACTGATGCCAAAAGAGAACCAATTGCTGCTAAGATTATTACCCCCATGCACTTCCATTTTGTTTTTCTGCTCATTACAGATAAATACCGTTTCATTTTCATTGCCTCCTAATATTAAATTAGAATGGATTCCTCAATAACCAGTCACCGTTTTGTAAATTTGAAAAACCTTTTTTGCTACATCATGTAATAACACTTTTTAATATTATCTACTCATTAAAGCCAATGTAATATTACTTACTATTTATATAGTCATAGCCTTTGCGTTCTATATCATTTTGTTCGCAAACACCGTATATCCCTTCTTTTGATATCAAATATACAACATTTTGTAATCATTGTCAATATATATTGATATATTTTTTCAAAAAAACAGTTCAGCCTATAAGCTGAACTGCAACCTGTCATCTTTTTTAATATACTTCATTTTCCATTTTCATAACCTTTTTTTCTACACTCTCATAAAAAGGTTTTACCTTATCGTGGTTAATCAAACCTGAATATATCAATGATTTTTTTAATCCTTCCAGTAAGTAAAAGACCATTGGATATGCTCCAAATGTATTCTCAAACAATCTTCTACACTGATTTTCTCTAACTGAATTCGTATAACGTTGTTCTATTTTCACAAGTTCTTCAAGAATCCGACATAAATCTTTAAAAAGCTCATGTTGTTGCATAGTTTGCATTAAATGATAACTACTATATGGATTATTATCACACCCTTCCTCGTCATATTGCCGATAGTAATCTTCTCTACACATTTCTAAAAAAACACTGTCTGATTGCAACATATTCCATAATTCTAGTCCTTTTGGAGTCAAAAAAATCTTCTCCTCTGAAACTTTATTCAACACATGATTTCTCAACAAATAATCTATTACCTCTTCTATATCCCAAATTATCCCATCTATTCCTTGAAATAATTCACCTAAAATTCTTTTAATTTCCTGTATTGAAAATCCTTCTCTATATTCTTCTTTATACTGTTGTTTTATAAACATACATACAATATAAAGACATAAAATACTATAATTTTTTTCAAGCATCGGAGTGTTGTATAACAAGTTTGTCACACAGCTTTCTTCTGTATTAACAAACATCTCATTTTCCCCACAAACTATAGCGCGAATTACCGTTATATTGTTCAAAATATAGCCTTCTTTACTGAATGAGCGTGCATTTTCTGGTATTTGAGGAATTACCCAACGCCTGTTTGTTAAAATACGTGCATATAACTCCATACATCGCTCGATATTATTAAAAGACAAATTTTTTATCATTCTATCATATTTCCCCCCAAACTTTTGGCTAATACGACTAAATTGTTGCCGACAATTTCCCCAAATTTCAATCTCTTCTTCTCTGCAAAACAACTTAATCCTTTTGCTTAAATATCTTTCAAGATTGATATCATTTTTTAAAAATACATGTATATATTCATCACATACCTCACTAATCCGTGTACGCAACCTTGCATAATAATAAGGTGATACAGAAAACAACATATGAATCGTCAAATTTTGCCCATCTCCTTTAGGCGGAACGATGGTTAGCATTGAATATAATAGACCATAAAATCTAATCTTTTCATCTTGTATTTTTTTGTTTCTTATATGTTCTATACCATCAATGCAAATAATAATCTTCTGAATCGAACTCTTCGATACACATAAAATGTAATAAAGTTTCTTTAAAGAATTGACTAACTGGTTTGGCTTAGGAAAAAACTCAGATTGTTGCTCAAAAAGTTTTTCCAAAAAGGAATCCAAAAAACATTCAACATTTTCATTGTCATCATATGATTCAAAAGACTCTTTGGCTTGCGGAAATTGAGCTATCAAAGCATCACAAATTTTATTTACTTTATTAAAGAAGAAACAATTCCTATCTACATCTCCCTCAAATAAGTCCCAATAATCTGCCCAAAATACTGTTCCTTCTTCGCTAATATTTATTAAATCGTATCCAATATTATGTCGTAAAAAAGTTGTCTTTCCCGTCTGGGGATATCCAATTATGCATGACAAAGAACTAAAGTTTTGACACCACAGATCCTTCATTTCGCTTTCTAATTCATTATCTGATATATATAAGAACTTTTCGCTTTCAATACTTTTTGCCATATGTTTTGCAAAAAAAATTGTTTCAAAAGCTCGTTTAGGGTAATCCTTCCAAAGGTTTATCCGAATGTTTTTCTGTGGAATATAGTTACTGTTTATTTTTCTAACTGCCAAATTTTCTTCTCCCATTAGACAAATGATTTGCTGAATTTCCAAATTTCATAATTAGAAAACATATTTAAATACAAATATAATTGACATACTTAATTTTCTAATATCTTTTATTATAATTTTCATTTCCTATTCTGTCAACCATATTTGAACGCTTTTTTTAAGATATGACATTAAATATATTCCGTATTGACATCTTTTTTGATTTATGCTATTCTTTGTTTATCAAAATTTAGGAGGTCTTTGATATGACCCTATCTGTTAAGGATCAAGAAATCATAAACGAGACAAACACAACACCTTCTATGTTGCCAAAGTTTGCAACAAAATGCTTGAATGAAACCATTCCTCAAAGCCAGCGTTCTTTTCCAGAAATGGTAAAAGCTGCCCGCCAAAAAGCAGGCCTTTCTCAACGCTCTTTCGCTGAACGGCTGGGTATTACACAAACTCAGCTCTGTCGGCTTGAGACGACAAATGTAAAGCCCGCACGCAAAACATTAAAACGTTTGTCTCCTTACCTTGGCATTCCATACAGCACTCTTCTTGTTAAAGCAGGATATTCGGATGTAATTTCTGAAGATGAAGACTTTTTCTCCACTATTGGGCAACCAATTGAGCTGAATAAAATTGTCGAGGAAATTTATCGCGCAGATGCTGACCTTGCTCTAAACCTGCAAAATTTTACAGAATACGCCACACAAGAAAACATTAGCCTGCTTAAACTAATAATATCAATCATGAAAAAAGCTGTTCAAGAACCAAGCAGTCCCTATACAAAACTACTTGCATACACAAAAGAATATATTACTAATGTTTTATCATTAGTATAGCTCTCATTACTATTCCTGATATTATTGCCATTTTTCCTAGGTTATTCGGCCTAGTGAGGATTGGTTTTAGAAAGGAGGAGTTGTCTATGCAATTCAGTAAATCAGAAAGCATGATCAAAGAATGTTTTCTATCTGCAGGCAAATCCCCCTTGAATCTTCCTATTGTTTGTCAGAATTATCTGATTCAACACGGGAAGAACGTCTCATATGCTGGTCCGTCTTACTGGCAGGACACACGGTTCGCCATCGTTTATCAGGCAAAAAACCAGCAGTATCTGTTTTCATTACCCCTCTGTGAAGAGGAGCAAGTGCATCTATATATGCACGACTTGATACAGATCATGCTAATTATCTTTGCCGATGTAAACGGACAGTTAATTGAGCAATTCAAGAAGGGGATAATGGACAAATATCTGCTGGAAGAACTGAATGATTGTACAGAAACATTGATTCAATCTTTCAGCATTTAGTTCCATGTATTGTCAACGACTAAAGGTGGTCACGTGCATCGTCACGTGACTTCCTTTATTTTTATACAATAAAGCAACTCTCAAAGCAACTTTTCTAAAGCACATTTATTCAAAATTTACTTTATTCTCAAAAAATGGAGCTTTATACAAAAACTCTTGTTCCGTTTTCTCTCCCAAAACTCATTTCTCGTTTTCACCGACCTCTGGCATTAATGGCGACACGGAATTGTTTTGTTTCCATGGATATTTGAATAAAGGTGGTTGTTGCTATACTGAAGATGCTTTTACCTCAACAACATAGCAGAGACATAAAAGAAATAAAAAACTGACCGTGAAATGACCAGATACAATATAGAAATATATTATGAGTCTAATGTATTGACAACTACCTATAATGCGTAATGATACTCAGTAAATATAATATTAGTGTTTTTGTAGGTTTGTCAAACATATGTTACACCGATCCAGGATAATCCCTAAGAACCTGATTCGGTGTCTTCCATCACAGCGGCCGCATAGGGAAATTGTTATAGTCCCTGTGGTTATAGACCATAAGCTGTCTGGCAAAGTCCTCAAAGGAGTAGAAGGTATGGGTGGCATAGAAACGCTCATTGTCCTTCCTGTGGCTGCGTTCCACTTTCCCGTTGTGCCTTGGGGTAAAGGGCCGGATCAGTTTATGCCGATTGCCATGCTGCGCCAGGTGTGCCTGGAAAAGGGTAAGCTTGTCCCTGTGGGTGGTGAAGCGATTGGTGAATTCTGTCCCGTTGTCCGTCTGGACGCACTCGATAGGAAAAGGGAAGGCTTTCACCAGGTGCTCCAGGAACAAGACGGAGGACTAGGTGCTATGTTCCTCAAAAACCTCTACGAAGCGCCATCTGGAATACTCGTCGATGGCGGTATACTGGAAGAAGCGTCTGCGCAATCCGAGATCAGCTTGATTTCCTAAGGGGTATGCTGATTGGGATGGCTGTGAGGCCTGCGGAAGAGGTTACGCATGGATTCAACAGAGCCGTCAAAGCGACGTTTCCAGCGGTAGATGTACTGCCGGTTGATTTTATACTTAATGGCAGCATTAGCAACCCCATATTACTATATATAGTATTTTTAATTTGACCAATACCATATATTGTGTTATAATAATTTTGTTATTGAATTTGTGCGATTCCCAAACGGAAGGACACACGCTGTTTAAGTTTGTACGAAGTCAGAAAGTATAGAGTGCAGGTCACTTTACGCCTTCTGGCTTTTTTATGTCTGGAAATGTAATGATACAGGCTTCATACAGTATATCTGTACGCAGGCAGGAATGACTACGGCAATCAAGCCGTTATCATTTCCTGCCTTTTTTCGTTTCTGAAAGGAGGGCGGCACAGGCAGTCCACAGATTCACTGACAACAAAAAAGAAGAAAAGAGGTAAAATGAATGTCACAAACAACAGAACGTATGCATGAACTGGTAGACAGGCTCAACCGCTACCGCCAAGAATACTACAACGAAAATGCCCCCAGTGTATCCGATGCCGTCTACGACCATCTCTATGACGAACTGGCACGCCTGGAGGCGGAAACCGGAATCATTTTAAGCAGCTCCCCCACCCAGACGGTAGGATACCAGGTAGTCGGCAATCTGCCCACTGTAAAGCATGACATCCCGCTGCTTTCCCTTGACAAGACAAAATCCCTCCGTGAGGTGATTTCCTTCCTGAAGGGAAAGGCAGCGCTTCTGATGTTAAAGCTGGACGGACTTACTATTAAGCTGGTCTATGAGGGAGGAAAACTGACAGAGGCGTCCACCAGAGGAGACGGCGATGTGGGCGAGGTTATCACGCACAACGTCGCTGCCTTCTGCAACGTGCCCATGACCATTCCCTATCAGAAACATCTTGAAGTCTCAGGAGAAGGATTTATCCACAAAAGTACCTTTGAGCGTCTGAAGAACACGCTGGTCGGCAGTGACGGCAGGCCTTATCGGAATGCCCGCAACCTTGCTTCCGGTTCCATCCGCAGCCTGGATGCGGCGGTCTGCAAAGAACGGGAGATCAGCTTTTTTGCCTTTCATGTCCTGAAAGGACTGGACGAATTTCCCGGTCTGAAGAACAGCCGCGATGGAAAGCTCCTTTGCCTTATGGAATATGGTTTTGGCATCTGTCCTTTCCAAATGCTGGACGGAAACATCTCAGAGGAATTTCTTCAGGGACAAATCGAATCCGTGCAGGCGCTTGCAGACCTTTTCGACATTCCCATCGACGGCATGGTCATCCGTTTTGAGGACCTTGCCTATTCGGAAAGCCTGGGCAGGACCGGCCATCATTACCATGACGGCATTGCTTTTAAATTTGAGGATGATGTATATGAGACCATCTTCCGCTCTATCGAATGGCAGACAGGGCGCAGCGGTGAAATTGCACCGGTCGCAGTATTTGACACCGTGGAAATCGACGGCTGTGAGGTATCAAGGGCAAGCCTTCATAATCTGACTTTTATCAAAAACCTGGAGCTGTATCCCGGATGCCGTATCCTAGTCTCCAAGCGCAACATGATCATCCCCCATGTGGAGGAAAATCTGGACCGCGGGAACTATCAGGATATGATACCACAGACCTGTCCCTGCTGTGGGCAGCCTGCACGTACCTATTCCAGAGCCGGTGATAAGGGGCGCATCGTGGAAACACTGCACTGTGACAATCCGGAATGTGGAAGCCGCATCCTTCAGCGCTTCGTCCACTTCGCAGAAAAGAAAGCTATGAACATCAAAGGACTTTCCGAAGCAACACTGGACCAGCTCATCCGGCTCGGTGCATTAAAAAGCTACCAGGATCTGTACCACCTTGACCGTTACCGGAAGGAGATCATTGCACTGGAGGGCTTTGGGGAAAAATCCTACGAAAACCTGATTGCTTCCATCAATGAAAGCCGCAACACAACCTTTGTACGCTTCGTTGTGGCAATGGATATTCCCCTGATCGGCAGGACTGCCAGCAGGATACTGGACAGGCATTTCCACAGCAGCCTGCGGGAGCTGAGGCTGGCTGCACTGGACCGCTTTGACTTTACCTGCCTGGAGGGGATTGGGGACATTATGAGCAGCAACCTCCACAAATGGTTCCGTAAGCCGGATCATCTCCTGTTATGGGGCAGCTTACAGAACGAATTACACTTTGAAAATGGTTTGGATGCACAGACATCCGGAGAGGAGAACAATATGAACGAAACAACGAACAACACATTTGCAGGATGCACCATCGTAGCGACCGGAAAACTTGAGAACTTCACCCGCGACGGGATCAACGCCAAAATTATCAGCCTCGGCGCCACGCCCGGCAGCTCCGTTACCAAAAAGACGGATTACCTGATCTGCGGAGAAAAGGCAGGCAGCAAGCTGGCAAAGGCAGAGCAGCTCGGCGTTAAAATCCTGACTGAGCAGGAATTTTTGGTTATGCTTTCTGCATAAAAAATGTTTTCAGGAGACCGGGGTATATTCCGGTCTCCCTTATTTGAACAAATCTATGATAAAGAAAGGAAAAAATGAATATGCAATCAGAAACAAATCGTGAAGAAATCCTTGAAGAGGATAAATATCTTTCCAGATTCTATTATACATTTGGATCCAACAGTCTCGGCCAACAGCCTTTTTCCTTTGGGCATGTCCTTATATATGCCCGCAGCCAGTTACAGGCCCATATCAAATTTCGGGAACATTTTCCGGACAGAAGTCCCCGATGTCTGAATTGTGCCGGATATTACACAGAATGGGAAATGAAGCGCACGGGAATGTTAAATCCGGACAGTCCCTGGTCAAAATGCCATCAGGTTATAAGATAGTCTGTTTTTACTTTGGAACTGACAAATCTGCAGTTTCATGTTATAATTAAAAAAAAGCAGTTTTATAACCATCTAAAAATATAGAAAAATAAAAATGATATGGAGAATACAATGCCAGAAGGAGTCGCATACCAAAACAAGGATATCTTATTCAAGATTCTTGGTCAGACATATAAAGAAAAAAGCTTTGCAGCATATGGAATCAATCTCTCGCCAATCCGGGAACTGCTTCCAACAAACCTTCCTAAAATTTCAGCAAATGAAAAGGATATAGACAATCTGTTTCTGCTGGAAGACGGAACCTATGCCATTGTTGATTATGAATCTGAATTTAAAAAACTGAATAAGATAAAATATCTGAATTATATCGCACGGGTTATGGAAAAATACTATCCAAAAGAGAACGATTTTCATCTACGTCTGGTCATTATTTATACTGGTGATGTAAAAAGGGCTGAATCAATATTTGAAACCAACTGTATCACTCTTCATATGGAGCAGGCGTTCCTTTCTCACATTGATGGTAAGACCGCATTTGATACAATCTTCCGGAAAGTCCAGTCCGGCACACTGCTTGAAGATGATGACCTGATGAAACTGGTTATTCTTCCGCTGACAATTCCCGGTTCCCAGGGGAAACAGGAAATGCTGGAAAAGGTAGTGGATCTGGCAGAGCAGATACCAGATGAGGGACAACGGATATTCACCCTGTCCGGCGTAATCGTTGCAAGTGACAAATTCATTGACAGAAAATATCTGGAGCAGATAAGGAGGCGAATCAATATGACGCAATTAGGGCAGCTGTATGAAAAAGAAAAGATTGAATATGGAAATCAAAAAACACGGGAAATGGCATTAAAAATGCTAAGACGTAATATTAACATTGTAGATATTATGGAGGTTACTGGACTTACTGAGGCAGAACTGCTTCGCCTTCAGAGCGAAAATGCACTTGTTTAATGAAACAATTACTATTTAAGGGGAAGGGCTACTTCCCCTCTTTTAAGAACTGCTTTCTATTTCGGCAAATTCTTTTCCTAAATTACAAATTTAAGATTTTGAGGTGAATAAGAAATAAACTATAATACATTTAAACTAATTCATAGCGAATTGATTATGTCTGTTCAATATATTGAGCAAGATTTAAAATTGATATATTCAATTCTTAAAGGTGGGGAATTTTATGATAATTATTCCGATGTTGAAAATTCTCCTTTAGGAAAATTGCTCAAAAGTCTTCGCGAAATGGATCAGGAATTAGGTTACTCAAAAATCAAAGAGAATGACTATGAGTTATTGAATCAGATTCGAGAAATACGTAATTACTGGTGCCACCAGTGTTATATTGACTTTCATTATATTGAAGATCCACAAGCACACGAAGAAGCTTTTCAAAAGGTGGCCTTCAAATTGCATGAAGATGAACTGCGTGTTTATGAACTGCAACAAAAGATAGAGAAACTTCGCAAAAGTGTCCAAAGGAAGCATAAATATAAAAAAAGGAGTCAATAAACCATAGTTTATCAAAGAGCCGGATTTCTCCGGCTCTAACACGTTTGCGGAAGGATTTGAACCTTCGGTGCGTCGCCGCACACCACTTTAGCAGAGTGGCACCATAGACCGCTCGGACACGCAAACGGAAAGTGGATGGGGCAGGAATCGAACCTGCGGTGTTTCTGTGTGACGGATTTACAGTCCGCTGCCCTCGCCTCTAGGCATACCCATCCAAAAGGCGACCAGAGGGAATCGAACCCCCATAAGCAGAGCCACAATCTGCCGGACTACCATTATCCTATAGCCACCGTAGCTCCTGCGGGGTGCTGTGGTCCGGTGGACCACGTCCAGCACCGACCGAAGCGGAGCGTAGACCTCGAACCCATCATTTCCGGCTTGAGAGGCCGGCGTCCTGACCTTTAGACTAAGGAGCCTTAATGATCCCCATGGGACTTGAACCCAATACCTCCGACTTGAAAGGCCGGTGTCCTGACCTTTGGACCAGGGGACCTTACTGCAGGCATTTCTCTGCCTGCACGTTGTCACTGTTATTTTTCTTTCTTAGTTCCATTCATGCGCTGATCTGTACCTGCGCAGCTGTATCCGTGACCAGAATATCATCCATACGCACCTGCAGGACTGCCGCAAGCACCACCAGATTGTCTATAGTCGGCAAAGCCGCCCCCTGTTGCCACTTGTATATAGCCTGCGGCGTGGCAAAACCAAAAATATCCTGCAGGTCCCTTACAGACAGACCTGCCTGCTTCCGCAGTCTGCCTATGTTCTGTCCGGTTCTTATCATATCTATAACTGGCATATTCACCATGATCCTCACCTCCTGTTATCCAAATTCTATAACCAGGCGGTAATGCTCCATATGGGTAAATGGTAAACCACACGTGCCTATCAGTGTATCCTTAAGTGTGCGATAATCGTGTAAAGTTGAAAAAGTTTATGCAAACTTTTCACACTATACACAATGGGAGGACACACTATGAATACCAGATTGGCAGCCACAAATATCCGAATCCAACAATGGACTGCCGTTTTCAAGGCGAAGGCTGAGTCCGGATTGACCGTGGATG
>CAJTHL010000021.1 GCA_910576205.1 Clostridia bacterium | reverse complement strand
GGCATTGACATCTGTCCCATTTTTAATGCGGATGGCATTGTCTTTGAGATAGCTGCGCATCATTTCTCTCATTGCTGCTTTTTGTGGGCTTTCGTTTTTTCTTGCCATAATAAAACCTCCAAACTGAGTAATCTTATCTTACATCGGTTTGGAGGTTTACACAAACTTTGGGATACTCCTTTTGTTTTGTGATCTTCCCGCTCTCCAACTGCGGATCCCAGTTGCTCCTGTCTATATCCGCGTGCAGACCGTCGTCCGCGATGGAGACCACGATACGTGTGTTGAACCAGCGCACCTTACCGTTGCAACAGCTGCGGAACCATACTTCTTCTCCTGACCATCCTCTTTCACGTAGCTCATTTTCCGTTATGTGCCTGTTTGGTGTCACAAACGCCTTGTACCCTATAAATGCTGGGGTCCGCCCTGTCTTTAATACAGCAGAATCCTGCGGTGTGTCCATATACCCACCTTCCTCTAAAGCGTTTAGGACAAACATATTGAGCATGTCGCCGAAACATCTGCCACATCTACGGCACATATAATCGTCCATCCAGGACTGGGTTTCCATGATGATTCTGCCGAACATGTTGTGTTGTTTAAGAACTTAAATCCCACGTTGCCGCATATCACCCGGAGTTCCTTTAATCTGCTGTTGACCTCCTTCACCCAGTCCCGCGGCATTCTATTCAAGTACTGCTCTGTTCCTTCTTTATACTTTTTATTTATCTAAAACGGCATTGCATAGATCATTACCTATCCCTCGGTTTCATGTCATTCTTCGCTTGTTTCCCCACGCCGACTGCCATCCCGTTGTCTCATTTTATCTCATCATAGGGCAGAACCGGCCAGGCTCCTGTTTCCGTAACACGGAAATATCTGCTATTTTTGATATCAATTTTTATAACAGGAATGGCGCCACTTTCCAGGACAGTCCCGTCTATGTAATAGTGGCTCTCCCCATCATAATAAATATCATGAAATCCTGGATCGCCCGCTATCTCCGCCGTTCCTATATGTCCTGCGACAATCTGCATATCGTTATAAAACCTGCCTGTCTGCGCCGGATATTTTTCCGTAAATATATGATCCGCGGTTCCCCACTCCCATAGATCCTCCGCCTCTTCATCGATCCCGGCATGGACAAATATGGTATTTCCTTCCTTATAATATTTTGGAAGCTTTCGTATCCACATGAGATATCTGGCGTCATCCTCTTCGTGGGCAGAACCGTGTCCATCCCTGGTCTCGTCAATGGTCCACCTTCCGTCGCAGACCATATCTTCATGATTTCCCCGCAGAGCTATCACCTTGTCACTGCCATATTGATCCTGTAACCGCATGATCTTTTCAAGAACGCCATAGCTGTCCGGCCCATGTACATAGTCGCCTAAAAGAATGAGCTTATTATCACCGGAAAAATCAACCAGTGACAACGCGTATTCAAAGGCGTCCAGACAGCCATGCATGTCGCTCATCGCATAAATATAACTCATTTTAACTCCCATAAATTCTCAGAATATCTTACAGATGCGGTATGCCGCCGCATACTACTGATCTACAACAATCCAGCGCCTTTCCGCGCAAGCTTGTCCGCAAGAACATTGCCGGGATCTTCCACAGGCGTAAAAGAGCGCCCCTTTTTGCTCTTAGCGTGAGACAATCCCTCTATACTCTTAACTTTAATCTTCATTTTTCCGTCATCATTCATATACTGGATATCGTACATATACTGGCTGGCTGCCTGGCCCAGCCAGGAGTCCTGTTTTGCGCATCCATAATAAGCCCATTGAATATCATCACAGTCATAAATAATAGTAAGCTCTTGACATTTCGGTTTCTTTTTAGCATATTTGATCGCCTCCATGCAGGCCAGCAGTTCACCAGTAATATTTCTGGTTTCTGCCAGATCCTTTTCTCTTCCACCTCCATAAAACATCTCTATCTTACCATCACATATAAAGACAACGCCAAAACCATAGGTTTCACTCTCTGGGTTATAAGAGCCATCCACATACACACATGGCAATTTCCCTTCTTTGGAGAGGTCGCCTAAACGTGAGGAAAGCGCCGACGTATCGAATTGCGTTTCCTCTTTTAACTGTACATCCTTGGCCTTATACTCCTCTAACCATTTTCTGGCTTTCTCTGAAACAGGCCTTCTCCACTCTCCAGCTATAAATTTTTTTGCCTCATCTTCGGTACTAAACTTGCGATAGACAGGTCTGCTAGTACCACTCATTTTTGCCTTACATTCATCCCACGACTCAAGAATCTCCGGCTCCTTTCCTTCTAATATAAGTGCATAATAATTAGTACTCATCTTCTCCGTCTCCTTCCATCAGCTCTTCAAATTGCTTTCCTGTCAGCCTGTTCTCTTTTACCAGCACATCCGCGATCCTCTGGATCTTATCTTTTGCGTTTTCTATGATCTCTATCGCGTTCTTCATCTCAGCCTTTAAGATTTCATTCACTTTAGCCGTATATTCTCCGGCCAGTGCTGATTGAAGCACCTCTTCCTTTTTGAGGATGATCAACTGATCATCTTCCATTCCAAATTCACATGTTATTCGAAACGCGAGATCAGTAGCATGCTGCAGGTCACTGGATGCCCCTGTGTTGAGAGACTTCGCCCTGCCATAGAACACCTGCTCAGCCCCGCGGCCCGCCAGAGAAGTTCTGATCCTTGCAAGGAGTTCCTCTCTTGTATAGTCAGTCACATCCTCCTGATCAGCATACCGCATATATCCGCCATAGTCACCCCTGGACTCTATCGTGATATAGGAAGGTTTGTCCCCACTGATATAGGACACATACGCATGACCGGTCTCATGGATAGCCACCCTCTTGTAGTAATCCGGAGTATGCTCTCTCTTTTCACCATAATCCTGCTCCTCAAGAGCGGTCAGCAGATCGTCATCCGTCATAGTCTTTGATTGTCTTATGGCATTATTGAACGCGTCCTCAAACACGTTCTTAAGATATGCAAGACTCTTTCCCGTAGTCCGCTCCGCAATACTGTGCGCTGTCTCTTTAGAAACAGTGGTGATATTCTTACGGGCAAGCATTCGAAGGATATATTGTTCCCGTTCGCTCTCCTTTGGGGGCGCCACATAAATTTTGTTGTTGAAACGCCTAAGCAGAGCCTCATCCAGAGAAGCGCTCTCACCATTCTCCCCTCTGACCATCTTGTTAGTAGCCGCCAGCACAAAGACCGGCTTATTGCTGTCAGCGCCATGAAAACCGTCCATCTCGGTAAGCAGGGCATTCAACATAAGTTCTGTGTGATGAGTATTCTCTGAGCCGGTTCTCTCCTTGCCGATCGCATCGATCTCATCAATGAATATAATGGCTGGCGCATATTTCCTCGCCTGTTTAAAGATCCGCCTGATTTTAGCCTCGCTCCCGCCTACATGGCTATCCATAAACTCCGTTGCGCTGGTCGGGAAAAAGGTCACATCCGATTCCCCTGCCATAGCCCTGGCAAGCATTGTTTTTCCAGTTCCCGGAGGTCCGTAGAGCAGAATCCCTTTCGGCGGTTCGGCGCCTTTCATACGAAATTCTTTTGGTTCTGTAAGATGCTTCACAAAGTACTGAAGCTCTTCCTTCGCCTTTTCCGCTCCAATGACATCGTCAAATCTATCACTTGGCCGCTCCGCATCAGATGGGATAGAACTATACTCCTTAAGAGCGGCAAGCAGATCGTCATCCGTCATAGTCCCCGACTGTCTTACGACCTTATTGAAAGCTTGTTCAAACACGTTCTGAAGATCTGCCGGACTCTTTTCCCCAGTCTTCTCTGCAATACTGTGCACCGTCTCTTTGGAAACGGTGGTGATATTCCTATTGGCAAGCATCCGAAGGATATATTGTTCCCGTTCACTCTCCTTTGGAATACCCACATAAATTTTGTTGTTGAAACGCCTAAGCAGAGCCTCATCCAGAGAAGCGCTCTCACCACTCTCCCATCCCTCTACAGCGTTCGTAGCCGCCAGCACAAAGACCGGCTTATTGCTGTCAGCGCCATGAAAGCCATCCATCTCGGTAAGCAGGGCATTCAACATACTTTCTGTGCCAAGAGTATTCTCTGAACCGGTTCTCTTCTTGCCAATCGCATCGATCTCATCAATGAATATAATAGCCGGTGCATATTTCTTCGCCTGTTTAAAGATCCGCCTAATATTAGCCTCGCTCTCGCCTACATGGCTGCCCTTAAACTCCGTTGCGTTGGTTGGGAGAAAGGTCACATCCGATTCCCCTGCCATAGCCCTGGCAAGCATTGTTTTTCCGGTTCCCGGAGGTCCGTAGAGAAGGATCCCTCTCGGCGGTCTAACGCCGTTCTTAAGGAATTCTCTCGGTTTCATAAGATACTTCACAAAGTACTGAAGCTCTTCCTTCGCCTTTTCCAATCCGATGACATCATTAAATTTAGTATTGGGCCGCTCTACATCGGATAGGATGGAAGACAGATCCTCAGATTCCACGGCCGTTTCCAGCTTGAGATCGTAAAATTCAATCCTGCCCACATCATAGCGTTTGTCAATAAGTCCTTTTCTCGTCTTATAGGACAATATCTGATGCCTGCGGGCGAGTGTATCCATTACCTCCTGGCAGCATACATCCCAGTAGACCGCCTCCATCTCATCTTTATAAAATTCCCTGTCAATAAAACCTTTCGCGCCTCTTTTGATCAAGTCCTTTTTCTCTCTGTCTGAATACTTATATTCGTGCTTCCCTCCGCATAAAATGTATATGGGAACATCTTTGTTTTCTCCTATGGTATGCAGAAACGCATTACTTCCCACGGTTCTTGTGTCAGCGATATTCAAGCTGTTTTCTGTACTATCCAATCCCAGTGTATAATCGATCACCGCAAAGAGAACATTCCCGGAACGGAGCATTTCCACAAACGCATCAAGATCCGTTGTGTCCTTCACTGTGATACCGTTCTCTTTGAGAGAACCCGACGGCTCATATTTCATGGCTCCCAGTACAGGGATCACACTGTTTTTTTCACCGGAATATAATTTCCTAACTTCATCCGTTGCTCCCGTGAAATCACAGTCCCACTCTATCTTTTTAAGCTCTTCGATGTTGTCCGGCAGCAGCTTTTGCATCATCAGATACATTAATTCAAGTAATTGCTGATCGATCAGCTTTCCGGCCAGCCTGGATGCATTCCTTGCATCAGCGCTTCCACCCATAGAATAAAGCACCGTCTTCGCCAGTTTACTCTTCCCGGTACTCAGATCATATCCAAATCCCTGCTCTGTTTTTATAAGCTGATCCTCCACATCCTTTTCCACCACCCGCCTAAGAGCATCCGCTCTTAGATGGTTAAACATGATAGTGGTATGAGAAGACATCCTTGACAGTATTTCGGGAGGAAAAAACGGAACCTTTGTTTTCGGATTGATATCCTTTTCCAAGGCATCCAGTACCGTCTTGTCTGGAAGCGCTGTCAGATTCTCATCTTTCGCATCATGGTAACGCTGTTTGCCCGCGTTTGTAGTAAATATGATGATCGTGTCTTCAAAAGATATATTTGTATCGTAATAACGGTCAAAACAGATCCCATCATCCAGTATCTGTAAGAATAACCGTATGACAGTACTGTGGGCCTTTTCAATTTCATCGAACAAAAGCACACTGTGCGGATATTCATTTACATAATCAGTCAGTATGCCCGGTTTAGCATTCTTCCAGAAAGTAGAAATGCCAACCAGTTCCTCTACTGCTCCCTCTCCTGGGTATCCCGACATATCAAATCGTTTGAAAGGGAGCCCCAGCTCGTCCGCAAATAACTGCGCCGTGAAGGTCTTTCCCACACCGGAAGGTCCCGCAAACAGAAATACATTTCTTGGGCCCTTTCTTTTGTCTTCCTGACGGGCGCTTTTTTCCGCATGGAAAAAGGCTCTCTCTAATTTGTCGATCGCGTCGTCCTGCCCGATGACATTCTCCTTGAGTTTCACACCAATGGATTCGGTATGCATGACCAGCTGCTTGAATGACGCCTTTGTCTCCTCCCTATGTAGTTTCTTCTCCAGATCGGGATTGACATACGGACCGGACACTTTTATAAGCTCCTTACGGTATACGTCATTCTCCGTCAGCTCCCGGTACAAGTCGCTCAGAGAATGCCCTCCCTGTTTTATATATTTCTTCATAAGTCTGTATGTGGTAGAAGTTGTCGCCAGGATTCTCTCATGGCTATCCTTTGCAAAAACACGGCATCTTTCTAAGAGCTCGTCAAAATCCAGATACTCCATGCCATATTTTTCAAAGCGTTGTTTCAGTACACGATACTCATCTGAATCTTCCCATACCTTGCAGGCCTTACCGACCCAGTCGTCAAACGAGCTCCTCATGAATCCCCTATCTTCGATCTTCGGATAAATATTGAATCTGTATATATCAATAAAGGTGTCCAAAATTCTCTTTGGATTGAATACAAATCTAAGCAATGCGGTATATAGTGTAGGCACATGATATCTGCCCACATAATCGCGTACAATATCCGAAGCCCCACCACTGCCTGCAATATACAGAAGAATCTCAAGCCAGGGCTCATTTTGACCGGGATGTTCGGGTATATGAAGCTCACTGTATATCTCTTCTTCCTTCGTATGGTCATAATCGTGCACTGCAGCTTCTTCAGAAGAGGATGTCTCCCCCTCTTCCCGGCTTTCAGATTCTGTATGATCAGAAGGAACATCATACGCAAAGGGAAGTTCCTCGTCTATATCATCTTCTATGAACACAAAGCCAGTAGCAAATTCATCTATATCCTCATTTTCACTCATTCCTTGCGGATTGCCTGCATCATCAAGCTTCTCCTCTCCAAAGGGCAGGAATCCTTCCTTCTTCCAGCTGTCTTTCTCCATATAATCCTTTTCTCCGCCTTGATAAACAAGTCTGAACCCACCTATACTGGGCTCACTCATGTATTTATCCGCAAGCATAAAGGCATACTGAAGACTGCCCTCCTTATTTTCATCTTCCTTTTCAAACTCTGTCCTGTACGCAAAACCGCAGTACAGAGCCCCGGAAAATCTTTCTATCTGCGGCAGGCACTTTTTCCAGTCATCAAAGATACCTGTTTTTCTTCCTCTTTTTACTACATAAATCTTTTTTTTCATAGGATATACCTCCAAATGTTTCAGATCTGACTTAGGGCTTTGGATAACGATTCACCATTCGTGTCACGAACTCAGCCACCGCAGGCGGATCATAACCAATAGCATTATTCTCTCTTAACCTCCTATAGATAGCTGTCAAATCGGTTAGGTTCCTATCATCGAGACACCTTTCCAAATGTGTCTTCAGATCGGATGCTGCAGTTATCTTCTCTGTATCAGAATGTCCGTACTGGATGATCATAACGCATTTCTTCATGTCCTCAGCTATCTTCCAGTATTCTATCTCCCAGGATTCCATTTGCTCACCAAGAGGGTTTCTATCGTCGATCAGCCATTCGTCAGGTTCTTCATCAAAATCCCCGATATCCTCTTCGTCCTCCTCGCTCTCATCAGAAAAAAACTCCGGTTCTTCTACCTCAGACGCATCGCCGAAGGGCAAAAAACCTTCTTCCTTCCAGCTCTCATCCTCCAGATAGTCGGCATATCCACCCAGATACACAAGATCCCCCAGAAAGTCTACCGCTTCTTTTATGGCATACCGCAGGCTGCCGGGTACATCCTCCGCCTCCTGCTCAAGCCCTCTCCCATATTCAAAACGGCGGAATTTTGCATTTGAATACTTGTCCGTCTGCGCAGAACATTTCCACCAATCATTAAAAATCCCCGTCTTTCTTCCTTGTTTTACTGCATAGATCATTTTTTTCATAATCTACTTCTCCCTTCATCCCCATTCTTTCGATAAGTTTATGTCCCGCTTCCCCATCCACCGCTTCTCCCGCTTCCAGGGGATATTGCATATCCGTAACGATCAGATCTATCTTATCCTCACCACGGTATATCTGCTGCCACAGTTTTTCCTAACCTCTCACCGTCATGATATTTCTCATGCCATTAAATTCCAGATCTCTTTGTATATTCATACCCTTAAAAACATCATCATCCACAATTACTACATAAATATCTGACAGATTCATGAATCTCTCTCCTTCCGCTGTAAAATATCTTCGTATCGTTCATCTGACGCTCATGCCGCTATTATCACCCGGCAGATCTCTTGTCCTTTTATAGTATATAGGATTCGCATATCCAAGTCAATCTTCTTAGAAAGTTGGTATTTGTGGATTTTTAGGCTTTCTATTTACTTTTCCCCGGCTTCATGCTATGATAATCCCGGTAAAATTCAATAGACCCAGGAGGAATATTTTATGCAGGATTACAGGATTACAGATTCTATTTTATACATTGGAGCCGACGACAAGACCATTGATCTCTTCGAGAGCCAGTATGTAGTGCCAAAGGGGGTTTCCTACAATTCTTATCTGATCCTGGACGAAAAGGTTGCCATTATGGACACCGTGGACGCCAGGGCCACAGAGGAATGGTTCGCCAATCTGGAAAAAGCTCTTGACGGCCGCACGCCAGATTATCTGATCGTCTCCCATCTGGAGCCGGATCACGCAGCCAATATCCAGAAGGCGGCGGAGAAATATCCCTCCATGCAGTTGGTGGGAAATGCCAAAACCTTTGCCATGATGCCCCAGTTCTTCACCCTGGATTTCTCTGACCGCTCCATTGTGGTAAAGGAGGGAGATTCCCTAAGTCTGGGACAGCACACCCTGTCCTTCTACATGGCCCCCATGGTTCACTGGCCCGAGGTTATGGTGAGCTATGAATCCGCGGAAAAAGTGCTCTTCTCCGCTGACGGCTTCGGCAAATTTGGCGCCCTGGATGCCGATGAGGACTGGGCCTGCGAGGCGCGCCGCTATTATTTTAATATCGTGGGAAAATACGGCGCCCAGGTACAGGCTTTACTGAAAAAGGCCTCCGGTCTGGACATTGCCGTAATCTGTCCTTTACATGGTCCTATTCTCAAGGAAAATCTGGGATATTATCTGGAGAAATATAATATCTGGAGTAGCTATCAGCCCGAGGACAAAGGCATCCTTGTGGCCTGCGCCTCCATCCACGGCAATACAAGGAATGCCGCCAGGAAGCTTGTGGAAATGCTGGAGGCCAAAGGCGCTCCCAAGGTAGCATTCATTGATCTGACCCGGGACGACATGGCCGAGGCCATAGAGGACGCCTTCCGCTATGACAGGCTGGTTGTGGCCGGCTGTACGTACGACGCCGGGCTCTTCCCCTGCATGGAGGACTTTCTGGCCCATTTAAAGGCCAAGAACTTCCAGAGCCGTACCGTAGGCATTGTGGAAAACGGCTCCTGGGCTCCCATGGCCGGAAAGCACATGAAGGCAGCCTTTGAGAGCATGAAAAGCATCACGCTCCTGGAGCCTGTGGTTACCATCAGATCCACTTTAAATGAAGAATCCCAGGCGCAGCTTGATGCGTTGGCTGAGGCTCTTCTGGCATAAGGGCAGAACCGTATCCTATAAAAACAGTTTGTTGCAGGAAAATGTGTTTATCCCAAATGAGACGCATTTCCCTGCAACATTTATTTTCTCCCCTGTCCTTTCTTCTGCAAAACGTCCAGAGACGCCGCTTTGTCAGCGATATTCTCCCAGATATTCCTTATTTGCCTCAAACAGCTCTTCACACATATCTCGGATTTCCTGCAAACTGCACACTGCCGAACACAGGGGATCCATCTGCACTGCGTTAATTACCTTTTCCCTGTCTCTTTCCATGCAGGCTTCCACCACCAGGTTTTCAATCCTGGCCGTGGTATTTACCAGAATAGCGATTGCGTCTGGCAGATTCCCCACATACATCTTTTTCAGCCCGTCCCTTATGGCCAGCATGGGAATTTCCACACAGGCGTTCCCTGGCAGGTTTGGGATACATCCCTCGTTTATCACATTCCCGTTAAAGAGAAACGGCTTTCTATCCCCAAAACAGGCGTTGAAAATATGGGCTGCATATTCCCCGCTGGGCTCTTTGTACACTTCCTCCTCAAGAAGCCATTTGTTAATGTCCTCAGACAATGTCTTATCCCTTCGGATGCGCTTTTCAATGGAATACGCGTGAAGCCCGGGATTCCAGCCTGTTCCATGAGTACAGTATTTTTCCAGTAAATCCTTCCTCTTCCGAAACCAGGCGCAGTATTCGGAGTTGTGGCCGGAGGACTCCGTCACGTAGTAGCCAAACTGCCGGAAGATCTCGTTTCTCACCTGCTCCTGGTTCCATATTTCCATATCGTTAAGTTTTTCACAAATCAATGGGTAAGCATCCTTTCCCCGCCATTTATATTCCAGGTAAAAGGCCTGGTGATTGACCCCCGCGCAGGTATAATCAATCTCCTCCATAGGCGCTCCAATCCATTCCGCCAGCATTTCTGCCGTGTGCTGCACGCTGTGACAAAGACCTGTCACCTGCACCTTTGTGTATTTCTGCATGGCGCTGCAAAGCATTCCCATGGGGTTTGTGTAATTTAAAAATATAGCCTTAGGACAGATCTCTTCTATATCTTTACAGATTTCCAGCATCAGCGGGATATTCCGCAACGCCCGGAAAATGCCCCCCACGCTTCGGGTATCCCCGATATTCATGCTGACCCCGTATTTATAAGGAATGTCTACCTCCCGCCGGGATGCCTCCACGTCCCCGTTAAACACGGTACAGATTACTCCGTCCGCCCCCTTAAGGGCCTCCCTCCGGTTTCCCGTGACTGTGACTCTTGCCGGATTCTGAAATGCATCCACGATTTTCTGCACACATTTTCTGGAATACTGAAGTCTGATTTCATCGGTATCCATCAGACACAGCTCTGCATCCCGGAATGCCTCTATCCCCATAAGGTCTTTTGCCAGATTTCTGGTAAATACCATGCTTCCCGCGCCTATAAACACAATTTTCCTCATATTTTCCGCTCCCCTTTTGGAATTTTTCCCGGATTTTGAAAAAACAGGCCAGGGAATCTCCCTGGCCCATCCCATTTATATGCAATCTTTAATCCGCCCCATGGGCCTCCTCATACAGGGAGACAAAATTTTCCTGCATGTAGCTTCCCACATCCTCCTTGGAGCCGCCGTCCAGAAGCTGTGCGGCGCCCTCGCTCAATACATTCCACATACCGTTTGGCAGATATTTCCGGTCAAACATATTGTCAAAGTAAATGTTTTCCACGCCGTAGGCTTCCACAAATTCCTCGTACATCTTACCTACCACAGAATCGTTAGGGGTGCTCTTAAGGCCCGCCGTACATCCGTCAAAGGCAATAATCTGGGAGGCATTTTCCGGCTTTGCCAGCCATTCAAGAAACGCCTTTCCCGCCTCCAGGTTTTCCGAATCCTTCCAGACGCCAAGGCAGGTTCCTTCGCCTACCGCGCAGGTCTGCTTTCCACCCTCCGCCGCAGCGGGATAGGGCATCAGTCCCAGATTCGCGTCCGGATAATAGGACAGGGCCGCGCCGATATAGGTGGATGTCCGGGAGCAGAAAGCTCCTTCTGCCGCCCCCAGCATCTGCTTCATCCCAACGGTATCCAGAGTCATATAATCCGCATTAAAGAATCCTCTGTCGCGCCAGTCCACAATTCTGTCATAAATGGGGTCAAAGGCCTCCTGCAGATCTACGGAGCCGTCCAGGAATTTTTCGAGCTGATTATGGGACGGAGCGTCCTCCGGAGCATAATATCCAAGCCCGATGGAATTTAAGAGGCCGCCGGCGTTTCCGGAGTCTTTCGCCCCCATGATAATGGCGTTCCTGCCTGCGTCCCGGATCTTCTCACAGGCTTTCTCAAAGTCATCCCAGGTGTACAGCTTTGTCCAGTCTACACCGCACTCTTCCAACACATCCTTGTTAAAGCAGATATTGGAAAGGGAAATGGACACCGGAAGCACGTAAAGTGTGCCGTCTGTATCCGTGATTACGCCCTTTGCCGCGTCGTTGATATCGCTTACCCAGCTCTCCTGACTTAAATCCGTCAGGTATTCTTTATACCGTATCAGAGACCAGCCGTGGGTAATCCAGAGATCCGGCATGTCGTTGGAGGCCATCCGGATTTTCATCTGTGTCTCAAAGTCCTCCCCCACAGACACCACCTCAAAGCTCACGCCAGTTTCCTGTGTGTACTGTTCCAGCACCTTCTGGAAAGAGGCCAGCTGTTCATCCGTCCAGTCTACCTCCACCTCCAGGGTGACGTCTGAGCCGCCCTGGGCAGGGCTTTTTGTGCCGCTCTCCTGGGTATTTCCGCCCTCATCCCCCCGGGCCGCAGGCTCCCCAGACTTGTTTGCGCAGGCGCTGAAAAGGCCTGTCCCCATAACCACACAGAGCAACAATGCCAGTAATTTTTTACCTTTCATCCTTTTCCTCCTATTTTCATTATCACCACTGTTTTGCTACAATTTAATTATATATTTCGCCTTTTTTTAATAAAATATTGAAAATCGGTTATTCGTTCAAAATACGGTTTTATCCGCACTATTCAATTTCCAGCAGCTCAATCCGCAGCACATTGCTGTCCCACTGGGCATAGACGCCGTGGCGGGCCTCGTCCCCGGTTCTGCATACGTCTGCCGTATAGGTGCCGTCTGCCTCAAAATGTCCCTCTGTGACGGACAGATACTCGGCATTTGTGGGGCAGGTGGCGGATGCAGCCGTCATGGCATCCACGTATCCGTCCGCCTCAAGCTCCCGAAGAAAGAAGATGCGGAATTTATGTCCAACCACGTAAAATACCTGCCTGCTCTCTTGTAAAAGAAGGCCTCTGCAAGGCTCTCCGGGATTCTTTGCAATTTCCTCCAGGCAGGCCTCCTTGTGTGCAAAATCCATCCGGTAATACTGGTCTATGGTTCCCTGGAAGCTGATATACGCCCGCCATCCCCCTTCCAGGCCGCAGATCAGGGCAGACAGCTCCTCCCCACGCCGGTGGATTGCATGAAGCCTGTCCGTCCCCATATAGCGGGGCAGCACCGCTTCCAGGCTTCGCAGCATGTGGAAGGAGTGCATCATACTCTCCCCCTCTTCCGTCAACGCGTCCTGGCTGTCTACAAGGAGGCTCTCCCCTCCAAACACATGATAGCCGATAGCCCCAAACTCCCCAACCCCCTCAAACATCTCACCGCTGTTAAACCAGGTTCTGGCGGACTCCGGCACGTAGAGCGGGAAGCCCTGTTCCGGCCTTGCATAAGTTTCCAGGGCTTTCCGGTATTCTGTCACCTCAGGAAGATAGATATCCGGCGCAATGGTATCCAGGTGCCGGCATACTGCATAGTAAATATCCAGGTTTTCTGGCAGACTGGTTCCCGCCGGCCAGTCCACCCCCGGAATCCCCCGGCCCTGGCTGATCCATGCGTTGGTATAAAGGAAAATATCATAAATCTCCCTTCCTGCCTGGGCAATCCTGTCTATATAGGAGGCTACCGCCCAGGTGGTCAGCCATTCCGCGCCCTTTCCGCCAAATACCTCCCGCCAGTTTCCTGTGCTTTTTCCGCCCCGACTCTTCCAGGTCTCTGCCAGCATACAGTCCTCATGCCGTTGGCAGTAAGCCAGCAGTTCCCCTGGCACATCCTGTTTGTAGGCGGCCTCCCCCAGGGGACTGAAATCCCGTCCGGTTGCCGAGAGAAGGCCTGCCTCATTTTCGATCTGGACGGCAATCACCGTATTTTCCTCCCCGTCGAAATCCCGCAGCACCTCCATAAGGCGACAGAAGGCTTTCTGGTCAGCCTCCAGATTGGAAGGGCTGTGGGGCGAGAGGTTATGGGTCTTTTTCCCACCCTTTAGCTCTGCCCGCGGAAAACGCTCCCAGTCCCTTTTCACCCACGCCGGGGTATATTCCATGGTGCCGTTCTTCCAGGTTCCAAACCACAGTAACACCAGCCTTAAATCCTGCGCCCGGGCCTGGCAGATAATCTCCCGGACAAATCCGTCTTGAAATACGCCCTCCTGGGGCTCAAATTTCTCCCAGGGAACAGGCACAGCGGCCGTATTCGCTTCCAGCATCTTTGCCGCGTTCCAGATATACTTCAAGTGTTCCCTGGTGCTGCTGCTGGAATTATGGGCCTGGATTCCTATGGAATAAAAAGGTTTCCCCTTTACTGTAAAACACGTCCTCTTCTTCATTTTATTATTCCCCTTACTGTCTCTTCCAGATTCTCCGCCGCCAGGTGGAATGCCTGGATAAGCTGCGGATATGTCCCAGATTGGATATATTGTAGCTCTCCCCTGGAATTTCTGGTGTTTACTGTGTAAATACGCTCCATTTTGCAGGAAATACGCTGCCGCACCAGGTATTCCCCAAACTGCTCTGCCAATGCACCGTTATTCTGCTCCGCGAATACCACGGGAAATTCTGCCGCCGCCAGTTCCCCAAAGGCCTCCTCATCTTTTGAGGGCATATCCAGCACAGCCGCCTTGATTCCTCTCTTTTCCAGCCTTTTTGCCGCTTCCATGGCTTCCCATACCCCATGGCCGCTGGAAACCAGCACAATATCCGTTTTTTGGGGCTTTCGCAGATAACAGGCCTTCCCGTAGGAAAACACAAAATCCGGGGGATACAAAGGAGGCAGCGGTGTTTTCATGGTTCGCACATATACAAGGCCTCTGTTTCCCTGGGCAATCCATTTCATCACAGCTTGAAGGAGCTGGGGGCAGCTCACATCTATGACCTTAACGCCTGCCATCTGCCTTACCAGATTCCAGTCGTCGTTTCCCATATGGGTCGCTCCATTTACCCCGGTTTCCAGGTTTGCGGACGTGGCCAGAAAGGTAATGTCCAGGTTGTGCCCTTCGTTTAGCCACCCCTCCTCTATGGCCTCCTGCCGTTCCTGGTAACTGACGGCAATCCTTCTAAGCGCTCTCTGGTCAAAAAAGGGTGGAAATGTGCTGACCCACACATTTGCTCCCTCAGAGGCCAGGGCTTCCGCCACGCACAGCATATTGCACTCCGCAATCCCCACATTGAGCGCTCTCCCCCTGTCTACGCGGGAAACTCCGTCAAAAAGTCCGCTTGCGTTAGCGAGATCTGCGTCCACGCTGTACAGCCTGGGATCCCGGGCCAGTGTTGCCATGGTTTCCTTTGCCACCGTAAAGGTATCGTATTTCCGGTTCCTGTCCAGGGGCTTAAGCTTCTCCTGGGGATAAACAAGCTCTTTTTCCCGGACAGACGCTTTCCTGGGTCCTGGATGTGGCACAAACCGGGTACAATCTGTAATGCGCCCTTCCTTGTTCTGGACCAGGCAAAGGCCCATGGGCTTTGCAAGCTCCGCCAGGAGCTCCCTGTCCCATCTGTTCAGGTTTTCTATATAGGTCCGGCGAAGCCGCCTCTGGTTTTTCATCTCAAGGGCCGTCTCCTCCGGGCTCAAGACCGCCTTGTGGGAGCCCATTGCTCCGCCCCTTCCCCCAAAACCTTTATAGCCGTGACAGATAATAGCTGTGGGCCTTCCCCCCTGAGGTTTCCTTATAAATGTTTCCAAAGCCTCCAGAATACTCTCCATCTCTTCCCCATAGGCCTCCAGCACCCGGTAACCAAATCCCCGGAAACGCCGGGCCGCCTGGTCCATACTCACCACAAGCTTTCCGGTATTGTCGCTCTGGCCGTTATTTTTGTCCACAATAATGCAGAGATTGGAAAGATTCCTGTCTGCACCCAGGAGTATTCCCTCCCAGCAGGAGCCCTCCTGGAGCTCCCCGTCTCCCACCATGCAGAATACGTTTCCCCGCTGCCTCTCCCTGCGGGCCAAGGCATATCCGCAGGCTATGGAAATCCCGTGGCCTAAGGGGCCTGTGGCCACCGGAACCCCGGGGATTACCGGCCCGGGATGTCCTTTGATCAGCGCGCCGTAACCCCTGGAATTTTCAAGCGCCTCCCGGTCAATATAGCCCACATCCCCGTAGACAGACGCCAGCGCCGCCACTGCATGGCCCTTGCTTAGAAGAAAAATATCCTGGGAAATGTCCGTAGGATTTTCCACATTGTAGTCCATCACCCCGCCATAATAGAGCGCAGTCATACTGGTAAGCGCAGAAAACGCGCCGCCTATATGAATACCCCTGTCTATGGAAGTGTCACACTGCATCAGAGTATCCAGGCGCAGATCACACTCTTTTATCCTAAGAAGCTCTGCCTTTTCCCGCAAATGTTCCATATCCTTCCCCCTATCTGCCCTTCTCCGTATAAATCCTCATAACCTGCTGCTTTAAGGAGCTTTCCGGTGCCCGGGAAACCGCCTCCCTGATTCCCGGAAAATCCAGGGCTTTCAAACGTGTATCCTCATCCATAAGCTCCATAATTTCCTCCATGGGCCTGTGAGCCTTCAGGGAAAGCTTCTCAAGCTTCTTCCTGGCGTTTACCTGGACTTCCCTGCGGTGCTTAGGGTAACCCTGCCCGCAGGTGTCATTAAAGAGCTTTTCCAGAATATACTTTACATTAATATCTCCACCAATTCCCCCATACCCTTTATTCAACGGCAGGGAAACACAGTTTCCCGCATTCACCTGGGAAAAAAGAAACGCCTCTGTGGGATCCATCAGCAGGCCGCAGGCCGTCCCCGGGAACTGTAGGACCGCGTTCATATAACCCTGCCCGGTTCCGCAGCCCCCCACCACAAAATCCACTGCTCCCAGATTCAGCATCAGTGCCGACAAAAAGGCGGTTTCCAGGTAGCTGAGATCCGGCTCTCCCTCCTGGTCCTTCATGCCCAGGTTCCAGACCTCATGCCCCATGCCCTCCAGAGCTTTCAGCACGTCCCGGTTCCGGTGCTTAGTGCTGCCCTCGTTAATCACTGCAATCCTCATGCCATGTCCTCCTATTCCAGTTCCGCATCTCCCCTACATGGCCCCTGGGTACTGGAAGGATTTCCGGCTGCTTCGCATCCCGAAATCCTTCCGGGGGCCCCTCCGGGCAGATGCTGTTTTCCAGTTCCGCATACACCTATGCTTTATTGTCCGACATACACACTTTAATCCAGCGCTTTACCTCCTCCTTGATGGCCTCCACGGCGGGAAACATCAAGTCAATGGTATGAATGGTGGGACCTGTGCGGTTCAGGGTTTCCTGGACGCTGCTCAGATATGTATACTTGATAATGGTTCCCACGTTTACCTTGTTGATGCCGTTGCGGATAGCCTTTCTCACGTCCTCTTCCGGGATTCCCGTACCGCCGTGGAGCACCAGGGGCAGCTTTAAGGCTTCGTTTACCTCCGCAAGTCTCTGGAAATTTATCTCTGGCTTCCCCTTGTAAAATCCATGGGCAGTGCCGATACCCACAGCCAGGATGTCCGCATGGGTACTCTCTACAAGCTGCACCGCATCCTTAACCTGCACCAGGAAATCCCCCTCCGTGTATTGGCTCTCCTCTGTATTTCCCTTGATTTTGCCGATCTCCCCCTCCACAAAAATGCCCCGGGGATGGGCGTATTCCACCACATCCTTTACCATTTCAATGTTTTTTTCCAGGGATTCCTTGGAGCCGTCTATCATCACCGTAGAAAAGTTCTCCTCACAGGCGTCCTTGCAGATCTGTATATCCGTGGAATGATCCAGGTGAAGGTATACAGGCGTCCTTGCATTCTCTGCCATAGCCCTGGCCGCCGCTCCCACCACCTCCATGCCCAGGGCGTTTGTCACCTTGGGCACTCCCGCCAGTATAACGGGTGAGTGCATCTCCTCCGCAGCCTTTACAATGGCGGTCATATCCCAGATATCCGAATAATTAAAATGCGGAACCGCATAATGCTCCTCATCCGCCCTTTTCAGCTGCTCCATGATTGTTATTTTTTCCATGTCTGTTCTCCTCCTCCGCCTGTCCTCTACAGCAGAAACTCCCTGATTTCGTTTTCATCCGGTTTCACAGGATCCGCCTGCAATCCTGGTATATATTTGCACGCCTCCCACAATACCGGGGCCGCTTTTCCGTATACCCCCGCACAGTGGTGAATGTAGGGGCCCTCCATAAGTCTTCGCTCCCACAAGGGCCAGTTTTCAAACTCCGCCCACAAATAAGTGCCAAAGGTCTTTGGGCCCTCTATGCCATGGCCGTGTCCAAACAGACAGGAATACTGCCCGTTTATGCCGTCAAACCGCACCATAGTAATATCGCCCTTCTTTAGCTCCCACTGACCTACGGCCGGATTCTTCCGGTTAAAATGAAGCCCCACATTTACGTCCGAAGCTGCGGCCAGGCTGTGGGGAAATACCCCGCAGTGCCACAACAATTCCCCGTTGTCGTTGGTGGGATGGCGGATGGTAAGATCTGCCAGAAATGTAGCGCTCTTCCACCGGGAGGCCGCGGCGGCCATAACCGAGGACACGGCCCCGTGGATATCCGACTCGCAGATTACGGGAATCCCCTCCCCGGTCAGCTCGGAGAACACAAAGCAGGGTGCCACCTGGGCCACAGTATCCATCGGCCGCCAGCACTGGGCTGCCACTGCCAAAAGCCCGTTTTTCTCACACCATTTCCCAATGGTAAGCTTTAAGTTTGCAAGGTTTTCCCAGTCCTTTTCCTCATATGGGCCGTCTGGAAATCTCCTCCTTAGGAAATCCCGTTCCGCTTCGATGGCAGGGGCCTCCTGCTGCCTGTTCTCCGTCAGCATCCGGGACAGGTCGGTCATGGTGACAGGGACAATTTCAATCCCGAATTTTTCCATCAGCTCCCGCTCATTTACCTTGACGCTCCAGAATATTTCCGGCCTTGTGCCAATCTGTCCAATCCTCAGATGATGAAGGGCCTTCACCACGGACACGGCTCCCAGAAAGGTTTCAAATCCCCTGTGAAAGCTCTCCTCCTCTATGGCGCAGTTAGAAATATAGGTGTATTTTACCCCAAACTGCTGCAACACCTTTGTGGTGGCGAACATGCCGCACTGGGTATCCCGTAAGCGGTCTCCGTTTTCATCCGGTGCATCGTCCCTGGGGCCCCAGATCAGTACCGGCTTTCCCAGGGCCCTGGCTGTCTTTGCCACCGCCTCCTCACTGCCGAAATTGCAGTGGGGGAAAAATAAGGCGTCCACCTTTTCCCTCTGAAACAGCTCACATACCTTATCCACATCTGCCACATCATACAAAAGCCCCTCTGGATTGATTGTGTTGAGATTTACCATCTCCAGATCCGGATACCGGCGCAGATACGCCTCGATTTCATTTTTTACCCGGAATGCCTCCTCCTTGTTAAACGCTTTTGGCGTGTGGAGCACCCGCCGCGTGGGCGCAAATCCCAGGCGGATTTTCTTTTTGTCTGTCATCCTTCCAGAACCTCCTTTATCAGTCTTTTTCCTGCCTCACTCTGGGAGAGGATTTCCCGAATGGGCTCTGCATACGGCCCGTCGCCGGTGGCTCCAAGACGCGTTACTGCCAGCGCGCCCGCTGCGTTGGCATAGCGTACGCTGTCCCGGATATCCCAGCTCTCTAAAATCCCGTGAATCAGCCCGGCCATAAAATTATCCCCGGCACCCGTGGTATCCAGAACCGGACAGGAAAACGCGGGAATTTTCCCGGCAAAGCCCTCTGTGCGGACATAACAGCCGTCCCCTCCCAGCTTGATTCCCACATGGGCCGCCCCCTTATCCGCGAAGAACGCAGCCATCTCCTCTGGTTTCTCCAGGCCCGAGAGAGATGCCGCCTCCTCATAGCTGGGGAAAAAATAATCCGTGTACTCCAACAGGTTCTGAATGCCCTTAAGGCCAATCTGAAAGGCGTCGTGCTTGGTATCGGCCACGGTTATGGTCCCTGCCCTTCGCGCCTCCCGGAACAGGCGGATACTGGCTTCCCGGTCAAAAGCCGGAAGGGCAAACAGCCCTCCAATACTGACCAGCCTTGCTTCCGTTACCGCCTGGAAGTCTATGTTCCCTATTCCAAAGGTGCGCAGGCATCCTTTATAGGTACAGAAATTCCTGGAACCGTCCGGCCGTACCATAACCACGCATACGCTGGTGCCTGCCTCCTGGTCAAGCGTCACCAGGGAGGTATCCACCCCTCTGGCGGCCATGGTGTCCAGCACCAGCTTTCCGCTTGTATCCTTTGCCACCCTGGATAACAGCGCCGTCCTATGGCCCAGAGCAGACAGTACAGAAGCCTGGTTGTAGGCATCTCCCCCACAGATCATGGCAATCTCCTCCACCTGCACCGTGTCTCCCCTCTCAAACCGTTCCGGCACAGGGCGAACCACCACATTTCCAAGGGCCAGTCCCACGCAGAGGGCTTCAAACCTTCTGTCTTCTTTTCTGTTTCTCTCTTCCATCATTTAGCACCTCTCAGATCGTCCCGTCCCAGGTGGAAACCCTCTGCGCCTTCTTTTCCTCCTCGTCAAACCAGCGGGTAGTCACCACTTTGCGCTCCGTGTAAAATCTATATCCGTCCCTGCCCAGTACATGGAGATCACCAAAGAAGGACTGCTTGTGGCCGTTAAAGGGAAACATTCCGACGGGAACGGGAATCCCCACATTGACGCCGATCATTCCCCCCTCTGTCCGGCGCGCGAATTCCCGGGCATAGCCTCCATTCTGGGTAAAAATCACGGAACCGTTTCCAAAAGGATTTCCGTTCATAATCCCAAGGCCCTCCTCAAAATCTTTCACCCGCTTAATGCACAGCACCGGCCCGAAGATCTCACAGTCCCCTACACGCATACCGGGTTTTACGTGATCCAGAATGGTAGGGCCCAGATAAAATCCCCTTTCAAATCCCTCCACCACAGCGTCCCTTCCATCCAGGATAATCCTGGCTCCCTCAGCAATCCCCTTTTCAATCCAGCTCACCACGGATTCCCGGTGCTTTTTGTTGATAACCGGCCCCAGCTGGGTTTCCCTGTCGTATGCCGGCCCGATACGCAGGGCCTTTGCCTTTTCCACCAGAGCCGCAGCCAGCTCATCCGCGATGCTTTCCTGTACAACCACCACCGGAAGCGCCATACAGCGCTCTCCCGCGCAGCCAAAGGAGGCGTTGATAATACCTGCCGCCGTGCGGGCAATGGGCGCGTCCTCCAAAACCAATGCGTGGTTTTTCGCCTCGCAGAGGGCCTGCACCCGTTTGCCGTTTGCCGCTGCCGTAGCATAAATATGTTTTCCTATGGAGGTGGAGCCCACAAAGGTAATGCCCGCAATATCCGGGTGATGTAAAAAGATTTCTGCCTCCTTCCGGGAACAGGTGACAATATTCACCACGCCGTCTGGCATTCCCGCCTCCTTGTAGAGCTGTGCAATCCGCAGGCAGGTCTGGGGGGTAAAGGTGGCTGCCTTCAGCACAATGGTGTTTCCGCAGGCCACACAGATGGGCGTCATCCACCCCATAGGAATCATGGCCGGGAAATTAAAAGGGACAATGCCCGCAAACACCCCAAGAGGCGTGCGGTAAGAGACGGTATCAAAGCCCTGGGAAGCATCCATGAGACTTTCTCCCATCAGTAAGGAGGGCGCGGCAATAGCCTGCTCCGTCCCCTCCACGGCTTTGAGGACATCCCCCTGGGCTTCCGCCAGGTTTTTCCCGTTTTCCCTTGCCACAGACAAGGTCAGCTCCTCCATATGTTCCAGCAGAAGCTGCCGCACCCGGTAGAGAATCTCCACCCTCTTTTTTACCGGCGTCTCCGACCAGGCAGGATACGCTGCCTTTGCCGCCCCAATGGCCGCCTCCACCTCATCCGGTGTACAGCAGGGCACCTGCGCGATTACCTCTCCCGTGCTGGGGTCAAAGGCATCCGTGTAAATTCCGGTCTTTGATTCCACACAGGCTCCGTTAATAAACAGTTTTAGTTTTTTCATAGCTTCCTCCTGTCTCTCTAAAGGTATGTCATTTTTATTTTACGGCGCTGTCTACAGCGCCTTTGATAAAGTACTTATTCAGAGAAATGTACAAGCCCAGGATTGGCAGCATTCCCAGAAGGCAGCAGGCCGCCGCACCGTGAAGATCTGTGCTGGACTCGGAAAAAAACTGTTTGATAACCAGCACAATGGTATACATTTTCGGTTTCTGCATAATGTACATGGGATACAGATAATCATTCCATGCATTGATGCCCTTCATAATAATAACCGTAGCTGTCACCGGCTTTAACTGGGGTAAAATTATGTGCCAGAAGCACTGAAAATAGTTTGCCCCGTCAATCCTGGCCGCGTCATCCAGGGCCCTGGGAATGGCCACAATGTAATTGCTGTACAGATAGATGGAAAGAGGCAGGCCAAAGGCCGACGTCACCAGAATCAGCGCCCAGTATGTGTTGATTCCGTTTAAATTTACAAGAATAGAGTACACGCCCACCAGCACGGACACAGCAGGGACCATCATAACGGCCATAATAACGGAGCGGACTACCTCGTTAAACCGTGTCTGCTTTCTGGCCAGGGGATACGCCGCCAGGCATCCGCAGAAAACCTCAATGGCAATGACACTGGCCGTCACAAGCATGGTGTTTTTGTAGGCGTTTAACAGGTTGCTGTCCCGGAGCACCTTGATATAATTGTCAATGTAAACGTATGTGGGCCAGCTTAGACGGGACGCAAGATCCGTAGGTCTTTTCAGTGACATTTCAATCAGGACATATAAGGGCAGAATCGTAATGAAAATAATCAGAACCGCCACCGGGTATTTCCACCAGTTCTTTCTCTTTCGTTTTTTCACAGCCACAGATGTCTTTCCTGCCATTAGTATTCCACCTCCCTCTTCCGGAAATATCTGTTTGCCACCATGGAGACGGCCAGGATAAAGGCAAACATAAACACGCCGATTGCCGACGCGTACCCTGCTCTCTCAATGCGGAAATACGCGTAGGAAATATAGGTGGACAGGGAGTGCGTTTTCTGGGCCGGACCGCCGTTTGTGAGGGAAATAATAATATCGTTCAGCTTTAGGCTTCCGATTAGGTTGATGACCACTGCCGAGGAGATGGCAGGTACCAGAAGGGGCATAGTAATCCTCCGGAACCGCTGCATTACGGAAGCTCCGTCAATCTGGGCCGCCTCATAATATAAGTCTGGGATTCCCTGGAGCCCTGCAAGATACAGCACCATGGATGTCCCGCAATACTGCCAACTATTGATAACCGTTATCAGAATCCTCCCCCTGGAGGCATCCGCCAGCCAGTCCACCGGCTCCCGGCCAAACCACCCCAGGATTTCATTTAAGATGCCGTGGTCGAACTGCACAAAATAGTACATAATATAGCCCATTACCAGGCTGGAAATCATAATGGGCATATACACAAAGGTGCGCACCGCAGTGTGGCCCTTAAACCGGGAATTCACAAAAAGCGCCGCCAGAAGCCCCAGAATATTCTCCAGAAACATGGAGCCGAAACCATACAGCAGGGTATTTAAAAATGAGACCCTTAGGTTCTTGTCCGAAAACATGTCCCCGTAATTGGACAGGCCAGTCCAGGTCATATTCTGGGAATAGCCGTTCCATTTGAAAAAAGAAAGCTTCACCCCGTTTAAAAGAGGCAGACCGATAAAGACCAGCATCACAGCCAGGGCGGGTACATAGAATAAATTCATGCTGCTTTTCTTTAGTTTCCGTTTCATAAATGCATCATCCCCTTTACGACTATATTGTCAGTATAATTTTTTCCCCATGCAAAAAACAGTATAATATCCGGTTATTCCCACAATATCCGGTTATTTTGCAGAAACATTGTCTTTTCCCCTTTTTTCTGGTATACTAACGGATATCTTCTGACAAAAGCAGACACCACAGGAAAAGGACGCCTTGCCATGTATAATCTGACCATCATCACTGACAATACAGACGCGTCAAACAGAATCCGGCTGCTCATCCCCTGGACGGATTACGGCTTTCGTGAAATCAGAGAGGTTTCCAGCATTTCCCAGTTAAATCATCTGTTTTGCGCGGGTTTTCCTGCTTTGGTTATTCTGGATGCCCAGTTCACAGGCTCTGAAACATTAAATATCATCCGTCAGATCAAAAAAATCTCCCGCGGAACACAGATTATTATTATCACTTCAGAAAAGGATTTTGAGCTGGCCCAGGCAGCCATTAACCTGCAGATTGCCGCCCTTCTTCTCTGGAACGAGTTAAACTCCGGCATGCTGATTGAGATTCTGGAGCGGATTATCAAGCACCTGGACGATTATTTTCACCACCAGGGAATCATCAAGCGCCAGCTGTTCCGGGACATTTTAAAGGGAAAAATCCCCACCCCTGAGGAGATCGGACGTTATTTTGAAATCCATGCCCCCAACTCCCACTATATTATGTTTCTGATCCGGAGAGATCTTCCCTCCCCGGTTATCAATACTCCCGTTCCCTCCATGGAGGACTATTATGCCGTCAACTGGCATGGCAGCAACTTCCCGGAGGAATTAAGCTACATTGCCACAGTAAATATCTCCATGCATGCCTGGTGCTCCCTGCTGCGGATTCGGGACGTGTGCAGTTCTGCCAGAATCCACACGGTTTCCCGGGCCGCCGCCACCGCCCTGCAGGCAAGCTTTAAGCAGCAGTTCCGGGACACGGTATCCATTGCCTGTTCCCCCTCCTTCTCCAATTTTCAAAAAACCCTCTCCACGGTAGAGATTCTGGAGGAGTGCCTGGAAATGCAGAAATACTACGGCCGGGAACGTCTCTGCTCCTATGCGGATTATTCCCCCTGTCTGGATTCCTGCGAGGAGCTTTTGCGAAATACGGGGGAAGCCTTTTCCTCCTGTATTTTCCATGAGGATTCCGCAGGTTCCCTTGCCCTGGTAAAAGGCCTGCTTCAGCGCCTTGCCCGGGAGCATTACCGGTATCCCTGTGTGTTTAAAGCCTGCCGGCTTTTTACCGCCATTTTAAACGGTTACTGTGTCAGAAAGCGGATTGCGACCCTGGAAGAGCGCTATGTCCACCATAATCTGCCCGATCCCTTCTGTTTTGGGGTAAGGGAAATGACCCGGTGGTTTCAGAATGTGATTTCCCTTTTGATAAGGGAGAGCGGCGCCTCCCCCCTAACCCATTATTCCCGGAAGGTGCAGGATATTATCGAATATCTGGAACAGAATTATAATAAAGACACGGATGTAAACACCCTGGCCGGACACTTCCATATCAGCAGCGACTACCTCCGCCATCTTTTTAAAAACGAGACAGGCGAAAATCTGTCCTGTTACATTACGGGCATAAAAATAGAGAAGGCAAAGCTCCTTCTCTCCACAGGCCATTATAAAATTCACGAGATTGCCAGAATGACCGGGTTCCACACCAGTCAGTATTTTGGTACGGTTTTCCGCAAACAGGTGGGGATTACGCCCCGGGAATTTCTTCTCCAATGCAAAGCAAACAGCCTGTCCGAAGATTAACTCTCTCTTCCCGGACAGGCTGTATTACCTAATCTGTTTCCTTATTTCCCTCTTAGGAAGCCTTCTCCACACATTCCTTCACCAGAAAATCCACCACCTGGTTATGGAGAATATTCTCTACAATTTCTTCCTTTGTGTAGTCCGCCTCAAAGGCCTCCAGGCTGTCATAGCCATAACCGGTCATGATCTCCTCAGCCTGGCTTTTGTACTCCTCATCCGTCAGCGCAAATCCCTCCGCCTCAATGATTGCCTTGATTGCCAGAGTACTCTTTATGTTAAATTCCGATGTAACCAGACATTCTGCCTCAAAGTCCTCCACGGACATGCCGCCCATAAAGAACATCACAAAAGTGGCCAGATCCATGCCGTTCGCGCTGGCATAGTATTCGTAGGTGGCTATCATGGTATCTTTCTTAGCCTGGATTTCCGCCTCCGACACCTCATATTCCGAGTTATCAATAACTGCCTTTAATACATCATACTCCCGCTGGGACTGGGCCTCGTCCCGTTTTATGGCCTCCAGCTCCTCCCTTGTGCCGGTCTGAAAAGCCTCCACGGTATCATAGCCCAGCTTTGCACTGGCAAATTCGTCCGTAAGCTCCGGGACAATGCGCTCCTGGATTTTATTGACCGTCACCTCAAACACTACGGGCTTGCCTGCCAGCGACGGGTTGTTGAGGTAGGGATCCGGAAATTCCAGATCCAGACTGTAAAATCCTCCCAGTTCTTTTCCCACCAACTGCTCCTCAAAGCCTGCAATAAAACCGCCGGAGCCAATCTCCAGGTCGTAGCCGCCCTCCCCGGAGGAGCCGCCCTCAAAGGCTTCCCCGTCAAGGAGGCCCTTAAAGTCAATGTTTACCACATCGCCTTCCTCAATAACGGTCTTTCCCTCAATCTCCTGGTAGTACGCATGGCTCTGTATCACGCTGTCGATCTCTTTTTGGAGCTCTTCTTCCGTGACCTCCAGATCCATGGGAGGCACCTCCACCCCCTTATACTGGCCAAGCTTTAAAAGCTTTGTGGCTTCCCCCTGGCCTGTGCCTGCCTGGGAAGGACTTCCGATCTCCTGCCCGCCGTTTGTTCCCGCCCCCTCCGGCTCCGTTTTCTTTCCGCAGCCTGTGAATATAAGCGCCACGCCCAGAAGCATAGCCGCCACAGATACAAAATTTCTTCTACAGATACATTTTTTCATACGCTTACGACTCCTCATTTTTCTATAACCCGGTTTTCCGGTTATCCCCCGGGACGCCTGACACGTCTCTTTTACAAAAGCGTCCGGCGTCCCGGTTCCGTCTACCATACCACATTTTCGCAGTCAATACAACTTTTTTGCTATAAAAGCGGTGAAAACAGCCTGGAAAACTGTTCCTTTACCCGCACCAGATAGGAGCGCTGTCCGTAAAGGTAGGGAGTGATCTGGGTACAGTTTTTCAAGTCCTCCAGGAACCGCCTGTCCAGCTCCTCCGTAGTCTTTACACTGTAAATCACCGCGTTCACCTCAAAATTCAGCTTAAAGCTGCGGATATCCATGTTGGCGGTACCATAGCAGCTTACAATACCGTCCACAGTCATTCCCTTGGCGTGCAGGAACCCGTTGTCGTAGGTGTAGCATTTGGCCCCGGCCTCCAGAAGATCTCCCACATAGGAGTAGGTAGCCCAATATACAAAGGGATGATCCGGCTTGCAGGGAATCATCAGGCGCACGTCCACTCCGGACATGGCCGCAATCTTTATGGCATCCAGCACGCTCTCGTCGGGTATAAAATACGGGGTCTGGATGTAAATATTCTTCCGGGCCTTTGCCACCATTTTCAGATAAGTATTCCGGATATTCTGCTCCTTGGAATCGGGCCCGGAGCTGATAATCTGGACAGGGTCTTTGCCGGCCGGTTTATTTTTCTGATCCTTAAAATACCGGTCCTGTAAAAACAGGTTTTGTTTTGTGGCATAATTCCAGTCCAGAATAAAGCGGATATGCAGTGCCAGCACGGAGGAACCCTGGATTTTCAAGTGGGTGTCCCGCCAGTAACCGAATTTTTTGTCCATGCCCAGGTATTCCCTGCCCACATTAAAGCCGCCTACAAAGGCCGTGCGGCCGTCTATCACTACGATTTTCCGGTGATTCCGGTAATTGATGCGAAGCTGCAGCCGCCTTAACACCGCCGGGAAAAATTCCCCCACCTGGATACCCGCCTGGGTCAGACGCTTCCATGCCTGCCTTTTCATCGTACGGCATCCCATGCTGTCGTAAAGGATGCGCACCTCCACCCCTTCCTCCGCCTTCTGGATCAGAGCCCTTTCCAGGTGCTGCCACAGCTCGTCGTCCCGGATAATATAGTACTGGATATGAATATATTCCTTTGCCTCCATAATCTCCTGGTAAAGAGCCTGGAATTTTTCTTTTCCGTCCGTAAAAATCCCGATCTGATTATCCGCCGTGTAGACTGCGTCGGAAGCCATAAGGTTAAAGAGCACCAGATCCGAAAATTTTTTAAGCCTGGAATCCTCCGGCCGGAACTCATCCATGCGTATGGTCTCCTCCTGGGTACGGATGGCGGAATGGATGGCGTCCTCAATCTCCTTTGTCTTAAACATATGCTCTCTGTGAAAATCATGCCCGATCATAAAATAGAGGAAAATCCCAAGAACAGGGATAAAATACAACAGCAGCAGCCAGGTCCACACGGCCTTTGGCTCCCGCCTCTCAAAGAACACGATCATAATGGAAAGCACAATATTGATAAAAAGCAGATGGTCCATCCAGAAGCCTAATATTTCCAGAAGGCCATTCCATAGTATTGGCAGCATAGGCAGATCCTTTCAACATAAATGGAAAACCTCTTGCACTTTAAGAGAAACAATGTTAAACTCGTTTAAGAATGATCTGATTACAGAGGAGGAGGTTTCCAATGTCAACTCTCACAAAAGTTTTGCTGGTTATCGTTGTAGTATTAATTGCTCTTTTGGTAGCCTTGTATTTTATAGGAACAAAAATGCAGAAAAAGCAGGCTCTGCAAAAGGAACAGATGGACGCCATGGCCCAAACCGTCAGCATGCTGGTCATTGACAAAAAGCACATGAAAATCAAGGAGTCCGGTCTTCCGCCTGTTGTTATCCAACAGACGCCCAAATACCTGCGCTGGTCCAAGCTTCCTATCGTAAAGGCAAAGATAGGCCCCAAGGTCATGACCCTGGCCTGTGACGAATCCGTTTTCCAGCTTATTCCCGTAAAGCGCGAGGTGAAGGCCGTTGTCAGCGGCATCTACATTACTGGGGTGAAAAGCGCCCGGGGAGGTCTGGAAACCCCGGTGAAAAAGAAGGGCTTATTCAAACGCCTGCTGAAAAAATAAGCTGTCTCGCAGAAATTATGAGTCCAGGGAAAAGTCCGGGGCGTCCTTGGATTTTACATGCACATTCACCCGGCTGTCTGTGAGATATTCCCCGTCGAATTCCAGCACGTAATTCAGAACCACATGGATATCGTACTCTTCTTCCTTCATCTCCACAGCCCCCGTAATAATATTTACGGGAATACTGCCAAATGGCGTCTTATACTGGGCCTTCTGGTTTTTCCACTCCTCAAATACCATGTGGATATCCAGAGGCCCTTTCTTTGTCATCTCCATACAACCCTTTTTGATCTTCAGCGTGTTGCGGATAATCTCTGGGCTTCCCTCCAGAGGTTCCTCATACAGAAGGTAATGGGTTCCGTTGCGGTTGTAATAATCCGCCATGGTAATTACCTCCACGGGTTCACACTGATTCCTGTCGTCCTCCACAAACTGCAATCCGGAAATGCTTAAAAGTACCTGTTCTGTCATATCACACGCTCCTTTCTCATACTTCCATCAGTAGTCTTCAATCTGAATCTGGCGGATTCCCATAATGTCAAAGGGCAGAATGCTCTTGGCAATCCGCTTAAACCTCTCTGCCGCGTCGCTCACAAAAAACTCATAAAGATTTTCCCCGTTCTTATGATGCCCGTCATTGGCCAGATTATTTTCCCTAAGAAGAGTCCGCAGGCTGACCGCCGTCTCATAGGCCGGATTTACCAGTGTCACACCCTCCCCCATAATTCCCGCCACCGTAGAGCGCAACAACGGATAATGGGTACAGCCCAGTATTAGGGTATCGATATCCGACTTCTTAAGCTCCTCCAGATAACGCCTGGCCACCAGGGTCGTAATCTCATCCTTCAGCCAGCCCTCCTCCACCAGAGACACAAACAGGGGGCATGCCTTTCCCACCACCTGGGCGTCCGGGCACAGCCTTTGCAGATACTGGGTGTAAATGCCGGATTCAATGGTTCCCTCCGTGCCAATAACGCCAATCCTGCCATTTCTGGTGGCAGATGCAGCCGCCCGCGCCCCCGGCTTTACCACGCCGATAATCGGGATATCCGCCTCGGGCCGCAGCTCCTCCAGAGCAAAGGCGCTGGCCGTATTGCAGGCCACAACGATTGCCTTCACTCCCCGGGTTTTCAGAAAGCGGATGATCTGCCGGGAATACCGCACAATGGTCTCCCTGGATTTTGAACCATAAGGCACCCGGGCCGTATCCCCAAAATATGTAATCCGCTCCTCTGGTATCTGCCGCATGATTTCCCTGGCAACGGTCAGTCCGCCCACGCCGGAATCAAACACTCCTATGGGTGCATCTGCTCTCATTTCTATCCTCCCGGCCTCTAAAAGAGGTCCATACATTTCCATTTTATTTTCACAGGCAGTTCCTGTCCGGGAATACGGACCTCCTGTCCCTCCTCCGGCACCATTCCCTCTTCCTGCCCCTGCGGCTCCTCCACCAGATACATGGCGCCCTCCAGGCAGGTATAGGGATACAGGCATCCCCACCAGGCAAACTGATTTACCTTTTGTCCGTTAATTTCTTCCCAGGACGCCGGCCGGATTCCCCTGGAAAACGCCGCCAGCAAAACCAACAGGGAAATAAGGCCTGCTGCCAGCAGCTTCCTCTCGTCCATTCCGCCCCAGATTCTTCTGCCTGTCTCTTTCAATTTATCCATCATTTTCTATCCGTCCTTTCCAAAATTCGTACATTCCCGCACACGCTTCGAAATGTACCCTGGGGCTGCTTTTTGCGCCCCTTTCTGGAAAGAATTCCCAGATATAATTATTTTATTCAAAGAATAAGATTTGTCGCCTGCCTAAGGGCCCTTTTCCCGAAACTCCCCGGACGCCTGCGCTCTGCCTGTGGGTTTTTTTTTTCTGTGGATTGTTTTTCCTGCCTACCGGTTATTTTCCTGGATTGCCTGGAGAATGGCCGTTTCCTGGTTATCGATGTGTTCCCGGATTGCCTGGCAGGCCGTCTCCTTATCCTTATCCCGGATTCCCTCGTAAATACGCTCATGCTCTCTGTTCAGCTGCCCATAGCTGGAAGTATCCTTTAAATACTCCATCCGGTAACGGTACATCTGCTCCCGCAGATTGCCGAGAATATTCACCAGCCTAAGATTTCCCGTGGCGGCATAGATAATCTCGTGGAAGGCCATATCCGCCTGCACCAGTCGGATAATATCGCCGCTTCCGCCGCTTCTCTCAAATTCCCTGCCTGCCGCCCTAAGCTTTTCCAGCTCTCCCTGGCTGATTCTCTCACAGGCCACCTCCACAGCCAGCATTTCCAGCGTCCGCCGCACTTCCAGCACATCCCGCATATCCTTCCTGGTGATGCTGGCCACCACGGCTCCCCGCCTGGGTACCATGTCCACCAGACCTTCCAGCTCAAGCTTGCGGATGGCTTCCCGGATAGGGGTGCGGCTTACCCCCAGCCTCTTGGCCAGGTGAATCTCCATAAGACGCTCCCCCGGTTCCAACTCCCCCTTCAGGATTGCCTGGCGGAGGTTCTGGAATACCACATCCCGCAAAGGGAGATATTCATTGACTTTCGCGTTAAAATCATCTTTCATACTATTCTCCTGTTATAGGGCTCCGTCAGGAAAATCTGTTTTGCCAGATTCTGCTTTTTCAGCCTCAGATATGCCCGTCTGGCTGCTGCCGGGTCGTCAAAAATCCCAAACACCGTGGGCCCGCTTCCGCTCATCAAGGCGCTTAAAGCCCCCTGGGCCTTAAGGAACTCCTTAATCTTCTCGATCACCGGGTACATGGGTATTGTCACCCGTTCCAGTACATTGCCATTTTCCATAAGAGCGGCCAGCCCCTTTAAGTCTCTTTCCTCCAGCGCCCGGCACATGCCGTCCACGTCCGGGTGCTCCTCTATTTTATCTGCATGAAGATTCTCATAGACCGTCCTGGTGGAGACGCTGATTCCCGGCTTGGCAATCAGAATCCGACAATCCGGCATGGGCAAAAGCGCTGTCAGTTTTTCACCGATACCCTCCGCCAGGGCTGTCCCCCGGAGAATACAGTAGGGCACATCCGCCCCGATCTTTACCCCCCGCTCCATAAGCTCCTCCTGACTTAGTCCCAGGTGAAACATACGGTTTACGCCGTAGAGCACCGCCGCCGCGTCAGAGCTTCCTCCGGCCATGCCAGCCGACACAGGGATAAATTTTTTCAGATCTATGGCAATGCCCTGGTTTATGGAAAACTCATCCTTCAGAAGCTTCGCCGCCTTGTAAACCAGGTTGTTGTTATTTGTTGGCAGATAAGAGAGATTTGTGAAAACCTGGATCTCCGCGCCAGATGTCCTCCTGATCTCAATCTGATCGTACATGCGGATGGTCTGCATAATCATCTTTACCTCATGATAGCCATCCTCCCGCCGCCGCAGAACATCCAGGCCCAGGTTTATCTTTGCAAAAGCCCTTAGCTGCATTCTATCCATCTTTTTGTACTCCCCTTGTATTTTGTATACAATTATAACAAAAAAAGGCAGGGGGCGCAACCAGGAAAATCGGGCGGAATTCCTTCTGTAAAAGGACGGTATCTTTCCACAATCCTTATTGAATTATCTGCATATCAACTGTATAATTAAATTGTTCTTTAAATTTACGAGGGAGTAATTATGTCAATGAAGATGAGAAAGTGGGGAATCATTCTGGGAATGACTCTCTTATTATGTACGGCCTTTCCCTTTTTAAGATATCTCCAGGCTATTTCAGAAAATAACCTTTATTTTTCTGCCAGCCAGCATTTTTATGATAAAGATATCCAGTTAAAATTGTGCGGAAAACCCGGAGGTGAAATTTATTATACCACAAATGGGGAAATACCCTCCCGGGAATCCCTGCCTTATACACAACCCATTCAGATCAAGCTGCCAGAAGAAGGAGTTCATGTGGTAACCATTCGGGCTATTGCCTTTTATAAAAACGGGACAAGCAGCCTGGAAAATATACACACTTATTTTGTAGGGAAGGATGTGTTTGAGCGTTATGATTCTCTTATAACCGTCATTACCACAGCCCCATCTAATCTTTATGATTATGATACAGGTATATTTGTTGAGGGAAGATTGCGAGATGAATGGATAAAAGAAAACCCTGGCTCATCTATTAGGTATTCCCGCCCTGCCAACTATAATTTACGTGGAATAGAATCCGAACGTTATGCATACCTGGAAATTTTTGAGCCTGATGGGCGGGCAGTTATTGCACAAAATGTTGGAATCCGTGTTCACGGCGCTGGTTCCAGGGCCTCCGAAAAAAAATCCATAAAGCTTTTTGCGCGAAGTGAATATGGGGAAAAAACTTTTAACTATGAATTTTTTACAGATTGCCCAATATATCAAGACGATAAGTTTAATTATACTTACAAGAGATTAATTCTAAGAAACAATATATCTATTGAAAATGCATCTATACTAAAAATGCTTGAAGATACAGCTCTTACAGATATTCAAGAGTGTCGATTCTGTTGTGGTTATCTGAATGGCTCCTATTATCATGCTGGCTGGATGATGGAGGATTTTGACAAAAATTATTTTCATTCTAATTATGGAACCTTAGAAGGCGACGGATATTGGGGCGTTATAGCTGATTATAACGAAAAGATGTTGGACGGAAAAGAACATGACACGGATTCTTTTACAAGTGAGGATATGCAACCCTTTCTGGACAAAGAATACTATGATCTATTTCAGAAAAAAGATTTCCAGGATGACTTTATTTACAACGAATTTTGCAAAATTGTAGATGTGGAGAATATGCTCCGATATTTTGCCATGGAAATTTATATGGGTAATCTGGATTGGCCTTATAATAATATCAAGATGTATCGTTGGTATTCCTATGAAAATAATTATACCGAAAACTCTCCTACAGATGGAAAATGGCGTTATCTGCTATATGATTTAGACTTCGGTTTTACCAGTGGTTATGATGTAAATCTACTAGGCCATGTGCTGGACAGAGAAAATGAGGTGGGACGGCACCATATAATCTTTACAAATTTAATGCAACGAGAAGACATAAAAGCTCGTTTTAAAGAAATTATGATGGAATTAAGTGAAACTGTTTTCGAACCAGAAAGAGCCTGCCAGATTATCAGCGATACCTATGCCGTTTCCTATGCAGAACTTTCCGCCTCACTTACCGAGGAAAATGCTGATACAGAAGTAATTAAAGAACAGTTATCCAATTTAGAAAATACCAAAAACGCCATGCTGGAATTTGCCATAAAGCGACCCGAAGAAATAAAACGGCAAATGGAAGAATTGTTATAACCAAGGAATCCTTTTAAAGCCAGGCGAAAGGAGCCCACATGTCATTTCACATTGTTCACAACGATATTACCAGAATGGAGACGGACGCCATCGTAAACGCCGCCAACTCCCACCTCCTCCAGGGTGGGGGCGTCTGCGGGGCCATCTTTGCCGCCGCCGGGGCCAGGAAGCTCCAGGAGGAGTGCAGCCGCAAGGCTCCCTGCCCCACAGGCCAGGCCGTGCTGACAGGAGGATACGCCCTGAAAGCCAGGTATATTATCCATGCGGCAGGCCCCATCTGGAGAGGCGGAGGACAGCAGGAGGCCAGGCTTCTGGCAGACACCTACCGCAATTCCCTGCTGCTGGCAAAGGATTCCGGCTGCGAAAGCATCTCCTTTCCGCTGATCTCCTCCGGTATCTATGGATATCCTAGGGAAGAGGCCTTGAAAATCGCCGTGGATACCATACGGGAATTTCTGAATGGGAATGACATGGAAGTCTATCTGGTGGTTTTCGACAGACAGGCCGTGGCCCTGGGTGAAAAGCTGGATACAGAGCTGCGCCATTATATAAACACATATTTTGAAGAAAATTCCCGAAGTCTTCGTTTTGTCCAGGAAATCAGAGAGCGGGACATCCCTCTTCCCACGCGGGCGTTTTCCTACTCTGCCCCCCAGGCCTGCGCGTCAGCTCCCGGAAATCTGGAAGACATGCTGGATAATATGGGAGAAACCTTTACGGAAATGCTGCTTCGCATAATTGACGAAAAGGGCTTTACAGACGTGGAGGTCTATAAGCGGGCCAATATGGACCGGAAGCTTTTTTCAAAAATACGAAAGCAGAAAAACTATCACCCGGGAAAGCAGACTGTGCTTGCCCTGGCGGTGGCGCTTAGGTTATCGCTGCCGGAGGCCTCCGAACTGTTAAGCCAGGCGGGATACGCATTCTCCAACAGCCAGAAATCCGATGTGATTATCCGCTATTTCCTGGAAAAGGGCGACTATGATATCTTTACCATCAATGAAGCGCTGTTCTGCTATGAACAGCAGCTTCTGGGAGCCTGACAGCCGCTGTTTTCCCGGAAAGCCCAAATGTCGCCTGCCAGGCGACCCATGCCCTGCATTCTCCTGCTATACTGCTATTGTAAGGAGGATGTGGAATATGAAAAAAGGTCTCACAGAACTTGTATTTATACTGGACAGAAGCGGTTCCATGGCCGGACTGGAAAGCGATACCATCGGCGGTTTTAATTCCATGCTTCAAAAGCAGAAAAAGGTGGAGGGCGAAGCATTGGTTACCACAGTGCTCTTTGACGATCAGTACGAGCTCCTTCATGACCGGACCGCCATCGGGCAGGTGGAGCCTATGACCGACAGGCAGTATTTTGTCCGGGGCTCAACAGCGCTTCTGGATGCAATAGGCCGGACCATTTCCAGCATGGCGGCTACCCAGCAGCAAATGCCCGAAAGCCTGCGGGCGGAAAAGGTGATTTTTGTCATAACCACCGACGGGCTGGAAAATGCCAGCCAGGAATACAGTTATGACCTTCTGCGGAGCATGATTCAGAAGCAAAAAGAAGCCTGGGGCTGGGAGTTTCTCTTCCTGGGGACAAATATGGATGCTGTAGCGGAAGCGGCAAAATTCGGCATCGTAAAGGAGCGCGCCGTTACCTACCAGAACGACAGCCGGGGAATCCAGTTAAATTACCAGGCGGTAGGGGCATTTTTACACGAGGCCAGGGTATGCAGCCAGCCTGCAGGCGCCTCCTGGAAGGCAAAGATCGAGCAGGACGTAAAAGCCCGGGGCAGGAAAAAAAGATGACGCTAAAATTTCCTTTGAACGCCTTTCCCCCTGGACAAAACCCAAAAACCGTGTAGAATTATGAAAAAAGAGGTTACCCTAAGAGGCTGCCATAGGCGTGCCGTGACGGTGTACCCCAAGGGTATAAATCCCGGAAAGGAGTTTGTCCATGGAGCGGGCGGAATTTCAGAAAAAGCTGGCAGATCTTTCCATTCTGGCAAAGGAGAAAGGAAATTCTCTGTCCACAAAAGAAATACAGGATTTTTTAGCGTCCCTTTCCCTAAACGAGGAACAACTGAAGCTGGTGTACGAATACCTGGCTGCCAGCCATATCACCATAAAGGGGTATATCCCCAGGCAGACGGAGGAAAGGCAAAGTATTCCCTACACACCGGAGGAGCTTCGTTTCCTTCAAAGATACCAGAAGGAGCTAACGGCTTTTGCCCGTCTGGAGGAGGAAGCTCTGGAAAAGCTGCTGTTCCAGACAGAGCAGGGGGATGCCTGCGCCAAAGCCGTAGCCACGGAGCAGCTTCTACACCATGTTCTCGCAGAGGCAAAAGAGCTTCACGGCCAGGGCCTTGCCCTGGAGGATCTGGTGCAGGAGGGGAATATCGGCCTTATGCTCTCCCTGGAAACCCTGAATCTCAGAGAGGATGGAACCACCCCTTTAGAATACGTGCAGTCCGAAATACGCCGGGCCCTTAGGGAAGCCCTGGAGGAAGCCGTGCAGGTCCGCCAGACAGGCAATCAGATTGCGGACAAGGTCAATAAGCTCAGCGACAGTATCCGGGAGCTTACCGATGATCTGGAGCGCCAGGTAACCATTGAAGAGCTCTCTGCCTTTCTGGATATGGAGGTGGAGGAAATCGAAGATATTCTGAAATTAGCCGGGGAGCAGGTGGAAATGGCTGACTCCGATGCCAGGAAAGGGACTTCCGGCATTTAAGCCGGAAATCCCTCTCTTATCTTATTCAACACAGAGATAGCTGATACGGTCATCTCCTCTGTCATCACAGGGCTCTCACAGAGCCCTTTTCTGATGCATTCCGACACATGCTCCACCTCGTAGACCAGCTCATGGGGGCAGGGGTAAGAAATCCTTCTGGATGCGCCGTCTGCAAAATGAATCACCGCCTCCCGGGCCTTCCAGTAGGAGGGAATCTCCACATATCCCTTTTCCCCGTAGAGGTAGGCCGTGTGGCAGGTCTGGGAGCGGACGCTTGTCTTGTTGGCGGCCAGCAGGCCATTTTCCAGCAGGATACTTAGAACAAACTGATCCTCCACGCCGGTTTCGCTCCTTGTGCAGAGGCCCCGGGCGTCCAAAACCGCGCTGTCAAAGAGGTAGGTCAGAAGCTGCAGGCTGTAAATGGCGTTTCCATAGAGGGGGCCGCCTCCCCTTAAGGCATCAAAAAACCACGTATTGTACCCTGGGTCAAAAGAGCTGGAAAAATCCGCCATTGTCACTTTCCCAAGTACCCCCGCCCTAAGCAGACTCTTAAGCTCCCCCATCACCGGAAGAAACACCACCTTCTCCGCCTCCATAATAAACAGCCCCTTTTCCCTTGCCAGAGCAAACAGCTCCCGGGATTCCCCTTCCGACAAAGTAAAAGGCTTTTCACAAAGCACATGATGTCCCGCTTCCAGGGCCAGGCGGGCATAGCGATAGTGCAGGCTGTTAACCATGGAAATATACACCACATCGATTTCCCTGTCCGCAAGAAGCTCCTCGTAGCTTCCGTAAGCCTTTGGCACCTTCCAGAGGTCTGCTTTTTCCCTGGCCTTCTCAAGGCTCCGGGAGGCCAGGGAGGCCACTTCACTGTCGCTGGAATCCCTCACGGCGTCAATGAGACGAGGCGTGATGGACGATGTACTTAAGATTCCATATTTCAGTTTTCTGGTTTCTCCCAATGCTTTTCCCTCTCTTTTCTCCATTTTCCGCATTTCCCTTCCCTCTATGTCCTTTAAATAACTATACTGGAGCCTTTTTCCACAGCGCATATCTCCCCGTTCCCATGTCCCTTAAGGATTCACCCGGTATCCAATCCCAATCACGATCACTGCCGCAACCGCCGCCAGCGCCAGAAAAGGCTGACGCAGGGCAAACACCAATGTGCAGAACACCAGAAACGCCAGGCACTGGTACAGCAGCTTTCTGGCAAACCGGTCCTTTTTCCACAGGGCGCCTCCGCCCCAGAATACCTGAATCACCATATAGACAGCCGAGACCAAGCTTCCAGCCGTCACCAGCCGCAGAGCCACCAGCCACCAGACAAGCTCCAGCCGTCTTATGACATACTCCGAAATATGTCCCCCCTCCATAAGCCCCAGTACCTGGGGCGTGCAGAGTGCGGCAAAATACAGCGCCGCCCCCAGGAAAAAGCTTATCACCAGGCCGGAAACCAGAAGGCGGCGTTCATAGCGTCTGATTTTTGCCAGATAATCCACGGCCTGCTCCTGTATTTCCCCCTCCCCGGTGAGTTCCTCCCTTCCCTCTTTCATCTTTTGCAGACATTCCCCGCACCCGGAGCAGCCCAGGATATGGGCTTCCACTAGCTCCCTTGACTCCCCGGATACAAGCTCATCCACATAGCTGGGCAATAAATCCCTGATAATATTACAATGGACTTCTTCTCTCATATACATTCCCCTTCCGACAATGGTTTTTCCTCTTTCCTTATTTGCGCCGCAATCCTTTCCCTGCTGCGGTAGTAGGTAACCCTGGCCCAATTCTCGCTTCGTCCCAGGATTTCGCCGATCTCGCCGAATGTCAGCTCCCCGGACAGCCGCAGATGCACCACGCTCCTGGCCGGTTCGCCAAGAGACTGCACGGCCCGGAACAGCTCTACCCGGGTTTCCCGATGTAAAAGCAGTTCTTCAGGTTCCTTATCCTGGTGGGCTGCCAGCCCTTCTGGCAGCTCCGCAGCCTGCTTCCTGCCCCGCTTTTCCAGCTCCTGATACCAGACATACTTTGCAATCTGGCAAAGCCATGTAGTAATCCGGCTTCTGCCGTTATTCTGGTAGCTGTCAATCCGCTCTACCGCTCTGAGGAAAGTCTCCTGCACCATGTCCTTTGCCCATTCCCTGTCATGGCACAGGGATATCAAGTATCTGTACACCAGTTGCGCATATTCCTGATAGATGTGATCCATATCCTGCACCTGCCAGTCACCTTCCTTTCCCAAGCAAGCAGCTTATTGAGATATCTCTATAAGGTTTATCCGCAAAAAAGGGGATTCGTTACAGACATGAGAAATTTTTTTCCTCCATCCAGCTGACAATCTCCTGCTCCAGTTTCCGCCCTGTATCCAACATATATCTCACCACATCGCCGTACATTTCTTTAGAGAGCAGAGATCTTGCTTTTCGCCGGTCACGTTCCGTCAAGGGTTTCGCATAGGCCAGATACCGGTTCAAAACACTGGCCTCCATGAAAACCGGTCTGAAATCAATTCCGGTTCCTTTTCGGAGATTTTCAACAATATAAAAACCATCCGGGTCTATGTCTCCAAAATGCTGCCACACAATTCCCGGATTGGCGTCATATATCTTTCGTATCAGCTTCTGTTTCGCCGAATTATGATATCCGCTGAGAAAGATCAGGAATGCCTGCTCTTGGCTTATCCGGTTAAATGACGTCAGATTTTCTATCGTCATTACCCGCTTGTCCAGAACCCGCACAGAATCCAGATGCGCCAGCGCCTCCGTGGAAAATGCCGCCGGCATCTGGTGGTTCATCCGTATTCTCTGCCCATCATCAAACAGGAATTCCGCATTTCCTTTAAAGTGTACATAGGATGGGTTTGCATAAACCTGGTACTCCGCCAGAAGAATTTTCTCCCTCTCCCGTTTATCCTCTTTGTCCTCCCCATCAGAAATTCCCAGCAGAAGGTCATTAAAATTCCCATATCTTTCCAAAACAGAGCAGACTCTGGAACGGTATTTCTTTTCCCATCGCTTACTGTCCCCAAGAACCGCAATCGACAATTCCCGTTCCAGGATATCCCTCTGGTTTCCCAGAATAAACCGGCAAAGGTCTAAAATAACGCGGGCGTCCTCCATTTCAAAAGCCGCCCTCTTATTGGCCCGCAGCCGGCTTATCTGCTCATGGCAAAACCTGTCCAGTAAAGCGTTCTTCCCCAGATAACTCTGATACAGTTCCATCTGGATATTTTGCAGGATCCGCCGCTCCTGCCTTTCAAGAATCGTATAATATTCCTGCCACCTTTCCGGATTGGCCTCCAGCTTTTCTATTACGTTTTTGCCGCGTTTTATGGTTATCAGTCCCACAGCTTCCAGTTCCTCCATCTGATACTCAAAATCCCGGACGCTGTCTACATCCGCAAAGTCGGAGTCATAACCGGGGAAAATTTTTCCCGGAGCTGCACCAAAGGTCTGGGAAATCTTATTCTCACCTGTATATGTCTTGCTTTTTTCATATTGATTCAGCAAATTCTCCAATAGCCTTTTCTGTTCTTCGCTGAATGTTTTCACTGCCTCACCAGCCCTTCCATAACATGGCTATACCTGCCACACATGGCCAGGCTTGCTGTAGAATCAATAAAGCTCCCAATACTTCCAATTTTTTCCGGCGGTGCCGCATAAAATACCTGGAAATCATTTTCCTCAAAATATTTCACCATCTGTTCAATCCGTTCCCTGGACAAGGCGGAAAATGCCTCATCAATAAAAGCAAGCCTGGCGCAGCATATCTGCCTTGGATAATACTGGAGCAGGCTGGCCGCCAGAATAATAAAGTACGGCGTCTGTTTTTCCCCGTTGCTGGCAGAACCCTGTTTTTTCGATAAGTCCGCGACAATTTCCTGTTTGCCCTGTCTGCTGATAATTTTCATATCATAGACAAAATATCTGCGATAATCCGTATACTCTGTCTCATCCTCCTCATCCAGAATCACGTTCATAAACTCCTGGATGTCATGCTCCATTTCCTCGTCCTCCCTGGGGGAATTCATGTAGACCTCCGGAGAATCCAGATAATATTCCAGTCTTTTGCAGATCCGGAAAAACACGCTCCGGTCTGGCTTTTCATCCATCACAAACCGGTATGTATCATTGCCAAAGGGAATCTTTTTTAGCTCCCGGTTAATTTCCTCAATCTCTGCCCTGGCCTCCCTGATCGTCTCATTAATCTCTGCCACAAAATCGTTCATAAAGGCGCTTTCCAGCTTCTCGCCCTGCTCCTTCAGCCGGTTATGGGCCTCTTCTATTTTAATATTGGCAATATTCCTGTACTCCTGCCTGTAAAAAGGAATATACCCCACTCCCCTTTTGTTTATATCGATTTCTGCCAGCTTACAGTAGGAAAGCTGGGCATCCTCCATCTGCCGGATGCACTCCTTTACATCCCCCTCCAGGTTCCGGACCGTCTTGGGTGTAATCACCCTCCAGGTATCCGGCTTCCCCTTAATAAGCCGCTCATATTCCTCCAGCATAGGCCGTTTCAGCTCCATGTGCTGCATACATTTTTCAGAATATTCCTGGTTCCGCTCATAGATTTCTCCCGAAATACGTTTTAAATCTCCTTCCTTCGTCTCCCGGTCCCTTTTGCAGGAGCCAATCTCCTGGAAAATCACTTCCACCGCGGCTTTCAGCCTCTCATACTCCTTTTTCGCGTCCTGCTGCTCCTGCAGCACGGCAAGGAAATCCGGATTGCCCTGGATTTTATCAATATCCCTTTTCAGCTGTTGGCCACGCTCCACGCTCTCGGCCAGCAGCCTGGCCGCCCCGAAATTATAATGCTCCACATTCCAGTCAATACTTACAATTTCATCCTGGTATGCCTTGTATTGTCTTAGGGTCTCCTCGTTCCTTTGAAGCTTTGCCTCCTTCTCCCGCTTTGCCTTCTCTGTGTCTTTAAGCTGATGCCGTATGGAATCCCCTCCCAGAAACAGAGATGTTTTCTTCAGTTCCATGTACGAAACCGCATAGCTTTTAGCCAGCATTCCATTCTTCATCAAGCCGCCCTTGGGATATTCGTGAAGCTCCTCCAAGGTTTCACACAGATGGATTCCATTAAGCAGATAATTGGCGAATCTTCTGGCATAGACATTGGGAATCACCAGCATTTGCGCTGCTGATCCTGGCGTAACCTGGGTATCCGGCAATTTATCCGTAATCACCACATCCGCTCCATGGATAGCTTTCTGTTCCAGGATTTCCATGGCCTTATGACAGTAAGGCCCGTCCACAATCAGGTAAAACCGTTTTCTCCCCAGAAATGTCTCTATAGCAGAGCGCCATTTTTCATCTTTTATTTCCTGTACCAGTTCCGCAAATATCCGGACTTTGGTATCTGTCCCCATCCGCCGGAGCTCTTCCTGCAGCTTCTGTTTTGCCTCCCAGGCCGCTTTGGGAAACACCATCTGATTCGCCTTTAAAAGTTTTATTTTCTCCTCCAGCTCATCGATTTCATCCCGCAGCTGCTTTCCCCGGTCCTCACAGTGAACCTCTTCCCGGTTAAAAATCCTATGCTGCCCTTTTATTCCTTCCGCAAAGCGCAAAAAGGCAAGGAGTTTCTTATCCTCGTCGTATTCCGGCTCCGCCAGATGGCATAAATACTTTTTTGCCGGTTCCTCCACATCCAGAAACTGCACAGCCCATTTCAGCATATCCGACAGCTGCATTTGCAGCTTCTTAAGTTCCGCCAGCCTCTCCTCATATTTCCTAAGCTCTTCCTCCTGCTTTTCCTTCTGGCTTTTCAAAGCCCTAATGCTTTCCTGCATTCCCCGGAAAACATCATTGTTTTCCGCAATCCGGAGCCGTTCTCCCGCCGCCTCATAGCGCTTGTCCAGTTCTCCTTTCTGACTTTCCAGAACCGTCTTTTTATGTGCCAGGGATACCAGCTGTTCCTGGATTTCTTTTTCTTCTTCCTCCCTCTGCCGCAGCTCCTGGTAACACAGCATCAGCTCCCGGATATGCAGGTTTCTCAGCCTCCTCTCATATTCTGCACTCTTTAGCTCCACAAGCTCCAGCTGGGTTTTACTGCTTTGCAGGTTTTCATACATTTCCTTAATGCGTTCAAACTGGCGTTTCTGTTCCCGCAGTTCCTTTAAAGAATCCACCTGGCCGGGTTCCAGCACGCTTTCCTGGATAAACTGGTCAATATTATTTTCCGGATTAAAAGCCATCATTTTCAGCAGTCTGGAACGGTATTTCGCCACATTACACCGCAGTCCCAGAGCCCTGAGAACCTGTTCCACCCCTCTGTCTCTGCCTAAAAAATCGCCGGACTTCAGCCTCTGTCCATCCACCGCCAGTTCGTGCCTGGGTGTAAACCGGATCTGGCTCCCCTCTACCGCTGTAAAATTCATCTGCTTAAGACATGTATTTCTACAGATAAACCAGCTGCTTTTACAGGAAAGTTCATTGGCAGACTCGATACACACACCCACCACCATATAAGCATTTTCCACTGGCGACCAGAATTCCATGGCAATGTAGCTGACTATTTCTCCGTTTCTTAAATACCTCTCCGCGCCATTGCTTTTCGTATCCCCACGTACATAACCCGCCACCGTCCGGTCCCGGTCTTTTGCCGCCTTATTAAACTGTGTATTTCCGGTCAGGAGATATGTCATGGCGTCCAGAATTGTGGACTTCCCGCTTCCATTTACGCCTGTAAACAGAGTGGAACCCTCCAGCCTTATACATACGTTTTGAAACCTCGACCATTGAACCAGCAAGATCTTTGTGGCTGTCTTTCTATTCCTCAGCATCCTCATCCTCCTCGTCCCCTTCTGCTTCCCCTGTTTTCTCCATCATACGCCGCTTGGTGACATTCACAAACCGCTGGAATTCTTCAGTGTCCAGCGCGAATTGCAGCGACGGATACAGCCGGACCATACAGTCCGCGTCTCCCACCCGTCCGCTCACATCCACCAGGTTAAACCCGGAAAATAAAGCCAGGATGTTTCCCATAGCGCTCTTTTCAATCTGGTCCTTTATTCCATATTTTTCTAGTTCAAACCGCAGATCGGTTATAGAAACCAGAATGGACCGGGACAGGCTTCCAGACCGCACCCTGTCCGCATACAGTGTCCAAAGACAGCATAGTACCAAGCTCTCCGCCTTTTTCAGCCCCAGACGGTTTGCCTGTATTTTCCCATTCTCCCCTGCGTCTGCGCAGTTTCGGAGCATGACAACCCCGTTTTCTCTGTCAATGAGAATATCAAAGCCAATATAACGGAAATAAGCTGAAAACGGATCCGGCTTTTTGGAAATAAAATAATATGCCCTTTTATTTTCCTCATTTTTGTCACGCACAATAAAGGTCTGTTTTAGCAGCCGCCTGCAGGCGCGCTGGAACAAATCGCGTTCCGATGCTGTATATCCCTGCCAGAATTCTTCTATATTCATTCGCTCTCTCCTTTGACTATCCAAAACCGGCGCAACAGCATCTGATTGACCTCCAGGTAGCCGTCCTCCGGTTCTACATCATATCCGTTTTCCTCTCCGTAAGCCACAGCCGACAAGGCACAAAGCAGGTCTCTCTTGCTTTCCATAGGAAGCTTATCGCTATGGATCCGTGTTTCTTTTCCCATCCTCTGTTCCAGGTACGCCTTCATCCTTTCCTTTGAATAGGGATTATTGGCTTCCCTCTCGTGTACTTCCCTTGCGCGCCTCAAATCCTCCTCCGTTAGCTCCTCCAGACTGGCAAAGGTCTCCTTTCGCACAGTCTGCGCTTTCCTGGGAAACCGGACAGAACCCGCGTCTATAAACTCGTTCCTTTCCAGGAGAAACAGGCCGCCCATTTCCTCTGGAACCTCATCCTTCCAGCCAAGCTCCTCCATCTCCTCTGCAATATACCGCATGGTCTGCTCCACGCTTCCCCGGATATCTGCTTCTTTGTTTCTTAAGAACCGGGCGCGTCCTACGGCAATCTGCAGGTATACATTGATTTTGTGTTTGATATCCCTCATAATGCGGTCGTAGTCCTCTGACAGAAATCCCTTTGTCCGGTCAATCATATCCAGAACCCTTTCCTTTGCCGCTTCCTCCTCCAGGTTTTCCTCCACGGAACATCCAATGACCAGAAGCTCAAATTTTTCTTCGTCTTTGCACATACTTTCCAGTTTTGAACGGATAAAAGACCGGTAAATATGAATATTCTGCTGTTTTGTCAACCTGGCGTATTCCCGGATGAAATCCCCATCGCAATATTCCAGAATATTCTCTGTCAGACTTTCCAGGCTTTCCTCCTGCACCATTTTCTCAATGATTTTCTTAATAAATGTGGACAGCCGTTTCAGCGCCTTTGACAGATATTTTGCATTGCGGTAAATATTTTTCAAGCCGTCCACGTAAGGATCCCGTAGCCATTGCTCCTCACTTCTCAGGACATGGTAAATATTATAAATAAAGCTGGAAAACTCTTCTCTTTCCGGTTTTCCCAGCTGTTGTAAAAACTCAGCCAGCAGAATTCCCTGTTCCGTCATAATAATATGCTTCTCATAGGTGGCGTCGTCGTTGTCCTCTTCCAGCCATCCCACGTCCCTGGAGCAGAATCTGCGTATCACTCCATTTGCAAGATCGTTGTAATTTTTCCCGGTTCCGCTCTCCTCTTCCTTATCAATAAAATCCACATGGTTTTCCAGAAGATAGGCTGCTATAGCGTCCCGGATACGGTTTCTGGAAATCCGGTAAGAGATCTCCCTGTCATATTGTTCATAAATAATCTGTATGCAATCCGAATAGATTTCTTTATTACTGCCTCCGGAAAGACAGTTGAAAAAGCCGGATGGAATAACTTGAAACAGATTTTCCATTCTGATAACCTCGAAATTTTTCTTGAAATATGGGTAAGATGTTATTAAATTTCATTATATCAGAGTTATGGAAAAATGCCCACTGTTTTCTTCCTCCTTATCGCAAAAGGTATATAAAAAGCAGGGTAATACATTTCTTCAATCATTACCCTGCTTACAAAGCCCCGATCTTTCTTATCCTCTTATTGCTTTTTATTTTTTGTCCTGTCAGAAAATCCCCATCATCTTCCCGGCCCAGTATGCCAGGCCCAGCACCCAGCTTGAAAAGATTCCGTATAAAATCACCGGCCCGGCAATCGTAAATATTTTACAGCCGATACCAAAAACCTGCCCCTCCTTCTGGAATTCTATAGCCGGCGCCGCCACGGAGTTGGCAAAACCTGTGATGGGCACCAGGGCGCCGGCGCCGCCCCATTTCGCAATGGAGGGATAAATGTTAAGGCCTGTTAAGACCACGCTTCCCAAAATTAACAGCATGCCGCACCAGGACGCCGCAGTCTGTTTGTCCAGCCCCTGCATTCCCGCCACATTTAAGATTCCCTGGCCGATACAGCAGATAATGCCTCCTGTGATAAACGCCTTCAGCATTTCCAGAGGCAGGCTGTGGGTAGGCGTCACCTGCTTTACATAGTCGTTATATTTTTGTTTCTGCTCCTGGCCTAAGGTATCCCGGGAGGAAAGATCATTTAAAATCTTCTCCTTCTGTGCTTCCTTTTGTTTTTCCTTTTGTGTCTGATTCCTTGTATTCTGCTCCTGCATAGTCTGCTTTCGCACTCCTTTCACAACGTCTCCGCCTCTCTCCCTAAACGGATCATGCGGTTCTTACCACCGTTGGATATAAAAAAGCAGGGCTCCCAGCGTCCTGCCAATGGCCATGCTGAAAATAATCAACTCCATTCCTCTTCGCAGCGTAATCCGCCTGGTGAAAATAGGGATAATATTTACAATTTCTGTCAAGGCCATGGACCAGGCCCCCACGAATATTCCCGCAAATATCCCGAAAATCCCGGCCCCCACGCTGCCCACAGGCAGGGAGATCTGGTAAACGCTCATAAGGTTTCCCAGGATTCCTCCCAGAGCCACCGCATCCTCATACCAGAACACATACCTGGCCGTATGGGTCTTGCCCGCAAACCGGGCCACCACGCCCAGGGCAATAATCAAGGCAAACAATCCCCCGGCCACGGCAAAACCTGCTGCCAGGCCGGTAATGGCCATTAAAATCTGCTGCCACATATCTGTATTCTCCATTCCAGTTCCGCATCATTCCTCCCAAGTCCCTGGTATCTGGAAGAATTTCTGGCTGCTTTGCATCCCGAAATCCTTCCCGGGACTTGTCCGGATTGATACTGTTTCCAGTTCCGCATCATTCCTCCCAGGCAGGCTTTAGCTGCTCTGGGCATCCTTCTCTTTTTTATGGACACCGTTTCTTCCTGCCGTCATAATCAAGGTGGTGTCCACATCATCCTCGTACTGGCGCATCTCCACCTCTATGGGTGTAGGATCCTTTGTCAGCCTGCGTCCTCCCAGATGGTTAAAAAATCCGATGATGCCGATGGAAAGTCCCAGGGAATAGCTCAACTCCAGGATGGTAAATCCGTCCGAGGGTTCCCCGGTCACCAGTTCATGAAACTGGGAAAACAACTGTGTTGTTGAAACGTCATTGTTAAAAGCCATAATCGAAAAGGCCGCACCAAAAAAGGTGATTATACATACTATACTGATCTTCAGAAATAACAGCAAAGGCGGATCCACATCCCTGGTGGAATACTCCACAATAAAGTCCGTCTCCCCCATATTCTGAATCTCCAGGTTCGGACACACCTCATGAATTTTCTGAACAACCTCCACAACCGAGCAAATCTGCCGTGCTGCACAGGTGTGAGAACCTTTTTTGATATTCTGGAACGTAAAGAGCTTAATGGTCTTAAGTTTGTTTACCACAGACCCATTGCTGCATTCCATCTCGGCAATGTCCCCCAGCAGCACGCTCTGGGTACGGACCGCCATATTCTTTTCAAATTTTATATAAAGGATATCGCTCAAAGCAATGTGTCCCCCTTCCATTCCTGGTGGAAGGCTATACCGGCTTCGTGAATGCTCCGCCATCTTCCATCTGCCATGCTGTATTCCCCCACATTCACACTGCGCTCAACCAGCGTGCCGCCCAGATAAGGTTCCTCCTTCTCCTGCCCATAGACATAAAACAAAATTCCTGCCGCCACGGCTGCCACAAGCAGCACAATCAGGCAGACCCTGTATTTTGTGTGGTTCATCTCATTCCTCCGGCTTTTTACGTCCATTTTCGACGATGTTTCCCTTAGTATGCCCTGTGTGTCTGGAACTATTCTCTTTTTGCACGCAAAAAAGCACCGACCCCACAGCTTATATGCTGCAAAACCAGTGCCCTGCGTGCGCCTCCAGGGGCTCGAACCCTGGACACCCTGATTAAGAGTCAGGTGCTCTACCAACTGAGCTAGAAGCGCTTTTCTGTCTTCATTTTTAACGACAAAAATCATTATAATGGAAACCCCTAAAAAATGCAAGCATTTTTTTAAAAAAATATAAATTTTTTGTAAATTTATTTTTATGGACCTGCCTGGGCCAGAATTTCGCTGGCAGGCTTCCGCGAATCCGTCCTCAATCTCCCTGGCAAATGATATATTTGTGAATGGGATTCCCCATGGCGGAAAACTTCTCCTCATATTCTGTCATGACATTGCCTTCCCTCATGGTTTCATCCCTATGCAGATCATAAGTGCTGGCCAGAAGCTTCCAGCCCGCTTCCTTTACTTCCTCCATGGAAAAGTCAAAGAGCGCTCTGTTATCGGTCTTAAATTCCACAACCCCTTCTTTTTTCAAAATTAAGACATAGCGGGCCAGAAATTCCCTTGAGGTCAAGCGCCGCTTTGCATGCCTGTCTTTGGGCCAGGGATCGGAAAAATTCAGATAAATCCTGTCTATCTCCTCTTTGCCAAAAACTTCCCCTATATGCTCTGCCTCCATACGGATAAACAACAGGTTGGGAAGCTCCTCCTCCCTCTGTTTTTCGACAGCCCGCAGCAGTACGCTGCTGTACTTCTCAATACCTATATAGTTGATCTGGCGATTTCTGCGGGCCAGCTCCATAAGAAACCTTCCCTTCCCCATTCCAATCTCAATCCGGATGGGATTCTCATTTCCGAAAATCTCTTTCCAGGCCCCTGCCTGTTCTTCCGGTTCATGTATCACATACTCGCTGGCCCCGATCACTTCCCGGGATCCCTTTATATTCCGAAGTCTCACAATTACCTCTCCTGTTTAAAGTACTGTATCTACCCTCTTAGTTTCATTTCCTCTATTTTACCGGATTCCTTGGGAAAAGGAAAGCCCTACTATTTCTTTGGAATTTACCTGTTTTCTGACAACTCGCACAAATATGAGAATACTGCCCTGTCAAGGACTTTTTTTTAATTTGTCCACATTTTCCATACTTTATGAGATATAAACAAAACATATATTCTTGAATTTTACTATGTAAACTATGAAAATTTTGTTTTTTTATGTGGATAATGTGGATAACTCGGTTGATAACTCAGTTTTTCCCTTTTTACGCCATTTTTCAATGTGGATAACTTTTTGGGATTATTCCCAGAATATGGATGTCTTTTCCGCCCCCCATATAAAGTTTGTGCATTTTGCCAAAAGATTTTTCTTGACATGTTTTTGTGAAATTTGTGTGTCTGAAAATTACGGAAAACCGGGGAATTTATTATTATAAAAATGGACGGCATCACTGCCGTCCACTTATTGCATTTTTATTTTGTGATTAGAAAATTCTCCGTACTGCAAGTACATTCTTATAGTTGGCGGGAGAGGTGTAGATAATTCCCGTGGATGGTGTACTGGCATGTACTATGGTATTGTTTCCACAGTAGATTCCCACATGTCCGCTGTAGCAGACAATGTCACCCGGCTGTGCCTCCGCAAGACTTACGCCGTATCCCACGCTGCGCATTGCGCTGGAGGAGTGGGGAAGTCCCACGCCAAAATTGGCATATACCGACATTACAAACCCAGAACAGTCCGTTCCGTTTGTGAGACTGCTTCCTCCGTATACATACGGGTTACCCACAAACTGGCTGGCAAATGCTACCACAGCGTTTCCACCTGCGCTTCCGCCGCCGTTTCCGACCACGGTGTTGCCGGATTCGGTCTTGGACTTGTTGCTGATCTTCTCGTTTCTCTTAGCTGCCTCTTCTTTTGCTTTTCTTTCCTCTTCCAGGCGGGCCTCTTCCTCAGCCTTGGATTCCGCCTGCACGAAATCTGTCCGAAGATCTACATAGTCCGTGGAAACCCAGCCGTCGCCTTCCTCAATGGAAACCTTTACCCAGCCGTCTGCCTCCTCAAGGACCGTCAGCTCCTCCTCCTGGGGAATCAGTCCCAGGACACCGGCATCCAGGTTAGCGTCATTACGCACCCGCAGGGTCTCCGTTGTCACGGTAGCAACCCGCTTTCCAACCTCTTCTGCCAGATTCTCAGCTTCCTCGCCGGTCACTACATAATCGCTCTTTACATATCCTGTAACCGTTCCGGAAGTGATCTTGTACCAGCCGTTCTCTTCTCCTTCGATGGTTCCGGCCGACTCGTTGTAGAGCTTTCCGAGAACCTCCCCCTCCTCGCCGGGGGCGCTTCTGATATTTACATAATTGTCAACCTGCGCTATACATACATTGTCGTATTCCGACGGCGTCAGAATTCTTACGATCTCCTGGTCTGCCTCGGGACTTGTCTCATGAGCTTCATTTAATAAAGAAGCAATCCCCGCATCTACCCCAAATCCTGTAGCTCCAACCTCTATTGCATTCATGCTCAGACCCAGCATTCCGGTCAGGCACAAAACTGTAAACCGATATTTCTTCATGTTATCCTCCGTGGAACTTAAATTATTACAAAATTGTTAAAATTTATGAAGTAATTATAACAACTAGAATACGCTTTGTCAACCATTGATTTATGCAAATCCTTAGAAATTCTTAGTAAATTCTTAATTTCTTAGAATCCACCGGAAAATATTTCTTAATAATTTAAAGTCAGGATTTACTTGACAAATACTTAAATTTCTGTATACTATAAATAGTAATTATTATTATTACTAAATTTTAAGTGAGGTGAGCATAAAGATGCCTGCATTGAAATACAGCCGACAGCGGGAATCCATCAAATTATTTCTGATGAACCGCAAAGATCATCCCACTGCGGATATGGTCTATGTAAATATGCGGGAAAAATTCCCCCATATCAGCCTGGGAACCGTATACCGCAATCTCTCCCTGCTGGCCGAGATTGGAGAAATCACAAAGATTTCCACCGAGGGGCCCGACCGCTTTGACGCCAATCAGAACCCCCACTACCATTTTATATGCAGACGCTGCCAGGCAGTGCTGGATATGGCGCTTCCCCTGGTAAAAAGTCTGGAGGCAGAGGCTGCCCGGGATTTCGACGGAACCATCCAGTCCCACACGGCTACCTTTTACGGAATCTGCTCCCACTGTATGGAAAAGGAAACCAGAGAACAAAATAATTGAAAAAAGTATTGACAAGCAGTAAAAACTATGATAACTTAATATCAGTAACTATTACTGATATTAAAATATAAAAATAAAGGAGAAATGAAACATGAAGAAATTTGTATGCAGCGTTTGCGGTTATGTACACGAAGGAGATGCAGCTCCCGAGAAATGTCCCCAGTGCGGTGTTGGAGCGGACAAGTTTAAGGAGCAGGATAATGGAATGAGCTGGGCTGCCGAGCACGTAGTAGGCGTTGCCAAGGGCGTAAGCGAGGAGATTCTTGAGGGCTTAAGAGCAAACTTTAACGGCGAGTGCTCTGAGGTTGGTATGTATCTGGCTATGGCAAGAGTTGCCTATAGAGAGGGATATCCCGAGATCGGTTTATACTGGGAGAAGGCTGCCTACGAAGAGGCTGAGCATGCTGCGAAATTTGCAGAGCTGCTGGGCGAGGTTGTTACCGACAGCACCAAGAAGAACCTGGAAATGAGAGTTGCCGCTGAGAACGGCGCAACCGCCGGCAAGTTTGAGCTGGCCAAGCTGGCCAAGGCCGCAAACCTGGACGCAATCCATGACACAGTTCATGAGATGGCCAGAGACGAAGCAAGACATGGAAAAGCATTTGAGGGTCTGTTAAAGAGATACTTCGGTTAAGAAGAAATGCTGTAAAATCAACATTTTTGAGGATTTAAGGGTATGTTGGAGTAATCTGATATACCCTTATTTTTGTGCAAGCGGTTGTGTTTGGATGTGGGTTTCAATTTTCATTTTCTTTAGAGAAACACACACCTTGAAATGTGGGTCTGTGTTTTACTGAAAATGCAATAAAAAAGAAGGTTAGCTGCTCTTTCACTCATAACCAGCTATCCCTCTTTATTGTCCTTTGTCTGAAAGTCATTGTCTTTTATAAATTCTGCTATGTCTTGTAACTGACAGTCTAATATATTACACAACATGTTAATAGAATGTGTGCTGATGCCCTCATTATTCCGTAACCGTTGCAAAAGTGATTTGCTTATATTGTAGTCTGTCACTAAATTATACTGACTAATTCCCTTTTTCTTTAGGGTTTCCCATAATTGGTCATATATTATCATAGGTTCAACAAAATTTATTGTCTCCTTTCTCTTACATATTTTTAATTTTAAGTCTATAATAGGTTTAACTAAATGATTTATTTTCAGACCCTAAATAAAAGGAGAAAAATATTATGAAGAAGAATACGGTAGTATTAATGTTTGCACTGGCATTGTCTTTATCTGTTGTGGGATGTGGTAATCAAACAACAACAGTAGAAGAACCGCAGCAAGAGCAAATGGAAGTAGAAACGGGACAGCCCGAACAGGCAGAAACAGAAATGGAAGAGCCTCAACAGGAGCAAGTAGAATTAGAGACAGAAAAACCACAGCAGGAAGAAAGTGTAGAAACAGAATCTGTATATTCTAGTCCCGATGAATTATATGAAAATGCGCTTTCTGTATTAGATGAGGTAATAGATACAGAAAAACTTTATACAAGTGAAGAATTTACAGAACTTCTTCCACAAATTTTTGATAAAATAGACGATATAACATTCAATCCCGATTTAGTGGCTAATGTAACCGAATCACAAGCCCGTATAAGTCTGCATGGTGCCGCAATGAAAGACACTTTTCAACAGCTTTTCTTTCATATGTATTTAGGAATGGGTGATGTCAAGGAAGTCGGAATAAAAGAAGTTGAGGATGGTTCAGGCACATTAAAAGAAAACGAAATAAGGTTCACAATAAATTATGCATTTTATGACTAAGTATATTTTCAGAGGTCTCGGAACAAAATCCGAGACCTCTTTTATTCTTGCATTTTAAAGAATAATTAACCTACTCTATTATAGAATAAATAATGTATGAGCACTTCTGCCTATCCTACTATAAAAAAGAAAAAGAGCATTTGCTTTGATAAAACTATCCCCGTATGTATTTACGAAGATCTAAGCATCCGCATTTCTGATTCATTATAACAGAAAACCATTGAAATCGCTTGCAGGTAGTGTAAAATAGTTTGTGTCTTTGGAAAAAAATGGCTCCTTTTAGGTAAGAATTCAGATATGACAATTCTTATCGAAAAGGAGTATTTTTATGGCGGTAGCTAAGGAGCAAATTCGACAGATTATTTCTGAAAACAACATTTCCAGCGTTGCGGATGTCTATTCCCTGCTTAGGGAAAGCTTTAAAGACATCCTGC
>CAJTHL010000020.1 GCA_910576205.1 Clostridia bacterium | reverse complement strand
CTTTTCCCGTTTTACTGTTTCTTGGTTCGCTTATTTCCGTAAGCTGAATTAAAACTTCTTTTCTTGAATTTTCAAGGTTTCTTCACTGTTCAGTTATCAAGGTTCGCCTGTGTGCTGCCCTGTCAGACAGCTTAATTAGATTACCACACAGTTTTCCAGTTGTCAACACCTTTTTTCAAAATTTTTCATTTTTTTTAAAACTTCTCTATTTTCCGCCAAAAAGGAGCTGTTACACGGTATTTTCCGTGGGACAGCCCCTTCCGTTTCAGCGGATTATGTTTAATAATTTTCCGCGCTTATTTCAAAATATGCCTGGGGATGGGCGCAGACGGGACAGATTTCCGGCGCTTCTGTCCCAACCACGATATGTCCGCAGTTGCGGCATTCCCACACTTTAACCTCGCTCTTTGCAAACACCTGCGCCGTCTCAATATTTTTAAGCAACGCCCGGTAACGCTCCTCGTGATGCTTCTCTATGGCTCCTACCATACGGAATCTGGCCGCCAGCTCCGGGAACCCCTCCTCCTCGGCCGTTTTGGCAAACCCCTCATACATGTCTGTCCACTCAAAATTCTCGCCGTTGGCAGCGGCGCCCAGATTTGCCGCCGTGTCCCCGATGCCGTTTAATTCCTTAAACCACATCTTCGCATGCTCTTTCTCGTTGTCGGCCGTCTTGAGAAACAGGGCCGCGATCTGTTCAAAGCCCTCTTTTTTTGCAGCGGATGCAAAGTATGTATACTTGTTCCGCGCCTGGGATTCACCGGCAAAAGCCGCCTCCAGATTTTTCTCTGTCTGTGTTCCCGCGTATTTTCCACTCATTTTATCTTCCTCCTTATTTTTTACTCGTTTTTATGACGTAACTTTTTCAAAATCGGAAGCCGGATGCTTGCAGACCGGGCAGATATAATCCGCTGGCAGCTCCTCCCCCTGGTAAACATAGCCGCATACCGCGCATCGCCAGAAAATGTTTCCCGAAGCTTCCGGTTTCTCCGGCTTTGGTTTAATGGATGACTGGTAGTAAGCGTAGGTAGCTGATTCCACATCCGACAGAACCTCCATATCGTCCACGGAAGCGATAAACAGCGTATGGCTTCCCAGATCCACGGACTGCTCCACGCTAGCGCTGATAAAGCCGTTTGTTCCCGCAGTAATGTAGTACAGACCGTTGGCGCTGCGCCTTACGTCTGTAAAACCGGCAAATTTATCCATGATTCTCCCGGACTGGAAGCCAAAGTGCCGGAAAAGGGCGAAATCTGCTTCCTGGCTGAGAATGGAAACATTAAATTTACCGCTTTTTTGCACCAGTTCCTGGGTAAAATTCGCCTTATTTACCGCAATACTGATTCTGTTGGGCTCGGAAGTCACCTGCCCTGCCGTATTAATAATACAGCCGCTGTCCTTCCCCTCCCAGGCAGATGTGAGAACAAACAGTCCATAACTGAGTTTATACATCGTTTTTTTATCCATGCCAGACCTCCTGCCGGAAAACAATGATTTCTAAGGGCCCTTCTACATTTATCTAAATATATTCTAAAATATATCCCCGGCGCTGTCAAGGAAATATATGACAGAATGTCCCATTTCTATCCTTATGCCTTGCTGTCCACTTCAAACCAGAATTCCACCCCATTGCTGTAATTGCGCACGCCGCACTCTCGTCCTATGGAATCCATAATGGCCCTTACAATGGAAAGGCCGATGCCGCTGCCTCCGTATTCCCGGGTGCGCGCCTTATCCACCTTGTAAAATTTAATCCATATTTTTTCCAGCTCCTCCTCCGGAATGGGCATTCCCGAATTAAAGACGCTGACGCGCACGGTTTCCTGTAGCTGCTCCATTTTGATCTCTATAATACGGTCTCCCTGGCAGTGATGGACGGCATTGCTGACATAGTTTGTCAGCACTTCCTCAATCTGGAACTCGTCCGACCATACATACACCGGCCCTTTTGCCGCAAAGCTCACCCGGATTTTGTTCTGTTCCATAAGGATGGCCGTGGAGGCAAGCACATTCTGGATTAACGCCGTAAGATCAAAACGCTCCATGGACACGGACGCGCCGCCGGACTCGATCTGGTTTAAGGTGAGAAGCTTCTTTACCATCACGTTCATCTTTCCCGCCTCGTCCATTATGACCTCGCAGTAAAAATCCCGGCTCTCGGAATCCTCGTTGACGCACTCCTTCAAGCCTTCCGCATAGCCCTGGATCAGCGCAATGGGCGTTTTTAGCTCGTGGGACACATTGGAGAGAAATTCCTTGCGCATCTCGTCAATCTGGATTTTCTGCTCGATATCCTTCTGCAAAGTCAGATTCGCCGTTTTCAGCTCGGAAATGGTCTGTTCCAGCTTCCTGGACATCTGGTTCATGTGTTCTCCCAGAAAACTGAACTCATTTTTCTGTTTTCCGGAAAATTTTGCGTTAAAGTCAAGCTCCGTCATCCGTCTCGACAGCTCCGCCAGCTCCAGGATAGGCTCCGTGAAACGCCTGGAGAAAAACCAGATGAGAAGGCAGCTTACCGCCACGGCCCCGATGCCGATGTAGGCATAGAACTGGTTGGAGACGGACACGCTTTCCCGTATGCTCTCCACTGCCGTCTGAAGCACAAAGGGGCTTCCGTTGTCCAGGGTTCCCAGCATCTCAATATACTCGGCCTTTGTGAGAATATCCTGCCTCTGGCGTATAATATACTGCCCGGTCTTTACCAACTCCTTTATCTCCTCCGCAGATATATCCGTCTCAAAAATATAGCTGTAAAGAATATTTTTTAAGATGCGGAAGTCCCGCACCGTATAAAGCAGCACGTTTCCGCTTGTATCAATGACCAGCATAGAGATATTGTCTGTGAAGCTGATGCCATTTAGCTGTTCCAGAAACGCCTCGTCCGCAAAAAGGCCCTCCTGCGCGCCACGATTAAGGGTTTCGTAGGCTTCTATAACTGTCTGCTGCTTCTTTTTTATATAAAAAGGTTCCAGAAAAAAGGCGTTGGCCAGCCATGTTGCCAGCAGCACCCCGGACATTACGCCGATGAAAATGACGGCCATCTGCTTTCTAATTGAATGTTTCACTGATTTTGTACCCCATTCCTTACCTGTTCTGATGGCTTATATGACCATATTTTCCCCTTCCGGAAACACCCGGAACGCCATAACCTGTTTCTGTATAGCATGCATTTTATTATAACAGACAACTGTGAATTTTTTGTTAACTCAGATAATTATTTCTGTAAAACACCGGAGGCCCTGTAATTTTTACAAAGCCTCCGGACTGTGATTACTTAAATTATCCTGTTTGTTTATTCTGCGCTTATTCTTGTATTCCTGGTTCTGGGGTTTGTAATCGCCAGAATCTGCAAGCCTTTCTCTGGGGTTTACAGAAATGACACGGCTGCGTCTTTATGCCTCTCCCCTGTCATGCCTCTTTCCTTCAGGTCACAACTGCTCTTTTCTCTCTGTCAGCAATAATTTGTTCCACCAAAAAAGAAGCTGTTTGAGATGCTCTCTCCCAGCTTCCTTTTGTAAAATTACCCTTATTACTCCCGGCCGCTTATATCAAATTTGTACCCCATACCCCAGATTGTCTTTATAAACGTGCCCTTCTCCCCCAGCTTGCTCCGAAGCTTCTTCACATGGGTGTCAATGGTTCTGGCGTCCCCGAAATAATCGTAGTTCCAAACATTATTTAGAATCTTTTCCCTGGACAGGGCAATCCCTGGATTTTCGGCAAAGTATGTCAAAAGCTCAAATTCCTTGTAGCTTAGTTCAATGTCTTTCCCGTCTATAGCCACCTGATGGGCCGCCTTGTTGATCTCTATCCCCCCCACCCGGATAATATCCTCCGCCGTGATAAGGCTGGTGCGCCGCAGAATAGCCTCCACCCGGGCCACCAGGATTTTGGGGCTGAAGGGCTTGGAAATATACTCGTCCACCCCCAGCTCAAAGCCCTGGAGCTCATCCTTCTCGTCGCTTTTGGCCGTCAGCATTATAATGGGCACCTTGGAATACCCGCGGATTTCCCTGCAGGTCTGCCACCCGTCCATTTTCGGCATCATAATATCCAGGATAATCAGGGAAATGTCCTGCTGGGCAAAGAAAATATCCAGCGCTTCCATGCCGTCCCCTGCCTCCAGCACCTCATACTCCTTCTTTACCAGGAAATCTTTTACCAGTTTGCGCATACGGCTCTCATCATCCACCACTAAAATTTTTAGTTTATCCATCCCGCCATCTCTCCTTATTCCAATACCGCATCCGCCTTACAGGGATGTCTCTTTTTCTTAAGATAACATATATTTATGTAGTTTTTGTGAATTTACAGGGTTCCTGTGTATCCGAAAAGCTTTTTTTCGGAAACGGCAGGGCCGTCAATGGATTTCCAGGGCCTGGAGAGCCGCCAGATCCAGGATTTTATAGCCCTGGGGCGTTTTCTCCAGGATATTCTTATGCCGGAAATCGGCCAGCACATACAGCAGGTGACGGTAAGTAACCCCCAGATATTCCGCCACCTCCGTATGCTTCTCTGTGTACATGCCGTGATGCATGGTGAGAAGAATAAAGGTAGCAAGCCTGTTTTCCAGGGGATACGCCTGGTTATGCACATAGTTTTCCGTGTTGCGCCGGAATCTCTGCCCCAGAAAAAGACAGAGGTTACGCAGGAATTTTGCATCGTTCAGCACCTTGTCCCTGCATTTTTCCAGATCTATGGCATAGCACCTGCACCGGGTCACTGCCTGCACGCTCTGGGCCCGCTCCTGGGCGCCGATCATCTCCATCTCCCCCAGAAAACACGGCCCTTTGGTAAAGCTGATTAAGGAAATCCTCCCTTCGTCGTCTGCCAGGCAGACCTTTGCCCTCCCCTCAAAGAGAAAATAAAGGCTCTCCGGCTTCTCATCCTTATGGAGCAGCACCTCCTCCGACTCGAATTCCACCACCTGGGTGTAGGGGCGGATGGAAAAAGAAAAATATTCCTGCAAAGACCAGGTATTCCAGATGTGCTCCAGCTCTTTCTGATTTTCGATCTGTCTCATAGTAATTCTTATACACTCCTGTTGTTTCCAATGCTCTTATTATAGTATGGCCGTCTTTTTCCCGCAAGATAAAGTGGAAAAAGTTGTGTGGGGAAATCCCGCAAAATTTTTCTTGCGTATTTTCCCGGTTTCGTGTATACTATAAAAATACGGTTGGTTCAACCGTCAGCATAACCAGGGCTTGTACTGGTTTCGACGGGGGTCTCGCAGCTGGTGAAGCTATCCGCAGGCGATGCGTCAAATCGCAAACCTAAATATAAACGCTGAAGACAATTTAGCATACGCTGCCTAATGGCAGCTGTCGGCCTTAGAGCACCTGCACTTTAAGAACCCGGCATCGACTATGCAGGAAACGACATGCGTTAAGCTTTGCGCGCATGGGCGTATGATGAAGCTACCAAGGTCCGTTGGGTGTCAGCTCCCGGCTGGCTGAGGGAATTTTAAAGAACTGACTATGATAGTAGAAGAACAGGGAACAGGCTTTCGGACAGGGGTTCGATTCCCCTCAGGTCCATTATGGAATCCCTGGGGATTTCCTCCTTTCAAAAAAAGAAAAAGGCAAACGGATCATCCGCCTGCCTTTTTTCTTTTCTTTTTTTACTGGTTGTCCAGAACCGTGGAACGGTATTCAATGGAAGCCACCGCATCATCCTGTAAAATAAAGGAAAGCTTCATGCCGTCCTTCTCATATACCAGGGAACCGTTTTCCTCTTTGAAGCCATCTCCATAAGCTTCCACAACCTTGTCCCTGGAGTCTCCGATGGCCACGCCCTCGGGGGTGGAGACGGAGTCGTCCTTTAAGATCACCGCAGACACACAGTCCTTATCCTCTGCCGCCGGATAAGTATCCACTTCAAATCCGCTGTAGGTATACATTTTGTCCAGGCCCTCAAAGGCACAGCTTGCCGCCTCAAAATAGGACGCCGGATCGCCAAGCTTCTCCAGAATGGGGGCTGCGTCCACATCCATTCCGATGGTTATGCCGTTTGCGGAAAAGGTGTAGCCCTTGCCGGAGCCGCCTGCCTGTCCCTCTTCGCCGGACTGGGCCGTCTGTCCCTCCCCCTCGATGACCTTCTCCTTACTTCCGCACGCAGTCAGACAAAGCACGCCTGCCAGCATCAACATGGTTATAAATTTCTTCATGATCTTTCTCCTTCTTTCCTTGTTGTAAATTGTTTTTTATGAACAGAGCCTTCTTCCCCTGTGTCTCACAGGGAATTTCCCTCTCACAACCTTTTATGCCGTGATGAGACGCTCATATTCTCCTTTTAAATGGCCGCATGTCTGTACCGCCTTTTTGGCCAGCACCTCCATCACATCCAGTATGCCAGGCCCCACCAGGTAATCCCGCTTAATAAGTGAAAGCTCCGTGCAGGCCAGAAGCACCGCCTGTGCTCCCTCCCTGAACAACTGGCCGGATACCTCCTCAAAGCGGGCGGTTTCCACCGGGCGTCCGGCCTTTACATTTTCGTAAATCAGATGCATCACCTGCTTCTGCCCGTTCTTATCCGGCGTCACCCACTGAAGGCCGTGGTCCGCAAAGGCCTTCTGAAACAGGCAACTCTCCATGGTTCCGTCTGTGGCCATAATCCCCGCCCGCTCAATCCCCGCCTCCTTGAGATAACAGGCGGTTTCCTCAATGGCATGCAGAATGGGAACGCCGATCTTTTCCTCCAACTCTTCCTGGAAATAGTGGGCCGTAATGCAGGGAATGGCAATCACCTCCGCCCCCTGGCTTGCCAGGCCGCGTCCCACCTCCACCATGGGAGGCATTGGATTTTCCCCGCTGTGACCCAGAATATACCGGGTGCGGTCGGGTATCTGGGGCCTGCTGTGTAAAATAACCTCCATATGCTCCTGATCCGTCTTTGCGTCGCTCATCTGAATCAGAAGCTGAAGGAAATATGCGGTTGCCATGGGGCCCAGGCCGCCGATAACGCCTAATCGTTTCATGAAAAACCTCTTATTCCAGTTCCGCATCCTCCCTCCCAAGCCCCTGGGTACTGGAAGCATTTCCGGCTGCTCTGCATCCTGAAATCCTTCCGGGGCCTTGTTCGGGCTGATGCTGTTTTTCCAGTTCCGCATCCTCCCTGTTTCTAGTTTACCTTGGGATAGGCGGAATGGTCGTAGTTGTGACAGTTTTTATGGTTCTTTGAGTATTCCATCAGCTTTTCATCCGTCCACATGTAAATGACGGGATGGTCCACACGGGGCGTTGTGTCGAAGTGATACCAGCCGTCGCCCACATCTACCAGATTCCAGTAGTGCAGGGTCTCGGTTGGGATTTTGGCGATATCCATGTTGGGAATTTCCGCCCTTGTAAGCAATAGCTTTGCCGTGCAGGCATATACATAGCAGTCTCCTTTTCCCAGGGCCAGACCTTCATAGGCAGCCTTCACCCAATCGCTCTTGTCGGAATTATTGATATAGCCGATGTGGCTCTTGTTGTAGTCAAATATAGCCCGCGCCTTCTGCTCCAGAGTCATATCCGGCGTAAGAATTCTGGCCAGAACCTGGTCTGCCAGCGCGTTGACCTCGTCTATGCCGTGCTCCCTGGCCTTTATGGTAAGATTTACCGTCACACTTGTGGTATTCCCCGCCGCGTCCGTAGCCGTGTAGACCACAGGATACACGCCTGCCTCCTTGAGATTTACGGCGGAAGAATCCACGGAAAGCTCCACGCCTTCCGGATTATTATCCTCCACGGTAACATCCTTCTTGTAGGAAACGCTGTCCCCAACAAAAATTGTAAGGTCTGTGGCTCCTATGATCTGGGGAGGCTCGCTATCCTGGGGAAATACCGTAAGCTTCGCCTCCAGAGTGGTCTGATTCCCCCCCTTATCTGTCAGTATAATCTGCACATTCTGGTCGCCAACCGTATCAAAATCCGGCTTCAGCCCATAGGATACCGTTACCTGGGTGGCATCCACAATATCTGTCACAAATTGCTCCGCCTCACAGGAACTTCCCTTCTCCACCCGCATATCCACAGGCTGGGCCTGGGGCGCCACGGTGTCCTCTATGATAAGTTTGCAGCCATGGGTAAAGAGGCCGCTCTTTACTTTTACTTTATATTCGCCGGGTTCGGTAATGTCAAAGTTCTGGCTGTCTCCGGTAAAGACAGCGTTTTCGTCTGGTTTCTTTAGAAAATCGGAGGGTTTCACCTCCACGCCTGCCTCCACACGGCATACCTTATAGGCCAGGCTGTCCACATACAGCCAGCCGCCGCCCCCTGCAAGGAGTACGAAAACTGCCAGGATAATCAGCACAATGGCGGGATTCCCCTTTTTCCGCCTCTTTCTGGGGCGCACTTCCTTTCTCCACTCTGTCTCCAGCCTTCTTCTGTCCCTCCGGGCAGCCTCCGCCTCCTGCCTGCTTCTCCTGGCAGCCTGGGCGGATTCTGTATCCTGACTCTTTCTCCGGGGTTCACGGGAGCTTGAAGATTCCTGGCTTTTTCTCTGGATTTCACGGGAATTGAAAGGCTCCTGGCCTCTTCTCTGAGACTGGCGTGCTCCTTCTCTGGCCCTGTCCTGGCCAATCTGGGAACCGCCTCTTTCACGGGAGACTCCCTGGCTTTCACGGGATGTTCCCTGAAGGCCCCCTTTTCTCTGGGGCTCCTGGAAAGCTCTTGCCCCGCTTCTGCCCTGGGCTTCCTGGCCGCCTCTTGCCCCGCTTCTGCCCTGGGTTTCCTGGGAGACTCTTCCCCTGCTTCTGCCCTGGGCTTCCTGGCCGCCTCTTGCCCCGCTTCTTCTCTGGGCTTCCTGGCCGCCTCTCCCCTGGGTTTCCCTGGAAATTTCCTGCGCCCTCTCTCTAGCTTCGTTTTTTGTCTGCACAAGATACAGGGCCGACACAAGCTGCTCCTCTAAATCCAGCGAATCTGCGTCCTCCCTATCTTCCCGTCCGCCTCTGTCAGATAAGGTGTCCTGCCCGGGATTACCAATGCCGGATGCCTGCTTCCTTAAAGCTGACCCCTCCGTCTGAACCACTCCTTTTGAAATCGGTGAATATTCTATCCGTTTCATGTCCGCACTACTTCCTTTCCCTCAGTTACCATCCATTTCACACAGAACCCCCTCATAAGTTCCGGTGCATGAGAGTTTTCGTAAGCGCTCCCTATCCTACAGACAGGCCGTAACGCTCACATAGCATAGTAACCGTCATGACGATCAGAAGATAATCGATCTCGTAAGCTCCCATAAGCTTGAAATCATCCTGCCTGTAAACCTGCTTCATATGGTTTACATAATCTATATCAAAAATTCCATATTTCCTGATAAGCGCATCCTCCAGGAATTCCCCGCCGCCGGATTTCTTTACCATGGCGGACATGCCCGGAGCCTGGAAGGGGAATTTCCTCCGCTTCAGGATCTCGTCTGGCACAATCCCTTTGCCTGCCTGTTTCAGGATATATTTCTCGTTTGTCCCGTTTAATTTATATTTGTCCGGTATGGTCACCACAAAATCCAGAAGCTCCTTGTCCAGGAAGGGATGACGCCCCTCCACGGAGTGGGAGAAAAACATCCTGTCCCCGTGCTCACCCAGCAGATGGTCAGAGAGCCGCAGCTTATAATCAATGTAGGACCTTCTCTTCTGGGTGCTTAACCCCTTAACCTTCTGGGTGTTGATGGGGCTCTCTGCCCAGGCCGAAAAACGCTCCACCTCGCCCCGCACATCCGCACTGTAAATCCGGGTGTGGATTTTGCGGATTTCCGGGTGAATCCGCTCGTAGCGGAAATAGGGATCCCCCCACAAAAGCTCGTTGACCTCACATTCCTCCTGGGTCATTTTGCCCTTTTGCATGCCCCGGAACAGATCCAGCATATAGCCCACATAGCCGCAGAAAAATTCATCGGAGCCCTGGCCTGTGAGAACCGCCTTGGCCGGGGAGGCGCTTACAAGCCCCGACAGCAGATATGCCGCCACATCGTAGCTCTCCTTCACGGCGGATTCCGCATGGAAAATAACTTGTTCCAGATTTTCCCAGATCTCTTCCTCCGCCACCTTTGCGCTGTAGTGCCGGGATTTCACGTAGTCGTGAATAATCTGCTGGAAACGGCTCTCGTCCAGATCTCCGGAGCCGATCTCCGCGGAAAAGGAATAATAGCTGTTCAGTAAATATCTCCCGATATAGCAGGCCACCACAGAGCTGTCCAGGCCGCCGGAAATATAGAATCCAATGGGCACATCCGCCACAAGCCGTCTGGCTATGGCTTCCTTCAGCATTTCCCGGAGGCGCTCCACATAGTAGGCTTCGCCCTTGTCCTCCTCCTCCGCTTCATAGTGAAGATCCCAGTATTCCAGATTTTTCATTTCCCCCTCCAGGGAAAGATGCAGCATATGGCCGCCCTCCAGGGCGTGGATTCCCTGGAAAAAGGTAACCGGGGATACAACGCCCGGGTAATTCATCAGCTGGTCAACCGCTTTCATGTTCAGCCGCCGCTCCACCCCCGGGTACTCCAGGATAGCCTTGATCTCCGAGGCAAACACCACCTGGCCGTCCACCACCGTGTAGAACAGCGGGCAGATGCCGATCTGGTCCCGCACAAGCAGCATACGCTTCTTCTTATCATCGTAGAGGGCTATGGCAAACTGGCCGTTCAGGCGGTCCGCAAAGCCTGTGCCGCTCTCCTCGTAGAGATGGAGAATCACCTCCACGTCTGTCTTTGTGCGGAAAGCATGCCCCTTCTTCTCCAGCTCTTCCCTAAGCTCCCGGAAATTAAAGATCTCCCCATTACAGATCATGGAGATGGTCTGATCTTCATTCTGCAAAGGCTGCATACCGCCCTCCAGGTCAATAAAGCTAAGACGGTTAAAGCCAAGGCCCGCCTGGTCAAGCACCAGGGTCTGGCTTCCGTCCGGCCCTCTGTGCCGGATGGCCCCCAGCATATTCTCCAGGGTGGAGGCTTCGATTCGTTTATCTTTTCTGAGGTTGAAAACTCCGCAGATTCCGCACATTTTCTGATTCTCCTATTTAAGTCGCTACGCGACGGCTCTAAAGAATAAAGTCCCTTCGCCGCACATGGTCTGAGAGAAAATTTCATTCGGTAAAGCGCTCATAAAAGTTCCTCTTGTGCGCCTTCGCGACTTTATTTTAGTTCCGTCACCGTTTTATTGATGCCATAATATTCGTACTGATACGCCTTCTCCGCCTCGTAGTCGGCGATCTTCTCCTCCCAGGCGGCCGCAAGCTCCGCCTCGCCCCTGCGGTCGGGAAGGCCTTCCTCCTCCGCCAGAATGCGTCCCAGGTAAACGGAGAGCTTCTCCGCACCGGACAGGTTCATGTGAAGGCCTGCGTCGTAGGTGTCCGTATTGTAATCGATCCCGGTTTCTTCCTGGAGCTCCAGGAAATTGATATATCTGAGGTCGTTTTCTGCCGCGTACTCCTCCACCTGGGCCTCCCACTCGTCGTACCAGTAGGGATATAAGCTGGGCGCCTTGATTAAAATTAAGGTGATGCCCTTTTCCTTACAGAGAGCCGTCATTTTATCCAGATATTTCCAGGCGTTTTCCCCAAAGCTGTAGTCACTAAGGATTCTTCCCTCCGGCACCTGCTCCGCCGGTTTTACATCCACCCGCATATAGTAGCCGTTGTGGGATACCTTCTTTGTCTTAAAGAGGTATTCCACGTCCGTGGCAGAAAGCTCGCTCCAGCGGCTGTGGTAGCGCAGAATAGGAAATACATAGTCCAGGAAATGCTCGTTTTCCTTCATGGAGGCCTTGATGGCGTTTACCTTTGACATGGACCACTCCATGCCTTCCAGGGACATACGGTTGTAGGCCTCGTTCTGGGACTTGTCAAACTGTAAGGACTGGATATTGAAAATCACCACCTCCGGCGTCTCGTAGCGCAGGGTGTCCTCTAAGAGATAGTAGGACTGCCAGATATACTGCTCGGCGCTGCCCCGGATATAGCTGTTGATGCCGTATTCTTCCCACAGGACAATGGGGGAGAAATTCTCGTAGACCTCGCAGTCTCCCACAAAGATCACGTCGAAATCCTTCTCCTCCTTATAATATTCCGCCACAAAGGCTCCCTCCACAATGCCGTCCACATATTTTGGCACCAGAAGCCTCTGTAAAAGCCACAGGCTTCCCACAATCAGGATTGCGGAGACGATTCCCCTAAGCCAGGCTTTTTTCTTGTTGTTTCTGTCTATCGTATGTTCCATCTCGGATTTTTCTCTGCCTTTCCTTCCAGCCCCACATGTTCCCTGCCGACGCCGGGAATCTGAAGAATATTCTGCTAGAACTGGTTATAGATAAACTGGCTGGCGTCGTAACCGATGCCGTAAGCCCCCATAAGGAGCACAATCAGAAACAGGCCGTACCATACGCAGAACCGCACCGCATAAGGCTTCGCCGCAATTTTGTCCCGGACACTGCCGCTTCTCTGGGACAGGCTCACCAGGAGGAGCATCAGGGTTCCCACGGCAAGAATGCCGTAATCCAGACCGCTAAGGCCCAGATTCATAAGGGAACCGTCCCACAAAACCTGCCAGTTCCCGGAGGTAAACAGAGAAGCCAGCATTCCGAAGGTGTCACTTAGGGCATGGTAGCAGTCAAACAGATTTAACACGCAGACCAGCAGGAAGGTGCGCCCCATCTGGAAAATCCGGTAAGAACGGCTCTTTCCCACCAAAAACCGCTTGTGGAATCTGGCATAGAGAGGCTCCAGCTCCTCGGAAACCACCAGAACCGCCCAGTTCAGCAGTCCCCAGACAATGAAGTTCCAGCTTGCCCCGTGCCACACGCCTGTGGCCAGCCACACCACAAAGGAGGAAAGGTGTACGGGCAGATGCCGCACAAGGGCCCCCTTAAAGCGTTTTCTTGTAAATTTGGTAAATTTCTGCATAGGCCCCGAGGAGGATACGGGATAAAACACATAATCCCGGAACCATGCGCACATGGAAATATGCCATCTGCGCCAGTATTCCTTAAGGGATTTTGAGAAGTAGGGCCGGTTGAAATTCTCCTGTATCCTGATTCCCATTACCTCCGCAATACCGATGGTGATGTCGATGCCCCCGGTAAAGTCCGCGTAGAGCTCCAGGGTATAAAACAGCATTCCCACCAGGATATAGGCCCCGTGGTATGTGCCGGTATCTCCGATTATGGTAGTCACAGCCGCCAGAATCCGGTCGGCGATAACCATTTTCTTAAAGTAGCCCCACAGCATCCGCTGCAGGCCGTAGCATACGGTTTTTCCGTTAAATGCATGCCGCTCAAAAAGGGATTCCGAAAGATCGCCAAACCGGCTGATAGGCCCCTGGATAAGCTGCGGAAAAAAGGAGACAAACAGGGCAAATCGAAAGAACTGCTTCTCCGCGCGTATCGTCCCCCGGTAAACATCAATCAGATACCCCATGGCCTGGAAGGTATAAAAAGAAATCCCAAGAGGCAGAGCCAGGGTTACGAAAGAAAGCTGCCTGTTCCCTCCAAAGGCAGCCAGCACGTCGTTAATATTGGCGATCATAAAATTGGTGTATTTTACCACTGCCAGGATGCCGGTATTCAGAAGGAGGCAGACCACCAGCCATCTTAAACGGATGCGCTTCTGCCCTTCTTTATAATCCTTTTTCTCTTCCTTTGTCAGCTCTGCCTTGTATTCCTTTAAATAGGCGCTCTGCCTGTCTGCGTTCTGTTCAATCAGGCGGGCGGCTCCATAGGTGGTGGCCGTGGTAGCCAGAATATAGATCAGATAATCCGGCCCCGCAATAAAATAAAAAATATAGCTTGCCGCCAGCAGCAGCGGCCACTGGCATTTCTTTGGAACACAATAATACGCCAGAAACAGAGCTGCCGTAAATCCCAAAAATTCATATGATGTAAATAGCATAAAACCTGCCCCTCAGACTCTTTCCCAGACAATCCCGTTTCCCGGCCCCAAGGCCTGCTGATTTATTCGTCCTCCAGCCTCTGGATCAGAGCGTACAGGGCTTTAGCAGAATTGAAATTTTCCGGAATCATATCCTTTGCGGTGATGGTCACGTCAAATTCCTCGTTGATCTCCGAGATAAGACTCACAATGTCAAAGGAGTCCAGAATCATATCCTCCACCAGGCGCTCCTCCTTCTCAAAATCCACATCCGGATGCAGCTCGCTTAAAATGTTCATTAACTCTTCCATAACTCATTCTCTCCTTATTTGTCTGGCAGGCCCCCTGTGGGGACATTTGCCGAATTGTTTTAACGCTTTTCGTAAATCTGCTTTAAGGTAATCCGGTCAAGCTTCCCGTTTGCCGTAAGAGGCATCTGATCGAGTTTCAGCATCCTGTTTGGCAGCATATAGCGGGGCAGCCTGCTTCGCAGGGCCACCGTCAGCTCCTTCTCGGAAATATCCCCCACGTAGCAAAGCACAATTTTGGATTTCTCTGTGTCGTAAATGCATGCCGACATGCGGATTTCCGGAAGCATGTCTACATTAACCTCAATCTCCCCAAGCTCAATGCGATGTCCCATATGCTTGATCTGATAATCCTTGCGGGAAACAAAGACCAGCTCTCCCGCCTCGTTGTAACGTCCCATATCCCCGGTCCTGTAGATCAGTTCCGGATACGCGCTGTTCAGGGGATTCTGCACAAAGGCTTCCCCGGTACGGACGGGATCGTTGTAGTATCCCAGGGTAAGCGACGTTCCCCGGATGCAGATCTCCCCCTGGCCTCCCTGGGGCGCGGGCTTTCCGTCCTCTGTCAAAAGCAGGATTTCCCTGTTGGGGAAGGGATGTCCGATGGGAATGACCTCGTCGTCGGCAAACTCCCGCTCCACCCGGTAATAGCAGCACATGCCCGTGCCCTCCGTAGGGCCGTACAGATTGGTAAATACCGCATGGGGCAGGGCCTCCTGCCAGAGCTTAAGCTGCTTTATGGGAAATACCTCGCTTCCAAAGGCTATCGTGTGGAGATATTCCGGCTTCACCGTCTCAAAGGCCCCAAAGGCGCTGACCATGGTAAGGGCGGAAACCACCCAGCACACGGTGTTAACCCGGTGGGTATTGAGATACTCCACCAGAGCCACTGGCATGGAAAACAAATTTTTGGGAATCAGATAAGTGGTTGCGCCGAATTTCAAGGTAGAGTACACCTCTTTTAAACAGGCGTCAAAATAGAGGGGCGTCTGGCTTCCAAATACAGTATCCTCCCCAAATCCAAGGATTTCAGAGAGCTGTTCCACATAGTCAATCACAGACCGGTGGCAGGCAGCCACCCCCTTGGGAATCCCTGTGGACCCGGAAGTAAACACAATATAAATGGGATCCGTGTCAATGGCTTTTTTATAAATATTTTCCAAAACCGTCTCGTCGGCCTCTCCCTGTGAGATCTCGTCATAGAGAACCGCCTGTCCCTCTCCCAGCTTGAAATCCTTTGCCTTTTCTATGGTATCCCGGTCGCAGATCACCAGAGGCGACTGCACGTTATCCAGGATTAACTGGATTCTTCCCCCTGGCATCTCCTCGTCAATGGGCACATAAAAACAGCCGCCTGTGATAACGCCGAAAAATGCCGCCACCTCACTGGGGGATTTCCGCATAAAGACTACCACAGGCTTCTTGTAAATACCTTTTCCCGCAAGATAACTTCCCACGCTCCTGGTCTGTGCATAGACTTCCCCAAAAGTGAGGGACTCCCGCCCGTCAGAGTAGGCCGTTTTGTGGGGACATTTCTTCACAATTTCCTTTAAATAGTTTAAAACATTATTCTGCATGTCTCTTACTTCCTTTGTCTTTAAAACAAAGCCATTATACTATTCTAATAGGAAATTGTCAAACTTTTTTCCGGTTACAAATCCGTTACATTCCGGATGCATTTCCTATACAAAACAGAGGCGGATTTCCCCGCCTCCACAATAGCTTTCTTTTCCTGGCACAAGTTTTCTGCCGTTGCGTTTTTTACAGTGTATTTCCCGGTATCTTCTGACAGAAGCATCTGTATAGTTACTGCCCTCTCTCCTGCACCACCCGGTTAAGCTCCGCAACGCGGCATTTCATTTTTTTGTACCGAAAAACCCAGATTCCCAGATAAATCCCAAAAAATATGCCAAAATACGAGACTGCCCCCGGCACATTATGGGGAAGCCACTCCATAATCCAGGCCATGGGGAAGGAAACGACAGAGACAGTCACCAGATGCGTAGCGGTCATCCGAAGGAGGCTCCACTCCTCCATTTCCCACATCACCGACATGCCTCCCCACATAGCGCCGCACAGGAAGGAGAGAACAGCCTGCACAACCACGGCGTTTATCTCACTGCCGCATTTTTCAATCAGTTCCGGGGAAACGGGGTAATAATGGCCGTCTGCCATACATACCGAAATCACCAAAGTTATCACATAGCTTATGGTAAGTCCCAAAGGGCCTCCGAGAAGGCTTCGCAATATTATATTCTTTTTCATAGCTATTACCTCACAGTCCTAATGCATGTTTGATTCTGGATACATAGCGCCGGGAGACATACGTTACCGTGCCGTCGGAAAGGGAAACGCAGATTGTTCCCGTGAAGCTTAAGTCAAAGCGTTTCACCTTTTTTAGGTTGATGATCTCCGAATTGGAAATACGGATAAACCTGTCTCTGTCCAGACGTTCCTCCATCTCATAAAGCCGCAGGCGAAGGGTGTATTCCCCCTCCGGAGTCACCGCAAAAACCTTTCCCTCCGACGCATAGACACGCAGGATCTCTCCCTGCTCCAGTACACAAAACGTTTCCCCGCGAAATCCGGAAATAATCCGCGGGGGCTCTCCCGACAGTTTTTTTACAAGCTCGTTTACCTGGTCTGTTATTTTTTCCGTACATATAATGATTTTGGGCTCTTTGCAGGCGCTGTCAATTTTAATCTCCACTTCCACGAAGCCCACGCCACCTCCTTTCTTCCGATACCCTTCGGGGATATCGTATCCCGCCATGTTTCCGGCGTTCCATTTAAATACAGTATAGGCAATCGGCCAGGGAATTTCCACTGTTTTGCCATAAGTGGCTGTTTTTGGGGGATAACCGGTGAAAGGAATCCCTGAAATGTTAAGAAACCAGGCGCAAATGCAGTTTTTCCCTGGTAGACGCTGCCGGACATTTGCCAGTCCAAAAAGCTGTCCGCCCTGTACCGTCTCACCCTGGACGAGCTCATCGACTTTGGCATAGAGATAACGGAGATTGAGCGCGTCATCGAAAACCCCAGCGTGGAAAAGCAAAAGCAGATCGACTGGACAAAGCTGTGGGCTAAAAAAATATCCCATACCGGGTACTTATCAGCAGGAAGAAAAGGCCGCAAAGCCAGGGGCGCGCCCCTGGCCTGCAGTCTTTCCTTTTCTATGGCGGCACAGACCGCCGCCTCGTCTACTCCCGAATCTCCTCCACAATGCTCTCTTTTTTCCGAAATCTGTAGACCACCCTTGGAATCAAGGCTCCCAGAAGCAGCAGTACCGGGCTTGCCGCCAGCACAGGCAGCAGCGTAAACCGGTAATGGATAAACCAGATACCTCCTCCGATAGCCCTGACTACGGTGAGAGAGAACAGGGCCGCCGCCATAAGAGAACCCAGGATGGTAAAGACCGAATAGTACAGCCCTTCCGCGGTCAGCATACCCACAAGCTGGCCCTTTGTCATGCCGATGGCCTCCATCATGGCAAACTCCCGTCTGCGGGTGGTTATGCTGGTAAGAATGACGTTTATAAAGTTCAGGAAGCCGATGACGCCGATAACGGCTGCCAGGGCCACCCCCACCAGGGTAATGGTCCCCAGGATTTCCTGGAAGGCTCCCTGGAAAGTACTCCGGGATTCATAGGACATAAGGGGCTCCACCTCCTCCGTGTAGGTCTTTAAGAATTCCTCCATGGCCTCCTCCCCGCCCTCCTCTGTATCAAAGAGATAACTCATAAGATAAATGTCGGAGAGGTTTTCCTTAAATTCCTCCGCGGTAATATAATAGGAAAAAGTGCCGACTGTGCGGTTGGTGAGACTGAAGCTGTGACCTTTTATCACAGATAGGATCTCATACTCCTTTGTGGGACCGCCGTCCCTGTAGGTTAATGTGATCTTGTCCCCGGCGTGATGCAAAATACTGTCCTCCATGACGAAATTATTGTCGTCCACGGGAACACTATAGAGAATATAGCCTCCCGTCTTTAGCTTTTCCCAGATTGCCGCCGGATCGCTCTCCCCCTCCACCACCGTCATTTTAGACAGGACAAAGGGCTCTATTCCGTGGATAGACGCGGTGTACGCTCCCGTCTCATATCCGTTAAAAGGCTGGAAGCCAAAGGCATACCAGGATCCGGGAACGCCCTCCTCATTTCTGGGAATATAATCCGGGACTTCATAGCTCTCCACCGGCATGTACGCCCCGGCCTGGTGCATGTAGATTCTTCCGCCCTCCGAAAATCCCTCCTGCTGCTGGCAGGCCGAAATAAAGCTCTCCGTAAGGCTGCACTCCTGAGCGGTGTCCTCATCCACCACATGATAATTGTAATTCCACAAGGCGGCGTTTCCGATGATATCCTCACAGAGAATCATCTTTGAGAGAAAGCCGTTTCTGTCCACGGAGCTGGTGATGGTATAAAAAGTATTCATCAGCACAAGCGTAAGGGAGAGGGAACAGATCACCACAGCCGTGCGCCCCTTACTTCGCCCCAGGTTGGACAATGCCATCCGGAAAAGCTTTCCGCCGTCGGTGGTTTTCTTAAGCCGTTTGCTTTTCTTCCCCTGCCCTGTGTAGTGAAGCGCCTCCACCGGAGACACCTTTGCCGCGATTCTCCCCGGCTTCCACTGGGAAATCAGAACCGTCGCCAGGGTAAAAAGAGCTGCCCCTATGAAAATCCAGGGGTGAACGGATATCAGAATCTCCTCCCGGTCTTTGGCGGTGCCTGCCGCCACCACAAAGGGCAGCAGGATATTTCCCGCCCCGTATCCCAGCACAAGTCCCACAGGCGTTCCAAGAAGAAAAAGCTTAAAAGCCTGCCTTCGAAGAATCCTCCTGATCTGTCTACCTGTTGTGCCGATGGTTTTTAACAGGCCATAAAAACGGATATCCCGGATTACCGATATCTGGAAAATATTGTAAATTATAAGATAACCGGTCACCATAATGAGAATCACCGCAGCAGCAAGCCCCGCTATGGTAACGGGATCGCTCTCCGCGCCGTCAGAGAGATAGGCCCAGTTGGCGTTGGAGCTTACATAGTCCGGGGAAGTATCATCCAGGGAAAATCCGCTGTCCGTGATGATTTTATCGAGTTTCCCCTGAATCCCCCTGGAATTGGCAAAAAGCACATGCATGGTGATCTTCCCCGTGGAGCTGTAAGCCTCATCTCCCGCCTCCAGCTCACTGGCATAGGCTTTCAGGTAGGCCTCCGACACAAACACAAAGCCTACCTTCATGGCCTTCGCAGGCTTTATCACGCCGCTTACCGTAAAGTCACGCTCCACAGGCCTGCTTCCCGGATGTACCTGTATGGCAAGGGTCACCTGGACGCCGGCCTTAGCCGGAAGTCCCAGAAGCTCCAGAGAGGTCTTGTCCATAAGCACTTCCTCCGCCGTTTCCGGCTCTCTCCCATCCAGGATTTCCACAAACCAGTGGGGATAGAGATTCTGGTCCAGATAGTGGATCTCCACATGGCGTTTCAAAAATTCCGGGTTCTCCACGGCATTGGCCACCACAATATCCCGGCCGCACTCCTTGATGGAAGGATGCTCTGCCAGGATGTCATACTGCTCCTTTGTCAGATCCTTGATTGCCCCGTGGGCGTCGCCTCCGGCCTGGAGCATGGTGCTTCGCTGGGTATTTTCAATGATTCCAAGCCCGATGGTAAAGACCGCCGTAAACAGAATGGCCGTAAGGGAAATGGCCATAGCCGCAATGGTATTCCGGGTGCGGCTGGCCGTGAAGCTCTTTTTTGCCAGCCGTTTTACCGCCTGGTTGTTCCTCACCTTACGCATGGTACGCACCTCCCTGGGAAGCATCTCCATTTTTCCCGGCCCCTAAGCCTTCCCCGCCGGCGTCATATTTTCCTCCCTTTGCCGGCTTTACCATGTGGCCGTCCTCTATGCGCACAATGCGGTCCGCCATCTGGGCAATCTCCTCGTTGTGGGTAATCATTACCATAGTCTGGCCAAAACGCTCCCCGGTAACCTTCAAAAGCCCCAGCACATCCTGGCTGGTGGCGGAATCCAGGTTTCCCGTGGGCTCATCCGCCAGAATAATGGCCGGCTTGGAGGCCAGGGCCCGGGCGATTGCCACCCGCTGCTGCTGTCCCCCGGAAAGCTGGGAGGGCAGAGCGTACAGTTTTTCCGTAAGCCCCAGGATCTCTATAACCTTATTCACAAATTTCCTGTCTGCCTTTTCCCCATCCAGCTCTATGGGCAGCACAATGTTTTCATAGACATTGAGAATGGGCACCAGGTTATAGCTCTGGAACACAAAGCCGATCTTCCGCCTGCGGAAAATGGTCAGTGCCTCCTCCTTCAGAGAAAAAATATTCTTCCCGTCCACCGTAACCGAGCCGGAGGTTGGCCGGTCCAGGCCTCCCAGCATATTTAAAAGTGTGGATTTCCCGCTGCCGGAGGTACCCACAATGGACACAAACTCCCCCTTTTCCACGGAAAAATCCACGCCGTCCAGGGCTTTTACGCAGGTGTCTCCCTCCCCGTAATATTTCTTCAGGTTTTCTGTCCTTAAGATTTCCATGTCTGTCTCCTTTCCACGCTTAAGATTTTTTAAGGAAAGGCATTTAAGACTCCCTCTCCATAAAAAAGTCTGCTTATACAGTTCACGCTTCTGTATAAACAGACTATACCAAAACAATCTTTCCAGGATCTTTCCGAAATCTAACAGATCTGCAAGAATTAAATAAAATGCACCCTATGTCCTGGGCAGATAAATAGAAAAGCAGCTTCCGCCCCCATTCCCGGAAGATACCTTGATATACCCCCGCTCCCGCTTAAGAATCATGCGGGTAAGGTAAAGGCCTACGCCGTTTCCCTCCTCCTCCGCGGCATTCCTTCCCCGGTAGAACCGCTCAAAAATCTGGGCCCGCTCCTCCTCCGGGATGCCCATCCCAGCGTCCTCCACCTGGATGCGGACAAACATTTCCAGAGCCTTGACGGATACGATAACAAGGCTTCCCCCGGGAGAATACTTTACCGCGTTGTCCAGCACATTTCCCAGGGCTTCCCCGGTCCAGCGGGGATCGTAGGCGGCGTCGGCTTCCTCCTGCCCGGCCAGTCGTATGCGGATGCCTTTGGCGTCCGCCCTTCCCCGGGCCTCACGGATTGCTCCCTCAAGCAAAGGCCCCACCGGCTGCATAACGGGCCGGAGCTTTATTATATCGCTCTCCAGCCTGGAAATTTTAGTGAGGTTTTGTATGAGAAACTGAAGCTTTTCCGTCTGGAGACGGATCTGCCGCACATAGGGCAGCATTTCCGGGGAGCTGATCTCCTCCAGAAGCTGGGTGTAGAGACAGATATTTGCGATGGGAGTCTTGGTCTGATGAGAGATATCCGTCACCAGTTCTTTGATGGCGGAACGCTCACGGCGCACCTTCTCCTCCGTCATCTCCTTTCCCGTCAGATACTGGCGGAACCGGCATTCCAGACGGGAAAGCTCTGTCTCATCGTAGACGTTTTCCACAAAATCACCGTTTATGGCGTCCGTAATCATTTTGTCCAGCCGGGAAACGATTCTGTTAGCTCCTGGCATCAGTCCTCCTCCCCCCATCTCCACACATAGCCCACCCCATACACGGTGGCGATGGGGTTCTTATGTCCCCCGCCCTCAAGCTTCCTCCGAAGGCGGCTTACCGTCACGGACAGGGCGTTCTCGTCCACATACTCCATGCCGTCCGTCCAGATTCTGTCCGCCAGCATTTCCCTGGGGAGGGTCTGGCCCGGATGGGACACAAAAAGTTTAAGAAGCTTTTGTTCCGGAGCGCTTAAGGGGATCTCCTTACCATCCACAAAAAAACCAAGCTTTTCAAAGTCAAAGCAAAAGGGCCCCTCCTGGTATATGTGGCGCAGAGGCTTAAGGGCCCGCCTGCGGATATTTTCCACCCGGGCCCTAAGAGCCATAAGGCTGAACGGCTTGGTGATATAATCGTCCGCCCCCAGGGTAAGCCCCGTCACCTCGTCGGTTTCCATATCGTTAGCGGTAATCACCAGCACGGGAATGTCCGAAGAGCGTCGCAGCTCCCGCAGGAAATCAAAGCCGCTCCCATCTGGGAAATTCACATCCAGAAGGACCATATCCGGCCTGTTCTCCCGCCAGAGCTTTCGCGCCTCCTTAAGGGTATAGGCTGCATCAAACACCATTTCTTCTTTTCGCAGGGCCAGGCGGATACCCTGGTTTAAGCCCTTGTCATCCTCCGCCACCAAAATTCTATACTGCATCCCTTGTCCATCCTTCAGACTGTCCCACAACTTTTTTCATCTCCCACCGGGCAGAATCCCGCTCTTGTTGTCTCTCTTACCTGGAGAGAAATTCCCACACCTCTTTCCAGGCCCGCCTGGATTCCGGAATTGCGCCTTTTGCCATCTGAAATACATGGAACATGCCCTCATAGACAGTGCAGCGCACCTTTACCCCGGCCTTTTTTGCCTTTTTGGCCACCTGGCGGGAATCGCTTAGGAGCATCTCATACCCGCCCACCTGGATCAGCATAGGCGGAAACCCTGTAAAATCCCCAAACAGCGGGGAAATATAGGGATTTTCCGGATCGTTGTCTCCCACGTAATCCTTGTTGAAAAGCATGCTGTCCTCCGTCCGTCCAAAGAGGGGATCCTTCTCAAAATTTGTCACATAGGATTTGCCGCTGGCCGTAAGGTCCGTCCAGGGAGACATGGCGATAAGTCCTGCCGGAAGGGGTTTCCCATGATCCTTTAAGTAATGTGTCAGAGCCATGGCCAGGCCTCCCCCGGCGGAATCCCCCGCCACAATGATTTTGTGGGCCGGGTACTGGGTTAAAAGCCACTCATAGGCTGCACAGGCGTCCTCAAGAGCCGCCGGAAACACATGCTCCGGCGCCACACGGTAATCCGGGGTCAGCACACGTCCGCCCCCAAGAGCCCTGCTGTAATAGGTGGCAAAGGTGCGGTAAATATTTTTCATGGGGCCGATATACCCGCCGCCGTGAAGCTGCAGCACAGCCCGGTCGCTGGTGATTCTCTCCGGGGTCAGATATTCCACGGAAAAATGCGGCATACTCAGCTCCTCCATCTCAAAAGAGCGGGGACAATGCCATTTCGTCTCCACCGGATGCTTCCGGTACTCCCCGTTTTGCAGCTTATGGCCGGAGCTTGTGGCCGTGATATTGGTGATTAAGTCCCGGACAATGATTCCGCTAAGGCTTGGCGCAGGTCTGGCGCTCTTGCTTTTCGTTGTTTTCTGTTGCGGTGTATTATTTGTGTGTATCTTCATCTGTCTTTATTCCTTTTTGCGTCTCCTTTTTTCTGTTTGTCCTCTGTCCCAGGCTTCCGCTGCCTGGATTTTCAGCTGTTTTCCGGCCGGCTTAAGCTTCAAAGGGGAAGTGGAACTGTGTAAGTCCCAGCTCGTCCCGGATCTGGATAAATTCCTTCCTTACAGCCTCTGTCATGGGAACCCCCTTATCCTTCCGCTCCATCCAGACCTCGTATTCCTTCTCCCCCGCAGTATAAATGCGCTCCTGCCCGGGGGCCTTCTGGGAATTCCTTAAGCTCCTTAAAATATCGCCGCAGGTTTTCTTAAAGGCCTCCGCTCCCATAAAGGCTTCTGTGTCAATGGCCATAAAGAAATGGCCTAAATGATAGGGCCGCTTCTGGCCGTTTTCATCCTTTCCGTCCAGCGCCCGCAAAAACAGTCCCGACTGTAAGGCTGCGGAGAGGATTTCCACAACCGTTGCGTAGCCGTACCCCTTATAGCCGGCCAATTCCTCCCCAAGGCCGCCCAGGGGCGCCAGGGCCGCCTTCTGGCTGCGCAGATCCTTTAAGATCTCTTCGCTGTCGGTAAGCTTAGTCCCGTCCCGGCCAATCACCATACCTGCGGGCGTATCCTGTCCAATCCGGGCATAATATTCGATTTTTCCGTTCTGGATAATGGAAGTGGCGCAGTCCAGCATAAAGGGAAACGGCTCGTCCGTGGGCATGCCAAAGGTCAGAGGATTTGTACCCAGCATATTTTCCACCCCAAAGGTGGGGGCAATGGACGGCCGGGCATTTGTGCCCGTGATACCGATCATATTTTCCTTTGTGGCCAGGGACGCCCAGTAGCCTGCGATACCGTAATGGGAAGAATTTCGCACAGCCGCCATGCCCATGCCAAAATTGCGGGCTTTTTCCATGCATAAATCCATGGCTTTCCGGGCCGCCACCATACCCATGCCGTCGTTGGCGTCCAGCACGACGGTTGTGGGGGTTTCCCTTAAAATGTCAATCCTGGTAACCGGATTTAAGATCCCCGCCCTAATGCGGTCCACATAAATAGGCTTAAAGCGGTTACAGCCGTGGCTCTCAATGCCCCGGCGGTCGCTCTCCAGCAACACGTCGGCGCAAAGCCTTGCATCCTCCATGGGAACTCCCAGCTTTACAAAAGCAGCCCTCATAAAGTCGTCTGTTAACTGCCATGGCACAAACGGTCTTGTCTCCTGTTTCATTTACAATCCTCCCCCTTCCTGTTTTTCCCGGAATATTTCAAACACCCGTTCTTCTCTCACACATGAAACCTCCGCTTCAGCTCCGCCTTGGCCTTCTTATCTCCCCTTAGGAAGCTTGCCCCCAGAAGCACCAGGGAGCTCAAAAGGGCCGTCACCGTCAGAAACGGGCTTGTGATAACGCCCAAAAGCCACATGGTCAGCGGAAGCAGGCCCAGCACAACATACTCAATCTGGAACAAGAGATAGCTCTGCCAGCTCATATAATTTACCGCCATAAGAATAAGATTCATTCCATTTGCCAGCAGCAAAAGGGCAGGCACCGCGTAATTTACCGACCAGCCGGAATACCCTGTGGCCCAGTCCGCCAGCAGGCAGAACACCTGGGCGCCCAGAGTCTGGGCCATGATTTTTAAAGCCGGGTTGGCATTGTGGTGGACGGAAAACCGCATGGTAAACAAAAAATAGGCGATGGCTCCCATACCGGCCAGGGACCAGGGAACTCCCTGGTAGGAGGCGATATTCAAAAGCACCAGCACAAGTCCCAGCACCAGGGAAGCCATGAAATACCCTGTGGTCCACATGTAGTACCCTGGTTCCCGGGACAGGTGCTCCGGGTATGGAATCTTTCCGGGCTTCTCCTCCTTGTAAACGCCGTTTCCCTCCACTTTAAGCTTCACGCCGTCCTCCCTTAATTTCCGGAAAAAGGCCTGCTGGAGGCGGTTATTGGAAAATGCGGAACTGAAGGTGAAAATCAGCTCCTTCCCATAGGAGCAGACCACACATTTCAGCGGCTGTTTCGGGGAAGCCCCCATAATAAAATGAAAGCTCTCCACAAAGGGCTCGTATTCCGGCAGCATGCGGATAAGTCCCAGGTTGGACAAGGTGGTGGTAAAGGCCCTGGAGGAACGCTTGTAAATAAGCCGGATACCGATATATTTCAGAAAGAGCGGCATCCACCGCAGAAACTTATTCTTCTCATTGGAGACATTGTAGGCGATGAGCTCCTCCATATGTTCTTTTGTAAGCTGGCTGGAAAAATTTTCCGAAACCATTTTCAACATTTCCCCAAAGGCGTACTCCCGCCCTTCCTCCAGCTTCATTTCCGCAAACACCACCCCAAAAAAATTCATGGTGGTCTCCGAGGGAAAGAACTGGCGAAGATTCACGGGAATATTAATGCGGATGGCATGACTGTCCGGCTTTTCCTTATAATAGGTCTGGTAAATGCTGTATACCAATACGGCGGCCAGATACTGGGTAATGCTCACCTCATGCTCCCGGCACACCTCTTTTAAGGAAGGGATATCCAGAAATCCGTGGGTAACCCCCATCATCCCCGGGCGAAGAAACGCATCCTTAATCTCGTAGGCCACAATCCCCCCATACCCTTTTGCCGGCTCCTTCCGGTAATATTTTCCATAGCTGTCCTCCACCTGGAAGGAGGTGCGCTCCACCGGCCCGTCGGGGCGCTGGGTAAATTTTTCCGGGTAGCGCAGGCGCAGATACTGGGCCGTCAGCTCCTTCAGAAAATTGATGGCTCCGTACCCGTCTGTCAGCGCATGGAAAATCTCCACATTGATCTTGTTTTTATAGTAGCTCACCCGGAACAGATACTGGTTGTTGGTCTCCGGCACAATATACCTGCAGGGGTACATCGCCTCTTTCCCCAGAGGCACCGCCTTGGGATTCGTCTCAAAATAATACCAGAACACGCCGCGCCTGAGCCGCACCCGCATGCTCTCAAACCAGGGCAGCATATGCTGCAGCGCCTCATTTAAGAGCTCCGGCTCCACATCCGCCTTCAGCGCCACGCCGATGCGGTACACATTGCTGAGGGCCTCGTTGGAGATGACCGGGAAAATATTGGCTGTGTTGTCCAGTCTGTGCCACTTGATTTCATTTTCCGCTTTTGCCATGAGGGGATCCTTTCTTTTGTCTGTTCTACTGCTGATTATATCCTGTTTTTGGGTGAAATACAATCAAAATCAGAGATACAGTTCCACCACCCGCTTAAGACACCACTTAAAATCAATTCTGGAAACATTGTCCCCCGCTACGAGAAGCTCTGTCTTAAAGACCTCGTTGTTAACCAGGTAGCGGACGCTGCCCACAGGCGCGCCCTTCTCCACAGGAGCCTCCAACTGCTCTTTCACCTGGTATTCCACCTGTATGGACTCATCCGCCCTAAGAAGAATCCCCTGGGGGGAAGAGCTTAAAGCAGCCTCCTGCGCCACCTCCACCTCCGTGCAGACCATCTCCCCAATGTCCTCTCCCCTTCCTCCCAGCACCGGAATGGGGGAAAGGGCGTCCGGATCGGGTCCTGCTTCAGAGAAGGGATGGAAATCGTAATGATCCAGCCCGTAATTCATAAGCTTTCGCATATCGCTCCACTTGTAGCTCTTGTGGTTGGGCCAGCCACAGGCAAGAAGGGCCGCAATATACGTCTTTCCGTCCCGCTCCAGAGCTCCCACATAGCAGTACCCCGCCTGGCTTGTGAATCCCGTCTTGCCGGTGAGGGCCCCCTCCATCATCTGCAGGAAGGCGTTGTGGTTGTTGACGGTAAAGCTTCGGCTTCCCTTCTGGTCCGTAAAGCTGTGGGAATACCTGCGGGTGATTTCCAGAAACTGCTCCTTCTGGGGAGACTGGGTAATACAATAGCGCAGGATTCCTGCCAGATCCGCCGCCGTGGTGGCGTGGGCTCCCCCCTCGTCCTCGCCGTCCAGGCCGTTAGGAGTGACAAAATGGGTGTCAAAGCATCCCATATCCCGGGCCTTGGCATTCATAAGGGCCGCAAACTCCTTTACCAGGGCCCTGCTCTCCTCCTTTGTGCGAAGGGAGGCGTCCTTCCCGGCCGCCTCCGCCGCAATGCCCCCCTGTTCCATGGCATTGTCTGTACTCTTTTGGGCATTGGACGGTTCCTCCGGCCCCAGGGTTTCCCCCGCCGCCCGGCCCTCTGTCTGTCCTACCTCCTGGATATTCTCCCTCCCGTACATCCCCGCCGCCACATGCTCCGCAATAGCCACGGCCGAATCATTGTGGGATTCCAGCATCAGCGAACAGAGCAGATCCTCCAGCCGGTACTGCTCCCCTTTGCGGGCGTTCAGCTGCACGTCTGGCATGCCCGCCGCGTATCCGGATATGGTAACAACGCTGTTAAGATCCGCGTTTTCCAGGGTAACAATCAATGTCATAATCTTGGTGGTGCTGGCCATGGGGCGGACTTCCTGTCCGTTTTTCTCAAACAAAATACGCCCGGAGCCGGCGTCCATAAGAACCGCCGACTGGGCGTATAGCTGATTTAGTTCCTCCGGCGTGTCGCCTGCCTCTCCTCTGGCCGTAAGAGCCGGAAATGCCAGTATCAAGAGAATACATACAAAAATTCCTTTTTTCCACCACTGCTTCATGGGTACTCCTGCACGAAAGATTCTTCTCTCCAGTATATGTACAAACCCGGCCCAACATACCTTATAGGAGTACTGGCTTCTGTTTTTCCCGGCCGGACAAGAGCCCGGCCTTCAACAGCCCTCCGCAAACAGAGGTGTGGACAGATAGCGGTCCCCCGTATCCGGAAACAGCACCACAATGGTTTTCCCCTCATTGCCCGGCCTCTGCGCCAATTCCAGGGCCGCATGAAGCGCCGCGCCTGCGGAAATGCCCACCAGAACTCCCTCCCGGCGGCTCACAAGACGCCCGGCGGCAAAGGCCGCCTCATCCAGAACAGGGAAAATCTCATCATAAATACCAGTATCCAGCGCCTCGGGGACAAATCCCGCCCCAATCCCCTGAATCCTGTGGGATCCGGAACGGCCCTCGCTAAGAACAGGCGAACCGGAAGGCTCCACGGCCACAACCTTCACTGCGGGATTCTTTTCCTTCAGATACTGCCCTACGCCGGTAATGGTTCCGCCTGTGCCGACTCCCGCCACAAAGATATCCACGTTCCCCTCCGTATCGTCCCAGATCTCGGGGCCGGTGGTGGTCCTGTGGGCGGCCGGGTTTGCCGCGTTGGTAAACTGGCCGGGAATGAAGCTGTCTTTGATTTCCTCCGCCAGCTCCCGGGCCTTTGCAATAGCTCCCTTCATCCCTTTTGCCCCTTCCGTAAGCACAAGCTCAGCGCCATAAGCTTTCAGAATCTGACGGCGCTCCACACTCATCGTCTCCGGCATGGTAATCATTAGGCGGTATCCCCTTGCCGCCGCCACGGCTGCCAGACCAATCCCCGTGTTGCCGGAGGTGGGTTCAATAATAACAGAACCAGGCTTTAGCTTCCCTCCGGCCTCCGCATTGTCGATCATAGCCCTGGCCACCCGGTCTTTCACCGAGCCAGCCGGATTCAGATATTCCAGCTTGGCCAGAATACGTGCCTTCAGTCCATAAGCAGCCTCTATATGGGTCAGCTCCAGAAGCGGCGTTCTGCCGATCAGCTGGTCAGCTGATGTATAAATTCCAGACATATCCCTTCCCTCCTATCCTGGCACCACCGCTGCAAAGCCATTTTCCAGGTCAGCCAGAATATCATCTATATGCTCTGTGCCGATGGAAAGGCGTATGGTATTGGGTTTAATACCCTGGTCAGCCAGCTCCTCCGGGGAAAGCTGGGAGTGGGTGGTTGTCGCCGGATGGATCACCAGGGATTTTACATCCGCCACGTTTGCCAGCAGTGAGAAGATTTCCAGATGGTCGATAAATGCGTGGGCCTCCTCCTGCCCGCCCTTGATCTCAAAGGTGAAAATGGACGCGCCGCCATGGGGAAAATATTTTTTGTACAGCCCATGGTCCGGATGACCGGAAAGGCCGGGATGATTGACTTTTTCCACCAGAGGATGGTTGGCCAGAAACGCCACCGCCTTTTTTGTGTTTTCCACGTGACGCTCCATCCTTAGGGAAAGGGTCTCCACTCCCTGCAGCAACAGGAAGGCGTTAAAGGGGGAGATGGCCGCCCCAGTATCCCGCAGCAAGACAGCGCGGATATAAGTGACAAAAGCCGCCGGACCAGCTGCATCCACAAAGCTGACTCCGTGATAGCTGGGATTTGCCCCGGCAATGGGGGCATACCTGCCGGATGCCTTCCAGTCAAACTTACCGCTGTCCACAATGACGCCACCCAGGGTAGTGCCATGGCCTCCTATGAATTTTGTCGCGGAATGAACCACAATATCGGCTCCGTGCTCTATCGGCCGGATAAGGTAAGGCGTGCCAAAGGTATTGTCAATCACCAGAGGCAGACCATGGGCATGGGCAATCCCGGCAATCGCGTCAATGTCCGGAATATCACTGTTGGGATTTCCCAGTGTCTCCAGATACACCGCCTTGGTATTGGGACGGATGGCCGCTTCAAGCTCCTCCAGGTTATGGGCGTCCACAAAGGTAGTCTCGACGCCAAAGAGAGCCAGCGTATGGGCCAGTAGATTATAGCTGCCCCCATAGATGGTCTTTTGCGCCACAATATGATCTCCACCCTGGGCCAGGGCTTGAATCGTGTAGGTAATGGCCGCGGCGCCGGAGGCCGTAGCCAGCGACGCGACGCCGCCCTCCAGAGCAGCCAGCCGTTTTTCCAGCACATCCTGGGTAGAATTGGTAAGACGCCCATAAATATTGCCGGCATCGGCCAGCCCAAACCGGGCCGCGGCGTGGGCGGAATCACGAAATACATAGGAAGTAGTCTGATAAATCGGCACTGCACGGGCATCCGTGGCCGGATCTGGCTTCTCTTGTCCCACATGAAGCTGCATGGTTTCAAATTTATATGCCCTTGCGGGTACTCCATTACTCTGCGCCTCTTGCGCTCCCTTACTGTATGCGCTCATTTACGTAGTCCCCTTTCTCTTTGATATATTGGTAAGATTATACACCTATAAACCTACTATGTCAATAGGTAATTCATAAATATTGAATTCCTATTAACCTTTTGGTATAATAGGAAAAAGCAGAAGTCAAACAGGAACGGAGGTGTATTTTATGATGATTTCCACAAAGGGCCGGTATGCGCTCCGGTTTCTGGCGGATATTGCAGAACAGCAGGGGGACGGTTTCGTACCATTGAAGGAGGTGGCCGCCCGCCAGGAGATATCTGAAAAATATCTGGAAATCGTAGTAAAGGATCTGGTGAAAAGCGGCCTCCTTATAGCTGTGCGGGGAAAAGGCGGCGGTTACCGGCTGGGCAAAGCTCCCCAGGAATACAATATAAAGGACGTCATCGAACTAATGGAGGGTTCCCTGGCGCCTATTGCCTGCCTGGAACCGGGGCAGAACACCTGCCCGCGAAAAGACCACTGTCCTACGCTCCCTCTGTGGAAAGGACTGGATGAAGTAATTTCTGCGTATCTCTCTCAGTTTACCCTGGAAGACTTGCTGGGAAATGGATCACTTAATCCCCAATCCCCTCCCTCTGCCTCCAGCACATAAATCCTGGACTCAAAATCCGTGCTGTGCAGGGTATCCGCAGGCGTCTGGCCCGCCGTGTCGTCACTGGTAATGAGCCCCGCGTACATCAGTTCATCCCCGTAATGGCAGGTGCCGCTTAAAAGATTCCGGTAGAGGCAATCCGGATCCAGGCCCATAAGTCTAAGCCGCGTATACGGGCCGTTGACGCTGTTTAACACCCGGTAAAATCCAACCAGCGCCGTTTTCCGGTCCCCGCTCACCGCCATCCATGCGGTCTCATTGCCTTCAAAGGGGCTTTTCAGCCTGTAAAACGTCCCAAACTGCAGCACTTCCCGGTATTTTTTCATAAAGGCAATCTGTTCTTTCACCTCCCGGATCTCCTCATCCGTCAGCTTATTTAAATCCAGCTCATAGCCAAAGGCGCCAAAAAAGGCCACGTTTGCCCGGGTGTGAAGGGGTGTGTTGCGAAACGCCTGGTGATTGGGAACCACCGACACATGGGCCCCCATGCTGCTAACCGGATAGCAAAAGGACGTGCCGTACTGGATTTTCAGCCGTTCTACGGCGTCCGTATCGTCGCTTGTCCATCCCTGGGGCGCATAGTAGAGAAGTCCCGGATCAAAACGGCCCCCGCCGCTTGCGCAGGACTCAAAAAGCACCTGGGGAAATTCCGACGTCAGCCGCTCATACAGATCGTACACCCCGAGAATATATCTGTGAAAGACCTCCCCCTGGCGGTCTGCCGGCCACCCGTTGGAGAAGCACTCCGTAATGCTCCGGTTCATATCCCATTTCACATAGGAAACCTTTGCGTTCCCCAGAATTTCCACCATCTGCGCATAGATGGCGTCCACCACTTCCTTTCGGGAGAAATCCAGCACATACTGATGTCTCCCCCTGGATGCCCGGCGGCCCGGGGCAGACAGAATCCAGTCCGGGTGGCTCCGGTAAAAATCCGAATCCTCATTGACCATCTCCGGCTCAAACCAGAGGCCAAATTTCAGCCCCAGCTCCTCAATGCGGGAGGCAATCCCGGAAATGCCCCCGGGCAGCCGCTCCCGGTTGGCCGTCCAGTCCCCCAGGCCCGCGTAATCGCTGTCCCGCTTCCCAAACCAGCCGTCATCCAGCACAAAGAGCTCCACGCCGCACTCCATGGCTTTCCTGGCAATCTCCACCAGGCGCTCCTCCGTAAAGTCAAAATAGGTGGCCTCCCAGTTGTTTAGAAGGACAGGCCGGGTACGGTCCCGCCAGTATCCCCTGGCCAGCCGCTTCTGGTACAGCCTGTGGAAAGTCTGGCTCATGGCGTTTAATCCCTGGTCCGTATACACCAGAACCGCCTCCGGCGTCTGAAAGGATTCTCCGCAATCCAGCTTCCAGGAAAAGGTCTCCGGGTCAATGCCCGCCAGCACCCGCAGAGTGTCGTGGGCGTCCACCTCCGCCTGGATCTGGAAATTGCCGCTGTAGATCAAGGATATGCCGATGACCTCCCCCTGGCGTTCATCCGTACACGGCCGCTTTAATGCCAGAAACGGATTGTGCTCGTGGGAGGAATGGCCCCGCATGCTTCCGATGGACACCACCCCCGGCTCCAGCCTGCGGTTGTAAACATGGCGTTCCCTGGCCCAGCACCCGGAAAGCTGCATCCAGACATAGTCGTGGTCTGGCAGATCCAGACAAAGGCTCATGGCCCGCTCCAGACGCACGGGACAAGATCCGCCGTTGGTAAGCCGGGCGCTTCTGGCTACAATGCCGCCCCCGGCGAATATGGTATACAAAAGCTCCAGGCAGATCCCGGTCACCGCATCCTCCAGGGTAAGGGTCAGCGTCTTCGCCTCCCCCTCATCCTCCACATAAGTGGCCGGAAGTCCAAAAAGCCCCGGCTTTCCGTTCTGGATTTTATGGAATTTGTATTGGAAATCCATAATCCGGCTTCCGTTTTCCTGGAGAATCCCCACTGCCGGATGACGGAAATCCGTGGTTCCAAAGACCGGGTACTCCTGTCTTATATGTTCCAGGGAAAAGGCCTTCTCTTCCTCATAGACACAGGCAGTCATGGGCCGGTCTATGATCTCCAGAAAACAGGAGAAGTCCTCCCTGTCCCGGATGCGTTTCCCAAAATAAAGCTGGGCCAGATGGCCGTTTTTCAAAACCATCATGATGTAGCTGACGGCGTCGTTGTATAGATGAAACGTTTTGTTGCTTTCGTGATAAACAATCTGCATAGCTGTTCTCCTTGCTTCATTCCCCATCCGCCCTGGCGTAACACCACCTGGCGATCTCCCCCACAAGCTCCAGGGGAAGGGGCTTACTGTAGGGAAGCTGGATAGCTCCCTTGCTGGTTTTGTATTCCTTAAGCTGCTCCTTAAACGCCTCCACGGCCTCCGGTCCCGGGTACAGGCCCACATGCTTTTTAAAGGCCGCAAAATGGATAAGGTTTTGCCTCTTCCAGAAGGTGGGCATACTCCAGGAAATCCGCTCCTGGGCCTTAGGCAGCGCCCTGCGTATGGCGTCCCGTACGGCATGGAGATATCTCCTCGTCTCCTCCGGCTGGGCGGCAATATAGTCGTCTATGGTTTCCGGCGCTTTCCCGCAGTAGTGATCCTGGTTCTGCTTCTTAAAGGTACGCCCGCATTCCGGACAGGTCCACATCCGGGTTTCCGTTTCCGTCTCTGCCGCCTGGACCGTCACCCGCACTTTGTCCCCGGGCTGTTTTCTGATCTTTGCCCGGATGTCTTTTCTTATGCCGATAATATAGCAGATGCTTCCATCCGCGTTTTTCACACCCATATTTACAATGCTGCCCTCATAGGGCTCCCCGTCAAAGGTAACGTGGGCCTTTACCCGCCCTCTGCCAAACACTGCCCTAAGATCATAGGGGAAAATCACATAGGCCCCGCCCTCTTGCTCCGCCTCATAAATCAGGGATTCATATTCATAAACCATAAGTCCTGCCTCCATCTTCCATTTAATATAACACCGGGGCCCACTGGCTGCAACAGAAATCTGCCATAAGTCCAGGAAACTTCTTCCTGTGTACCCGGGCCAGAAATCCATTGACGCCCTCTTCCACTTTATGGTAAACTGTCCACGCAGCCCGAAATACGAAAACCGTATAAAAACCGGTTTTTCTACATATACACCTGCAGATAGCTTATGAAACGGAGGAACCAGCCCATGAACATCCACACCTTAGTCGCCGACCAGAGAGCCTACTACCACACCAACGCCACAAGAAGCCTCTCCTTTCGCTTAACCGCCCTCGGAAAGCTTCAAAGAGCCATCCGGAAAAACGAATCTCTCCTCTGCCATGCCCTGTCCCAGGATCTTGGAAAAGTCCCCATGGAGAGCTATATGACCGAAATCGGCCTGGTACTGGACGAAATCCGCTTTCACTTGAAACACCTCTCCCGCTGGATGCGCCAAAAGAACGTGCCCACGCCCCTGGCCCAGTTTTATTCCAGAAGTTTTATATCCCCGGAGCCCTACGGCGTCACGCTCATTATGACCCCCTGGAATTACCCGGTTCTATTGTGCCTTACTCCCCTGGTGGGCGCCATTTCCGCGGGAAACTGCGCGGTAGTCAAGCCTTCGGCCTATGCTCCCGCCACCAGCCATGCCCTCGCAAAGCTTCTGGGCGAAATCTTCCCGCCGGAATACATTGCCGTAATTGAGGGCGGCCGGGCGGAAAACAGCGCCCTTCTGGAGGAACGCTTCGACTACATCTTCTTTACCGGAAGCGTTGCTGTGGGAAAAACCGTTATGGCCGCTGCTGCCAGGCATTTAACCCCGGTGACCCTGGAGCTTGGGGGAAAGAGCCCGGTGATCGTGGACAAAACTGCCAATCTAAAACTGGCCGCCCGCCGCATTGCCTTCGGCAAAGTCTTAAACGCCGGACAGACCTGCGTAGAGCCGGACTACCTCTTTCTGCCAAAGGCTCTGGTGGAGCCCTTTCTTGCAGAATACCGCCAGGCTCTAAAGGGCTTCTTCCCCGGAAACGACCTGTCTCACATGCCCACCATTGTAAATGAGAAGCATTTTCAAAGAATCATTAATCTGATGAAACCGGAAAAGGCTGCCATCGGCGGCGGTTACGACGAAAAGGCCCGCCGGATAGAGCCCACGGTCCTCCTGGATGTGACCCCGGATTCCCCCATTATGCAGGAGGAAATCTTTGGCCCCGTCCTGCCCATTCTCACTTACGAAAGCCTGGAAGAATGCATCTCCTATATTCGCAGCCACGAAAAGCCCCTGGCCCTCTATCTCTTCACTTCCAGCAGGGAAACAGAGCGCAAAGTCCTCTCCTCCTGCTCCTTTGGCGGTGGCTGCATCAACGATACTGTCATCCACCTGGCTACGCCCCACATGGGCTTTGGCGGCGTGGGGGCCTCCGGCATGGGCAGCTATCACGGCTACGAAAGCTTCCGCACCTTCTCCCATTTCCGCAGCATTGTGAAAAAATCCCCCCTGCTGGATCTGCCTATGCGGTATCATCCTTACACGGAGACAAAAGAACGTATCATACGGATGTTTCTTAAGTGATGCGTTGTGGTCTTTAGAATATCCCTGGTTTTTTCCCTTTAACTGTAAATTTTCCCATTATATGGTATCCCCCCATAGAAGAAGTGGAGAAAAACCAGGGGTTCCCTCCACTTTTCTATACATCTCTATCTTTTCTCTACAGGCAGTAAAACCAATCTGTCACCGGAATTTTCCAGGCAGCCCTTTCCCTTAGTCAATGCTCTTTGCATTGGCCAGCAGGTACTTCTCCGCCTCTCCGCACCACAGGCCGTTGTTGGCAGCCACAATCTTAGCCAGCTCTGCAAACATGGGATCCTCCTTGCCCTTCTCCTCAAAGTCTGTAAGGGCCGTAAGGGGCAGGCTGATCTGGGTATACATGAGCTTCTTGCCGCCGGGAATGCCAGGCAGGTTAAGTGTAGTGTCCACCACGGCGTCCAGTCCGCCGATATGGGTGACCATGGCCGCCGGGTCGATCTTTCCGGCGTTCATCATGGCGATGGCTTCCCGCATGTCGCTGGTGTTGCCGCCGCTGGTTCCCACCACATGGGTGGAGGCGTAATGCACGTTGAAGAAGTTAAACTCTGCCTTAAACTGGCTGTTGGTGGGGCCTGCGAAGAAGTTGAGGCATCCGTCGTGTCCCAGGATCGCGTCCGCCTGCTCTACCACGGGCCTTACAGGCGCGAAGCAGATAACGTCGTCATAGCCTGTGCCGCCGGTCAGCTCCCGAAGGGCAGCCACGGGATCATCCACCTTGGCAGTGTTTACATAGTGAAGCTCAATGCCCATTTCCTTTGCGTGCTCCACGGTGTAGATGCTGGCCGCCCGCGTAAGACGCGCGTCGTCGATATCCGTCACCACCAGAAGGGAAGGCCTACGGTCACAGTGGAGAGCGTAATCAATGGCGCCAAGACCCATGGGGCCTACAGATGCCAGCAGAGCCAGTTTGCCGCCTTCCACGATACCCATCTGGTGCTCGTAGCTGCCGCCCTTGGTGTGGTACATGGCGTGGTAGGTTCCGATGATGCAGCTCATGGGCTCGGCCAGGGAGCCGTAGAAGTAGGTGTCGGAATCATATTTCAGCAGGCAGTCCATCTCCAGGGTTTCCATGGGGATATTGGCGTACTGGGAATCTCCGCCGCACTCCGCATAGGAGTAGCCGGGAGCCATAAGAGAGCCCTTGTAGAAATGAGCCGGCTGAATAGAGAAGCCGTCGCCGGGTTTGAATTTGTCTTTCCACTTCTCGCCCACTTCCACGATCTGGCCGCAGAACTCATGTCCCACGATGGTGGGGTTCTCCGCCACATTGTCCGGCACCCGCTTGTGCTCCTCGCCTTCCACAGAAGCCTTGTAGGTGCTCATGCAGAGGGAATCGGAAATGATCTTTACCCGCACGCCGTCTGTGCCGATATCAGAAAGCTCCATTTCCTCCAGCCGTAAATCCATTTTTCCATGTATCCGAACCGCTTTTGTCTTCATTTTCTTATCTCCTTATTTTTGTTTTGCATCCACATTTATACAACTCCGGGCTTCTCCTTACACGGGATACTCCTTCTCCCGCTCCACCAGCTTCCAGGCCATATCCACCAGATGGGCGAACTGGGGCAGCTCCAGCTGCTTACAGATCATGCTCTGGCGGGAGGTGTTTACGTCCTCGCCGGAAATCTCCGTCATACCGTACTGCTTACAAAGTCCCTGCAGACGTCTGATCTGCTCCAGGGTATTTCTGGCCGGCATGTACGTGATACCTTTGACACCCTCCTCCTTCAGCATTTCAAAGAGCTCCTCCAGAAAATCATCCTCAAACTTAGCGGCTTTCTTGTCCCCGGTGACGGAATCGGTCACATCCCCCAGGTAGGGATAGCAGAGAATAGCGCCCACCTCATGGGCCAGCTTCACAAGCTCCCGAAAGGGAATGCACTCATCTGTAGCCGGTATGTAGATCTTCTCCACAAGCTGGGCCTTCATAACGCCCAGAAGGTCGTAGAGCAGATGGGGATTAGTTACGTCCAAGAGCTGTGCTTTCTGTTTTCCGGTCAAAGGAATCTCCAGATTGTTCTCCACAAACGCCGCGCAGTTTTCCTTTCCGGCCTTGTCTATAATCTTCTGGCTTAAGGCACACAGAAGATGGCGCTCCGTAATGGAGCCTCCCACTTCATAGCAGGAAATGGGCACCACATCCCTGTCAAAATCCACGGAAATCCCGTAGGGCTCCATAAGCCGGTTGATATTTTCCACCATCTTGCGGTTCCGCTGGTTTCTCTTTTCCCGTAAGGGCCCAAACACCTCCTGGAGCCTTGCAAAGCCTGTGGCCGGAACACTGTGGATAGCCATGTAGGCAATGCCCGCCTGATCCGGATTGTTAAGCCTGCGGCCCGCCATCCTGGTTTCGGAAAGGTCAGACCTGCACTCCATGCCGCAGGTAGTACCCATACCGGCAATCTTTCCGGCCTTGCGGAACTCCTCCCCGCCGCCGATGCTGTCGTGATCCATGATACCCGCCGTCTGCAGACCCTCCGCCCGGGCCATGTATACGGCCGCCGTAGGCGAATAGGGGGAGAAGGAATAACAGGTGTGGATATGGTTGTTGGCATACTGGGGCTTTACCTCTGGCGCTTCCTTCTCCTCTCCCAGGAGAATAGCCAGGTTTGCCAGGCGCTCCGCCGGGTCCTTTACATTGAGAAGCTTAAGCTGCTCCTGCATTTCCACATATTTTTCCATAAGCCCCTCCTAGTTCAGCATATTCTGGCCGCCGGTAACCGGAATGGCCTGCCCCGTCTCATAGCACTGCTCCACACAGTAGAACAAAGCCTTAGAGACGTCCACCGGCGTACAGCCTCTGCGGATAGGGGATTTGGACAGATAGAATTCCTTCACGTCCTCCACGGTTCTGGCTCCCGGCACTTTTCCCGCATGGAGGTACTGCACAAACAGCCCCCGCTCCGGGTCAGACCACAGGGGACCGTCGTAGAAGTTGCCCGGGCAGATAGCATTTACCTTGATCTGCCAGCCCACCAGCTCCAGGGCGAAGCTCTGGGTTAAGCCGATACCGCCGAATTTGCCGCCTGCGTAGGCGAAATTATTTTTGGAGCCCGTAAGGCCGGACTTGGAATTGATCTGGATAATGTCAAACCACAGATCCTTGTCCGCCTCGTGCTGGGCCTTCATAATCTCCGAAGCGTATTTGGCGCAATAGAAATACCCCATGTAGTTTACCTTTGTCACAAACTCAAACTGGGCCGGCGTCAGCTCCTCCAGGCTTCCTGCCTTCAGAACGCCTGCGTTAGAAACAAAAATATCCAGGCCGCCGAATTTCTCCACGGTGCGGATAATAAGCTCCTCCACGGACTCCGGGCTTCCCACGTCCACCTTGATGCCCACGGCCCGCTCTCCAAGACCCGCCGCGGAAGCGTTTGCCAGCTCCTCGTTAAGGTCTGCCAGCACGATTGTTGCGCCCTCCTTGTACATCTCCGTGGCGATACCAAGGCCGAACCCCTGGGCTCCCCCTGTCACGATGGCGATTTTCCCGCCAAGACGCCCTGTGGTGGCCGGCCTGTTGTGAATGTTCTGTTTTGCGTACTCTTTTGCTTCTGCCAGATTCATGATAATCCTCTCCTTTTCTGATCCTTTGCTACAAATCCCAATAGTTCCTGCAAGTCCCTTTTTCCGGAATTTATTTCCGGAAAAATCTGTAATGTCCGGTTTCTGGCCTGTCCCAGGAGGGCAGTCTGACCACCCTCCTGCACTATACCTACAGTATAACACACTCCCAACAAAAGTCAATACAAATTCAAATAAAACCACATTTTGTTTTTTGGTTTATGTTGTGTTTTTGTCATAAAACAACACAAACCATCAATCTCACTGTGATAATTCCTCATGATAGAACCTGCACCCGCAGCGTCCGTGCTCTTTCACCTCATACAGGGCCAGATCCGCCTTCTTATAGAGGTCGTCACAATACCCTTTCTCCGAAAAGGCCCCGCCCACGCTTAAGGACACCTTTGGCAAACCATCCACGGGATTCTTTAAGGCGTAATTAATGGCTATGATCTTCCTTGTAATAATATCCTCCATATCCGCCGTCACCTCCGTGGCGATAACGGCAAACTCGTCCCCGCCGATTCTGGCCGGATAATCCGAAGTCCGGAAGGTTTCCGCAAGAAGCTTTGCCACCTTTTTCAAGATCAGATCCCCCATTTCATGGCCGTAGCCGTCGTTGACCTGTTTGAATTTATCCACATCCACAATCAGAAGCGCGATGGGTGTGGATTTCTTTTTCAACGCCTGCTGCACCTGCTCAAAAGCTCCCCGGTTAATGAGCCCGGTTAGGGGATCATGCTCCGCCTTATAACGCAGCATGTCTTCGTTGGCCGCGTTGACCTCATAGATATCATTGTAGGTGAGGGCCAGATACCGGAACTCATAGGAGCCCGTAATCTCCAGCATTTTTTCCTGCTTGATATTGTTTATGTAAATGTGCAAGGGCTTTATAATAAGCCGGGTAATGAGAATAAAGGTGAGAATAGTCTCCACAAACAGAATACTCAGAAGCACATTCTGCTCCTTCATAATCTTCCTTAGCTCCCAGGTACTGCCCTCCTGGAGACGCCGGGTATCAGAGAGAATGGCCTCCAGAAACTCCGTAATCCCCTCCGTAATCTCTCCCTTGGCTGCCTGGTATTCTTTTCCAAACACCAGCTCTCTGGCCCTCTCCATCATTTCCTCCGGGGCCAGAGCCAGATCGCTGGCCGCAAGTTCCACAGCGCCCACATCGGGAAACTTTGAGAGATCCTGTCCCTGGGCTTTTGCGGTCAGCGCCATGGCATAGATTTCCCGTTCCATAAGGCGGTTGGAATTTTCCAGAGCCACTTGAAGATGGCTGGAAACCCCTTCGCTGACCTGGTATTCCTGTAGCCGGTCCAAAGCCTTCTCCCTCCGCCGGGCAGTATATACCTCCGAAAAATATTCTTCCACACACCCGGGATCCAGCGTAACCACATACAGACGCACCTGATCTGTAAGGAAGTCAGAGCCCTCCCGGATAAGCGCCGCATCCTCTCCGCAGGCAATGTAAGCATCCGTGGCCTGAACCATGGCGTCATACCTCAAAGAAGCCCGTATGGTGGTATACATCAGCATAAAATACAATACGCAGGCCACAAAAATCATGCCCACATTCATATGCTGTATCCGTATCCCCTTTATCTGCTTTGTTATATTTTCCTCCATATGTCCCCCATTTACACTGCAAAATCTTTTATTTCAGGATATCCATTCTCCGGTACTGCTCCAGACGGTGAATCACCTCCTGGGCGTCCGGGTTTCCCTTCACAAAATCATAGTCCGCCCAGATGCGGGAAATCTCTGCCTGGATCTGGGGAATCTTTCGAAGCTCCTCATCCCTGGTGCGCAGGTAGTAGTCGATAAGCAGGGTGCAGGGAATAAAATCCAACTCCGCCTCCTCGTTTTCCTCCACGGTATCAAACCCATCCCGCAGAAGAGAGATAAACTTGTCCACAAAGAGATGCAGAAGGGTTACCGTGCTGTTTCCGTTCAAGTCAAAGAGCTGGATGGCCGCGCCGCTGTCCAGAGCCGCCTGGTTCTTTGTGTTTACGAAGGCTTCCGAATCACCGAAATCATAGAAGCGGGTGATGAAATCCAGGCTGTAGTCCAGATCTTCCATGCGCACGTTCTCGTTGATGGTGCGGTACAGCATATTGAGCACCTGGGAAAGCTCTCCCAGAATGCGACAGTTGTCACAGTCCGCCAGATGCTGGAACACCACCTGGAACCGGGCAAGGCTCATAAGGCCCCAGTAATATTTCTGCCGGTTACTTAAAACCTCCGCTTTCTCTTCTACCTGTTCCAGAAGCTCATTGCCAAGCAGGGCCTCCCCTTCCAGATTTCCGATGCGCTCATCGCAGTCGTCCATAAACTTCCCGCACTTGTCATAAACCTCGTCAAAGTTGCTGTAAATGGTGCAGGAACGCTCCAGGTACAGCCTGGAACGCTCCAGGTCTCCCTCCTTTGCATAAGCCTTTCCCATCTCATAGTAGGTTTCGGCCAGTTTCGCCAGATCCATACTGGCCTCCTGGGAGGCCGCCTGCTCCTTCAGGCCTTCTATCCCCTGCTTCTTTTTCCCAAAACCAAACATTGTTTTTCCCCTTTCCTTAACAGATTATCATGAGATATTCCGGCACACAGGCAGAAATCCATATAAATTACACCCTGTTTTTCTGCATATGTACCTGTAAATATGATAAATGACAGGGACAGAAAAGTCAAATATTTCCCGTAAAAAAGACGTGGACAAAAACTCCTGTCCACGCCTTTATCTTTCTTATATGTTCAGCATTTTTTTCACATACTCCATGGGGGAGATCTCCACAATATCCTTAAATACCTTATAAAAATATTTTTCGTTGTGGTATCCCACCATGGAGGCAATCTCCTGCACCGTCCATCTTCGCTCAAGCAGCAGGTTCCTGGCCACCTCCACCCGGTATCGTTTCAGATACGCAATCAGCGTTACATGCATCTGCCTGCTGAAAAGCTGGCTCAGATATTCGCAGGATATATTCAGCCGGGCGGAAATCCCCTCCAGGGACAGAGGACAGGCGTACTCCTTCTTTATAATGGCAATGGCCTGGGCCACAATGGGGCTTACGTTCTGGGGAATGGGAAACCGTTCGTCTATGCCGCTGGCCTCGCAGACATACCCCTCTATGTGGTGGGACAGGCGGTACAGCACGCTCTCCACCTCCTCATAGCTGATAGGCTTTAAAAGATAGTCGCTGACCTTAAACCGCAGGGCCCGCTGGGCATATGCAAACTCCGAGTAGGCGCTTACAATGACAAACTGGCTTTTACACCAGCTTGTCTTTTGCAGCTCCTCGATCATCTCGATACCGTCCATGCCGGACATGCATACATCCGTGATTACCAGATCCGGAAGAACCCTCCGCACCAGCTCCATTCCCTCGTAGGCGTCGGATGCCTCCCCCACCACCTGGAATTCCTCTCCGATAGACTCTATCAGCCGGATTAAGCCTTCCCTGGAACCCTCTTCATCCTCTATCACAGCAATTCGCATTCCAGTTTTCCTCTTCCCCCTTCCAGCCTTACGCCCTCTTCCTCTTCTTCCCAATGCACCGTCCCGTCTGTCCTTATATCACGGACACCCGCAAGCAGCACCCCGGCTTCCGAAGCGTTTCCCTTAAAGGAAAGAAAGAGGCGCTTCCCGTCCCGCCGTACCCAAAGCCCCAGGGTCTCCCTCCCGGATGTGTCAAAAATCCGGCATTCTCCCCGAAAACTCTCCGGTATCTCATAAAGCTTAAAGGTCACCCCTTTTTCATAATCGTAGACAGGCGTCGTCTCCACATTTCCCACGGGAAGAATGCTTCCCGGCCGCACGAACAGGGGCATATGGAAGTAATCGTAAGTTCTCTTATACCATTTTCCGCCCTCCAGGGTTTCTCCGTCCAGATAATTGGTCCATCTCCCGCCCTCCGGAAGATAAAATTCCACCTGGCCATCCTCCCGGAATATGGGCGCAACCAGCAGATTGTCTCCCAGCATATACTGCAATTCCAGATGCCGGCATGTCCTGTCCTTTGGGAATTCCAGCATCATGGCCCGCATCAGGGGGACTCCCTCCTCCCCTACCTGGACGGCGCCTGCATAGAGATATGGCATCAAGGTGCATTTTAAGTTTGTAAAGCGTTTCAGGACCTGGCAGGCCTCCTCATCGAAATACCAGGGCGCCCGGTAGCTGTCCTCCCCGTGAAGCCTGCTGTGGGTAGAAAGAAGGCCAAACTGCACCCACCTCTTATAAAGATCCGGTGTGGCGGTTTTACAGAAACCGCTGATATCATGGGCCCAGTATCCAAAACCAGACTGGCAGAAAGACAGACCGCCCCGCAGGCTCTCCGCCATGGAGATATAGGAGGACTCGTTGTCCCCTCCCCAGTTAATGGGGAATTTCTGCGTTCCCGCCGTGGCGGACCGGGCAAATACCACAGCCTCCCCCTTTCTCTCCTCAAGCGCCTCATACATGGCCTCATTGTAGAGATAGGGGTAGTAATTGTGCATTTTCAAGGGATCTGACCCGTCGTAATACACTACCTCCGTAGGAATCCGCTCGCCAAAATCGGTTTTCAGCACATCCACACCCATATCCAGGATCTCCCCTATTTTCTCCTGGTACCATTTCTTTGCCCCGGGATTGGTAAAATCCACAATGGCGATTCCAGACATCCAGTTGTCGGACTGCCACACCTCCCCCTCTTTTGTCTTTAAAAAATATCCTTTTTCTTTTCCCTCCTCAAAAAGGCGGGATTCCTGGCTCACATAAGGGTTCATCCACACACAGACCCGCACGCCCTTTTCGTGGACCTTTTTCAGCATTTCCGCCGCATTCCCAAAGCGCTTTGACCACACAAAATCACAGCACTTGTAATCGTCCATCCAGCGGGCGTCAAAGTGGAATACGTCCAGGGGAATCCCGTAATCCGCCATCCTGTCAATGGTATCCATGGTAATTTGGGCGTCGGAATCCGGCGTCCAGCTTGTGGAAAGCCATAGCCCGAAGGTCCAGGCCGGGGGAAGGGGCGTCCTGCCTGTGAGAAGGGTATATGCAGAGAGCACGCCCTTGGGATTGTCCGCCCCCATGACGATGTATTCCATATCCTCTCCCGAAACTGCCATCTCCACATGGCGCACGCTGACATTGGCCACCTCAAACCCAATCCGTCTGGGGGTATTCACAAACACGCCGTAGCTTTTGCTGGAGAGGTAGAAGGGGACGTTTTTGTAGGCCTGGTTTCCGTTGGAGCCTCCGTCCCGGTTCCAGCAGTCCACAGACTGCCCGTTTCTGATAATGGAAGTAAAATGCTCTCCAAGGCCGTAAATATCCTCCCCCACATCCAGGCTCAGCATTTCCCGGATAAAGGTCTGTTTGTTGTATTCCCTGCCTGTCCGCCCGTTGTAGTCGCATAGTTTGTCCGCCTCGTAGTCAATATCCGTTATATAGGCCGTTCCCTTCTCCCCGCTGTCGGTGAGAGGCCGTCCCTTATAATAAAACCGGAATCCGAAATCCCCCCTTTTTTGTATCACCAGCTCCATGTCCCCGTTTATCATACGGATTTCCCCGGCATCCTCCCGGATATCCACCGGCGTATCCTCAAGATTCAGCGCAAATTCCGGCCCTTTTGAGCTCCCTCCCAGGAAATGGAAAATCCGTACCCCGATCATGTCCCTTTTGGGAGCCCAGAACACATAGTGAAGCACCGGTCCGCTGATGGTATCCCTAAGCGTATGGATCTTCCGGCAGGGAACCAGAACCTTCACCTGGTTTTCCCCAATCTCCCATTCCCATGCAGAATGGGCCCTGTGCAGCTTGTATCCGTTTCTTGAGTGCCATAAACCATCTGTAAATCTCATTTCTCTGCTCCTTCTGTTTAAGTATTGCATCTGGCCGGCCGGTCAGATGCTGTTTTTAGTTTTGCGTCTGCCCCTTCCGGCAGACATTGTTTCCAGCTTCGTATAGGGAACTGTAATTTCGATCCTGGTTCCCTCCCCCTCTTTGGACTGTATCCGGAAATCAACCCCTTCGCCGAAGTAATATTTAAGCCTGGTGACCACATTGATGATTCCGATTCCTCCTGTGGATAGATTTTCCAGGTTTTTGATACACTTCAGAATCGTCTTTCGCCTCTCCTCCGGGATTCCCCAGCCATTGTCCGCAACCACGATCTGCACCTGGCCGTTTCCAATCCCTTTTGCCTGCACCAGGATCTTGCCGTTGGCCCTGTCCTTTAAGCCGTGGACAATGGAATTCTCCACAAAGGGCTGGAGAATCATCTTGCGGAAGGCGCATTCTGCAATGTCCTCCTCCATAAGCACCTCAAAGCGAAGCTCCCTTTTGTTGCACTCTGACTGGAGAAACAGATACTGCTCCACCCAGAGCATCTCCTGGTATAAATAAATATACTGGAGACGGCTGTTAAAAGCGTACCGCATAATATTGGCCAGCCCTTTAATAAGGCGGGAGGCCTTCTGGTTGCCGGATTCCAGCACCTGGTAATTGATTACGTTCAGGGTGTTGAAGATAAAATGGGAATTGATGTAGGATTCCAGGATTTCAAATTCCGCCTCCTGGACCCGCTTCTGCATGGCAAGCATGACAAAAATGGCAAAACCCGTGCTGAACAGTATAGAAAAAATATAGATCAGGCTTACCTGGTTATTGAGGCCCGCATTGCTTTTTAGAAGCTCATCCTGGTTGATCTGGGAAAAGAGCTTCCAGCCCAGGGCATTTACCGTTTTTTCCAGCCGGATGTCCTCCTTTCTGGAAACGGTTTTACCAAAGGCCGTCCCGATCTGGCTTAAGTCCCTGCACATCAGAATATTCCCGTCTGCGTCCACCAGGTAGTTTTCCACGTAATCGCTGGAGTTCCCGGAAAAGAAATCGTATAAAAAATCCAGATCCAGCGTGGCGGCCACCACGGAAAACACATCCTTTCTGGAAAGGTAATTGCCCACCAGGGGGACGCCGATATGTACGATGGTGGAAGCTTCCCCCTGTTCCCTGTCATAACAGACCTGGACGCTTCCCGTTGCTTTCACCCTCTCGTACAGTATCCTGGCCTCCTCGTACGCAAAGGCCTCCCTTACAAAATTCTGGTTCCAGTCCATCTTATTGTATGCCACGCACTCGCCGCTCTCCCCCACCACCATCAGCATCAGCACTTTGTTACTGTACATCACCTTCCTCTTTAAAAAATTCTGTATCTCCATCCTGTTTCTGGAGCTTAAGGGTTCCCCCTCTCCCATTTCCTCCAGATACAGCAGAAGCTCCGGTGAAGTAGCCGTATCGTACAGAATATTCAGATAGGGCTTCATCTGCGCGTCCAGATTCAAGGCCATATTTTCCATGCTTTTCCTCTCACTCTGAAGAATATTGTTCTTTAATTCCTCCTTGTAGGACTGCTTCAGGGTATACTGGATCAGCGTCAGCAGGGCAATCGTCTCAATCAGCAGAAACGACGCGTAGCGGAAAATAACATGGGCCTTCAGACAGGATTTTATGCCCCTCATTACTCCTTCACGGCCCCCGCAGCCAGGCCGCCCACAATGAAATCCTGCAATATGAGAAACAGGACAATAATCGGCAGAATGGATACCGTGGCCAGAGCCATGACGCCGTTCCACTTAACCCCTTCCTTTGGCATTAGGTTATACATAATGGAGGTCAGGGGGCGAAGCTCAGGCTTTGTGTTAAAGGTCATGTTGTAAACCAGGTCATTCCAGCCGAAAATAAAGGACAGGGCCCCCGCCGTGATAACGCCCGGCTTTGCGATGGGCAGCATAATCCGCAGAAAAGAAGTAAAGGCGTTACAGCCGTCTATGCGGGCCGCGTCGTCCAGATCTCTGGGCAGATTCAAGAAAAAAGGTCTGGTGGTAACTACCACAAAGGGTATGCTGACGGTAGCCACGGACAAAACGGGGGCAATATAGGTGTTCAGTATCCCCAGCCTGCTGTAGATAAGGTACATGGGCGTCAGCATCAGAGAAGCCGGCAGCATCTGGGTAATGAGAAAGAGCAGCATAATCAGCCGGTTTCTCCTCATGGCATAACGGGCCAGACCATAGGCGGAAGCTACCCCCAGCCCAAGGCCGGTGGCAAGAGCTCCCATAGCCACAAGAAAGGAATTCAGATATCCCCGGAACACATGGTTGCTCACCAGATATTTTGTGTAGGCCTCCAGGGTAAAATGCTCTGGCAGCAGCGTAATGGGCTGGGCAAAGATTTCCGGCCCCGGCTTAAAGGAGTTCAGCATAATCCACAGAATGGGAAACAGCATGGCCGCCGTCAGAACCACAGTAATCACGTTTGCCAGTCCCCGGAACATTTTTCTTTTCTTCATGCTACATTACCTCATCCTTTCTCATCATTTTCACATACAGAAAGGCCAGAACCACCAGGCAGAGCAGCAGGACATTTGCTGCGGCAGCGCCTCTGCTGAACTGATATTCCGTAAAGGACAGGCGGTAGGAGTATGTGGACAAAAGCTCTGTGGCATTGTTGGGCCCTCCGCTTGTCATGACGTACACCAGGTCAAACACCTTAAAGGTATAGATCACCCCCATAATCAGCACGGACATAATGGCCGGCCGCAGAAGCGGCAGGGTGATACGGAAAAATTTCACGAAGCCATTTGCCCCGTCAATGGAGGCGCTCTCGTAGATTTCCGGGGAAATCCCGTTTAGCCCCGCAGAAAGGAGAATCATATTAAAGGGGATTCCTACCCAGCAGTTTGTGATAATCAGCGAGATCATAGCCATTTTCGCATCCACCAGCCACTGGATGGGCTGGGAAATCAGATGCAGGTTCATAAGCACCGTGTTAATCAGTCCCCCGTCCGTCTGGAACATAAATTTGAAGATTAAAGCCACCACCGTCATGGGCACCACCCAGATTACCAGCAAAAGCCCTCTGGCCGGTTTTGCCATGCGGAATTTCTGGTTGAAGAAAACCGCCAGCAGAAGGCCCAGGGAAAGCTGGAATACAATACACCAGAAGGTAAACGTAAAGGTCTGCTTCATTACCTGCCAGATCATGTCCTCCTTAAACAGATACCTGTAATTTTGAAGCCCTACAAAGACGGCCTCCTTGTTCCGTATGGTCATCACATTCACGTCCTGAAGGCTGATGACGAGATTGTAGATAACCGGATATCCGATGAGAAGCAGCATATACAAAAGTCCCGGCAGCACAAACAGCATGCCTGTGCGCTCCTCTTTTTTGTTGTAATTTCGTTTTTTCATTGGTATCCCTACCCCGTTCGTATATTTTTCAGCGTTTAAAGCCTGCCAGAAATCCCGGGATAAAGCAGAAAACAGGGATACCCCATAGAAAGGCACCCCTGTCTTATCAGCGCCGCTTTATGCCGGAACAAAAGCCTCCACAAAAGAGCGCGGCTAATTCATGATCTTTCCGGCAGCTTCCTGGGCGTCTTTCATGGCTGTCTCCGGGTCTTTTTCCCCGGTAAGCACCTGCTGGATCGCCCCGCTGATGGTGCCGGAAAACTCGTTCCATTTGGGATGGGGCCCTCTGGGCATGGCATACTGCATTCCTTCATTAAATACAGACAGCGCTTCGTCCTTGTCCCACACATCACTGTACTGGCTTCCGTCGTCCCGGGGAGCAAATTTCCCCACATACGCGCAGAACTCTGCGGTGTTCTTTCCGTTGCACAGAGTGCTTAAGTACTCCCAGCCAAGCTCCACATCCTTACAGGCGGATGTAACGGCAAAGTTCTCGCCGCCCAGTACGGAAGCATACTCCTTGTCTTTTGGCAGGAGGCATACCTTCCACTCCTTGTCGGGGGCCTCGTCTTTCATGGTGGAAATATTCCAGGGGCCGTTTACCTGCATAAAGACATTTCCCGACGAGAACTGGGTGTTCACTTCCGTCTGTCCCCAGCTGATGACATCCCTGGGAACATACCCCTTGTCCACCAGCTCCTTCCAGAAAGAAATGGCTCTTATGGACTCCTGGGAATCCAGCTTGTCAATACTTCCTCCTGCGGACAGCAGGAAGGGCATAAACTGGAAGGTTCCCTCCTCATTGTTGTTGGCGCTAAAAGCCAGCGGATATTTGTCGGGATACGCTGTTTTCAGCTTTTCACACACATCCAGAAGCTCATCCCAGGTGGTGGGCGGCGTCAGATTCAGCTCCTCGAAAACAGGCGCGTCGTAGAACATCTCCAGGCAGTTGGAGTTCTGGGGCAGGCCATAAACCTTGTCCCCGCTCATACAGGAGCTCATGGGGCCCTCGTAATAATGCCCGGCCTCGTCCCATGCATGGTAATACTCTGTAATGTCCGCGCAGAGTCCCATTTCAATGTAGGCGGCCATCTCCGGATTGTCCATCATTCCGATATCGGGCAGTTCCCCGGAAACGGCTCCCATAGTATACTGCTTTGTCAGCTCATCCCTGGGCACATAGACGCAGGACACCGTGACGCCCGGGTGGGCATCCTGGAATTCCTGGGTGATCTGGTCCATAAATTTCTGCTGGGCCTCGTCCGCAAAATAATGCCACACTGTCAGGGTCTTTTCCGGATTGTCCGTCTGGGCAGACGCCTGTCCTTCTTCTTCCGTCTGGGCTTCCGAAGCGCCGCCGGCCTCCTGCCCGGAGGTTCCCCCGCAGCCTGTCAGCAAAGATACTGCCAGAGCCCCGGATAGCAGAGCTGCCAGTAATTTCTTTTTCATCTCTTATCCTCCTTCTGCTAAAATGATAGGTTTATTATAAGAAATTCCAGGGGAAAGGGTGTAGTACAATGTTTTAAGAATCGTCTACAATTTTAGGATTGTATAAAAGACATTGAAAAGGAAATGGGGATTGCCCGTATAAGAAATTTCATAAGAATTTACTATTTTCAAACAAAAAAAGACGGCCCGGCTGTCTATAAGTTTTTCAACTTATAGAGCGCCTTAAGGCCGCCTGATGTTTTTTACCCCCGCAATCCTTTAAGCTTCCCAAGCCGCCGGATTGCCTCATCCATGGTTTTCTCCTCCCTGGCAAAATGCAGGCGGATCAGATGGTTGACCTCCTCCCGGAAAAAGCTGGACCCAGGCACAGCCGCCACGCCGATGTTCTTAATCATCCACTCGCAGAATTCCAGATCCGTGTATCCCGCAAACTGGGGAAGATCCAGAAATTCCCGGATATCGATCAGCACAAAATAGGTTCCCTGGGGTACGTTGTGCTTTAAGCCGATGTCGTCCAGTCCGTCCAGGAAATACTTCCGCTTCTTTGTGTAGGTGTCAAGAAGCTCCTCATAGTAGGAATCCGGGAAGCAAAGCCCGGTCACAGCCGCCTCCTGCAGGGGCGCGGCGGCGCCAACCGTCAGGAAGTCATGTACCTTTTTCGCCCCTTCCATAACCTCCCCAGGCCCCACCAGGTATCCCAGACGCCAGCCTGTGATGGAATAGGTTTTGGAGAGGGAGTTGCAGGTGATGGTATGGTCGAACATGCCCGGAAGGGAAGCCATACAGGTGTGCCTGTATGGCGCATAAACCATATGCTCGTACACCTCGTCGGTTACCACAAAGGCGTCATACTTAAGGGCCAGCTCCCCGATGGCCATAAGCTCTTCCCTGGAAAACACCTTTCCGCAGGGATTTGAGGGATTGCACACAATGATAGCCCTGGCCCCCTCCCTAAAGCCCTGCTCCACCAGACGGATATCAAAGCCATATTCCGGGGGAACCAGGGGAATATAGATGGGCTGTGCCCCGGACAAAATGGCGTCCGCCCCATAATTTTCGTAGAAGGGAGAGAAAACCATAACCTTGTCCCCGGGATTGCAGATGGTCATCATGGCGCACATCATGGCCTCCGTGCCTCCGCAGGTCACCACGATCTCCTCCTCCGGGTTGATCTCCCTGCCAATGGTTTTTCCCTGCTTCCGGGCCAGGGCCTCCCGGAAATTCTCTGCGCCAAAGGTCACTGAATACTGGTGGGGCCCCTCATAGGACACCTTTGCCAGTGCGTCCAGAATCTCCTTTGGAGGATCAAAATCCGGGAATCCCTGGGACAGGTTGATAGCCCCGTATTCGTCGCTGATCCGCGTCATTCTGCGGATTACGGAATCTGTAAAAGTTCCCACTCGTTGGCTTAGTTTCGGCATATGCATTCCTCATCTTTCCGGCCTTTTCCCGCCTTTGTTTTTTCATTTTACTGCTGTATCTCATTTCTCCGGGAGCTGTCCGCTCCTGACTCATTCTCTTCTTCCTGGTTTTCGCCGTTCTCCCGGATGGCCTCTTTCTCTTCCGGCCTTTCTACGCCCTCCTGCTCCACGCCGGCCTCCCGAAGGGCCTCCGCCTCAAACTCCGCCAGCCGGTCAGCAGGCAAGGGAGGCAGCTCTGACAGGGAGCTGACGCCAAAATTCCGCAGAAATTCCTCTGTAGTTCCAAAGAGAATGGGGCGTCCCGGCGCATCCAGCCGGCCCACCTCCTCCACCAGACCATACTCCATAAGCTTGTTTACCGCATGATCGCTTTTCACGCCCCGGATTTTTTCGATCTCCTGGCGGGTCACCGGCTGCTTGTAGGCCACAATGGCCATGGTTTCCAGAATTACATCCGTCAGCACGTATTTCCTGGGCTGCCTGGCTATGCGGATCAGATATTCATAGTAGTCTTTCTTGGTACAGAGCTGATAGGCGTCCTCCAGCTCCAGAATGCGGATGCCTCTGTCCGCAGCCTGGTATTTATACGTCATCCCCTGGATGATTTTTTTCGTTGTGTTCACATCCTGCTCAATGGCAGCTGCAATCCGTCCCACCTCCACGGAATCTCCCATGGTAAAGAGGATGGCCTCAACGGCAGCCTCCAGCTTTTCCAGCTCCATATGTATGTACTCCTCAATTCTACGCCCTGTGGAACATTTAAAGATCCACGAGTATGCCCTGCTGAACAGTTAAAGCTCCGGCGCTTCCCGTTCCTTAAGTTCTGCATCTGTTGTTTCCCTGGATTCTATTAGGATATCATCAAAGATATTCTCCTGGGCCACTGTGATTTTTCCCGTTTTCATCAGCTCCAGAACAGCCAGAAAGGTGACGATGAGATGCATTTTCCCTTTCTGCCCGGCCAGAAGATTCCGGAAGCTGCACCGCCTGTGGCCCGTCACATACCCTTCCACAAAGGCCATTTTATCCTCCAGGCTTACCTCTTCCTTCTCAATATTTCCGAATCTGCTTCGCACCGGGTCAATCTTGTCCACCTGTTTTTTCATCAGGGACTGGAAAATCCCGTGAAGCTTCTGGAGGGTCACTCCCTCCAGAAGAGCCCTCGTATCCACAGGCTCCATATAGGAGGCCACCTCCTCCGGGATATCCTGTTCCCGGTACAGGACGCCCTCCGCCGTAAGCTGACAGTCCTTTAATTCCTGGGCCATGTACTTGTACTTCTTGTACTCCAGAAGCTGCTCCACCAGACCGGCCCTGGGATCAATCTCCTCCCCCTCCTCGTCTACCTCAGCAGGCAGCAAAAGCCTGGCCTTGATATCCAGAAGCGTGGCGGCCATCACCAGAAATTCGCTCATGATGTTTAAATCCTGGGTCTCCATGTTACGGATGTAGTCCATATACTGGCCGGTAATCTCCACAATGGGAATGTCGTAGATATCTATTTTATTTGTATCAATCAGATGCAGCAAAAGGTCCAGCGGCCCCTCAAATACGGGCAGCTTCACCGGTATTCCCGTCATGCCTTTCCCTCCAGCCGGATAATCATCAGTTCCGCCGGATTAAAAATCCGTATATTTATGGTATGCGTCCCCAGGCCCGGGCTCACAATAAGCGCCCGCTCTCCCCGCTTAAACAGTCCCTTGTCGTATTTGGGAAACAGCTTTACCTGGGGCGTAATCACTCCTCCCAGAAACGGCAGGCGCACCACGCCCCCATGGAGATGTCCCGAGAGCGTCAGATCTGCTCCCCAGTCCGCGTAGCTGGAAAAATACACCGGATTATGGGCCAGCAGAATATGATAAGCCCCTTCCTCCGGCTTTCCCAGGGCTTCCGTGAGATCTTCCGTCTTGAAAAAGGGCTGCTGGAACTTCTGATAATATGCAAGGTCCATCTCAAACCCATGAATCCATATCCGGCCTCCGGGCACATCCAGAAGCGCGCTGTCATTTATCAGAATGCAGACGCCCGCCTCCCTTAGAGGCTCCATGTATTTTTTGTATTTCTCCCCATAAATTCCGGTCTGCACCCGCATACGGGATTCGTGGTTTCCGTTTGCATAATAGACCGGCGCGATTTTCTGAAGAGCCAGCACCAGCTTCTGGGCCGGGAAAAAAGGCATCTTCGTATGCCCGATAAGCATATCTCCCGCAATCAGTATGGCGTCCGGCTGCTGTTTCCTTATGGCCTCAATAAGACGCGTGTTATCCGGACCGTATTCCTTATTGTGGAGATCTGCCAGCAGCGCAAACGTCAGCCGGGAACCGGCCTTTCTCTTTCGCGTTTTCAGTTCATAAGTTCTGGTTCGGAATCCCGCCATGCCACGCCCCCTTCTTACACCTGGAAAAGTATACACTTTTTTGTTTTCCCTGTCAAATTATTCATTTCCGGAAATGGCCGGACTATTTCATAACAAAATAACCGCCAGGCCTTTGCCGCCGCGGTCATTTTGATTCTTCCTATTCGAAATATTCCACATATTCAAATGCGCCGATTGCCTGGCAGGTATCGCACACATCCGGACGGCTGTCAAAAACCGCGCCGCAGAACTGGCAGCGGTATCCCTCCTTCTTCTGCCTGGGCGCTTCCTTTGGCACATCGGCAGGAGGAGCCTCCTTTGTCTTTTTATAATTTGCCAGCAGCGTTAGGAAGCGGTTCTCATGGCTTCGCTCAATAGCCGCCACCTTCTCAAACAGAAGGGCCAGTTCTTCCAGACCTTCCTCCCGTGCCTGCCGGGCAAATTCCGGGTACATGCCGTGCCATTCCCCGTATTCCCCCTGGGCCGCCTGCATAAGGCATTTTCTGGTGTCCACAGGCTTTCCGTAGAGCTGCTCAAACCAGAATTTTGCATGCATCATCTCATTTTTGGCCATCTCCTCAAAGGCTGCGGCAATCTCCGTATCGCCGTTGTCCCTGGCCGCCTGGGCAAAATAAGTATACTTGTTGCGGGCCATGGATTCCCCGGCCAGCGCTTTGCGAAGATTCTCCCCTGTCTTTGTATGTTCCAGATCCATTTCATCCCATCCTCCTGCTTCAGATTGTGGTTGTCTTCTGTCTCTACATTCTGCCCAAGGATACCACACCCCAGGGGGATTGTCAATTTGAAAAAAGGGGGCTTACGGCTCCCAGGGAATCCAGGATGTGCCGCATCCTCTCCCCGGTATCCGCCAGATCTTCCCGCCAGAGAGGACTCCCCATATACCAGAATTCCGCCACAAACCGGCGCACTCCCATTTCCCAGGCCTTCCCAATAACTTCCTCAAAATCCACATGGCCCTTTCCATAGGGAACCTCCCGGTATTTCCCGGGAACCGTCTCCTTCAGATGCATGGCCGCCAGATGCCCCCGGCCCGTCTCCAGATCCCGCTTAAGATCGGTGCCATAAAGGAGGGCAGCATTTGTAAGGTTTCCGCAGTCGGGATAAATCTGGAGATAGGGAGACTCCATCTCCTTTACATACTGCATGGCCTTTTCCACCGTGTCCATAAACGCGGTCTCCATAGTCTCAAATCCCATTAGGATTCCCCGGCTGGCCGCCATATCCACAGCCCGCCGCAGGTTCTCCTCAAACCTTTGGCGGGTTTCCCCCGTGGAGGCTTCATAATAGACATCATACCCGGCAAGCTGAATCATCTGGATTCCAAGATCCTCCGCCAGCAGCACCGCCTTCTCCATAATCTCCCCGCTTCGCCTGCAGATAGCGGGCTCTTCGCTTCCAAAAGGGTATTTCCGGTGTCCCGACAGGCACATGCTGCGGATGGGTACGCCGGTTTCCTCCATAAGCTTAACCAGCTCCATCCGCTCGGCTTTGCTCATATCCAGACGCCTCAGCTTTTCCTCTGTCTCGTCAATGCTGATTTCCACAAAATCAAACCCTGCTCCGGAAGCCGCCGTAAGTTTTTCCCTCCAGGACAGTTTCCCCGGCATGGCCTTCTCATATAAGCCCAAGGTATATGCTTTCATTTTCCCGTATCCTCTGTAAAATCCGTGTACATTGCAATCTCATCCTTCTCGCGGTTGGCCGCCACCAGAAGTTCTCTTCCGTTTTCCACAAATTTATATACGTTGGCAGGACCGCAGCCATGATCCAGCGCCTCCGTACAATAACTGCCTGTTTCCCTGTCGTAGGTAAAGACCAGAAGCTCCTTGCTTCCGCCCCGATGCCCGATAATTACGACTGGTTTTCCAAGAAGGGTTCCGCCGTAAATGGCATGGGCAAACTCCGCATCCATGTAAGTAAACACCCGACGGCCCTCTTTAAGAACGCAGATCTTATCTCCGTGAAAACGAGAGATGAAAACCAGCTCCTTTTCCCCATCCCCATCCAGGTCAACCAGAACCGCATCGCTGGCAGGTTCTTCTGTAAGCTTCTTTATCTCCCACCCGTCCTGTTCCGTCTCCGGCGGAGTAACAAGAAAAATACCGTCCTCCGACGAGACAAGCCCCCGTTCCACGCCCCCTTCCACCACCTTATAATAGCCGTGGTTTTTCAGCAGGTTCTCCCGGATTACCGTAAGCGGAAGCGGATTCTTCTCATCAAAGGAGTCCAGATTCTCCGGAAGAACCCCTCCGTAAATCTTTCCCGGCATAGTCCAGTCGTCCTTATATCCGTGTCCGGATTTCAGCGTACAGGCCAGAAGATACTGCACGCCGTTTCGTTCCAGAATATCAAACCGGTGGACGTGGGGCAGGCTCACCAGCGTGCGCGTCTTCCAGCTTCCCTTTCCATCCGGCTTTACTGTCACAATCCGGGCTTCTTTCGAGTCGTTGGGAGAATAAAATTTCTGCGTCGCCAGAAATATACCGTCGCTTCCCGGCGCCTGGACCATGCTCATAACACCGCCCGGCCCTTCCCACACGGTATCCGCCAGGTTTCCCTCCATATCAAAGAGATAGCAGGGATCCTGCTTTTCCGCAGCTACCAGAAAATATTTCTTATTCTGCCAGAAAAGCGGCGCCACCGAGTAACATTTTGTCAGATTGGCGATCACTCTTTTTTTTGCCTGCATAAAAATCCCTCCCGTCTTAAAGCAGCGACCGGAACGGTATGTTCTGGGGCGCTTCAAAGCAGTCCTCAAATCCCCTTCTGTGATGATATGCCCGCTTGTCCTGGTCTTTGGGATATACATACTTTCCTCCCACTTCCCAGAAGAAGGGATGGAAGCTGTATTCCAGCCGGTCTTTTTTCATATCATAGAGTACCTTGATCTCGTTGATATCCGCCATAAAATTTGTCCAGACGTCATAGTGAATGGGAATCACCACCTTACAGTCTAAAGCCTCAGCCATGCGCAGGATATCGCAGGAGGTCATTTTATCGGCCATTCCCACGGGATTTTCCCCGTAGGAGCCAAGGGCCACATCCACCTGGTGCTCCTTTCCGTGCTTTGCGAAATAGATGGAGTAGTGGGAATCCCCGCTGTGATAGATATTTCCCCCCGGAGTCTTAATAAGGTAATTTACCGCCTTCTCATCCATATCCACAGGGCATTTTCCCGTAAGCTCCTCCCTGTCCGGCCCCTGGGAATCCGTGGTCACAATGCAGGTGCGGTCAAAGGAATCCAGTACCACAATCTCTACATCCCTGATCTTAAGCGTATCCCCAGGCCTTACCGTGACGCAGCGTTCCTTTGGAACCCCCCACTTCTGCCACAGCTCCACGGATTTTCGGGGCCCGATAAACGGCACCGGAATCTCTCTTCCGTTTTCGTCCACAGTGGTAAGACCGCTTTTTATAACGTGGGCCGCATACTCTGCGCTCATGTGATCCTGGTGATAATGGGTGGCCAGAACGGCGTCCGCCTGTTTTACCGCAAAAGGATCCAGCACAAAAGGCACTGCCCTTAAGTTGGGCTGCATTGCCCTTGCACCGCACATATTTGCCATCTGGTGGCCTGGTTTCATCTTCCCGTCCCCATGGGTGCGTTTACCGTTTCCGCACCAGAGATCTACAGAAAAGTTGCAGCCCCCCGGAGTTTTAAACCAGATGCCCGTACATCCCAGCCACCACATGGCTACCGTGCCCGGCCTTACCTCCTCGTTTTCTATCTCCTCATTCAGCCAGGTTCCCCATTCGGGAAATGTATTCATAATCCAGCTTTCCCTGGTGATCTCATCAATTTTACTCATTATATGCCGCCTCTCCTTTTCTAAGTCAATCCCCTGGGGCAGTCCCTCCGCCATAGAGTTTTTCCCCAAGCTCTTCCATTCGTTGTCTCTTCCTCTCATACCACAGGGCTTTTGTGGGATCCGGTTCATAGTCCGTCTCCCGGTTCCTTTTGCACAGCGCCTCAAAAGCCTCCCCGGCAAAGCAGTATTCTCCCTGGGCCACAAGGGTTACCAGCAGCGCCCCGACCGCCGTGGCCTCCCGGTTTTTCCTGCATTTTAAGGGCAGGCCGTAGATATCTGCCTGCATCTGATTCATAACGGCGCTGTTTGCCATGCCTCCGCTTACATAAACCCGGGAAATCTCCATATAACGCCTAAGTCTGCGGATGCTGCTGCCTATCTCCAGGAAAATACCCTCCACCAGGGCTTTCAGGATATCCTCCCTGGTAGCGGAAAGGGTAATATCCGCAAACACCCCCCGGGCTTCCGCATTCCAGCCGGAGCTTCCTCTGCCCTGGAACCAGGGAAGTACAAGGGCCTCCTCCTGCCTGTCATAGAGCTTTGCAAGCTCCTTATTTACCCTGTCATAATCCACAGGTTCCCCGTAAAAGTTCCGCAGATACCAGTCCAGGGCTGAAGAGCAGGTCAGCACACTGGCCTCCAGAATATATTTCCCGGGGATCGCCGCACAGTTGCAGACAATTTCCCGGGAGAGCTTCTCCGGAATACGGTCACAGCAGGCTGCCAGATACGCCCCTGTGCCGGCTACCACAGACAAGGTCCCCTCCTTAAAGGCACCCTGTCCCACCGCCGCGCACTGCTGATCTCCCCCAGCGGTGATTACCGGCGTCCCTTCCGTCACTCCGGAAGCTTCTGCAAACTCTGCCGTCACGGTTCCCGCTACAGAGCCCGGTTCCAGAAGCGCACAGAGTTCCTCCTCCCTTATGCCAAAAAGCTCCAGAAGGCAAGGATCCCATTCCCGCCGCGCAAGATTCATAAGGTTCGAGCGGCTCCCATAGGTGTAGTCCGAGGCAAAAGAGCCGGTCATACGGTAAATCAGATATTCCGGTATATTCACAAACCGTCTGATTCCAGACGCAATCTGGGGACATTCCCGTTTTATCCACGCCATCTTCCCGCCGGAAAAAACCGTGTTTACAGTAGTTCCGCTCAGCGCAAAAACCCGGTCGTTCTCCCTGGAAAGCTCCTGGCACAGCCGGGCGTTCCTGGTATCCTGCCACATGATGGCAGGCATTAGGGGACTCCCGTCTTTGTCCAGGGGAATCACTGCGGAACGCTGGGCCGTTATAGCCAGGGCGTCCACGGGAATCTTTTTCCCGGCCGCCTTTGCCGTGATTTCCCTAAGTATTTTCACACATGCGGCGTAAAAATCCCCGCTCTCCTGCTCCACCCACACGGAGGATTTGTAAACAGGACGGTATTTCTCCCGGGCCTGGGCCCATATATTCCCTTCCCGGTCAAACAGAATCCCCCGCATGCTGGAGGTCCCCACATCCATAACGCATACATTCATTCAATCTCTCCCACAAATCCGCTTAAGCAAAGGGATAGTCCGGAGAATGGAGATCTTCCTGGTAAATGTTCCACTCCTCCCCGGAAATCCTGCCTGTCCTGCGGTAATATTCCCTGGCGTCCTTTAAGATATCCTCCAGGGCCTGCTCCTTCCCGGCGTCCAGCCGTGGCGCCTTATGGGTTTCCAGCAGCTTCTTCATCCTGTCCCCGGCAAGCTCCACTACATTCTTCCTGCCCGTCCTAAGCCAGTCCTCATAGCTCTGTCTGGAGGAAACCGTGGGGACATAGCACTCCTCCCGCCAGTTCTCCAGGGTTTCGTCCGACTCCATAAAGGATCCCGGGATAGGGCCTGTCTCGTGAATCAGCTCCAGGGACAGCCCTTCCACGCTTGTGTCGATCCCCCGCATAAGCCGTTTCGTCATGCCAACCACATCATCGTCTATCACTGCCTTTAGGGGACTTGCGTAGAGCTCCGCATACAGGCCGCCCTGGTAGGAGATTACGGTGGAACCGCTTAAGGCCTGGCTTAAGAGAGCCAGGCTCTGCTCGAAGCCCGCCTGGTAATCCATGGTTTTGGCGCTGGTCCAGGAAGCCGCGTTGGACCAGCAGGGGATCCTGTAATGCCGCCAGTACTGGTTAAAGGCCATATCTGTGTAGGAATTTCCGATATCCCCGAAGGCCGGTTTTCCCGTAGCCATATTGGGGGTCATAATCATGCTGTTCATCCAGACCCGGGAACCCGGCCTCACAGCCTGGGCCATTACCAGACCGGCCAGGCACTCCGCGTTGTTGGAAACTACCGCCCCGGCCGCCCCCATAGGACTTGTGAGCCCCCGGGTAGGCCCGGCTGCAAAATGAAAGGGAAGGCCCGCCTCTGTGTAATGGAAAATCTGCTCCGCCGTCTCGGTAAAATATGTGAGAGGCGCCGCGGAATTTACAATCTGACACAGGTCTGCCCCTACGGCCTTTGCCATCTCTGTGGTAAACCGGTAGTTGTCAAATACCGTCCCCTCGATCTGGGCCTTGGTGGAAACCCGGTACTTTGCCGCCACGGATTCCAGAAGCTTCATGCATTCCGGCACCTTCTGAAACCCGAAAAAAGGAAAGCAGTTCTGGAAATCCAGATTGGGCAGGGCGTCCAGAAGCCTTATATAATCATAAAACTCCTTTCTTGTGGGAAGCGCCGCCTCCTGGGTGTCCGCGTGGAAAAGGCTTGTGCCGCAGGCATTAATAAACTGGGTGGTTTTCCCGGGCTTCAGATGCACGTGGTTTTTCTCTTCCCTGGCCCTGATCTCAAACCCCTGGGGTGATGTCCCAAGGGCCCGTTCTACAACCTCCCTCCCAAAGTATACACGCTCCAGGGCTTCGTCCGTCTGACACCCGTAATCCTTGAGCGCCTTTCGCATCTTTTCGCTCTGGACCGTGACGCCGGTTTTTTCCAGCACCTGGGAAACCCCCTCACAGACCTTACGAAAAGACTCCTTATCCAGAATGTCCACATAGGGAAACCCGCAGCCCGCACCCTCTCTCGCCATAAACTACCTCCTGCCTTTCTGTTTTCTGCTGGACAGAAGAACCGCCAGCATCAGCACTACGCCGTAAATGATTTTCTGTACGCTCTGGGCAAATCCAAGAGCCGACAACACGCCGTCCAGCATCACCAGCACAAGCACGCCGGCGACCGTCCCAATATAGCTTCCCGAGCCTCCCAGCAAAGAGACGCCGCCGATAGCCACCGCCGATACGGATTGCATCTGGTAGGGATCCCCCATGCCCAGATAAAGCTGGCTGACCCTTCCCGAAAAAAGAATGCCTGCCAGGGCCGCAAAGAAACCACAGACCATATAGGCGCTGGTGCGCATAAGCTTTACGTTGATGCCGGAAAAAAGCGCAACCGTGTCATTATTTCCAATGGCATACAGACGCCTTCCATAGGGGGATCTGGCAATCATCACATAGAATGCCACAGAAATGGCAATCCAGAACAACAGCATGGTGGACACCCCGCCAAGGGAACCGTTGGCAAAATCCTTCAGAGCCTGGGGCGCCGTCCCTCCCGGAGTGCCTCCGGTAATGCCCACCAGCAGGCCCTGGAAAATAATGTTGGAGGCCATGGTCATAATCACCGGCGCAATGCCCACATAAGCGATTCCGATTCCGTTGAAGGCTCCCATCAGCACTCCCACCAGGAGAATCACGGGAACGGCAAAAAACAGCTTTTCATTCCCGCCCTGGGTGAGATTTCCGGTGAGAAACGCGGCAATGGTAAACATCCACGGTATGGATAAATCCATTCCTCCCGTGAGGATAGCCGTCATCTGCCCCATGGCCGTAAGCCCCAGGAAAGACGCCGTGATGGACAAAACCCGTAAGTTATTTACATTGGCGTATCCCGGCCGCAGAACCGAGATAAATACCAGGAGCAACAGCGCGATGACAAACGTCATGAAAACCGAAAAATTCTTCTTCACAAAAGAGCCTGCCTTCATGCCGCTCCACCTCCTCTCCTCTTAAGCAGCGTGCCATAGGAGCTGGCAGCCACCGCAAGAATCAACAACACACCCTGGACAAGGGAGGACCAGTAGGAAGAAACCTTCATAAATACCAGGAGATCTCCAATGGTCCGCAGCACCAGAGCGCCCACAACGGTTCCCACCATACCGCCGGAGCCGCCGCTTAAAGCCGTCCCGCCGATAACCGCAGCCGATATGGAGATCATGACGAAATCCGCCCCCGCGGTGGGAGAACCACTGGCCACCTGGGCCGTCCGGAAAAGTCCGGCCAATGCCGCAAACGCTCCCGACAGACCGTAGGCCAGAAGCCTGGTCTTCATAATGGAAATCCCGTTGAGCCGGGCCGCCCCCTCGCTGCTTCCGATGGCATAGATATGAAGGCCCGGTTTTGTATTCTTAAAAATCATCCAGGCAGCCACAAGAAGCACGATCAGAAACATGGAAAGAGGCAGCGGCCCAAACCGGTGCAGCAGGGCGTTTATATACGCCGCAGGCACATTTCCCCCATCCACCTTCATAATAAAAAGCGCGATTCCGTAACACACATACTGGGTGGCCAGGGTAACGATAAAGGGCTGAAGCTTCGTCCGCTCTATGACATACCCGTTAAACAGGCCGGTCCCCACACCCACTGCCAGGCAGATTCCGGCCCAGAGCAGCATGCTTCCCACACTGTCCTGCATCCTGGATGCCGCCAGACAGTTGGTAATACAGATCACCCCGCCCACGGAAAGGTCAAATCCCCCGGTCAGCAGTACCAGGGTCTGTCCCGCGGCTACCAGTATCAGGGAAAAGGCCGCGTCGGATTTATTGGCAATGTAACGGAGGCTTAAGGTATTGGTGTTTAAGGCTCCCATAACGATCACCATAATGACAAACATCACATAGGGAATCATGGCGATCCAGTTTTCTTTGACAAATTTTCTCATTCCTGTTCCCCCTCTTCCCCATAAGTCTTTACCTCCACCGGATTTCCGATGGATGCGCCCACAATATTTTCCTTTGTCAGGGCGTCTCCTCTTAAATCCGCCCCGGCTTTCCCGTCATACATAACAATGACCCTGTCACAGACCTTTACAAGCTCCTCCACATCCGTGGAGAAAAAGACCACCGGGCGGCCCTCCCTGGCGAAATCCCGAACCATGGTAAACATTTCTTTTTTGGTGCCCACATCCACGCCCCGGGTGATATCGTACATGAGAAAAATCTCCGGCTCCATGGCCAGAATTTTGGCCATAACCACCTTCTGCTGATTGCCTCCAGACAGATTGCTGGCGGCCATCTCCCGGCTTTCGGCCTTGATCTGAAGAGCCTCCATATACTGGTCCACCACCGCGTGCTCTTTTTTGGGGGACACTTGAAACGGATTGCTGATTTTTTTTAAGACGGGCAGCGAAATATTATACCGGATGGATTCGGACAGAATAAGCCCCTGGATTCCCCGTTCCTCCGGCACAAGGGCAATGCCGTTTCGAATGCTCTCTTTGGGCGATCTTAACGTTACCTTTTTCCCTCTCAGCCGGATATCGCCGCTGGCCCGGATAACGCCGTAGAGAGAAAGTGCAGGCGCGGTAAAATATTCCCGCCAGCCGCCGTCTGCCCCGGAGCCTCTCACCCGCACATGCTCGCACACATTCTTTCTCCCGGCCCTGCACTGGTAGCACTCCCCGCAGGAGGAGAGAAGGTCCACAATCACATGGTCCCCTTCTTTTACATTCGTTACATTCTTCCCGGTCTTTACCACAATCCCGGCATTCTCATGACCGGGGATTCTGGGGTATGTAGAACAGGGATTGGATCCGTGATAAATATGATGATCGGAACCGCAGACCCCCGCCGCCTTCATCTGGATCAGAACCTCATCTTCACTGGAAATCTCCGGAACCGGAACTTCCCGGATCTCCACCTTTCCAGGCTCCACCACTACAACTTCTTTCATTTTTCTCTTCCTTTCTCTTAGGGCGTCTGAAGTGCGCCGTCTCTCCTTCTCGTCTGGGTCCACACCGTCACAGGGGAGCTGCAGGGGTATTTTGCCGCTTCCTTCTCATTGATGGTAACCCCAAGCCCCGGCTGTTCGTTTGCGTAGACATATCCGTCCTTAAATTCCGGAAGCCCCGGGAACACCTCAAGAAGCGCTCCCTTAAGTCCCGACAGTTCCTGAATCACATAGTTGGGAGGCTCGATGCCAGACCATTCCTGCACGCCGAAATTAGGCGCGGCCAGATCAATATGGATATTGGCCGCATGGGCCAGAGGGGACATATCTCCCGGCCCGTGCCAGGCTGTTTTCACCCCATACTGCTCCGCAAAGATCTGAAGCTTCCTGGCGGGGGTAATGCCTCCGATCTGGCTTATATGCACCCGGATGTAATCTATCAGATTCTGGGCAATAAGCGTTTTCCACTCGCATGGATGATTGAAGAGCTCTCCAAGGGCAATGGGGATATCCGTCTGCTCCCGAAGCCTTCGCAGCCAGTTTGTCTCTTCGATGGAAACCGGATCCTCCAGGAAAAAGAGCTCATAGGGCTCCAAAGCCCTGGCAAGCCGGAGGGCCGTCATAGGGGAAACCCGCTCGTGGACATCGTGAACCAGCTGAATCTTATATCCAAGCTTCTCCCGGATTCCCGCAAACAGGACAACCGTGTCATGGAGATACTCCTGCTCATCCAGGTAAACCCCCGGCTGTGCGCCTCTAGGGGCCGTCTGGGGCACAGTCCCATAGCTCTCCCCGCCGTAGCCTCCGCACTGGCAGCGGATATGGGTGATGCCCATGTCCTGGAAACGTTCTATATTCTCACAGAGCTCCTCCAGGTTTCTCCCGTCCGCATGACGGTAGACCGGAATCCCTTCCCTGCACTTTCCTCCAAACAGCTGGTACAGAGGCATTCCTGCCATCTTGCCCTTGATATCCCACAGAGCCATGTCCACCCCGGATATGGCGTTGTTGGCAATAGGCCCGTTCCTCCAGTATCCGTTCTGGTGCATCAGCTGCCAGAGATCCTCAATCCTGTCAACCTCCCGCCCTTTCAGAAGCGGATCCAGATACTCCTCAATCACGGTCTTTACCGCCAGATGCCGGTAGGCAAATGTGGCGCATCCCAGGCCGTACAGGCCGGGCTCGTCCGTCTCCACCTTCACCACCAGAAGATTGATTCCCTCCGGCGCGGTGCAGATTGCCCGTACCCCTTTTATCTTCGTTCCCATTTTCTTCCCCTTTCTTGTCTAACGTCGGTTGTCTGATAAGTTAGGTCAAATTTTTTACTTCTGCACATTGTTGATTCCATTCTGCATATGCTCGTACATACAGCTTCTGGCCCTGTCTGCATCCCCCTGTTCGATAGCCTCCGCAATCTGCTCATGGTAAGAAATCCCGTCCTGTTCTCCCAGAATCCGGCGGGTAAGCATCTGGCTCTTTTTATTCTCCTGGAAAATCCGGTTCAGGCTTTTCTCCAGAAGAGGATTTCCCGAGGCATGGCAGATAGCCCTGTGAAAGCTGATATCCGCCGTCACAAACTTCTCAATGTCCTCGCGGCTCTCCTTCATCATATCCAGATACCTCCGCAGCCGCTTTACAAGCTCCGGCGTCCGGTTGACGGTTGCAAGATAACAGGCCTCACTCTCCACAATCCGACGGAATTCCAGCACTTTCTCTGCGTTTTTACAGTCCTCCGCCGTAATCCGGTTGTCCGTGGACTGCTCCTCCACCTCGTCGTCCACCAGAAACGTGCCCTTTCCGTGAACGCTCTCCAGCACGCCGATTCCCGCGAAATGGCTGACAGCCTGGCGGATACTGGAACGGCTGACGCCCAGCTCGCTGGTCAGCTCATTCTCCGAAGGAATCTTTTCCCCTACCTTCCAGTTTCCAGACTCAATATTGGATTTCATGTATGCAATTACCTGCTGTGTAATATTCTGATGTACGATTTTGCCCAATGTTCTGTATCCGCCTTTTCAACTTGTATGACAACCGATAAGAACAGTATACGCTTTCTGAATTCCCCTGTCAACCTCTTTTTTCATATTATAATTCAGATGCTCCACCCGCCAGACATAGGCACAGTAGAGGGCGATCAGCGGCCCATAGAAAAAATTGGCGTAAAACAGGGAGTGCCGGATCCACTGGGAATACCACTGGGACTTGAGGATCTCCACATTTCCCAGGTAATTGCCCGCTCCCATAAACGTGGGGAGAAGGGGAACAAAAAGAGGCTGCCTCCATAAAAGAGCACAGCCTCCAGATCAAAAAAATCATCGAGGATCTCAATCTGACCTCAAAGCTTGAATATGATTTCTACCCCTTACGCCTGCGGGAGCTGGCCGCCTATTATCTCAACGACCGTATCCGTGAGCATGCGCCCTTGCCACCGAAATCGACGCGCATGTGGAGAACCTCCGGCTGACCGGGGATACCTCCCTCCTCCGACGGGCCCTTGGCAGCCTCCTGGACAACAGCATCCGCATGTGGCATTCTCAGCCCTTAAGACTCAAACTGATACACATAAATTCTGTCCGCGTACAGTACGCCGTCATCCCCGTAGGCTCCGTATACGATCAGACTGTCCCCCTTTTTCACAGAACCGCTGTCCGATGAAGCATATTTCACTTCGTGGGTGCCTGTATGGATGCTGACAGACTGAAAAACACAGTTTTCCCGGTAGACGATCCGCTCCTGATCCTCTGTGTTTCCGGCATCATCCACCACAGACACAACCAGCTCATCACCATCCTCCCGGGCTGCGTTTACACGGCATTCCTTTTCAGACGCCTCCATCACAGTCCCTGTCAGAATGCCTCCCCCAAAAAGAGCTTCGCTGTCTGCCGGGTTCTCTGCGTCACTGTCCTCTCCCGTTCCCGGAGAGTCTTTTCCAGAAGTTTCCGAAGTTCCATGTTCTTCTCCGTCTCCTGCGGTATCCTCATTACTGTCCTTCCCATGTCCTTCCTGTTCCGTGGTAGACAGTTCCTGGCTGGAAGCCAGAGGAGTCTCCTCCGAAGCCTTTGGCTCCTTCCCGCAGCCTGCAAGACAGAGGGCCATAAACAAGATCAGCACTGTGCGTATTCCTTTGATTTTCATTGGTCTGATTCCTCCTATTATAGTTCCGTATCCGTCCTTCCTGGCCCCAGGGGTCTGGAAAGAAGAATTTGTGGATGGAAGAATCATACGGGAAAATCTCTGGAAAAATCCTGGAAATATGCTGGAAATTATCCCAGATATCTTTGAGGATCCATTTTCCAGAGGCCTAATAGAGATTTTTCACCTTAAATTCCTTCTCCGCCTCCCGCCGCTGGTCCTTCTTCGCAATATCCTGGCGTTTGTCGTAGAGTTTTTTGCCCCGGGCCAGGCCGATCTCCACCTTTACCAGGCTTCCCTTGAGATAGACGCGCAGGGGCACCATGGTATATCCCTTTTCCGCGATCTTCCCGCTGATCTTATTGATCTCGTATCTGTGCAATAGGAGTTTCCGCACCCGCAGGGGATCCTTGTTGAAAATATTTCCCTTCTCATAGGGGCTGATGTGCATGCCGTACACATAGACTTCCCCCTTCTCCACCTTGATAAAAGCCTCCTTTACGCTGCATTTCCCCATGCGGACAGACTTTACCTCAGTTCCCGCCAGGGAGATCCCCGCCTCAAAGGTGGCGTCTATAAAATAATCGTGATATGCCTTTTTGTTGTTGGCAATTAATTTAATGGTATCCTTGCCCATAAAAACCTCCCTCTATTCCATTTCCGCCTCACAAAGTGAGAAATCAATGGTCCGTGTCATCTGGTTTGTATCCGCCACCCGGATCTTCACCCGCTGGCCCAGTTTAAAGGTTCTGCCGCTTCGCTCGCCCACAAGCTCAAAGCGGTCGTCCTGGTACTCATAAAAATCGTCCTTCAAGGACTGCACATGCACCAGCCCCTCTATGGTGCTGGGCAGCTCCACATAAAAGCCGTACCCGGTCACCCCGGAGATCACGCCCTCGTAGGTCTCCCCAATGCGTGCCTCCATATACTGCGTTTTTTTGAGCTTCTGCGCCTCCCGCTCCGCCTCGTCGGCCCTGCGCTCTGTCTGGCTGGAGTGAAGGGCTGCCTCCGGGAGCCGTTTCTCATAGTGAGCCCGCTTCTCCGGTTTCATGCGTCCCCGCAGAGTATCCTTGATGATCCGGTGGATCTGCAGATCCGGGTAACGGCGGATAGGGGACGTGAAATGACAGTAATAGTCTGCCGCCAAACCAAAGTGCCCGCTACAGTCCACCGTATACTTCGCCTGCTTCATGGAGCGCAGGGTAAGGCGGCTGATCATGGTCTCCTCCGGCGTACCCTCCAGGCTGTCCAGGAGCTTTTGCAACTCTCCCGGATGTACCTCCTCCCTTCCCAGGTGCATGGAATACCCGAAATTCCGTATAAACAGCGAGAGCTTCTGCATCTGGTCCTTATCCGGCGCCTCATGGGTGCGGTATAGGAAAGGCAGCTCCTGCCAGTAGAAATCCTCCGCCACCGTCTCGTTGGCAGCCAGCATAAAATCCTCAATGATCTTTGTGGCCGTATTCCGCTCGTAGGGACGCACCTCCACCGGAACGCCCTCCTCGTCCAGAAAAATCTTCGTCTCCGGGAAGTCGAAGTCAATGCCGCCCCGCTTCCGCCTGTTTTTCCGAAGAAGCGCGGCCGCCTCCTCCATAAGGCGGAACATGGGCACAAGCGCCTCATATCTTTTACACTCCCCCGGATCCTCATCCTCCAGGATCTTACGCACGCTGGTATAGGTCATGCGCTGGTCCACACAGATCACCGTTTCCAGGATCTCATGATCCACGATCCGGCCCTTCCCGTCTATCTTCATGAGACAGCTAAGGGCCAGACGGTCCTCCCCCGCGTTCAAGGAACATATGCCGTTGGAAAGCCTGTGAGGCAGCATGGGGATCACCCGGTCCACCAGGTACACGCTGGTTCCCCTAAGATATGCCTCCCGGTCCAGGGCGCTGTCCTCCTGCACATAATTGCTCACATCCGCAATGTGAACTCCCAGAAGATACCCGTCCCCTTCCCTGGAAACAGACACCGCGTCGTCCAGGTCCTTGGCGTCCTCCCCATCGATGGTCACCATCATCCAGTCCCGCAGATCCCGGCGGCCTTCCCGGTCCGCCGCGCTTACTGTCCCAGGCACCCGGGCCGCCTGGTTCATCACCCGCTCCGGAAATTCCATGGGCATCTCATAAGCCCTGGCCAGAGCGAGCATATCGGTTCCCGGGTCATTCACATGACCCAGGATCTCTACGATCCGGCCCTCCGGCTTTTTCCTCCCGTCCCCGTAATCCGTCAGCTCCACCACCACTTTTGCGCCGGTCACCGCTCCCCTGGAGCGCTCCTCCGGCACAAAGATATCCGACGTGATCCTCTGGTTGTCCGGGAGAACAAACCCGAAGGTCTTATTTTTCTGGAAGGTTCCCACCACCTGGGTAATGCTGTGTCCCAGCACCTGGGTAATCACGCCCTCTGGCCTTCGGCCCTCCTCCCTGCTTCCCCCAGGCTCCTTAAGGCTCACTTCCACATAGTCCCCGTGAAACGCCCCATGTACATCCTCCTCCGCCACAAAGATATCCGTATCCATACTCTCCACGCTGACAAAGCCGAAGCCTCTGGCATGGGACGTAAACACCCCCGTCCTGTTCTGCCGCTCCGCTTTGTGGTAGCGGCCCCGTCTGGATACCTGTATCTTTCCCTCCGCCAGAAGGGCGTCCAGTACCTCTGTCAGCTCTTGACGCCGCTCCCTTGGAATATCCAGCAGGATCGCGAGCTCCTTCTGTTTCATGGGTTCATATTTCTCATCGCAAATAAGCCGGAAAACCGTCTCCTTCCTGGTTTCCCACTGTCTCTCATCCATTCTATCCATCCTTTTGATCTTTTTTACACGCCGTCATCAGCCCCATAAGGAAGCAAAAAGCACTCTCGGTTCTCAAGAGTGCTTTCTCAGCTAGAATACATTCAGATTCAATAATAAGGCCAATACGATAAACGCCACGGCCAGGATCTTGGTCCACAAGATCTTCTTCCCCTCCGCAGAACGTCCTTTATTCTGCTCCCAGTAAGAATTGCCGCCGGCGATGGCGCCCAGGCCTGCCGATTTTCCTTCTTGAAGTAACACGATAACGGTCAATGCAAGAGCATCTAACACAAATATAACTGTAAGAATAATCCTTAAAACGCCCACTTTTACACCTCCTATGGTCGAACAACCCTTAGTTTACCATAGATTCTCATAAATGGCAACCATTATTTTAACCGTTTTCCATATACGAATTTCCGTTTCCTGTCCCTGGCTGTTTTCACAAAATGTCTCTCTGAAAGCTTCCGGCGAACGCCGGCACGATAAAATGGCAGAATGCCTTTTGAATGCTCAGCAGGGAGACTTTGTGAAATCCCCCTGCCGAGGTCTTGAACTTCTCTCTTTGTTTCAGACTATCCATCTGGCATCTTCCAAAAGCAGTAAAACGCCACACAGACAACGCACTGGGCGCTTAAACGGAAAGCCCGGCCTTCTCCAGGATCGCCGGAACATTCTTCTCCGCGCCGATTGCCATAATATGTACGCCGTCGCAGAGACCAGCGTCCTTAATCTTCACGATGAGCTCCGCAGCCATCTCAATACCAAGCTTTGTGGGCAGGCCCTTTACGCCCTTTTCCTTGCCCTCAGCAGCCGCAGCGGCCAGCCTGTCAATCATATCCTGGGGAACCGCAATGCCAGGCACATTCTCGTTCATGTATTTCGCCATGCCGGCCGCTTTCAGAGGAATAATTCCCGCCATAATGTGGGTCTTGATGTTGGCCTTGTCCACAGCGTCCATAAAACGCTTCATGCTCTCCAGATCAAAGATGCCCTGGGTCTGGATGTACTGAGCGCCTGCGTCCACCTTCTGGCGAAGCTTATTGATCTGCAAAAACAGCGGCTCATAAACCGGCGTCACAACGGCTCCTTTATAGAAAGAGGGGGCTCCGCCTGCAATCTCATTGCCGCCGCAGTCTTTTCCCGTGGCTTCCATCTCAGACAGCATCTTTAAGATTCCCACGGAATCCAGATCATATACAGGCTTGGACTCCTTGCAGTCTCCCACTACCGGATGATCTCCTGTCAGAGCCAGCATAGTATCGATACCAAAGGCCGCCGCCGAGAGCATCTCCCCCATAATGGCCATACGGCTTCTGTCCCGGCCTGTCATCTGGATAATGGGCTCCAGCCCGGCCTGTTTTAATTTGATGCAGAGTCCCAGGGAAGTGGCTTTGAGACAGGCAGACTGCATATCCGTCACATTTACGCCATGCACCTTTCCCTTTAAAAGCTCAGCCGCCTCCATCTGCTCGGAAAAATCATATCCCTTGGGAGGAGCCATCTCAACAGTTACGCCAAATTTTCCGCCTTCCAGCGCATTCTCTAACAGTCTCATTATTTCTTCCCCCTAATGTTAATTGTTCTGGGATAGCTTACGTCCGCGTATCCTTTGTCGTCCCGTGTCTGGGCAAGCTTGTCAAGCTGGCCAAGGGCCTCCAGACGGTTGTAAATCATAATCCATGCGCAGTCATTCTCCGGATTGACCTCACATTTTCCGTTCTTCTGGCCGCCGCAGGGGCCGTTCACCAGGGATTTCGCACACCTGGAAATGGGGCAGATGCCGCCGGTCTTGCCCAGCACACAGTTGCCGCAGAGATGACAGGCTTCCTCAAACACGCCCAGGCGCAAAGCTTCTCCCAGGAACATGGTATTGTTGGAGGGATAAACAGGTACGTTAATATGCTTTGCGGCAACCTGCACGCCGTCTCCGCAGGACATGCAGACAACTGCGTCCGGGTTGGCTGCCGCCAGTTTCTTCATGCAGGATTTTGTGCTCATATTCATGCAGCAGTAGTCGCCGATTGCCGTAGCCACCACCTTCTTGCCATGAGCCTCCAGATAAGCGGACAGTTCCTTAATCTCCTTCTCGCCGCCCGTAGCACAGGCCGTTGCGCAGCTGTTACAGCCGAGAATCGCGATATTCGCCGCATCCCCGATCATTGCCATCAATTCCTCAATGGGCTTTTTCTGTGTGATAATCATGGTATCGTCTCCTTATATATCCTTTATGGTACATCATAAAGTTATCCTTCCCTCTTATTTTAATACATTTTGCCAGGAAATCAACCAAAAAGGCGAAATTTATGGGAAAATTTTAAACAAATAGTTCAGCCAGTGGAAAACGCATGGATAAAAATCATGCTTGCATGAATTTTCATCTATCGGTTTCCACTGAGGGAGCGCCCGTTTATGAGCAAAAAGAGCTGCGTCAGCAGCAAAGGAGCGCTGAAAGCGCGATTTTGCAAATGGCGCGTGCTGAACGGATGGGTTATACTTTTGTGTATAGTCTCCCCTAAAAACAAAAAAAACAGAAACACTGATCTTCCAATGTTTCCGCACCTTTTTCGAAAAGCACGAGACGGGATTCGAACCCGCGACCCTCGCCTTGGCAAGGCGATACTCCACCACTGAGCCACTCGTGCATGATCTTGTATTTAAATATATCCCCTGGAAACACCACTGTATTTCCGAAAGCACGAGACGGGATTCGAACCCGCGACCCTCGCCTTGGCAAGGCGATACTCCACCACTGAGCCACTCGTGCATACACAGTCACTTCTTTTTGCGACTTGATTATCTTACTATATTTTTCTCCGGCTGTCAACTGTTTTCTGTAAAAAATTTGGAAGAATTTTGGTAAATCCCAGGGGCTTTTCATAACCTCCAGGGCATGCTATGATAAATTTTGAAAATGTCTGTAAGATTCCCGTTTAAAAGGTGTGTATATAGATATAGAACAGACGCCAGGCCAGGGCTAAAGGGGGGATTTCCATGGAGGATCGGAAAATTGTACAGTTATATTGGGACAGGATGCCGGAGGCTATCCCCGCCACCTCCGAAAAATACGGCGGCTTCTGCGCCCGGATCGCCCGGAATATCCTGGAAAGCCGGGAGGACGCCGAGGAATGCGTAAACGACACCTATCTGCGCGCGTGGAATTCCATGCCGCCCCACAGGCCGGAGGCCCTGGCCGCTTTTCTTGGAAAGATCACCCGGAATCTCTCCTTTAACAGGTATCGGTACGATCATGCCGGAAAGCGGGGAGGCGGCCAGATCCCGGCGGTCCTCGACGAGCTGGCAGAGGTGGTATCCGATACCCATGATGTGGAGCGGGAAATAGACCGGAGGGAGCTGATCCGGGCTGTCAACGCCTTTCTGGACAGCCTGCCCAGGGAAAAAAGGCGCCTGTTCGTCCGCAGATACTGGTATTCGGAAAGTATTGCCGACATTGCCAGGGAGCTGCATATGACGGAAAATCACGTGTCTGTTACGCTGAACCGGCTGCGGGGGAAACTTCGCGGATATCTTGAAAAGGAGGGATTTGAGCTGTGAAAAAAGAAGATTTCTTTGAGGTTCTGGGCAATACGCGGGATACCTATATCCTGGAAGCCCTGGCTTCCTCCAGACCACTTTCGTCCCGGCGGCTTAAATGGGGCATTCTGGCCGCCTGCCTTCTCCTTGCGCTCCTCTCCAGGCCCGCTCTGTTTCCTCCGCCGGGGACACCGCAGGAACCGGCGGATAGCCGGGACGGCCCGCCCCATCTGGTTCTGGAAGATCAAGTATTTTATATTTCTTCTTATCTGAGCGTGACCGATACCCTGCCGGAGGGCTTTTCGCCCGGCGGTAACACGGATGTGGACGGCGTGGGAAACTGCCCCTATTATCTCAATCCCCAGATTCCCGAGTGGGTGTACGTCTACCAGGAGGTCCGCACAGACGGCTCCGTGGATGAGCATGGAACCCTTAAGTCAACCGGGCCTCACGATGCCTATGTCCGCTATGTGGACGGACGGCTGCGGGGAAAAAGCCTCCTCTGTTACAACGGAAATCTCTATATTTCCATGTGGCATGTAAACGAAAATATGGATGCGGACAAAAAGCTCTGTGAAACAACCCGGAAAATCTTTGGCATAAGGATCGAGGGGGAACCCCCGGAGAATTTTACCCACACAGGCACCGCCACTTTTTCCGGCCACGATACCATCCCCCGGGAACACCTCTTGAGCAACTACGACGCCTCGGAAGTGTACGCGGATCCGGACAACCCGGAAATCCTGTTTGTGTCAACCCACTGGTACACTGCCACCGCTGAGGAAAATGGGCAGACACGCCATGACGGATTCGACGTCTATATCCTTTACAGCGGCCCTCTGAAGTAGTCCAGGCGACCGCATCCCGCACAGCTGCACTTGGAAGCAACTTAGGGCATCTGTATTCTGTACAGCAGCACTCCGTGGCATATTGAATGCCTCTATTTTATACTGTCTTCCTAAAAAAAGGCTCTGCAGATCTTTTTCCGCAGAGCCTTTCATATGCTAAAATAATGGTCTTACAGGCGCTTTCCCATGGTCATTCCCACTTTTATCATGCGGAACAGCCGCTCCGCAGCGTTCTCATAAAGCTCCCTCGCGTTTGCCAGGGCCTCGTCGATATCCATGGCGCCGTTGATGGTGGGCAGAATGCTCTCGATGCCGTGGCTGTAAATCTCACTGGCTCCTTTTCCCATACCTCCCACAATGGCTACCGCAGGCACGCCCGCCTTCTGACAGCGGTGTCCGATACCAGAGGGCACCTTGCCAAAGGCCGACTGCCAGTCGATGCGTCCCTCCCCGGTCACCACCAGGTCCACGCCCTTTAAGAGATCGTCAAAGGCAATCAGATCAAGAACCGTTTCCACACCGGATTTCAAGGTGGCGTTTAAGAATACCGTAAGAGCCGCCCCCAGGCCGCCTGCCGCGCCTGCCCCGGGCATGGGATCCACGTCGGTTCCAAGCTTTTCCTTTATAACTGTGGCGTAATTCTTCATGCCCTCCTCCAGGGAGGTGAGAATCTCTCCCACCGCCCCCTTCTGGGGCCCGAAGGTGTGGGTTGCGCCATCCGGCCCGGTTAATGGATTGTTTACGTCGCACATTACGGTAAAGACCGCTTCCTTCACTGCGGGATGAAGCCCGCTCACATCAATGTCCCGCACCTTTATAAGGTCTGCGCCCACGCCGGTCAGTTCCTTTCCTTCTGCGTCCAGGAAACGTACGCCCAGGGCGGACATGGCTCCCATGCCCCCGTCGTTGGTGGCGCTGCCGCCAATGGCCACGGAAATATTGCGAAATCCCTGTTCCAGGGCATCCTTAATAAGCTGACCCGTGCCGTAGGTAGTGGTATGTAAGGGATTTCTCTTGTCCGCAGGCACCATTGGAAGCCCGGAAGCCGCCGCCATCTCAATAATGGCCGATCTCCCGTCTATGACGCCGTAGGAAGCCTCCACATCCTCAAAAAGAGGGCCCTTTACCGATAGCTTCCGGTAGCTCCCCTTTGTCACCTTGATCACCGCGTCCACGGTGCCTTCCCCGCCGTCCGCAATGGGGATCCCTGTGTAAGTGCAGTCTGGAAACTGCTTCTTCGCCGCGTCTGCCAGCAGGACGCTGATCTCCTCCGAGGAAAGCGTCCCCTTAAACGAATCCGATGCAAATAAAAATTTCATACTCATAACTCTCCCTTATTATAGTTCCGCATCCACCCTTCCAGGCAGATGCCGTTGACTTTAAACTCCCCAACCTTTAAGGATCTCCAGGAGCTCTGTCTCATAGTCCCCAAAAATTTCTTCCTGCCGGCCTCCGTGGCGCAGGTTTGTCTCCACGCCCCAGCCGTCCTCCTTAAATTCCCAGATGTGATAGGGTACGCCCCGGTACTCGAAGTCGATGCTGCCGCAGCCGTCCTCCTCGTTGTAGGTACATTTCCACCCCTTTTCACGCAGAAAAGCCAGAACCCTGGTCAGACGCGCCTCTTTACTCATCTATAGCCGTTCTCCTCTCTCCGTTGTCTGTCTCACACAGACGGAAAATGATATCCTTCAGGCATATTTGCCCCGCCTGCTCATTTCACGTCGCCTGCCCATTTCGGACCGTCTACTCATTTCGGATAGCCTACTCATTCCGGATCGCCGCCAAGGGGCTTAAACGCATGGCCCGAAGAGCCGGAAACAGGCCCGACACCATGCCCACGATCATGGCGAAAAGCAGCGCCGTCAAGGTAAGCCAGACAGGAATATAGGACACCCCTGTCTCATACATCATTCCCTTTGTGACCATATTAATAACAGCAGAAATAATATAACTGAGAACCAGGCCAATAGCCCCGCCGATCAGACCGATAAAGGCCGCCTCCGCCAGAAACATATTGCGGATATTGGGAAGCTCACAGCCCAGCACCTTGATGACTCCGATTTCCTTTGTACGCTCGTAAATGGACATCATCATGGTGTTGGCAATACCGATAGCCGCCACAAACAGGGAAACTGCCCCGATGCCCCCAAGGGCCGCCTGCACGGAGCGGGACGACTCCCGCATCTGGGTAATCCACTCAATATTGCTGTCCGCATAGTAGCCCATGCCACGGATAATCTCCTGGACCTCCTCCATGTATTTCATATCCGTAACCTTTACCTCTGCCTGGTTATAATAAATCTCCTTGTAAGGTTTCCCGGCCTTTGTCTGGGGCTGTCCGGGAATCACTCTCCCTTTAAAAATCTTTTTCAGCTGCACCTTAAGCGCCTCTACATTGCAGTAGGCATTGTAGCTGCTGGAGCTGTAGTCCTCCGGCCCTCCGGCCATCACACCGCAGCTCTCCACCACATATTTCTTGGGAGCCTTGTAGGGATTGCCGTTCTCGTCGGTGCCGCCCCACTTGGAATTCCAGTAGGCATCCGAATCAAAAATAAGAAACAGCGGGTCGTTTACGAGATCCACATCGGGCATATTCCCGTTTTCCCAGTAATACTCGTTGTTTCTGGAATTGTAAAAATTGTCGGAAACTACGGTGTTGCCGTAGAGAATTTTAAGCTCTGTCTCCGAAGTGGGAAGAGAGCTTCCCTCCGTCAGCTCCAGATGCATATTTTCCAGGGCCTCCACGGTGGTTCCAATAAGATTAAACTGACCCTCGTAAATACCCTGGCGGCCTATGACATAGGTCTGCAGCATGGGAGCCACAGACTCCACGTTCTCAATCTGGGACAATACCTCTATGGCCGCGTCGTCCAGCCTCGTAGGTTCGCTGGAATCAGAGGAACCGACATCCTCCACGGCAACCGACACGCCGCCGCCCATATAATAGCCGCTGCTGCCCCCCTCATTTCCCCGCACATTGATGGTCGTCAGCCCGCCGTACTGTTCGATCTGAGCCATCTGGGCCTTATCCAGGCCAAGACCCAGGGAAATCATCACCACAATGGATGCCGTACCGATCACTACGCCCAGGATTGTCAATATGGTCCTGAGCTTTCTGCGCCACAGGCTGCTGATGCTCATTCCAAGCAAATCGCGAAACTTCATGCCGCACCTTCCTTCATTAACCATTTAAATCCGGGAATTCTTCCTGGAATACCGTTAGTCTTCATCTGTGAAATCCTCGTCCGCAGATTCCTCCACAGAACCTTCCTCCAGAAGCTCCTGATCCAGAAGGGCTGCTTCCGCTGTCTCAGCCTTTTTCTTCTTTCTTTTACGGATAATCACAACCACAGCCACAATAATGCCTGTTACAAGAAGGATAATTAGAATAATTGCCCAGATGGGAAGTCCCTTTTTGGGCTCCTCCATCATGCCGAAATCCTCTCCTCCCATCATGGAATCATCAAAATAGGGCTCGCTGACAAACAGGGTCATTTCCTTCTCAATGGTAGTTACCTCTCCGGCCTCGTCCTCAAAGGTAATGAGAATCTTCACAATGCCATCGTCCATGGTGGCCATCTGGCCGCTCACATACATATCCACATTTCCCGTTGCGCCCGGCGCAATATTTCCAAGGAAGCTCTCCCCTCCAGAAATGGACTCCGCCTCCAGCTTAACATTGGTGTTGTAGAGCTGGGTCTTTCCCGTATTATAAATACTGAACATGACGTTAGCCTCGGAGCCCACCTCAATAGTATCCGGCATCACCTCGATGCTACTGATCTCCACCCGGGCCTCCTGGCGCACCGGAATAGATACATTTGCCGTATTTTTGTAAGCATTTACATTTTCATCCTCATAATCCATGGACACATTTACCACATAGGGCTTCTGGGCCAGGTCGGATCTGGCCTCCATTTCCATGGAGATATCCTTGGAGCCTCCCGCAGGAATCCGGTCCACGAAAATGGTGCTGGAACCGGAGGTTGGCAGAAACGACGCCGCCACATAGGTGGTGTCTGTACTCTCGCTGGCTGCCTGGATATCAAAGAGCATGTTTTTCACAGCCGTGGCCTGGGAGGTGTTCTGCATATGTAAGGTCAGCACAAAAGTCTCTCCCGCATGCACCACTTCCGGGCTTGTGGAGAATCCTGTAACAATTACCCTGGGGGTGGAGCTGGAACCGTCTGCGGAGACTCCCGTGGTTCCCACTACGTTTACATAAGTTTCCAGGGTGGCTGTGTCCTCTGTACCGTCGGAATTCTGGAAGGTCACATTAAAGGTCAGCTTCATATAGCCGCTGGGGGCGTCTTTTCTGGTCTTAAAGGTCCAGGTCAGCTCCCGTCTGCGGTCCATGTCGGAGCCGCCGTTCCTGGTTCCCGGAAGGTCCGCGATGGTCTGGGTATAGCTGGACTTCTCGATCTCAAAGGGCCATTCCTTGGAATCGCTGGCGATCACCGGGGTCACCACCGCGTCCCGCACCATATCCTTGCCCATATTCACCACAGGCAGCACCACGTTTACATGGGAGCCCGCGTTTGCCACCGGGGTCACCCAGTTGCCGCCCACCATGATGTTGCTGTTGCTGCTGCGGGGGGTGGTGTCTACGGGGGCGTCGTTAGAGGATTTGAAGCCGTCAAGGGCGGCTAAAACGTCATCTTTTAAGGCATTTATGCCTTCTTGTGTCCTTTGGGCTCCAAGAATTCCACTTATCACATCTGGTTTTGTAATATCCCCTACCATACGATCCAAGTACTCTTTTGCTGCACTTTCATTTCCCGCATCTTTAATCTTTTGCTTATTTAATTCATAATAATCTTTAATAAGCTGTTTTGTATCTTTATGATATTGGCTATTCGCTCCTACAGTATGTGCCGCATCTGAAGACGACGCATCAGTCGCCTCCACCCGCAACATACTCCCCGGAATCTTCATCTGAAACTCCGCCAAAGGCCCTCCCACCGGCGCCACCAGCATCAGACAAAGCCCCACCAGCAGTCCTCTTTTTATCACCTTAAATCCTCTCATAGATCCTCGTCCCCTCTCTTTCCCGTATTGTCCTCTATTTTCACGATCTTGCCGTCAATGATATGGAATATCCGGTCTGCAAACCCGGCCAGATGGTTGTCGTGGGTTACCATCACCAGGGTCTGGTTCTGTTCCCGGACGATTTTTTTCATAAGCCCCATAACCTCCGCCGAAGTGTTAGAGTCCAGGTTTCCCGTAGGCTCGTCTGCAAAGATGATCTCCGGGTCCACCACCAGGGCTCTGGCAACACCCACCCTCTGCTGCTGGCCGCCGGACATCTCGTTGGGCCGGTGATCCTTGTGCTTTGGCAGGCCCACCAGGTTCAGCATGGCGTCCGCCTTTGCCAGACGTTCCTTCTTTGGCATTCCCCGGAAGGTCAGAGGCAGCGCCACATTTTCCCGGGCGTCCAGGGTTCCCAGAAGGTTGAAAGACTGGAAAATAAATCCCACATGCTCCCTTCGGAACCGCACAAGCTGGTTTTCGTTCATCTTCTCCAGATGCTCGCCGCCTATAATCACCTCTCCCTTTGTGGGCTTTTCCAGACCCGCCAGCATATTCAGCATGGTGGACTTTCCGGAACCGGACGTTCCCACAATGGAGCAGAATTCCCCTTTATATATCGTCAGATTTACTCCGTTTAAGGCCCGGACCTTGCTCTCACCCACGCTGTAAATCTTGTACAGATTTTTCGCCTGGATGACCGCCTTTCTCTCCTGCGCCATAACATTCCTCCTTCAGTTTTCCTGGAGCCTCCCCATTCAGGGAAGCAAAAATATACCCTTCTCTCCTCTGTTTCCCCGTATATTACAAAAGATAATTTCCAAAAAACCACAGAAAATACAGGGAAACCGGGTACAGCGCGCCGGACAGATACCAGAGCGGCTTTTTCCCAAAGGCCGGGACCCCGTTTTCCTTACAGAAGAGCAGAATAGGCAGGGCGGCAAACATCATCCACTGGTAGTCGTGGAACAACATGTGATCCAGGCTGAAATTTGCCGTCACCCAGGTGCCATACATGGATAAGCCTGTCAGAAGCTCCGCTACCACCATCAGGATATCGCTGCCCAGAAAGGACATAACCCTTCCGGTCAGTCCCGTGGAAGCATTGATAAAATATACAAAAAAGATCATAAAATAGCAGAACCGCATGGCCCGCCTGTTCTTTTTGGTGTAGTACAGGAGAAATCCCAGAAACACCAGAAGAAAGGAGCCCTCTGCCAGAAACACATTTCCACAGACCGTAAAAATAATCTGTAACGTATTTGTGGGAACCATGACAATCTCAGACAATACACACCATACAGCGGCCCCGCCCAGCTGCCAGGCCACGTAAATCCCCCAGACCATCAGACGTTTCTCCGGGTGCTCCCTCTGGTACTCAAAGACTTCGATCATACATCCGCTGGCAAACATAGTGGCGAAAAGATTTCCCGACGCCGCCGTGGCGACAACCGGAAACAGAGAAGGCATGGAAAATACAAAATTTAAGATTCCCATTCCCACACTACAGCCGTACAGAATCAGCAGATACTGCCTCCGGTTCTTTACTTTGTCCATGCTCCAGGCCATACAGAAAAGATAACACGGCGCCGCCAGCCTTCCCAGCCACTGGAAAATCATGGGCGCCCCTGGAATATATGTACCAACACTGTCTGCAATAACAAAAATCACCGCTAAAATGCGTAAACCTGCTCTCGACATAAGCCTATCCTGTTGTCTTAACTGACGTTCTCCTTCCAACTAATCCCTGCAAATTTTCGGGACATAAAAATACGCCGTTTATAGTATAACACCATATGGTGAAAAGGTCATTAAGATTTCTTTAATTTTTCGCAAAAAAAATGTAACGCCCTTCCCCTTGCCGGAAAGGCGTTACACTCTGCTTATTTTCTTACTATCTTATTTTCCATCCCTGGCCCGGAGCTCCGCCTTGGTGCCGTCCCAGGCTCCTGTCTCATCATGAATACCAAATTTCTCTGGATCAAAGAGGGGTTCTTTTCCCGCCTTCTTCTGCTCCTCGTAGTCCTTCAGAATGGCCACCGCCTTATTGGACAAGAGCAGGATCGCGATAATGTTAAACCATGCCATAAGGCCCACGCCCAGATCCGCCATGCTCCAGATCACCTGGCCGTCCACCAGGACGCCGGAGAATACAGCCACCAGAAAGATGCCGCGCATAAGGTAGGTTCCGATCTTCTTTCCGTTAAAGAGGAAACGCATATTACTCTCTGCCTGGTAATAATATCCCATAAGGCTGGTAAACACAAAGAGCACAATCATAATGGCCAGAAGCTTTCCGCCCCAGGAGCCTCCAAAGGCAGCGTTGATGCCATTCTGGGCCCAGAGGATTCCATACTCTGCGGAGGTGTTGTTGACGATCATGCTGCCGTCCGCCGCCTGTACGCTGTAGTTGTCGGTCAGCAGAATGATAATAGCCGACGCGGTACAGACAACCACGGTGTCGATATACACGGACAATGCCTGGATAAGGCCCTGCTCCGCCGGATGGTTGCACTCTGCGGCCGCGGACACAATGGCGCCGGAGCCTTGTCCAGCCTCGTTGGAGTACACGCCCCGCTTTACACCCCAGGCAATGGCGGAGCCAAGAACGCCTGCAAACATCTGATTTGCCCCAAAGGCAGAGGTTACGATGGTGGCAAATACGCCCGGAAGCTTTGTAATGTTCATGCCCAGAACCACAATGGCCATGATTACATAGATAACGCACATAACAGGCGCCAGAAGCTCTGCTGTTCTTCCGATTCTCTTGATACCGCCCCACACAACAAATGCAATGAGAATCACGCTGACAACGCCGATCACCATTTCTCCTACGCCAAAGGCATTTTTAAAGGTGCTGGCAATGGAGTAAACCTGGAGACCGGGCATCAGGGTTCCAGGCCCAAGCACTGCCGCCAGGGCAAATGCCACAGCCAGAGGCTTCGCTTTAAGTCCCTTGGTGATAAAGAGCTGGGGACCGCCCACAAACTCTCCGTTCTCCTTGTTCTTGTATGCCTGGGCCAGGGTACACTCCGCAAATGAGGAGCTGGCTCCAATAAGGGCAATAAGCCACATCCAGAACACTGCCCCCGGGCCGCCAAAGAAGATGGCCGTGGCCACACCGGCGATATTTCCCATGCCTACACGGGAGCCCACGGTTGTGGCAAAGGACTGGAAGGGCGAGATCCCCTCTTTCGTTTTTGCCTTTCCACGGATAAGCCGCACCATATCCCCAAACAGGCGGAATTGTCCGCCCTTAAACCGGATAGTAAAATAAATGCCGGCAATGAGACAAAGGGCAACCAGAGGCGTACTCCACACCAGGTCGTTGATTTTAGGAATCTTTCCGAAGTTAGTTGATTTTGCGTTTTAATTCAAGCCGCAACAGTTTCCCTTTCAGCAACTCAAAACTGTTGCGGCCATACATGATCCTTTTGACAACTTTCAGCTTGTTCACGCTTCCTTCTGCCAGTCCATTATTGTAATCAAGACGAATGGCGTTTTTTACTG
>CAJTHL010000019.1 GCA_910576205.1 Clostridia bacterium | reverse complement strand
CTTATGAACCGCGTCTAATCGTTGTTTGAGTGTGGCGTGAAGATGGCAATCGCTTTTTTTAGGATAAGGTTCTCCTCTTCGAGCTGGGCATTGCGTTTTTGCAGTTCCTTTACCTGCTTGGCGGTAAGGACGTCGCCGTCGTCCATCTCAACCGTAGAGTATTGTTTGACCCATTTACCGAGAGCGGACTGGGAGACGCCGTATTCCTTGCAGAGCTGGGTTTGTGTTTTACCATTTTGATGTAAAGAGACAAGAGACTTTTTAAAATCTTCATCGTATTTTGTGTAGCTGTTAGTGGCCATAAGGAACCTCCTTCTTTGTGTATAATTTATTATAACAGATAGTGCAGAATAGTGTCTACTTTTATAGTATAGATCCAAATGTTTCAGGGATGAGAGCGGAGTGTCCTTTCCTCTGGTGATCGCCGTAATCCTGTCCCTGCTTTTGATCCTGTGCGGGGTCATGGAATACCTGCGTCTGAACCTGATGGCTGCCGGCGTGAAGGAAGCGGTGCAGGATGCCATCGTGGTGGTGGTCAACGACAATTACGCCAACGTGTACCATGGGGTGCGGGAAGGGTATTCCGGGGGATACACAAGCGATGGTTCCGGCTTTGAGGCCACGGTGGATGACGGAGACATTTACTATGAGCTGGATCGGGTGTTGGGTACCCATTCAGAAGGCGGTGCCCATGTCAAATATGCGGAGGGAGTGCTGGAATATAAGATCACCGACCTGCAGGTGACCATTCGGAACGCGCCCCTGGCCCCATCGGATCCCCGGAATGCCCAGCGCTTCGAGGCGGATGCCATGGTCACGTTGGAGGTGCCGGTGCGGTTTGCCGGGAAAGTGTTTCCGTCTCTTCGGATGTGTCTGAAGGTACAGGCGGGATATATTGAAGTATTCTGAAAATTCCATACGATAATGCTGGACTTTTGGAAAAACTTCGGGTATGTTGTGTCGTACAAAGAAATGCATACCGGTACATGGCGACTTGGGATTTATGAAAAAGGAGGAGCAGCATGAAACTGAATCGGAAAGAGAAAAAATGGATGATGATCGTAGGCGGAGCAGTTATCTGCATTGCACTGGCAGTGGCAATCGGGGGACAGTTTAAGGAACAGCCCAAAGCGGGGGATGTTGTTCTGCCAGAGGAGACCGGGCAGCCCACGGTTATCCTGACAGACCTTCCGCACAGGGTGGATTTCGGGCTGGAGGGAGCAGAGGGCGGCAATACAGAGGCAGAAGATCAGGAAATGGTGGTGAAGACGGAATCGGGAAGCACGGAAAAGGAAGAGGAGTTCCTGCCGCCACAGACAGATAAAGAGGAGCAGAAGCTCCAGGAGGTGACAAAGCCGGAGAATGTTCCGGAAGAGGTCCTTCACGACCCCACAAGGAAGCCTGACGGGGAGATGGTGGACGGGAAGCCGATGCCGGAAGAGCATGAGGAAGGGACCAGGCCGGAAGAGCCGGTGGTGCCAGAGGGGACCCCGCAGGCCGGGGACACTTCCGGAGGGCAGATCTACATCCCCGGCTTCGGATGGGTGGAGAACCAGGGCGGAGGCGCTTCGGGGACTACAGCCGGGGACATGTATGAGAACGGAAACAAGATTGGATCCATGGACTGATAAAGAGACATGACAGAAAAAAGAAGATCAGGGAAAAGGGCATCGCCATATGAGTGGCGGTGCTTTTTTTCGGAGAGACAGTCCGAAGCAGTATAGGTATTCGGACAGAAAGGAGCCGAATGAAACAGATTTTTCAGAAGGTGCTCATCGGATTTATGGTGTTGACCCTGCTTTTTCCCTCCACGGCCTATGCGGTTGGGGAAGGGAACATCGACAACGGAGGCGGGGGCATGGGGCAGGGGACCAGCCAGAACAGCTGGACTCCTGGCATGGAGGGTGTGCGGGTGACTGTGGTGGAGGCGGAAGGAGGGACTCCGGTGACCGTGCCCATCGACTTGACCAACAAGCGTTTGAGCAACATCGCCTATTCCTTTGGGAAGGTGTGCAAGATCTCCTACCTGGGAGGGCAGGGGATTGCACCAGATACCGGGGTCTATCAGTATGTGAATCCGGGACAGTCCCTGCCCAGGATCATCAGCTCCAAAAGCCTTGGGGCAGCCAGCATTGAGGCGATCAAAAGTTATTTCACAGATGAGCAGGTGATCCGCAGCATTGCCGGCCTGACGGGGATGGATTTTGACACCCTGATCAGCGGCAGGTATAAGCTGTTCTTAGAGCCGGTGATGTATGTGAAATTCCAAGGCGTGTACGTGGCCATGACTGCCACGGAGGCTGCCTGTTATGATGAGGTGACCGGGGAGCCGTCCGCAGGGTGCTGCCCACCGTGGCCTTTCAGAACCTGCCGCTGTCCATGTTTCTGGAGACCGGAGATCTGGGCATTCCGGCATGGAGCGGCCCCAGATCCGGCGTCCATTCCAACCAGGAGGTAAAGTTTTCCCTGGGCCTTGGCATCGTCCGGTTCAATGAGTTGATCACCCCTCCGGAAGTGACGGCCTATGATTATGAATATCGGGTGAACACGGAGGTCATCACTTCCGTCACGGTGCAGGGAGGACAGGCGGATCCGGACCATCCGGTGTCGGTGACCTTCCATGTGGGCGGACGGACCATGCGGGTGAACAACGTGTATTACCCTTCCGGAGACAGCCAGCTGGTATGGATCCGCTGGACCACCCCGGCAACACCCCAGGTGATGGAGATCACCGTTTCGGTAACTGGCAGGGGACATGCGGAAAAGAGCGTGATCACTGCCAACATCGTGGACCTGGACCAGAACCCACCCCCGGATCCCCAGGCCGATGACCGCAATGACGGGTTCACGCCTGCTCCCATGCCGGTAAAGGAGCAGAGAACCTCTTCGGACTGGAGCGTATGGAGACCCTGGTGGCAGGAACACTGGGTATGGCACAGCAGAGGGGAGGATGATGGCTACTGGTGCGACCATGGCTGGTGGGAGTTCGACCTGGATACCTATCATGCAAGCCTGTCGGCCACTATGGGAATCACACCGGATAGCAAGAATCCAACAGCTTCCGGGAGCATGCTGAAGTCCGGTTACGGGATCCAGGAAACTGTGACAGCCAGGGTAAGTACCAGCCAGAGTTCGGCCACGACCCCGGCCCAGAATGCGGTGACCTATTTCCCGGAGTTCCAGTACGGGCGCTTCTGGCGTCTCCTGGAACGGACCGGGAGCGGGTACCATGCGCAGTTTGAATTCCAGGAAAATGAGTACAGCACCTACCGCAGGAGGACCCATTTCACGCCGATCTGGTACCCGGACGGGAGTTAATACTCCCTATACCTGGCTGATTGATTGCTGGACCCCAACGGGGATGCTGTCCATGAATCTGTCGGACAGCGTCAGTATACGGGGAAATCTGTGGATGGACTGGCATATCGCCCCGCAGGATCCGTTATAGGCAGTGAATCCTGGGGAACTGCAGGATTTCATGCTGGAACTTCATATGTAACAAAAACAGATCATCAGAAAAAAGGAGGAAAAATCAATGAGAAAGAAAAAATGGATGGCAATGCTGGCGGTGAGCCTGCTCCTGGCGATGATGTTTGCCACCACTGCCTTCGCAGCCGGGACCGGGGATGTGGCAGGGGCCATTGAAGGAACCTGGACCACAGCATCGGCCCAGATCAAGACTGTGGTCAACAAGGTGGTGTTCCCGGCCATCGACCTGATCCTGGCCGTGCTGTTCTTCGTGAAGGTGGGGACGGCCTATATGGACTACCGCAAGCACGGACAGATCGAATGGGCTCCGCCGGTGATCCTCTTCGCCTGCCTGGTGTTCATGCTGACTGCCCCGCTTTATATCTGGGGCATTGTAGGGATTTAGGGGAGGAGTGTATGCGGAAAGAAGTGTTCGTGGAGGCAGTAAAAACCCGGTTTCCCATATGCAGTCAGGAGGATATCCTGAAATGGACAGACTTTGCAGGGGAATGTGTCGAGAGGGGAAAGTATGTGGACTTTGTTGTGGAGCCGGATACAGACCAGGCAGTTGGGAAATGGCTGGACAGCATCTGTGCCGGATTTCTTCTGGTGCAGGAAAAGCATGGCATACAGGCGGCGGCGGAAATCTGTGGCCTTTCCTCCCTGGTCTGTCTGTATCCCTATGAAATGGAAGCGGCGGCTGTGTTTCTGACAGGCGGAGGCAGCCGTGAAAGGATTCCCGGAATGATTAGGGAAGGGGAACTGCACGGGGTTCCGGTCTTTCCAAAACTGGGGCAGGAAGAAATCATGAGGATGGAGATACTGACTACGGCAAAGGAATACGTTCGAAAGTTTGATCCGTTTCGGGAGGATATGGAGCCGTATGTTCCAAAGGATGGGGCAGCACTGTATTTCTCCAGGGTTTACACACTGGTGGACGGAAAAATGGCAGGATTTTCAAATTGCGCAGGGCATAAAACCCTGGAGGATATGAAAGGGGATAACTTTGTGGAGATGGCATGCAGGGATAACCCGAAAGGGAATGTCGTGGGCGTCCATATCTATAACTTTGTCCATCCTGGAAAGGAGCCTGGAAGGAATGTGCAGATAGACGAGTTTGCCCTGGTGTGTATGGGTGCTCTGACCCATCAGCCCACAGAGATCCTGAAAGGAGAATTCTTTTATGGGGAAGTGATGGGATGGATGGGAGAAGAGCGAACATCAGAAATAGTATCTGACGAAAAAGAAATGCATATGCCCGGTCTGTCATTATGACAGGCTGGGGAAAGGAGGCTGGTATGGATAAAGAGACATTCTGGAAGGTGATCGGGGAAGTCAACCGATGTGTGGAGGATGGTGACCAGGAGGCTGTTCTGGAAGCAACCCAGAGGAAACTGATGGAATATTCTGCTGCGGACATCGCCAGATGGCATGAGATCAAGGGTGTATATATGCAGCTTGCAGACAGGAACGATCTGTGGGCGGCCTGTGCGGCTACGGGTACCCACTGTACGGATGATGGATTTATGGATTTCCGTTCCTGGCTGATCTCCCAGGGAAAGGATGTGTATATGCAGGTGCTCCAGGATCCGGATTCCCTGGCGGAGGTGGAGATCCCGAAAGAAGGAGCAGATTTTGAAGGTTATGGATATGTTGCCTTATATGCCTATGGACAGAAAAAAGAGATAGAGACGAAAGGGCTGGCATCCGTCCTGAAAGACTATCTAACGTGGATCGGAAGCGAAGGGCAGACCAGTGCAGAAGGCTATCTGCGGGTGCTGGAATATAGAAATGATGCCTATCAGGAGATTGACGCATATCCCCTTGGGGAAAAGGAAAAAGATGAGATCCTTTCGGAAGTGGAACTGAGACCGGACATCAGCAGCTGCTGGAACAGGGAGATACTGCCGGGGATCGTCCCCAGGCTGTGCTGGAAATATGGTGTCGGGCAGGGGATGGACATGTCCTGACAGTCCATGTGTTTTGGTCTCCGGGAAAAGAAAGGAGGAACAGGCAGACCTATGTTTATATGGGATTTTGTGGCGGAAACGGTCCTTGGGCAGATCGTGGACTGGATCTACGGGCAGATCATCGGGTTCCTTGGGAACTTTTTTTCCGCCATGGGAAATATGGGAGCGGAGCTGTTTGAGATGGCCTGGGTCCAGGCAATCGTGCAGTTCTTTTTCCAGTTTGGATGGGCGCTGTACGGGGTAGGACTTGTGGTGGCTGTGTTTGAGTGCGGCATCGAATACCAGTCCGGCAGGGACAGCGTGAAAGATACGGCCCTAAATGCCGTGAAAGGATTTCTGGCAGTGGGGCTGTTTTCCGTGGTGCCGGTGCGGCTCTACCAGCTGTGCGTATCCCTGCAGGCCAGCTTCACAGCAGGGATCACGGGCTTTGGAACGGATGTGGGCACGCTTGCCAATAACATCATCGGCACCCTGCAGGATGCGAGTCTGGAGGAGGTCATGAGCAGCGGCGGTGTTTTCGGCGGCCTGACGGAGATCACCAGCCCTATTCTGATGATCTTTATCCTGATCATGATGGGATACGCCACCATCAAGGTGTTCTTTGCCAACTTAAAGCGGGGCGGGATCCTGGTGATCCAGATCGCGGTGGGGAGCCTTTACATGTTCAGTATCCCCAGGGGATACCTGGACGGCTTCACCAGCTGGTGCAAGCAGGTCATTGGATTGTGTCTGACAGCTTTTCTGCAGGCAACGATCCTGATCGCCGGTCTTATGGTGCTGAAAGACCATGCGCTTCTGGGGCTTGGGCTGATGCTCTCAGCCGGGGAGGTGCCCAGGATTGCCGGGCAGTTCGGTCTGGATACCAACACCAGGGCCAACATCATGAGTACGGTCTATGCGGCCCAGAGCGCTATTAACATGACCAGGACTGTGGTAAAGGCGGTGGCAAAATGACAGAGGGTAAATTGGTATATATCGCGTCCCCCTATGCCGGGGATGTGGAAGGGAATGTGACGTTTGCGAAAGCGGCCTGCCGGTATGCGGCGGCACAGGGGTGTACACCGGTGGCGGTCCACCTGATGTATCCCCGGTTTCTGGATGACCGGGTGCCAAAGGAACGGGAGGCCGGACTTAAGATGGGCCGGAGGGTCCTGGCTGCCTGTGAGGCGATCTGGCTGTGCGGGGAACGGATGTCTGCCGGGATGAAAGCAGAGGAGGCAGAGGCCCAAAGGCTGGGGATACCCATACGGAAAGTGCCGTCTTCGGATATCTGTTCCTTCCAGAAGCAGACAGAGGGACAGCGCCGGGAGGAACCTGCAGGGATGGAGGCGATGACGTTATGTTAAGAAAGGGGAGTGAACGATGTATATTTATCCGGACCACCTGAAGGCGAAGGCAACCATGTGGCTGTGGCAGCTTAAGGATCTTACCATTGTAGGCGTGGGTGTCCTTCTTTCTGTCCTTGTCATTACTCAGACGGGGATCGTCATCCCGGCGATCCTGACTGTTGTGTATGCGTTTCTGACGATCCGCTTTGAGGATACCAGCATCCTGGATTTCCTCTGCTATGCCAGCGCGTTCTTTTTCCGGCAGCAATTTTTTGAATGGAGGTTTCACCAATGAGCAGAAAAGAAAAAAGGGAGAGGGAGCAGAAGCTCTCCACCCGCCAGCTCATCAACACGAAGGCGGTCAGCGACTACAGCCTGGAGACTTACGATGGAGATGACCTGGTGTATTTCATGATCCGGCCCGCCAATCTGTCGGTGCTGTCCGATTCCAGCGTGGGGGCCAGGGTGTATGCGCTGATGAATGTGCTGAAAGGCGTGGCGGAGATCGAGATGCTGTGCTTAAACAGCAGGGAGAACTTCGAGGAGAACAAAAGTTTTTTGCGGAAGCGGGCAGAGGAGGAGAGGAACCCGGTGGTCCGCAGGCTCCTGGAGCGTGACCAGAATTTCCTGGACCGGATCCAGGTGCAGATGGCCACGGCCAGGGAATTCCTGATCATCATCCGGCTCCACAATGAGAAGGGGACGGAGGTGTTCTCCTACCTGGACCGCATCGAAAAGTCCTTAAAGGAGCAGGGTTTTTCCGCCAGCCGGGCGGGGAGCGAGGATATCAAACGGATCATGGCTGTGTATTACGAGCAGAATGTGACCAGCGAGAAGTTTGAGGACTTTGACGGGGAACGGTGGATCATCCCGGACGATTAAGGAAAAATAGTGGGTTACTACCCTGGCAAAAGTGTGGTATACTCTGAAAGAAGGGACAGAAGGGAGGACAGCCTATGGATTATCAGGAATTAGTGCGGAAACGGGATGCGTATCAGGAAGGAAAGCATCTCATACCGGAGCTGACCATTGCCAGCTATGAGCGGGCGTTCGAGATAGAATATACCCATCATTCCACGGCCATAGAGGGGAACACCCTGACGCTGATGGAGACAAAGCTGGTGCTGGAGGACCGGATCAGCGTGGGCGGCAAACGCCTGCGGGAACTTTACGAGCCGATAAACCATGAGAAGGCATTCCACTATGTGAAAGACTGTATTGGCAAAGGATATGCGCTGGACGAGAAGATCATTAAGGATATCCATGCCATGCTGATGCAGAACATCATGGTAGGCGGAGTATACCGGAACGTGGATGTGTATATTTCCGGCGCACAGCACACCCCACCGTCCCCCAATGAGATGTACCGGCAGATAAAAAATTTCTATGCGGATCTGTCCTGGAAGGGACAGCAGCTGAACCTGATCGAGCTGGCGGCATGGACCCATGGAGAGTTTGTAAAGATCCATCCATTTCCGGATGGGAATGTAACACAGAGACACTTGCAGAAAGCGGCATAACAGCGGCAAACTGCTTTGTATATAAAATTGAATAGCGTACATGCCAAAGGACATTTCATCTTTTATTCAGGTGGATGTCCTTTTTTTGTACCCATTTTCAGGAGAAAGGAGATTCACATGGAACTGAACGAAATGGAAAAGCGCCTGATCTTCCAGACGGAAGGCTATGGGAAATCAGATGTCACTTATGAGCTGCGCATGTCCCTCCCCTATATACCGGACCCGGTAAAGAGGAAAACGGCGGCGGAGCTTGTGCGGAAACTGGATGCCATGCCGGAAAAAGACTGCCTGGCTCTTATTCAGGATATTCGGAAAAACTACCGGATTCCGGCAGGCCCTAAGACGATGGGGGAACTACTGGCGGAGGCCAGGCAGAAATCCGGTGCGGAGAAATTGAAAGGGCATGACATCATGGCCTTGGAACGCTTCGACCCGGAAGTAAAGCACATGATTGTCTTTGACGTGCTTTCAGGTAATGCCCCTGTCGGGGATAAAGGAGATAAGATGCGCCTGTTCCTTACGGATGTCGGCTACCAGAAATTCATAGACAGCCAGGAACGGGGCGAAGTCAAATTGAAAAACCATGCGAAGGTTGCGCCGGGCGGTCATCTGCACTATGACCGCAGGGACCGCGCCTTGTAGCCCGGAGGGAAAGGAAGGAGGTTTTTGTTATGGCTGTATTCCGGGTAGAAAAAACTAAGGACTTCACGATCATGTGCAACCACCACCTGCGCAATACGGAACTGTCCTTAAAGGCAAAGGGGCTTCTCTCGCTCATGCTGTCGCTGCCGGAAGATTGGGACTATACCACAAAGGGGCTCGCCCATATCTGCAAGGACGGCGTGGATTCAATCACTACCGCCCTGAAAGAGCTGGAGCGGCACGGGTACCTCACCAGGCAGCGCCTCCGCTATGAGAACGGGCAGCTCGGAGACATCGAGTATACGATCCATGAAAAGCCTGTAAATGCTGAAAAACAGGAGGATTCACCTAAACGGGAAAATCCAAGACAGGTAAATCCAGGACAGGCAAAACCTGAACAGGGGGAACCTGGACAGGGAAATCCCGCACAATTAAATACTAATCCATTAAAAACTAAAAAATCAAAAACGGATATATCAAGGACCCATCCATCAATCTATCCGTCAGGGCCGGAGGCGGCAGGCCGTTCGGATGGGATGGATCGGATAGAGCTGGCAGACGCTTACCGTGAAATCCTGAAAGAAAATATTGAGTATGGCTGTATGGTTTCCCGGTATGGGAAAGAACGCTTAGACGAGACGGTGGAGCTTATGCTTGAAGTGGTTTTATCCAAACGTCCATATATCCGTATCGCCGGGGATGATTTTCCCAGGGAGGTGGTAAAGGGCCGCTTCCTGAAAATCAATTCCGGCCACTTGGAGTATGTCTTTGACTGCATTGACAGGAACACCACGAAAGTCGGGAACATCAAGGCATACCTGCTGGCGGCGCTCTATAATGCCCCGGCAACAATGGACAGCTATTACCGCGCCGAGGTCAACCATGACCTGTACGGCTGTTAGGCGCCTTCTGGCGTCTTTTTTCATCACAGAAAGGAGGCGGGGCACGATGAAAAGAATCCCTGTGCCGGTGTCATGCCCGGCGTAACAAAGGAGCAGATTCGGGCGGCGCGTGAGGCGGACCTGTTTGCCTACCTGCAGTTCCATGAGCCTGGGGTGCTGAAACGGGACGGCCCGAATTACCGCCACAAGGAGCATGACAGCCTGGTCTATGTGACCGGGAAAAGGTACTGGTACTGGAACAGCCGGGGCCGGAGTATCAACGCCCTGGATTACCTGATCCAGATACGGGGCTACGGGCTGGTGGATGCGGTCCATACGCTGGTCGGCGGGGAAATCCAGCAGACGCCGGCCTATCGGAGCACGGCAGCGGCAGGGCGTGTGCATAAGGAACCGGAGAAGAAAGCATTTTCCCTCCCCTGGGCCAGACGGTGCGCCACTTCTGCCGTTTCTTATCTGCAACGGCGCGGGATCAGCCCGGATGTGATCAGCCGGTGTTTCCGGGACGGGCTGTTCTATGAGGCGCGGCATCATGGCGAGCCGGTCTGTGTGTTTGTGGGAAAGGATGAAGCCGGAAAAGCAAAGTTTGCCTGTATGCGGAGCATTGCCGGCAGCCTTAGGAAAGATGTCTACGGCAGCGACAAGGAATACAGCTTCTGCTATCCACCCAGGAATCCGGGCAGCCGGCATGTTGCAGTGTTTGAGGCGCCCATTGACGCCCTCTCCCATGCCACGCTGCAGGAGTTAGAAGGCTGGAAATGGGACGGCTACCGGCTGTCCCTGGGCGGCACTTCCCATGTGGCGCTGACCGCATTTCTGAAACGACACCCGGAAATCCGGCGCGTCAGCCTCTACATGGACAATGACCTCGGCGGCCTTAAAAATGCCAGGAGGATCAAGGCAATGCTCCATGAAGATCAGCGGTTCAGACATATCCGTGTGGGCGTCAACCCGCCCCGTACAGGAAAGGACTACAACGAAATGCTGCTCCACGTTATAGGGCAGATGAAAGACCAACAACGGCAATGCCGCCAAAAACAGGCGGCTATTTCAATTTGACAGGAGGATTTCAGAAATGACAAACACAGAGAACACGGCTTTACAGATGATTGCCGAAGCTGCCCGGTGCCCGGACTACGGCCCCGATATGGTTAAGGCCCTGATGAAAAAGCTGGATATGAACGAGAAAGGATTTGCGCTTCTGATGAACGTCGCCCCTTCCACGGTCCGGCTCTGGACCAGCGGCGCCGCGCAGCCATGCGGAACGGCCAAGCGGCTCATGCAGATTTACGAGGCCGGGCCGGAGATTGTCGGTAAGATTGCCGGGGAGCCCTCCGCAGACAGGAGGGATTCATAGATGGCAGATATGGAACTTCTGGCAGCGGAACCAGTTGCGCTGCAGGCAGCCCAGGACGTGCTAGCAGACGAAAATAAGCAGGTGAAGGCGCTGATCGTCCTGCTGATGGGGAATGACCCCGCGGGCGGCAGGGAGCTTGAAGAACTGGCCGGCCAGGTGGCGTCCATGGAGCGGAGGCTTGATGCCGCACTGGAGGAACTGGGGGAGATGCGCCAGAAGATACAGGAGGTGCAGGACCGCTCCCTGAAAGCCTTGCTGCAGAAGAACTGTAAGGCTCTGGAGGGGAATGTGGACGCCATGCGCCAGCGCATCCTGGAGCTGAAAGGGCAGGTTGTGGAAGGATGCAAGAATATCCTTAAGGATTTCGCCGACCGCGGCGCCGTGGCCCTGAACGGCGTCTCCCGGTTCCTGCGCCTTGGGCCAGCGCTGGAGGCGGTGCGGGCAGCGGCGGAAAGGACCGTGCAGTCCAGTGACCGTGCGGTCTCCAAGATCGATGCGTTCAGCACGGAATTCCATGAGGCAGGCCGGCACCTGAAGAACATGGGGCGCTCCATCCAGGGGAAACCCGCACAGGCGGAGGCGAAGGAAAACGGCAGGGTCGCAGATGCCTTCAAGGGGACTTTCAGGATAGAGCGCGCTTTTGCGTCTGCCATCGGCGAGAATGTGGGGCTTTCCCTGAATGCCCTTGCAAGGCTGGAACAGCGGGCACAGCGCCGGCCGTCCGTCCTGGAGGCCATGCGGGAGCAGGCGGCGAAAGCAGCGCCGGTAAAGGACCGGCCGGAGGCGTCCCATGACAGGGGCAGCCGGTGATAAAAACAGAACGAAGGGAGGAAATGAACTTGAAACAGGAACCACTTCCGCAGATTCACTTAGTCCGCGATACGGATTTAGGCGTATTTGCCTATGAGCTCCATATCCTGGCCGGGGATTTCCTGCGGGACAGCGAATATAACCTGCGCGCGCTTGCCACGAATACCGGGGCGGATTCCATTGCCGTCATGGGGAAGAATCACATGTGGCTTTCGGACGCGCTGCTTGCCTACTGCCCTTCGGCGGAGCTTTACCGGACAGCTGCCATGACGGAATATCCCGGCGCAAGGGCCTTCCTGTTCCACACGGAGCGCAAAGAGGACGGACGGCTGTACGGGGATGTCCTGATGATGGGCCTTAACACGCTGCGGCAGGACATAGAAAGGAATACCCTCTACCCTTACGGCGTCAGCATGGAATACCGGGACGGCACGAAGGCGGAGGCAGATATTGAAAAATGGGAGGCAATGGAGCTGTGCGAAAAGGACGCCCTGAAAACCTGGCGCTACCTCTATGCGCCGGAGCAGGTGACGGAATGGCAGTACCGCTATTCTAACCGGTTCAGCCAATGGAAGGAGCAGGCATTTTCCTATATGCCCCAGGATTTGGAGGAACGCCTGAATACGGGGTATATGGAAGCGGCGCAGAACCCGGATATGGATATGTACCGCATACCGCTGGGGACAGCAAAGCAGATGCTCCTTGACGGCGATCCGGTCTACCGCCTCTTTCCCGGAGGGCCGGAAATAGTCGCACCCGTTTCGGCGGTCACGGGGCTCTGGTATCAGTTTTACCGGGAGTTTGCTGTTGCACCGGAGGACCTGGGCGCACTTGACCGGCTGGTCCGCAGGGAGACGGACCGGCTCATGGGAATAAGCCCGCAGCCTGATAAATCAAAGGAACGCCGCCCTTCCCCGGAGCGGTGATTTTTTATACTGGAGGTGATACGGATTGGCTGATAACATACAGCATGAAGATTTTGGGGAAAAGATCGGCGGCGCAAAAAAAGATCTATGGAAGGACCGGGGGCTCTATGTGAATGACCTGGACGCCATGAATGAGCGTGAGGCCGAGAAATTCGTAAAAAAGGATAATATCTGGAAGAAACCGGACTATGGGGCCATGCTGGAGGACGGGGTTCCCCTTGGCGTGGTCTATTTCATCAAAAAAGCGCGGGACGGGTTAAATGCCTCCCCGCAGTATTACCGCAGGGACGACACGCCGGAGAAACGGCTTGCAAGGCAGAAAGAATATATCCGGACGGTACGGGAGCTGCAGGGCGTGGTCTCGGAGGTCCGCACCGTGGAGGACGCCATGAAAGCCTATGACCGTTTCTTTGTGGAAAACGGATATCTGGAACAGGTGCAGGGCTGGGGCGGCGGCGCCCATTACCAGGCGACAGAAAAGGGCCGGGAAAACCCGGCCATTACAAACAAGCTGTCCAATGCCCTGATGGTCCGCTCTGCCGGGTATTTTGAGCGGAACTTCACACAGAAAGCGCAGAAGGAACAGTTTGGCGTTTCCAAAGACCAGAAGGTGCCGAAGGGCTATGCGATCCATTTCAACGACGGGAAGAATACTTATTCCAAAAATAATGACTGGAAACCTGACACCTATTATGTGACGAAGGGCTATTCCATCTTGCAGACAAACTTTGAATCGCGGGAGGCCGCCCTGAAATGGGTACAGGAGCTGGCAAAGGGCCGCAGCAAAAGCGGAAAGACGCGGTTTGTGCCTCCCCAGCTCTCCCATGTGCGGCGGGATGGGCCGGATTACAGAAACGGCGTGGAGATCACCGGGCAGCACTATCTTGACGCCTTCGGGTTCCGCGGCGGCGAATTCGGGAACTGGATGAACCAGAATGACCGGCAGGCTTCCCTGAACATGGGATTTGAAGCGCTCAAAGATTTGGCGTCAGCCCTGCAGGTCAGCGACAGGGACATTGCCTACCAGGGAACGCTTGCCATCGCTTTCGGCGCCAGGGGCAGCGGGAACGCAGCAGCCCACTATGAACCGCTGCGGAAGGTCATCAACCTTACGAAGATGCACGGTGCCGGCTCCCTGGCCCATGAATGGTGGCACGGGCTTGACGATTACCTGGGTACGAAGATGGGCGCGAATGGGATGCTCTCGGAACAGCCCCGCCTCTATGCGCCGTTCCAGAAGCTGATTGATACCATGAAATATAAGCCGGAGACGCCGGAGCAGGCTGCGGCCCGCACCGAAGCGCAGACAGAACGCACCCGGAAAAATGCGGCAGGCTGGCTGGATTCGGCGGTGCTTGGTTCCCTGAAACGGCATGGCAATGAGGAACAGATGGAGACCTACGCGGTTCTTAGGGAGGCGTTCCTGTCCGGCGAGGCCGGTTCCGTCGAACAGATCAGCGCTTTCAAGAAGTCTGTTACCGGGCGGGTGATCCCCAAAAGCGAACGGGAACGGCTGGAAATATTCGAGCACATGCTGTCCGGGATGCAGGCACAGGAGGCGCCACAGGTCGGGCGGGTGGAAACCGATTTTTACCGGAATTCCGTGCGCATGGGTAAGGAGTGCGAAAAGGACGGCGGCTATTGGGACAGCAATACGGAAATGACCGCCAGGGCTTTTGCCTGTTACATCAAGGATAAGCTGCCTTACCAATCGGATTATCTGGCGGGCCACGCAGACTGCGCCGTTACCTTCGTGGCAGACAAAGGAGGGGAAATGTCAGTCCTGAAAGCCTTCCCGGAGGGTGAGGAACGCAGAGCCATCAATGCGGCATTTGACGAGATCGTGGCAGACCTGAAACGGGAGCAGATACTTACCCATTCGAATGAAACACTGCCCCTTCCGGCGCAGCCGCTGGCGGAGAATGAACAGATTTCCGTATTTACGGCAGACCGGCCTTCGGTCATGGCGCAGCTTGCAGCGGTGAAACCGGCAGAAAAAACTACCCCGGCACAGGCGGCACCGAAAAAGAGCCATGCGCCGGAGATTTAAGGAGGTGGAAGGATTGGAGGAAAACAAAGATTACCGGGTGCACCGCTCCGGGGACCTGTCGGAAGGCTACAAGCTGCAGGTGGAACACACGGTATCATGCGAGAACACGGATATTTCAGCGTTGATTGCACAGGGGGCAGGAACGGTACAGGCCATGCGCCAGGACAGCATTGAGGGAGAAAAGAAAGCCTATGACATCGTGGTGGCGGCAGCGAAGCAATGGGAACAGCAGGCGGCGGCCACGCAGCGGCTTGACCGGGCGCTGGCATACTTGCGCACCCCGGAGGTAAAGCATACCGGGAACTGTTGGCAGCCCTTTTCCAACAACAAGGACTGGATGGAGATCAGCAACCGGGTTTATAAGATGTTCTGCCAGATCAGGGAACAGACAACATATAACAGGGAGGCAAAACAGGATGTTCCGACTGCCTGGTATGTGACATGGGACCTGTATATCAATTCACCCAGGAAAGGCTACAGCATCCACCTTGCAGGGCAGGATAAGAAACGCTACACGGACAAGGCCGCCGCCGAGAGGTACCTGGACGGGAGAAAGAAAGCCTATTCCCATCTGTTTGCGGAGATTTCACCGCCTATTCCGAAAGAGCATGAAAACTGTTTTACGGTCAATGGCGTGCTTCTCCCTGGATATACCGTGGAGGGCCGGGAACCAATAAAACCAGGCCATGCCGCCGATGTTTCGGAGGGCGCTATTTGCGCGCCCGGAAAAGAGGAAAAGCCCTCCGTGCTGGGAAAGCTGTCTGCGGCAAGGGAACGGGAAAAGGCTGCGGCAGAGCCGAAGGCGCCAATTAAAAAGAAGGAGGATATGCAGATTTGAAAGTGTTGATGATAGAGCCGGGGAAGGCGCCTTATGAGGTCGAGCTGGACGGGAGCCTTAAATCCATGCAGGAGGCAGTCGGGGGAGGCATAGAGGGCTACTACCCTTATGCGGAACCCGTCGCGATTGTCTGCAATGATGAAGGGAAAATAAACGGGCTGCCCCTGAACCGGGCAATCTACAACCAGGACGGCGAGATGATCGAGATCATGGCCGGCACCTTTTTCATAGCCGGTCTCGGTGAGGAAAGTTTTGCCGACCTTCCCGATTATTTCATGGAGCAGTATAAGGAACAGTTCAGATACCCGGAAAAATTTGTCCGGCTGGCGGGTGAGATCGTTGCGGTGAAGCAGCCCCTCCCGCCGGAGGAAAAACAGCAGCCGGCCCCTGTCATGGAGGAACCGGGCGGGGATGACATAAGGCTTGACGAATCCACGGACCTGGCTTTCGACCTGGATGAATTTTTCAGGCAGAACAGCGGGGCCTATGCAGGCCTGTACCCGGATTCCCATGCGGAGAAGGAGCGCATGGCGGACGAGCTGCTTTCAGGAGATACCGGGAAAATCCGCATGAGGCTGGCGGCATTTGAACATGAGGAACACATGGAGGGAGAAACGGAGCCGCTTCTGGAGCGCATTTCTTCCTATGAAAAAGAGCATGGGATCAGCGCTTATTCCATTTACCAGCTTGACTTATCGGACAATACAGACAACCTCCGTTTTATGTCCCTGGACTGGCTGGAAAGCAAGGGGCTCTCCGTGAGCCGGGACAATTACCGGATGGTCTATGCCATGCAGCGGGAACCGGGCGAAACGCTGGAGGATATTTACAGGCGCTTCAATATCGACCACCCGGAAGATTTCAAGGGCCATTCCCTTTCCGTTTCTGATGTGGTAGTCCTGCATGGGAATGGCGCAGACACCGCTTATTATGTGGACAGTATCGGCTTTAAGGAGCTGCCGGGCTTCTTCGGCGCAGGGGCGCCGGAGGCGAAGCGGGATGTTTCCGTGCGGGAACAGCTTGACAATGCAAGGAAACAGGCGGCGCAGGCAGAGCCGAAAGCGCCGGATAAAAAGCCCAGGGAACCGGAAAGGAGTTGATGGCTTATGCTGATGGCAGTTGACGGTCCATATGCGCTGATGGTGCAGCCGGACGACATTTTAATCTCTCCCCGTGAGGTAGACGAACATTTTGGGACGATGGCCTGTTTCCATTCCCGCTATGCGCTGGGCGACAGCCACAATTACATGGATAAAGACGATTTCCTGCGGGAGATGTATTTAGATACCGTGGGGCATGATGAAGCGGGCCTGAAACGCTATGAACACATGGTAAACATTGTGAGCAGCCGGTTCCGGCACGGGCCAAAGACAGAGGAACGGGCGGTTGATGACGCCATGCTGAAGGTGATCTCCGAAAAATACATTACGCTGCCCCTCTATCTGATGGACCACAGCGGCCTTGCCATGCAGACCACAAGTTTCAATGACCCCTGGGACAGCGGGCAGGTCGGATGGATTTATGTTGCCAAAGAGGATGCGCTAAAGGAGTTTGGCGGGGAAAAAATGACCGGCGCCGTCCGGAAAAAGGCGGAGGACCTGATGCGCAGCGAAGTGGCCGCATATGATTCCTACCTGCGGGGCGAGTGCTACGGCTTTGAGCTTTACAAAAACGGCGAGCTGTCGGATAGCTGCTGGGGATTCATGGGCGGCCTGGAGGATGCCTGTAAGGATATGGCTGCATATCTCCCGGAGGGCTGCAGGGGTATGGTGGCGAATTTAGAGGAACAGGACCACCCGGCGACTATCATTAAGACGCTCCTGAAACATGCGAAAATCCAGGCAGACCAGGCGGCAAAAGCCTTTGAGCACGCACCCCGCCAGCAGGTGATCGGGGACGCCCGGTAAGGCAGTTGTTTCCCATTTATAATTACAGATTTTATCAGGAAGGAGGATGCTTATGCAGGAAGATTTGGAACAGCGGACCGTATCAGTTTCCATCCAAGCAGCGAAGCTGTCCGGGCGGGTGCTGCGCTCCGCGGTTGCTGCCGTGCTCCAAAAGATGGAGCAGGAACGCACGACCCCGAAAGTCGGCAGGAACAGCATGAAACGGCTGACCTGTAAGGACCCCGGAGCCAACACCATTGAAGTCTCCGGCAGAATCCGCTCCTTTGAGCGGTACGCCAGGAAACACCAGGTCCGCTACCATATTGAAAAAGAGCTGGGGACTGACCCGCCTAAATGGACGGTCTATTTCAAAGCGAACCAGGCGGACGCGCTGACGGCAGCTTTTAAGGAATATACCCAGAAAGACCTTGCCCGGAGCGCCAGGCCGTCTCTGCTCTCCCAGCTCCATAAATTCAAGGAGCTGGCACAGGCTCTTGGCCGTGACCGGGTGAAGAATAAGGAACACGGAGGGCCGGAACGTTGAAAATAGATACCGATACCCTGAAAAAGCAGGTGATCCTCCACCTGCCCTATCTCCTGTTCCTTCTGGTATTTGCGAAGCTGGGGCAGGCGGTGCGCCTTGCCCCCGGAGCGGACGCCTCACAGAAACTGTTAGGGCTGTCCGAGGGTTTCTCACTGGCTTTTCAAAGCATGTGGCCGGGCGCGGCGCTGGACTGGCTGGCGGGATTATGCGGAGCGGCTATTGTGCGGCTGGCAGTCTATCTCAAAGGGAAGGACGCCAAGAAGTACCGCAAAAATGTGGAATACGGGAGCGCCCGCTGGGGCGGCAAAACAGATATTGCCCCTTTTATGGACCCGAAACCGGAAAACAACATTATCCTGACGCAGACCGAGGGGCTTATGATGTCCGGCAGGCCGAAGAACCCGGCCCATGCCCGCAATAAAAATGTGCTGGTAGTCGGCGGTTCCGGCTCTGGCAAGACAAGATTTTTTATAAAACCCAACCTCATGCAGCTCCATAGTTCGTATGTCGTCACTGACCCGAAAGGTACGGTTCTGATCGAAGTGGGAAAGCTGCTAAGCCGCGGCACGCCGAAACTGGATAAGGACGGGAAACCGGTCAGGGGAAAGAATGGAAAAACCGTGTATGAGCCTTATAAGATCAAGGTTTTCAATACGATCAATTTTTCAAAAAGTATGCACTATAACCCTTTTGCCTACATCCACAATGAGAAGGACATTCTGAAACTGGTAACGGTGCTGATTGCAAATACCAAAGGGGAAGGAAAATCCGGCGACGATTTTTGGGTCAAGGCCGAGACCCTGCTGTATACGGCGCTGATCGGCTATATCTATTATGAGGCACCGACAAACGAGCAGAATTTTTCCACCCTGGTAGAAATGATAAACGCTATGGAGGTCCGGGAGGATGACGAAAGTTTCAAAAATGCCGTTGACCTTCTCTTTGACGCGCTGGAGCAGAAAGACCCGGACCACTTCGCCCTACGCCAGTATAAGAAATATAAATTAGCGGCGGGCAAGACAGCGAAAAGCATACTTATTAGCTGCGGCGCCAGACTGGCGCCATTCGATATTAAGGAGGTACGGGAGATCACCATGTATGACGAGCTGGAGCTCGACCTGGTCGGGGACAGGAAAACGGCGCTGTTCTTTATCATCAGCGATACGGATGCGACGTTCAATTTCCTTGTCAGCATGGCCTATACGCAGTTGTTCAATCTGCTGTGCGAGCGTGCCGATGACAAGTATGGCGGCAGGCTGCCGGTACATGTGCGGTGCCTGATCGACGAGGCCGCCAATATCGGTCAGATTCCGAACCTGGAAAAGCTGATGGCAACGATCCGTTCCAGGGAGATTTCGGCCTGTCTGGTCCTGCAGGCGCAGAGCCAGTTAAAGGCGCTTTATAAGGACAACATGGACACCATCATCGGGAATTGTGACGCTTCCCTTTTCCTGGGAGGCAAGGAGGAAACCACGCTGAAAAGCTGGAACTCCCTGCTGGGAAAAGAGACCATCGACATGTATAACACCAGCGTCACCAAAGGCAGCCAGGAATCCCACGGACAGAACTTTCAGAAATTGGGAAAGGATTTGATGTCGGTGGACGAGCTGGCCGTGATGGACGGCGGGAAATGCCTTTTGCAGATCAGGGGCGTCCGGCCCTTCCTCTCCCGCAAATACGATATTACGAAACACCCGAACTATAAATACCTGTCGGATTATGCCCCTAAAAATGCGTTTGACATTGAAAGATTCCTCTCAACCAGGCTGCCCGTCAGTCCTGGCGAGCTGTACCGCAATTATGAGGTTACAGCGGAAGATTTGGAGGCGTCGGCTGTATGATGATGTAGCTGCCTGTTAAAGCCTCCGGTTTTGGCGGGCTCTTTCTTTTCACCGGAAGGAGGTTCTATTGAGGATTCGCGCCCCTCCCTGACAACTGTATACCTTTTCAGGATGATCCTGGACTATGCCGCCCCTGTGCTTTATGCAGATTTTCTTAAAGCACAGGGGCGTTTTTTCGTTTCCGGCCAGATACGGCCATACCACAAAATCAATATTTCTCAAATTAAAGGAGGACAACTATATGGCTTTTTTTGCAAGTGCGATTGATACCCTGAAAATTCTGGTGATTGCTCTGGGCGCCGGCCTCGGCGCATGGGGCGTCATCAACTTACTGGAGGGCTACGGCAATGACAACCCTGGTGCGAAATCACAGGGCATGAAACAGCTTATGGCTGGCGGAGGTATTGCGCTGGTGGGTGCCACGCTGATCCCGCTGCTTTCCGGCCTGTTCGGTTAATAGCCAATGGGCAGTCTGTTTGAATGGATAACAGACTGGATTAAAGAGGGCTTGATTGAAGCGATCACAGGACAATACACCAGTATCTTTGAGTCCGTCAACAGCCAGGTCTCGGATGTGGCCTCACAGGTAGGCCAGACACCGCAGGGGTGGAATGGCGGCGTGTTCAGTATGATCCAGAATCTTTCTGAAACCGTCGTCATTCCCATTGCGGGAATCATCCTGACTTTTGTTCTTGTCTACGAATTGATCCAGATGATCCTTGAAAAGAACAACATGCACGATTTTGATACGTTCAACATCTTCAAGTGGATTTTCAAAACCTTTGTTGCCACATACCTGCTCACCAACTGCTTTACTATCGTCATGGCGGTGTTTGACGTCGCCCAGCATGTGGTGAATCAAAGTTCCGGCGTGATAAACGGGAGCATGGATGTTACCGCCGCGCTGGCCGACCTGGAGACGCAGCTTGAAGCAATGGGGATGTGGGAACTGATCGGCCTGTGGCTGGAGACCAACATTATCAACCTGTGCATGTGGGTGTTGTCCATCGTGATCTTTGTCATTGTGTATGGCCGCATGATTGAAATATATCTCACGGTCAGCCTGGCACCCATACCGTTTTCCACAATGGCAAATCGTGAATGGGGGCAGATGGGGACGAATTACCTGCGTTCCCTGTTTGCTTTGGGTTTCCAGGGATTTTTGATTATGGTCTGCGTCGCGATCTATGCGGTGCTGGTCCAGTCAATCCCTTCTTCCGGCGACATTCACGGCGCGATCTGGGGCACGGCAGGCTATACGGTCCTGCTGGCCTTTGCCCTGTTTAAGACAGGCTCGCTATCCAAAAGCATATTTAACTCGCATTAGCGTGTAACCGACCTATTTTAACAAGAAGGAGGATTTTTCTATATGAGTAAGACCAACCATGAAACCATGCAGCCGGAGGCCCAGGCGGGCGAGGGTTTGAAGCTGGATGTGACTGTGCGCCCGATTGCCCCGATGGGGAACCTTCTGGCTTTCGCCAATGTGACGATTGGGGACTGTTTCAAGATTGACGGCTTCCGTATCTGCTCCGGCGAGAACGGCCTGTATGTCAACATGCCTTCCACCCAGGATAAGCAGGGAAAATGGAGGGATGTCTGCTGGCCGGTGACGGCCGATTTCCGCAGGCAGCTTAATGACGCCCTGATCGGAGGGTACGGCCAGGCGATTGAAAACCTGCAGGCCACCCTTGAAGCGACAAAGGGAGCGGCGGAGAAGCCTTCCCTGACCGGCGCCCTGAAAGAAAATGCCGGCAAGGTCAAGACGCCCCCGGCAAAATCCGCCCCGGCAAAGAATGAGCAGGCACGGTAATGGCGGAGGCCGGAAAATATGGCATAGTGTACGCGGACCCGCCCTGGCGCTATGATATGAAACGCGGCAGCGGGGTGGCTGAAAACCACTATCCCACCATGAGCATGGACGAAATATGCGCGCTGCCGGTTGCAGACCTTGCGGCCAAAGACAGTGCGCTTTTCCTATGGGCCACCTTCCCACAGCTTAATGAAGCCTTCCGGGTGATCGAGGCATGGGGGTTCAAATATAAGACGCTGGCCTTCCTCTGGCTCAAACAGAACCGGAAAGCGGATTCCTGGTTTTACGGGATGGGGTTCTGGACCCGCTCTAATGCCGAGGTATGCCTTCTGGCAACACGCGGGCGCCCGAAACGCCAGTGCGCGGGAATCCACCAGTTTGTGATCTCCCATATTGAGCAGCACAGCAAGAAGCCGGACGAGGTACGGGATAAAATCGTAAGGCTCATGGGCGACCAGCCCAGGATAGAGCTTTTTGCAAGGCAGCAGACCCCCGGCTGGGATGTGTGGGGCAATGAGGTGGAATCCACGGTCACGATGCAGGAACGGAACCAGTGAGATACAGCATGAATGGAGGTGAATTTACATGCCTTATGTACCCGTACCCAAAGACTTAACGAAAGTCAAGACCAAGCTGGCGTTCAACCTGACGAAGCGCCAGCTTATCTGTTTCAGCCTGGCCGCGCTGGTCGGGCTGCCGGTGTATTTCCTTACCCGCGGCGCTGTCGGCAATTCGGCGGCGGTGCTGATGATGATCGGGCTTATGATGCCCTTTTTCTTTTTCGCCATGTATGAGCGGGACGGGCAGCCGGCGGAGAAACTTCTGAAAAACAGGCTACGCTATAAGCTCTGGCCGAAGAAACGGCCATACCGGACGGAAAACCTGTATAAATCCATGTCAGAGAAGGAGGTTATGAGGATTGCCAAAAACCAGACAGCAGGAGGCCCAGGAAAAGCGCCTGCAAAGAAACATCAGGCAGGCAAAAAAAGCCAGGGCCGACGCAAAAACAAGCGGGCGTAATGCTTCCCGCGCAAAGTCGTCTAAGAAAGGCGGCTTTTTCAGTGGGCTCAAATCGGATGCCCCGCAGACGGTCCAGCAGAGCATTCCCTATAAGGAAATGTACCGGGACGGGATCTGCCGGCTGACGGATAAGCTCTACACCAAGACGGTGCAGTTTTTTGACATTAACTACCAGCTCGCACAGGCGGATGACAAAGCGCAGATTTTTGAGGGCTACTGTGATTTCCTCAATTATTTTGACGCTTCGATCCGTGTGCAGCTTACCTTTGTCAACCAGCGGGCCAACATGCAGGATTTCGCCCGCAGTATCGACATCCCCATCCGCGGCGACGAATATGACGGAATCCGCAGGGAGTATGGGGATATGTTAAAGGGCCAGCTCCAAAAAGGCAACAACGGCCTTACCAAACGGAAATATATCACCTTCGGCATTGAGGCCGACGACCTTCGGACCGCAAAGATGCGCCTGGAGCGGATCGAGGCTGACGTGCTGGCGAATTTCAAGGCCCTGGGAGCCCAGGCAAGGCCGCTTAACGGGCTGGAACGCCTGGAGCTCCTTCACAGCCAGCTCCACCCGGACGGGCAGGAAAAGTTTCATTTCACCTGGGCGGACCTGCCGAAAACCGGGCTTTCCACGAAAGATTTTATCGCACCCTCCGGCCTGTCGTTCTCAAATGACGGAAAGACCTTCCGGGTGGCCGACCATTCCGGGGCGACGTCCTTTTTGCAGATTTTAGCGCCGGAGCTGACGGACCGGCTGCTGGCGGAGCTGCTTGATCTGGACGACGCCGTGACGGTGAACCTGCATATCCAGTCCATCGACCAGGCCCAGGCGATCAAGAACATCAAGCGCAAGATGTCCGACCTGCAGAAAATGACCATTGAGGAACAGAAGAAAGCGGTCCGTGCAGGGTACGATATGGACATCATACCTACCGACCTTGCCACCTATGGCGAAGAAGCAAAAAATCTCTTACAGGATTTGCAGAGCCGGAATGAGCGGATGTTTTTAGTCACGGTACTGGTGGAGAACATCGCGCCGAAACGCCAGAAGCTGCTTAATGACATCCTGTCTGCCTCCGGCATTGCGCAGAAATATAACTGTGCCCTGAAACGTCTGGACTTCCAGCAGGAGCAGGGCCTTATGTCCTCCCTTGCCTTAGGGCTGAACCAGGTTGAGATTGAGCGGGGGCTTACGACCAGCAGCACCGCCATTTTCGTGCCGTTCACGACCTGCGAGCTGTTCCAGGAGGGCGAGGCGCTTTATTATGGCCTGAACGCTTTAAGCAACAACCTGATCATGGCGAACCGCAAGAACTTAAAGAATCCCAACGGCCTGTTCTTAGGCACGCCGGGCAGCGGCAAGTCTTTCTCGGCAAAGCGTGAGATCGTCAATGTGTTCCTTTTAACGGAGGATGACATCATCATTGCAGACCCGGAAAATGAGTACGGGCCTTTAGTACAGCAGTTCGGTGCCCAGGGGCAGGTCATTGACATTTCCCCGACTTCCACCAACTATATCAATCCGATGGACATTAACCTGGACTATTCGGATGATGAAAACCCCATCACGCTGAAAAGCGATTTTATCCTGTCCCTGTGCGACCTGGTGATCGGCGGCAAGGAGGGGCTTTCCCCGATTGAGAGGACCATTATTGACCGCTGCACAAGGCTGGTGTACCGGGATTACCTGCAGGACCCGCGCCCGGAGAATATGCCGGTCCTGGGGGACCTGTACGGGCTGCTTTTGAAACAATCCGAGCCGGAGGCGCAGAATATCGCCACGGCGCTGGAAATCTACGTCAATGGCTCCCTGAATGTGTTTAACCATAGGTCCAACATTGATATGAACAACCACCGGGTACTCTGCTTCCAGTTAAAGTCTCTGGGCAAGGCCCTGAAAGAGATCGGCCTTTTGATTATGCAGGATGCCGTGTGGAACCGTGTCACGGCCAACCGCTCCAAGCATAAGACGACCTGGTTCTATATTGACGAATTCCATCTCCTTCTGAAAGGCCAGACCGGGAGTTTCAGCGTGGAAATCTGGAAACGGTTCAGGAAGTGGGGCGGCATACCGAGCGGCCTGACGCAGAACGTGAAGGACCTGCTGGCCTCCCGTGAGATCGAGAATATTTTTGAAAACTCGGATTTTATCTACATGCTGAACCAGGCCCAGGGAGACCGGCAGATTCTGGCGAAGCAGCTGGGGATTTCCCCGCACCAGCTTTCCTATGTGACCCATTCCGGCCCCGGCGAGGGGCTTCTGTTCTTTGGGAATGTGATTATCCCCTTTGTCGATCATTTTCCGAAGGATACCTTGCTGTACAGCGTACTTACAACCCGGCTTGATGAAGTGGCGGGGACGAAGGCATGAGGAAACGAAAATACCCTGAAAACGATTGGAGGTGAGAACAATGGCGCGTGACAGGAATTTTCAGAGGAAACAGAAAGACGCCCGGATGCCGGCGCGGGATTCCCACGGGGAGGACCGCATGGCGGCCCGGCAGGGAGAGCCGGATTTTGACCTGCGCCGGGCAAGGGACGCCCCTTCTTCCGGCACTTCAAGGAACCGCAGGCAGGCGGCGCCGGTGCAGATGGAAACTTACGGATCAGATATATCTGCCGGACGCGGAGACAGTGATACGGCGGCACAGGATTCCCCTACCCAGGCTTTTCCCGGACAGGAACCAACCGAATCAGAGCCATATGTGCCGGAAACCGGGCCGGGTAGCCAGAGACAGGGCAATGCCGCTTACAGGGATTCTAGGCAGGAGGGACCCAGGCAGAAGGATTTCAGCCAGGAGAGCCCAGGGAGACGCAATGCCGCTTACCAGAATTTCAGGCAGGAAGGACCCAGGGAGGCGGATTCCAGACAGGGGAGCCCAGGGAGGCGCAATGCCGCTTACCAGAATTTCAGGCAGGAGGAACCCAGGGAGGCGGATTCCAGACAGGAAAATTCCGGACGGACAGCTTTTGCAGAACACGGTCCGAAAGGTGCGGGTTCCCGGTATGGGAAACTATTTCAGGAAGGAGCCGGGGCACAGAAAGGGGAAGAAAAATCCGGCCAGGCAGGACGCCGGAACCGGACACGGCAGCATGGCAATAAATACCAACAGCATTTTCAGGAGGCGGCAAAAGCCGAGGAACCTCAGGAGAAACCGCCGGAGGCAGCCGAAGGAGAACCAAAACGGCCTTCCAAGCTGGAATTTACCGCTGACGAACTCCCACCGGAAACAGCGGATAAGAAACTCACCCAGGCCAGACGGAAAGCAGAACGGACAGCGGAAAAACTGGAACAGGCGGAAAACCGCCTTCCTGCCCGCCGTAAGCTGCGGATGGAAACATCTTCTGATCCCGATACGGGCAAGGCCAAAAAGCGCCTGAAATTTGAAAAGGAGGTAAAATCCCAGCGGGCCCATGTCAAGGGGTCCGTTCCGATGCGCCCGGTAAAGGCCGGCGCAAATATGGCGGTGGGTTACGCCCATAAAAAGATTTACCAGGCGGAGAATGAAAATGTCGGCATTAAAGCGGCCCACCGCACCGAGCTTGTAAGCGAATCGGGGCTGCGCATGGCATATCACAGGCATAAGACGGCGCCGTACCGCAGGGTGGCAAAATTACAGCAGAGATCAGCCAGGGCCAATGCCCGGCTTGCCTACCGGCAGACCCTGCATGACAGCCTGGAGCTGAAGAAAAACCTTCTTGCCCGGATGTGGCAGAAACAAAAGATAAAACGCCAGTATGCCAAAGCAGCCAGAGAAGCGAAAAAAGCGGGAAAGCGTGCAAAGGACACCGCCGTTACTACGGAAAAGATCGCTGCCGGCGTGGTCCATGCCGTCAGGCGCCACCCGGTCATATGCGGGATCGTGCTCCTGCTCCTTCTGGTATTTTTCCTGATCGCGTCCCTGATTTCTTCCTTTTCCAACCTGGGGGCCGGAGGGCTGGGCAGCCTTGCAGCCTCTACCTATCTGGCGGACGATGCGGACATCAACAATGCGGAGCTTGCTTATACCGAGTGGGAAACGGACCTGCAGATTCAGGTCAACCGTGTGGAAACAGACCGGCCCGGCTATGACGAGTACCGCTATAATATCGGCCCCATTGAGCACGATCCCTATGTCTTGATGGGGTACCTCACTTCTGCCTATCAGAATTTTACCTATGCGCAGGTCGAGGGCGTCCTCCGGGAGCTTTTTAACGGGCAGTATTCCCTGTCTTTTTCAGAAGAAACGGAAACCCGCTACCGGACAGAAACCAGCATTGACCCGGAGACCGGGGAGGAAACGGAGGAAGAAGTGTCTTATGAGTGGCACATCCTGAATGTAACGCTTACTTCCGTGCCGCTTGAAAACCTGGTTGTCTCACGCATGAACGCAGACCAGAAGGAAATCTGCGAGATTCTGTTGCAGACCAAAGGCAACCGGCAGTATGTGAAAAATGTATTTGGCACGAACTGGCTGCCCTATGTCACCAGCTATTACGGCTACCGGGTACACCCGGTCAGCGGGGGAAAGAACTACCATACCGGCGTTGACATCGGGATGCCCCAGGGCACGGAGATTTTAGCCGGGCATGACGGCACGGTCACGCTGGCCGGTGAAGCCGGCGGATACGGCCTGTGTGTTGCCATTGAGGGCGAGGCTTATGAGGGGCACTCCCTTACCACCAAATACGGCCACTGTTCACAGATTCTTGTATCTGCCGGACAGGAGGTAAAGGCCGGGGATGTGATCGCGAAGGTCGGCAGCACCGGAAATTCCACCGGGCCGCACCTGCACCTGGAGGTGCTGGTTGACGGCCAGTATATGAATCCTTTGTATTTTGCCGATACCGGCGATACCAGCGAGCGGCATTTACCGGAGGCAGGCGCAGGCGGCGGAGGGAACTATTTTGACTATGACGTCCCGCCGGAGGCCCTTGCGGATGAAAAGTTTGCCGCTATGCTCGCGGAGGCCGAAAAGTATTTAGGCTATCCGTATGTATGGGGAGGCGCAAGTCCTTCCACTTCCTTTGACTGTTCGGGCTATGTTTCCTGGGTAGTCAACCATTGCGGCGTGGGCTGGAACTTCGGACGGCTTACCGCGGACGGGCTTTTAGGCGTGTGCACGCCTGTATCAAGCGCGGATGCAAGGCCCGGCGACCTGATATTCTTCCAGGGCACCTACAATACCAGCGGCGCAAGCCATGTGGGAATCTATGTGGGCAACGGGATGATGATCCACTGCGGGGACCCGATCTCCTACGCAAATATCAACACAAGCTACTGGCAGCAGCATTTTTATACATTTGGGCGTCTGCCCTGACAGATTGGAGGTAATAAATTGAATCCTAAGATTGAGAAACTGGAGAAAGAGATCGACAAGACAAAAACAAAGATTGCGGAGATGCAGGCCAAGCTCCGCGACCTGGAAAAGCAGAAAACGGAGCTGGAGAATACCGATTATGTGGCGATTGCCCGCAGCTTCCATCTGACACCCCAGCAGCTGGCCGAATTTCTGAAATCGCAGCAGTCCGCCCCGTCCGGGGATGGCCCGCTGCAGAAACAGGAGGATAAGAATGAGGACTAAAAAAATCTCTCTGCTATTGGCGCTTATGCTTGTCATAAGCGCCATAGCTTTGCCCCTGACGGCTTATGCAGCCGGGGACAAAGATACCACACCGCCGGAGCTTGCTGCTTCTCTGGACGGCGATACGCTGAAAATAGAGAGCAGCGACGATAATTCCGGCGTGGAGGCGGTCTTTGTGGACGGGAACCGTATCAATTCCCTAACTAATGGGGCGGCTTCCGTCACCTTAAAGGATTATGCCGGCACGGAAAAGCAGGTAAGCGTGTACGCCCAGGACTATGCCGGGAACCGCTCAAAGACCGTGAAGTTTGAGAATCCTTATTATGAGGAACCGGAACCCACGGAAAAACCTGCTGCCGCGGTACAGCAGAACCAGGGCGGCACGGCGGTAAAACCGGCACAGGCGCAGGCTGCTTCTCCTGGCAGTACAAATAATAACGCCCAAAGCAGCAATTCCGGGAACGGCTCTAATACGGGTACGAATACGGGCGCCAATGCCGGCAGCAATACAGCCTCTGGCGCCAATACCGGCAGCTCCGGTTCACAGGAGGAAACGGAAACCCCTTCCGCTATCCCGGATGGCGCGTTTACCCCGGAAGGCACCGGCACGGTGTTAGATACGGCCACCGGTGCAGATGGGGATAAACAGTTTTATACCATCACCACCGAGGACGGGAATGTGTTCTATCTGATTATTGACGGAAAGCGGGACGGTAACAACGTCTACTTCCTGAACGGCGTTACCGAGGCCGACCTGATGGCGCTGGCGGAAAAGAGCGAGGGCACCATGAGCGTGATCCCGGCGGAGGATGTCTGCACCTGTACGGATAAATGCGTGGCCGGGGAAGTCAATACCGCCTGCCCGGTCTGCAAGAACGACCTGAAGGGCTGCGCCGGGAAAGAAAAACCTGCGGAAACTGAGGAACCCGCACAGGCAGAGCAGCCGAAAAAGGACAAGGGCAGCGCCGGCACGATCATCTTTATTATCATTGCCCTTCTTGCAGTAGGCGGTGTTGGTTATTATGTGAAGATCGTCCGTCCGAAACAGCAGGCAGAGGATGACGAAGATTTCGAGGATGACGGGTACGGCGAAGGCTTTGACCCGGATGAGGCTTACGGCGAGACGGAATTTCTCTCCGAGGACGATTTTGACGACAGGGACAGCGAATAAAGCTGTCCTTTAGTATTTTAAGAAAGCGAGGATATTACATGGAGAAAACAACAATCCATTACCGTAGCGGCCTAAAGCGGCTGCTGGCATTTCTTCTCTGCGCAGTATGCGTCTTTGGGCTGATCCCTACTCAGGCGTTTGCGTTTTCGCCGGGACAGAAAGCAAGCTCCTGGCTGGGCGATCAATATGTGGGGTCTGACGGGCAGCATTATTATGCGCCAGCGCCTTACACCTACCTTGTTTACAATTCTGACAGGACGATGGATGTGCGCAGCAGTTCCGGGGGCAGCGCTTACCGGCATTATATGCTGACAGCTTCGGACGGGAGCAGCCAGCAGGTCTATTGTGTGGAGAGCGGCATTGCCTATAACACTTCTGACAATACCTATACATCGGAAAGCGGTACAAACAGCAATTACTTAAACCTTCTTCCGGCAGAAGCACGCCGGGGCATTACCCTGACGGCGATCTACGGCTGGAAACCCGGCGCTTCCCTCCCTGTGTCCGGCATTAACGAGGACGATTATAAAATGGCGACACAGATCATCCTCTGGGAGTATCAGCAGCAGCTTAGGAGTGACCCTTACAGCCGGCATGGGAACGGCCAGGCAAACGCAGACCAGTATTTCAGCGTGATTGCCGGACGTCCTGCGGAAAAAGTCTATCACTGGATTCTTTCACAGGTTGCCTCCCATTCCACAGTCCCGTCCTTTACCGCTTCCAAGAAAAGCGAAGCACCGGAGCTGGAACTGAAATGGGACACGGAGAAAAAAGTTTATACCCTGACCGTCACGGACACCAATAACCTGAAAATCAACCTGGAAACCTTGAAGGGCAGCGGCGTTTCCGTCACAAGAAGCGGGAACAAGTACACGTTCACCAGCAAGAACATGATCCTGGACCCTGTCACCTTTGAATTCCGAAAGGATATTCCAGTTGCCAATGACATGCTGATCTGGGGGAGGCCCGGCTACCAGACCATGATGACCGGCGCCAGCGACCCGGTCTCCTTCTTTGTAAAGATCAAGACCGAGACCTACGGCACCGCAAAGATTGTCAAGACCAGCGAGGACGGCATTGTGTCCGGGATTCCTTTCCATATCTCCGGCACGGACATCCTGGGGAATAAGGTGGATGAAACTGTCACTACCGGGGAAAACGGGCAGATCAAGGAAAAGCTGCTGCCCGGCACCTATCTGGTGAAGGAGCTGCCGGTGGACCGCTATGTGACCCCTTCCGCGCAGTACGTCACCATTGAAAGCGGCCAGACCTCCACGGTGCATTTCAGCAATATCCTGAAAAAATTCCGCGTCCATGTGGTAAAGAGCGACGCAGATACCGGCACCGCCCAGGGCGACGCCACCCTTGCCGGGGCAGCCTACGGAATTTATAACAATGGCGAGCTGGTAGACACCTACACTACCGGGCCGGACGGCAGCTTTATGACCCGGTACTATGTCTGCGGCGATAACTGGACCGTGCGGGAGATCGATCCGAGCACCGGCTACCTCTTAAATGATACGGTCTATGAGGTGGGCGCTTCTCCCACACTTTATGAAGTGGAGCTGAACACCACCGAGAACCAGGTCAAGGAAACGGTCATTTACGGAAATATCCAGCTTGTGAAGCATACGGACGACCTGGACCCGGATGTGTCCGGGGATGAAAATACGGACGAACCCAATGAGGGTGTAATTGAGCGCCCGGAGGCCGGCGCGGTTTTTGAAGTATTCTTAAAGGCTGCGGGCAGCTATGACGCAGCGAAGGAAAGCGAGCGTGACCTGCTCACTACCGATGGGGACGGCTTCGCCTCTTCCAAAATGCTGCCTTATGGCCGTTATACGGTCCACCAAATAGCCGGCGAAGAAGGGAAGGCATTTGTCCCGGATTTTACGGTCTTTATTTCCTCTAACGGACAGACTTACAGCTATATCCTGAATAACCGTACCATTACTGCAAGGCTGCGTGTAGAGAAATGCGACGCGGAGACCGGCAATATTATCCCGATGACGGGCACCGGCTTCCAGATCAGGGATCTGTCCACCGGGGAATTTGTCACCCAGGAAATCTATTACCCGAACCCGGAGACCCTTGATACTTTTTATGTTTCGGATGAAGGCTGGCTGATGCTGCCGGAGCCTTTGCACACCGGTGATTATGAATTGTATGAGGTGGCGGCGCCCTACGGTTATGTGCTTTCCAGTGAGCCGGTGCCGTTTACCATTGACGGCAGCGAGGCCGTTGTCACTGTTTCCCAGTACAATATGCCGCAGAAGGGGCAGCTTACCATCACTAAGACCGGCGAGGTATTTGCATCCGTCCAGAAGAACGGCGGCCTGTACCAGCCGGTGTATGAGGTCATGGGGCTTCCGGGCGCAGTCTATGACGTGATCGCGGATGAAGATATTTATACCGGCGACGGTACGCTCAGGGCGGCAAAAGATACTGTCGTGGAGACCCTTACTACCGGGGAAGATGGAACGGCACAGAGCGGGCTTTTGTACCTGGGACGCTACCGTCTGGAGGAACGCCAGGCGCCGGAGGGGATGGTCTTAAGCACCCAGCCGGAATATGCGGAGCTTACCTATGCGGGCGAAACCGTGGAAGTGACGCAGACCGCGGTTGGCCTCTATGACGAGCGCCAGAAGGTGGCGGTAAGCCTGTCTAAAGCGCTGGAAACGGACGAGCTTTTCGGGCTCGGCATGAACGAGGAATACAAAGACATTTCTTTCGGGCTGTATGCTTCCGCTGATTTGACTGCCCTTGACGGCAGCGTGATTCCGGCAGGCGGGCTTTTGGAGGTGGTTTCCGTTTCCCCAAATGAGGCGGACGGCTATGGCGCTTCCTTTGCCTCCGATCTGCCTTTTGGCAGCTACTATGTAAAGGAACGCACCACAAACAGCGCTTATATCCTTCCTGATACCGAATATCCGGTTATCTTTGAGTATGCCGGCCAGGAGGCGGCGCTGGTGCAGGTTCTTGTAAATGAGGGCGGGGCGGTTCCCAATGACCTGCTGCGCGGGCGTGTGGACGGCGTGAAAGTCGGCGAAAACCCGGAGGGCGGCGAAGATGTGGAGCTGGCCGGTGCGGTCATGGGATTATTTAAGCCTGATACCGAAGAATTTACCGGGGAAAATGCGCTGCTTACCGTTACTACTGCCGAGGATGGCAGCTTTGCCTTTGAGAATATCCCTTACGGCCACTGGATCGTAAAGGAAATTTCCTCTCCGGCGCTTTATACGGTAAGCCCCGAACAGCACCATATCTATATCGGCGTGGACGGCCAGAGCATAGAGATTAAGGTGGAAAACACCCTGATCCGGGGCAGCGTGCAGGTGATGAAAACCGAAGCGGTAGACGAGCCTTCTTCTGTGGAGAAAAAGGACAAGGATAACAACACCTTCCTGCGTTTCCTCTCCGGCGCGGTGTTTGATCTGTATGAGGACGCCAACGGCAATAAGGAATTTGATTCCGAAGATACGAAGATCGGCACACTGAAAGAATCGGATGCGGGCTACCATACGGCGGAGAACCTTCTGGCAAAGGGCTATTTTGTGAAGGAAAGCAAGGCGCCGGAGGGCTACCAGATGGATGAAAACGCCTACTATTTTGAGATCACCGAGGACGGCCAGGTGGCCGTTGTGGAAAACGGCGAGGCCGGGCGCGGCTTTACCAATGAGGCGTACCGCGGGAACCTGAAAATCACGAAGGATTCCAGCGACGGGCGCAAGGATGGGTTTGCTTTTGAGGTCAAGAATGCGGACGGCTCCTATTGTGAGACCTTTACCTCCCCGAAATCCGGCGTGATCGAGGTCAAGGGGCTGCGTGTTGGCATTTATACCGTAACGGAAATCTCCAACCGGGCAAGCAGGGACTATATCATTCCTGACGCTGCCACGGTGGAGGTTAAGGCGGACGAAACCGCAACGGTCCAGTTCTTCAATGAAAAACCGGAGAAACCGGAAACACCGGACAGCCCGGAAAATCCGAAAACACCGTCCAACCCATCCACTCCGTCCACACCGTCCAATCCGGGCAAAGCGGTACCGCAGACCGGGGATGATAATTTTATCTTCCTGTATGGCGGGCTCCTGGCGCTGGCTGTGATCGGCGGCGGTGTGTTTACGGTGTGCCGGTACAGAAAAGGGAAGTCCAGAAAGATTTCACCGAAAGCAAAAGCTGCTAACATTGCGGTGATTACCCTCTGCGCGGCGCTGGCTCTTGGCAGCGGGTTCCTGATCGTACGTGACCTCGGCCAGTATGCCGAGAGCGCCGGGACCTATGACGGGCTGGCGGAACATGTGGAAATACCGGAGCAGATCAGCGAACCGGAAGAAATGGGGGCAGAAGAAACAGGCAGGGAGGATTCCAGTGTGGTCCTCCCTGTTGTTGATTTTGAAGCCCTCAGGGAAAACAGGCCGGACATCATCGGATGGCTTAACCTTCCCGATACGGCCATCAACTACCCGGTAATGCAAGCAGACGATAACGAGTATTACCTGCACCATCTGTACGACGGCACCTATAACAAGGTGGGCGGCCTGTTTGCAGACTATGAGAACCAGGCGGATTTTTCGGACCGCAATACCATTATCTACGGCCACAACATGCGGGACGGCTCCATGTTCGCAACGCTGAATGAATATGACACGCAGAGCTATTTTGACGAACACCCGCAGATGTACCTTGTCACCCCTGACGGCGGTTATGTGATGGAGGTTTTCTCTGCATTTGAGGCGAAACCGGCGGAATCCGGCAGCGACACCTCCCCCTGGAGGCTTAGCTGGAAGGATGACGGGGCCTACACCACATGGCTTTCTGAAATGGCAGGCCGCTCCGTCATTGAGACTGATGTTACGGTGACTTCCAGTGACAAGGTGCTGACCCTTTCCACCTGTACGCCCGGAGGTAAGAGCCGCTTTATCGTCATGGGAAAGCTGGCGGCTGAAAACGATTAACAAGAATATTAGAAACCGGTGCGGGGGCTGTCTGCTCCCGCACTTGGTATATAGGAGGACTTTTCTATGGTAAATACCATTGTTTCGATACCCGGCTACGTCCATCTGTACCGCTCCCTTCTGCGATTCTATGACATGCCAGAGAATGAGGTCCGGGAAATGCTCTATCTTCTGAATACGGCAAACCTGGACTGCTACGAGTATTACCACCCGGAACGTGATGTGATCCAGAGCGGACCGGTGGCCTTTAGCGGCTGGCTGGAGCATGGGGATTACCGCCCTTACCGGACGGAGGTACAGCTTTATAAATCCCTGCTGTTCTTAAAGCGCAGCATTGACCGTGACCTGATCGTGACCTCGCAGCGGGAGGCGCTGCAGATGCTGCGGTGTATCGTTTCCAACCTGGAATACCGCTTCTACAAGGCGTATGGCATGGAGATCGAGGACAAGCGGACCGTGTACGGGGAATGTACCTACCACCTGGTCCCCAGGGAGGACGAACCCAGCGTGTGCCTGATGCACGACTGGATTTATCTGCCGAGCGCCTGAAATGCAGCGGATAAGAGATATAATGCGTATTTTATTCTGCTTCAAGTAAGACTGTCTTGGATAACCCATTTTTCAAATTCAAAGGAGGGATGCCATATCACACAACAGGAAGTCAATGCCGTATTTGACGAGCAGGTGCGGCTCTGTGCCGATACATTGCAAAAGAAAACGAAGGAATATACCGGGGACGATACAGACCGGCTGGGGGCTTTTAAGGCGGCGGCAGCCTTGCAGCACACCACGCCGGAGCGCGCCCTTGCCGGGATGCTGGCGAAGCATATCGTTTCCCTGTATGACATGTGCTTTGACAATGATACGGATTACGGGATAAGCACATGGAATGAAAAAATCACAGACAGCCTCAACTATCTGTTCTTACTGAAAGCCATTGTAAAGGAGGGACATACCGATCAGACGGATTGAAGTAAAAATATTAAACTGCCAGGCGGCCAGGGAGGCCGAGAAAAACATGGTCTTTGCTGCCCGGCTCACCCAGAGGGGCCACCGGATTGCCACAATGGATGATCTGATGGCCCTTTATGAAAAATCGTTCAGTGATGATACTGTGGCGGCCATCAGCGCCCTTCCCCACCCGACGGTCCAGAAATTTGCGGTGATCACCGCTGCTGTTGTAGGGGCAAGCAGGCGGTTCCTTTCACAGATCACCCGGCACCAGAACGAAGTAAAGTTTATGAGCGCGTCTTTGCAGTACAGCAATTATGCAGGCCAGGCGGATTTTGCCATACCCTACGAAGTATTGGCTGCGCCTGCTTCTGTCCGGGCACTCTACCTGGAAAGCTGTCACAAGGGCATGGATTGCTATGAGCAGCTATGTAATGTCGGCGTCGGCCATGACGCAGCGGGATATGCTACACCCCAGGGGCTTCGGAATGTGCTGGTTATCAGCGCCACGCCCTATCAGTGGAAACACATCATCGGCCAGCGGGTATGCAGGCGTAATACGGACGAAACCCGGATCGTGCTCCTGAAAATCTGGCAGGAGCTTTATACTTTAAGCCCGGTGCTGTTTGCCCCTGATCTCACAGGCCCCTTCTGCCAACAGGACAATTGCCTGGAGGGGAAAATGACCTGCGGAAACATGCTGAAAGCGGATATGACGCCTGGAGATATTTTGAAAACGGACTATCCGGCGCTTTTGGAAGGAGGCGGCGCATGAAGATCAAATTGATCGACTTTGGCGTGCCGGAGGACCGCCGCCCTTTCCGTCCGCATGGGAACGATGCCGGCGCGGATGTTTACATGCCCTATGACTGTACTTTGCAGCCTGGCGAGATCGCAAAGATCCCTCTTGGATTTGGAATTGAAGTGCCGGACGGATATGCGGGCTATGTATTCCCGCGCACCAGCATGGCGGTAAAAGGGCTGGTCTGTGAGCTGCCGCCAGTGGATTCCGGCTACCGCGGGGAGATTCATGCGATCATCAGCAATGTAAGCAACCAGGTGCAGGAGCTTTCCAAAGGCTCCCGCGTGGGGCAGCTTGTGATTACCCCGGTTGTGATCGCGGATTTTGTTTCAGAGCTTGGCGAGCAGCGCGGCATGGGTGGGTTTGGAAGTACAGGAAAATAAAAAAGGAATATTTTTGGAGTAATTCTTGGTTTATCGCCGGTAGTGGGATTGGGCATATCAGGAGGATTGCAGGATACAATAAAAGAAAGGCAGCAAAAAACGGCCAGCACCGTGGCCGCTTATTTTCTGCTATTGAGTTCTTTCATAATCCCCAGGATATAAGAAAGTGACCTGGAATCCAGTTTTTTTGCCTCTGTAATAAATTCCTGCAAGGCTTGCGGGTCCGGGTTCCCTTCGTCAAAAAATTCCTGGGGCGTCACGCCCAGATATTCACAGATATAAAGGAAGGACTGCATGGAGGGAAGGGACTTTTTGTTTTCAATGTTGTTAATGTAGTTATTTGCCTGTCCCAATGACAATGACATATCACGCGCAGACACGCCTTTTTGAGTCCGCAGCTTTGCCAAACGTTCCGGGACGAAATTTTCATACATTGCCTTTACCTCCTATTCCGTAATAGATTGTACCTTACACCCTATCCTTATTCGCAAAATAAAAGAGGGTATTTGCGTTGAAACGCTAAAATAAATCTATTATAATTTGAGAAATGAAGAATACTAACTATCGTATGGAGGAAAAGAAGATGGAAGGAAAGACATGCTGTGTCACCGGGCACAGGAATTTACCGCAGAAAGAGATTAACCATGTAAAAGCGGCCCTGCGGCGTGAAATTGATTCTGCCGTTGCGGACGGGTTTACCCGCTTTATAAGCGGCTTTGCAGACGGCGTGGACCAGTATTTTTCAGAGATCGTACTGGAAAAGAAAAAGACAAATCCGGTGCTGGAGCTGGTTGCGGTTATCCCTTATCAAAAGCGCCTGGACAGCCTGATGGAAAAGAGCCGGACTTATGAAATGCTGGAGGCCTGTGCGGATGTTGTTGTCATGCAGGAAAAATACCACCCCAGCGTCTATTCCCACCGGAACCGCTATATGGCCGAACACTCGGACAGGGTGATCGCCGTGTATGACGGGAGGGAAAAAGGCGGCACGGTCAGGACAATCCGGTTTGCGCACCAGATGAAAAAAGAGCTACGGGAAATCCCGGTCGGTGAGATTATCCTGCCGGGACAACCCGCAGCAAGAAGAAAATAAAAGAATGGATCACTGATACTTGATGATACGCTCACTTTCCGGTGGGCGTTTTTCTTTACCTAATTTTCAGGAGGATTTTTATGTGGAACATGATTATACACTTTCTTACATTCACCGGAGGGATGTCTGCCGGCGTTGTGCTGATGTGCCTTTTGCAGACGGGAAAGCAGGCGGACGAAGAATTTGAGGAAATGCAAAGGAGGTCTGGACATTGAAGTTAGTAATTGCAGAAAAGCCCTCCGTCGCCATATCGCTGGCGGCGGTCCTGGGCGCGAATGAGAAAAAAGACGGCTACATGGAGGGCGGCGGTTATCTGGTAAGCTGGTGCGTAGGGCACCTTCTGGAGCTTGCGCAGCCGGAGGCTTACAAAGAACAGTATGCCAAATGGCGTTATGGCGATCTGCCGATCCTGCCGGAAGAATGGAAATACGGAGTGCCGAAGGATAAGAAAAAGCAGCTTGACCTTCTGTGCCGGCTGATGAAAGACAAACGGGTGGATTCTGTGGTGTGTGGTACCGACGCCGGACGTGAGGGCGAGCTGATCTTCCGTCTTGTCTATCAATATGCCGGATGCAGCAAACCAATGGAACGCCTCTGGATTTCCAGTATGGAGGATGCGGCAATCCGGGACGGCTTTGAACACCTGCGCCCTGGCAGCGACTACGATAAGCTCTATGACGCGGCGGTCTGCCGGGCCGGGGCTGACTGGCTGATCGGCATTAACGCCACCCGGCTTTTCTCCGTCCTGTATGGCACGACGCTGAATGTGGGGCGGGTAATGTCGCCAACGCTGGCGCTTTTGGTACGGCGGGAGGCGGATATTCAGGCATTTACAAGCAGCCCCTTTTATGTGCCGGAAATCACCTGCGGCGGCTTTACTGCCTCCGGCGAAAAGCTGCCGGATAAGACCGGGGCTGAAAAAATCCGTATGGAAAGTGACGGGCAGGCTGCTTCGGTGCTGTCCGTGGAAAAGCAGGCCAAGACGGTACAGCCGCCCCGCCTGTACGATCTGACAACCTTACAGCGGGAATGTAACCGCATTTATGGTTATACGGCTCAGCAGACCCTTGACTATGTGCAGTCGCTTTATGAGAAAAAACTGGCGACCTATCCCCGGACGGACAGCCAGTATCTGACGGAGGATATGCAGGCAACCGCCGCTTCCCTGGTCCTCTGGCTGCGGGGCAATATGCCCTTTGGGAAGGGATGCGCCGGGGAACCGGATATTGGCCGTGTGACGGATGGCAGCAAAGTGACCGACCATCACGCGATTATCCCTACGGTGGAGATTGCCCGGACGGATTTATCGGAGCTTCCTTCCGGGGAGCGGGATGTACTGACGCTGATTGCCGCAAGGCTCCTTTCTGCCACGGCCCAGGCCCACCGGTTTGAGGCGGTAACGGCGGTTCTGGACTGCCGGGGCCATTCCTTCACGGCAAAGGGAAAAACCGTGCTGCAGACAGGCTGGAAGGAAGTGGAACGCCTTCACCGCATGGGCCTGAAACAGTCTAAAACGGAAGAAAAAGAAAGTGAAGATGCTGCCCTGCCTCCGCTACAGGAGGGCCAGACCTTTGAAAAAGCGTCTGCCGGCGTCCGGGAAGGCAAGACCTCCCCGCCGAAGCACTATACGGAGGATTCCCTTCTGGCGGCTATGGAAACGGCGGGCGCCGGGGATATGCCGGAGGATGCCGAGCGCAAAGGTTTAGGTACGCCGGCTACCCGTGCCGCCACGCTGGAAAAGCTGGTATCTGCCGGTTTTGTGCAGCGGAAGAAAAAGCAGCTTATCCCCACGGAAAAAGGCACGAACCTGATTTTGGTCCTGCCGGATAACATCAAATCGCCCATGCTCACCGCAGAATGGGAATCCATGCTGAAACAGGTGGAGCGCGGCGGGGTCCCGGCAAAAGATTTCATGGATGGGATTGCAGATATGATCCGGGCGCTCGTCAGAGAACATGCCGCGCCGGAGGAACGGTTTGCCGGGCTGTTCCCGGATGCGAAAGAAAACGGGCGTGAAGCTGTCGGCACCTGTCCCCGCTGCGGCGGCACTGTGTATGAGGGCAAAAAAGGATTCTTCTGTGATAACCGGGATTGTGCCTTTGCACTCTGGAAAGATAACAAATTCTTTTCCCTTAAGAAAAAGAGCATTACAAAGTCTGTGGCGGCGGCCCTTCTAAAAGAGGGCCGCGTTTCCGTGTCCGGGCTTTACAGCGAAAAGACGGGAAAGACCTATGACGCGGTGGTGCTGCTGGATGATACAGGGGGAAAATATGTGAATTTCAGGCTGGAATTTCCGGCGAAGAAAGGCAGGGGGAAATGAGCGGGCCGCCCTCACGGGAATTAACCAGACAGGAACGGGCGGCAATCCGAAGGCTGGTAACAGACCTTTGCGCGAACTATGACAATCGGGATAAGTTCTGCCGTTCTTTGGACTGTCCCTGTTATATGCTGCATAAATGGTGGACCGGCTCTTTTTGCCGCTACTTCCGGGAGGCGGTGCTGCCGGCTGACCCGGCGCTGGAATCTGCCCTTACGGGCGAGGACACTTCCCTGAAACAGAAAACCTGCCCGGTCTGCGGCAGGGCGTATCTTCCCACCACCAGCCAGGCATATTGTTCGGATTCCTGCCGCGCCTTTGCCAGACGGAAATCCGAGCGGGAACGCAAGCGCCGGATCAGGCAGAACCAGGGGTAATATGTCCGCAGCTTAGCCAAAAAGAGGCTTGATTTTCAAGGATTACAGAACCCGGTTTAAGGGGCGGCTGAATAAGAATACTCCGGCGCCCTGAAACAGCCCTAAGTTGCGGACAGACAGAAAAATCGGGAGGGATGTTTATCGAGAAAGTAAAAATATTGGTCATACCGGAAATTATGCGGATCGACACATGGACGCAGGCCATTGACATACAGCAGATTGACAACCGGCGCTTCATGTATAACCCGGACACAGGGCTATTGGTCTTAGGCCGGCAGTATGCAGTGACAAGTCTGTTGGATTCCAGCCATGCCGGTGAGCTTGCGGCTGCCGGCGTTACAAAGGATTATGATGCGTTTGTCCGGGGCTGGGTCGGTACCGGAGGGGATTACCCTGTAGGAGTGATCCATTTTGCGCCCAGCGTGGATGCAAAGAATATAGAATTATTTGACCGGGCATTTGACACTTTGAAAATGTTTGCGGATAACGGGATCATGTACGGGACTGTGATCCGTGGATTCGGGAAGGAATGGGAACAGCCGGCCTCTGCCATCTTAACGGATATGTGGCAGCCGGCAGTAAAGCCTTCCGTCCGTAAGCAGCTAAAAAAACAGCCGGAGGCCAAAGCCACCCGGCAGAAAACCAACCATCAACAGGAACGATAGGAGGCGGTTTTATGAATATCAACACGATCACAACTGATGACCTGCGGGGCATGGAGGGCAAAGACGGCCTGATCCTGCAGGGCTGCGGCGGGGATTTGAAGGAATGGGTGGACGGGATCAATGATATGTTCACCGGGGCGGGCATTTTGAAGGACGGCAGTAAATTTGAGGACGTTTCAGCTTTCCAGTATGGGGAGCTTACCTGCCTGCTCTACCCTTTCGAGGATGTAAAGCTGGACATCGGGAAACTTGCCATCTGGCGGTTACAGACCCATGCGGATTTCGGGGGTACCTGGCTGTCCGATTTTGTACCGAACCGTCTGGACGGCTTTATCAGTGAGCCTTCGCCGGAGCCGGAGAAACCTGACTGCGCGTTGATCGGCCAGGACGGGAATGTTTTCAACCTGGTAGGGATTGCGGCCCGCACCCTCCGCAGGAATGATATGGCGGACCAGGCAAAAGAAATGTCGGACCGGGTGTTTGCTTCCGGCAGCTACCATGAGGCGCTGAACATCATCGGCGAGTATGTCAATATCACGGATTCCGAAAGGGAGCCGGAGCACAGGGCCTCGGTCCGGCAGCAGATAAAAGAAACAAAAACGGCGGAACCGGGCAAGAAGCAGAAAACGCCGAAACAGCAGGAACGGTAAGGAGGGTCAGGATGGGAAAAGAAAAAGTATACGGCGTATGGGCGGTTCGCAGCGGCTCTTCCATTTTTGGACGTGCGGAGGGCTGGTGCAAAGAGGACGGAAAGCCTCTGGAATTTGATTCTGAAAAAGCCGCCCAGGATTATGCGGACGAGGCCGGCCGCCATGCCACGGCGAATGTCCGCTACTATGTGGAGGAAAAAGAGCCGGAACTGGGCGCAATTAAAAAACGTGCGGCACAGCCGGATTTGGATGCCCGCGCCCATGAGGAAGTGGTGCCGAGAAATGACGCAGCGGAAAAACGCAATGAGATTCCCGGCAGGCAGATCATGCCGGAGGCGGACCCATTGGTGGAAATCCGCTCTGCGGTCCACAGCAACTATGCGGGCATGGTCGCCATGCTGGGCGCAGATAACCGGGTGTACCTGGGACGTGAGGAACGCTGCCACTATCAGGATATGCAGGCATCTTATTATGACAACCAGGACGGCTCCCTGTGCTTTGTCTGCGACCAGCCGGATATGTACTATTTTCTCTATGGGGAGGGCTGGGCGCATACCCAGGCGGAAATGCTGGAGCGCGGCCTTACCCTGCGCCAGTATGAAGAATTTGCAAGGCTCCGGGACGGCGTGCTCTCACAGTTTACGCCCCATAGGGAGATCATGTTTGCCGGGCAGCCCTTCCAGGCGCCGGAGAGCTATCTGCGTAATGCGGAGCTTTACGAGGAAGGACAGACCGGCAATTACAATATGCTGGACGGACGCCTCAACAACGAACCGCCTGTGCGCCCTGACCTGACGGACGGACAGGCTTATGAGGAAATCCGAGAGCTTGCCCCGGAGACGCTGCCGGAAGAAACGACAGAGAAACCTTCCCTGATGGAACGGCTGAAGGCAGACCACCCGGAGCATGAAGCAAGGCAGGCAGCGCCACTGATGGCAGAGAGGGAACGCTGATGGGCGCGGTAAGGTTTGAGGGCGTGGATATACTGGACAGCCTGGGGCAGATCATGGAGCTGCACACGCAGCACTACAAGGATGATTTTGACCTGGATAAAGAACTGATCCCAAAGCTGGCTCTATCGGGAGAACCGGAGGACCGGCGGCTTCTCTGGATGTCGAGGCCGTGCGGCACCTATACCCTGCGGGAATGGGAGGTCTATCTGGAGGGCAGCCATGCAAATAATGTGTGGAAGTTTTACCATGAACAGACAAAAGATCCGGTCCTTGCCTATGCCCTCTCGATCAAAGACGTGCAGGACAAAAAAGTGGTCGGCGATATATACCCGCTTGATTATGGGGCTCATGTGGAGCGGGTAAAGCTGCTGACCTGCCCCATTGGTAAAGTGGCTGTTGTGTTTGAGGACGGGGCTAATATCACGATCCCTTATCAGGACCAGCGACAGCTTATGAATGAGCTGATGCCGGCACATGGGAGCCCAAAGTCGATAACCGCTCTGCCAGAGAATGAACGGGAACTTGCCGTAATCCTGAAACGGGAACGGCTCAAACGCTTCTGCCATGCCACAAACGGCGATATAAAAGAATATATTGACAGCCTGAAAAAGAATACCTTACGTGGAAAGCTCAAAAAGTCCTGGACAGCCGCCGCTCCTACCCATAAACCGCCTTCCACGAAAAAGGAGCAGGAACGATGAAAGCCGGGCATAACAAAAAATCCGTCCGGGTGGAATTCGTCATGTCCGAGCAGGATGCGGAACTGGTAAAGGGGCGCATGGCGGAGCTCGGCATTACCAACCTGTCCGCATATCTGCGCAAGATGGCGGTTGACGGTTATATCATTCATCTGGATATGAGCGACATTCAGGAAATGATACGGCTCCTTCGTATCTGCTCCAATAACTTAAACCAGTATGCCAGACGTGCCAATGAGACCGGGAGTATTTACGCTGCCGACGTGGACGACCTTCGCACCCGTCTGGACAGTCTGTGGGATGGCATGGATAAGCTGCTGCGGGGATTTGCGAACATTTCGTAAACAGGCAGGAACGCCGTTGATTTCCTCAGGCCGGCACGGTAAGATTCTAATAGAGGGGTAAATATGCTTCTCTTTGAAAGGAGGCGGACGTATGCGTCTGATTGGTAAACTGCTGGCACTTCCATTTGTAATAGTTACAGGGATTCTTTATTTATTCTGCAAATTTCTTGTTGTGATTTCCGGCGCTGTGCTGGGGATTCTGTCAGGAATTGTTTTTCTGGCAGCGCTGGCGCTGTTCTTCGCTGCCGGTTTCTGGCCGGGAATGTCCTGGCTGGTGATCGCGTTCCTTATCAGCCCATACGGTCTGCCGATGGCGGCGGCCTGGCTGGTCGGCATGATCGGCGGCGTAAATGGCGCCCTGAAAGATTTTATATTTGGTTAAACAGTTTCGGCGGGGCGCATTGGCAGCCCCGCCCTTTTTCTATAATTACGGCTGTCTGCCAGGGCAGCTTTTTGATTGGAGGGATTTCATTGAAAGATACAACGCCAATTTATTTTCATTCTGCCACCTATGCGCATGAGCATGGGGAACTGGATCAGTACCACGCTTCCCACAAAGCAAACGTTGCGTGCAGGGAGGCAATCGAACAGGCCATTGCGGACAACTACCGGGATAACCGTTTAGCCCCGGCGTGTGTGCAGCAGGTTATACAGCAATTTGATTATGGGGAATTTTCCGTAAGGATGTTATTGCATAGACTAAAATATAATGATGTGATTATGTAGACAGTGTAGCCCTGTGGCTACGCTGTTTTGCTGTTCTGACTGGATTTCCTATTCTGCATATGCTCTTGGAACAGTTCTTCCATTTCTTCTGGCGACGGTTCTCGGACAATGCCTACGCCATTATAATAAATTTCTAAACTCTGATGGCGTTTGCCGCCAATATATTCTGGATTGGACACGACAATCTTTTCTATAAATTCATGTACGGTTTCGGGGGTTAATTCTGTAAGCTGCGTGACGCATTTTACCCTGTCGATAAACCGCTGAAGGCTGTCGCTTTTGTTTGTTTCTGTTTCAAGGTACTGTTCCATGTCGGGGATGGATGTCTTTAACTGTTTCTGCTCGTCCTCAAACGCCATCGACATGGTGGCAAAGCGTTCATCAGAGATTTTCCCGCTTACATTGTCCTCATAAATCTTCTGGATAAGGCTGTCAATCTCTCTGACACGTTTCTTTGTCTTTTCAAGTTCCCTCCGCTTCATGGAAAGCTCTTTTTTCTTTTCCTCACCGAAAGCCGCCATTTGTTTCATGGCAAAATCCTTTTCAAAACTCTGCACATACCAGAATACCCTCTGCATGCTTTCCAATACAATCCCTGCCACGACTTCTTCACGGATATAGTGGGCAGAGCATACGTCAGAGTTTTTGCGGTAGCTGGAACAGAAAAAATAGGGATGCTGACGCTTGCTGTCCATTGCATTGTAATACAGTTTTTCCCCACAGTCAGCGCAGTAGAGCAGTCCCGAAAACATGCTAATAGTTCCGTGTCTGGTCGGTCTGCGGCGGTGTTCCCGAAGCTCCTGCACAAGCAGGAAAGTTTCTTCGTCAATAATGGCAGGGTGGGTGTCCTTAAATATCTGCCATTCCTCCTGCGGACGTTCCAGACGTTTCTTGTTCTTAAAAGATTTGCTTGTGGTGCGAAAATTAACAGTGTCCCCGATATATTCCTGCCGTGAGAGGATATTCCCCACGGTATCGGCTGACCAGCCGTATGGCACGGTGGACAGCCTGCGGTACGGTTTCCCGATACTGCGCCAGTATTCCGTAGGCGTCATTACTTTGTCGACTTTCAGCTTTTTTGCTATCTGTGTCGGTCCGAATCCTGCCACGCACATATCAAAAATCCGTTTTACAACTTCAGCCGCAGGCTCGTCAACAAGCCATTCTTTTGGGTTGTCTGGATTCTTTTTGTATCCAAATGGCGGAATGGTTGTAAGTGGTGCGCCCGACAGTCCCTTATTGCGGAGTACATTCCGCACTTTCTGACTCGTGTTCTTGGCGTGCCATTCGTTGAATAAGTCTTGCATGGGAACAAGGTCGCTGATGCCTTTTGCTGTGTCAATGTTGTCCATGATGGCAATATACCGCACGTCCAGACGTTCAAAATCTTCCTCTAGCAACTGCCCGACAACAAGGCGGTTGCGCCCAAGCCTTGAGTGGTCTTTGACAATAATTGTCCCGATTTTCCCCTGCTCGGCTAAGTCCATCATCTCCATAAAAGAGGGTCTTGTAAATGTAACCCCCGAAAATCCGTCGTCTACAAAGAAGCGGGGATTGCGGAAACCGTTCTCTTTTGCATATTTATCCAGTATGGACTGCTGATTCTTGATGCTGCCCGAAAGCCCGTCCTGCTCATCGTCACGGCTTAAACGGCAGTATAAAGCTGTTATTTTTTCTGGCTGATTGCTCATAGTTCTCCTTTCCACAGCCAGACATGATATGAATTGTAGGTGTCATTATCATACCATATCTGGCAGAACACTTCAACGCTTTAAAGCCTTAATTCAAATGCCGTTTATAGTTTTAGGAGAATGCGTTCGGTTTTTTCCTGTATGCTCTCAGCAGCGGCGGCGTTAAAATGGGCATTGACTGTATAAACTGTGCCGTCTATCTCTTTCTGAAAATTGATTGGATGGGGATATTGTGACCTGCGAAACCATTCTAACCGTTCTTCTTTTGTCATGGATGCAAGGCTGTCCGTAATCCCATCAATCATCTGACGGATGGCGGTTTCTTCTGAAAATTCTTCTTTTTCTGTGTCGCTAAAAGATTCATTCATCGTAATGATTCCTCCCTCCCGCGTTCTGTTTTTACTGGCTGTTTCTGCCGATTCGACCTCTGATTTTCAATCGTATCATGGATTTGGTCTAAGCAGTTGTCGATATGGGCGGAGCGCTTTTCAATCCCGTCTGCATATTTAAGCCGCTTTCTAAGTTCCGTTATCTGTTCTGTCACATTCTGTTTTTCGGCTCGAAGTGTTTCTTTTTCGGCTGGTGTGGCACGGCGTACCTTATTCCGTAAATGCTGGCGGTAGTCGATAAGTTTATTCATTTTGGTCTGGTTTTTCTCCCTGTCGGCGTGTAAATCGGAGAGGGTAGAAATGTTATGCTTTGACATATACCGTACCTGTGCGGTAATCTCGTCCAGTTTCCGAAGCTCCTCCTTCATCAGCGGGCTTGTCGGCTTGTAGTCCGTGCCTTTGGGAAATATCCCCAACTGATAGCACCAGTAGTAATATAACGCTAAGATTCCCGTGGTTTTCTGATGCGGTTTCCATGCGTTTTTATACTGCTCTGGCATATGGGGAGAGTAGGAAATCCTTGCTTTGTAGTTCCCATATCGGGAAGTCCCGCCTAAACATGACCGTATGAAATCGGGTGTCAGCCGCTCGTCAAGCGTGTCTAACCTTGTGAAGTGCTTGTACTGTGGCAGCTTCATCTTCCAATGACCGCCCGAAAAATCAACCTCATATCCTTTATCGGTAAGGTATTTCATCATGTGCTGTAAATCCCTGCTCCCGTTGATTGCCTCCCTTAAATCCTCCCGATAGACGTTGTACCGTGTCGGTTTTCCGCTTTTTTCATCCAGATACAGCGGTCTTGACGGGGCTTTCTTGGGGTTTTCAATTACCGACAAACTGTACTCTCGGCAAAAGTGGTCGGACACTTCCCTTAACCGTTTCTGCTCCGATTTTGAGTAATTGTATTTGCTCCCATCCAGATAAGAAACGGAGTTAAAGCAGAAATGGTTGTGGAGATGTCCTTTGTCAAGGTGGGTGGCAACGATTATCTGGTATTTATCACCCCACATTTCACTTGCCAGTTTCAATCCGATTTCATGGCATTGTTCGGGCGTTACCTCGTCTGGCTTGAAGCTCTGGTAGCCGTGCCATGCGATATACCCGCCTGTCTTTTGGTACTGTTTCTTTGTCAAAATCATCTGCTGTAAGGCGGTTTCTTTCAGACAGTTGACTGCGGAAACATACTCGCCCTCATTTGTTTTTAACGGATTCTTCACATAGGAGAATACGTCAAAGAAGTCCTGCATTTCCCGATTCGGCACGGTCTTTTCTGGGTTTTCTATATAGTCAATCACGTCTTTTATGCTCCCTTTGACATGCCATAGGCTCGTTACTGCCATATCAAACCGCCCCCTGTTCTGTCAATTCTTCTATGCTGAACCGCTGTGGGAGAGTAGATTTCTGTTGCAGTTCTAAGATAAAATCCTCAATCTCCTTACAGATTTCAGCGGCGGTCGGATAGTAAGGAACACACTTTTTAAAGGCAGAATGTACCTCATAAAGTGTGTTCAGCAACGCCCAAAATTCTTTCTCTGGCTTTGGCTGAGGGGCATTTCCCTTGCATAACTTGCGCATAAATTCTGCTGCGGACAGACCGCAAGCGGCGGCGCATTGCTTTAATTTTTCATGTTCTTCCTCGTTCAATCGGACGGTAATCGGGACATTCCGCACGTCCTTTTCTGATTTTTCTCTGCTCATTTCCCTCAATCCTCCAGTCTTATTTTTCTTTCTTCGGGGTAAACAGGGGCTGTCCCCTGAGAGAAGTCCACACGCCTTTAGGCTGTGGATTGGATTGTGGCTGACACAATCCGATGCTCGCTATCTCTGTGGACAACACCGCAGAGCATTTTTCCTGTGCAGCGACATTCTTAATGCCTGTCTTACCCGCCGAAAAGAAAATCCTATGTCCTTGCACCTCCGTTCTGGATTTGATTTTTCTTGACTTTTGGATAAATGAAAAGCCGCCACACGACACCACGAATGACAGGAGAGATTTCTCCTGCTCGGATTCGCAATGCTATGTAACGGCTTTGGGATTCAAAACCATGCTGCCATACACCAGCCGAAAAGGACAGCATACTTTCGGCGGCGGTCAGCCTTGTCCGTTGGCTGACATTTCATTCTTCCATCTATGTTCTTATTTAATTTTCAAGATTACTTCCTGCGTTTCTTAAATTTCTCCTTTGCATACCCATAGGCTTCTTGGATATATGGTTTCAATTCCTCGAATGTCTGTTCAGAGGGGTTCAATGCACATATCCACGCCATCCATGCGTAGACGGGATGGGGAAGTATCTCATTCAATACGGTAAAGTCGTAATCCATATCTACAACGCCGCCCGCTGGTGGACGTTTTGGGACTGTTCCAAACAATTCCGTAAAAGTGCTTTTCCGTATTCCCAAATTCACACGGTAGACGTTCTCTCTGTTTAAATCAGAGCCTTTGTCATTATCGCCATCCTTTTCCTTAACTGTTAATATATAAACGCCACGCTTCAGTGCATGGTCTGGGTTATAGAAAATCCCTTTCTCGCCCCAACTCTCAACTAAGACTGTTCCCTCAAGATTTTGAAGGCAGTAATTCAATATTTTATCTGGTGTCATTCTGACAGCTCTCTTTCTGTCTTACTTCTAATTCTCCTATGAGTATTTTAGAATATCATAGCGGCTATATTTGTGTCAAGATTTTGGGCAAATTTTTTAGTATTCCCTGTGGACAGGAATTTTATTCATCAATTTTAGTAATTAGGCGGGGGATTTTTATCCCCCGCCCAATAGTCCGTCAAAAAGCAGTCTTTATTAGCTGGTTATAAAATCTTCCGTAGCTTTTTCCGCAGATGGTCTAGCCTTGCATAGATAGCCCCTGTTGTCAATCCAACAAGCGGGGCAATTTCCTTTGTGGAATAACCCTGCATTTTCAGCAGGATGATTTGCAGGGTACGCCTGTCCACTGTAAGCAATGCCCGATACAGAGTTTCATCCTCAATTTCATCCAGTAAATCAGCAACAGTCTTTAGCTCGTTATTATGTTCCCTGTCTGCCATTCCCTCAAGGTATTCGCCGAAGTCGCTTGTCCAATGGTAAAACCGCCTGTTGGAATTAAAGTCTGCCCTGTCGTCTGTGCGGATTTTTTCAATGGTGGTTTCGTCAACTCCATGTTCCCGCAATATTTTTTCCTCGGCTTCTTTCCAGATAAGCCATTTCCTGTTCTCCCGTCCGTTGTTGTATGCCATTTTTTTCCTCCAATCTGAAATTTTTGAAAATGCTAAAATCTAGATTGGATAGGCGGCGAACGGCAGCCAACAGTGGAAACACCCCCTCGGCACATTACGATAAAAACCGACAAAAGAAAAACCGCAAAGGTTCTGTGACCTCTACGGTTATAGGAGATACATATTCTGTTGAGTTGAGATTCTACTTCTGGTTGCATGGTGAGAAGTAGCCTTGCATGGTCGGGAATAATTTTTTTAACTGGCTTCCTGCCAATCCCCGATATGCTATGTATAAGTCAAATCTGCGTTGCATGAGCAGATAGATTACTGCCCGAAAAAAGAACATAAAAAACCTCCAAACTTCAAAAACAGGTCTGGAGAGTGTCTGTTAAGTCTTTTGGGCATAGCAAAATCGCCCGCCACACGCCGTTTTTTTATTTGGTGGGCGGTTGCTTTAAAACCTTATGAAATGAAAGAGAACCGACAGACTATGATATTAACTCACATGTTTATCGGCTCTGCATCTATGTGTCTGCCTCTTTAATAACTTCTATTTCAAATTTCTTGCTTTTCAAGATTGCTCATTTACCTTTTGGCATATTACTTCATTTCTTGACTTATAATTTTATAAAAGTTCACTATCTAAAGCTCGTAAATTTATGACAGAGACTATTTCCTGTTGTATTCTTTCAACTTCATCAATTCTAACTCTGCCAATACGGTTTCTTTCCATTTTATAATCTACATCTGGAAATAATTTTTCCAGCAAATTATTTATTTCTGGAGATGCCCCCATTGAAGCTATCACAAGTGATGTCATATCATATTGTTCCAGTATATCTCTTAATTCGTTTTCTGGAACTCTTGATAATTGTTCAAAATCAGTTATTTTTTTAGTCGGTATATTCGGCTCTAAAATATCATTTATTGTAATTCCGTAAAGCTTAGATATTTTTAACAGAACCTCTAAATCTGGAATAGCTGCTCCCGTTTCCCATTTTGAAACAGCTTGTCTGGATATATCCAACCTTTTTGCTAATTCGTCTTGTGTGAAGTTATGTTTTTTTCGCAGTAATTGCAAATATTTTGAAATGATGTTTGTATTCATAAAAATTTCCTCCTTTTTTCTATTATAAAATGCCCTTATAGAAAAATAAAGAGCTTGAAAAGTGCCAAAAAGCAATTAGCAGTTGCTGCCATTTACCTTATTTCGATGGATGTCTTGTCTGTATTCAGCTTATCGTTGACTTTCTATGTATTGTAAGATAGAGCAGCAAAATGAAAAATCTTGACTGTCTGCGTAAGCAAAAACAGAGCCGACAAACTGTGATTTGATTTCACACGTTCATCGGCTCTGCGTCTGTGCGTCTGGCTCTCTGATAACAGACATATTCATTTGTCGGACATTTATAAGGGTTTCCTGTTTGCATTTTGGGCAAAATAAAGGGAATTTCTCAAGTACCGTGTCTTCACGCAATTTCAATCTCGTCTTGTTTCCACATACAGGACACAATAACCACTTTTCCTGCTTCATGCTGACACCTCCTGCTGTTCCCTTTCCATATTCTTAAAGAAGCTCATTGCAGATAATCCTACAATGCAAACTATGATGCCAGTCGGGATTAAGACAAAATATACGGCACTGTAAAATCTGTCAAACAAAAAACCGTACACGATTTGTCCTATGGGCTGGACGCACAAAGTAACCGTTGATGTATAAGCCATCACTTTTCCTATTAAATGATTTGGCGTTCTCTGCTGTATGAGGGAAACAGCGAAAATAGAAAATATACTGATAACAGCCTGCATACCGCAAAATGACACAACCGTAACGCCATACTTTATAATGGCATTCACTGGCAAAAGGAAAATAATGCCGGCAGGGATAATAAAAATACCCATAGAAGCAAGCAGAATAGATAATTTATGTATTTTCAATTTCTCTGCCAAAATTCCTGCGGCAATACTCCCCAAGATTGTAGCGACTGCCAACGCACTTTCCGCAGCCCCATAATATTTTGGATTAAATCCGAGGATAGTCCGCACAAGAAAAGGAAGTCCGACTATGGTAATACCCATCACAAAAAATCTTGAAAATGCCGTTAAGAGCAGCATTTTTGATATGCTGGTCTGTTCTTTTGAAATATACTGCATACTTGATAAAAAATCCTGCTTAACAATCTGAAGCACACCGCCTTGACTTTGAATACGCTGATAACTCAATTTTATAAAACATTCAAACAGAGCAGTAATAAAAAAACAGACAACGCTTGCATACATTACGGGTTCTAGCCCAAGCATGGCATACAATACGCCGCCCAACATAGGGGCAATCAAATAGGATAAAGACGCCACTTGATTTACAACGGCATTTCCTTTCATAATATTGTCCCCTTGTAACATGGTAGGAATACACGCTTGAACAGTAGGCGTTTCAAACGCACCCAAAATAGAAAGAATAATAAGCAACGTACTGATTACAGCAATGGCATTGTTTTCCGACAGGAATAGTGCCGCACATAAAACGGATACGCCAGTCAATGCGTCTAACGCCACCATAATATTCCGTCTGTCTGCCCTGTCCGCCAAGATGCCGCCAAGCGGTGACAAAAGAATGGTCGGGATTGTAGCAGCAGACAATATCCCTGCAAATATGGCTGCCGAACCAGTCGCTTCCAGTACATACATGGACAATGCCAATTTCAATATGAAATTTCCAAACAATGAGGTTAGCTGTCCCAAAATAAGGAGTGTAAAATTTTTCGTAAATAATTTTTCCGTCATGGTTGATTCCCTCCTTTTTCCTTGTTTTTGCCTGCATTTTCTGGCATAGAAGTATGCCCGCAGGGTGTTTCTGTAATATCAGTGATAAATTTTTCTGTAAATGTTGTCGTATCATCATCATAAAGTGGCAGTCCTATATAGGCTAATACTTCCTTCACAAAATGATATTTATGATACAGTTCTTCCTCTGTTGCAGGGAATACCGAGGGCATGAGCCAGAAGTTGATAAGCGGCAAAAGCTCGGAAAGCTCCTTTGTGTATTCCGTCTTGATAGAACCGTCCTTTTTTCCCTCCGCCAACAATTCCAACCACAAGGGAGTTAATACACGCCTGTTTTCTGCAACTGCCGTCGCTAAAATGTGCGGGTCTTTCAAAATCGGGACTGCCTGCATATTTATCTGGTTTCGTTCAGCGTCCGACTGATTCAGTGTAAGCAACAACCTAATTTTTTGCAGACCGTTCAAGTCATCCCTCCCCTTGACTGCTTCAAATGGGTTGTCCTCGAAAAACATTTGATTGCCTAATGCGTACATTACTTCCTCTTTGCTTTGAAAACAACGGTAAAACATTCCTTTTGCCCCGCCCACCATATCCATAATTTCGGAAATTGAAGTTTCCTCATATCCTTTAGAAATAAATAAGTTTTGGGCAGCATTTAGGATTTCTTTTCTCCATTCCTCTGGTGTCTTTTTTACAGGTCTAGCCAAATTTTATTGCACCTCCTTTGTATTTAGTTATTGACTTAAAGTCAATAACTATTTTAGCACCATTCTTATATTTTTGCAATAGCCATAATTTGCCATAGCACAAAAATCACTTATTTGCAAAACCCACAAAATTCTTGACATTTAAAAAGCAACAGAGATTTCTCCCTGCCGCTTTTGTCCACTTATGTACAAATGATTTCCTTGTTTACAATCTCCCTTGCACAAGCTCTTATGTTGCCTAAATGTCCTACCCATTCTAAGGCATTTTCAGCCTTTAGTTGTTCCGTTATGCCTTGTGTCTGTTTCATGTCCTCAATGAGTCTTTCAAAGCGTTCCTGCGCCTGTCTGTCAATGTCGGCAAGATAAGTGTTAAGTTTGCCGCTTGTGAGAAGATTGGTGTATGTAACTTTGCAATATTGCTTCAGATAGTCCAGATGCCGCTGTCCCCATGCGCCTATCGGCTGTTCTTCTTCGGCGGGCAATCGTAAATCTGGAATAAAATATCCATTTTCTTCGTGATATGTACCGCCTAACTGTTCAAATAGTGATTTTGCCATCTTGTAAATCCTCCGTATGAATTGAATTTACCTACAATCCAATCATTCTGGCTGATTACAAAGTCTTTGGGTTTTAACTTCCTTATGAAAAATTAACCATGGCCGGATTTTTTATGTCCTTGCCAACACGGTCCGGCAGAAAGATCACGACGGGCGCATTTCACGGGACAACAAGGCATGGGCGCAGACGGTTCCGGTCTGTGAGGATAAGGACGGTTTCGGATATGACCGGAATGTTTACTTTGTTGTAGACCGCTGCAATCCCGGACTTACCGACCTGTTTCTCTCCCAGGCCAGACGGGAATGTACGCCGGTCCAGGAACAGAAACCGTCCGTGCGTGACGGCCTGAATAAAAACGCCGGACAGCAGGCAGCGCACAGTAATAAAACAAAAGTGAATAAAGAGCAGACACGGTAACACAGCCAATTTTTCATTAAGGGGGTGAAGGGATGGCAACTACCCGGCTCATGCCGCTGCATGTTGGAAAAGGCCGGGATATTTCCACGGCCATAGCGGACATCATTGACTATGTAAAGAATCCGCAGAAAACCGATTTTGGGAAATTCATTTATGGTTATGAGTGCGACACCCGGACCGCTGATGCGGAATTCCTTTTATCCAAGCGCCAGTATGCGAACCTGACCGGACGTGACCGGGGCGCGGATGATGTGATCGCCTACCATCTCCGGCAGGCATTTAAGCCGGGTGAGGTCACGCCGGAAGAAGCCAACCAGATCGGGCGGGAACTGGCATTGAAACTGACAAAGGGAAACCATGCCTTTGTTGTCTGCACCCATGTGGATAAACACCATGTCCATAACCACATCATCATAGATTCTACCACGCTGGACTATCAGAAAAAATTCCGCAACTTCTGGGGCTCTACATGGGCGATCCGGCGCATGAATGACAAGCTGTGCCTGGAGCATGGGCTTTCCATTGTAGAGAATCCGAAACCCAGCCGGGAGCATTACGGCACATGGATGGGAAGTCAGAAACAGCCTTCCCACCAGGAACAGCTACGATGGGCTATCGACGCGGCCCTGGAAGAAAAGCCGAAGGACTTTGAAGAACTTTTGAAAAAGCTGGAGGCGGCTGGGATTGAAGTCAACCGGGAGCGAAAGCACCTTCGCTTTCGCCTGTCGCCGGAAGATAGATATACCCGGTGTGACACGCTGAAAGGCGACTATACCGAGCAGGCCATCAAAGAACGGATCGCCGGCACGCGGACGGCAAAGCCGCGCCGTACCTCCCCACAAAAGCCGGTTTCCAAAGTCGGGCTGCTGGTGGATATTGAGGCGGCAATCCGCTCCGGCAAAGGTCCGGGGTATGAACGCTGGGCGAAGGTGTTCAACTTAAAACAGCTCTCCCAGGCAGTGATCTGGCTCAAAGAGCATGGCGATATGAGCTATGAGGACTTGCAGGAAAAATCAGACGCCGTTACTGCCAGTTTTAATGCGCTGTCGGTACAGATCAAGGAACTGGAATCCCAGATGGCCGCCAACGGGGAACTGCAGAAACAGATCGTCAATTATGTCAAGACGCGGGCGGTCTATGTGGAATACCGGAAAGCCGGGTACAGCAAAAAATTCCGTGCGGCGCATGAGACGGAAATCCTGCTGCACCAGGCGGCAAAGAAACACTTTGACGGATTGGGGATCACAAAGCTGCCTTCCGTCAAATCTTTACGGGAAGAATACGCCGGGCTCCTGGAACAGAAACGGAAAGCCTATTCTTCTTACAAGCAGGCCAGGGCTGATATGAAGGAGCTCCATAATGTCCGGGCGAATGTGGAGCATTTGCTGGACATTCCTACCGGGCGGGAACCGCAGAGGGACACGCAGAAGTCACGGCAATAGGTTCCTTCCTGTTTTTGTTTTTCAGCGTTCCAACGGAACGCGCAGCCATCACCGCAGGTGATGATCTCAGGGGTTTGGGGATATATCACCAACAAGCATTTTGGCAGGAATACCGGAAACGGATTCCTGCCAAAATACGCAATCTTACGGAAGATTGCATTGCTTGCGAATTTGTGTGAATTGGGAAATTACATAGAAAAATATAGGGCGATATGTTAAAATACTGATGTAAAACTAGGGAGGAAGATATGAGGAAAGTTGATGAATTAAGGAATGTAATTGCAAATCAATTTGCCTGTGAATATAAAGCATATGATCTGGATGAAGCATGCAGTGCATATGGGATTGAACCGGATGATGGACTTGAACCAATGCATAGTAAGCGGAAATATGTTTTAAATGGGTTGGAAAAGTTATCGGATGATGATATTTGGAAATTGGCGAGAAGGATAGCGAAAGAATTTGAGAGCACGGCAATGATAAAAGCGATGGAGCCTTATTTAGCTGATACGGAGTTAGAATTTTCATTTGTGACGAGAAGGCGAATTGTTGATTTTTTGGATTCTTTAGGTGATATGGAAGGGAGGATGAGTTTAGACAATTTTCTCTCATTTATTTGGAATATGTCTGAAGTCCCGGATTTTTTCATTGGATTAACTGTAGGTGAAGAAATTATGTCTGCTGTAAAGTTGGATAAGACAATGTCATATAAGGAATTGCTTATTAACCGATTAGAAATAAAGTATCTGTCCGATGAAACATTTGTTAAATTTTTAGAGTGTCTGGTGAAGCCAGAAGTGAGAGAAGGGGAAGAACAGAAGAAATACGTTCAGGGAATAAATGGGATAATTAAGGAAGATGGATATGAATTATATATCAGTTCCCAAAAGTCAGGAGTTCCGCATTACAGCATAGGAAAAAGAAGAATTGTTGAGGGAGAATTAAAAAATCTCATTTTTGCACCCGTCGGTCAAAAGCCGGATATTACTATTGAGAATTCGATCAGTAATGAACTACGGCTGATAGGGGATACAGATAACTGTTTGCTCTATAATTTTGAAGCAGGAGCAGATGGCTTACAGTGGAATTCATTGGTTGAGTGGTGGAAAGAAAATAATAAAAAGAACGATGGTGATCCGGAATTGGGATTGTATGGAAGATTAAGACAATCTTTGGATTCGGATATTGAAAAAATTTTTTTCAGGACATATTACAATTATTACCGTCATCCTGTAAAGAAAAATATTCCGGCATTAGTTCCGCAGGTGTATTTACATTATGATCCTCGTAGTAAATATCAAAGAAATGGAAACGTGGTGTATTCGCATCAAAGAATGGATTTTTTGATGCTTTTACCAGGGGGAGTGCAGATTGTTTTTGAATTAGATGGACAGCAACATTATTCTTTGAATGGAAAAGCCGAACCATCATTGTATGCAGAGATGGTAAAGGATGATAGGACATTGCGGTTGAAAGGATATGAAGTATATCGATTTGGTGGATATGAGTTCTTGGATGAGGTCAATGCTAAACAAATGATATGTGATTTTTTTGATAAACTTTTTGAACGATATAATCTTATTTTGTGAAGAGTAGAAAACGGTATTTGTTCTAAATGGGATATAACATTTTCAAAAAGGTATTCAAGGAGTATATAGAGATGAATGAAGAATGGAGTATGAATATTGAAGAACGGAAAAAGTTTTGGGATACTTTGTGTAGCCTTGATGGAAAAGATATGCAGAGTGATATCAAACGACTGATGGACGCAATGAAATTTCCAAGATTTTTATATAGATATCGTGCGGTAAATGACAGAACACTTACAGCACTTAAGGAGAATAAATTATTTTTCTCAACTTCAAATTATTATGACGATCCTTTTGATACATATATTAGAATAGATCGAAAATTGGTTTATGAGAAAATTAGACAAGTAATCGGTAATGCGGAAAATTATGAGAAAGAGATTGCTTATTTTGCAAATGTTTTGGGGATTCCTATGGAAGTGTGCAAAATGGCATTGTCAAACGCCAATATTGATTTTATAGGAAATGCTTCATATAACTTCTTTAAAGAGTTAAGAAATCAGTTGCGTAAGGAAGTTTATTCTGTTTGCTTTTCGGATACTTGGAAAAATGAAAATTTGTGGTTAAAATATGCTGATCAGCACAAAGGATTTACAGTTGTTTATGATAGGCTTGACAGTTCATTATTTTTGTGCGGAACGGAAGATGTTTGTACAGGATGTGATAGAAAAGATTTAGGCTTTAGCATATATCCAGTTTGCTACTCTGATGAAAAGTATGACGCTACAATGTATGCGAGAGATTATGCAGTGCATAAAATACTGGAAAATTTAGGCGGCAATCATAAAGAATCTTTAGTAAAGAACCTTCCAGAACATACTTGGGAACTGGAGAAGATTATACTTATTAAAAAGAAATGCCATGAGTATGATGCTGAATGGCGAGGCATTCTTAATACGCCATATTATTTGCAGGGGCCAGTGTGTAAAAAGTGGCGTCCTTATTGTGTAATACTTGGGCTGAACATAGAAAAGGATGCGAAAGATTCAGTTATTGATGCAGCGAAAGCAGCGGGGGTTTCTGCAATTTTTGAGGTGAGAATATCGGAAGATGATGAGTTGGAACTTGCAGAAGTATCTGATAAGTTGTAATTGTAGGAGAAACGTAAATCGGCAAGGGCTTTTGTAGAAAGGGTGGTATTATCCAATAGGGTTCACATTGTCAATTAATAATGCTGATTAATATAGTTTTGGAGGTATTCAAAATGAATAATGATATACTGGAGAGTGAATTAAAGATAATTGGAGGGATTGAGGGATTATGAATTATATGGTTTTGGAATTTGAATTTGCTGGTATGGATAATGGAGGGAAAATCCCAATCGAATATACAGGCCGAGGGCAAGACATATCGCCGGAATTTGTCATAAAAAATTTATCATCAGATGCAAAGACTCTAGCTATTACATTGGAAGATATATCTCATCCGATTAAAAACTTTACGCACTGGCTGATTTGGAATATTCCTGCTGCTGATAAAATAAAGGGGAACATTCCGGCAGGCAAGATCGTGTCGGTATTGGGGGATGCCTGTCAAGGAATAGGGTACGGGTTTCATCGCTATGCGGGGCCAAAGCCACCGAAAGGGAAAAAGCATACTTACCGTTTCACAGTCTATTCCTTAGACTGTGAAATGAATATAAGTGTTAATTCCATGAAAAGAAGTTTTCTGAAAAAGGCTGAAAAGCATATCATCCAAAAAGGAAGTATCATTGGTGAGTATGAGTAAGAAATATCTTTACGGTTACATATCCCCAATAAGTCACAGCCTGACAAGGTAGGGCAAGCATCCCGGCGTCCGAGAAAGGGTTTTGCGAAATGATTTGGAAAAGCCGGAGCAGCACCGTAAAGCAGAAGAATGTCTGCGGAAAATCTTAAGCAAGAATCCGGATGTGGATTTTTCAGCTTTATGTAATTATGTCCGGCAGAGTTTGATATAAATTCAGGAACAGAGATAACTGACCCGGCAGATCAGTTATCTCTGTTTGTTTTATAGTGGCGATTGATTTTTGGTAATGCAGCACGGAGGCTGAACGTCCAGGCCGTCTAAATATCCTATCCCCCATTTACACATTGCGTCCAGGACTGGCAAAATACTTTTTCCAAATGTAGTCAGGGAGTAAATTGTTTTAGGTGGTTTTTCTGGAATTACTTCACGGTGGATCATGCCGCAATCCTCCAAATCGTGGAGCTGTTGCGAAAGCATTTTAGGGGTGGCTCTGGGAATCAGCCGTTGCAATTCCATGTAATGGAGAGGATGGCCGATCAAATGCCAAAGTATCAGCGGTTTATATTTTCCTCCGATTAAGGACAGAGTCGCTTCAACCGGACAGTTAAATTGCGTTTTCTCAAATTTCATCATACATTCTCCTTTACCGCAGGGGCTATCCTTTTGGGTAGTGCCTACCAAAAAAGTGCGTAATTGCGGAATTTTTGATTGGTGATACAATATACTTGATGGTCGGTTTGACACATAAAAATTTCACACAGAAAGGACATAAAACGATGGATTTCATTAACATTGCAAAACAGCGCTACTCTGTACGCAGCTACACCGATCAGAAAGTTGAAGCGGAAAAGCTGGAAAAGATTCTGGAGGCGGCCCACGTAGCTCCGACTGCCGCTAATCTCCAACCTGTTCACCTGATTGCCGTTCAGGGCGAGGAAGGACTGGCAAAGATCGGAAAGGCAGCTAATATCTATGGGGCGCCTCTGGCTATCATCGTCTGCGCCGATCACAATAAGGCATGGGTTCGTCCCTTTGATAAGAAGCAGACCGGCGACATTGACGCTTCCATTTTGACGGATCACATGATGCTTCAAGCCACGGAGCTTGGGCTTGGTTCTGTCTGGGTATGCTACTTCAAGCCGGATGTTCTTAGCAAGGAATTTTCTCTCCCCTCCAACCTGGAGCCGGTCAATATCCTGGCAATCGGTTATTCTGATGAAGGGGTGGCGGACACAGAGCGTTTTGACAGCGCCCGTATTCCTGTAAGCCAGTTGGTTTCCTACGAAAGCCTGTAACTCAATATCGGACAGCTTCGTGCAGCCCCCTTCCAGATATGCGGAATGGGGGCTTCATTTTATCTTTCTGAAATGTGGGCATATGTTTCTTCCAGTACCCATTGGATATGTTCATCCAACAGAGAGTAAAATACATTCTTTCCGACTTTATGCGACTGAACCAGTCTTGTGATACGAAGCTCCCGGAGCTGATGGGAAACAGCCGATTCCGTGATGTTCATTTGCTTTGCCAGATCGCTGACGCATAATTCCTGGCCCATCAAAATCCACAGGATTCTCATACGGCTGTAATCCCCCATTGCTTTGTGCAGTTCGCTTAGCTGCTCCAATTCTTGCTGTGTCGGGATTTGAAATGTGGTCTTTTCCGTGTTGCTCATGTTTTACCTCCAAATCTATGTGAAGCTGTTTGACAGTTAAAAAAGTTATGGTTATTATTGTGTGAGGAAGGAGTTGATTGCTGTGGAACATTACAATCTGCCTCATAACCACGGACAGAATATAAAACGTGTTTTGGAAAAAATGCCATTGGCGGAGGATTTCAAAGAAATATCCTTTTTATTTCAGCAGCTTGGCGATCCAACGCGCTTACGGATTTTGTGGCTGTTATGCCATTGCGAGGAATGTGTGTGCAATATTGCGGCGGCGGTTGATATGAGCGCCCCTGCCGTATCACACCATCTGCGTATACTGAAAAAGAGCGGGATCATAACCGGGCGCAGGGATGGTAAAGAAATGTACTACTCATTGGCCGATACACCCCAGGCAAAACAGTTGCACAAATCGATTGATGCCCTGTTCAAAATATCCTGTCCGACAAATTTATAAATGAAATGCGCCGTCTGCCATAATCAGAGGACGGCGCATTTTTTTGGAAACAATGGCATTACCGTTTGGCCGATCTGTCCAGATGCTTTACCCGCATAGCCCGGATGGCGTTCAGAATTGCAATGATGGAAACGCCTACATCGGCAAATACAGCCGCCCACATATTTGCCTTACCGAGAGCGCCCAAAATGAGCACCAGGAATTTGACGCCCAGGGCAAACACAATATTCTGGTTTGCAATTCGGATCGTCTTGCGGGCGATTTTCATTACCGCTGCAATCTTGGAAGGCTCGTCTGTCATCAAGACAACATCGGCAGCTTCAATAGCGGCGTCAGAACCCAGGCCACCCATAGCGATACCTACATCGGCCCTTGCCAGCACAGGAGCGTCATTGATGCCGTCACCGACAAATACCAGCTTGCCTTTTTCACTTTTTTCTTTCAGCAAATCCTCCACACGGTCAACCTTATCAGCCGGGAGAAGTTCGGTATATGCCTGATCCAGACCGAGGCGTCCGGCTACTTTTTTGCCGACTGCATCCGCATCTCCGGTCAACATGACTGTCCTGCGGATACCGGAGGATTTCAGATTTTTAATAGCAGCGGCTGCGTCGGCCTTGATTTCATCCTCAATCACAATACATCCGGCGTATGTTCCGTCGCAGGCCAGATAAACGACTGTACCCACGGAAGAAGATGGGGCATATTTGATATGTTCTCTCTCCATAAGTTTTGCGTTGCCGGCGAGAATCTTCTTTCCATCGATCACTGCCTGGACACCGTGGCCGGCAATTTCCTGAACATCCGTGATTCGGGAATTGTCAATCTTTTTTCCGTAGGCTGCCTTGATGGAAAGAGAAATAGGATGGTTGGAATAATCCTCTGCATATGCGGCCATCTCCAAAAGCTGTGAATCTTTCACATCTACAGCATGGATTTCACTGACAGCAAAGGAGCCTTTTGTCAGGGTGCCTGTTTTGTCAAAGACCACCACCTCCGCATGGGCCAGGGATTCCAGGTAGTTGCTCCCCTTAACCAAAACACCGATTTTGGAGGAACCGCCGATACCGCCAAAGAAACTAAGCGGAATGGAGATCACCAGTGCGCAGGGGCAAGAAATAACCAGGAAGGTTAATGCCCTGTAAATCCATATGCTGAAAGACTGCTGCAGGAAAATCGGAGGCAGGACTGCCAGGGCCAGAGCAGCAAATACAACGATTGGCGTATAGTATCTGGCAAACCGGCTGATAAAGTTTTCTGTCCTGCCTTTTTTGTCGCTTGCATTTTCCACTAGGTCAAGGATTTTGGCAACTGTGGATTCTCCAAATTCCTTTGTGGTTTCTATGGTAAGAATACCTGTCTGATTGATACAACCGCTGATAACGTCCATTCCCGGCTCTACTTCACGGGGCATGGATTCGCCTGTCAGCGCAGAAGTATCAAGAGCAGAAACGCCTTTGATAATTTTTCCGTCCAGAGGTATGCGCTCTCCGGGTTTCACAATAATTGTATCGCCAATTTTTACCTCGTCAGGGTCTACCTGGATCAGTTTTCCGTCCCGTTCTACATTGGCATAGTCTGGCCGGATGTCCATAAGGCTTGTAATGGATTTCCGGGACTTGGAAACGGCATAAGACTGGAACCATTCCCCTACCTGATAAAACAGCATAACAGCCACGCCTTCTGAATGTTCGCCTAAGATCAGTGCGCCTACGGTGGCAATCGTCATAAGGAAATTTTCGTCAAATACCTGTCCATGCAGGATATTTGTGATTGCTTTCCAGACAATATCCCATCCGGCAACAGCATAGCAGATCAGGAATACCCCCATTTCGGCCCATTCAGGCAGGGGAATGAGGTTCCCGCAAAGAAACAGGACTGCGGCCACGATAATACGTGTCAGCAGACGTTTTTGTTTTCGTGTCATAATAAAATTCTCCTTTCCAAAAGACACCGGCTACCAGAATGGCAGCCGGCGTCCAGCGTTCATCATACCTTAACAGTTACATCCGGCTCGATCTTTTTAATCAATGCCTTCGCTTCGGCCAAAATATCGTCGAATCTCTCGTCAGGCGCTTCCAGAACCATCTTCTGGTTAAGGAAATTGACCTCCACATGAGCGACACCCTCGATTTTCTGTACGGCCTTCTGAATCTTGTCAGCACAGTGTCCGCAATCCAGATCAATGAGTTTAATGGTCTTTTTCATAGCGAAAGACCTCCTTTCTTTATTCGTTTGGTTGGTTTGACATGGCTGAACAATTAAAAGATTGTTTAATCGTTCGCAAGCAGAGTATATCCGTAAAAACGTTTGGCGTCAATGGGTTTGGAGGTGATATTCCTCTTTGGATTTGAAACACTTCTGATTGGATTATCCGCAAAAAAGATATTTCCTTTTGGATAAAAAAGGCTTCTCTATGGAGCAGACAAACGGGAAATCCAATGGCTATAATGATAGCTGGTCACTGGATGGCCTTTCGTGCAGACCTTGTGAACGGGGCGGCAGGTATTTTTCCCCCAAAGATACCAAACGCCCCTTATCATAACGGTTCATGGTTCCCCACGGGGGAAGGGGACTGGCACACAAAATATTCATTAAGAAAGAAGGGATGATTTTGCATAAGGATCAATTCGACATTACGGGTATGACCTGCTCGGCCTGTTCTTCCAGAATAGAAAAGAGTGTGGCAAAGCTGCCCGGAATACAAGAAGTATCTGTCAATCTGCTTAAAAACAGCATGGTTGCTTCTTATGATGAATCGGTTCTGGATGCGGCGGGGATTGTACAGGCTGTTGAAAAGGCCGGGTATGGGGCATTTCTTAAAACACCCGCCGGAATCCAGGAAAAGGGCCGCACAGAAAATCGGACGGCAAAACCAGAAATCAGTACGGCCCAGGCGGAATATAAGCAGATGAAACAACGGCTGCTGCTGTCTGCTCTTTTTACAATTCCGCTGTTTTATATTTCAATGGGGCACATGATGGGCTGGCCTCTGCCCGGCTTTCTGCTGGGAATGGAAAACGCCATGACCTTTGCCTTCACACAGTTCCTTTTAGTGATTCCTGTGGTATTTATCAATTTCAAATATTACCGGACGGGCTTTAAGACACTGTTTCTGGCTTCGCCGAACATGGATTCCCTGATTGCGATAGGTTCCAGTGCGGCGGCGGTTTACGGGATTTATGCCATCTACAAGATCGGCATTGGCTTAGGGCATGGGGATATGGCAACGGTTCATAGCTTTATGATGGACCTTTACTTTGAATCGGCAGGCATGATCCTGACCCTTATTACATTGGGTAAGACACTGGAGGCGCGTGCAAAGGGCAAGACGTCGGATGCCATTACCAAACTGATGAACTTGGCTCCTAAAACCGCCACTGTGGAGCGGGACGGGATGGAGATTCAGATTTCTGCTGCAGAAGTGCAGCCGGGAGAAACGGTGATTGTGAAAGCGGGAGAATCTATTCCCGTGGACGGGGTTGTCTTGGAAGGTTTTTCTTCGGTGGATGAATCTGCCCTGACCGGTGAGAGCATTCCGGTGGAAAAGCATATCGGCGATAAAGTGATTGGAGCTACGATCAACAAATCTGGTTATTTCAAAATGCAGGTAACCAAAGTAGGCGACGATACCACTCTCGCCCAGATTGTCCGGTTAGTGGATGACGCAACCAGCTCCAAAGCGCCGATTGCAAAGCTGGCAGATAAAGTAAGCGGTGTGTTCGTGCCGGTGGTTATTACGATTGCGCTGGCTGCTATGGCTGTCTGGTTATTGGCCGGGTACGGTTTGGAATTTGCATTGTCCATTGGCATTTCTGTTTTGGTTATTTCCTGTCCCTGTGCCCTGGGACTTGCAACACCTACGGCTATCATGGTGGGGACGGGCAAAGGCGCCACAAACGGTATTTTAATCAAATCAGCAGAGGCATTGGAAACCGCGCACAGTATCAATACGGTTGTTTTAGATAAGACAGGAACCATTACCCAGGGGACACCTGTTGTTACAAATGTGATATGCAAAGACGGTATACATAAGAGGGAATTACTTCAAGTTGCAGCGTCTCTGGAAAAGTTATCCGAACATCCACTTGCGGACGCTATCGTATCTGAAGCAGAAAAAGAAGGACTTTCTCTCCTGCCGGTCAGTGATTTTCGCCAGATTCCCGGTCAGGGGATCGCCGGCCATATGGAAGGGGAGATTTGCCTAGCCGGAAACCGAAGGCTGCTGGAGGCGAATGGTGTTCAGGGAGGCGCTTTGCTGCAGCTTGGGGAATCTATGGCCGAAGATGGGAAAACGCCTCTGTTCTTTGCCCGTGCCGGAGGACTGATCGGGGTAATTGCTGTGGCTGATGTGGTAAAGCCTACCAGCAGACAGGCCGTGCAGGAGCTGTCTGACCTGGGGCTGGAAGTAGTCATGCTGACTGGCGATAATGCAAAAACAGCAGAAGCAATCCGGCGTCAGGTTGGCACTTGCCGTGTGGTGGCAGAGGTATTCCCCCAGGATAAGGAGAAAGAAATCCGACGCCTGCAGAGTGCCGGAAAGAAGGTCGCAATGGTTGGTGACGGGATCAATGACGCTCCGGCGCTTGCAAGGGCAGATGTCGGCATTGCGATTGGAGCCGGAACAGATATTGCCATTGAATCAGCGGATATTGTATTGATGAAAAGCGATCTCCTGGATGTTTCCACGGCCATTCAGCTTAGCAAAGCGGTTATCCGAAACATCAAACAGAACCTTTTTTGGGCGTTCATTTATAATATCATCGGAATCCCTGTGGCGGCGGGCGTATTTTTCATTCCTTTTGCCTTGAAGCTGAATCCGATGATCGGTGCTTTTGCCATGAGCTTCAGCTCTGTGTTTGTGGTGACAAATGCCCTGCGGCTTCGGTGGTTTAAGCCAAAACATATTTTCTATGAGGAAAGTGATATAGAAAGTCAGACAATTATTACAGAAAAAAGAAAAGGAGTTATTCAGATGGAAAAGACATTGAACATTGAAGGTATGGTGTGTATGAACTGTGTAAAGCATGTGGATAAGGCGCTGCGGGAGGTTCAGGGCGTACAGAATGTAACTGTAAGCCTAGAAAATAAATCAGCCCAGGTACAGTTAGGGCAGGAGGTCACCGATGCTGTGTTAAAGGCGGCCATTGAAGATGCCGGTTACGAAGTGACCGGTATTCGGTAAGTGCCTATGAAAGCGCGAAAAGGTGATATATCTCATAAACTGAAAATTGCACGGGGACAACTGGATGGGATTTTGCAGATGGTGAATGAGGACCGCTACTGTGTGGATATTTCCAATCAGATTTTAGCGACCCAGGCTTTATTAAGAAGCGCCAATCAGGAAATCCTGCAAGCCCATATCCGAACCTGTGTCCGTGAAGCATTACAGACGGATGCTGACAATCCGAAACTGGAAGAAGCATTGAAATTGCTTGAAAAAATGATGCAGTAACATTGGGGAGCGGATGGGTGCCTTTCCTCTCCGCTCCTGCTTTTTATCCTGTTTGGATTGCAATTTCTCCTATTAGGAGCGTACAGGAAAAAGGAAATTTTATATAATTTAAGTGGTTAGACATGGCTAATAAATGAAAGTCAGGAGGAATAGGTGATGAAACAGGCACTTGATACAAGAACAAAACTTTTAACAAAAAATCCCTGGCCGCTTATGATTGAGCTTAGCATACCTGCGGTTCTTGGCATGGTGGTGGTCGGGCTTTATAACATGATGGATTCTATCTTTGTAGGCCAGATGGTAGGCGATGTGCAGATGGGGGCCATCTCCGTATCTTATCCGTTTACACTGATAAACGCAGGTTCGGCGGCGATGCTGGGCGTGGGTTCTGCCTCGGTATTATCCCGCGCCATTGGTAAAAAGGATGAAAATACCATTAAGAAGATCATGGGAAACCTGGTTGCAATGGTTCTGTTGTTGTCGGTTATTTACACTGCCGTGGGTATGGTATTTACCCGTCAGCTATTAACTTTGGCCGGAGCCAGCGATAACATTTTGAATTATGCTGAAAAATATCTGCGGATTGTTTTTGCAGGATCGTTGTTCGTAAATTTCTTCCAGAGTGCCAATATGGTGATCCGGGGAGAAGGACAGCTTAAAAAGGCAATGACGATTATTGCCAGCGGAGCTATTTTGAACATTATTCTGGACCCCATTTTTATTAAGATTCTGAATCCTTATGGTATGGGAATTGAGGCTGCCGCATATGCAACGATCCTTTCCCAGCTTATCCAGGCGGCGGTTACTTTATGGTATTTCAGAAAGAAAAGCGTTCATGTGAAGATTGGGCATATTCGTATTGACAGAGAGCTGCTTCCCCAGGTTCTTGCCGTTGGTGTGTCGGCTTTGTTAATGCAGATTTTGACGCTGGTGCAGCAGACGGTAATCTATCGTGTGGCCTCCAACTATGGAGGGGAAACATCACAGCTCCTTTTGGGCGCGGCGCTCCGCTTCTGGAATTTTTCATTTGTTCCTCTGTGGGGGATCAGCCAGGGCTTCCAGCCGGCTGCCGGTACAAACTATGGCGCAAAGGACTATGACCGTGTAAAGACACTGACCCGTGTTTTCATTATTGCGGCGACGGCATTGTCCCTGGTGTTCTATATCCCGGTGGAGCTGTGCCCGGATAAGATTTTATCCATGTTCCTTACAACACCGGGGATTGCCGCATCGGGAGCGGCGAATTTCCGTATCATGTTCAGCACCTATATCCTGCAGGGAAGTTTTCTGATTGCTGTTACCTTGTTCCAGTCTTTGGGTAAGGCGAAAAAAGCGACCTGGCTGGTGCTGTTCCGTCAGATTATTTTGTTTATTCCGCTTTGTGTGGTGCTGCCGATGATCGGCGGTATGGGTATTCGGGGCGTCTGGCTGGCGATTGCCCTGACGGATGCGATCCTTGTTGTGATTACCATGCTTATGATGCTTTCCGAGTTTCGCAAACTGCCGGCAGCTTCAAGTGTGAAGCGGTAGGAGGTATGTATATGTATTTGTGCGAAGGAAGTATAGGAAATGACTATAAGGTGACGGATATTAAGCTGCCTACAAAGATAGAAAAGCGGTTGGAGGCATTGGGAATGACCCGCGGGACCTCTGTTACCGTTTTGAACAGTAAAAGCAAAGGGGTTTTGATTGTTAAAGTACGGGGGACCCGCTTTGCCTTTGGGCGGGATATTACAAGAAATATTTTAGTGGGGTGAATTCCAATGGGAGAAAATTTAACTATCGGCTTTATTGGAAATCCAAACTGTGGAAAAACTACACTCTTTAACGCTTACACTGGCGCAAATCTGAAAGTGGCAAACTGGCCGAGGGTTACTGTTGAAAAGGTGGAAGGTGCCATTAGGGATCACGATCTGAATATCCGGTTGGTCGATCTTCCCGGCACATATAGCCTGACCTCTTATACTATGGAGGAACAGGTGTCCAGACAGTTTATATTAAGTGAGGAAGTCGATGTGATTATTGACGTTGCGGATGCCTCTGCTCTGGAGCGAAATTTATATCTGACTTTACAGCTTTTGGAGTTGGGCAAGCCGATTGTGCTGGCGCTGAACATGATGGATATTGTGGAGAAGCGCGGCATGGAAATTGATACGCACAGGCTGCCGGAAATGCTGGGGATTCCTGTCATTCCGGTTTCAGCCAGAAAACGGTCCGGGATGGATGTGCTGCTCCATGCAGCGGCACATCATAAGGACTGTAAAGACCCGGAATGTTTGATCCATCATCATAAACATGAATCGAAACACAGGCACGACCATCATTCGGAGTATGCTATGGTTTACAGTGATGCCATTGAGGACAAGATTGACCTTATCATGGCAGAGCTGAAAAGAAAATATCACGGCCTGACGAATTACCGATGGCACGCAATTAAGCTGTTGGAACAGGATCAGGAAATCACAGAACGTTATCCGGTTGACTTGCCGGATGTGCTTAACCGAAACTATGAGTCAGATATTATCAATGAAAAATATGATTTCATTCAGGAGGTTATCAGTGAAGTGCTGGTAAACAAAGACCGGCAGGATGCCCTGACTGAAAAAGCAGACCGGGTATTGACGCACCGCATTTGGGGAATTCCTATTTTTCTCGGTATTATGGCAGTCGTATTCTTTCTGACCTTCACAATCGGCGACTGGCTGAAAGGATTTTTTGAGGTGGGGATTGAAAGTCTGTCAGAGCTGATAAGCAGCGGTCTGACTGCCGCCGGTGTCAACGAAGTGTTACGTTCACTTCTGGTAGACGGCATTATAGCCGGTGTTGGCGGTATTTTGACATTCCTTCCCAACATTTTTATTCTGTTTCTGGCATTGGCCTTTTTGGAGGATAGCGGGTATATGGCCCGTGTCGCCTATGTCATGGAGGGGATTATGAGCAGGCTGGGGCTGTCTGGCAGGGCATTTATTCCCATGATTTTAGGATTTGGCTGCACTGTGCCGGCGATTATGGCGTCCAGGGCATTGGAAAACCGGCAGGACCGATTTAAGGTAATGCTGATTACACCCTTTATGAGTTGCAGCGCCCGGCTGCCGATCTACATATTGTTTGCGGAAATGTTCTTTTCGGATAAAGCAATGCTGGTGGCATATTCCATGTATTTAATCGGTCTGGCAGTTGCTATTCTGATCGCAGCGGTTATCCATTTGATAGACCGTAAAAAGTCAGAGAATTATCTGCTGATTGAGCTGCCGGAATATAAAGCGCCCAGCAGCCGTACCGTAGCAATCTATGTATGGGAAAAGGTCAAAGATTATCTCACGAAGGCCGGCACCACAATTTTTGTGGCGTCGATTGCCATGTGGGTCATTCTGAACTTTGGACCACACGGCTATACAATGGAAATGGCTGACAGTTTTGGCGCGATTTTAGGACATTGGCTGGTTCCATTCTTTGCTCCGGTCGGCCTTGGATTCTGGCAGATCGCGGTAGCTTTGATTGCCGGCATTTCTGCAAAAGAGGTTGTCGTGTCAAGCTGTGCCGTCCTTTTCGGTGTGCCTAATATCAACTCTGGGGCAGGAATGAATACACTGGCAGGTATTTTAGGCGGCTCTGGTTTTGGAACGCTTAATGCGTTCTGCCTTATGGTATTTTGCCTCCTGTATGTTCCATGTGCGGCAGCATTGGCTACGATCCGTAAAGAATCAGGAAGTACAAAGTGGATGCTGTTTTCAGCCCTGTTCCAGTTGGCTGTTGCCTGGGTTATCACTTTTGTTGTATATCGCGTTGGACTTTTATTGTGAGGTGGGAATTTGTGTGAAAATGCGGGCCTTATGCAAGGGACTGGAAGCCTGTTTCCGATGCACTGTGGGCTTCCGGCCGGAAAGGAGGATAAGATGATTGTTACAGGCGTCATTGTTGCAGGCATTGTTTTTTATGTAATATGGGCTGTTCGGAAGATAAGAAAAAATCATAGGAATGGCTCTTGCTGCGGCGGTAGCTGCTCCGGCTGTTCCGGGAAAGCATACTGCAGCAAATAGATTGATTTTTTGTTTCCCCATTTGCACCGTTAACATTTTCGCGTTATAATTTCTGATTGGAGCGATAAGTCTACCGATTGGAGCGGTGCAAAATGAGGAAAACCTTTATAATAAAAGATGCCAGCAGACGTCTGGCAGAACAGATTAGTAACATAGGAATGATAGAAAGGACTGCTATGAGTACAAACCCTGTTAAAAATTCAAAGGGGTTGTCTGCGGTCATTCCAAAAGATAATGACGGCTATTGTACGGTTTATAAAATGGATTGCACGGACGGGCTTGGGCTGATGACAATCTATGAAGTCTATCCTGGTATTCAGGTCATTTATAACGACTTTGAAGCTGCAAGCTGCGAATGGGATGCACAACCTGGAAAAAACATACTGGAAATCAACCATTGCCGGGAAGGCCGGGAGGGCAGCCGCCTGTTGAGCGGTTCCTGTTTGTATCTTGGAGAAGGTGATATGTCCATTCACGCAATGGATAACTGTTCGCCTGAAATGACATTCCCACTAAATCATTATCGTGGAATCTCCGTTGTAATCAACCTCAATACAGTAGCCGAAAATCCGCCCGAAATTTTGTGCGAAAGCGGCATTGATATTTTGGGCTTTAAAGAAAAATTCTGTGCCGATGGAAACTGTTTTATCATGCGGGCAAAAAATGAGATTGAGCATATTTTTTCCGAGCTGTACTCTGTACCAGATTTTTTGCAGAAATCCTATTTTAAGCTCAAAGTTCAGGAATTGCTTTTATTTCTTAGCGTGATAGATGTTTCACAGGAAAAACAGAGGGAGCAATATACCGCTCCCCAGGTGGAGATTGTAAAAGAGATTCACCAAAAACTGGTTTCCAATTTACAGGAGCGATTTACGATTGAGCAGCTTTCCAAAGAGTACCTTATCAATACGGCTACGTTGAAAAATACATTTAAGGGTATTTATGGAAAGCCCATTGGAAACTATATGAAGGAGTACCGTATCAGACAGGCCGCTGTGCTGCTTCGCCAGACACAGGCGACAATAGCGGAGATTGCGAATCAGGTCGGCTATGAAAATCAGAGCAAATTTGCTACTGCTTTTCGGGATATTATGATGATCTCACCGGCTGAATACCGAAAACAGAATGTCGGTGAGTAGAAACATGATGAAAAACGGTACTGTCAAATGAAGCCGACCACGGCACAACGGCAAATATTTGGGAAAAGGATGGAGATAAGAAATGTTAGAGGAAAATGTTATCATACCTTTTTTGAAGAAATTTGACCAGTACCCTTTCTGCGTAAAACTGAACCGGAAGGAGTACCAGATCGGGGAAGGCGAGCCAGAGTTCACGGTGGATTTTAAAAAGCCGGTTTCCCTAGCTTCCCTTATGACAAGTACCTCTCTCGCTTTGGGGGAGGCTTATATGGATGGGGATTTGGAGATTGAGGGGGATCTGTACTATGCCTTAGATCATTTTTTAGGGCAGATGGACAGGTTTTCCGCAGATGAATCCGCATTAAAAAAGCTGATGTTTCCATCAACGGCAAAGAAGAACCAGCAGAAAGAAGTGCGAAGCCACTATGACATTGGAAATGATTTTTATAAGCTCTGGCTGGACGAAACCATGAGTTATTCCTGTGGTTATTTTCAGCATGAGGACGATTCTCTTTACCAGGCACAGGTGAACAAAGTGGATCATATTCTGAAAAAGCTGTGCCTGGTGGAAGGAATGTCGTTGCTTGACATTGGCTGCGGGTGGGGATTTTTGCTGATCGAAGCGGCAAAGAAATATGGCGTTCATGGCATGGGGATTACGTTGAGCCAGGAACAGTACCGGGAGTTTCAGCATCGCATTGCCGAGGAACACCTGGAAAGGTTTCTTACGGTGGAGCTGATAGACTACCGGGACATTCCGAAGTGCGGGCAGACCTTTGACCGGATTGTGAGCGTTGGCATGGTGGAACATGTTGGGCGTGACAATTACCAGCTTTTCATGGATTGTGCAAAGGCTGTACTGAAACCGGGCGGTCTGTTCCTGCTCCATTTTATCAGCGCCTTAAAGGAACACCCCGGCGACCCGTGGATTAAGAAATATATCTTTCCCGGCGGCGTTGTTCCGAGTTTGCGGGAAATGCTTTCCTGTGCGGCGGAGGACGGTTTTCACACAATGGACGTGGAAAATCTAAGGCTTCACTATAACCGTACCCTGCTGTGCTGGGAAAGAAATTATAAGGAGCATATCAGAGAAATACGGGAGAAGTTTGATGAAAGGTTTGTGAGGATGTGGGATTTGTATTTGTCGGCCTGTGCCGCCACCTTCCACAATGGAATCATTGACCTGCACCAGATTCTGTTTGCAAATGGGATCAACAATGGATTGCCGCTTGTGCGGTGGTATTGATTTTGGGAGCAAAACCCCAAAATCCGGTGAATGGTTAAGGGGGTGGTGTCATTGGGACATTAGCTGTATTTGATGTATCGGAATCCGGCAGACAGATTGGAGAAAAGCTGTTTACATTCCTTGACCCAAAGCAACGGCGGGAACTGGAAAGGTATGTCAATGAGCAGGGAAAGCGTAACAGCGGCTTCTTCCGCAACAGCCCATGTATTCATACAGAGAGCCAGATACCGGAATCAGAAAGCCCTCTGACAGAGATATGGGAAGGGGAACTGTATTTCTGCCTGGAGCAGCGCACAGTGGAAGTATGCAGCAAGGAGATCATGCTGACCGCAAAGGAGTTTGACCTTCTCGCCCTACTGATCCGCAATCCGGGGCGGGTATTTACATTTGAAATGATTATGGATTTGGTCTGGAATGAGGAAGATTCTTTTTATTCTCGGAAAGTCATTATCAACCATGCCAGCAACCTGCGGAAGAAATTGAGGATTTCTGATGCGGTGCCGGATTATATAAAAAGCATACGCGGCGTAGGCTACAAGTTTGACAATGATTGCCGTGAGACAACATAGACAGACGGTTATGGGTGTGTATCTGTGATTTCAGGTACACACTTTTTTTGCTTTAATATGTCGGGATATGGGAGAATTTGCGGTCATAATGATTGTAGCGAGGCTGTACCGAGGCAAAGGCTTGGTGTTCCTTCTGTATAATATCGCCCAATAAGATAGGAGGCTGTTAACAGGCACAGTTATCGTTCCTCCTGGTTTTGGGAGGATATAGGGATGCTGTCGAAGGGTTCCGGGAGGCGGAAGTGCTGTCCTGTATGTGATGTTTTATTTGCCGTAGTCCATATATTGTGGATTACGGCATTTTTTGTTTCGACAGAAAAAGATATTTTCCAACAGCGTCCGTCTGTTTTTCTGAAATATGGATGTATAGGTGTACCTGCTATTTTTGGGGTATGCCTTTTTATATTATTCTGCGGCACCGGTAAGGGCAATGTCCCAGGGTGCCGCTCCCCACCCTCTGATTTCGATTTTGCCAGTCAACCAAAAAATCGAAATTGGAGGAATTACCCATGAAAAAAATCAATCTGCGGGATTACTACCCGTTTTATTCAAAAGATACAGTTGTTGAGGTGCCGGAAGAAGTTGCCGATTTGCTTCGTGAATATAAGCTGGCAGAGGCGGCCTATTTCCTGCGTACATATCGACACAAAGCATATTTTTCCCTGGATTATGATGTGAACGTTGAGCGTGATGTTCTAATGGCTGTGTTGTCGCCTCTTGATATTCTGGAACAGAAAGAAGAAAATATCCGGCTGTATCGGGCGCTTGCTTCTCTGCCGGAGAAACAGAAAAACCGGATTTATGCACATTATTTTCTTGGCATGAGCAAAGCGGATATTGCAAAAGCGGAAGGCACTCATAAAAGCCGGATTAGCCGTTCTATCAATGCCGGATTGCACAGTCTGGAAAAAATATTGAAAAAAATTTCCTGACAGACGGCAACTTTAACCTCAAAAATGAAATGAATAATAGAGGGACATATTATCAGGCAGGACAAGCCATAAGGGTGCGGAGGGAACGCAAAGAACCCGGAGCACTCAAACAGTATTTCAAATTCTCTGCCGTACCCTCTACGGCTCCTTGACAACCGAATACACGCTGTTACAGGTACTTCATTCTGTGTTCCGAGCGGCAGATGGGGCGGCGCGGTGACAGGCAGCCTAAGGAGGTGATGGATTCAGGCTGTCCGAGCGGTAAACGCAACCCACGAAACCGGCTGTGGCAGACCGGGCGCGACGACGGCGCAGATCACAATGGTACTTCTTCACGGCTCCCTAAAGACTTGGGGAGAGTTCCTGCGGCGTGCGCTTGCTCTGGCAAAGCGGCGGCGTATGCGGGGCTATGATGCGGTTATGCTATCCGCAACTTGTAACAGCCCCGCCCTGTTCGTTCAGGGCTTGCCGGGGGGCGTGGCAAATACGGCAGCTAATCGAAATCAGATACAATGGGCCGGGTCTGTGACTGTAAGAGCGCAGGCCCGACTTATTCATGTGGTTTTGATAAAAGAATATATAAATCACGGAAAGGGGGAACAAACGCGGCACTATCTCCGGCAAAAGGCAAAGTAACACGCTGAAAGTTATCCCACGGTATGGTATAATCAGAAAGGCAGATTTTTGAAAACAGTATAAAGGTGGTATGCGCATGAAAATATTATATGTTACAGATTTGCATGGGGATAAAAACAAATATAAGAAAACGCTGGACATTGCCGTTGAGAAAAATATCAGCGTCATTGTGAATGGCGGGGATATGCTCCCTAAACTTGGCGAAAGGCACCTGGAGCAGCCCATATTCATCAATGAGTTTTTGAGGGATTATTTCTCGGAACTTGAAAGATACGGCATTACATATCTCGCCATGTTAGGAAATGATGATCTCCTGTCGGTGGATGGGCTGTTTGATACAGTTTGCGGGGAATATGAAAATGTTCATAATATAGCCGGCAAAAAGGTTCGTATCGGTGGATATGAATTTATTGGCATGAATTATATTTTAGACCACCCTTTCGGCTGTAAGGACAGGGTTGTCATGGAAACACATTATATTCCGCAAAGGCAACTAAGCCCTGTCGCTGGCATTTCTAATGAGTACGGTTATGACAGGATATATAACTGGCTGGAATATGCAAGGACAGAGCTTCCATATATGTGCGACATCCTGAATGATCTGCCCGAACCGGAAAACCCGCAGCAGACAGTCTATGTGATGCACATGCCTCCTGCAGGTTTAAGGCTGGGGCAGCTTTTGTATCAGGATTTGGATATAGGCTCTGTGGATATTTATGAGTTTCTGAAAGAGAGGCAACCGCTGATCTCCCTGCACGGGCATATTCACGAAAGCCCTGATACGCAAAAAGGAAGGTGGATAAACCAGATATGCGGCACGGCCTGTATTCAGACGGGTCAGACAGAGCTTCACGATAACAATATGGTCTATGCGGAGGTTGACCTGCAAAGCAGGGAATATTCGCGGAAGGTTATAAATGTAAAATGACAGGAAAGCGCCAGTGATGGTGCTTTTTTGTTACCCGGAAATGAGGTGGAACATGGAGAACCAAAAACAATCAGAAACAGTCCAGATTGGGAATACGACATTTTACGTGACCGCAACTTTTTCTGGAACGGTCCAACTACAGCATTTGATAAAAAGGCTGATACAGCAGGAAATCGAACAGGAAAACATTTCAAATTAGCCGAAAAAACAGCGCAGCAAATAGCTGAAAAAAGTTTGGAAACATGGTATAATCATAGAGTACAGAGTAGTTTGTTTGCTGTTGGAAAGGAGTAGAGATGTTAAGACAGCAGACAAAACTTCCAGTTAGATTATATGCACGTTTATCCAAAGATGACGGGGACGCAGACAAGGAAAGCAACAGCATTACCAACCAACTGCAGATGTTGAGGTATCACGCAAAGGAAAAAGGATTTGAGGTAATCGGCGAATATGTGGACGACGGTATTTCCGGGACCACCTTCGACCGGCCCGACCTGAATCGTATGATTAAGGATGCTATGGACGATACGAGGCCAACCGGAATCATGGTTAAGGATATGTCGCGTTTCGGGCGCAACAATGCCATGTTCATGTATTATGTGGAAGAAATCTTCCCCAACAATGACATTCTGTTTATTGCCCTAAATGATGATGTTGACACACGGTTTGATGAAAATGAAATGATGCCATTCAAATCCATTATGAATGAGTATTATGCCCGTGACACATCAAAGAAAATCCGCAGCGTCAAGAAAACAATGGCTTTGAATGGAGGGTTTTGCGGTTCCTTTGCCCCATATGGCTATATGGTCGATCCAAAGAACAAGCGCCAGTTGCTGGTTGACCCGGAAACAGCGCCTACCGTTAAGCAAATTTTTGAATTATCGAAGCAAGGCAACAGCGTACACCAGATTGCAAGGGCACTATGCGAGGATGGAATCTTAATCCCGCGGGCATACCGGGCAATGAAGAACGGCACACTGGACACAAGCACCGGATTCAAGTTTCCGACAGACTGGGTGGGGAAAAATGTAAAAATGATTTTGGAGAATCAAGTGTACCTGGGCCATATGGTATCTCACAAGACACAGACAAAATCATTTAAGAACAAAAAACTGGTATCTGTCCCTAAAGAGGAATGGATCATAGTCCGAAATACCCATGAGGCTATCGTGGACGAGGAAACCTTCGAGCTGGTGCAGAAATTTATCAGTGTGAAGAAACGGCCTAATAAGACAGGCTGCCCCAACATGTTTGTGGGACTTGTGAAATGCCCGGACTGTGGCCGCAATATGGCGTTCTCCAATCCAAACGGGAGAGACCCCCGGTTCCGTTGTAGGACCTATGCAAGAAACAGCAATCTTTGTACGACGCACGCAATCGCGTATGACGCATTAAAGCAGATTGTTATGGGCGACATTCAGAAGCACATTAAGAGTATGGAAGCCCTGGGCGATCAGTTTATCGAGGAAATGCACGAATTGAGCGAGAAAGGCGGCGGCCAGAAGATCAAGCAATTCAGGAAAGACCTGGAAATAGCTGAAAAGAGGATTGCAGAAATTGACAATGTGATTATGAAGCTCTTTGAGCAGAATGCCCTGGGTAAGATTACAGACGAGCGCTTCGAGAAAATGTCATCGGCTTATGAGAACGAGCAGAAAGAGCTTACCCACAAGAGGGATGACCTGAAAGCAAGGATCAGGGCCGAGGAAAAGAAAACCCAGAGTACCAATCAATTTCTGGAAACCATACGTAAATATGAAACTGTAACCGAGCTGAACCGTTCTATGCTGGTGGAGCTGATTGATAGCATTTATGTGTATCAGGCAGAGGGAACCGGCAGAGATCGTAAGCAAAAAGTAGAAATTAACTATCGTTTCCTTGCGGGGTCTCAATGTGGTATTGCCTGACGGGAACGGCAGAACCTCCAGGCTTATCATGAACTATCAGCTGATGGCAAACGGCTTCGCACCCATATCCATCGCAAAGGAGAACCGTCTGGACTATTTTAATGCGTTGGAAGCCTATGCGGTGGAGGGGGATATCTCACCATTTGCAGAGATGATTGCAGAACTGGAGGAAGTACAGCTTGACCGGTATCTTGCCATGACCCGGCAGGCCCAGGGAATGAACCAGCAGTTATAAAAACAGAATCATAGAGATCAGGAGCGTCAGATGTGAAAAGAGCATCTGGCGTTTTTTCATACAGAAAATCAGGAGGAAGAACATTGAGGAAGACAAATACAGACCAGCCCGGCCATCCGGGAGATGCGCGTGTGCAGGAGTTCCTGGACATGATCGCGCCCTCGGTGGTCAAGTTCAATACGGACCACTTCATCTGCGGCAACACCTTCCGGTGTGTCTGGGCGCTGCGGGAATACCCCACCTCCACGGAGGAACAGGCCATCTTAAAAAGGCTGGGGGAGAAGGACGGTGTGACGCTGCGGATCTATACCCGCCATGTGAACGCGGCAGAGGAGCGGAAGATCATCAGCAACGCTGCCAATAAAAACCGCATGGAGCGGGCCAATACCAATGACCTGCAGCAGACGGTGATGGCGGAGAGCAACCTGCAGGATGTGGCCACCATTGTGGCCCAGACCCACCGGAACCGGGAGCCGCTGCTGCACACGGCAGTGTACATCGAACTGTCGGCCAGCGATTACGACCGTTTGAAGCTTCTGCAGACAGAGGTGCTGACTGAACTGATCCGCTCCAAGCTGAACGTGGACCGCCTGATGCTGCGGCAGCAGCAGGGCTTCCAGTCCGTGATGCCCAGCGGGAGAAATGTGTTCCGGGACCAGTTCGAGCGGGTGCTGCCTGCCAGCAGCGTGGCGAACCTCTATCCCTTCAACTACAGCGGCAAGACCGATCCCCACGGCTTCTATGTGGGACGGGACAAGTTCGGCAGCAATGTCCTGGTGGACTTCAACCAGAGGGCGGAGGACAAGACCAACGGCTCCATCCTGATCCTGGGCAACTCCGGCCAGGGCAAGTCCTATCTGCTGAAGCTGATCTTATGCAACCTGCGGGAATCCGGCATGAACGTCATCTGCCTGGACCCGGAGATGGAGTATGAGGACCTGACCAACAACCTGCAGGGATGCTTCATCGACCTGATGGGCGGGCGCTACATCATCAATCCCCTGGAGCCGAAGGTATGGGACGAGGGGGACGGGCCGGAGGACCCGGACGCGCCTAAGACCTTCCGGATCAGCAGCCGCCTGAGCCAGCACATCAGCTTTTTAAAAGATTTTTTCCGCAGCTATAAGGATTTCACGGACCGGGAGATCGATGTGATCGAGATCATGCTCCAGAAGCTCTACCAGAGCAGGGGTTTAAGCGACCAGACGGACTTCCAGATGCTGGAACCGGAGGATTACCCGACCCTTTCGGAGATGTACGACTTCATCGAGGCAGAATACAAAGGGTTTGATGAAAAGAAACGGCAGCTTTATACGGCGGACCTTCTGCAGAATATCCTCCTGGGGCTGCATTCCATGTGCAAAGGGGCGGAGTCCAAGTTTTTCAACGGGCATACCAACATCACGGATTCCACCTTTGTCACCTTTGGGGTAAAGGGGCTTTTACAGGCCAGCAAGAGCCTGAAGAATGCCCTGCTGTTCAACGTACTCTCCTACATGAGCAACGAGCTTCTGACTACCGGGGACACGGCGGCCAGCCTGGACGAGTTCTATTTATTTCTTTCCAACCTGACGGCGGTGGAGTATGTGCGGAACTTTATGAAGCGGGTGCGGAAAAAGAATTCGGCAGTCATCATCGCCAGCCAGAACCTGGAGGACTTCAATATCGAGGGGATCCGGGAGTATACCAAGCCTTTGTTCTCCATCCCCACTCATCAGTTCCTGTTCAACGCCGGTGCCATCGATGAGAAGTTCTATATCGACACCCTGCAGCTGGAACCCAGCGAGTTCTCCCTAATCCGGTATCCCCAGCGAGGGGTGTGCCTCTATAAGTGCGGCAATGAGCGTTACAATCTGATGGTCACGGCTCCGGATTACAAGGCCAGGCTGTTCGGAAAGGCAGGCGGGCGCTGATGGAGTCTGAGAGAGGCAGGCGACAGGGCTGTCTGGAAAGATTTTTCTGGATGTGGAGGAATAAAAGACTCATCTACAGACGGACATCCTGACGGGAGAGGAGGTGGACAGGCGTGGATTTAAAGGACCAGAAGTTCGGCATTGAGATCGAGCTGACCGGGATCAGCCGCAGCCGGGCGGCCGAGGTGGCAGCGCAACACTTTGGGACCTCCTCCTATTATGTGGGGACGTATTATGACACCTACGCGGCAAAGGACCAACAGCAGAGGGAATGGAAGTTCATGAGTGACAGCAGCATAGAACCACAGAAAAAAACAGGAGAGCGCAGGATAGAGGCGTCTTCCGAATACCAGACCGAGATGGTGAGTCCGATCTGCAGGTATGAGGACATTGTGACGATCCAGGAGCTGATCCGGAAGCTGCGGGAAGCGGGTGCGTTTGCGAACAAAAGCTGCGGGATCCATGTGCATATCGATGCTTCCCCTTTTGATGCCCGGACGCTCCGGAACATCACCAACATCATGGCGGCAAAGGAGGATCTGATCTACAAGGCTCTGCAGGTTTCGGTAGCCAGGCAGCACCGCTGGTGCCAGCCGGTGGAGCAGCGCTTTCTGGATGACTTAAACAGCCGGAAACCAAAGAGCATGGAAGCGGTGGAGCGCATCTGGTATGGCGGGAGCAGCCGCAGGGATACCCACTATGATGACAGCCGGTACTACTGCCTGAACCTGCACAGCGTGTTCCAGAAAGGGACTGTGGAGTTTCGGCTGTTCAACGGCACTGTCCACGCGGGGAAGATCAAGGCGTATATCCAGTTCTGTCTGGCCATCGGAGCGCAGGCGCTGAACCAGAGCTGCGCCAGCCGCAGGAAGACCATGACGGAGAATGAGAAATACACCTTCCGTACCTGGCTTCTGCGCCTGGGGCTCATCGGGGACGAGTTTAAGACCGCCAGGGGGCATCTGCTGGAGCATCTGGACGGCTGCATCGCCTGGAAGGATCCGGCCCAGGCTCTTGCGCAGAAAGAACGGATGAGGCAGAAAAAAGAGAAGGAAATGGCGGAGGCCGCGGAGAGGCAGGCCGCTGCAGAAGGGCGTACAGAAGAACAGGAAGCCGGGGAGAGATCTCCGGCTTTTACCATGTCCATGTAGAGGACAGGAAGCAGGAGGAATGGGAATGAAGAGAGAAAAAGAACGGTTATATATCGCATATGGGAGCAACTTAAATCTCCCCCAGATGGAGAAGCGGTGTCCCGGCGCAACAGTCGTGGGAACCGGCGAAGTCAAAGGCTATGAGCTTCTGTTCCGGGGAGTAGCCACCATAGAGCCACGGGAAAACGCCAGTGTGCCTGTGCTTTTATGGAAGATCTCGCCCCGGAATGAAAGAGCTCTGGACCGCTATGAAGGGTGGCCCCATCTCTACCGGAAGGAGAACCTGGAGGTGGAGATTGAAGGGAAAGGCGTGTCTGCCATGGTCTATGTGATGAATGACGGGAGGCAGGCGTCCATGCCGTCCGGTTATTATTATGATGTGATCGCAGAAGGGTACCGGACAGCCGGAATGGACGAGCATGTGCTGGAACAGGCCCTGGAGAGGACGAAAGAGGTGATGGAACAGGAACAGGGGTCCCGGATGGAGGAATCGTTCTGGCAGCATAACCTGTTTGACGGCATGCAGTTGTAGACAAAGGAAAGATCAGAATAGGGAAGGAATCAAGCAGAAGCGTTTGAGGGTGTGTATTGTGCAGGAGTCCAAAATGATCAAGCAGGGGAATGTCTTTCTACGCTGCATAGAAAAAGCTGTGCTTCTCGGCACAGCTAACGGGATTCTGCAATCGTTATGGTCTTGATATAGGCGGCCAGAAGCTCCTCCAGGCAGGGCAGGTACTGAGGGTCGATGCCGGAGAGCATCTGGAGGACACCGGATGTGTCGGGTGCACTTTCTCTGCCGAACAGGAGATAGTCAGCGGATACTCCAAGGGCCTTGCAGAGCCTCGCCAGCACCGGCACGGAAAAGTTTTTGGTGCCGTGTTCGACTTCCGCCAAAAAGGAATTGGATACGTCTGCGGCCTCCGCCAGCTTCTCCCGGCTGTATTTCAGTTTTTTGCGGCATTCCAGGATACGGCTGCCGATCACCTTTGCGTCTGTTCCTTCCATGGGATCACCTCTGTTTTTCGCTATAGAGGTAGTTTAACCAACAATTTAGCAAATAAACAGTATCTTAATCGGTTGAAAAAAGACCGATATAGAGTATATAATTTGGAAAGGAGATGATGGAGATGGCCGCATCCGCAGCCATTACTCTGGCAGTAAAGGCAGCCGCCGTGGCAGCCACGGACAAGCGGGCCAGGACAGCGATCGCCTCCGTGGTCGTTGCGGTGTTCCTGCCGTTCATCCTGATGACATTTATAATCCTCAGTGCGCTGGACGGCACCAGTACCCATAATTTCTCAGCGGTTGATCTGTCCTTCCATGGCGGGGCGCTGTCTGAAAAGGTGCCGGAGGAGTACCGGGAATACATTGAGGATATCCGAAAGAGCTTCCAGAACTTGGACAGCCTGATCGCCGGTGTGGACAACTTGGAAGGCGGGGAGATCGATGCCAGCCGGGTCAAGTCCTGGTTCTATGCCCTGTACTTTGGCGAGGAGCAGCCCTCCCGCCGTGCGCAGAAGGACTTCCTGGAATGCTTCCTGCGTTATGAAGAGCGGACCAGGGAGGTGGAGGAAGAGGACGGTAGCATCACGGAGGAGACTTATACGGTGGCCATTTTCCTCACTGACCAGGAGGAGATCTGCCGGAATCTGGAGAGCCTGCTGGGGAGGAGCCTGGCCATGGAAACAAGAGCCAATGCCCAGAGGATCTATACCACGGCAGTCTATGGCAGGGCAGCTTCCGGTAACTTTGCGGCGGGAGAGGCCATGGGGGTCGGAAGCTACGGGGCGCTGTTCGCGGAGGCTTCCCGCTATATTGGCTTTCCCTATGTGTGGGGCGGCTCTTCCCCGGCCACGTCCTTTGACTGCAGCGGGTATATCTGCTGGATCTATACGCAGTCCGGTGTCTACAACCTGCCCAGGACATCAGCGGACGGGATCTACCACCAGTGTGCCATTGTTCCCCGCGAGGAGGCAAGACCCGGAGACCTGGTCTTTTTTACCGGGACCTACGCATCGGCCGGCGCGGTTAGTCATGTGGGGATGTATGTGGGGGATGGAAAAATGCTTCATGCGGGGGACCCAATTGGCTTTGGTGACCTGAATTCCAACTACTGGCGCAGCCATTACTACGCCACGGGCCGTCTGCCGGGGATCCCGTAAAGGAGAGGAAGAAGCTGAGATCTGCAGAGAAGAAAAGGCATCTTTGTGGGTTTTGGGTATCGACTTTTCGGTAAAGCTCCGGTATGGTGTGTTGCTGAAAGAAAACAGCAGCCGGTTGATAAAACGGCAGAACAGGAGGAAGCGATGGCATTACAGAAACCAATGCCCGGCACAGCCAGGAGAAGGAGAGCCGACTGGGTACGGGGAAGAGGCCCGGACAGCATGCGGGGCGAACTGAAGCGGGGGATCTCCCTGCGGAGAAAGCAGCTGAACAAAAAGGTGCGCCATGGGACAAAGGAGGCAGTGCAGCACGCGGAATATAAGAGAGTGGTGAAAACCCTTTACGAAGTGGATTTTACTTGAAGGAAGGAGGGATGTGTGATCAATCCAGTAGATATGCTGTTTTTTTACAAGCCGGATTTTAAGTTCCAGAAGGCGGAGATTGAAAAAAAGGTGTGCCTGCCAGCCGGTGAGTTTGAAGAGTTTCTGAGAAATCCCCTGGAGGGGCTGCCCTGTATTGAGGAAAATATTGATCTGATGCAGGAGGACCGAGACGGGATCTATCACTGTCTTCTTGTGACGGGAGAGGGAAGGCGTGACGGTGTCCTGGTAGAATCTGAGGGATATGGTTATGCCCGCTATGCCTCCTATGTGCCGGATGCCGCCGCCCTGGAATACGAATCCCTGTCCGAGTTCGGGGCAGGGCTGTCCCGGCTGGCGGATCAGATGATCCGGGCGGGAACGGATGGAACGAGAGACGGGAACTGGATCTTTTATCTGGATCAGATACAGGAGGGGAGTGCCTTTTCTCTTTCTGACAATCCGGCACTGGCAGAGCTGCTGGCAGACATGCTTGTGGAGAGGCCGGAGGTGAGCCTGGCAAGTATCCGCAGCGACTGTCTGGAGCTGCGTTTTTATCCGGATTTCTGTAAAAACTTGCAGGAGGGGCGAAGACAGAGCCTGGCGGGACTTGTTTCCCAGGGAAAGGATACCGGAGATAACATGAGCCAGGAAAATGGAGGACAGGCCATGGGAACCTGCCTGAAGGATCTGTTGTGTGCCCGCTGGGAAAACCTGCATCTGGTTCATGATGAGATCGATTACGGGCTGCCCCATACCATTGTGGAACTGGATGGGGGAACACTGACGGAGGCGGGAAAGGAAGCCTGGGCGGATGTGCTGGACGCAAAAGTGGTGCGGGTGTTCCAGGGCTATTCCGGCCTGCAGATGGAACTGTTCGGCGTGAAGGCCAGACGGCTGGATGCGTTTTCTGCCATGCTGGCAGGGTACTGCAGCGTGGAGGATTATGAGAACTGGGTGAATGAACCGGAGGAGGGGCAGGCAGTTCCGGTGATGGAGGAAGGATAACAAGGAACAGACAGAGAAAAGAAAATTTTATGATCGAAGGCGGAGAAGAAGATGAAAAATACCACGTTGACCATGAGCTTCAATACGGAACGGTTGGATGCCCTGACCTATCATATGGGGAAGAAGGAGGCGGACCTGCAGGAGGAACTGAAGGACTATCTCCAGAAGCTCTATGAAAAATACGTTCCCCAGGCGACCAGGGAATACCTGGACGACCGGATCGCGAGGGAGGAAAATGCCAGACCCTCCCGCCCGAACCGGCAGAGGAATGGGGCTTCCCAGACGGCAGAGTAGAAATTTCCGGGCATTTTTTCTTTCAATTGGGAAAGAATGCGGGCAGGAAGTCTCTTCCACGCAGCTGGCGCAGAGAATGTGACCTCAGCATCCGCCCCTGTGAGCCGCCGTGTGGCCCTGTGTGCCGGTTTCCAGGCAGGGGTGGCAGTAGTTACCCATGAGATGGAAATCCGCCTTGTTGGGGCGATTTGGGCAGGGACGGAAACAGCACCAGTGCAGCATGATATCCGGGTCGAAATGTGTGCAGGTTAAAGGGTTTATGCTGCTTTCGCAGCCTAAACCCGGAAAACACCGCCCGGCAAAGCCGTGCGGAAGGGCAAAAGTGCATAACTTTTCCAGGGATACAGTGATTTTTTATGCCTGCTTCCGGAAAAGCGACAGGAGTTTTGGGGATTTCGGAAGGGCAAAAGTGAATACCAGGGGAGAATAAGGCGATCAGAGAGGAGGAGAACGCAGATGGCCAAAGGAACAGCAAAGGTGCGGGCCGGTTTTTATGTTGAGAAGGAGATTCTTGAGATGGCGGACGGACTGCTGGCCGAGGCCAATGTGCGTTCCCGGAATGAGTTTGTGACCGAGGCGCTGAAGTTCTACTGCGGTTATCTGAATTCCAGGAAGGCAGAAAACTATCTGCTGCAGTCTTTGTCCTCCGTCCTGACCAGCACGGTGCAGGATACGGAGAACCGCCTGGCCCGGATGGATTTCAAGATCGCAGTGGAGCTGTCCATGCTGACGCACATGATTGCCTATCATTCAGAGAGCCGGATCGATGAGAGCGCGTTCCGGAAGCTCCATGCAAAGTGTGTGGAGGAGGTGAAGCGTCTCAATGGCGCGGTGGAGCTGAGCGACGCATACAAATATCAGAAACGTGAAAACTAAAAGGAAATAATTTTATTGATTTTGCATATGGACTGTCAGAACGGTTCCGTTTATGTTGGTTGGTTGGAGAAAGGAGTGAAGTGAAAATGGACAGAGAAGAGATCTATGAGATGGTGATCCGGGAGATGACGGAGACAGCAGTGCGTGAACGCAATGAGCATTCGCCGGAGGATCAGGAGCTACAGGATCGGGTGGCCAGGCTGAGCAAAGAGATGCAGGAAAAGATCAAAGATCTGCCGGAAGATGTGAAGAAAGCCATCACGGATTATGTGGAAGCAACGCTGCTGGCGGCGGATCATGACTGCATGTATTTGTATGAGCAGGGAGCGAAGGACTGCGTGGCGCTGCTGAAGAAGCTTGGACTATAGTCAAGTAAGTAGACACAAAAAAGTATAAAAGTTTTAAGGAGCAGACTAGGAATTCTGCTCCCAGTATAATACTTCCGCTTCGTTTGGAGTAAGCATATTCAGCGTGCCATGCGGTCTTTTTGAATTGTAGTACCCTTCTATGTACTCAAATATAGAAAGCTGCAGCTCCTGCAGGGAACGGTAACATTTGCGGTCTGTTTCTTCTTTCTTCAGATATTTGAAAAAGCATTCACAGCAGGCATTGTCAAACGGATAGCCTTTCTTTGAAAAAGACTGCACAACATTCAGAGAATCCAGAAGCTGCCGGAATGCGAAGGCGGTATACTGGGTTCCCCGGTCGGAGTGAAACATTAGGCCGTAAGGGGCCTTCCGTTTTTCGTAAGCTCTTCGAAATGCAGTGATAACCAGTTCTGTATCAGCATGGGCAGAAACATGCCAGGCAATGACTTTCCTGGAAAAGAGATCCATCACAATACACAGATAGTACCATTTCCTTCCGGCTTTGAGAAAGGTAATGTCACTGGCCCATACAAGATTGGGAGCTTTCTGTTTAAAATTTTGCTGCAGATGGTTCGCACAGGCCTCATTGTCAGAACGTCTGGCCGGAGCAGAAGGTTTATCGGTGGACATTTTAGGAAGCTGTAAGTGTTTCATCAGCCGGTACACTCTGCCGACACTGATGTGAATGCCATAATCACGCAGAAGGATGTAGGTGGTTTTGTAAGCTCCGAGGCGCTTCCTGTAATCCGCATGGATATGGAGAATTAGGGAAGCAATATGCTGGTTCTCCCGGATACGGGGAGCGGGCTGTGAAGAGAAATGCTTGTAATAAGTGCTTCTGTTGACCCGAAGAACCCGGCAGAGGGTGCTGATGCAGTGCTGGAAGCGGAGCTTATGAACCGCGTCTAATCGTTGTTTGAGTGTGGCGTGAAGATGGCAATCGCTTTTTTT
>CAJTHL010000018.1 GCA_910576205.1 Clostridia bacterium | reverse complement strand
ATGGGGCACCCGTCGTTATATGAACATGGATCACCTCTCCAAACCGGAGGAGGAACTGCTGTCTGATATCACAGCCGGCTGACTACCGGCTGCCAAACGGTGGAAATTAAATTTGCGAAAAAATCTTGACACTATCAAATGCAAGGAGAAAAGGTGATTGCTATGCTGAAAGCAGATACATTGAAAAATAAAAGAGCGTTAGGCCATAATATCTGTCAGATTATGCAGAAACACAATGTAACTGTAGAACAGCTGGCGGGAGCTTCTCAGACTTCTGAGATACGTCTTAGGGTAAACATCACGGGCAGCGCCAGAATTCTGGACGATAAACTGACCATGATTGCAGATAAACTGGGTGTGGATCAGCAGGAATTGCTAAAACCAGTTGCGGATGAGGATTTATAAAACAGAAGGCGGTTAACCTTCTGTTTTTTTGAAGAATAAGAGGAGATAAATTTAAAAGCTGAAATCTTCGAAATAGGAATCCGGCAAATCTGTTTTTGCCAATTCCTCAAGGTATTGTTCTGCCAAGTTCATTTTTCAAGGCAGATACACAGCGTTTTCGAATCAAGGTCAATCTCTGTTGGAGAAGCAAAAAGAATCAGATTTGCTATATATGCGAGAAATAACTCCAATGAGGAATTGCGATTTATCGTTTGCAGACGTCTGATTTCCATATCCTCTTTGCTTTTCTGGGAACGATAGGTTTTATATGCAACAAGTATCGTAACTCCCACAGTGATTAAAGCTGTAATAATCTGGGTAATACATGTAGCTATTGTCTCACTCATAAAATTTCCCCCAGAACAATCATATAGGAAACAGAAAAAATAAGCTATGATGGGTAGTCAGCAAATTATGACATGAATTATGAAATACGATAAAATACTGGGCATTTACGATATATGAAAACATAAAAAAGCATCATTAAGATTTCCATTATTACTTCATCATATGAAAATATGAAAATCAATCCGGCAAACCCTGTCATGTCACCATTCAGAGCACAAATGTAAAGGTAGATTGATAGAAAAAAGTATGCATTTCAGATAGAATCCCAGGTAAAAGGAGGACAGACATATGGAGATTGGAAATAAGATCCACCAATTAAGGAAAATTTCGGGTATGACCCAGGAGCAGCTTGCGGAGAAACTCAATGTCTCCAGGCAGACCATTTCCAAGTGGGAATCCGGAGGAACGATGCCGGATCTGGAGAGCATGGTAAAAATCGGGAGAATGTTCCAGATTTCGCTGGACGAATTGTTGCTGAAAGGGGAGGAAGATGTGAGAGATAAGGAGAAAATAACCCTGGAGGACTTGATGGAGATAAACCTCCACAACAGGAAAATGACGCTTTTGCTGACAGCTGGCCTTATATTTATTATGGTAAGCGTGATGATATTTGCTTATGTGACGGCTTTATCTGCCGCTACATACAGTACCCAGTATATGCTGTACCGGTATATTGTCACAGGGAAATATGCCAATGCGCCAATTAGTTATACACAGTCGCTTATACCTGCTATTGTTGCGGGAATGATGGGAATTCTGCTGTGTATTTGCTATCTTATCAAAAATAAAGACGGAAAAAGGGGATAAAGATCATGAAAAGATGGAAGAGAGTTATTTTATATATGGTAGTTATTGTGACAGCGCTTCTTCTGCCCGGCTGTGGAAAGCAGAATAAGAATGAGATTTATACAGATACAATCGCAAAGCTGGATGACGATGAACTCTTTGCCCTTGTAGAGACAGATGCCAGATATCCTGTTCTGCTTGTCACCTCCCAATACTATGAGGACGGGCAGGGAAACCAGGCATCGATTACCTGTGACGTCTATTATGTGGTAAACGAGGAAGTGCAAAAGACAGGCATTATAGAGAGTATGGGAACCGCTTATCCCATTTCCTATGATAAAAGCGGCATCTACGGTGCCTCAGGCCATGAGGTGTGGCGGTATGTACTTGATGAAGCTGATGGTTCCCTTAAACTGGCGGAGGGTGTGTATGAGACTTTTGATGAAAATGGAGATGCGACCTATACACAGGAGATTGAGGGCAATATAGAGAATATTACAGAGGAAGATTATCTGGCTGTGGTGGAGAAACACGGGAAGGCGCAGGTGGTAAATTTTCTTTGGGGAGCTACAGGGGACTGAACCCTGGGGAAGTAATGTGAAAGCGAAGCCGGTTATGTGGGGTGGCTGACAGAAACATGCCATTGGAGATGGGCCCGGAAGGCGCACTGACGGTCTGCCAGCTGCACCACATTCACAGCTACCCCTAAAGGGGCTCTTTCAGTGCTTTCTTACTTTAGCGCAATCCCATAAGGGGCTTGCTGGTTTGCTTTGACTTCCTGCTGCCACTTCAAGTGGTTTATTTCCTGTTTTTCTTCACCGGCCCACCTGTAAACGGGTGAACATATTTTACTAATGATATCTGGTCATATTCCATATCTTCTTTCAGTTGATTTTGAACTGGATAAGAAGAGAGGGAATGTTATTTTATGATGTAAAGATATCCTAACTCAGAAAGGACTTAAACGGCACGCTGTTTGAGGGGCAGGTGGATACCCGGATCATCAAAGGGAAAAAGCTCTTTGACCATCCGGTGAGCATGGATATCTGTAAGATAAAGGAAAGGCTGCCTGGAGCAGCAATAATATTCTTCATGCCAGTATTTACATACAACCATACATACCATTGTAGTGTCAATTTGGACATTCTTGATATGATACAGCGGTTTGTGCTGCCGTCAGAATCAAGGAGTGTGAGTATAAATTATGGCGTTGCCACACAGGGCAAAAAACGCAGGCTTGGAAGTATGAAAGGGCAGAAATTTATTGCGGATGGTCATGATATAGACGGGTGCAATGATGAAGTTGCCAGATTATTTGAGGTGGATGTTTGATGAAGATTTTGCTGGATACACATATTGCAATATGGGCAGTACTGGATTTGGAGGAATTGTCGAATACAGCCAGGGCAATGATACTTGACTAGAACAATGAAATCTATTACAGTACCGCTTCCGTGTGGGAGATTACGATTAAGCATATGGTACATCTGGAAACATTTTTATTCAGCGGGAAATACCTGGAGAAAGGATGTGAAGAGAATGGCTCTGTATTTATTGTCTTTGCAACATGGCTTTGACGATACTAAGAAGGATATGGGTGTCCCAGTCAGAGCAGGACTCCGGCATATGGGCAAGCTGTGCCCGTTCAGAGTTTTCTGAGGGCTGTTCTGGGTAGAAAGCACGGTCTGCCAAGCTATGTATCAGCCGATAGGGAACTTTGGCATACGCCCTTCATTTTCGATGGCAATCAGATAGCGGCAGCTGATCCCAGCCTGTTCTGCCAATGGTTCCTGTGTCAGACTGCAGTCCATCCTTGCGTTCTTAATTGCTATTCCAAAAAAATCATGTAAACCTTCCACTATTTGTTCACCTTCCGGCAAGACTGTGCTAATGGAGGATGAAAAGCGGAATGAACGAATATTTCAGTTTGTACATGAACAAATAACTTATATCATTTTTAAATTGTGTTAATATTTTCCCGCAGCATCATCAAAAACTTTTCCGCAGGCTTGGAAAAGACCTGATATTTTTTCCAGATCATGTACATTTCAATCTCAATGGATGGTGACAGAGGACGAAACGTAAGTTTACTGTCACCGGAAGTATTGATGATATGGTCAAAACAGATCGCGTGTCCCAAACCCTCTTCCACGAGCAGGGAAGCATTGAACAACAGATTATAAGTCATAATGATATCCAGCTCCGAGAGACGGCGCTTCATCCACCGGGACATTCTGCCCCTCTCAGTTTCCTGCTGTGATATCAGCAATGGCTGATTCCACAGATCTTCCGGGGATACAGATTCTTTTTCTGCCAAAGGCGAATCCTTTCGCATTAAGACGCCCCAGATATCCTTAGACGGGAGCTTTAATACTTCATATTTCTTTGTATCCGGTGTTCCGAATATAATCCCGAAATCAATCAGTCCTTTATCCAGCTGCTCTTTGACAAAGACAGCATTGCCGCTGGAAATATGGTAATGGATTCCAGGATAAAGTTTTTTTAAACTTCCGGCAGCTCTTGCCAACAGGCGCATACCGTCTGTCTCTCCGGCGCCGATATAGACATCTCCGATGATCACATCATCGGAACAGGCAATCTCATGTTCTGTTTTCTTTACCAGATCCAGAATTTCCTCAGCCCTTTTCCGAAGAATCATTCCCTCTTCCGTCAGCGTAACTTTGCGGGAACCCTTTGTGCCGCGGATCAGGAGCTGCTTTCCCAACTCTTCTTCCATGTTTTTAATCTGTGTGGAAAGAGTAGGCTGTGAGAGATGAAGAGACTCGGCAGCCCGTATGATGCTCTGTTCTCTTGCGATGGCAAGAAAGTATTGAAGTACACGTATTTCCATATGTTTTGCTCCTTGCGGTCAGTCTTAGCTGTCTGTCGTACATTGGAAAAATGTCATATGCGTTGAGGATAGGAACCAATCGGCAGGCCAGATTCATCAAAAATTCTATCATAGATTTCAATAGTTTTCAACTATGCAAATAAATTATATCTAAATATTTGCTATTTATTATATTTGGATTTATAGTAGTAATATCAAAACATCAAGGGGGGCAGGGATGATAATCAAGGAAAGCAGGGAATCCGTCATACAAAACCTGGAGGATGCCGGGTGTGGGACCGAAATGATTCAGGACTTTATGGGGTGGTTTGACAAAGGGCAGCAGGTGAAACAGCTGGAACTTCTGGAACATCAGAGGGAATATCTGCTTGGAAGGGTACACAGGGACGAAAGAAGGATTTCCTGCCTGGATTATCTGGTCCATCAGATCCAGGGGCAATCTGCAGGAAAGAGGTAGGAGGATAATACTATTCGGAAAACTCAGATTTCAATCGTTTAAGCAACCGTTCTGCAATGGGCGTAAAGATTTGATATTTTTTCCATATCAGATAGATTTTCGTTTCGGGTTTTGGGGCAAGGGGGCGGAACACAAGCCCGCTGTCGGGATTTGTATGAAGGATGCGGACTGAACCCCAATATGACAGCGCGATGTTTTCCCACAAAGGAGATTTTCTGGAATACCTGGGTCTGGAGGATATGGGGATGTTTACGGCTTACGGCGTGGAAAACGGTTCAGCCTCAAGGCTGAAAGACCTGGAGGGTTTTAGGAGAACGCTGAAATAGCGGTAAGGGAGATGGTGAATGAGAAAATTATTTAGTATTCTATTCGTTTTCTTATTGGTGTTTCCTGTGACAGCGTGCGGGCAGAGCAAGGGAGAGGAAAGTCTGGAGCAATCAATCCAGGCCTGTCTTGACCGGCTGGATATCGGTTATGTAGACCTAATGCTTTTGCATCATCTTGATCCCAATGATGTGGAAGCGTACAAAGTGATGGAACAGTTTGTGGAAGAAGGAAAAATCCGTTCGATGGGGCTGTCGAATTGGTATGTGGAGGAACTGACGGAGTTTCTCCCTTAGGTGGATACCGTCCCCGCGCTGGTTCAGAATGAGATCCATCCATATTGTCAGGAGAATGGCGTGATCCCTTTTATCCAGGAACTGGGGATTGTGGTGCAGGGCTGGTATCCGCTGGGCGGCAGAGGGCATACGGGAGAGCTGCTTGGCGATCCTGTAATCTCTGAAATTGCCAAGGCTCATGGTGTGTCACCGGCACAGGCGATTTTGCGCTGGAACCTGCAGAAGGGAGTAGTGGTCATTCCCGGTTCCGGTAATCCCGAGCATATCAAGGAAAATACGGAACGAAAAGGAGAACATGGAAGGTGACCATTAAGAAAAAAAATCAGATTATCCAATATCATGATGGTTCTGATACCGATTTTGTTTACCATAATCGTACTGATCGTGTGTCTGAACACTTCTCTGGGCAGTTACTGGCATACTTTTATTGATATGTACAGCGATGAAAACGGCGTCCAGTTTGCCCAGAGCATGATCTACAACTATCAGCAGGAGCTGTGGGAAAACAACTGGGGGTATTGTCCGGAGATGGATGCCTGCCAGACAGAGATCCGGCACAGCGATGAGATGACCCATCTGGAAAATAAACTGTCCGGGCTGGGATATCGTTTTATGATTACAAAAATCGGAGAAAGCATCTTCTGCATTACGGCTGTCCATCCCCAGGAAACCGATGGAACCATGGTAAATTATCTGAAAAACTGTATCCTGCGTTATCTGGCTGGCATTCTGGTTCTTTTTGTGATACTGACCGTGTGTATCAACGGCATCCTCTCCTGGTGGATCTCCGGCAATATTTTAAAGCCTCTTGGGAAATTGAGCCTTGGCACAAAAGAAATCCGGGAAGGGAATCTGGTGAGCCTGGTAGACAGCCTGTCGGAATACAGCAGGCTGGATGCCGGTTTCCATTATCACATGGAAGAATTTAAACGCATCTTTAATAACCTGTTTGCCAATACGGTGAGATACCGCAGAAAAGAAAATTCGAGAGTGATGATTTCTCTGAAACGGACACTGGAAGGAAACAATGCGGAATTGGAGCGGGATTATCTGGAAGCCAATGGATACGAAACCGCTCTTGCCTTTGACGGCATCACCGGAGAGCAAAAGGCGAAAACAGAAAAATACGATGCCATTCTGTTGGATGTGATGCTCCCCGGCAAGACAGGGTTTGATGTCTGCCGGGAGCTGCGAAAGAGCCTGCGGCTGCCTATTATCATGGTGACAGCCAAAAAGGAAGACATCGATAAGATCCGGGGACTGGGATTAGGGGCAGACGATTATCTGGTAAAGCCTTTCAGCCCTACGGAGCTGGTGGCCAGGGTGAAATCCCATATCTACATTCATAACCTGCTTTCTGCAACAGAGGAAGAGGAGCAGCAGGAGACGGAGATTACCTACCAGAACCTGACCATCCTGCCCAAGTCACGGAGAGTCTATCTGGATAAAAAGGAAGTGGTTCTGGTCAACAAGGAGTTTGAAAAGTTGTTGTTTCTGGCGGAAAATCCCAATCTGGTATTTTCAAAGGATACCCTGTTTGACCGGGTATGGGGGATGGATTCCCTGGGAGATGCGGCAACCGTAACCGTCCATATCAACCGTCTGCGGGATAAGCTGGGAAAGAATGAATCAAAGAACCAGTTCATCGAGACGGTATGGGGAGCAGGATACCGGTTTCGGATAGATTAAGACCAAACGAAAAGGAGAGGCTTCTGAAGTGGAAAGCGGTGTTGCAGAAATGCCTGGAACAGAAGAATCCCCTGCACCCGAAAGTACATCGGTAGATATGGAAGAGGGCGCTGGCCGGAACTGACGCGTTGGAGGCCTGAATTAAGAACGCGAACCTGTCCTTAAGCTTTCACGAGGCAGGCTATGGGTTGACCTTAAAGGCAGCAAAGGATGTCACGGAGAATTTCATTGCCTCATCCAGTTCCAGCAGGCTGCTGTCAAAAGAAGAGGTTGTGGAAATTATAATGAAATGCAAATAAGATATTATAGGAGGATGAAAAGATGGCAGTAAAACAGACAGCGGGCAGAGACACATTAGGTGAATTTGCCCCGAAATTTGCGCAGTTAAACGATGATGTGTTATTTGGAGAGGTGTGGAGCAGGGAAGATAAGCTCTCTTTGAGGGACAGGTCACTGGTAACGGTGGTTTCGCTGATGGCTCAAGGACTTGTGGATTCTTCTTTTCAGTTCCACCTAATGAGTGCGAAAAAGAACGGGATTACCAGAACGGAAATTGCGGAAATACTGACACATGCAGCCTTTTATGCCGGATGGCCCAAGGCATGGGCGGCATTCCGTATGGCAAAAGAAATCTGGTCAGAGGAATGTTCCGAAGCGGATGCAAAATCTGCACATGAAGCTTCCATGCTGTTTCCCATAGGCCAGCCCAATGAAGCTTTTGCACAGTATTTTATCGGACAGAGTTATCTGGCTCCGGTTTCTGCTGAGCAGGTGGGCATCTTTAACGTGACCTTTGAACCTGGCTGCCGTAACAACTGGCATATCCATCATGCAAAGAGCGGAGGAGGACAGATTCTGATCTGTGTCAGCGGCCGGGGATATTATCAGGAGTGGGGGAAAAAGGCAAAGGAGTTATTCCCCGGCGATGTAGTAAATATTCCGGCAGGCGTAAAACACTGGCATGGAGCGACGCCGTACAGCTGGTTCTCTCATCTGGCTGTAGAGGTTCCGGCAGAAGAAGGTTCTAACGAATGGCTGGAACCGGTGGATGACGATGTTTATAGGAGCGTATTATGCTGAAAAAGATAGTGCTATTCCTGTTGTCTGTCATAATATTGTTGTCCGTTTCAGGATGCGGCAATACAGACAGAAACATCCATTCGGAGAAAACAGAGAAACAGCCGGAGCAGTCTGCAGAAAATATGGCAGAATCTCTGGAAACAGATTATGCAGACAATCACGGCAATCATGAAAGTCCAGGATTAAACCTTTCAGAACTTTCTATAAAAATCAGTTCAGATGAAAAGGAAGCGGTTTTTCAGCTTTACGATACAAAAGCGGCAGAGAAACTGTATGAGCAGCTTCCGCTTGTGCTGGATACAGAGAATTTCAGAAATGCCCAGTGGATGTTTTACCCGCCAGAGAGCCTTCCTGTTACAGCTGACGAGGCTTATCATGATGGGAGAAAAGGCGAACTGAGCTATTATGAACCCTGGGGAGATGTGTTCATTTTATATGAAGATTTCTATGCGGGAGATGAGATGCACCGTCTGGGCATCTGTACCTCCGGGACAGAGTACCTCGAAAGTTTTGACGGCACAGTAACGCTGGAAAAGCTGGAATCGTCAGCAGAAGATCAGGAGGGACGCAGGATGGGGAAACAGATGCGCATTATGGTTGATGAACATGAGATTGTATTTGAACTCAATGACAGTGCGGCAGCAGAATCATTGTATGGGCAGTTGCCATTTCAAGTAGAACTATCTGATTACAGTGATGATGAAAAGATATTTTATCCTCCGGAGGGCCTGGAGACATCCAATACGCCTCTTGCAGATGCAAAGACGGGTACACTGGCTTATTTTGCTCCCTGGGGAGATGTGGTTATGTTCTATAAAGAGTTCGGTTCATATAATGGACTATATGAGCTGGGACAGGTAATAAGCGGAGGGGAATACATTGAAAGCATTCCGGAGGGAACATATATTTTTGAGAAATAAAAGGTTCCTTACCCAATGTCTATGCAGAAAAAAATAAACATAATATTTCAGATGTAAAACACCGGTTTGGCATGAATGACAGAGATAAATCTGTTGCTCATGTAAAACCGGTATTTTTGTGCAGGCAGAAGCCTGAGTGTGCAGATGAATAGATGATATAAATTATTAGTGATCTGACAAGTATGCGCCAGACTATATTTAGTGGGCGTGGCTGTATGGGGACTGAATTATGTTTTTTGTATAGTTATTTTCTTGTTAAATGAATAAAGTATAAGTATTTGTTATTTATATATTATCTTGTTAAGATAAATCCAGAAATAAAAAACAAGAAGTAGTTGAGAAATCTGCAAGAATTCATTTAGAAATTGTTTATCTTTCTGTTAGATGAATATTATCCGGGGCAGTTAAAGCATAGCTCATAAGATACATATGGCTACAGCCACAGAAAAGGAAGTGAAAAAGGTGAAAAGAGATTTTTTGATATTTCTGCTTTTGATACTGGGGGTGGCAGGGCTGCTGTTAGGATGCGGAGAAGGTTCCGGTAAGCAGACAGAAACAAAGAACTACAGTGAAGAAAGACAGAAAAACCAGACAGAGGAAAAAGGTACAGTAAGCGAAGAAAACGGAAAAGAAAGCAGAGATAAAAACGCAGTCCGGGTTACTCCGACTTCTGAAATCACGGAACTGGAAGCAGGGTTGTCAATGGTCCAGTATGAAGGGGACTATGGCTTTGACACATTCTTAGAGCAGGGAGGAGCCGCCTCTGACGGGGATGTTGCGGCTTATATCACTTCACTGCTGGCACAGGAAATTCAAATGGAAGGAGCTCCATTCGGATGCAGTACCCTGTCAGTGGAAAATCAGGATGGCGGATACCTGTTCGGAAGAAATTTTGACTGGAATGCCTGTAATGGATTGATTGTCAGCGCCAGACCGGAAAACGGCTACTTTTCCGTTTCAACCGTCAATATGGACTTTATTCGTGCCGGAGGACTTGACATTTCACAATTACCGGATCAGATGCAGGCTCTTGTTTCCTTATATGCGCCACTGGACGGAATGAATGAAAAAGGACTGGCGGTTTCCGTGAATATGATTCAGGATTCTGTAAGTATCAATCAGGATACAGCCAAGCCTGACCTTACTACAACTACTGCAGTCCGGTTACTGCTTGACAAGGCGGCCAATGTGGAAGAAGCGCTGGAGCTTTTGCAGCAATATGATTTTCACAGCTCCATGGGAATGATGGTGCATCTGGCTCTGGCGGATACGGACGGAAGGAGTGTGGCCGTGGAATATGTAGACAATGAGATGATTGTTACCGAAACACCGGTTGTCACCAATTTTTATCTGGCGGATGGAGAGAAGCATGGGATCGGAACCGCCCAGTCCCATACCAGGTATGAAATCCTTACCCAGACACTAGGAGAACGAGGGGCGATGACGGAAACAGAAGTGCGGGACGCGCTGGACAGCGTGAGCAAGGACAATTTTGGCGAGTTTGAACGTATCCCGCAGGGTGGGATACGTTCACGAGGAAGTAGTGAAACGAATTCCGAGTGTCCGCTTGAAACTACCGAATGGAGCATTGTGATGAATCAGGAAACAAAGGAATTGATTTATTACCACAGGGAAAATTATGAAATGGCATATATCATTTCGGTAGAATAGGCGAATCCACGCAGCAATTTTGACGAGGAGGAGGCGCCCTTCGGGCACAAGGTGAATTGACACAAAGTGTCAAGAGGAGGCGGCCTGGGCCGTACCTGTATGTCAAAATACATGACAAAAAGGAGGAAAAATGAATTACTTAAAGATTTTAATAGATTTATACATACTGAAAAAGAATGTGAAGTTAAGTGCGAAAGAGATGCATTCCCTGCAGGACAAAAAACTTCGGAGGCTTCTCAGATTCGCCTGGGAACATTCCGCTTATTACAGGGCAGCTTTTGAGAATGCAGGAATTACGAAAGAACAGCTGGATACATTGCCTCTTTCCTGCTTTCCTGCCATCGACAAGCAGGTGCTTTTGGAGCATTTCGATGAACTGGTCACAGTGCCTGATCTAAAACAGGAAGACTTACGGAAATTTGACGCAGAGGAGGCGGCAGACCGAAAGCCCTATCAGGGAAAGTACCATGTGGTCCATTCTTCCGGCAGCACCGGAAAGCCCGGATATTTTGTATATGGTGAAGATGCCTGGAATCAGATGCTTCTGGGTATCATCCGGGCGGCTCTGTGGGATATGTCCATGCCCCAGATTTTAAGGCTCCTAATGAAACGCCCCAGAATCGTCTATATCGCTGCCACAGACGGAAGGTACGGCGGCGCTATGGCAGTGGGGGACGGAACCTGCGGGGTAGGAGCGGAGCAGATGTATCTGGATATCAAGACGCCGGTTGCCGAATGGATCAGACAGATCAGAGAGTTCCAGCCCAATATTGTTATCGGGTATCCGTCCGCTATTAAGATTCTGGCGCAGCTTATGGAAAAGGGGGATGTTGCCATAGAGGCCAGGAGGGTGATCTCCTGTGGGGAGCCGTTAGGCGAGGCTTTGCGGAAGTACCTGGAGAAGATATTTCAGACGCCGATTGTAAATATCTACGGCGCCAGTGAGTCTTTGGCTTTGGGGGTAGAGACCGATCCGGAAAAGGGAATGTTCCTTTTTGACGATCTGAACCTGATTGAAGTGGAAAACGGAGTGATGTATCTGACCTGCCTTTATAATTACGCACAGCCCTTGATTCGCTACCAGCTTTCAGACCATCTGACATTGCAGGCGGCAGGGGAAGGAGAACTGCCGTTTACCAGGGCGGTGAGCTTGTTGGGAAGAAACGAAGATGTGCTGTGGTTTGAGAATGGAAAAGGGGAACGGGAATTTCTGCATCCCTTAGCCATTGAAGGGTTCTGTATTGAAGGGCTGAAAGATTACCAGTTCCGGCAGACAACAAAAGATACCTTTGAAATGTATGCCGAAACAGACCGCAGCGCTTCCAGAGAATATATCCGGCAGGAAATGCTGCGGCAGATGAGGAAGATACTGAAAGAGAAAAAACTGGAATATGTGCAGTTTTATGTGAATTTTGTGGATATGATCCTGCCGGATAAAAAAACCGGGAAAAAGCCTTTGATTTTAAAAGGAAAGGTGACATGAGCAGTGTGAAAAATGTGATATTACAGGGAGAAAAAATCACCAGGATTTTTCATCAGGGAAAAACAGAAACAAAAGTCCTTGACGGAGTTGACATCAAAATATTTGAAAAGGATTTTACCGTTATTATGGGATCTTCGGGAGCCGGGAAATCCACGCTTTTGTATAGCCTAAGCGGCATGGATCATATAACCGGAGGGCGTGTGCTTTACCGGGATAAGGAAATCAGCAGCTTTTCAGAAAAACAGATGGGGAGGCTAAGGGCAGAGGAGTTTGGGTTTGTATTCCAGCAGACCCACTTGGTGAGCAACCTGACACTTTTGGAGAACGTGCTGGTGGCAGGATATGTGGGCAAAAAGGACAGCGCTGAAAAGGTAAGGGAAAAGGCGGAAAATCTCCTGCGGCAGATGGATGTGGCGGAAGCGAAGAACAGGCTGCCTTCCCAGGTATCCGGGGGCGAGGCGCAAAGGGCGGCTATCGCCAGAGCCATGATTGGAAAGCCAGGGCTCTTGTTTGCCGATGAGCCCACAGGCGCGTTGAATCAGGCAAATACCCGTGAAGTCCTTGGCCTTCTGACCGACCTGAACCGGAAGGGTCAGAGCATCTTGATGGTGACCCATGACCTGCGGGCAGCCGTCAGAGGAAACAGGATCCTTTATCTGGAGGATGGAAAGATATGTGATGAGCTGGCGTTGGAGCCTTATAACGAAATGGAAGAAAAGCGGCGGGAAAGAGACGTAAGCCAGTGGCTTTCCGGGTTACGCTGGTAAAGGGAGGCGAAAATGTTGGAAAATCAGATAATCATACGGGCAGGAATGAAAAGGCATAAAGGAAGTCTTTTTGGAATCGCAATCCTTATGTTTCTGACGGCGCTTTCCCTGACAGCGGTACTGATGATTGCTTTTGCAGGAAACAGCTACATCCGGGAAGAGATGGAGAGAGCGGGGTTCGGAGACCTTACCGCATGGACAGCCCATGTGCCGGACATGGAATTCCTGCTGGAAAGCATCCGGGGACAGGAAGGGGTAGAGGCTGCGGAGGTTCAAAGGTTGATTTTTTCGGAATATGAGGCAAACGGTGTGGAATCCGACAGTGAGGGACAAATGATTCCGTGGGTATCTTCGGAGAACGGAATTTCCACCCGGAGCAGATATCGTTTCTTCGAAAACAGCCTTTCCGGATATGCAAAAGCTCCGGAAGAAATCGGGGAGCAGGAAATATTTGTTTCCCCTTCCATGAAATCAATGATGGATCTGGAGCCTGGGGATACCATCACCTTTCCCATAGCCAGGGGCGGGCAGAATATCAGCCTTACCGTGGCGGGATATTATGAAGATCCCTTTATGGGCAGTTCCATGATTGGGATGAAGGGATTCCTGATCTCAGAAAAAACTTATGAGGAGATTCTCTCTGCCATAGAAGAAAGCGGTATGGATGCTTTGGCCAGGGACGGAAGCATGATCCACATGGAAACGGCGGAAGGGATTACCGTTTCAGAGATGAATCGGGTATTGGCCACGAATACGCCGCTTTCCATGTATACGGAATTTATCCACAGCGGGGAAACAATCGCAGGCTTTATGATGATTCTCCAGAACGCTTTCAGCGCGCTTTTTGCGGCTTTTGCAGTGGTATTACTGGGAGCTGCCCTGGCGGTGATGGGACATAGCATTTCCGGGCTGGTGGAGCAGGAATGGAAAAATTTCGGCCTCTTGAAAACCATTGGATTTACCGGAAAACAACTGGCAGGGCAGGTAATGATGCAGTATATGACAGCTGTGGGAAGCGGTGTGGTAATGGGGATGCTCCTTGCGGTTCCGGTATCAAGACGGATCAGCCGGATGATGGTCACTACCACAGGGGTACTGCTTCCCATACGATTCCCGGTTCTGCCCTGTATGGGGGTTCTGGCTGCACTCCTGTTACTATCCGCAGGATTTTGTTTCCTGCGTCTTGGGAGGCTTGGCAGGATTTCGCCTATGACGGCCATCCACAGGGAAACCGGGGAGCAGGGCAGCCGGGGAAAGCACATGGGATACAACCCCAGGATTCCGGCCATCCGGGTAAGGGGGCTTACCTTCCATCTGGCGCTGCGCCAGGTCCTGACGGGGAGAAGGCGTTATGTCAGCGCCTGCCTGGTGGCGGCCATGCTGGTGTTCTTTGCTTCCCTGGCAGGCAGGATAAACGGGTGGCTTGGAACAGACGGGAAGGGGATGATGGATGCCTTTAACCCGGCAGACCTTGACCTGGGCGTGCAGGTTCTGGGAAAGCTCCCGGCGCAGGAGATGGAGCAGATGGTGCTTTCCTACACGGATATCACAGACAGCTACATGCTGGCCATGCCCAGTGTGTCTGTGAACGGGACAAATTATACGGCCAATGTGATTACGGAGCCGGAGAGGTTCCATATCAGCGCGGGACAGACCTGCATGGGAGCGGATGAGGTAGTGCTGACAGAGGCGCTCGCGGCAGATCTGGGAGTTGGGACAGGAGATACTGTGACAATCCGGGGAAACAAAGGCAGCAGGGAGTTCAGGGTTTCGGGCATTTACCACTGTGCCAACGATATGGGAGCGAACTTAGGGATGAGCAGGGAGGGGTATCTCTCTATCGGGGAGGATGACAGCCGCTTATGGTGCTACCACTATTTTTTAAGCGACCCTTCCCGGAAACAGGCGCTCATGGAGGAACTGGAACAGACCTATGGAGGGGATGTGCATGTCCATGAGAACTCCTGGCCTGGGCTTTTCGGTATTATTTCTGCCATGCATGTATTGATAATCTTTCTGTATGGGGTAAGCGCGGTATTTGTCTGCATTGTCACGGGAATGGCAGGGGCAAGGATTCTGGATACAGAACAGAAAGATATCGGGATTTATAAATCCATAGGCTGCTCTGTGGAGATGCTCCGCTTATCCTTTGCATTACGGTTTGGGCTTGTATCGGCAGTTGGGGCAGTGATTGGGACGCTGGCAGCAGTCTGCTTTACCGATGTGATTGTTTCATCTGTTATGCGGCTTGCGGGGATCAGCAATTTTGCGTCAGGGAATACAACTGGAAGCATTCTTGTTCCGGGGCTGGCGGTTACTTTTCTGTTTCTTTGGTTTGCCTGGCTTTTGGCAGGCAGGATCAGAAAGGAGGACATGAATGTGCTGACGGCGGAATAATCTTGATTTGTATGCCTGCTGAAGCGGGCAGATGAGAGTCAGAGCGTGAAAAAAACGACAAGTGATATGGCACTGCAATAAAATATTGAAAGGATGAAGAAAAAATGAAAAGAAACTATTACAAAACAAATAAGGTAAAAAAAGGAATGAAAATGATGGCGGTTGCAACGCTTTTGGCTGTGCTTCTGGCAGGATGCGGCCAGGGTAATGCGGAAGATGGCAGGGATACCATTGCTGATGCAGGCGGAACCGATGCAACAGACACGCAAAGGCCGGAAGATACCGTGGGAACAGCAGAGAACACTGACAACACAGAAGAGATTTCCGGTGCAGAAAACCAGGGTGGCGGGGATCAGGCAGCAGAAAACGGGAGCGCGCAGCTGGAAGTCCGGTTTGGGGACAATGGGGAGCCGTTCATGATGACCCTGCTGGATAATGAGACAGCGGCAGCTATTGCCAGGTATGTGGGTACTTCTGACTGGCGTCTTCCCATCTATGAGAGGGATGACGATGTGGATTACAGTGTACTGCAGTATTACGATATTCCCGGCAGGTATGATATCCCATCCGATAATCCGGAGACCGTGACAGAGGCAAAAGCGGGTGATGTGTTTTACTCTGATCCAAACCGTATCGTCCTGTTTTACCATGACGCGGAGATTTCGGCAGAATATACCAGGATTGGTACATTTGACGCCACAGAGGAATTTGTGACGGCTGTGGAGGAAAACCCTGTGCTGGAAGGATGGGGAAATAAGATTATCCAGATATCACAGCCGTAAATGAAGGACACTCTGACAATCCTGTAAAATCCCGTTGCCTGAAAATATCAGGCAATGAAAAGAAAACTAAAAAATATATGAGATTGAAGTGGAGGAAATCAAGATGAAAGTAATTGAAAATCAGACTTTTGACATGGAGCGTGCTCTTTATGGAAGCGAGAATGTGTTGGTACAAAACTGCTCTTTTGACGGGCCGGCAGACGGAGAAAGCGCTTTCAAAGAGGGAAGGAATATTGAAACGGCGCATTGCTTTTTCAATCTGCGCTATCCCTTCTGGCATGACCATGGGCTTTCTATCAAGGATTCGGAAATGACGCAAGCTTGCAGGGCAGCTCTCTGGTATTCCGACCATGTAGAGATCACGGATACGAAGCTGCATGGAATCAAGGCGCTTAGGGAGTGCAGCGATGTCGTGATCCGAAACTGCGACATTATTTCCCCGGAGTTCGGATGGTTCACCAGGGGAATCCGTATGGAAGATACCACGGCGGTCAGCGAGTATTTTATGATGCGGTCAGAAGATCTTATATTCCGTGGCGTGGAGTTTAAGGGGAAATACTCTTTCCAGTATATCAAAAACGCCACCTTTGAAAACTGTGTGTTTGATACGAAGGATGCGTTCTGGCATGGGGAAAATATAACCGTGAAGGACAGTGTGGTCAAAGGGGAATATCTGGCATGGTACTCGGACGGCCTGACACTGATCCACTGTAAGATTATCGGGACACAGCCTCTGTGTTACTGTAAGAACCTAAAGCTGATTGACTGTGAAATGGTGGATACCGACCTTGCTTTCGAGAGATCGGAAGTGGATGCAGTCATTACAACAAAGGTTGACAGTATCAAAAATCCGCTGTCCGGCCGGATCTGTGTGCCGGAGGCAGGAGAAGTGATTATGGATGACCAACTTGCAAAAGGAGAGGTAATGATCGGCGGCTTAAAAGAAGTAAAAGCGACATATACCACCCTGTCGGAAAAAACCGCCTGACACTTCTTTTGGCTTATTGAATGGAGGGACTTTGCATGGAAGAGATGCTGCCACAGGAGAATCCTATGGGAACGGCGAAAATATTAGGTTTAGTGCTGAAAACCGGATTGCCGCTGATGATTTCCCTGTTGATCAATTCTCTTTATAACTTTGTGGACAGTGTATTTGTAGCCAGAATATCGGAAGATGCATTGACAGCATTATCACTGGCGGCGCCGGTTCAGATCGTCATGTCTGCCATGGGGCTTGGCATTGCTGTGGGGTTGAATGCGGTAATCTCCAGGGCGTTAGGAGAGAGGAACAGGAAAAGAGTAGAAGAAACAGCATCTGCGGCACTGGTACTGGCATTTTTGGCGTGGGTACTGGTTGTCATACTGGAAGCAGCTGTGATGAAACCATATTTCAGATGGCAGTCAGGCGGAGCCGGAACCATTATGGACTATGGGATTCCATATCTGCGGATCTGTATGCTGGGTTCGCTGGGTATGATGGGACAATGGGTATTTGACCGTTTTGTGATGGCCAGCGGCAAAGCATCTTTATTCCTGTTTACGCTTTCCGCGGCTTCCATCACGAATTTAGTGTTAGACCCAATCCTTATTTTCGGATACTTTGGTATTCCGGCTATGGGGACGTTAGGGGCGGCTCTTGCCACTGTGATCGGCCAGTGGGGCGGATGCTTTGCCGGATACTTCATCAACCGCAGATGGAATCGGGAAATTCCTATCCATTTTACCATAAAGGCAGATACCGGGTGTATGGCGGCAATCTTAAAAGTAGGAATACCAAGTACATTTGTGCAGGTGATTACTTCTGTTCTGGCAATCTATGTGAACTCTGTCCTCATGGCCATTACACCCACGGCGGTTGCCGTTTACGGCGCATGTGTAAAAATACAAGGGCTAGTGACGGTCGGGGTGAATGGTATGGGAAGCGGGCTGATCCCCATTGTGGCATATAACTATGGCGCAAAAAAGCCGGAAAGGATTTACCAGAGCTGCCAGTGGGCGATGTTTTATTCCGTTATGCTATACAACGTATTTTTTCTGGTTATGGAAATTGTACCGGAACAGGTACTTTTGATTACAGCTGTTTCCTGGCTTGGTGAGTTGTCATTGATCTGGTGGGCGTTTGTGCTGGCAGAAGCGCTGGTGATTCCTGCAGGAATGATTCTCTGGAAAAAGGAATTAGGAAAAAGTTTAAAATCATTGACAGTAATGTGCAGTGAATGACAAGAGGTGAATATGTTTATAAAAGGTATTCTGATTGGGCTGATCTTCGGGGTGCCGGTAGGAGCTGTGGGAGCCATGACCGTACAGAGAACATGGGAACATGGGATAAAGGCAGGGCTTCTCACAGGAATGGGTTCTTCTGTAGCGGACTGCATCTATGCGGCGCTCGGAGCTTTTGGTCTGACCATAATTTCAGATTTTCTTCTGCAATACCAGGGGGCTATTCATCTGGTGGGAGGAACCATTGTCCTGTTTATGGGAATCCGACTGCTTTTCCGAAAAGGAGAGGTGGCGGAAGTCCCGGCAGTGTCGGGAAAGATGAGGATGTTTCTTTCCTCTTTTGCGGTAGGAATTACGAATCCGGCGGCAATCCTGACCTTTCTGTTTGCCTTTTCCTGGTTTGGCATTGCAGGTGACAACACAAAAGCGGGTGGATGGCCGGTAGTTTTGGGAGTGTTTGTTGGAACCTGCATCTGGTGGGGAGGGCTTGCTGCTGTGGTTGCCCTGGCCAGAAAGAAGAAACGGGCGGACAGCTTCCGGAAAATGAACCGGATTTTCGGAGTAGTATTGAGCTTGTTTGGAATCCTTGTTTTTATAAGGGCAATCCCGATATGAAATTATGTGAAAAAGGAGCAGGTAACGATGAAAAAATTTTATACAGTTTTGCTATCTGGCTATCATCCTGTCTTGTATGGCAGCCTGTGGAAAGAACGATATACAGGCCCGGACATCCAGCCGTCAGGCAGAGCCTTCCACGATAGAGAGTTCCTCACAATCTATGTAAAATCAACACCAGAGGTTACTGCCGAAAACATCTTAAACCGGGAGTTCCATGCGGAGCATTTTGGAGAAAAATGGCTGACGGATGTAAGGGAAATGAAATATGGAGCCAGTGGGAAGGCATACCTAAGCGCCATTCTGGACTTAGCAGATAAAAGTATTGTTTCCTTTGTCATTGGACATTCCAATAATAATGCCCTTGTTTTTGAAACCTTTGACATTGCCCATGAAAACCATCCAGATGCAAAGCCTTTATTCCACAGTGACCGCGGATACCAGTACACCTCAAAATCCTTCCGCAAAAAGCTTAACAAAGCAGGAATGACGCAAAGCATGTCAAGAGTATCCAGATGTATTGATAACGGACCAATGGAAGCGTTCTGGGGGATGCTGAAATCAGAAATGTATTATCTGAAGAAATTTCAAACTTATGAGGAACTAAAGGAGGCCATATCCGATTACATAGATTATTATAATAATCATCGGTATCAGAAGCGTTTAAACTGTATGACACCGATAGAATATAGAAACTATTTGAAAGGTGCTGCATAAAAACTCTGCCGGTCCTCTTTGTGACTGGCAGGCAAAATTTTTTATTGTCTACTTGACAGGGAGCGGTTCAATGGGGAACCTTTGCGGCTTCTGTTTGTCTATTAATGGAGCCCTTTCATTAGCGCTTTATATATTTTTCTTAACAGTAAATATCCGTGTGTTAGAAAGAGAACGGATACAGGTAGCGTCCGGGGAGAGAAGAAGGCCGCCTGCGAATACCGGTTTACTAGCACCGGCAAGGTGATGCCCCTTGTACTAAAGGTATAGGATAAAAATGGGAAAATCCAGGCTATCCGGCAGATCTCCATACACTCACAGGAGAAAAAATATCTCTCTTTTCGGAAAAGTGTTCCCAATGTATAAATTTTGAAATATAAGTATATTTTTTACATAGATTGCATAATCTCCAATGACTTAACAGTTCTATAAATAAGAATTTTATCTTTCTACAACCACAGTAAGCAAAACCAAATCACAACTGCCTGGTGGCTTGGATTGTGTATACATTTATTTTGGTGTTTTATCAAAAATGGAGCAGTTGCTCCAGTAGCGATTATTCATCTACCTTTACAACAGCCCCTTTTATTGTAACTATGTGTGTTTTCTGTATTTCATTATTTCCTGCCGTTTCACCGGATTTCCCTGGAACAGAACAGCTGTAATTTCCAGATGTTCATTGAGAAGTACGATGTTTGCGGCCTTTCCGACATCCAGGCTTCCGTACTGCCCGTAGATTCCAATGGATTTCGCGGGATTCACCGTCGCACATTTAACTGCGGTCCACAGGGGAATACCCATATCCTTTACGGCGTGACGCAGGCAGTCCATGAGATTGGTGGCGGAGCCGGCGATGGTTCCGTCAGCCAGGGTGGCCAGGGAGCCGGTCACCCGGACATCCTGGCCGCCCAGAGTATAGTCACCGTCGGTGAGGCCGGTGGCCATCATGCTGTCGCTGATCAGAATTACCTTGTCATCACCGAACATCTGGAAGGTTGCACGCACCATGGCAGGGGCAATGTGAACGCCATCGCAAATTAACTCTACCTGGCAGTCTGGAGCATCGAAGGCTGCACCTACCACGCCGGGAGCCCGGTGAGAAAAAGGCATCATGGCATTGAAGAGATGAGTGGCGTGGCTGGCGCCGACAGCTAGGGCAGCAGAGGCTGTTTTATAGTCGGCCATCGTGTGAGCCAGGCTCAGCACCACTTGATCTTTTAGAGTGTGGATGAACTCCATGGCGCCTGGAAGCTCCGGAGCCAGGGAAACTAACCGGTACAGACCGCCAGCCGCTTCCTGCAGGCGGTAGAACATGGCAAGGTCTGGTTCCCGCAGATAAAGCGGGTTCTGTGCCCCCTTTTTTTCCATAGATAGGAAGGGGCCTTCCATATGGATGCCTACAAGTCGCGCGCCCACTGGACTAACCGGTATGCTCTGCGGATTGGCCAGAGCAGCTTTTTGCTCCGCTGCAAAAGAACGGGCTGCCCTTCCGATGGAGACCAGTGTCTCTTCTGGTAGAGTCATGGTTGCTGGACAGATCTGGGTGATGCCGTTTTGCAGCTCATAAGTTGCGATTGCGGCAAAAGCTTCTGGGGTGCCGTCGCAGAAATCATAGCCCATGCAGCCGTGGAAATGGAGGTCCGTGAGGCCTGGGATCGCATAGGCTCCCTGCCCGTCCAGGACTTGTCCATCTCTGGAAGTGTTAGCGATCCACATGCCGACAGTATACAGCTCTCCTGGCTCAAAGATGCCGTTTTCCCGGAAAATCCGGACGTTTTTCAGTATCATGCAAATGCCTCCTGTCTTTTAATTCTGTTGCTTTATCTGCGACATGGCGGCCTCGTCAGCTACTAGAGTTACATCTGGATGCAATTGTAGGATAGAAGCAGGAACCTGGGGCGTGATGGGGCCGTCCACAGCCTTGGCCAGGATTTCGGCCTTATCTGCACCACTGGCTATGATGAGGATTTTGCGGGCCAGTATGATGTTTTTGATTCCCATGGTGTAGGCTTGGCGGGGACATCCTCAGCCTTTTCAAAGAATCGCTTATTGGCCTCGATAGTGAGGGGGGGGGGTCAGATTCACGCAGTGGGTTTCGGCCTCAAAAACGGTACCCGGTTCATTAAAGCCGATATGACCATCATGACCAATGCCCAGAAGTTGTAGATCGATGCCGCCAAGCTCGCGGATAATGGCATTGTAGGCACTGCAGACCTTCTCACTGTCCGTCTCAGCACCGTTGGGCACATGGGTGTTTTTCATAGAGATATTGATGCCAGAGAAGAAATTCTGATTCATGAAGTACCAGTAGCCCTGTTCATTGTAGGGGGACAGTCCCTTGTATTCATCCAGATTGATGGTTTTTACTTGAGAGAAATCCAGATGGCCCTTTTTGTGCCATTCAATCAACTGCTTGTAAGTGCCTGCCGGAGTGGAGCCTGTTGCCAGGCCCAGGACACAGTCCGGTTTTAAGAGAAACTATGCGGAGATGATGTTGGCAGCTTTTCTGCTCATTTCTTCATAGTTTTTGACTTTGTAAATTTTCATTTTACATCACTCTTTCACAGACCAGATTTGAGGTCTGCCCTTTTTCTTTTTAGAATACCATATTTTGATGTAAAATACAAAATGTTATTTTTCTATTTGCTTTTGATTTTTTGTTTTTATGGGTTTATTAAAAAAATGATATTTATTGCGTTTTTTTAAATATTTGCTTGACAAAAAAATATACATATTGTGCAATTTTTGTGAGAAAAAGAATCGAATTTTAAATGTAGATTCCTCCGTTTAAAAATGCAGGTATGACACAAAATACCTGTATGGATAATCGGAGGAATTTTTGTATAATACCAAGGCTTTTTTAAAGGAGGGCAGCGGTAGATGATGAGAAATGGGGATTTATAGAGGCATGGCGGGACATCAACTGGGAAAAGGTCTGTATCAACCAAACATGAGAATCAGTGTAAGATTTTGAAGCCCGGCCAGGAACCGAAAGTTTGTTTTTCCATCTGACGAGGTGGAGGCTGTTTACGTCTGTTGTAATCTGTATAGCCTCTGGAAAGAGTAAAACAAATATGGGGAATATTCAAAAGACCTGTTGTAAAGAATGCTTTTATAGAGGGGCTTTTGCGAGATAACATCACGGAATCCTGTCTAAAAAAGATATACTCATTAAAACAAAAGAAAGGAACTGTAATTTATGTCAATTTTGAATATGAACACAGAAAGCTATAAAAAGCTGATCGAGGAAGCTGACATGCCTGTTTTGGTGGAGTTTTGGGCACCCTGGTGCGTTTATTGTCGCCGACTCGCCCCAGCATTGGAGCAAGTGGCACAGCAGTATCAGGATAATATAATTTTTGGGCAGATCAATATCGACGAAGAGTCTGTACTGGCTGAAGAGGAACAGATTGAGGTGGTTCCCACCTTACTAATTTATCAAGAAGGCCAGCTTCTTGGTTCCATCGTTGCTCCGGAATCGAAAGCGGGTTTGGAGGATTTCATTGAGGAAAATCTGAACTGCCTGGAAGCCAGACGGGATACTAAAAAGCACATTTATGATATGGTCATCATTGGCGGCGGCCCCGGTGGATACACTGCGGCGCTCTACGCTGCCAGGGCTGGACTGGACACCGTTGTTCTGGAAAAGCTGTCGGCAGGCGGCCAGATGGCGCTTACAGAACAGATTGATAACTACCCTGGTTTTGAAAATGGGATTGATGGTTTCTCGCTGGGCGAAAAGATGCGCAAAGGAACCGAACGCTTTGGAGTGAAGACGCGGCTGGTTGAGGTACTGTCCCTTGAACTCTCCGGGGAGATTAAAAAAGCTGGGACCAGTGAAGGCCCGGTATATGGCCGGACAATCGTGTTGTCTACCGGCGCCAGCCCCAGAGAACTTGGTATAGACGGCGAAAAGGAGCTGATCGGCAAGGGTGTCAACTATTGCGCCGCCTGTGACGGGATGTTTTATAAGGACAAAACCGTGGTGCTTGTGGGAGGCGGAAACAGTGCGGCGGCTGAGGCGCTGATTCTTGCCCGTATTTGCCAAAAAGTGATTCTTGTGCACCGCAGGGATACCCTGCGGGCCACAAGGATTTACCATGAGCCTCTGATGAAAACTGAAAATATAGAGTTCCGGTGGAACAGCATAGTGACCGAACTATTGCATGATGACAAGGTAACGGGCGTTCGTCTGCGGGATGTGCGAACCGGAGCAGAGAATGAGGTGGATTGTGACGGTGTATTTGTAAGCATAGGACGCAAACCTGCAACTGAACTTGTGAGAGGCCAGCTGGAGCTGGATCAAAATGGCTATGTGGTAGCGGATGAGACAACGCAGACCAATATCCCCGGTATCTACGCCGTGGGTGATGTGCGGACAAAGCTGCTCCGCCAAGTGGTAACAGCGGTAGCAGATGGCGCGATGGCCGTTTACATGGCAGAAGAATATCTGGCGGGAAGTGTATGAGATGAAAGAGAAGATCAGAAAATGGAAAAGAAGAGCCCTATATTCTGTGTAGGGTGAAACAGGTAAAGAATAGCAAATGAAATGTGAAATAATTATGGAGGAGGGTTTACAATATAATAAAACAAATATATAATTATATCAAAATAATGATACGAGGTGGCAGGGATGATTATAAAAGCATCAGCGGCTTTAAGAAATGATTATGCAGCGATTTCAAATATGGCAAAAGAAACAAAAGAACCCATTTATATTACGAAAAATGGTGAGGGTGATTTGGTTTTGATGAGCATAGAAGCTTTTGAAAAGCGTGAGCAGATCCTACAGCTTCGTGCAAAGGTGCTTCAAGCGGAACAAGAGCGTTTGGACGGAGCAGAGACGATCAGCGTTTCAGAGGCGAGAAGACGGTTAAGGGAGAGAGTAGATGGAATATAGGGTTGAAATTCTCCCTATTGCATGGGAAGACTTAAAACGCATTGAGGATTGGTATGCAGTACAATTTGATGTGGAAACAGCCTTAAAAGTAAGTGGGCATATATTGGATGTAATAGAACGATTAGAAAAATTTCCGGCGTCAGGTTCTTTAACTCCGGATGAGTGGTTGAATCAGCAAGGATATCGAATGGTTATATGTAAAAAGCATGTTGCTATTTATAAACAGATTGACAGAGTAGTTTATATTTATCATATTGCGGATACGCAAACAGACTATACAAAGCTATTCTATTAGAAAAGCAATGTGTAAAAACCTACGAAGAAGCCAGGAAAGCTATTTTGTTCTGGTAACTATTGTGGCTGAGCGGAACCGCCTCCAGGAATGGATCGCACAGATTTGGGACTGCCAGAGCCGTCCTGCCGATATGAGCATTTTCAGCTGGTGTGCCTGCCATGGCATCACAAAAGCGAATTATTATTACCGGCTCCGTCATGAAGGTATAAACTGGAAGGGACAATTTCAAGAGCGTCTGTTACGGTAAATTGCATTAATCAAGAAAATTCCTTCCTTAACCTGTTGGAATATGTTATACTCTGGTTAGTAAGAAAGGACGTAAAGAGTATGGGATTGACAGAATCTGAAAGAAGGAAAGATGAAAAGATCAATGGTGTGATTTATAATATGTCGCCGGCTCCCGGATATAAACATGGGATTATTAATGGTAATATCTATAGGATTATAGGAAATGGTTTGAGGAACAGCCTCTGTCTCGCGTTTATGGAGAATTTAGATTTCAGATACCATCCGGATGAAAATGATGACTATGTATGTCCGGATGTTATGGTGATCTGTGACAGAAAACATCTGAAAGGAGGCTCATACGGCGGGGTTCCTAAATTTATTGTGGAAACATTAAGTCCTTCTACGGCTAAGAGGGATAAAGCAGAAAAAAAGGATATCTATGAGAAAGCCGGTGTGGAAGAATACTGGATCGTGTCCCCACAGGGGTTTGTGGAAATCTATTATCTGGAAGACGGGAGATATGTTCTTGAGCAGAGCTATATGCTGCAAAAGGATAAAGAGGATGAACACTATAATGCAGAGACGGAAATAACCTTGAAGGCATTTCCGCATATCAATATGATGTTAGGGGAGATATTTGAGGGAGTAGAAGAATAAAGGATTTAGGGACTGTCACTTTTTAAGTGGCAGTTTTACGGAACAAAAGTTCGATTTTGATCTGTGCTTTTTTTGACTTATGTGTTATAATGAAAAACCAAATGACTGGATAATACTATCTGTACTGGCTGGTGTTATTCAGTGTTGTTTCGTTTTAAAAATACGGTTTTCCGAAAGGGATACTGCGTAATGTGACCTGCATTCGTGTAAGTGCTGTTTTAACGCTTATCCGCCAGCTTTGCAAGCCCATTTTACACGAATCGAAAACCGAATTACACGAATTTTGGGCGAACAAGCAAACTTTTTTCGGCCACATTACGAAGTATCCCTTGTGGAAATTGGAGGTTTTCATATGCCAGAGCTCAAATTACAAGCCCCATATAAGCCTGCCGGCGACCAGCCGCAGGCCATCGCCGAGCTGGTCAAAGGCTTCAAGGAGGGCAATCAATTCCAGACTTTATTGGGAGTTACGGGTTCCGGCAAGACATTTATGATGGCGAATGTCATTCGGGAATTGCAGAAGCCGACGCTGGTCATCGCCCACAACAAGACGCTTGCAGCGCAGCTTTACGGAGAACTCAAGGAGATGTTCCCTGAGAATGCAGTGGAGTATTTTGTGTCCTACTAAGCGAATGGGTTTTTGAAACTACATATAGTATTATTTAGTTTCATTTATACCATATATTGTGGACTAAATGGACTGTATGGATAAGAAAAACAAGGTGGAATCATAGGAATTGTGAACAAAATTCGTCGTGGAAAGTATTTAAAAGAATAATATAGGAGCTAAATGATGATCTACAAGGCATAGGAAATTTGTCTTGTAGATTTTTTTATAGAAAACTATGAGAAATGAGGAAAACATTATGTCAGAATATCAATTAGAGATCAAACAGATCGTGGACTATCCACGTTGCCGGATCTACCGGCACTTTATCCAGAACTTAATGGCAGACCGGAGCATTCGCGCAAGCGGGGGTTCCGGTCTTTTTTATTACACGGTGCTTTGCAACTATGCAAATTTCCGCACTTCTTATCTCCGCATAGACGGTATTGGCTATACCGTATACCCCGGTGAGTGGATCTGTACCGTGAAGGAACTGACTGCATGGTTCCGTACCCGTTTCCAGTGCCCGAAATCCATATATAAGTTATATCCTTTATCTGATGCCTGCAGGGAAGATTATATATCCCACATACAGAAGGGGGCTGTACGGTTCGGGATGCCCGTATACTGTGGGGAGGGTAAGCCGGTCTACACCTTTGAGCTGACGCTCTCTCCCACCGAAAAAGACAGGGAAGGAGGTGCCGGGGCTTGAAAAAGGATCAGGAAGAAATGAACATTGCCGATAACCCTCTGTACCATGATACCTGGAAGCTGCTGAAGAAATACAGGGATGTGGTGTGGAGCCTGGAACTGTCCGTCCAGCAGGTACGTAGTCGGTTTGAGATCGAGTATGGGAGTTCCATTGAGGATTTTCTGGAATCTGTCTATGTGGCAGGAATAGATCTGTCAGACCGCAGTATAGAACACCATGCCAAATGCATCGAACGGAGCCATCGGATGCTGAAACTTCTGGATACCTCCATCGACCTGCTCCGTACCAAGCATAAAAATGGGGAGAGCTATTACTGGCTGCTGTACTACTCCTTCCGCTCCCCGCAGCAGCTCCGAAATGTGGAGGAGATCATAGAGAAGCTGCGCCCACATATCCGGGATATCAGTTTCCGTACCTATTACCACAGGAGGCGGGAGGCGATTGACGCACTCAGCTCTATCCTGTGGGGGTATACATCCAAAGACAGTATCGACATTCTGGAGAAGTTCTTTCCGGACGATAAGGATGCCGGGGAACAGAAATAAGCAACTATATGCTATTTACAGGCGATCAAGCCGGAATGGAGGAAATATATGATAACATTGACTGAGGATGAAAAGAGGATGGTGTTCCAGCTGGAGGGCTGCCACAGGTATGATGCAGTACAGGAGATTGCTGTGCTCTGCCGGTATACCCGTGACTATGATATAAAAGCAACTGCAGAAAATCTGCTAAAGAAACTCCGTGAGCTTTCAGAGGATGACTGCAGGGAGCTGATTTGTGACATACAGAGAAATTATCACCTGCCCTGGAAAGCAAGGATGGTTGGGGAGATGGTTGCTGTGGCAAGGCAGGAATCCGGCGCCCGGAAACTGGAAGGGCATGACATCATGGCACTGGAACGCTTTGACCCGGAAGTGACGCATATGATAGTGTTTGATGTACTTTCGGGGGAATCTCCCGTAGGAGATAAAGGTGAACGGATGAGGCTGTTTCTGACCGAAGCCGGATATAAAAAAGCGTTGGAGAATCAGGACAGGTCCTTCATCCGGATTCTGAATCATGCAAAAGTGTCGCAGGGACATTTGAGGTATGACCGGCCAGACGGAGAACGGTAAAAAGGTTTTGTTACCTAACCAATGTATGCCTTTAAATATATACGAAAACATATGGATTTATAGACAGCCAAAGGTATCCGCTTCTTTATCCTCGCTGTATAATTCTGCAAAAAACATACAAACTATATTTTGACATATCTCTTGACCTTTTGGGTATAAATATAGTAGTATGGAGGTGGAAGGAGTGGATACCTGTATGCTGAAGGAATATCTGGAAAAAAACTATGGTTACAACGAACCAATCTTCATAAACGAGATCCGGCTGGATGGGCTTAATGATAATGCGTTGCGCCAGTATTTCAAACGGATGCTCAAGTCAGGCGATCTGGCCCGTTTTGACACCGGGATTTATTATCTTCCCAAAGCGTCACGGCTGTTGAAAAAAAGTTATTTAGATCCCATGAAAGTCATTATGCGCAAATATGTCCAAAGTACAACAGAAACCTATGGATACTTCGCCGGAGCCACTTTTGCTAATCAGATTGGTCTGACAACCCAGATGCCGGCAACACTGGAGATCGTAACGTCAAGAGAATCGACAAAGGGGCGTACCGTTATCGTAGGCTCCCAGGCCGTCCGGTTGAAACGGCCCGCCACAACTATAACATCGGAAAACGCAGGGTTGCTCCAGTTTTTGGATGCCGTTTCCCAGGCAGAAAAATATTCCGAGCTTTCTGATTCTGGTACTGGGATTCTTCTGAAAAACTATGCAAAGCAGCAAAATTACAGTAAGGAGCTTCTTTCCAGCGTGCTGCCTGGCATTACGGGTCCTACTGCAAAAAAACTGATTGAATGGGGAATTATTTATGAATTTACATCGTGACCAAGAAGCATTTAGTGAGTTTATCATCGCTGCTTCTAACGAACTGCATATACCTCCCGGAATCATTGAAAAAGATTATTATGTTACACTTGCGCTCCGGGAGCTGGCCTCCAGGGTAAAGGGAATGGTCTTTAAGGGTGGAACATCCCTGACAAAATGCTATCAGATATTGGAACGCTTTTCGGAAGATATTGATATTTCCTATGCAGCATCGGAAGGTGTTCCTGGCGAAAGCCGCAAGCGGCAGCTAAAAAAGGCGGTTGTTTCTTCCATAGAGTCTATGGGGTTCTCTGTTGCAAACATCGAAGAAACCCGCAGCCGGCGTAGTTATAACTGTTACAGAGCCAGTTATTCCAGTATCTATTCCCCGTTATTGGAATTAAAGCCGGAATTAGTCATTGAGACCTATATCGCCCTGTTACCCTTTCCAACTGTAAACCGCATGACTGATAATTATATATATCGTTTCTTGAAGATGACGGATCAAGAAGATCTGGCAGAAGGATTTGACCTTTTGCCTTTTGAGATCACAACGCAGACGATTGAGCGGACCCTGATTGATAAGGTATTTGCCCTCTGTGATTATTATCTGTCAGATAAGGTTGACCGGCATTCTCGGCATTTATATGATATCTACAAGATTATGGAATATACGAAGCCGGATGCATCTTTGTCAGGACTTGTACAGGAAGTTCGGAGCCTGCGGGAACCTCTTCCAGCCTGTCCGTCTGCTAAGACAGGGGTATATGTCAATGACATTCTGGCAGAGATTGTGGATAAGGAAGTATATCGGAATGATTACGAAACAATTACTGGTAAACTTTTATTTACATATGTTCCTTACCAAACAGTTATTGGTGGGATAAAGGAAATTATTAGTAGAGGATATTTCAGAAACCTTTAATGAAGTTAATAAAATCTCTCCCTTTTTGGAACTGTGTTTCCATTGGGAAATAACTTATGAATATACATTGTAAATGATAGATAAGTGATATTGGAACAAAATAACAGATTGCACTGACACAACATAAAAGAAAAGAGGACGAAAACAAACATGAAAGCTGCTATGCAATATCAAAATAAAACTCCGGAAGAGCTCGTTCGTCAATACAAAAAGAGACTTCGGGCTAAGCAGGGGCTTCTCATCCTGATCTTTCTGCTATATGTTATTGTGGGCATCAGGGGGATCTGGTGGGAGGATGATGGCATGCCGGATGTTTTACTAAAACTGTTCATTCTTATTGTGATCACTTTTCCAATCAATATCTGGATTTCCTGGGATTTTATGTCTCTGAATATGATCCTGAACCAGGAATGCGAACCGGTAACCTATGTTCAAGTGATGCGCCTGCTTGAAAAGGTACATAAAAGAAAGCGGAGCGCCGGATATACGGTTAAACTTCAAAAAGTGGTTTCTGCTGTATGCCTTGCGGATGTGGATATTGCCTGCAATGAGTTAAAGAACGCCAGAACACATTTGGAGTATGCGATTCGGGAGGGTGGGACTTTATATGTGGCGGAAGATGCCCGGCGTATGCTGGCAGAACTGACGCAAAAGGAACGAGTGGAGGGAACAGACTATGGGGACGGAACGGTTGAGAACTAAAATAGAAGAGCAGCAGGCCGTTTATCAGGCTCTGAAAGCGGGAGACAGCGGAACGGTTTGCTATAAGGAGTTTCAGAACGGGGAATGGGGTACGGATGACCAAAATTATACGAACCGCCTGCGGCTGGCCTATTACCTTCTATACTGCCATATTGAGGATGAAGAGGCAGTTGCTTTCCTCTTTGGGGAGGAACTGAAAGACAGGGAGCGGAATTCATTTCAGGGGATAGGGAGTACGCTGGAGATATTGACGCACCTAATCAGAAAATACAATGGGGATGGAAAATATGCCGGTTTATTGGAGCGGGCAAAGAACGCAAATTTTGACTGTGCCTGCGGCTATGACCCGGACGGACAGATGGAGGATGACTTTGGGGAAAACAGCCTGCTGGACTGTATCTATTTGTGTCGGGAAATGAAATACTGGGATGTGATGGGAAGCCTGGTGGATGAGTGGAAAGAGAATATCGCAGAATGGACTGATCCCAACCGCAGGGCACTGATCGACTTTAATACATTTTTGGGAAGAGATGCGGAAAATGAAAGGCTTTATCAGGAACAGTTGGCGGAGGTCTTATCGGCAGAAAACAGCAGTATGAGAGATATCATTTCCGGGTATAAGAATATGATCCGGCATTACATATATACATGCGATCATGAAAAGGCACTCTGCCTATGCGAAAAAGTGATCGAAACCACGGATTATGGACAGATCCGGACGCTCCGGCTGTTCAAGGATATCCTGGAAGCCTGTTTTGAGGTCACAGCAAATCATAGTAAGGCAGCAGCCGGCCTATGGAAATGGGCAAAGGCGGAACTGCAGAAAGTGCCGCAGTCGAGCCGGTACGGAAATTTATATACAAAGGGAATTGCGGCGGCAAAAGCCATGGATGATCCTTACGGGAAACAGTTAGAGCAGGAGTATGAAGGCTTTCTTACAAGATTTAGAAGGTAGATGACAGGAAGGCAAACTATTTTAGCATGGAAGGATGCGCTTTTATTTCTGGAGGAAAACGCAAAATGATTGATAAATTTATAAGCTGTATGAAAGAACAGGGCTGGACTGTAGAGAGGAATAAAAAACAGAGATTCTGTCTGCCTGAACCAATGAAAAGCCGATATACCGGCTACCCGGAAAGCTGGGTGGAATTTGTTTCAATTGTAAAAAGTATGATACGAGGTGATGAGAGAGCCTGGTTTTTATGTTCGGAAGATTATGATATGCAGGGAGACAAGGCATGGCAGTGGAATGAATGGGAACTGCTCAGCTTGAAGGCCGCAGAAAATGATGCGGTATGGAAGGATGAGATCAGAAAGTTCTGGGACAGACATTTACCTGTCTTTTTATCCTTGGAAGGCGGTTATGCTTATTATGCAATCTCCATAAAAGAAGGCAGTATTGTTTATGGCAGTGAACCGGAATTTGAGGAATGTCAGACAGTTGCCGATTCTTTTGAGAATTTTATGGAAAAGATAATCAGCAAGAAGATTCGTTTATAGAAAAGACGAATGTGGAAACGCATCTATTAGACAATGATAAGACCATCTATGGCATTGGGGAGGAATGAAGCCATGAAAAAGGATCAATGCCTGGCCAAATTAAAACAAAGAACTGCAAAGCCGGGAGAGGTATATGCCTTTTATGTGGAAATGCTGGGGAAATATGGCGCCTGCCAGATCCTTGCCGTGGATGGCAAAAGCATTTGCTATATGCTGCTTGATTATCTGGAAAATGACCTGCCCGGAGAAGATATCCTGGAACGATTACAACCATATCACCGGGAATCCTTCCGGTATCACCATCAGATGATAAAAACAGGGATTGAAAATACCCCTGTTCCCCGGGATTACCGGTACATAGGCCAGTGCAGGCTCAAAAGCAGTCCGGTATGGGATTCCTACTCCTGGAAGTGGCCCACAGGGGAGGATTACTATTATGAAGAGCGTTGGAAGTCTTTTGACGAAACCGACAGGTCGGCATACAAAAAATATAGTAACAGCGGCGATTTTGTGTCTATACATGGCAGGATGTTCCGAAAGAATACCGGAGGACTGCGGGATGACCTTTACCAGTGCCTGACAGAAAAAGATACGTTAGAAGCCTTTCCCTGTATCACCTATGCCGAAGTGCAGGGGTATTCCGGTAAGCTTGAGAAGCTGCTCCCCACAGCGCCGCTGCTTCGGACGCTGCGCCTGCAAAAGGCAGGGGTGGAGAGCCTTGACCTTGGGAATGCCAGCCTGGACAATCTGGAGCTGGAGATGAGCGGAATCAGGAGACTGATACTTCCCCAAAGTACCCACTCTCTGAAACTGTATGGGGAGCTCCGGTCGGATCTGCAGATTGACGACAGCCTTTGCGGCGGGAAAATGACGCTGGAAATATCTTTGAAAAATGCGGGGCTTCTAAGATACGGGCTTCAAAATACCAAGGTTCAAAGATTGCGCCTGACCGATATAAAAGAGCTGGATATGAGTCGGGCAGCCACACAGTTTTCGGAGGCGGAATACTTAAATCTGAGCGGAGGACCCGGCACCGTAACCCATATGCAGGAAGTTGGAAAACTGTCCGGGCTCCGGAACTTTTATTGCAAGGATCTGTTTGGATATGATGAGAGGGATATGGAATCATTGGAGGGGCTGCAGGAACTGCGGGAGCTGGACTTTGACAGCGTTCCCAAAGAAGCAGGTCTGTACCTGAAAAAACACTGGAAAGGGAGGCTGGACAGGTTAAGTGTCACCCACCTGCGGGATAAAGGATGGCTTAGGGATAATCTGGAGAACCCGCTCCGCCATTGGGATGGAAACGAATTCATTCCTGAGGCGGCATACCGGAGCGCCAAAAAATGCTACAAAGATACCAAAAAGCTGCTGACAGAGGCGATGGGCAGGGCGGCAGACAGAAAAGAAATCGAAGAGATTGTCCGCAGGTACACACAATCTTTTAATAAGCTCAATGACCGCTATGAGGAGTTCATCGAGACAGAGGAACGGGAAGATATCTTTTTGGCCATGCAGAGGCTTTACGAAGAGTGTATCCTGCAAGGAGAATACTGGCAGGCAGATGTGAATGCGGCGCCTGTGACGCTTTCGGAGATTTGGAATGTCATGGATGAGGCGCGGGAGAACTGGTGATCGATGTCCGGACATGGAGTGTTTGGAAAGGAGGCAGATGCATATGAAGGTACGAAGATTTCGTTTTTATGCTAAACGAGAGGATCTGCAGGCTATCCTGGAAGAATTTCAGAGTAAGCTTGATGTCTATTATGTGCCCACATATTCAGATGAAGGCCCTGTTTTTTTTAAGGACGCTGCCAGCCTGCCAGACCTGGGAACTAATTTTTTCGGCTCCCATCAGGGTAATAGGCAGATCCTCGCATTTTCAGGAACAACCGCCTGCTCCTGGAAAGAATACAGATGGAGAGACCATGAGAAGGAAGGGATACGATACACTTCCCTTTGTGACGAAAATATAGAACGGATAGATCCTGCCTCCTTACAGACGGCTGAAATATGCGGAGGTGCTGGAACAGCTATCCTGCCTCCAGGAGATAAAAGAAGAAAAAACAGAAGAGCCAAAGGCGGCAGGGCAGCCCTGGGGGGAGGGAAATCCTTCTAAAGGCAGCCCGGCATCCGAGGAGCCGCTGCATCTGGGGGATACGGCACATTTGAGTATTGACGGCATGGGGATCGTCCTGTTTTCCCCGGAGGTTATGAGATATGTTGTTCCGGGGAGCGACTTTTTGACGGAAGAATTCACGGATCCGAAACAGGTGGGGGAGCATATCCGGAAAGGGGATATCACGGCTTTCTGTACGGGTACGGGAGGCGATTTTATCCTATGGCTCCGGTCCGGCTATCCGGATTCCAATGCGGAGAAAGAGTTTCCGGCGATGATCCGGCTGGTGGTGGAGGTAAGGGGCGGTTCCCTGCAGTTTGGCGACCTGTTCTGGCTGAGTGACTGGAATCCGGATATTGGGGAGACGACCAGATCATCTGCCTTTATTTTAACAGGCTGGAGGAAATGCCTAAGCTTATGTGGCAGGGAGTTCCTTACCTGTTTACGGAAGAACAGGAAACAGAGCCACAGGATGCGAGCGCTCAGGGACAGGATCGGAGAGAGCATGGGGAAATGATCCGGCAGCTGTATGGGGTGAAAGAACTGCAGGGATATACAGAAGAAAAGCTGGCTGTTGTAAAAAAGTATTTCAATTCCCTCCCTCGTGTACTGGAAGAGTTCTGGAACAGGGCGGCACGCACGGAGGCGATCCACAAGGTACAGGACCGGTGGATCAGGCCGGAAGATTTCGACAGATGGGACTGGTTAAAGGACGGCGATTACCTGGTGATCCTAATTGAAAATCAGGGATGCTGCCGGGCTGGAATCCGAAGAAAAGACCTGACAAAAGCTGATCCTCCGGTTTATGTGGCTGCGGATCAGATAAAGGACCAAAGATGGACCTTGTGTGCCGGAACGCTCAGCGGATTTCTTAGGGCTGTCCTTGCCTATGAAGCAGTATTTGCCTTTTCTTTTCATGGGGAGGAGCTTATGTACTGGCTTACGGAGGAAGAACTGGAAACCGTCCGGTCCGGCCTTGAAAAGCAACCCTTTGGGCTTTCTGGCTGGCTGGGAATGGATATGAGTTTTTACAGTAATGCCTCTGACAATATGGCTGTGGTCATGGACTGCGGCGATCTGGAAGTGCTTTATGGAGCTGCCAGTGAGGCAGGATATAAGAAGCTTATGGAAGTCATGGAAGGACTTGGAGAAGCAATATAAAAGAAAACGGGAATTGAGCAGAGTATGAAGGAAAAAAAGGAATCAGACAGCGGAGGATAGGGCAGCGGCTTATATCACGGAAAAATACGGGATAGACGCTTCGACAGAAGGATATTGGGTTCAGGGGTATCATGACTTTTTTGCGCCTTATGTCAATTCCAATGTGGTGGTATTCATGGAATATGAAGGTAGGAAGTTCTGCGCAGGCATTGATGTGGATGATGAGACAATCCTTTGGGATAATTACCAGAGCGAAGAAATAGAGGCTGTCCTTCAGGAGTATTTTGCAGAGCTGTATCATCTGCCGCAGCCTTATAAAACAGATATCGAATTCCAACTGGAAAATGCTCCGGGATATCGTGCAGCTACACCTGCAAAATGGCGGGAGAGAGGATTTGACCATGGGAATATGGTGGATTTTTATTTCCAGGGCAAGGCGGCAGAAGAATTGCTTGCAATAATGAGCCGGATGGAATTCCATAATTCCTGGCTGTCCATGAAGCAGCCGCTTACCTCAGTTTCATTCGAGGCTGGGGAATGGCCGGTTTGTGAAGGGGGCTATGTTGAGTGGAACCTGCGGGTGTATGCTTCACCGGAGGTGGAATGGGTAGACCGTTCTGTGGAATATCCGGATATTGCAGGCTTCCTTTTGAAATAGAAGATATCCTGTGCATCAGTGGAGGCGCAGAGGGATGGAATGTTGATCGTGGAAACGGCAAAAGCCAGACATACAAACTTATATCGGATGTGTATGAAGTGACAGAAGAAAGCCCTGACAGCAATTACGCAACGGTAATGCATGTGTCGGAAGATTTCACGGCCCAGTATGAAGGCGCCTTGTACATACTCAGCCGGAACCTGGAAACAGGGGAAGTAAAGATCATGAAATATATTTCTTCACAGGAAGAAATGGATTTACTGCCAGAGGATGAATTCGATAGAGATTATAAGATACATTCCAATGGGACATGTGGCATGAGCGCAGGCTTTCAGTATGCGGTGGCGGAAAGAAAAGGGGAGGAAGAATAAAGATGGGATTTCAGGATGAGATGAAACAGATGTTTCTGCGCGTTGTGGCGGGGGATGTAGAACCAGAGGAGTGGGAAACATGGTGGAACAGCAATAGCTTTAAGCTGGAAGAGGCCTTGAACCGGGGAGACAGAGGGCGGATCATGCCCGCTTTATGGAGCGCGAACTATTACTGGATGACAAAGACGCAGGGCGGCGTTGCCTATTATTTCCATGCCCAGGGGCGCCCGGTGAAAACCTCCGGTTATTATGAGGAAAAAGCACAAGAAGAGGAAATTCGTGACAGGCAGAAAGCCATGGAAGCCTACTACAGGAAAACGGCGTCTGCCAGGCGTCCCTGGGAAGAATATCTGGAGAGACATCCGACAGAAACCATCACTTTTGACTGGAAGAGCCTGCTGGGAATGCCGCCTGGCCAGAAACCGGCGAAAGCCTTCCGCTATAAAGAGGCAAGAACAACCGAACAGTGGAAAGAATGCGGGGAAGAGCTGAAACTGCGTCTAAAGGAGAACCTGCAGGCAAAGATCGCTCCTGCCGCAAAGGCATACGGCATGAAAAAAGCGGGTCCCAAAACCTTTGTGCGGGAAAAGAACGGCCTGGTATCCCGGATCCAGTTTATTGGTTATTTCAGGGGCGGCGGATATGAGGCCATGATCTGTTATCTCTGTCCTGTCTATGCCATACAGTACGGAATTTTAGGCCTGCCGGGGCATGTCAGCCAGGGGGAATATTTTCAAAAGATGCGTAATGAGTGGGGCGTAATCCAGTATGGTACGGAGGCCGTGGATGCTGCCGCACTGGAGAGCATCAACGGAAAATTTGATGATATTCTGACATTCCTGGCCGACGGCATGCTCCCGGAGTGGCAGAAGATCGACAGCCTGGAGACCTACTTTGCAAAAGAGCACCGGGATTACCTGAAAGCTACAGAGAAAGGCCCGAACGATCCGAAAACCGGCCGGCCTATGTGGGATCTGGATGCGGAGGGGAAACCGGACCCCTGGAGAGCGGACAGCTATCTGTTTGGTGTATGGGATTTGCTGACCGGAAAGGAATCGGAAGGATATGCACGCCTTGAAGAATGTGTGAGACATAATTCCGATTATATGAAAGACCGCTTGAAGGAGTTCCCCAATGCCTGCGATGATCCAAGGGACGCCATGGCGGTAATGTACCGCAATGCACAGCTCTTTCTGGAAACAAAGGAGATTTCAGACGCGCAAAAACGCCGGGACGCGATCCGGGAGACCTATGAGGAAGTATGCCGGTTCATGCGGTATTACCACGGCCTGGCGAAAAAGACGGAAAGATCTTGATAACAGGACGTTAAAAGGCCTGTATACAATATAATAAGAATGAAAAGGAAACGGAGATCTTTTGATGATGGACGAGAAAAAAGAGCTGCTTGAAAAGGTTCGTCAGGCATTCCGGGATCCATACCTGCGGGGATGGATTCCGAACTATCTTTTGACAATACTGGAACAGGGGGAGGATACCGAAGATATCCTTTCAAAAATGGAGCAGGTCATGCCAAAGTATTGTGTTCCCCGTAAATTTGAGACGGAAGAACAGCAGAGCCTTGACGAGGGGAGCGAGAAACAGAACGACTGGAGAAGCCTGCTGTTTGAATTAAGCCCTACTGTCAGGACATTCTGGGCAGAAAAATATAACCGTTATATCAATCCTAACGGGAAATACCAGTCGCTTCTGGGATTTACGGATATGCGGGAACGGTTCCTGCAGGTGTCCCATGAAAGCAGCATGGAAATCCTCTACCGCATTGGATGGAAGCCGATGGATACCATGTGCGCTTATCTGCTGGGAATGACCACAAACCGCATGTACAATCTGTCTCCGGACGCGGTCAGAATCGCTGCCCGAATGGACCGGGAAGCGGCAATCCGCCTTCTTGACAAAAAAGTGCTGGGAGAGATGATCGTCCATCATCATTCCTCTTATCAGACGGAATGGCAGAGAATATGGATGGAATTTCTCTACCTGTTCTGTGAGTTTGATGACCATACATTCCTGCTTACAGAACACAAAACAAAAAAATTAAGACAGCAGTGTCAGGTCATCTGCGAGAAGCTGGCGAATCCGACTTATGAGCAGATGGAACTGGAGAAAGAGCTGCGGGCCTGCGCTCTGTTTCCCGTACAGGAGGAGCCGGAGGATGTTTCCGATAAAAAATTTATAAAAAGGCAGAAGGCGGCTCTCCTGCGTGTGTTTATCTGGAATTACCTGTGGAGTTGCTATGACTGGAAGAACATGAAGGAGCATCTGGCAGGCCGGGCGATGGCACGAAACCTTCTCTGGGGATATTACCGAAATGGGGAGCTTCAGACCGCATTTGCCCTGAAAGAAGACGGAAGTGTGGTGGATGGGAAAGGGGAGAGCGTTTCTCCGGAATCTTTCGCTGATGAAACGGGCAGGATCGGGCTGGCGCATCCGGAGGAACTGACAGAAACAGAGCGGAAATTTTGGAAGAAATATGCGGGAAAAGAGAAATGGAGACAGCCGTTTCCGCAGCTTAAGATACCTGTGTGTCAGGGGCAGTATGATTTGACAGCGTTCACCGGTGTTCAGGTAACGCAGTTTTTCCTAATCACCTCGGCAGGGAAATGGGGGCTGTATCAGGGAAGCGATAAGAACCAATATATGTCGTATCATATGGCGGATCTGCTCCATGGGTACGGTGCGCAGCTCACCTTTGACGGTATCTGGAGAGGACCGGAATATGGGCCGGAGATCATTACGATGGACAAAGTGATCTTTTACCGGTTCCGGCATTTTCTAACCTGGGATCATGTGCCGGAAAGTCTGGTCTGTGCTCCGGAGGAACTGCCGACGCGCTTTGTATCCACTGCGCTGGCAGCTTTCAAGGCAATCGTTGGAAACAGTAAAAAAGAATAATAAAGAGGCTTTGAAACGCTGAATGAGGATATGGACAGAAGGGGGGGAGCGTAAGTATGAAATGTTATCAAGTGATCGGATACTACATATGTGAACTGTGCGATACCCCGGAATGGCTGCGGGGGATCAGCAGACAGATCCTGTCGGTCAGCGGCTGCGTAGGGGATCAGCACCCCAGATGGGAATGCTTCATGGGCGGATGGGACAAACAAGCGATATGAGATTCTGGCAGGTGAGCTGAAGGACGGTAACAGCCATGGCCGGATGAATGGAGAGGATGACAAAAGCCCATGCCTTGGAAACGATATTCTTGGCTGGGATATCAGCGGTTTCCACTCGTTTCTCTGCAATTCCTTACAAAAAGAGTTGCCGGACATAAAATTTAACCATATAGGACTGCTGGATCATGATTTCACGGAGGTGACACGTTTTTCCAGTCAGATCAAAGGAAAGGGAGAGCCGGTGGAATGGATTCCATGCAGGATTGGAGTATCTGAATAAGCATCTTATTTTAAGCATATTTACAGGAGACGAAAAGAAATGGCCAGAACAGCACAGCCCTCATGGGTGAAACATATCTTAAAGCTTTTGGGACAGGCGAAGGCAAAAGACCCGGATCTTGCACGGTTCGGAGCATACAGCCATCAGTATAAGCTGGCGGTGCCCGCCGGCGAGGAAGCAATACAGAAATTTGAGGAGCAGCAGGGCATCCGGCTGCCGGAAGAATATCGGGACTTTCTGATGCTGGTGGGAAACGGTGGTGCAGGCCCTTATTACGGACTTTACGGTCTGAAAGCGCTGAAGGAGGATCTTTCTGATTCCCATGGCGTGCGCCTTTACCGCGTCATGAAGGAACCGGTAATCTATCCGAAAATGAGTGAGGAGGAATGGGACAGAATGGCTGACCCGGAGGGCAGGAGGAAAGGGGAAGAAGTGCATCCTTATGCAGGGATTCTGCCAATCGGCATCCAGGGCTGCACACTGATGACGGGCCTTATGCTTGCAGGACCGTATCGGGGGCAGGTGGTTTATTATGATGAGGATTTCTGCGGTCCGCCGTTTTTTGCGCGGGAAAAGGGATTTCTGGAATGGTATGAACGGTGGCTGCGGGAGGTGATCGCAGGTTACAATGAAGAGGAGGTGGGATTTGGGCTGAATATGGACGGAACCCCTGTCCAGCTGATGGAGCTATACCAACAGACGGATAATCCGGAGGAAAAAACCGAGATTATTGAAAGTTTCTATAAATTTGAAACCCTGCCGGGAAAACAGAAAACGTATTTCAAACAGGCCTGCGCTGAAGAGACAGACATGGAAGTGCGGAAGAATCTGAACAGGAATGACAGGATCTCACTGTTCCACTGCATCCAGGAACTGAAGGGAAAAGAAGAGGTGCTGGATTATTTCCTGGATTATCTGTCCACGGAGGAAGATCCCACTCTGCTGATCTATGCCGTCTGGTGTACGGAGGGGGTAGAGGACCGGCAGCTGCAGGAGCTTTATGTAAAACTGCTGGACAAGTATAGAACTCACGAAAACGCTAAGTTTGACTATAAAGGCAGCCAGATGGTCTTAAGGGGCGGTGCCTGTCTGGGAGCCAGCAGGCCGGAAGGACAGCTCACAAGCAACCTGATGCGGCAGTTTGATTATTTTGGCCTGGATTACCGGGGAGGATGGAAGCTTCTGATGGATGAGGGAAGATGGAGGGAATGGAAACAGCAAAGTGGGTTTGCATAGATTCAGAAATTGTAAACATGGATGGATACACAAAAGTATTTCCGGAATATTCCGGAAGAAAGCATGGGAGGAAAAAATATGATATTGGAATTTGCCCCGAATACTTATATGTTGGAATATCAGAATGGCGCCTATCTCTGTAACGGAACAAAACGGATAGAAGCGCCGCTGAGTTTAGATACCCTTGAGGAGGCCGTCAGACAATGCCCGAAGCTTCAACAGGTCTTATTGAATGATGCGCCGTTTGACGACCAGTGTTTCTCCATTTTGGCGAGGATTCCCAAGCTGAATATGCTGGCCCTGATGCGGGGCAGACGGATTACCGGACACGGACTGGAACTGTTGAAAGACCTTCCCTTAAAGGATCTGTTTTTACAGCGGACAGCTTTGGACAACGAGGGGCTGGCCCAGGCCGCACAGATTAAAAAACTGGAAAATATCTATATAGCTGCCTGCCATCGTATTACCTTTGAAGGACTGCTGGCGGTTTCTTGGAGGGATAAGCTGTACATCAGCGATACAGACAGGCATGATGACGAGGGACTGGCGGGGTTGTTTACAAAGGAAGAGCGTAAGTTATATGAAGATGCCCGTACCTATAAAACCATGAAAAATCGAATTTCATTGGACAATCCTGAATTACAGGCGCCTATTCGTGCGCTGCGGGAATTCTTTAACGACATGAACCGCTGGGAGCAGATGGCAGAACAAAGAGGACGCGGTGATCAGGCGGAGATCGATACACTGTTTGCCAGGAAAGTGAGCTGGTCTCCCCGGCCCGGCTGGCGCCCCGTGAATCTTTCCTGGAGAAACGGCGGGACTTATACAGATCATCATCTGATTGCTGGAGAACGGGTCACAAAAAGCAAATTCTGGCTTTATGCGGAACAGGATATTTTCTATTATCGTTATTTGATGCGTCTGATCGATGATAAGTGGATGATTGATAATGCCCAGTGGTGCCAGAATGGACGCTGGTCATTTTGCGGGCTGTGACGAAAAGCGTACCCTTTCATAATAAGGAATGGAAGAAATGCTGAATATGCTGCAAAGCTGTTAGTATTTTAGTTTATGATTCAAAAGCAGATTGAAAAGTCCCAATTCGGCTTTGTGTGTTCGGATGAATAGTTATTAACACATACAAATCCAGCTTTAAGGAGGGCCTGGCATGAAAAGAATTATGGTATCTGTTGCAATATTCATAGTGGTTTTTATCGTTTCATACGTAGGACTTTGTTATTTAGTTCCTGGGTTGAGGATCAAACTGGCAGCTGATGCGGTGACCTATTTTAAAGAAAACATACGCCACATAATTTTTCTAAAAAGCGTCATATCTTTAGTCATTGGGTCTGTTCTTGCCAGTTCGTTCTACCTTGTAGCTAAAAGGGAAGTCTAGTTGACAATGGTATTTTATACACTGGAAACACAAAAACGAATTGGGATATTGAAAAAAGGTTAGCAAGGTGTGAGTACATTATGAGAAAAAAGAACAGAACAGGAAAACGGCTGCGGCTGACACCTCTTATATTGGGAGGCTATGCTGCATTTCTGGGTTTTGGCCTGGTAGTGATCGGACTTGCTGAAATGAAGGAAGGGATTGGCATTATTCGACTCCTGATCGGGATTGGAATGGCGGGCTTTGGCTTGTTGGGAATATGGGATGGGGTACGTGATCTGGTCAAGCCGGATAAAAGACAAAAGCAGGCACCTATAAGCCAGTTTATTCTTACGGATACCTCTGGTAACAGGACTTCCAATGTTACAGTGGAGGTTTTACAAAAACAGTTGGAAAGCCTGATGGAAAGTGATAAAGGGAGCGTTTTCACACTCCAGATCCTGCCGCCTTTTGCCGTACAGGAAATGGGGAACGTAAGCCAGATTTTTTGTATATACTGCGAGACCTTTCGGTTGACGGCATTTATGGAAGTATCTGAAGGGGAATATGAATCGTACCACAGAAGCGCAGAGTTTGACGAGGTGAAAGACTGGTTTGAAAAAATTCTGGTTGGCAGCGCTGATTTTTCAACATGGAAAAAAATAGAAAACGATCCTTTGCGGGAGGAATATGACGAGGAAGATGAATACAGCGAGGAAGATGATACGGGATGGGAAGAGGGCAGCATCTATAAAGGCGAAACAGAGGACAACCCGGAAGATATAGATGAGGCGGCAGAGCCAGTTGCTGGTTTTGACAAACAAGGGTCTTTGAGTAATACAAAAGAAGTCGCTGCGGGGAAAAGCGAACCTGATACCCAGCAGACTGAGGAACGAATAAAATCTTACTGGTATCAGCTCCAAAGGGAACAGAAGGGCCAAGTGCGGGGCTGGTATCAGCTTCTGGTGATTTTTGGAGAGAGCTGGCATGATGAACATAATTTTTTCTCCACCAGAGATGTGGAACTGGCTATTGAAGGTATCCATGAGGGGAAATACACAAAGGTATTCATGAATTGGGGAACGCAGGCACTTGATTTCTTCCCCGGTGTTCAAAATGACTTGATGGTGATTTGGTGTACCAATAACACGGGAAAAGGGAATACCAGGTTTCTGGCGAAAGAAGGAACTGTAACACAGGTGAAATTCTGGCTGGTTAATTATTTGAATTCCGGTGTTTTTGAAGAAATGAACGGCTGGACTGATATTACCGGCCAGATAGAAAAAGCAAACAGAAAGGGAAAAAAGAAACATGGGTAAGTATTTTAGCGATGTGGTGGATAAAGCCATTGAGGATCTTTATTATTGTTGTGATAACGACAAGGCAACAGCGGCGGCGGACGCACTGCTGCTTGCGGCAAAGGAAGACGATGGGGATGCCTGCTATATTCTCTCCCGCTGTTTTTCCGGCTCCTGTTACAGCTGGGAATATCACCCCTTTGAAGAAAACGAGGCGGCGGCCTATGCCATGCTCCATCAAGCGATCTCCCTGGGCAGCGCCGCTGCGGTTCTGGGGGCACTGCGTATGGATATGCTGACACCGGAACTGCGGGAGATCATGCCTTTTGAGAGCATAAAAGAAGCATGGGATGTCATCTATGAAAAAGCCGAAAATGGCTGCGCTTTCTGCCAGTACATGATCGGGAACACCTATTATTTTCTGGACATTATAGAGATCGAAGATCACAAGGAAAGTGACTTTGCAGATAAGGGAGCCTGGAACGAATGGAAACGCCTGCAGATAAAACAGTGTCTCCCCTGGTTTGAGAAAGCATTTTCCGGCGGCATGATACTGGCGGGGCGGAATTATGGTCATTACTATGAGCATGGACGGGGAGAGTACATTCCGGCAGAGCCGGGAAAAGAAGTTCCTATTATGCGTCAGGGTGCAGAACGGGGCTACCCCGAGTGGATGTATGCCTATGCCCATTATCTGGCCTATACAGAGGATAATGATAAAGAAGCTCTTCCCTGGGCGCTGAAAGCGGCAGAGGCAGGACATCTCTGGAGCTGGCATATTATAGGGGATATTTATTGGAACGGCAGGGCGGTGGAGCGCAATGTGCCCTATGCTTTAGAGTGCTACAAAAAGACTGCCAGCTATGGTAACGACAGCTATGCCTGCCGACAGTTGGGACGTTTGTATTTCAACGGCTGGGGTACGGCTGTGGACTATGCGCAGGCGGTCCAATGGCTGGAGAGAGATAAGGAGCCGGAAGGTATCAAATACGATCTGCTGGGAATCTGCTATCTGCTGGGGCATGGCTGTAGACAAGATCCGGCGAGAGGGAAGGCGTTATTGGAGAGAAGTGAAAAATCCTGCTATAAAAGTTATGGCCTGGGGATGATGTATGCCGAAGGGATCGGTGTGCGGGAGGATATTGAAAAAGGTGTAGAGTATCTGAAAGCGGCGGGAAATTACGGGCCGGCAATCGAGGCATTGAAACATTACAAGAAAAGCCTGTTTGGGGTATGGCGGAGAAAATAAGAACATTTGGAAAAGGAGTGTGACGGTTAATGGGATTGGTATGAAACAAAGATTAAACAGGCTCCCAAGACCAAGAAAGAAATCGAGTATAGTGTTTCCAAATATCCGAAGTCGATGGAGGAGAATATACGAAAAATAACGATGAAATATACAGAAGAAACGCTGTCTCTTGCGCTGGATATTTCTATATATTTGGGCGAAACAATTATAAAAAATTATCCCAATCTGTACTGGGGGCATTATACAAGGCCAAAGAATGAGTTTTCTGCTAATAGACCAGTTATACTGGGATTGAAAAGCAAACCGAAGAGATTTGATTCCAGCCGGATCGTTTTCGTATGCATGATAAAATCCAGTGAAAAATCTGACAAGAATCGAATATATGACCTGTACCGCTTTCGGGAGGATGAATTTGATCCAATAAAGCCCAGCTATTGGGATAGTTGGTAACTATGATTTGTCAAAGGAGGCTTTTATGACAACGGCAAAAAAGTATTTGGGGATATTGAGAGAACGGGAACCGCAGTTATGGAAAGAGCCATTCAAAGAATCCGGCTTTACAGAGAAAGATTTATCAGATATTGAAAAAGGGCTTGGATATAAGCTGCCAGCGCCCTACCGTGAATTTTTGTTAAGCTATAAAATGCCAGGTGACATTACTGTGCTTGTTTCCTTTTGCGGAGATTCCTTTGCCTGTTCATGGAGCAAAACCTTTTCACGGGAGAAAAATGGCTATATTCCCAGGCCCGAATTTGACATTGGCCCAACGGTTGAGTTTGATTGGCATAATATTCAGGGAAACAGCGGAACAGAATTTTTGAAGAACCTCCAGCAAGAACAGAAAACCCGGGATGATTGCCCCTGCTTTTTGGAGGCAGGATTTATCGGGCTTGGAAAGGTATACGGGTATCTGGTGCATCTGGATCTGGTAAGCGGCGGCGTTGTCACGATACATGAAGAGGGCGTATATGACATGATGGGCGCCGGGGTAAAATGGAACAGCAAATCGGAAGTAAGGAAGTATATGGAAACACGGGAACTTTATATCTGTAAGGACTTTCATGATTTTCTCCGTTTTGCCTGTACTGGTGACTTTCTTGACGAGGATGAAGCAAGATTCCCCACACAGGAGGAATTAGAGCAGGATTATTCCTGTTAACAGATTGGAGAACTTCGGCATGCCACTTTGCAGGTTTTCCCCAGTCCATGCAAAAATCTACGATTTTACCAGCTCTATCCCATGTACCGCAACGGAAAGCATGCTTATTCCGGATGATCTGTCTGTCCGATGCCCTGCCCTCAAGTGGCGTACCTATTTCGGATTGCCGTATATTAACCTTTTGGGAAGAGAAACCATACTCAATGCCCCTTGCTGGAAAACGGAGGAAGTTGGAGAAACTATAGCAATCCAGCTGACGGAAAGTGTATTTGAGGATATACCATCAGAGCAGCGAGAGAAGGTTGTAGAATATTTTGAGAAGAGTGTAGCCCAAGAGATTCGGGCAGAGTTGGGCAGGGGATTTCTTTTCCGGCCATATCATGCGTCTGAAAAATATGACAGGAAAAAGAAACTGGTTCCAGAATTTCCAATCAGAGAATTGTTCGGAAAGAATCTTCCAGAGGAGTTAGGACATGGATTATGAGCAGTTTATCACAGAGATACAGAAATATTGGGATCTGCGTAAAAAGGGATTGAAAAAGCAGGCAAACAGCTTTCTGTTCTCATTTACAAAATCTTTTAAAGAAAATGTGCCGGATGCAGATGCAGACGCTGTTTTGTTTCGGTTTTGCAGAGAATACCTGGATGAGATGAAATTTCCGGGGGATGCGTTGCCCAGACGCCACCTGCCATTTCAATTAACAAAGCTGCTTGACGATTATTTAAGCCGTGAATGTGAGAAAAATCAGATGCCGCAGATGCGGTGGGCGTACCAGATTTTTGGAAACATTTACAATCCCCACGATCCAAAGATGGAACATGATTTTTATCCCATCCTGGAGCGCGCATACATGCATGAAAAATGTGATCCTCAGACGGTTCAGCTCTATTTCAGGGAGCAGCTTGATTCCCTATGGTGGGGGCAGCATCATTTTCCGGAGAGCATCCGCATTACAAAAGAGGAATTTGAAAATATTGTAGGTGTAGCAAAGAAAATCCTTTCAGAAAAAACAGTAGATCCGCAGCTTGTGGAAGAGTTTGAGTATTACATGAAATTGTATCAAATCTATTTTGAATGGCAGAACAATAACAGGAACGGCGATTTTTACGAGTTGTGCAGGAAGGAAGGACTGGCGTTTGAAGGAGTCCCGGTGATTTATTATAAAGAATAGGAAGGCGGCGCTATGATATCTGAAGAACTGAAAAAAATCAAATCTTTTGGCAGCAGTATGGAAAGCTCCGTGACACCGGAGGACATTGCAGACAAGGAAAAAGAACTGGGGGTTATGCTACCCCAGGCTCTGCAGGAATTATATCTGACCTTTCATCCGGATGATCCTGCTTTTACGGAAAAGGGAAATCTGATTCCACTTGAGGAATTAAAAATTTGCAAACGTGTCTATTGGACGGATACCATGAGCAGCAATGATCTGGAAAATCCGCAGATGTGGGGGCTTTATGTGCTGCCGGAAACACGCAAGGAAGAAAAGCATCTGGAGGGCCGTGAAGTGCCATGCAATCAGTCAAAACTCTCTCAGTGGATCATGGAATGGCTAGGATACCAGCAGACCCTGGCGCAGCCCAGCGTGGCGGCCGTCAACAAGGATAAGGCGGAAAGTTATTGGAAAAAAATGCGGGAGCATCTTCCGAATACGTTTTATCATGTTCCGCCGGAGCATCTTTCCAGTCATAGAACAAATTTTAGCGTAAACTTTGTGGAGGAACCATCCAGGATTTTATGTGGAAGTATTCTCTATTCAGAGTTGGCTTATTTTGGCGGCAGGACTGATGAGGAAATGGAACAGCTTATGAAACAGATGGGATTCAAATATGTCTGGATAAAAAGCCAGGATGGACATCCTGTTTTTAACTCGGCTCCACCCCAGCCGCCACAGGAACGGGAACTGAAATCCATTGCCCCGGTATTACAGTTTCTCTGCAAATTTGCCGGGATTGAGGGAAAGGGAGCGAAGGAGGAAAGTATTGAACGGGCAGGAGCCCGTCTGGGGGCTTCACTGCCGCTTTCATTGGAAGAGTTTTACCGCTATCTGCCAGGCAGATTTTATCACAGTTATAACGTGGTTCGTCCTCTTTCCGGATTGAAGCAGATAAAGGATGGCAAAGTGAATTTTCTCACAGAAAATCAGGCGGTGTATCACTGGGCGGCGGAATTTTTGTGGGCGCTGGCTTGTGATGAAAAATTGAATCTGATCCTTTGGGAGTTTCCGGATTTTGAACCATCGATGTTGTCTGAAGGAGGGAAGTTGAGTCCATACCTGTCTTCCATTGCAGGTATTACGGATCAGATCGCCGCAGGCAATACCCGAAGGCTTTACCAGGCCATGGATGGGCAGGCTGTTGGATTGTATGACAGTGAAGAATGTACATTCTGGTTTGTGACAAAAGATGAAACCTTGCCGATGGTGCGCCGGATGCAGAGTTTGGGAAATTGATTGTAGAGGTTCCGAAAAAACGTGGAGACGGCGCAGCCCGTTTTTATGAAAAGGGCCTGGTATTGGAAAAGAAGCGGCTGCCCTATTCGGAAATTAAAGATGTGGTGTTTGTAGTTGCCACATCAGATAAAAAGTTCACTTTGAAACAAGCTGCAAGAGATATGGGTGTTTTATGGATATACCCCAAAAAGGGAGCTACGATTGGACTAAGGGAAATGAATTATCAATTTGATAATGAAATCATGGAGAAAATCAAACAAGGGCTTGGTTTTTAAATAGGGTTGTTCTGTAGTGTAATAACTGCTAAAAAATACATGTTGATGGTAGAGATAATATTTTTTGTTCAATAGAAAGATTTAGACAATCAACCTTCACATGGAGCATGGAGGACTGCTTATTATATTCAAAAAGAATTGAAACGACAACAAGAATGGTTGGAGCATACACCTTATATGACTTGATTATCCCCAACATTGATTATGATATAAAGATGAGGTTTGTCAGCGTGGAATACCTGGACGGACTTCTGGAGAGGACGTCAAAGGCTTGTGTTTCGGCAGGAAACAAAGGACGGGAAATTCTGAATCTGGCCATGAAAGAAGCAGTTATAGAGGGTTATGTCAATGTGAATCCCGTGCCGGAAACAAGGCCGTATAAGCGAAAGAAACCCAATATCGTGATTCTCAGCAGGGAGAAAATAAAAATACTTTTTTAGGCGGCTTCAAAGGATAACTGGTATCTTGAAATTCTGTTGGGACTGTTTTGCGGACTGCGGAAAGGCGAAAACTATGGCTTGAAATTTTCTGACTTTGATCTAGAACGCCGTAGTGTGAAAATCAGCAGGCAGATTGTTGCAAACCCTATTATAAAAGAGGGGAGCAGGATTGAAGAAAATATTTTAATCGAACGTGACCCCAAAACGCCCAACAGTTTTCGGGTGCTGCGTGTGCCGGAGGTCATTATTACAGAGCTGGAGAAAACAAAATATCAGATAGATATGTATAAAGAAAAGATGCAGGAGGCTTTTATTGATAACGATTATATCAGTTGTCAGGCAAATGGAAAGGTACATAGTCTGTCTGCTATGAATAACGCTTTGACAAAGCTGTGTGTGCGGAATGGGCTTCCTGCCGTAACTGTGCATGGACTTCGACATATGTTTGCCACCATTTTGGTGGAACAGGGTGTTCCTCTTGCGAAAATATCAGGGGTGTTGGGACACAGTTCTGTCAATACAACCTTTGAATATTATTGTGACGTTATGGATGAAAAAGAAAAGATTATTGCCTTTATGAATGACGCTTTTATTCCAGAAGGCAGGGAAGGGACAGGATAACATGGAATTTGATTTGAAATTACAGCAGTTTGTGGACTGGAAGGTTTATAACGTCACGCCGATTAAGAATAAGTTTGGCTATCGTGTAGTGCTGATTTATGCGGACGGGACAAAAATACCACAGCAGAAATCTGGATTTGCGACAAAGAAAGCGGCGAACACGGACAGGGACAAGACGCTGGGCGAATTATATTCAGGCACATATGTGGTATACACAAGTGTAAAGGTAAAAGATTTTGTGCTGTTCTGGCTTGAAAAAGAAATGCGCCCACACATTACAAGCGGCTCCTATGAAACTTATTCCAATATTGTGAATAACCATGTGATTCCGGCGATGGGCAACATCAGAATGACAGAAATTAAACGGAGCCATATCCAGAGCCTTTACTATGAAGAAGCGGCGGCTTCCGTTTCTATCGCAAGATTGGTAAAAACGGTGATGAATACGTCTATGCAATATGCTGTGAATAAGAAAATCATTTCCATAAATCCGACGATTGATGTGGCACTGCCAAAGCAGATAGAGAAGAAAGCATATCACACCCGGAACAGCGACACACAAAAGACGCTGAATATGGAGCAGGTTTTAACGCTCATTGAAGCGAGCCGGGAAACGCCAATCCATATGCAGGTATTATTTGCCGTGCTGTTGGGATTGAGGCGGTGTGAAATCAATGGGGTAAAATATTCGGATATAGATTATATCAACCGGACATTAAAAGTACAGCGGCAGTTAGGCAAGAAGCCGAACACGACTGCTGGGGACTTCCCAGCTAAGACGTTTACAAAACAGGAAATCGGATTGAAAACGCCATCCAGCTACCGAACCATCCCCATACCGGATTATGTGTTTGAAGCAATTCTGGAAGAAAGAAAAGTGTATGAGAAGAACCGCAGAAGGCGGTCAGGCACATTTCAGGATTTGGATTATATCTGCTGTTCCACCTATGGGCGTCCGAGAAGCAAGGATTTTCACTGAAGGCATTATAAGAAGCTGCTAGAGGACAATGGTCTGCCTGATATAAGGTGGCATGATTTGCGAAGCACCTTCTGTACCATTTTATTAAAGAACAATTTCAATCCCAAAGCGGTACAGATTTTTCAGAAGATAATTATATAGAACAAATCAGTGAATTTCTTGCATGAAACTAAGATACTGGCATAACAGAATGGCATAAAAAAGTATAGAACAAAAGTTCGGTTTTGGTCTGTACTTTTTTTGATTTATGTGTTATAATGAAAAACCAAATGACTGGATAATACTATCTGTACTGGCTGGTGTTTTTCAGTGTTGTTTCGTTTCAAAAATACGGTTTTGTGACCTGCATTCGTGTAATTGCTATTTTAACGCTTATTCGCCAGCTTTGCAAGCCCAAATTACACGAATCGAAAACTGAATTACACGAATTTTGGGCGAATAAGCAAACTTTTTTCGGCCACAAATTGGAGGTTTTCATATGCCAGATAAGAGAGGAAATTCGCAATCCGCTGACAGCGGTCAGCTACTTGCTCATAAAAGCAGCCCAAAGGACGGGCATGCTTTTAAATTACAAGCCCCCTACAAGCCCACAGGCGACCAGCCGCAGGCTATCGCCGAGCTGGTCAAAGGCTTTAGGGAGGGCAATCAATTCCAGACTTTACTAGGGGTTACGGGTTCCGGCAAGACATTTACGATGGCGAATGTCATTCAGGAATTGCAGAAGCCGACGCTGGTCATCGCCCACAACAAGACGCTTGCGGCGCAGCTTTACGGAGAATTCAAGGAGATGTTCCCGGAGAATGCAGTGGAGTATTTTGTCTCCTACTACGACTACTACCAACCCGAAGCCTATGTCCCCTCCAGCGACACCTACATTGCCAAGGACTCCTCCATCAATGATGAGATCGACAAGCTGCGTCTGTCGGCCACGGCATCATTGATTGAGCGCAGGGACGTGATTATCGTGTCCTCCGTATCCTGCATTTATGGGCTGGGAGAGCCGGAGAACTTTGAGAAGATGATGGTATCTCTAAGACCGGGTATGCAGAAGGACCGGGATGCGGTTCTGCGGCAGCTGGTGGATATCCAGTATGAGCGGAATGATATGGATTTCCGACGGGGAACCTTCCGGGTGAGAGGTGATGTGCTGGAGATTATTCCGGCCAGTGAAATGGATACGGCTATCCGGGTTGAATTTTTCGGAGACGAGATTGACAGGATTTCGGAGATTGATGTGCTGACCGGGGAGATTAGGGGAGTGCGGGATCATGTGGCGATCTTTCCGGCTTCCCACTACGTGGTTCCGGCGGAGCAGATACGTCAGGCGGCCAGGGCCATTGAGGAGGAGCTGGAGGAACGGATCCGTTATTTTAAAGGGGAGGACAAGCTTCTGGAAGCCCAGAGGATATCAGAGCGGACAAACTTTGACATTGAAATGCTGAAGGAGACAGGCTTCTGTTCCGGAATCGAGAACTATTCCAGACATCTGGCCGGATTGGCGCCCGGGGCGCCGCCCAACACATTGATGGATTATTTCCCGGAGGATTTTCTGATTATTATTGACGAGTCCCACAAGACCATTCCACAGATCCGGGGAATGTATGCGGGAGACCAGTCCAGAAAGTCCACATTGGTGGATTATGGTTTCCGGCTTCCTTCGGCAAAGGATAACCGCCCCTTGAATTTTGGTGAATTTGAGAGTAAAATAGACCAGATGCTGTTTGTTTCCGCTACGCCTGGGGATTATGAGGCGGACCATGAGCTGTTGCGGGCGGAACAGATTATCCGGCCCACAGGACTTCTGGATCCCAAGGTAGAAGTGCGCCCTGTGGAGGGCCAGATTGACGATCTTGTAGGGGAGGTCAATAAGGAGGTGGCAAAGGGCCACAAAATTCTGATTACTACCTTGACTAAGCGCATGGCGGAAGATCTGACGGACTATATGCGGGAGCTGGGAATCCGTGTGAAATATCTGCACTCGGATATTGACACACTGGAACGCACAGAAATTATCCGGGATATGCGACTGGATGTCTTTGACGTTCTGGTGGGCATTAACCTGCTGAGGGAGGGTCTGGACATTCCGGAGATTACTCTGGTGGCGATTCTGGACGCGGATAAGGAAGGGTTCTTACGTTCCGGCACGTCCCTTATTCAGACCATTGGCCGTGCCGCCCGGAATTCGGAGGGCCATGTGATTATGTACGCGGATATGGTGACGGATTCCATGCGTTACGCTCTGGAGGAGACGGAGCGCAGGAGGGCATTACAGGAGGCCTACAACCAGGAGCACGGCATCACGCCCCAGACTATCAGGAAGGCAGTGCGGGATCTTATCAGCATTACCAAGGAAATTGCCCAGGAAGAGCTGCAGTTTGAGAAAGATCCGGAGTCCATGAGCGAGAAGGAGCTGAAGAAGCTTATTGCGGATATTGACAAGAAAATGAAGAAGGCGGCTGCAGAACTGAACTTTGAGGCGGCTGCAGAGCTGCGGGACAAGATGATAGAGCTGAAAAAGCAGCTGCATGATATGTAACCGAAGGAGAAGGAGCAGATTATGAGACAATTTATCAAGATCAGAGGCGCCAATGAGCATAATCTGAAAAACCTGGATGTAAATATTCCAAGAAATGAGTTTGTGGTGCTGACGGGCTTAAGCGGTTCGGGAAAATCCTCCCTGGCCTTTGATACTATTTATGCGGAGGGGCAGAGGCGATATATGGAATCCCTGTCCTCCTACGCCAGACAGTTTCTGGGCCAGATGGAGAAGCCCGATGTGGAGAGCATTGAGGGATTGTCCCCGGCGATTTCCATAGATCAGAAATCAACTAACAGAAATCCCCGGTCTACGGTGGGGACTGTCACGGAGATTTACGATTATTTCCGTCTGCTCTACGCCAGGATCGGGATTCCCCACTGTCCTAAGTGCGGCAAGGAAATCCGGAGGCAGACCGTAGACCAGATGGTAGATCAGATTATGACATTGCCGGAGCGGAGCAAAATCCAGCTTCTTGCCCCTGTAGTGAAACGGCGCAAAGGGGAACATGTGAAGGTGCTGGAGCAGGCGAAAAAGAGCGGCTTTGTCCGGGTGCGGATTGACGGGATTCTGTACGAGCTGTCGGAGGAAATCAAGCTGGACAAAAATATCAAGCATCTCATTGAGATTGTAGTAGACCGTCTGGTGGTTAAAGAGGGCATTGAAAAACGGCTTGCAGACTCTATCGAGACGGTTCTGGGACTTTCGGAGGGATTGCTGGTGGTGGATGTGATTGACAGGGAAATGCTGACCTTCAGCTCCAGTTATGCCTGCCCGGACTGCGGTATCAGCATGGAGGAGATCGAACCCCGGAGTTTTTCCTTCAACAATCCTTTTGGCGCCTGTCCAGACTGCTTTGGACTGGGGTATAAAATGGAATTTGACGAGGAGCTTATGATTCCCAATCCGTCCCTAAGCATTGCAGGGGGAGCCATCCAGGTTATGGGCTGGCAGTCCTGTACGGATCCAGGCAGCTATACCTATGCCACCTTGAAAGCGCTTTCAGAAGAATACGGATTTAACCTTAATACGCCCTATGAGCAGCTTTCCCAGGATGTGCGTGATATTCTTATCCACGGAACCAACGGACGCATGGTAAAGGTGCATTACAAGGGGCAGAGGGGAGAGGGCGTTTATGATGTGAGTTTTGAAGGCTTAATCCGCAATGTGGAACGACGCTACCGGGAGACGGGCTCCGAGACCATGAAGCAGGAATATGAGGAATTTATGCGTATTACCCCCTGTAAGGCCTGCAAGGGGCAGAGGCTGAAGCAGACCTCCCTGGCCGTGACCATCCAGGATAAAAATATTTATGAGATTACATCTATGTCTATTGGCAAACTCCAGGGCTTTCTTCAGGAGATGGAGCTGACCCGCCAGCAGCGTCTGATTGGCGATCAGATACTGAGGGAAATCCGGGCCCGGGTAGGGTTCCTTATGGATGTGGGACTGGATTATCTGACTCTGGCCAGAGCTACGGGAAGCCTGTCCGGCGGAGAGGCCCAGCGCATCCGTCTGGCGACCCAGATCGGATCTGGTCTGGTGGGGGTGGCTTATATATTGGACGAGCCCAGCATCGGCCTTCACCAGAGGGACAATGACAAGCTTCTGGCCACCTTGAAACGCCTGCGGGATCTGGGAAATACCCTGGTGGTGGTGGAGCATGACGAGGATACCATGCTGGCGGCGGACTATATTGTGGATATCGGCCCGGGAGCGGGAGAACACGGCGGGCATGTGATTGCTGCGGGAACAGCCCAGGATATTATGGACACGCCGGAATCCATTACGGGAGCATATTTAAGCCGGAGGCTTGAGATTCCGGTGCCGGAGACGCGCCGTACCCCCATGGGCTGGCTCACCGTCAAGGGAGCCCGGGAAAATAATCTGAAGAAGATTGATGTGGAGATTCCTCTGGGCGTATTTACCTGTGTCACAGGCGTTTCCGGCTCGGGAAAAAGCTCTCTGATAAATGAGATTTTATTTAAGCGTCTGGCAAAGGAATTGAACCGGGCCAGGACGATTCCGGGTAGGCACACGGAGATCAAGGGAATCCAGCAGCTTGACAAGGTTATCAATATCGACCAGTCCCCCATAGGAAGGACGCCCCGCTCTAACCCGGCCACCTATACGGGAGTATTTGACCAGATCCGGGATCTGTTTGCTTCTACCTCCGACGCCAAGAGTAAGGGCTATAAAAAGGGACGTTTCAGCTTCAATGTAAAGGGCGGGCGCTGCGAGGCCTGCTCCGGGGACGGCATTATTAAAATCGAGATGCATTTTCTTCCCGATGTCTATGTGCCCTGCGAGGTGTGCCAGGGAAAACGGTACAACCGGGAAACCCTGGAAGTGCGGTATAAGGGGAAGAATATTTTCGATGTGCTGGATATGACGGTGGAGGAAGCGGTGAAATTTTTTGAGAATGTGCCCTCCATCTCCCGCAAGATCGAGACGCTAAATGATGTGGGACTTTCCTATATAAAGCTTGGACAGCCATCCACCACCCTGTCAGGCGGAGAGGCCCAGCGTGTAAAGCTGGCCACGGAACTGAGCCGTCGCAGCACAGGAAAAACCATCTATATTCTGGATGAACCCACCACAGGCCTGCATTTTGCCGATGTACACAAGCTGACGGAAATTTTACAGCGTCTGGCGGAAAACGGAAACACCGTGGTAGTCATAGAACACAACCTGGATGTAATCAAAACCGCCGACTATCTGATCGACATGGGCCCCGAGGGCGGAGACCGGGGCGGCACCGTCATAGCAAAGGGAACCCCCGAGGAGGTGGCGGAAAGCCCGTTGTCCTACACGGGAAAATATGTGAAAAAATATCTGAAAAGATAAAGAAAACATTATTGTCAGATTAACAAAAGATCTGAAAGAGAAAGGTGTAAAGTCATTAAGTAACAAAAAATGACTTTGCACCTTTTTTAAGGCATCCCCATAAGAGGGGTTGTACAATCCCATCATTTTGCATATAATGTATCATATCGGAGCAAAAACAAGCGATTTATGAAAAAGGATATGATTATGGAGAATATTTTTTATAAAAAACTATGTGAAATAAACGGCCTCGCCCAGGTACATACCCAGGAGCCTATGAAGCGCCACACCACCTTCCGGGTTGGAGGAAACGCCGGATATTTTGTGACGCCCCTTACCCCGGAAGCCCTGTGGCAGACAATAGAAACATGCCGGGAGGCAGAGGAGCCCTATTATATTCTGGGAAACGGAAGCAATGTCCTGGTGAGCGACCAGGGGTATTCAGGCGTAATCATCCAGCTTTTTAAAAACCAGGATAAGATTACCTTTGAGGGACGGCGGCTGACTGCCCAGACGGGGGCCCTTCTGATACGGACAGCCCACGAGGCGGCAAAGCTGTCATTAAGCGGCCTGGAGTTTGCCTCAGGGATACCGGGAACCGTGGGAGGCGCCCTGGCCATGAACGCGGGAGCCTACGGGGGAGAGATCAGGGATGTGGTGGAAAAGGCCCGGGTTCTGACGCCGGAGGGAGAGATACGCTGGCTTTCCAGGGAAGAGCTGGATTTGACCTACCGCAGCAGCGTGATTTCCCGGAAATCGTATATTGCCCTGGAAGCGGTATTTCTGTTAAAGGAAGGAGAGAGTACACAGATTGAGGCCCGGATGGAAGAACTAAAGCGAACACGCACGGAAAAGCAGCCTCTGGAGTACGCCAGCGCAGGCAGCACCTTCAAGCGGCCGGAAGGATATTTTGCCGGAAAGCTTATTATGGAGGCAGGCCTTCGTGGCTACCGTGTGGGAGGCGCGCAGGTATCGGAGAAGCACTGTGGCTTTGTCATTAACAGGGGAGACGCCACGGCCCGGGATGTAATGGCTGTAATCATGCATGTCCGGGGGGAGGTAAAACGGCAGGCTGGTGTAGACCTGGAGCTGGAAGTGAAACTGCTGGGATTCTAAGCTGCGGACGCGGCGCCGGAAGGAGCTTAAGATGTGAGACAGCCGGAAATTTTTCTGGCGTTTTAGGAGCCCGGAAGGGTGGATGCAGTTACCGGAATAGGAGAGAAACATGCGCTTTATTATTGTGACGGGAATGTCGGGTGCAGGGAGAAGCACTTCTTTGAAAATGCTGGAGGATATGGGGTATTTCTGTGTGGATAACCTGCCCATTTCCCTGGTAGAAAAATTTGCGGAGCTGGTTTACTCCGGTAGCAGCGAGATTACAAAGGTGGCGCTGGGACTGGATATCCGAAGCGGCCAGCAGCTGGAGAAGCTGAAAAGCATTCTGGAAGAACTGCTGATATCCAACTACCATCTGGAGGTGCTTTTTCTGGACGCTTCCGATGAGGTGCTGCTGAAGCGGTACAAGGAGACGCGCAGGATGCATCCCCTGGCTGTGGAGGGGCGCATTGCGGAGGGAATTGCAAAGGAGCGCCAGCGGCTGGAATTTTTAAAATGCCAGGCGGATTATATCCTGGACACCACAAATCTCCTTACCAGGGAGCTTAAGACAGAGCTGGAAAAAATATTTGTCATGAACCAGGAATTTAAAAATCTCATTATCACGGTTTTGTCCTTTGGGTTTAAGTTTGGCATTCCCGGAGACGCGGATCTTGTGTTTGACGTGCGGTTTCTTCCGAATCCCTACTATCATGAGGAACTGCGGGGGCTGTCCGGTAATGATAAGGAGGTACAGGAATTTGTTATGGGCTTTGATGTAGCCCACGTTTTTCTGGACAAGTTGGGGGATCTGGTGCAGTTTCTGATTCCCAACTATATTCTGGAGGGAAAAACCCAGCTTGTGATTGCCATAGGATGTACCGGGGGCAAGCACCGATCTGTGACCCTGGCTAATAAACTTTATGAAGGCCTTGAGAAGCATTCTGGATATGGAATCCGGGTGGAGCACAGGGATATTTACAAGGATGCCATTGTGAAAGGGCATTGAGGACTGGAAAGGGAAAATATGTCATTTTCAAGTGAAGTAAAGGAAAGCCTGTCCAGGCAGGCAGCCCCTGCCCGGCACTGCCAGCTGGCGGAGCTGGCGGCCATTCTTGGATTTTCCGGCGTATGGATGGAGACAGAAAAAGGGAAATCCTATGTCCGCATTCAGACGGAAAATTTATCCGTTGCAAGAAAGTGCTTTACATTATTGAGAAAAACATTTAATATAAGGATAGACGTGTCTGTAAGGCGGCATGGAATCTACCAGATGATCGCGTATGATGGCCTGGAGGCGGTAGAGCACGTGCTGATACAGAACTCCTGCTGCAGGAGGGCTTTTATCCGCGGCGCCTTTCTGGCGGCGGGCTCAGTGAGCGACCCTGAGAAGAGTTATCATTTTGAGATCGTATGTGATACGGAAGAGAAGGCCCGGCAGTTGCAGGAGATGATTGCCAGTTTTGCCATTGGCGCAAAGATTATCCAACGCAAGAAGAACTATGTGGTTTACGTGAAGGAGAGCTCCCAGATTGTGGATCTGCTCAATGTCATGGAGGCGCATGTGGCGCTGATGAATTTTGAGAATGTACGGATTCTCAAGGAAATGCGCAATTCGGTAAACAGACAGGTGAACTGTGAGACTGCCAATATAGGAAAAACCATCTCGGCTGCGGTAAAGCAGATCGAGGATATCCAGTATATCCAGAGGATGATTGGTTTTGACAGGCTTCCGGAAAATCTGGCGGAAATGGCCCGGGTGCGGTTGGAGCAGCCGGAGGCGACACTCAAGGAGCTGGGCCAGATGCTGAACCCGCCTGTGGGAAAGTCCGGCGTGAATCACAGACTGCGAAAACTGAGCGTTTTGGCAGAGGAGTTAAGAGAGTTTTAAGGAGGAGAAACTATTATGACAAAACAATCTATTAAAATTCAGCTTCCTTCTGGATTGGAAGCCAGGCCTGTAGCGTTGCTGGTCCAGGTTGCCAGTCAGTATGAGAGTAATATTTATGTAGAGAGCAATGAGAAGAAGGTTAACGCAAAGAGTATCATGGGAATGATGACCCTGGGCCTGTCATCGGGCGAGGAAGTTCTTGTTACCGCAGACGGAAATGACGAGCAGGAAGCTCTGGAAAATATTGAGAAATACCTCAGCAGTAAAAACTAAAGCCTTTGGGAGCAGTCTCCGGGAAACCGGGGGCTGTTTTTTTACAGGCAGCAGACAGAAGCGTCTTTTAAAAAGAGCATATCTTGGGCAATCTGCCCAAAAAACCAATATTCCCAAACAGATTCCACACAAAATAACAGTAAAAATAAAGAAAAATCAAAAAATAAAGCGCATGGATTTGTATATATTGATTTACCCAAAAAGATAATTTAAAAAAATGTTGACATTTCATGCAAATCAGGTTAATATAAATAACGTAAAAGTTAACGTTAAAGTATTCGTAATCTGTAAGAAAGACAGGAAAAAAGGAGGAAGAGAAATGAAAAAACTGATAACCCTGGTTCTGGCGATAGTTTTGATGTTTAACCTGGCGGCATGTGGGGCAAAGTCCACACCGGAGGCAGGTGGGGATACCCAGGCGGACGCGCCGGCGGCAGCGCCCGCAGAAACAGACAACTCCGGTGGCGTGGAAGAGAAGCTTAAGCTGGTGGCAGTGATTCCCTTTACGGCAAATAAATTCTGGGACGAAGACGTCCGGGGCGGCCTGGAAAGAGCGGCCCAGGAGGCCGGGGTAGAGTTTACCTACTACTCCACGGAAAACCTGGACAATAATAAATGGATTGAGGCCATGGAGGCGGCCATCGCCAACGGCGCCGACGGGATTATCACATTTGTCTTGAATGCGGACGCCCTGGTGGATATCAAGGCTTCCCTGGGAGATAAGCCCCTGATCGCCATTGTGAGCAATGCGGACTGTGTGGACGTTTCCGTGGGGACCGATGATTACAACGCGGGGAAGGCTCTGGGGGAAGCCCTTGTGGAAGCGGCCGGAGGAGAAGGAACCGTGGGCGTTATGACAGGACAGCTGGATGATGCCGGGCTGAACCTGCGGCTGGAGGGCCTAAAGGAAGCCCTGGCTGCTGCAGATATGGAGATCGCGGTTGTGGACGAGGACCGCTCGGATATGGCTACCGGCGTCCAGAAGGTAGAGGCTATGCTCCTTGCGCATCCGGAGATCGACTGCCTGGCCGGACTGGCTGCCAACGGCGCCCCGGAATTTGCCCAGGTGCTGACAGAGCAGGGCAGGGTGGATGAGTTTACCTGTGTTGGCTTTGACAACCTGGATCAGACCCTGGATGCCGTCCGCAACGACGTGATCTATGCCACCCTGGTACAGCGCCAGTATTACGCGGGCTATGAGGCCCTTATGCATGCGGTGAAGATTATCAACGGAGAAGAGTGTGAGCAGTTCTTTGACACCGGCACAGCGGTTCTGACAAAAGAGAATGTAGATACCTTTGATCCTACGGACTTTTAAAGGGCGGTGAAAAACTTGAAAAAAGAGATACGCCTTGAGATGTTAAATATCGTTAAAGCGTTTTCTGGTGTCCTGGCAGTGAAGGGCGTCACATTGACTGTGGCAAAGGGCGAAGTGATGGCGCTTCTGGGAGAAAACGGCGCGGGAAAATCTACCATTATGAAGGTTCTAAGCGGTATGTACGGCGTGGGCTCCTACGAGGGCGAAATTAAGATAGACGGCAATCTGGTCAGAAGCCATTCTCCCCAGGAGGCGGCCAGGGCTGGTGTGGCCATGATTTACCAGGAACTGAATCCCTTTCTGGATATGACTGTTGCGGAAAATGTGTTTATGCATGATTTTCCCGTAAAAAACGGTATGGTGGATGTGAAAAAAATGAACGGGGAAACCCGGAAACTGATTGAGGCTATTGGGGTGGATATCCACCCCACCATGCGCCTCAGATCGCTTCCGGCGGGGCAGCAGCAGATTGTAGCCATTCTCCGGGAGCTGCATATAGATGCCAAGGTGTTTATTTTTGACGAGCCCACTTCCTCACTGACAAAGACGGAGACGGTGAAACTGTTTGAGATAATCCGCAGGCTGAAGTCCCAGGGCAAATCCATCATCTACATTTCCCACCGCCTGGATGAGGTGTTCCAGATAGCGGACACGGTTTCGGTTATGCGGGACGGATACCTCTCCGGGGAGATGGAGCTGGATCACGGCAACAGCGAGGCGCAGATGAAGCAGATTATCTCCTGGATGGTGGGCCGGGATGTGAAGGATATGTATCCGGTGAACCATGCGGAAAAGGGGGAGGTCTCCCTAAGCGTCCAGAACCTTACCATCTACGATCCCCTGTCCGGGGACAAAAAGATTATTGACAATATATCCTTTACTATCCGGAAGGGGGAGATCGTAGGCCTGGCCGGTCTGGTTGGAGCCGGCCGCACGGAAATCCTGTCCACGATATTCGGATGCTATAAAGGAGTAAGCCACGGGACCATCCTGCTGGATGGAAAGGCGCTGGAAATCCATTCTCCCCGGGAAGCCATTAGGGAAAATATCGCGCTGCTCACGGAGGACAGGCGGGCCAACGGCATTATCGCCCAGATGTCCGTGGAGGAAAACATTACGGTGCCTATCTGGAGAAGAATTGCAAGGCATGGCGTGATGAACAGGAAGCAGGAGCTGGACATTGCCAGGAAATCCATACAGGACCTTCTGATTAAATGCCACTCCGGGAAAATGCGTATCGACAATCTGTCCGGGGGCAATCAGCAGAAGGCAGTGCTGGCCAAATGGCTGAATACAGAACCCAGGCTCCTGCTTCTGGACGAACCTACCAGGGGTGTGGATATCGGCGCCAAGGTGGAGATCTATCAGATTATGAACCGGCTTGTGGAGCAGGGAATGACCATTCTGTGGGCCTCCTCAGAGCTTCCCGAGCTTATGGAAATCAGTGACAGAATCCTGGTTCTTGGCAACGGACATATCTGCGGAGATTATAAAAACGGCGAAATCAGCCAGGAAGCCGTGCTTGCGCTTGCTTCGGGCGCGGGAGGGGAATAGGGCAATGGAGGAAGACAAATGAAGAAATTAAACAAGAATGAGATCAAACGGTTTATGCAGCGTCCCACCATAAGCACTTCGCTGCCCTTGATTGTTCTGGTTGTGGTGGCAACCCTGATTAATCCCAATTTTCTGACCTGGAGCAATGTTACCAGCATTATGCGCTCCTATGTGTTTATTGCGCTCATTGCCCTTGGCATGACCTTTATTTTTATCGAGAAGGACATTGATATTTCCGTGGGCTCCCTTCTGGGATTGTCCGGAGCGGTGGCCGGTTATCTGATGGTGGAGGGTGTGCCGGTGGTAGCAGCCATACTGATTGCCATTGTTATCAGTATTCTGTGCGGGTTTCTCACGGGTTTTTTCATTGTACACTTTGATATTCCGCCCATGATCGGAAGCCTTGGCATGCAGTTTATGCTTCGGGGCGTAATCTATATTATGACAGAGGGAACCCCCATTTATCCTCTGCCAGAGGAATTTACCGCCATCACAAAGATCAATCTGGGGGGAATTCCGCTCCAGATGTTTATCTATATCCTGTTTGCGCTGATCTGTGGTTTTCTCCTTCACAAAACCGTGTATGGCCGCTATATTTTCGCGGTGGGGGGCAATGCGGACACGGCCTGGCTCTGCGGCATCAACGTGAAATTTGTCCGCATTTCGGCATACTGTCTCACAGGCTTTCTGTGCGGCGTGGCGGGAGTGCTTATGACATCCCGGGTGGCGTCGGCCCAGGCAAACGCAGGCTACGGCTATGAGATGTATGCCATAGCTTCTGTGGTGGTGGGAGGCGCAAGCCCTGCAGGGGGCGTGGGCAGCATTCCCGGAACGGTGGTGGGCAGCATCCTGATCGGAATCTTACAGAATGTGATGGTGCTTGTGGGTATCTCGGTTTACTGGCAGTATGTGGCTATCGGAGGTATTATCCTCCTGGCGGTCATCCTGGACCAGAACAACAAGAAGCGGGCGCTGGCCACAGCGTCTAAAGGAAAAACAAACGCCGGGGGAGAATAGCATGCGCTTAAAGGACAAGGTTATGGTAATCACCGGAGGGGGAAGCGGCATCGGAAGAGGTACAGCCGTTGTCTGTGCCAGAGAGGGCGCCCAGGTGATTATTACGGGAAGGCGGAAGGAAAAGCTTGAGGAAACGGCTGCGGAAATTGCCCGGGAAAATGGCTCCGTCCTGTGGATTACCATGGATATCGCCAGGGAGGAGGATGTGAAAGGGCTTTTCGAGGAGGTCTACCGCAAATTTGGAAAGATTGACATTCTCTACAACAACGCCGGGATTTTTAATACCTGCGGGCGCAAGGTGGCCGATGTCAGCACAGAGGAATTTGACAGGCAGATGGCGGTAAACTTAAGGGGCACATTTCTGTGCTGTAAATATGTAATTCCCTATATGCAGATGGGAGGAGGCGGAAGCATTATCAACTGTTCCTCCATCTCCGGCCATATAGGCCAGGGGAACAACGGCGTATACAATGCGACAAAGGGCGGCATAGAAATGCTGACGAAAAATATTGCCATAGATTATGGCCCGGATCACATCCGGTGCAACACCGTCTGTCCCGGATATGTGGAGATTGAGTTTAACAGGGAACAGTTTGCCAGCCAGTATGGCAAGATCGCGTCGCTTCATCCCGCCGGAAGACCGGGATTTCCGAAGGATCTGGCCTATGGGGTGGTGTACCTGGCATCGGATGAATCCCTGTGGGTCACAGGGGCTTCCTTTATGATCGACGGAGGCTATACCTGTGGTACGCCTGCCCTTTAGCAGGCTGTGGGAGTTAAAGAAGGATTACTGAGAAGGAGGGGAAGGAATGCTGGATGCGGCCGCAATGATAAAGCTCTCTTATGATATGACGCCTGGGGCGCCTGTGCCGGAAGGGATTCCGGAGGCGACGGTAAGCGCTTACAAGGACATTTCAAGCGACGGCGGAAATGTCTGGCTTCTGGGCGCCTCATCCCACACGGGAACGCATATTGACGCGCCCAACCATATGCTGGAGGAGGGGCGGGACATATCTGGATTTTCCCTGGAGGATTTTCTTTTTTCCGCACCTTGTATTGTGGATGTTCCGCTGGATGACGACGGACTGGTTTTAGGGAAAGACCTGAAGCCCTTCGCAAAGAGGATTGCCATGTGTGATTTTCTCCTGATACGGACGGGATGGAGCAGGGTCCGCCAGACAGACGGTACACGCTACGCCAGCCATTCCCCGGGCTTTTCCAGGGACGCGGCCAGGTGGGTCTGCGGGTATCCCAATATCCGGGCTGTGGGCGGCGACTTTCTGTCCTTTGCGGCGCCGGGGCATGTGGAGGAAGGGGTGGAAGCCCATAAAATCATGATGAGAGCCATGCCCTGGATACAGCTCTACGAAGATCTGTATTTGCCCGGGGAGGTTGCCGACGGGGAGCTTGGCCAGGTGCTGGCGGTTCCCTGGCTTTTTACAGGCGCGGACAGCGCGCCCTGTACGGTATATGGGATTAGAAACGGCAGGGACGCGTCTGCCGGAAGGGAATCTGCAAAATGAAAAGAAGTGGTAGATATCGATGAAATTATTATGACGTAGAACAGATGGGAGCAGTTATGGCATATAAAGTTTTGGTGACCACAGAAGATTTTAAACAGGATTATACGGAATGCATAAAAGCTGCGAGAGAGCGGGGGGTAGAGTGTGTGTGGAAGCCCCTGCCAAAGGGATATCATGATACGGAAGGCCTGATTGCGCTGGCCTCCGGCTATGATGCGGTTATAGCCGGGGGAGAATACTGGTCAGCCAGGGCGATTACCGCTCTTGCCGGCAAGCTTAAGGTGATTTCCAGGGCGGGAATCGGTTACGACAAAATTGACCTGGACGCAGCAGATCACGCCGGCGTCTATGTTACAAATACGCCGGGGTCTTTTTCCAATGCGGTGGCAGAGGGAGCGCTGGCGCTGATGCTGGCAGCGGTAAAGAATGTAGTGCAGTTTGACGCGGAGGTGCGAAACGGCGTCTGGGAGCCCTTCCTGGGAAATGAGATAAAAGGGCGCACCGTGGGATTTCTGGGATTTGGTTCCATAGCCCGGCGTCTGGCGGAGCTGCTTATGCCCTTTGAAGTGCGGATGCTTGCTTTTGACGCCAGGCCGGATTCAGGAGCGGCGGAAACGTATGGGGTAAAATTCATGGACATGGGGGAGATTTTTAAAGAGGCGGATATCTTAAGTCTCCATATGCCCCTGAACCGGCAGACAAAGGGCATTATCAACGATGAGAGCTTTGCAGAAATGAAGGAGGGCGTTGTGCTTGTAAATACGGCCAGAGGAGGCCTTGTAGACGAGGCGGCGCTTATCCGGGCTCTGGAAAGCGGCAGGGTGGGGGCAGCCGGGTTGGACGTCTTTGAGACGGAGCCGGTGGGACAGGACAATCCCCTTTTGCGTATGCGAAACGTTGTCATTTATCCCCATGCCACGTCTTTGACATATGAAGCCTGTAAGGTCACCTTCAATATGGCGGTTGACAATATTCTTGAGGCGCTTTCGGGAGGCCCTGTGAAGCATCAGTTAAACAGAAATTTGTGTGGCTGCCTGAATGTCTCCCGGCAGGCTGTGGGGTGATAAGATGAGGGACAAAAAAGAGGGCTCCCTGTGGTTCCGGGCGACCCAGCGGGGAAATATAAAGGCCTTTGACTGCACAAAGACGGATAGGGCCATATTGCGGGAGCTGGCAAAGCATATTACGGAGCTGGCGGCGGGGCCGGAAAATACAGAAAAGCGGAAGCTGTGGATAGCCCATGGCTCCATGGAGGACACGCGTCCTCTGGTGATCTGCGACCCGGAAAACGGATGGAACGAGATTCTCAATCTGGAATGTGAGAGTGAGAGCGCCAGGACCTGGGAATTTCTTCTTCGCAAAAAGCTGTTCTGGCTGGAGGAGATGGGGGACGACACACCGGTGGAAGCTTCCCTTGAAATCCCTTATACCTACCAGGAAAGCGAATGGGTGGCAGGCGGGGCCAGGGAGACGATATCCGCGTCCGGAGGCCATAGCTGGGCGGCTATGATGACGGAGGATATGACCATGGAAGCTCTGGAAACGCCCAGGCTGACTGTGGATATCCCGCGAAGCAGGCAGGTGGCCGATTATGCCAGGGAAATATTGGCAGATACCATTTCTGTGCATCTGCGTGGAAAATGGTGGCATTCCCTGGGGCTTACCAACTCTCTGGGAGAAATCCGGGGGTTTGAGCAGGTCTACTACGATATGTATGACGAGCCGGAGCTTGTGCTGGGCATCATGGAGAAAATCTGCGCCTATAATGAGTGGAAGCTGGATTACCTGGAGGCAAACGGGCTGCTGACCTTGAATAATGATATGCTGGACGTGCCGGCGGGGATTCTGGGCTATACCCGGGATCTGCCCCAGGAAAGGGAGCAGCCTCTGCTTTCCGGGCTGTGGGGGTGGCTGGAGGCCCAGGAGCTGGCGGAGATTTCCCCTCAGATGTTTGAGGAGTTTGTATTTCCCTTCCAGCAGAGGATTGCCAGACGTTTTGGACTGGTGAGCTATGGCTGCTGTGAAAAGATGCAGCAGAGGTTTGAAAAGGTAAGGACGCTTCCCAATCTCCGCAGGGTGTCGGTATCCCCCTGGGCGGACAAGCTGGAGCTTGGAGAGATGATGGGTGGAGACTATCTCTACGCATGGAAGCTTAACCCCTCAGTGCTGGCAAGGGACAAGGCGTCCACCGACGCCATACGGGCAGATATAGAGCCGTTTATTGGGCCCCTTCGGGGGTTTGGATGCCGTCTGGAGCTGGTTATGAAGGATAATCACACCCTTTGCCGTAATCCGCAAAATGTAAAAACCTGGGTATGCACGGCAAAGGAAATCGTTAATCAACTTTAAAAGGAGAGGTAGCTGCCATGGATAAGAGAGTGGAGAGCTTAAAAAGAAAGCTTAAAAACCGCGAGCCTGTTATGGGTACCCACACGGTGTTAAGGGACGGCATGATCTCGGAGCTTTACGGGGAGATCGGTTTTGATTATGTGTGGATTGATACGGAGCATTCCGCGCTGGACAGGCAGGGGGTTCTAAGCCATCTGATGGGGGCCAGAGCCTCGGGGACCTGTGGCCTTGTGCGGGTTCCCTGGAATGACCCTGTCCTGGTAAAGCCGTTTCTGGACATGGGGGCCGACGGCATTATTTTTCCTATGGTCTGTAACCGCCAGGAGGCGGAAAAAGCGGTGGCAGCCTGTGAATATCCCCCCAGAGGATGCCGGGGATTTGGCCCCAACCGGGCCATGCGCTACGGTCTTACCCCCCAGGAGGAATATTGTGGGACAGACGGAGAAGGGATTGTGAAGCTGCTCCAGATCGAGCATACCACAGGGGTTCGGAATGTGGAAGAAATCCTGGAGGTTCCAGGCATTGACGGGATTATTATAGGAGCCCAGGATCTGTCGGCGTCTCTGGGGAAGATCGGTCAGATTTATGACAGGGAAGTGGATAAACATATAGAGCGGATTATTGAGGCTTGTGTCAGGAAAGGGGTCAGTGTAGGGATTTCCTGCGGCTTTGACAAAACGTTTATGAGGTCCTTTGTGGAACGGGGGGCCAGTATTCTGACGGTGGAGCTGGATTACGGCTATATCCTTAGGGGGGCGCTGGAGGTTTTTGAGACGGCGGCGGATATGCTGGGGGTAAAAACACAAGGCCGGCAGCAGGGAGCGGACGTATCCGTGTGATGGCTTTAGATTGCCGGCAATAGAGGGAAAACAATAAAAAAGAGGGCAGCGGGAATTTCCTGGCTGCTCTCTTTTGATTCAGGTGGTTCCGCTCTCCTGAAGCGTCGGCTCAAATATAATATGCACATCCTCCAGGGGGTCCGCAGGCAGCTCCGGGTATTCCTCTTCCTCCTGGGCCCTGCGGTTGATAATGTCCACCAGCACCTCCGCGCTTTTAGCTCCCAGCTCAAACTTGGGAAGGTGGATGCTGGAAAGGCCCGGATAAAAATAGGAGAACATTTCCACGCCGTCTATGCCCATGACAGCCACATCCTTTGGAATGGCAAGGCCGTTTTCCTGGAGATACAGGGCCGCGCCGGTTGCGACAAAATCACTGTAACAGAGGATGGAAAAATGTTTTCCGCCCATAAGGCCGTACATGGTTCTGGCGGCATTGCAGCCGTCCTCCTGGTTACAGATATTGCTGAGGACGTATTCCTCCCGGAAGGGGATTCCATGCTCCTTTAAGGCGCGCTGATAGCCCAGAAGCCTGTCCCTGGTGGTGGAAATACCAGGCAGATGGTTAAAGAAAGCCACATGCTCCCCATGTTTTTCGATGAGATGCTTAGTGCCCAGATATCCGGCCTTCTCGTCGTCGGCCAGCACATAGTTGTCACAGTCACGCTCAATATAGCGGGTAATCAGCACATAGGGGATGTTGTTTTCCCTAAGCAGGGAAATGCCCTTGTCGCTTCCGCCGGCCGGGCAGATCAGAACCCCGGCAATATTGATAGAGAGCAGCTCCCGTATCAGCGTGAACTCCTTTTCCGGATCCTCGTTGTTGTTAAAAATTAATGTATAATATCCGTTGCGGGAAAGTACAGTTTCGACACCTTTGATGACTTTGGCGAAATACGGATTCGTGTTGTCAGAAACAATAAGGCTTATGAATTTCGTCCGTGCGCTGCGCAGATTTTTGGCCATATAGTTGGGAATATAGTTCCGTTCGGCTAAGAGAGACTGGATTTGCCTTCGCCGTGCAGGGGATATGTCAGGGTGATTGTTGATGGCCTTTGATATTGTAGTCACACTGACGCCAAGCTCCTGGGCGATATCCTTCATGGTTATTCGTTTTGGCATAGGAACCTCTTTTCCTTTTATTTAAAAAGGCTTATTTATATCAGTTCTTAAACTAACACATTTTGACAAAACTGTCAATTCAGAAATTGGTTTTTGGGAAAGTCCCGGGATTTCTTCCTGGAAAATGGAAAAAAAGTTGAAAATAAAGCATTGACAAATCCAGACGCCAGTGTTAGAATGATTAAAGTAAACGATAAAGCTAACGATAATTATATCGAAAACTATAATTTTTTTTAATTATTAAAGTTAACGTTAACTTTAATGATAAATAAACAAAAGGCGCATCGGTACGGAAAACCGGGAAACGGATGCGGAAATGGAAAAGGAGGTTGGTTATGGGACGCTATTTACTGACAGGAGCCGCCGGGTATGTGGGGCGTGAGGTGATCCGGCAGCTTATAGAAGCCGGGGAGGATGTGCTGGCGGTGGATCTCAGGGATCCGGGGATTGCGGGAATCACGTACTATCCTGTGGATATTACCGATCTGGCCGCTCTGAAAAGGACGTTTGAGAATGTGGAGATTGACTATATCCTCCATGTGGCATCTCTGCCAGGGGACACGGGAAACCCCAGGCAGATGGTGGATATCAATGTGTGCGGCTGCACGGATATGCTGGAGCTGGCCAGGATAAAACAGGTAAAGCGCATTGTGGTGGTCAGCAGTATTTCCGCCTATGAGTGGTATCCGGAAGTAAAATTCTGTGCGCCGGATTACCTTCCGGTGGACGAGAAGCATCCCCTGCGGCCCCAGGATATGTATTCCTCCACAAAACAGATGCAGGAGATTCTGGTGAGAACTTTTTACTGTGAATACGGTGTTCCGGCCTGCGCGATCCGGCTGGCCGCAGTGGTGGGGCCAAACGGACAGGGAGGAGGAAGAGGCTGGCGGCAGATCGCAGAGAGCCTGGCGGGGGGAAAGCATGTTCAGATTCCCCATTTTTCCCTGGAAGAGCGGTGTCATTACGTGGATGTACGGGATGTGGCCCGGATGCTGCTGCACTGCTGTAAGTCAGACGCGGCCGACGGTGAGATTTTCAACTGCTGTGCGCCGCACTCCGTGACTGGGCAGGAGCTGGCAGAGATTATCCGGAAATATTATCCGGGAATTGAGGTGGAGACAGGATTTGCCTGGAGCATGGCCCAGGGCGGAAAGATCGCTTTTAGCATGAACAAGGCCAGGGAGCTTATGGGATACGAGCCCAGATACGATATGGACGCCTCCATCGCAAATATCAAGAGCTGGATTGACGCCGGAGGGCTGGAAGGCGGCGTAAGACGGGAAGAAAATTATGGGGAAGGAATCAGACAATGAGTGTGGATATTGTGGCAATGGGTTATCTCTTTAACGAGAGAATCGTATGGCCGGACGGGAAGGAACAGGGCCCGGTGCTGGGTTCCACGGCCTCCTACGGCAGCGTGGCCCTGGGAAGGCTTGAGGCAAAGGCGGGCATTGTCTCCGTGGTGGGGGAGGAAACTTCCCGGAAACTCCTTTCGCCCATTCTGGAGTGCGGCATTGACCTTCGGGGTCTGGAATTCCGGAAAGGGGCAAGCGAGGTCTGTAATGTGCTCCGGTATTTCCCGGACGGGACAAAAGAACTGAAGTATCTGAAGATATCGCCTGCCATTCAGTATGAGGATATTCCGGAAGATTACCTGGATGCTAAGGTATTTCATCTCTGCCTGGTGGATTACGAGGTGCCGCTGGAAACCATTGGGAAAATCCGGAGGAGAAGCCCTGGGGCTTTGATTACTGCGGATCTGGGAGGCGCAGGCGGCGCCCACTCCCGGGAGGAGACGAGAAGCGCCTATCTGGATACGGAGAACGGCCGTTACCAGCGGGAGTACCTTCGGAATATAGATATCGGAAAGATCAGCCTGGAGGACGCCCGGAAGAGCTTTCGCAGGGAATTCGCATCCCCCCGGGAGGCGGCAGAGGCTTACCTTGAAGCGGGCGTCGGCATGGTTGTGGTGACCCTGGGCGAAGACGGTGCCTGCATTCTGGAGGGAGAGGGGAGGGAAATCACGATTCCGGCTGTGACGCCCTACCGGGGTGTGGCGGATACCACAGGAGCCGGGGATACCTATATCACGGCGTTTGTGGCAGCTTATGTGGAAAGCCGGGACGCCGCCTGGGCCGCCTGGTATGCCAGCGCTACTTCCTCCCTGATGATTGAAGAGACCGGCGGGGTTCAGATACAGCGTATGCCCACAGACGGACAGGTGCGGGAAAGGCTGCGGACGTATTTCACAGAGGAGAGGCCGGAAGAGCTGGAAAAATACAAGGCATCATTTAGGAGAGATACAAGGTAAAAACTTTTCTGGAAGAAAGGGCTTTCCGGAAAGAAAAAAATATAAAACAAAAGGAGAAATGAAAAATGGGTAAGATTAAAGTGGCAATCGCCGGTGTGGGAAACTGCACGCAGGCATTGGTGACAGGGATTCAGTATTACAGAGAGCATCCAGAGGATACCAGGGGCCTTATGCATCCGGATATGGGCGGATACAAGGTGACGGATATTGAAATCGTAGCGGCATTTGACATCAATGCGGACAAGGTGGGAAAAGATCTGGCCGAGGCCATCTATGTATTCCCCAACCGCGCATATAAATACCCGGGCGTGGAAATGAAGCCCACAGGGGTTATTGTACAAAAAGGCCCTGTCTTTGACGGAAATCCGCCATTCTTAAATGAGTATTATACCTTAAGCGACGCGCCAGACTGCGACGTGGCAAAGGTTCTGAAGGAGAGCGGCGCGGAAATGCTGCTGAATTTTATTCCCACAGAGTCCCACCAGGCGGCCCGCCATTATGCCGACTGCGCCATAAAGGAAGCGAAGATCGGGTTTGTCAACGGCATGCCCACACTGATTGTATGCGATCCCGAATACCAGAAGATTGCGGAGGAGAACGGAGTGCCCATTATCGGGGACGACGTGAAATCCCAGTTTGGCGGCACCATTATCCACAGGGCCCTGGCAAACACCATGAACGAGCGGGGAATCCATATGGAGAATACTTATCAGCTTAATTTTGCGGGAAATACGGATTTTAAGAATCTGCTGAATCGCGGGGCATCCAAACATAAGACAAAACAGGAGGCGGTGACAAGCCTTATGCCCTATCCGGTGGAAATGTCCACAGGTTTTACCTATGTGGAACTGATGAAAGACAGGAAAACTTCCATCTTCTATATTAACGGTTCCAACTTCGGAAACGCGCCCCTTCATCTGGAGGCAAAGCTTGAGGTGGAGGATTCCGCCAATTTCGCAGGCGTCATCGTGGATATGACCCGGCTTGCAAAGATTGCTCTGGACCGGAAGACCGGCGGGGTGTTGTCCTCCGCCTGCTCCTTCCTCACCAAGCATCCGCCCGTACAGATTCCCGACGACCAGGCGGCCGCGGCAGTAGATGCCTTTGTAAGGGGCGAGCTGGAGCGTTAATACAGGCTTCAATATATCGGAAAACAATCCTCCGGGTATGCTGCATGGGGATACCCGGAGGGAGAGAAAAGGAGGGTGGTGTTTTGGAAAATATGGAAAAGAAATTGAGATTAGCAGTGATTGGGTGTGGCAGCATTGCGGAGATCGCGCATTTCCCGGCCATTAAGAAGCATCCCGGGGTGGAGCTGACAGCGGTATGCGATTTCCATGAGAAACGGGCGGAGGAAGCGGCCAGTGTTCACGGGGCAAAGGCGTGGTTTACAGATTACAGGAAGCTTCTGGACACATGTAAGCTGGACGCAGTCATAATCGCAACGCCCAATAACTGGCACCGGAATATGGTGATTGCGGCGGCAAACCATGGCGTTCATATTCTGGTGGAGAAACCCATGGCCGTCACAAACGGCGAGGCGTGGGCCATGGTGGAGGCCTGCAAAAAGAATCATGTCAAGCTTATGGTTGGATGTGACCGCAGATACTGGACCCACAACCAGTGGGCTAAGAAGCTCATTGACGATGGCGTTATCGGGCAGGTATTAATGAGCCGGTCCTGCCTTCACGAGCACTGGTACAATTACCAGAATCATGTGGCAAAGACAGATTTCCGCCTGGATGTTAAGGCCACCGGAGGCGCGGCCATCAACGATACCGGCGCCCATGCAATCGATCTGCTTACCTGGCTGAACGGAAGTAAGGTAAAGCGTGCGGTAGGCGTTGCGGAGCGTCTGGCCATGCCGGAAACCTACACCCGGAACGACGACACGGCGCTTCTTATGGTAGAGTTTGAAAATGGGGCTTACGGAACCGTAAGCTGCAACCGTTTTTCGCCGGCAGTCAACCAGAATACAGAGCTGTGCGGCACGCAGGGAACCATCTTTACGGCCACAGACGCCACCAACCCCTTCCAGAGCTGGCCCATGGCGGTTTACACCGACAGAAAATATACAAGCGAATCCCTTCCCTTTGAGCTGAAAAACTACAGATGGCCGGAGCTGTTCTGGGTGGAAGACCAGATCGACGAGCATGTGCGGAACCGCTGGATTCCCATCTGCCCACCCCGTTTCCCCAACAATTATGAGCGGATGATGGAACATTTCTTTGACTGCATTATAAACGACAGAGAGCCCCTGACCAGCGGCGAGGACGGCGCCCGGGCCGTGGAGGTCATGTGCGCCGTACATAAATCCATGGAGACCGGCGGCTGGGTGGATCTCCCCCTGAAGGAAGAGATTGTGCCCAGAGGGTATGAGCCCCTCCCCTATGAAAACTGACAATAATCCGGAGAAACAGCTTCCCTTTAGGCTTGACAGGCTGACAAAAGCCTGCTGCCTTGAAGGGAAGCATATTTTTTGTCCTGGGACCCTGGCCGGTAACAGGAAAGGCAAGGAATATCCCCCCAAACTTGACAACTTGCCCAGGAATGTTTACAATGTGGAAAAAGGAGAAAATCATGGATGCATACACAGGCTTTGCCGCAGTTTACGACCGGTTTATGGACGACGTTCCCTATGACGAATGGAGCCGTTACGTGGTGAAACTGCTTGGACAGAGAGGGATTTCAGAGGGCCTGGTGCTGGAGCTGGGCTGCGGAACCGGAAATATGACGGAGCGGCTGGCAAGGGCAGGATACGATATGATCGGCGTGGACAGCTCGGAGGAAATGCTGGAGCTTGCCGTGGAGAAACGGGAACGAAGCGGGCTGGACATTTTATACCTGCAACAGGATATGCGAAGCTTTGAACTGTACGGAACGGTACGGGCCGTGGTAAGCGTATGTGATTCCATGAATTATATTACGGAGGAGCAGGATCTGCTCCAGGTGTTTTGCCTGGTGAATAATTATCTGGATCCGGGAGGTATTTTTCTTTTTGATCTGAACACCCTCTATAAATATGAAGAGCTTCTGGGGGAGTGTACCATCGCGGAAAACCGGGAGGATTGCAGCTTTATCTGGGAGAATTATTACGACTTTGCGGAACAGATTAACGAGTATGACCTGACGCTGTTTATCCGTGAGGAGGACGGCCGCTACCGGAAATACCAGGAGGTACATTACCAGAGGGCTTATGAAATCCGGCGGGTGAAAGAGCTCTTAGGGGAGGCTGGCATGGAGCTTCTGGCGGTCTACGAAGCTTTCACGGAGGAGGAGCCGGGGAAGGAATGCGAGCGGGTGTATTTTCTGGCCAGGGAATGCGGAAAAGGAAAGGATTAAAATATGGCAGATTATATAGTGAGAGCAACGGCGGCCCAGGGCCAGATCCGGGCCTTTGCCATTACATCCAGGGGGATTGTGGAGTACGCCAGAAAGCGCCACAACACAAGCCCTGTGGCAACGGCGGCCCTGGGCAGGCTTTTGAGCGCGGGGGCCATGATGGGCGTTATGATGAAGGGGGAAAAGGATTTTCTGACCCTGCAGATCAAGGGAACCGGGCCCATCGGAGGGATTACGGTGACGGCGGATTCCAGGGCCCGGGTAAAGGGCTATGTCCATCACCCGGATGTGATGCTGGGGGCCAATGAGAAGGGGAAGCTTGACGTGGCGGGAGCCGTGGGAGAGGGAATGCTCAGCGTCATTAAAGATCTGGGTATGAAGGAACCCTATGTGGGACAGACGGAGCTTCAGACCTCGGAGATTGCCGAGGATCTGACCTATTATTTTGCCACCTCGGAACAGATTCCCTCTGCAGTGGGCCTGGGCGTCCTTATGGAGAAAAATAATACGGTGAAGCAGGCGGGGGGATTTATCATTCAGCTGATGCCCTTTGTGGAGGACAGGATTGTAACCTGTCTGGAGGAGCGGCTGGCCCAGGTGACTTCCGTGACGGCGCTTCTGGATAAGGGAATGACGCCGGAGGCGGTCCTGGAGGAAATCCTGGGGGAACTGGAGCTGGAGATCAACGACCGGATACCCGCAGAGTTTGCCTGCGACTGTTCCAAGGAGCGGGTGGCCAGGGCCATTGTCAGCATTGGAAGTAAAGATATCCGGGAGATGATTAAGGAGGGAAAGCCTGTGGAGGCAAACTGTCATTTCTGTAGCAAAAACTATGTCTTTTCCATAGAAGATCTGAAGAAACTATTGCAGCAGGCTAAACGATAGAAAGGAACCGGGCGCGGCAGGAAAGGGAACGAAGAAAATGAAGCATGGATTTATAAAAACGGCGGCTATAACGCCGAAGATACGGGTGGCAGATCCGGAGTATAACGCCCGGGAGATCATTGGTCTGATGCAGGAGGCGGCGGAAAACGGGGCAAAAATTATCGTATTTCCGGAGCTGTGCATAACAGGCTATACCTGCGGGGATCTCTTTTTGCAGGAGACGCTTCTTGAAAGCGCCAGAGAGCAGCTTTACCGGATTGTAGACGCCTCTAAAGAGCTGGACGCCCTGGTGTTTGTAGGCGTGCCCTGGGCAAAAGAAGGAAAACTCTATAATACGGCGGCGGCTGTTTCCGGGGGAAAGCTTCTGGCCCTGGTGCCCAAAACCCATCTGCCCAATTACGGGGAATTTTACGAGCTGCGGCATTTTGCCCCGGGAAACCGGGAGGCAGATTTTGTGTGGCTGAACCGGAATGCGGAAGGGGAGGAGGACGTCCTCTTTGGAACGGATATTCTGTTTACCTGCGAGGAGATGCCGGATCTTATAGTGGCGGCGGAGATCTGTGAGGATGTGTGGGTTCCCGACCCGCCCAGCGTCCGCCATGCCTGTGCGGGGGCTACGGTGATCGTCAACTGCTCCGCCAGCGACGAGACTACGGGAAAGGACGTTTACCGGGAACAGCTAATCAGCGGCCAGTCTGCCCGGCTGGTGTGCGGGTATATTTACGCCAACGCCGGGGAGGGGGAGTCTACCCAGGATCTGGTCTTTGGGGGGCATAGCATGATCGCGGAAAACGGCCGGATTTTAAGCAAGGCTGCCCGCTTTAAAAATGAGGTTGTCTATGCGGATCTGGATGTGGCCCGTCTGGCCGGCGAGCGCAGGCGGATGAATACATTCTTTGCCAGATCCAGCATGGCCTACTCGGAGTGCGGGTTCCATCTGAAAAAGGAGGAGACCCGGCTTGACCGCACCGTGGAGCCTCAGCCGTTTGTGCCGGGGAAAAAGGAGGACAGGGACAGAAGATGTGAGGAAATCCTGTCTATCCAGGCTATGGGGCTGAAGAAACGTCTGGAGCATACGGGCTGCAAAAATGTGGTGGTGGGTATTTCCGGCGGACTGGATTCCACTCTGGCGCTGCTGGTGACGGCAAAGGCTTTTGATCTTGCAGGGCTTCCCCGGGAACAGATCTTAAGCGTGACCATGCCGTGTTTTGGCACCACAGACCGGACATACAGAAACGCCTGCGAGCTTACCAGAAAGCTGGGGGCGGTGTTGAGAGAGGTGGATATCAGGGAAGCGGTAAACGTCCATTTCAGGGATATCGGACAGGATCCCCAGAAGCATGACGTGACCTTTGAAAATGCCCAGGCCCGGGAGCGTACCCAGGTGCTTATGGATATTGCAAACCAGACAGGAGGCCTGGTGATCGGTACCGGAGACATGTCGGAGCTGGCGCTGGGGTGGGCCACCTACAACGGGGATCACATGTCCATGTACGGGGTAAACGGGGGCGTGCCCAAGACCCTGGTACGCCATCTGGTGCGGCATTACGCGGACACTTGTCAGGATAAAAAACTGATGGAGGTTCTGCTGGATGTGCTGGATACGCCGGTGAGCCCGGAGCTTCTGCCTCCAAAGGACGGGGATATTTCCCAGAAGACAGAAGATCTGGTAGGGCCCTATGAGCTCCATGATTTTTATCTGTATTATGTCCTCCGCTTTGGATTTACACCGGAGAAGATCTACCGTCTGGCGCAGAAAGCGTTTTCGGGGATTTATAATAAGGAAACTATTTTAAAATGGCTGAAGGTATTTTACCGCAGATTTTTTACCCAGCAGTTTAAGCGCTCCTGTCTGCCAGACGGGCCGAAGGCAGGTTCTGTGGCAGTGTCGCCCAGAGGGGATCTGCGGATGCCAAGCGACGCCAGCGCCCATATCTGGCTGAGGGAAGCGGAGGCGCTGGAGGATAAGGCGCAATGACAGGGAAAATAAATCCGCAGGACAAAGCCCCTAAAAGGGGCGGCCAGCGCCAGGGTTATAGAGGCTTTGGCAGACAAGGAGAGGAGATCAGAGATGGCATTTAAAATTGTAACGGATTCGGCCACAGACCTGCCCCGGGAGATTATTGAGAAATACGAGCTTCACGTGATTCCAACCCCTGTGACCATCAATGGGACAGACTACTTTGACGGGGATACCATTTTCCCGGAGGAATTTTACAAAATCCAGGCAGAGGGGGCACAGATCAGTACCTACCATATCAATACCTTTATGTTCCGCCAGAATTTCGAGCCCTACGCCAGGGCTGGAGAGGCGGTTGTGTACCTGTGTTTTTCCACAGGAATTGCCGGAACCTTCAACGCGGCCAATCTGGCAAAGAAGGAGCTGCTGGAGGAATACCCGGATTTTGACCTAACCATCATCGACTCCAAATGCGCCTCTATGGGATTCGGGCTGGCAGTGACAAAGCTTCTTAGGATGCAGGAAAACGGCGCGCCCAGGGAAACGGTTATTGAGGCGGCCAGGTTCTTCTTTGATAATATGGAGCACATTGTCACCGTGGATACTCTGGAGTACCTGTACAAGGGCGGGCGTTTAAGCCGGACTTCCTTTGTGCTGGGAGGGATCCTGGATATCAAGCCTATTATCGAGGTAAACGACGACGGCGCACTGGTGGCTTTTGAGAAGGTGCGGGGACGTCAGAAATCCTTGAAGCGCTGCGTGGAGCTGGTGGGAGAGCGTGGCGTAAATCTGGACAGGCAGGTGATCGCTATGGTTCACGGAAATGACAGGGAGGCCTTTGACAGGACAAAGCAGATGCTGGAGGAGGCTTATCACTGCAAAGGAATCATAGAATCCCGGGTGGGATGCGCCATCGGAGCGCACACAGGCCCCGGAATCATCGGTATCGTATTCTTAAGCGCCAGCGAAGAAGCTTATGCAAAGTGGCTGGATTGAGAAAAATAAAAAGAATGGGAGACAGTACTTATGACATTATTAAAACAGTGGCGTGATACGGCCTACAATGAAAAGACCAACAAGGGAGACCTGCAGCGTTTCTGGGCACAGTATTTTGAGATTGAGAAGGGCATCTATGAGAAGCTTCTGGAAAATCCCGATGAGGAAGTAAAGGGAACAGTGAAGGAGCTGGCGGAAAAATACGACCAGAGCGTGCTGATTATGACAGGATTTCTGGACGGTATCAACGACAGCCTGGCGGAGCCCAACCCCATTGAGGAGATGGATGAGGACACTCAGGTAAGCCTTAAGTTTGACAAGGAAAAGCTTTACAAAAATATGGTGGACGCCAAGGCGGACTGGCTGTACGAGCTGCCCCAGTGGGAGGCCATATTCCCGGAGGAGCGGAGGAAAGAGCTGTATCTGGAGCAGAAAAAGTCCGGCACCATTGTGAAGGGGCCAAAGATCGGCAGAAACGATCCCTGTCCCTGCGGCAGCGGCTTGAAATATAAAAAGTGCTGCGGAAAAGGAAAATAAAATGGCAGTTGTCTTTCTGATTCTGGGCATTGGATGCCTGTTGTATTTTATCGCGCTGGTTCTTTCCGCCGGGCTGGCGGTTTCTTTTGGGGGAATCTGGGTTCTGCTGGGAGCGGTCTTTCTGGCAGTGTATGAGGTGTTCAGGAGGCCTTCCCTAAAAGGATGGGTTCTGGGACTGCCCAAAGTCCTGCGGGCTGGCGTAAGCCTGCTGGCGCTGGCGGGCGTTCTTTTGTTTCTGGGCGCCCAGATTCTGATTATCAGCGGAATGACGGGAAAACCAGAGCCTGGCCTGGATGTGGTAATTGTGCTGGGCGCCCAGGTAAGGGGAACGAGAGTCAGCCGCGCGCTGGCCCAGAGGCTTAACCGGGCGGCAGATTATCTGCGGGAAAACCCTAAGACTTACGTGATTGTGTCCGGCGGACAAGGGCCGGGGGAGGATATCACCGAGGCCCAGGCCATGAGCAGGTATCTGCAGGACCTGGGAATCGGGGAAGAGCGCATCCTTATGGAGGACCGTTCCGTCAACACTGCCCAGAACCTGCGGTACAGCTTTGAAATGCTGAAAGACAATGGGGATACAGTGGGCCTGGTGTCCAACGGATTCCATGTATTCCGGGCAACCCGCATTGCCCGGGCCCAGGGGAAAGAGGTGCAGGGAATCCCTGCTGTCACAGACTGGTGGATGCTTCCCCACTATATGATGCGGGAGGCTTTCGCCCTGGGAAAGGATTTCCTTGTGGGAAATGCCAGATGATAAACAGGTAAGGAAAGGCAATCAAAAAACAGAGCATAAAAGGGACCGCTGCACCGACAGATAAAATGGTGCGGCGGCCTGCTGCTTTTTACTGGGTCTGGAGGGCCTCATACGCAGCCTCCACGGTGGGATACATTTCCTCATATCCGTCGAAGGAGGACGCCATCTCGCCAAACTGGCTTTTGTATTTGATGTAGATCTCCTCTGTGGTATCCCTCTTTGGATAGGTGTCATACCGGGTAGCGATCTTTTCCCCGGCCCGGTAGCAGGCATAACCTGCATTGTCAAAGGTTCCGTCACTCTCAAACTTAAAATAGTCAAAGCTGTCGGTGATAAGCTTTTTGTTCCGCACACCGTTGTAGAAGCAGATATACTGGGATTTTTCATCGTAGAGGATTTTGTCCGCATAATTCTTTGTCCAGCACTCTGCCACCAGTCCGTCGTGGAAGCTGAGCCAGCCGTTGACGCCGTTTTCCCCGCCAAAAAAGCATTCGGGGATGTCGTCGTTGTCTATGTAAGCCAGGTGGTAGCAGTCCACGGTCTCAGGAAGGGGGTAGGACGCGTAGGCGGCCAGAGCCAGCTCCAGTTCCGACGCGTCCGGGGACAGGCCTAAATACTCCGCAGTATAGACGCCGTCTTTAGGAGGCGCGATTTCCGGCGTCTCCTCCTGTTTTCCACAGCCAGAAAGGCAGGCGGCCAGTGTGCAGACAAAAAGGAAGGATAAGAGTCCTTTTTTCATTTTGATTCCTCCTTATAATTGTATTTCCATAGGAGCTCTTCCGGAAACCGGATTTAGCGCTTCCGGAGATAACCTGTAGAAGGCTTCATGTTTTAGTAAAACATCTGGTAAAAATATTATAATCCATCCGTTCCGGTTTTACAACTGGATTCTGTGTTCCGCTTTCCAATGTAAAACAGGTTTTTCATAAGCAAAAGCGTTGACAGATGAGAAAGGGGAAGGGTAAAATAAAGCGGATATAAATATCTGGAAAGTATAAAGAACCGTAGAAAAAAAGGGGGAGAATGTTATGTTTTGCAGGTTTTGCGGAAAACAAAACAAAGAGGGGGCAAGATTCTGCACAGGATGTGGAAAGCTTTTGGAGGAGGAAGAGGCTGGCAGCGCGTGGAGAGAGCCTGCAAAAGAGTCTGTCGGGAAGAAGCAGGCTTCTCCGGGAAAGCTGTTGTTTATTATAGCAGGCGTCCTTGGCGCAGCGGCTCTTGTAGCCGTTATCTTTCTGGCAGTGGAAATATTCCGCACAGACAAAGGCGGCAGCTTTAAGGAAACAGATATTGAGCAGGACAGGGAGGAGGAAAAGAGCCCCGGAGGCGAAGGCGACGGCGAGGGGGAGGAAGAAGAGCAAGACAGCAGGGACACAGAGGCACCAGACGGGGAAGAGAGCACAGATGCGGCCGGGAATGAGGTCCCGAAGGAGGGGAATACAGGGACCACAGAGCCGTCGGTATGGATGGCCGGGTATGTGGGCTGGCTGGAGGCTCATGAGGAAATGCAGAAGGTTTCCCTGGTGGCCATTGATGACGACGATATTCCAGAATGTCTGGTATCCCGGCAGGAGGTAAACGATGGAGATTCAACCTTGTACATACTGAGCTATAGGGAAAGCGGGATAGCAGAGTATTCGGTAGCAGCCAGGGATATCTGTTTTGAGGTCCAGGAGCACTCCGGCAGGTTTGCCTGTATGATGTATTCGGGACTGGGAACAAGCTGGAATATGGTGGAACTGTCCGATTCCGGATTTACAGGGGTTGGGGAGACGCATTCGGGCCGGAATCCCGAAAATGACGAGTTTTTTTACACGGTGAACGGCCAGGAAGTGGATCAGGAAGCCAGTATAACATATATTGCCGGATTTGCAGGGGATATAGAGATCTGTTATGGAGCGTTTGCGGGGGATAATAAAAATAAAATCTCCGTTTCCGGGCAGGATTACGCAAAAGCGCTGCAGGATTCCTACGCCCTCTGGTCTGTGGGCGGTTTCCGGGATAACGACAGGTACTGGGAAGGCGTTCAGTAAAGCCGGCGGAATGTAACCGGGATGGGAAAATAGTTGATAACGGAGGAAATGAAGAAATGTTTTGTACGAAATGTGGCGCAAAGACAGATAATGACGCAGACTTTTGCAGTGAATGTGGAAGTCCGGTATCCTCCTTCCCAGGAGGCAGGCAGGGGGATGCCCCCTTAGAAAGGAGAACTCCACAAAATACTCCTTCCCGGAAGGGGACGGAAAAATGGCTGTGGATCCTGCTTGGCCTGCTTGTTACGGCGATTCTGGCCGTGGGTATAATCCTTGTGGTAGCAAAGCCCTGGGAAGAAAAGAGCGGGAATCGTAACGAGACGGATATAGAGCGGGACGAGGAGGAAGAGGAGACCGGGGACGAGGAGGAAACCGGAGAGCCGGATGAGGAAGAGGAAGCCTCTTCGGGAACGGCGGACGTGCTGCGGGATTGTCTGGACAGAGAACTGGCCGGACAGTACGGGTATGCAGATCTGGGTGCAAAGACGGTTTCTTTCAATCCCCAGATTACAATACCGTCGGGGGCGGATGTCTGGACGGGGCTGTCCGGCATTGCGGACGCCAGGATCCTTGACCTGGATGGCGACGGACAGGAAGAACTGCTGGTGATCCTTCTGGAGGGGGAAAATATCAGTCTGTGCGTATATGAGGCGGACGAAAATGCGGCCGTGAAAAAGTCGGAGGTGACCATCAGGCGAACCGGGGATACCTTTTCCCATGAAGACGTTTGCATGCTGGTGGACGGTGGGGATGCCAGCTACCTGCTGTTTTTGCAGGCGTATTGGGGCGGAGTCTGGGGCGATGGTTATTACGCCCAGGCAGAGCTTTACCAGTATGACGGGGAAACCCTGTATGCGCCGCTGACGATAAAGCAGGATGGGCAGGGGTCTTCGGAATTTGTGTACATAGCCCGCCAGTATGACGGGAAGAGCGGGGAGCAGTTGTCTGAAGAGGTGATCTATGACGATGCAGGATATTATGGAGTCCTTCTGGAGGACGATCACTGCCGCGAACGCATGAAGGCGTTGTTTGGCAATTATGGGATTGCGATTGGAGACCAGGCGACCATGCAGATTTACGGGGAGGATTTTGAGGATTTTCTGGCTTCCGGGGAAACCGGCGAGGTGCTGATGAGGCTTGAGATGAAGGCGGAAATGGGGAAAATTTTGCGCCAGGGAAATACAATGAGCAGGCAGGATGTGGCGTTTTATTTCAATGGCTATCGGACACCTTTCAAGATTACCGGGTGGGCGGACGATGAATACGGATATACTTTTGACGAGACAAAGCTGTTTTTTAGCACTGACGATGGGCGGGAAACAGAGCTTATCCTGGAGTACCCAGGCACCGTGGAAAAAGTCGAATATATGGATATCACCGGAGACGGAATTGAGGAAGCCGTCGTATTCACCTACTTGAGTAATACTGCTACGGAGTATTCTGTAATTCATTTTATTAAAATGGAATCCGGACAAGTGACGGATGTGTCTCCATGGAAGGATATACCGGAACTGTCGGAGGACTGGTGGGACATGGAAATGGCAGAGCCCTCCAGGGAAGGATACACATCCCCCATATTTAAATTATCCTCCTATATAAAAGAGGATGGAGTAGCTTATGTGGAGAGAGAGTTGCTGGTTGGATACAAGGACGGCAGATGGCAGGAAGTGCAATGATTTTTAATGACGGAATGAAAGATTGTGCGGGCATAGTCTGCAGATGCCGGTAAAATCTGGCTGAGGAGGGAAAAGAAATGGACAATGAGACAAAACGGAGACGTATTTTGATAACCATTATCATCAGCTTTCTGACGCTTGCGGTAATTTGCATAGGAATGACGATTTTCCTGTTAAGGAGCCCCAGCTCCTCCCGGCAGGAGAGCAGGGAGGAGACAGAGAGGGAACGGGAGACTGACGGTCTGGAGGAGGAAGAGGAGGAGGAAACGGACACAAAAGAGGCCCTTAGGGAAGTCCTTGAAGGGATTTCCTATTATGGAGACAGAAGCCAGTGCGTTATGACAGGGGAGCAGGCGGCAGCGTATGCAAAGCTTATTGCGGACGGTATGGCCGGAAAGGTGAAAGCGCCAGAGGCGCCAGGCTGTGAAGTGGTACCGGAAACTGTATTCTGGGATAAACCCTATGAGGTGCGAAACGTCTGGGGAGATACATACCAGACGGACAGGCGCAATATTCTGCTGGCTGATCTGGCCGGGGACGGCAATCCCTATCTGTTTGTTTACAGCAGTCTGGTGGTGGGTTCCTTTGAGGTGTATGGATGGGACGGAAACGCTGTGGGGCTGGCGGCAAACTGGGAGGGAAACGATGGCAGAAGCAGGGCGTATCTTCTCGAGGACGTGGACGGAAAAGTAAAGATGTTTGAGACAGGCTCCAGCGGTGCGGCTGATACTACTGTGGAGATCTGTTCCTTTGCTGACGGGACGGCAGAAATATCATACACTCTGACGCTGAGAGGAGAGGGGGACAGCCTCCACTGTATCGAAAACGGTGTGGATACAGTCTATCCCTATAACGATGCTGACGCGGCAAATGAAAAGATGAAAAAGGCAAACCCCGAATGGTGGGGAGAGGATTCCCTTACTGCGCCGGAAATCTGGTTTTACGGGGAGATGCAGCCTAACAGTCTGTCAGAGATGCTGGACGGTCTCAATGGGTATACGGCTGTTTTTGGATACGACGCTGTTTTGCTGCAACAGGGCAGCGGGGAGGCCCCGGAGGGGCAGGACACGGCTTCGGGCAATACGTCTCCCTGGCTTATAGAAATGGACAACTGCATTATAGATGTGGATTTAACGGCATGTGTTCCGGCAGAGCGTCTGGAGGAAATCCGGCAGAACGCCTATGGGGATGTGTTAAAGCAGGCGGTAAGCGGGTTTTATAAATTCCCGGAGGCCATAACCATAACAAGCGCGGTTTTTAAGCCCTCCTACTATGATGATGTACATGATGCGATGATCTCTGACTGTATAGAGTACCGGGTTGATAACAGTGAATGGAGCATACCGCTTTACAAAGGAAACGACGGAAAATGGAGACCCGGCGAATATTTAAACCATACCTCCGGCTCGGAAGCCGCCAGTGTTTGTGTTATCTACGATTATGGATTACCGGCAGGCGGAGATATAGGGCAGCTTGCCAACAGCGCGTATGGGATCGGGGATGCCAGAACATTTTACCGCACGGATTACAGAGAGGGGGATGCGGTTATGATTCTGCGGGATGTACACGGAAATAAGACAGAGGTGCCGGTTTCGTAACGCAAAAATTAGATGGGTAGAGAAAATCGCCTATCATGTTCTTGAAAAAGGGGCTGTTTATCCGGGGTGTTTTGCAGATCAACTATGGCAGGCTGTTTCGGATAACAGGCTGTGTCAAACACTTAGGGAGGAGAAAGACATCCGTATGTCAGGATTTTCTCCCTGTCTGGGTTAACCTGTGCCGGGTTTTCAGATAGGATATAAAGCGGAGGCTTAAGTTTCCGGTTGACAAATGCATTTGCTATGCTTATAATGGAACCATCTCGAAAAAGAGGCGCATTTGCCGCCCCAATACAGAAAAAGCAGCGAGGAGACCAGTAGGCTGTGGAATATGTCAGAGAGAGATGCATGTTGCTGAGAGCATCTTCATAGGAAGCAGGCTTTGGACGTCCCAGGAGGATGCCAAGGCGCGAACACCAGCTCCGAGCGGCCCCAATCCGGCCCGGTGATTCCGTTATCATCAGAAATAAGCCGCCAGAAGCCGGCAACCGGCTCCTGGAAAAAGGGTGGAACCGCGATAATCATCGTCCCTTTCTGTCAGTTATGACAGGGAGGGATTTTTTATGCACAGAGGTGTGGAACGGAATTAAGCAGCTTACGCTGCCCGCACCTCGCGCGGCGAGTAGGGGAAGATAAATCTTCCCTACTCGATTGTAGGCGAGGCCCGCGGCCGAATCAAAGCGAAGCAAAGATGAGGAGGCGTATGACGGCGTATAAACGGGAAATGAGTGGATTTGCCATAAGCAGATCATAATTTCAAAAGGAGGCAGATTAAATGGAGACAGAAACCAGACAAATGCTTTTGACAGGACTTTTATGTTTCTTTATCGGCGTTACCATCGGATTTCTTGTTTCGCCAATAAAGAAAGGGATTTCCGTAACCTGTGGGAACAACAACACGATAACCCGTGAAAAGAGAGGATAAAAGGAGGAGAGAAGGGAAAATGAAGATTACACTGAAGGACGGTTCCGTAAAGGAATACGACAGGGAAATGTCCGTCTATGAGATTGCGAAGGATTTGAGCGAGGGCCTTGCCAGGGTGGCGTGCGCCGGGGAAATTAACGGCGAGGCGGCAGATCTAAGGACAGTGGTAGACAGGGACGCTGCGGTAAATATTCTGACGGCAAAGGATGAAAAAGGCCTTTCTGCCCTGCGCCATACGGCAAGCCATGTGATGGCCCAGGCTGTAAAACGTCTTTACCCAGGCGTAAAGCTGGCCATCGGCCCGTCTATCGCGGACGGATTCTACTATGATATGGAATTTGAGAGCCCTCTGACCAGCGATGAATTTGAGAAGATCGAAGGCGAGATGAAGAAAATCATCAAGGAGGATCTGGAGATCACACGCTTTACCCTGCCAAGGGATGAGGCCATCGCCTATATGAAGGAGCGGCAGGAGCCCTATAAGGTGGAGCTCATTGAGGACTTGCCGGAAGGGGAGGAGATCAGCTTTTATAAACAAGGCGAGTTTGTGGACTTGTGCGCAGGCCCCCATCTGCGAAGCACAAGGGATGTGGGAAAAGCATTTAAGCTTATGAGCCTGGCCGGAGCCTACTGGCGGGGAGACGAGCACAACAAAATGCTTACAAGGCTGTACGCTACTGCATTTGCAAAGAAGGACGAGCTGGAAAGCTATATTACCATGATGGAGGAGGCCAGGAAGCGGGATCACAGGAAACTGGGCAAGGAGCTGGGGCTGTTTATGATGCATGAAGCCGGCCCAGGATTCCCGTTCTTTATGCCTAAGGGCATGACGCTTAAGAATACCCTGCTGGATTACTGGCGGGAAATTCACAGGAAAGCCGGCTATGTGGAGATTTCTACTCCGGTGATCCTAAGCAGAAGTCTCTGGGAGACATCCGGCCATTGGGACCACTACAAAAATAATATGTATACAACCTTGATCGACGAGGAAGATTACGCCATTAAGCCTATGAACTGTCCCGGCGGTATTCTGTACTATGCCTCGGAGCCGCATTCTTACCGGGATCTCCCCCTGCGGGTGGGGGAACTGGGCCTGGTACATCGCCATGAGAAATCCGGCCAGCTTCACGGACTGATGCGGGTGCGCTGCTTTACCCAGGACGACGCCCACATTTTTATGATGCCAGAGCAGATCAAGGACGAGATTAAAGGAGTCGCCGCTTTGATTGACCAGGTATATTCCCTGTTTGGATTCCAGTACCATGTGGAGCTTTCCACAAGGCCGGAGGACTCCATGGGAAGCGACGAGGATTGGGAGATGGCTACCTCCGCTCTTAGGGGAGCGTTGGATGAGCTTGGTCTTTCCTATGTGGTAAATGAGGGGGACGGGGCGTTTTACGGGCCCAAAATCGACTTCCATCTGGTGGACTGCATTGGGAGAACCTGGCAGTGCGGAACCATTCAGCTGGATTTCCAGCTTCCCCAGCGGTTTGAAATTGAATATATCGGCGCAGACGGCGAAAAACATCAGCCTATTATGATTCACCGGGTGGCCTTTGGCTCTATCGAGAGGTTTATCGGTATTCTCATCGAGCATTTTGCAGGGGCATTCCCCACCTGGCTGGCTCCGGTGCAGGTGCGTGTGCTGCCCATTTCCGACAAATATATGGAATACGCCCAGTCTGTCAGAGATAAGCTGGAGGCGGCGGGAATACGCACAGAACTGGATGTACGTTCGGAGAAGATCGGATACAAAATCCGTGAGGCCCAGACTGCCAAAATTCCTTATATGCTGGTGGTGGGACAGAAGGAAGAGGAAGAGGGAAACGTATCTGTCAGAAGCCGTTTTGCCGGAGATGAGGGCGCAAAAGATCTGAACGCTTTCCTGGCAGACATCCAGAAGGAAATCGCAGACAAAGAGAACCGAGCGCAGGAGAAATAGGGTTCCGGTAAACGCCCGGATTGCCGGAACAGGCCGGTAAGGGCATTCTTTATACAGAGAGGAGAAGAGACAATGACGATGCAGGAAAATGTAATGGGAATGCAGCACCTGGGACTTCCCTGTGTGGACATGGAAAAGAGCATGACATGGTACACAGAGGTTCTGGGATTTGAGAAGATTGAGGAAAAGGTCATGCCGGAGGATAACATCCACGCTGCTTTTCTGAAAAAGGGAAACCTGGTGCTGGAAATGTATCATCTGGACGAGGAGACCATGAAAGAGATTGCCGCCAGAAGCGACGGTCATATCGATCACCTGGCTCTGGACGTAAAGGATATCCAGGCGGCCTTTGAGGAGATGAAGAAAACGGGATGCACCTTCCTGGATGAGGAAATCCAGACGCTTCCCTTCTTTGAGAAGGGCGTAAAATTCTTTACGGTTCTTGGGCCTGGCGGGGAAAAAGTAGAGTTTAATCAGTTTTTGTAAAATTACTTACAAAAATTTCAGAAAAGGCTTGACTTTTTCTCTGTAGTAATAGTATAATAGCAAAGCGGGTTGTGAAAGCAGCCCGCACACATGGGATCTTAGCTCAGCTGGGAGAGCATCTGCCTTACAAGCAGAGGGTCATAGGTTCGAGCCCTATAGGTCCCATATGGCGAGATAGCTCAGTTGGCTAGAGCACGCGGTTCATACCCGCGGTGTCGGGGGTTCAAATCCCTTTCTCGCTACTGACAGAAGCCCTGGAGCTCTTGATAGGAGAATCGAGAGAAGCCAGGGTTTTTTGATTTTATATGATGAATACAATATCCAGAAAAGAAAAAGGCGGAAAAAGCCATGAAAAATAAAATGCTCTCTCAAAGTATTGCTGACAGTATTCTTTCTATGATAACCATAGAAAAGCGTTTTTCTGTTGGGGACAAGCTTCCAAACGAGATGGAATTGTCAGAGAAGCTTCATGTGAGCCGTACAACCTTGCGGGAAGCGGTAAGAATACTGGTTGCGTACAATCTGCTGGAGGTCAGACGCGGAAAAGGTACTTATGTTACGGAAAGGGTGCTGGAACAGATGCGGAGATAAAAAGGATTCTTGAATACGGAGAACGGGTTGAAGATGAGATCAGAAGCGGCAGGGACAGAACCAATGATGAACATTCTTTTCACATGGCCATCGCCCAGGCCACACATAATGAGTTTATGAACAAACTCATGCCAATATTATATCAGGCCATTACAAAGGGAGTGGCATTGTCTACCCAGAGCGAAAAAGCAATGAAGGCCACGCTGGGCGACCATAGGATGATTATGGAATTTCTGGAACAACGCAATGCGGAGGGGGCAAGGAACGCCATGAGGATTCATATCATGCATGCCATGAAAGAACTGGATATCGAATGAAGCTTTAGCACCTGCCATAATGAGCAGGTGCTTTTCTTTTAGACATAAACATCATACAATTAATTGACATCATACAGCTGATGATGCATGATAGAAAAGAAGGATTTCTATCAGGAGGACGGATTATGAAGTATATTGATGTATCTAAATGGAAAAGAGCCCAGCACTTTGAGGTGTTTCGGAACAGTGTTCAACCGCAGTATTGCGTGACTTTTGATGTAGACATCACAAATTTTCTTGCCCAGGTGAAGAAACGGCGGTTTTCATTTACATTTTCTCTTGTGTACGCTGTAACGAAATGCGCAAATGAAATAGAGGAGTTTCGCTGCCGGTTTGTGGAGGATAGACCAGCCGTTTTTGAGACGATCCATACGTCGGTTACATATCTTGACAGATCCACAGAGCTTTTTAAGGTGGTTGATGTTCCCATGCAGGATACGATGGAGGAGTATGTTGCATTGGCGAAAAAGACGGAGGAAGATCAGACAGCGTATTTTGTCGCGCCAATGGCAAATGACGTTTATATGTTTTCGCCTTTTCCGTGGGTGTCCTATACGCATATTTCCCATACGGAATCTGGAAAGAGGGATAATGCCGTTCCTTTGTTTGACTGGGGAAAATTCCGGGAAAAAGACGGAAAAGTCTGCCTGCCATTTTCCGTACAGGTGCATCATTCATTTGTTGACGGGGTGCATATCGGGAAGCTTGCAGAAAAGCTGCAGTGTTATCTGGACAGTTTTGGGCAGGGAGGCGTATGATGCGGAGGCAGGCCTTTTCACCAGAGAAATATGATACGGAAATCGTGGCTGCTCTGCCATACTATGAAGAATATTTTAAACAGATAGCAGATCTTGTCCGTACGCCTTTTTGTGTTACGGTAATTTGGTTAGACATAGGCTGTGGAACTGGAAAAATGGCAGATATGGCCATCAGAGAGCTTCCGGTGAAGAAGATGGTCTGCTGTGACAATTCGCCGCAAATGCTAAAGATAGCGGAAAAACAGATCCGTTCTCCAGAGGTTGATTTCTGGAAAACTCCAATACAGAATTTACAATGCGATCCGGAATTGTTACAATGACCTTAAAAAGAATGGACTGTTTTTTACAGTAGAAAATTTTGCGCCAGATAATGACATTTTTAAAAGCTTGTATTTGAAACGCTGGAAAACTTACCAGCGCGAAAACGGAAGGAGCGAGGAAGAATGCCTAAGTCATATACGCAGATATAATAGAGAGTATTTCCCCATTACGATTAGGGAGCAGATTCATGTGTTGCAAAAATGCGGGTTCGGGAATGAGGAGATTTTCTGGTGCTCTTATATGCAGGTTGGGATCCTGGGGATTAAATGAGGCAATGAGGGGAGGCGTGTGGGTGGAAGCTATTACAGCTTTATTGCCTGGTGATATAATGGTATGTATATGCGGGTATTGAATGTGTGTGTGGGAATAAGACCTAAGTGCAAAATTGTATCCGGTAGGAAGCATATATATGTCTGTCATTGATACAAATCCAGCCCTGTTGTTTGGCGGGACGTGGGAACAAATACAAGGGAGGTTCCTATTAGCCGCTAGCACCGGATATCCTAATGGCAGCACTGGCGGAGAAGCTACAACATCAATCCAAATTGCCGATGGAAGTTATAATGGTTTAACAACAGGAGGTGCATGGAATAATCGTGTTCTTGTTTCGCCCTACGCTTCCAGAGCATCATACACAAATATGCCGCCATACCTGGCCGTGTACATGTGGCAACGTGTGTAGTAAGTAGTCGTACAGTCAAAATAAAACAGTTGAAATCCATATAGCAATATGCTATGATGATTATGAAAAGGGAAAGCCAGAGAAGCGGCTACCCTTCTAAATGAGTACCTAATTATTTAGGCCGTCAACTATTAGCGGTAGTTGGCGGCTATTTCTTTCCCTTAAAAATCTGAAATATCAGACTGATAAGGGCAACAACGAACGTACAAAACAGGAAAAAGTCCTGATATGTAATCATTGCTATCCCCTCCTTCCTCTTTGGTCTGGAGGGTTAGCCCCTCCGAAGATGGAGGGTAGCCGCCTGGCTCTCTGGTTTTCCCATGTGCCTATTTTAACATGGGGGCACTAAATATACAACATATATATAAAATCCGGAACCTGTTTGCCAATGAACAGGAATGGATGTTTTCTATTTACAAGGTATAACAGTTAACCTTGGTGTTTTCCATCCATCATTTACAAATTTAACTGTATTGCCTTGCCGCAATGGAAACATACGTGTCATGGATATGTATATATCCTGCGTATTTTCTTTAATATCACTAAATGAAAATGCATCAATCGGTGTGTTCTCTATAAACATTTGAAATGTAGTTCCCTTACCAGTTATGCTATTTCTTTGAATAGAAACCACAAACCAGCAATCTTCGGTTGCAGTATAAGATTGAGGAAAAGGGGTTATTTGTGTTGCGCTACCATAATCTGGCCATTTAACCGATACCCCTTGCAAATTTGCACTTAGGGCTTGCTTTTCTGCTGAGGCATCTTTCTGGTATACTATGCCCATAACTTACAAAGGAGGGATGGATACCTTGAAAGAGCAGTTAATTAATGATGTATTGCAGTTTCTGACCGGGAAGCTCCCGGCCGAACATGCCACTGACCTAAGGCTATACCTCTACTATCAGTTGGCCGAGTACGACGTAACCAAAAAATGCACGGATGTGGCCGTGCGGGAGGAAAAAACCTATATGGACTATCTTTACATGTATCTGGCCGGTCTGAAAATGGCCGGCCGGAGCGATAAGACCATTGAGCATTACAAGCTCCAGCTTTGCTTGATGCTTCATGATCTGGCTAAACCTGTCCGGGAGATCACAACAGAGGATCTCTTCACCTACCTTGCCCAGTGTAAGGCCCAGCGACAGGTTGGAAACCGGTATCTGAACAACAAACGGATCTGTTTTAACAGCTTCTTTGGCTGGCTTCAGCGAAAAAAGCATATTGTGTACAATCCCGCCGCAGCTCTCGACCAGATCCATTATGAAAAGAAGGTCAAAAAGCCCTATTCGGATGAAGAACGGGAGATCCTGCGCTGCGCCTGCAAAAAGGAGCGGGATCTGGCCCTCATTGAGCTGTTGTACAGCACCGGGATGCGGGTTGGTGAACTTGTCCGGCTGAACCGCCAGGATATCCACTGGGATACCATGGACTGTGTTGTATTTGGCAAAGGGGCTAAGGAACGGGAGGTGTATCTGAATGCCTCCTCCTGTTATCACTTGAAGAAGTACTTACTTTCCCGGAAAGATACCAATCCGGCATTATTTGTTTCCTCTAAATCACCATATTCCCGCCTCACGGAGCACGGCGTCCGCCAGATTCTTCAGCGGCTGGGGATCCGTGCTGGGGTGGAAAAAGTGCATCCCCATCGTTACCGGGCCACAGCGGCCACAAATGCACTAAACCGGGGAATGCCTATCCAGGACGTTCAGGCGTTGCTTGGTCATGAAGATATAAGTACGACAATGATTTACTGCACCGTGGCTCGTGATAATGTCCGGGCAGCGCATAAACGCTATCTGTCAGCTTAATGCATCTATCATCCGCACTCCCGGCACACCCCGGGAGCTTTTGTGATGAAAATTGTAGAATAATATGTAAAAACGTGATATAATACTCCCGTTACCGCCCCTAGACTTGGTACAGAAAGGGGGTGAACTGCATGGAAGTATTTATTGCTCTTATTGTCGCTGTTGTGGCTGATGTAATTTGCCAATACATCATCAAATGGTTAGACGGTGACGAATAGTTGGTAACTAGCCTGTGGGCCTAAGCCTTCCCACTGCCAAAATTAGGAATAGAAAAACCCCAGTGTTCCAGCACCGGGGTTTTTCGTTGTCGTCCTGCATGGACTATTTACTGCTCTTTGCCTACTGGCATTATAGCATATGCAGAATTTGATTGCAAGATGCATTTTCCTGGCGAAAACAAGCCCCAAGTGCAAATTTTACTATGGCGGCCAATAGTATTGGAAATGTGTTGGTCGCCAAAGGTATTAACGTCCCACAATATACAACTTTACTTGATATGGCCGAACTAATCAAAATTTTGGTATATCCTCCATCCAATAAAACGTTAACAGGGAGTCTTAGTGATCAGTCAGTATCAAGATCTGATATTTCACTTAGTGTTAACTCCTTTAATGGTGATGCCTGGTTTACGAAAAGTGGTGGAACAATATTATGTAACGGTACATGCAATGCAACAATTAGTTTATCCCTAATACAAACTACAACTTATGGAAATGGTGGGCAATATGGTATATGTATAATTAAGAAGAACAATGAAAATATTTACAATATAGCAGTAAAAAGTAGTGGAGGTACAAATAGCTATAGTGGTTCCATAAATATCAGTCTGGCTAAAAATGACATTATTTCATTTTATTATAAGTTTATAGGTGGTAGTGGATACGATTGGGGTGCAACTTTGAAAAATATGCGTGTTTCAATATTATATAGTGTTAAATAGTACAAACGATGAGACCGTTTCAAGTTTTGTGTAAATCCAAAAAACTGACATAAGATTTATGAATAGTTACAAGCGGGCAGAGCCGGTCTTTTGGTTCTGCCCTTGTCTGTATTATACAGGGAATTTTATCCCTGTCAATGCAGCTCCTTAAAATCTCCTTTACAGATTCCTGCCAGATAAGCGCTCCTCAAAATA
>CAJTHL010000017.1 GCA_910576205.1 Clostridia bacterium | reverse complement strand
TAGTACGAGAGGACCGGGATGGACCGGCCGCTGGTGGATCTGTTGCACCGCCAGGTGCATGGCAGAGTAGCCAAGCCGGGACGGGATAAACGCTGAAGGCATCTAAGCGTGAAGCCCCCCTCAAGATGGGATATCCCATTCTTAAGAGGAAGTAAGACCCCTTGAAGACGACGAGGTAGATAGGGCGGAGGTGGAAGTGCAGCAATGCATGGAGCTGACCGTTACTAATCGGTCGAGGGCTTGACCAGAGGAGTCTGTGGAAGGAGGAAAACGGAAGCAGGCAGGAAGTCATGGTAAGAGGGATGTAAGGTTTCGGAGAGAATTCAGTATGTGATTTTGAAGGTGTAATGGCCTAGTGGCTCAGTTGGTTAGAGCGCCGCCCTGTCACGGCGGAGGTCGTGGGTTCGAGTCCCATCTGGGTCGTGTAGGGGATCTTAGCTCAGCTGGGAGAGCATCTGCCTTACAAGCAGAGGGTCATAGGTTCGAGCCCTATAGGTCCCATTTAATAAGAAGTATCTTATGGATGGATTCCCGAGTGGCCAAAGGGGGCAGACTGTAAATCTGTTGGCAACGCCTTCGAAGGTTCGAATCCTTCTCCATCCATTGTAATTCTATAATTGAATAAGGGATAATTCCCAAAACATTAACGCGAGGTGGAGCAGTCTGGAAGCTCGTCGGGCTCATAACCCGAAGGTCATAGGTTCAAATCCTATCCTCGCCATTTCCTTTTTATACGGCTATATTTTCTGGCTGTTGTGATGTGCCCAGATAGCTCAGTTGGTAGAGCAGAGGACTGAAAATCCTCGTGTCGCTGGTTCGATTCCGGCTCTGGGCATTCATATGTTGATCTGTAGAGGATGGCGGTTTCTACGCTGTCCTCTTTTTTATTAATGGGAAAATATAGCATTGGCATATTTTCCAGAGTATGATAAGATGTATTGTTGAAAAGAATAAAAGGCTGCGGGCAAGGGAAAGTAAGAAATTATGGGTTTGTACGAAAAATTAAAGGCATATGGGGATTCTGATTACTATGGGTTTCATATGCCTGGACACAAGAGGAAAACAGGGGGTTTTGCAAACCTGTATTCCCTGGATATTACAGAGGTCAACGGATTTGACGATCTTCATCATCCCCAAAAAGACGGGATACTTACAAAGGCCCAGGAGCACTCAGCCTGGCTCTATGGCTCTGGGGAAACCCATTTTCTGATAAACGGAAGTACGGCAGGTATACTAAGCGCCATTTCCGCCTGTACAAAAAAAGGGGGAAAAATTCTGGCGGCCAGAAACTGCCATCGCAGTGTCTATCATGGAATTGCCCTGGGAAATCTGGATGCCGCCTATATTTATCCACAACAGGAATGTGATTTGTGGATAAATGGCAGTATTTATCCACAAGATGTGGATAAAGCTCTGGAAAACTTTCCGGAAGCCCAGGCAGTTATTCTGACTTCTCCTACATATGACGGTATTTGTTCGGATGTGGAAAAGATTGCCCGGATTGTCCACAGGCGGGGGATTCCCCTGCTTGTAGACCAGGCTCACGGAGCACATTTTCATTTTCACAGGGATTTTCCACAGGACGCAGTCAGTCAGGGAGCAGATATTGTAGTACACAGCATTCATAAGACTCTGCCTTCCCTGACACAGACGGCCCTCTTGCATGTGAATGGGGATTTGGTGGACAGAAGGCGGCTGGCCATGTTTTTATCCGTATACCAGAGCAGCAGTCCTTCCTATATTCTTATGGCTGGCATTGACAAATGCATGGAATTTCTGGAAACTCAAGGAGAGGAGGCATTTGACAGGCAGGTAAAAGCGCTTAGGCAGTTTTATGAGGATTGTCGTACGTTGAAGCGCATCCGCCTTATGGATGAAAATATCCGTGATGGAAAAAAGGTGTGGGATATGGATTTTTCACGGCTTCTCTTTTCCGTGAAGGGTACGCCCTGGAGCGGAAATCTGCTGGGGGAGCGGCTGCTTAGAGAGTATAATCTACAGATGGAGATGAGCACGGTTACCTATTCCCTTGGCATTTCTTCTGTGGCAGACACAGCAGAAGGATTTGAGAGGCTGAAGAATGCTTTATTAGAACTGGATAAAGAGCTGGACAGCAAAATGGAAAAAAATCAGGAAATAACAATGACGCCGCCCGAGGAAACGCTAACGCGTCCCCATATTGAAATGACAATTAGCGCAGCCCTGGATTCCCCTTTAGAGAAGATTTTGTTGAAAAACAGCTGTGGACGAATCGCAGGGACTTTTGTCTACCAATACCCGCCAGGCATTCCTCTGCTGGCTCCAGGGGAGATTATTACCCGGGAAATCCTGGGAATCCTTGATAACCAGAAAAAGGGCGGAGTAGAAATACAGGGGTTGGAAGAAGATAAGCAGATTTATGTATTAAAAAAATAGACAGACAGGAAAAATATATGGGAAAGATTTATTATATTATCGGAAAAAGCTCATCTGGAAAGGATACCATTTACAAACGGCTGCTGGAGGACAGGACGCTTATGCTCCATCCCATTGTCATCTACACAACCCGCCCTATCCGGGACGGAGAGCGTCAGGGGGTAGAATATTATTTTACGGATGATGCCGGCCTGGAACAGATACGTAATAGGGGAAAGCTTATCGAAATGCGCTCTTACGATACGACATTTGGAATATGGAAATATTTTACAGCAGACAGTGACAAAATCGACCTGGAAAATAAGGATTATCTTATGACCGGGGTGCTGAGTTCTTTTCATGCGGTGCGGGAATACTATGGCTGGGAAAAGGTGCTTCCCATCTATGTGGAGGTGGAGGACGGAGAACGTCTAAAGCGGGCCCTCAACCGGGAACGCCTGGAACAAAAGCCAAAATACAAGGAAATGTGCCGGCGTTTTCTGACGGACAGCGACGATTTCGCGGAAGAAAAAATCCGGTCAGAACGGATAAGCAGGCGTTTTCAGAATGACGATCTGGAGAGATGCCTGGAGGAGATACGGGGGTTTATCCGGGAGCATAAGAAAATATAAAATGCCCGGAAGAGAAAAGACTATCTCTTTTGAAGGAATTGTGGTATACTTAAAAACATGGAAAAACACAAGGGAAAGGGGAACGCATGGGAAAGTTTGCAGATATTATCGGACATGAACAGATTATCCATCATTTACAGAGTGCGATTTCTTTAAAAAAAGTATCCCATGCATATATTTTTGAGGGCGAGGAAGGTATGGGTAAAAATCTGCTGGCTTCGGCTTTTGCTCAGGCCCTTCAATGCAGGGAAGGAGATACGGAACCTTGTATGAGATGCCCGTCCTGCAGGCAGGCGGCCACGGGAAACCAGCCGGATATTATCCGGGTGACCCATGAGAAGGCGGCAATCGGCGTGGAGGATATCCGGGAAAAACTCTGCGGTGACATTCTGATTAAGCCCTACAGCAGCCCCTACAAAATCTACATTGTGGATGAGGCAGAGAAAATGAACGTGCAGGCCCAGAATGCCCTCTTAAAGACAATCGAGGAGCCGCCGGCTTACGGAATTATCCTTTTATTGACCACAAACAGTGGGAAATTCCTGCCTACCATAATCTCCCGCTGTGTTACCTTGAAATTAAAGCCCCTTCGGGATGAAGAAATACGCATGTATCTTATGGAAAAAATGCAGATTCCAGATTATCAGGCGGAAATCTGCGTAGCCTTTGCCAGGGGAAATCTGGGGAAAGCATGCAGCCTGGCTACATCGGAGGATTTTATCAGAATTAAGAATCATGCTCTTGGGATAGCGAAAAACGTTAGGGATATGGATATCTATGAGGTGATTGCCAGTGTAAAGGATATTTCCGATTTTAAGGTGACAATCCAGGATTATCTGGATATTCTTATGGTGTGGTATAGGGATGTACTGATGTTTAAGGCTACCTGTCAGGGAGACGCCATAATCTTTTCCGACGAGCTGGAGGAAATTTCCGTGGATGCCAGCAAACATTCTTATGAAGGACTGGAAATCATCATAAAGGCTTTGGAAAAAGCGAAAATCCGGTTAAATGCCAACGTAAATTTTGATCTGACTATGGAACTGCTTTTTCTTACCATAAAGGAGAATTAAGGGATGGAAAATATAATTGGAGTGAGATTCCGCACGGCAGGAAAGGTGTATTTTTTTGCCCCTGGAAAGCTGGAGATTAAGAGGGGCGACCATGTAATTGTGGAGACTGCCCGGGGAATTGAATATGGGTATGTGGTGCTTGGGAAAAAAGAGGTGGATAAAGCAAAGATTGTCCAGCCCTTAAAGCCGGTGATCCGCCTTGCCACGGCGGAGGATGACGCCAGGGACGCGGCTAACCGTATTAAGGAGAAGGATGCCTTTAAAATCTGTCAGGAAAAGATTCAGAAGCATGGCCTGGAGATGAAACTTATCGAAGCGGAATATACCTTTGACAATAACAAGGTGTTATTTTACTTTACTGCGGACGGACGCATTGATTTTCGGGAGTTGGTAAAGGATCTGGCATCTGTATTTAAGACCCGTATTGAGTTAAGGCAGATCGGTGTGCGGGATGAGACAAAGATTTTAGGGGGAATCGGCATCTGTGGGAGAAGCCTTTGTTGCCATTCTCATCTGTCCGAATTTATTCCGGTCTCCATCAAGATGGCAAAGGAGCAGAATCTCTCCTTGAATCCTGCTAAAATATCCGGCGTCTGTGGCAGGCTTATGTGTTGTCTGAAGCATGAGGAGGAGACGTATGAAGAACTGAACAGCCACCTTCCTAACACCGGAGATCATGTTACGACCGCCGACGGCCTTAGGGGGGAAGTACAAAGTGTCAATGTGCTGCGCCAGAAGGTTAAGGTGATTGTGACTCTGGAGGGGGATGAGAAGGAGATCCGGGAATATAAAGTAGAGGATTTAAAATTCCGCCCCAGAAGAAAGAAAGAAAAAGGAGAGAAAGCTGCGGATATGGCAGACAAGGAGCTGAAGGCTCTGGAAGCTCTGGAGCGCAAGGAAGGAAAGTCAAAGCTGGATGACAATTAAACTGCAAGAGGACGAGAGGCTGGACGAGCTTCAGCGCAATGGTTATCAGATTATCCAGAATCCGAAGAAATTCTGTTTTGGCATGGATGCGGTTTTACTCTCTGGCTTTACCAGGATACGGCCAGGGGAGATGGCGCTGGATTTAGGCACCGGCACGGGCATTATTCCCATTCTTCTAAGGGGAAAGACAGAAGGGCGGCATTTTACCGGCCTGGAAATCCAGGAGGAGAGCGCGGATATGGCCCGGCGGAGTGTGGCATTTAACCATCTGGAGCAGGATATTTCCATTATAACAGGGGACATTAAGGAGGCAGCGGAAATTTTCGGGGCTGCCTCTTTTGACGTTGTAACCAGTAATCCTCCGTATATGACGGGGAATCACGGGCTTGTGAATCCACGGCTTCCAAAGGCCATTGCCAGACATGAACTGTTGTGCAGCCTGGAGGATGTGGTATGCGCCACGTCCAGGGTGGTGCGGCCCGGAGGCCGGTTTTATCTGGTACACCGGCCTTTCCGGCTGGCGGAGATTCTTACCCTTCTGGTTCAATATAAGCTGGAGCCCAAAAGGATGCGCCTGGTGTATCCTTTTGTGGATAAGGAGCCCAACATGGTTCTGATTGAGGCAGTACAGGGCGGCCGTTCACGGATTACGGTGGAAAAGCCTTTGATTGTGTATAAGGAGCCAGGGGTTTATACGGATGAGATCTATGATATTTACGGATATTAAGGGGACAGACAAGAGCAATTTTGAAAACAGGGGGAAAAGATGCAGGGAACATTGTATTTGTGCGCAACACCCATAGGAAATCTGGAGGATATTACCCTTAGGGTTCTGCGGGTTCTGCGGGAGGCTGACCTGATTGCGGCGGAGGATACCCGCAACAGCATAAAGCTGCTGAATCATTTTGACATTCATACGCCTATGACCAGCTACCATGAATATAACCGGATTGAGAAGGCAAAGGAGCTGATTGTCTGCCTGCAGGAGGGCATGGATATCGCTCTGATTACCGATGCGGGAACGCCGGGGATCTCGGATCCTGGGGAAGATCTGGTGCGCATGTGCTATGAAGCGGGGATTCCGGTAACTTCCCTTCCTGGAGCCTGCGCCTGCATCACGGCGCTGACCATGTCGGGTCTGGAAACCAGACGTTTTGCCTTTGAAGCCTTTCTTCCGGGGGATAAGAGGGAGCGGCAGGCAGTGCTGGAGGAGATGGCCCGCGAAACCAGGACTATGATTGTGTACGAGGCGCCCCACCGGCTTCTGAAAACCCTGGAGGAGCTAAGAACTGCCCTGGGAGACCGTTTTGTGACGGTTTGCAGGGAGCTGACAAAGAAATATGAGACTGCTTTTGCAACCACTATGGAAAAAGCCATAGAGCATTATAAACAGCATGAGCCAAAGGGAGAATGCGTTCTTGTAATCCAGGGAAAGAGCCGCCAGGCCATTCGTCAGGAGGAAGAAAAGAGCTGGGAGCAGTTGACGCTTCGGGAGCATATGGAGCTTTACGAGAGTCAGGGGATGGAGAGGAAGGACGCCATGAAGGCTGTAGCCCGGGACAGAGGGCTGGGAAAGCGGGATATTTACCATCAGCTTTTAGAGGAAGAAAAATAAAAAGCTGTCGCTTAACGGGATATTTCCTGTAGAAGCGACAGTCTTTTTTGTTGCTATATGAGATCTGCCAGCTTGGCCAGCTCGGTAATGGTCTTTTTTGAAACCTTTTTTCCTTGATACTCAATCAGATCTTCCGTCTCGCCAGTAAAGATGTCTGCGGGGGTATATTTCTGCAGGATGATACGGTCATCTTCCACAAAAATCTGCAGAGAATCTCTTTCTTCCAAATGAAGAATTTTGCGAAGCTCCATCGGCAGCGTAATGCGGCCCAGCTCATCCAGCCGTCTAACGACTCCAGTGTCTTTCATTTTTTTTCTCCTCTCCTAGTGATTAGGTACCCATGCTATAGTTAAGATTATAACAAAGATTGACTGAATTTCAATAGTTTTTTAACATAAAAGTTCTAAGATTTTTCTTGAATTTATATAATTTTATAAAATTGTCTGGAAATGGGAAGACAGAGTATGCTGAATTATTTGTGGGGAATTATGATTCTGGTGGGAGTTTTGTACGGAGCTTTTCATGGAAAAATGCCGGATATCACGGCAGCGGCGCTAAGCTCTGCCCAGGAGGCGGTGACCTTGTGCATTACAATGACAGGCATTATGTCTCTGTGGGTGGGACTTATGGAGATTGCGGAAAAATCTGGTCTCATTGAAATGGCTACCAGGAAAATACAACCCTTTATCCATTTTATGTTTCCCAGAATACCGGAGAATCACCCGGCCAGGAAATACATTACTATGAATGTGATCGCCAATGTGTTTGGCCTTGGCTGGGCGGCCACGCCTGCGGGATTAAAGGCTATGGAAGCTTTGGAAAATCTGGAGGAACAGCGGCGGACGCCGGGATATAGCGGAAGCCGGCCGCCGGAACCGGGAAAAAAGGCCGGGAAATCTCTGGGGAAGGGGAAAATCCAGGGCCCGGACAGAAAGGCCAGCAATGAAATGTGTAATTTCCTTATTCTCAATATTTCTTCTCTCCAGCTTATCCCTGTAAATATGATCGCCTACAGGCAGCAGTATGGAAGCGTAAATCCGGCGGTTATTGTGGGGCCTGCTATTGTAGCCACAGCCGTGAGTACGGCAGCGGGGATTCTGTACTGTAAAATTATGGATAGAAAGAGGGGGAATTAATTTTATAGAATTTTTGTAAAAAACGTGGAATTCCGGTTTATTCTGTGCTAAGATTAAAATTAGGTACAGAAAACGTGATAAATTGCCGGATCCGCATGGAAAGGGAAAACCTCGCATATAGTTATAGGGAAAGCAATCTATGTGGGGTAGGCAATGGAAAAGGCATTTGATTTTTTACTGTATCTCTCAGACGCAATCGTGCCGGTTCTGATTTTTTTCATTGTGGCCTGTGGTCTGGCTGCAAAAATCCAGGTGTATGACGAGTTTGTCAAAGGCGCGGAGGACGGCTTTCGCACAGTTATTAAAATTATGCCGACTCTGATCGGCCTTATGGTGGCTGTGGGGGTTCTGCGCGCGTCCGGGTTTCTGGACTTTCTCTCCGGGCTTCTGTGCAGCTTTACGGACCGGGTTCATTTCCCATCGGAGCTGGTTCCGCTTACTGTGGTTCGTCTCTTTTCCTCTTCGGCGGCTACCGGGCTTGCGCTGGATATTTTTAAACAATACGGCACGGATTCCAGCATTGGCCTGCTGGCTTCCCTTATGATGAGCTGTACGGAAACTGTCTTTTATACCATGAGTGTTTACTTTATGACGGCAAAGGTCCGCAGGACCCGCTATACCCTGGGAGGGGCATTGTTTGCCACAGGGGCGGGAATCCTGGCCAGCATTATGCTGGCCGGCATGATGCGGGCAGGGATGTGAGCGGAAGGGGGATAAAAGTTTGGTAATTCATGTGGTGCAGCCAGGGGAAACCACGGCTTCTATTGCAGGTATGTACGGGGTGTCCGAGGACCGGCTGGTCTATGACAACCAGCTGCTGGGCCAGGAGAAGCTGGCGGAAGGCCAGGCGCTTCTGGTTTTGTTTCCCCGCACGGTCCATATGGTAAATCCGGGAGAAACGCTGACGGAGATTGCCTATCAGTATGGCATCACCTCCAGGGAGCTTGCCAGGAACAATCCCTATCTGATACAGCAGAGCACATTGCAGACGGCGCAGCCCATTGTGGTAGCTTATGATGAGGAGGAACAGGGGAAGCTTAAGGTCAGCGGATATGCCTATCCCTTTATTGACCAGGATATTCTGCGGGAATCCCTTTTATATCTGGATGAGCTTCTTGTATTTTCCTATGGGTTTACCTTTGAGGGGGAGCTGGTGCCGCCCCGGACGGATGAAACCTGGATGCTGCAGGTGGCAAGGAAATTCCAGGTAAAGCCCATTCTGGTATTGACGCCCTTTGCGGAGCCGGATGTGTTTAACAATCAACTGGTAAAAACCGTGATTGAGAATAAGCAGGTGCAGCTTACCCTGATCCGGAATCTGCTGGATAAAGTGCGCCAGAAACGATATGCCGGGGTAAATGTGGATTTTGAATATATTCTGCCCGAGAACCAGGAAGGGTATGCCCAGTTTGTGGGAAATCTCCGCCAGGTTATGGAGGAGAACGGATACCAGGTGTCCGTGGCCCTGGCTCCAAAGACCAGCGCCGGGCAAAAGGGACTTTTGTATGAGGGAATGGACTACCGGCTTCTTGGAGAGAGTGCGGATTCGGTATTTTTAATGACGTATGAGTGGGGGTATACCTACGGTCCTCCCATGGCCATAGCCCCCTTGAACAAGGTTGATGAAGTGCTCTCCTATGCTCTGGCGGAGATACCCCGGGAAAAAATTGTGATGGGTATGCCAAATTATGCCTATGACTGGGCCCTTCCCTATGTGCGGGGCTACACGGAGGCAGCAAATATCAGTAATGTGGAGGCTGCCAGAATTGCGGCGCAGACCGGTGCGGTGATTCAGTTTGACCGGACATCCAAAAGTCCCCATTTTGATTACTGGCAGGAGAGTGTCCAGCACAAGGTTTGGTTTGGTGATGTGAGAAGTGTGGAGGCAAAGGTACAGCTTGCCTTGAAACGACGGATTCTGGGGATCGGATACTGGAGCCTTATGAAGCCTTTCCGGGCAAACTGGCTTCTGCTAAATGCCCTGCTGGATTTGCACTGACCGGGCTGTTAAGCTGTGGGCAGGTTACCTTAAGAGAAATAAAAGGGAGGAGAACGGATGGATAAATTTGGGATATTGAAACAGTATTTTGGATATGACAGCTTCCGGGAGGGGCAGGAAACGCTGATCGACTGTATTCTGGACGGCCGGGATGTGTTGGGGGTCATGCCTACCGGGGCTGGGAAATCCCTGTGCTACCAGGTGCCTGCCCTTTTAATGGAAGGAATCACCCTGGTAATATCGCCCTTGATATCCCTTATGAAGGACCAGGTGGGGGCTTTAAACGGAGCAGGCGTTCATGCGGCCTATCTTAACAGCTCCCTAAGCCAGGGACAATACAGAAAGGCTCTGGAATATGCAAAAACGGGCAGGTATCCCATTATTTATGTGGCGCCCGAACGGCTGGTTACAAGGGATTTTCTGGACTTTGCCCTAAATGCCAGGATATCCATGGTGGCTGTGGATGAGGCCCATTGCGTGTCCCAGTGGGGGCAGGATTTCCGGCCCAGCTATCTGAAGATTGCCCGGTTTCTGGAGCAGCTTCCGGCGCGGCCTGTGGTGAGTGCGTTTACGGCCACGGCTACGAAAGAGGTGCAGGACGACATTGTGCGTATGCTGGAGCTGGAGCGGCCCCAGGTGTTGACGGCAGGCTTTAACAGGCCCAATCTGTATTTTTCCGTACAGTCTCCCAAGGACCGGTATGCCACCATGAAGCATTATCTGGACTGCCATCCCAAAGACAGCGGGATTATCTACTGTCTTACCAGAAAGACTGTGGAGGAGGTCTGTGGGCGCCTACGGGAGGATGGTTTTCCCGTTACCAGGTATCATGCGGGGCTCAGCGACCAGGAACGGCAGAAAAACCAGGATGATTTTATCTATGACAGGGCTCCTGTGATGGTGGCCACAAACGCTTTCGGCATGGGAATCGATAAGTCCAACGTGCGCTATGTGATTCATTACCAGATGCCCAAAAACATGGAAAGCTATTACCAGGAGGCCGGCCGCGCCGGCCGGGACGGGGAACCGGCAGAGTGCATCCTCCTGTACGGCGGCCAGGATGTGATTACCAACCAGTTTTTTATAGACCACAACCAGGAAAACGAAGAGCTGGATGAAACAGCCCGTGCCCGGGTTTGGGAGCAGGACCGGGAGAGGCTAAAGAAAATGACTTTTTACTGTTTTACAAATGAGTGCCTTAGGGATTATATTCTCCGGTATTTTGGGGAATACGGAGAAAATTACTGCGGAAACTGTTCCAACTGTCTGAGTCAGTTTGAGACAGTGGATGTGACAAAAATTGTCCAGGTTCTGGCCGGATGTGTGAGAAGCAGCGGGCAGCGTTATGGCATCAATGTGTTGATTGACACAGTACATGGGGCAAATACGGCTAAAATCCGCCAGTACCGCATGAATGAGAATCCCTATTATGGAGAATTGTCTAAAGAGCCGGTTTATAAGCTGCGCCAGGTGCTTAATTATCTGTTGCTAAAGGAATATCTGCGCACGACCAGCGACGAGTATCTACTGGTAAAGCTTACGGAAAAGCTGCGTCCGGTGCTGGAAGAGCAGGAAACCATTGTCATGAAAATGGTAAAGGAACAGGAGCAGGCTCCTAAGGAGAAAAAAAGGAAACGGAGGAAAACCGGCCCAGGAGCAGGGCTTACGGAGGCGGACGAGCTGTTGTTTGAAAGGCTGCGCGCTCTTAGGCTTGCCATTGCCAGGGAGGAGCAGGTGCCGCCCTACATTGTGTTTTCGGACAAGACTCTGGTGGCCATGAGCAGGGCCTGGCCCAAAAACAAGAGGGAAATGCTGGCAGTTTCCGGGGTTGGGGAGTTTAAGTATGAGAGGTATGGGGAGAGGTTTCTTGCGTGTATCAAAGAGACCAATCCGGCAGGGGAGAAATGATTCCGGCCAGGGAGACAGAAGAAGGGAATTACCGGAAAAACAAAAAACACCGCAAACACGGTGTTTGTAAGAGTGGAGCATACGGGACTTGAACCCGTGGCCTCCACACTGCCAGTGTGGCGCGCTCCCAACTGCGCTAATGCCCCAGTGCTTTTATTATAATATAAGATTCGGCTGAGTGCAAGGAAAATTTTAAATTTTTTCCGGAGACTTATTATTTTATCGGAAAAATGATAATTTGCCAACATTAGATTTTTGCACTATATATCAGTCATTCAGTTTGTTTTTTAGAAAGGAATATATTCATATGGAACTGCCCCGCATACCGGCCAGAACTATTATTACCAGGACCAGGAAGCCGGGAGAATGGTTTGGTATCGACTATAATATGAATCTTTACAGAGGCTGCTGTCACGGGTGTATCTACTGCGACAGCAGAAGCAGCTGCTATGGAATTGCGCATTTTGACCAGGTAGCGGTAAAGGACCGGGCGCTGGAAATCGTCCGGGATGAGCTGCGCCGGAAAACCCGCACCGGCGTGGTTGGCACTGGGGCCATGAGTGATCCCTACAATCCCTGTGAAAAGGAATACCAATACACTCGTCATGCTTTGGAGCTCCTAAGCGCATTTGGGTTTGGGGCGGCTATAGCTACAAAGAGCGCGCTGATTACCCGGGATCTGGATGTGTTGAAGGAAATACAGCAGCATTCGCCTGTGCTCTGCAAGATTACCATTACCACCTGCCAGGATGATCTAAGCCGGAAGATAGAGCCCCATGTAAATCCTTCCTCCAGCCGGTTCGAGGTATTGGCCAGGCTTTCGGAGGCGGGCATATTCGCGGGGATTCTTATGATGCCTGTGCTGCCATTTCTGGAGGATAGTCCGGAAAACATCCTGGGAATCGTAAAGGGAGCCAGGGAGAGCGGAGCGAAATTTATTTACCCGGCTCTTGGCATGACGCTGCGGGAAAACCAGCGGGTCTGGTATTACGGGAAGCTGCAGGAAATTTTTCCGGAGAGGGAGCTTGTGCCTCTGTATCAGAAGCAATACGGAAATTCCTACGAGTGCAGAGTAAAAAACTGGAAGAAGCTGTGGACAATTTTTGCACAGGCATGTGAAAAGGAGAGAATCCTTTACCGGATGCCGGACATTATCCACAGCTATCAGAAAGATTATACATATACCCAGCTAAGCCTCTTTTAAGGGAAACATCTGCTTTAGGGCTCCGTCTGTGAGGAATCCGGTAACTCGTGCTGTTCTTCTATCCAGGGCTGCATATACTCTTCCAACACGGAGAAGGGCGCAGGGCCGGTGGAGAGAAGGAACCGGTGAAATTCTTTTAACTGGAAGCGGTCTGTCAAAGCAGCCTGGGCCGTTTCTTTAAGTTGTTCAATTTCCACATATCCCAGATAATATTTCAGATAATTTCCGGGAGTTTCCCGTATGGCCTGGAAAATATTTTCCGCAATAGCGTCGGAATTGATACCAAATTTTTCCAGAAAAGCTTTCGTCTCTTCTAAAGACCATCCGTTATAGTGGATGCCAATGTCCGCACGGGCGTAAATACCCAGAGAGACAGAATTGTTGGCGGCCAGAAGCAGGGCCAGGTCTTTGTCAAGGCCCGAATAGGAGTAGGACAGCCGTTCCGCATAGGTAGCCCAGCCCTCTGTATAGCCTCCAAAATAGAGGAGTGAGCGGACCGGGTCGGGCTCACAGGCAGTTTCATAGAGGGACTGGTAGAGATGTCCCGGATAGCCCTCATGAGCCAGCGTGGTAAAGAGGGACAGGGTATCGTAGCCGGAGGCCTTGTTGATATAGATGGTGTGGCTGTCGGCAGCGTCAATGGGAGGCGTCAGATAAAAGGCCGGGCTTAAATATTTCTCCAGGGATGCATGTACCTGCTTGACGTGGTAGTCCGTGTCGGGTACCGGGGGAAAATCTTCCAGGATTTTCTCCTCCAGTGTTTCCAGCATTTGTACAGGGGTGCTGAGAAATGTGTTATCGCTCCCGGAGAGGCTGCTTCCCGTGGTGGCTGCGCTTTTTTGCGGCTCCAAAACCACCTTCGTAGCGGCCGCCTCCTGGAGAAGCCCGGGATTTTCGCTTAGGATCTGACTGATGGTCTGGATATCTGCATGCATGCGCTTTTCCAGAAGAACCTGGATATCCGGAACGCTCCGGGAGGAGCCGATGGTGCATGCAATCAGAGACTCGTAGTACTCTTTTCCATGTTTGTAATAGCAAAGACCCTGGGAATTCTGCCCGGTGCCTTTAAGCTCTGTCAGTCCGTCTATAAGTAGCCGGTACGCAGGGATTACATTCTGCATTACGCAGTTTTTGTTGGATTCCAGGTAGGAGAGCTTTTGCTGCACGGAGGAGAAGGGCAGGGACTGGATACGCTCCTCAAAGGTGGTAATAAGGAAATTTTCTTCCGGGTTTTCAATGAAGGATTCACACTGGGCGATTACGGCGTCCGCTGTAGTTTCCCACATAAAAAGCCCGGCCTGGGATTTCTCCTGCTCAAATACAAGCAGGCTCTCATAGTAGGCGGGAAGCTGTGCGAGAAGCTCCAGATAAATATCTACGTCCTCCAGGGTCTGGAAGGGATATTCTGCCAGAAGCACGGGAAGCTGCGCCTGGGTGCCTGTAGTGGGGCTTAGGATTTCCTCATAGAGCCCGTAGGGGGCGGCTTTTATGCGGGCGTTTAGCTGGGCGTCCAGAATGTCATAGGTCAGCCGGTTCTCTGCGCTTAAGTCCTCATAGGAAAAGGCGTGAAGCTGGGATAAGGTGTTTTCCAGGGTGGAAACATCTCCTTTGGCGCTTCCCGGCGTATAATTTCCCAGGGTGACGGCAGGCTCCGCGATGCCGTAGGCAGTAGGATTCTGGAGTGTGTAGTGGAGAGTCAGCGTGTTTGCGGAAACCTCCGAGACAAAGATTTCCCGGGTAAATTCTGTGAAAGCCCTGTTTTCCTGTTTCTCAATAAGCTGCGCTTGTGCCGGGCTGGACAGATAGGTACAGGCCTGGTGGGCCAGGATGCCCAAAACAAAACAGCAGGCTGTCAGGAGACAACCTGTGAGAAGCCATTTCTTGTTTTTTGCAATGCGGCGGGCCGCTTCGAGAGGAGATACAAACATGTTGGAACCTGCTTTAGGAGTTGTTACTGTATTTTATGAGGGAGAATGGACAGATATGTTAAATATTGGGACATCCCGCCTTGACAAAGCACATTTCCTGTGATAGTCTTTTTTTATCATTAACGTAAACGCATTGAAGAAAAGAGTAGGCCTGTCGGATTTTTTACAGAGAATTCCCGTACGGTGAGAGGGAAGAAAGGAAGCTGGCTGAAGATGGTTTCTGAGCGGCACGGATGAACGCGGAAGCGATAAGCCGTGACAGGATACCGCCTGTTACAGCGGTGGGGTATGCAGGTACCCGCAGAGGCCTGTTTCGTGAGGAACAGGCAAACAGAAGTGGTAACACGGGAGAAACCCGTCTTCTTGACTAAGAGAAGGCGGTTTTTTTGTGTTACGGAACTGGAAAACAGCATCTGCCCGGAAAACGAAGGTGACTGGAAATTCTACCAGTACACAGGGATCTGGGAGGGAAGATGCAAACTTTAACAGGAGGGTTAAGAAATGGAAAAACAGAAATTTTACATGACTACAGCCATCGCCTACACATCGGGAAAGCCCCATATCGGCAACACCTATGAGATCGTGCTGGCGGATGCCATCGCCCGTTTTAAGCGGCTCCAGGGATACGACGTATTTTTCCAGACGGGAACGGACGAGCATGGTCAGAAGGTGGAGGAAAAGGCCGGGGCAATCGGCGTAACGCCCAAGGAATTTGTGGATGACGTGGCGAAACAGATTAGGGAGATCTGGGATCTGATGAATACGTCTTACGACAAATTTATCCGTACCACGGATACGGATCATGAGAAGCAGGTACAAAAGATTTTTAAGAAGCTCTACGATCAGGGGGATATTTACAAGGGATATTATGAGGGTATGTACTGCACCCCTTGCGAATCCTTCTTTACGGAGTCCCAGCTTGTGGACGGAAAATGCCCGGACTGCGGCCGGGAGGTGAAGCCTGCCAAAGAGGAGGCCTATTTCTTCAAGATGAGCAAGTATGCCGACAGGCTGATTGAGCACATCAACACCCATCCGGAATTTATTCAGCCGGTGTCCAGGAAAAATGAGATGATGAACAATTTTCTGCTTCCGGGCCTGCAGGATCTCTGTGTGTCCAGAACTTCCTTTAAATGGGGAATCCCGGTAGATTTCGATCCAAAGCATGTGGTCTATGTGTGGCTGGACGCGCTGACCAACTACATTACGGGCATTGGCTATGAGTGTGACGGGGAATCCTCCGGCCTGTTTAAGAAGAACTGGCCCGCGGACCTGCACTTGATCGGAAAGGATATTATCCGTTTCCATACCATTTACTGGCCTATTTTCCTGATGGCTCTTGACCTGCCCCTGCCCAGGCAGATATTCGGACATCCATGGCTGCTCCAGGGAGACGGCAAAATGAGTAAATCTAAGGGAAATGTCCTCTATGCGGACGATATGGTGGAGCAGTTTGGCGTGGATGCCGTGCGGTATTTTGTGCTTCATGAGATGCCCTTTGACAATGACGGCGTTATCACCTGGGAGCTTATGGTGGAACGCATTAACTCCGAGCTGGCAAACACCTTGGGAAATCTTGTAAACCGTACCGTATCCATGTCCAACAAGTATTTTGACGGCGTAGTGAACAATACCGGCGTGGTAGACCCTGTGGACAGGGATTTGCGGGAGGTTGTCATCGGAACCGTACAGCAGGTAGCGGACAAAATGGAAGAGCTGCGGGTGGCGGACGCCATGACGGAGATCTTTGCCCTCTTTAAGCGGTGCAACAAATATATCGACGAGACGACCCCCTGGCTGCTGGCAAAGGACGAGGCCAAAAAGGATCGTCTGGCTACCGTGCTCTACAATCTGGTGGAGAGCATCAGCATAGGCGCCTGCCTGCTGGAGCCCTTTATGCCGGAGACTGCGGGAAAAATTCTGGCGCAGCTTGGGGCAAAGAAGCGCTCCGTTGATGTGATGAATATGTTTGGCCTGTACCAGTCCGGCAATAAGGTGACGGAGAAGCCGGAAATCCTTTTTGCCCGTCTGGATGTAACGGAAGTGCTGGAAAAGGTGGCGGTAATGCAGGCCGCTAAGGAAGCCGGAAATGTGTCCGCTACAGACGGACAGCCGGAGGACGCCCAGAACCAAGAGGAGGCCCAGGTAATAGACATAGAGCCAAAGGCGGAGATCACCTACGATGATTTTGCCAGACTTCAATTCCAGGTGGGCGAGATCATCGCCTGCGAGGCGGTGAAGAAGTCCAGGAAGCTCCTTTGTTCCCAGGTGCGTATTGGCAGCCAGGTGAAGCAGATCGTATCCGGCATCAAAGCTCACTACACTCCGGAGGAGATGGTGGGCAAAAAGGTCATGGTAGTGGTGAACTTAAAGCCCGCCACTCTGGCGGGAATCCAGTCGGAGGGCATGCTGCTTTGCGCGGAGGACGCAGACGGCAACCTGGCGCTTATGACGCCCGAGAAGGATATGCCGTCGGGGGCGGAGATCTGCTAAAGAGCTGCTGAAATCCAGCGCGGCTTGAAATTTAAAATGCTTGGAAATTTCCGGAATCCGGGATTTTCAAGCGTTTTTCTTATTTACTGACTGATCTTTGTCTTGCGGTATTTATTGGGCGTCATCCCCCACTTCTTCTTAAAGAGCTCATTAAAATAACTGGCGTCGTCAAAGCCAATGGCTTCGGCCACTTCATAGCTTTTCATGCCGGTTGTCTTAAGAAGCTCCTTTGCCAGGTCAATGCGTATCTGATTCAGATAGGATTTGAAGGTCTCCCCGGTTTCACTTTTAAACAGCTTACAGAAATGGCTTTTGCTGAGATAACAGTAGCTGGCCACCTCATCCAGGGTGAGGGGTTCCGTGGCGTGCTGGCAGATATACTGGCGGGCTTTGATAATCATGGACGCGCTGGAAGAATCCCTGGTTGTCAACAGGCTTAGGTGGCAGTCGGTTAAAATTTTTTCCAGTCTTTCAAGAATCAGCTCCCAGGGGTCCCTTGCCCGCACAGAGTAGTACAGGTTTTCCCACTCGGCTACAAAGTTGTACTGGGAGAGCTCTCGCTTGCAGGCAAAAATCAGCTCCGTAAGATTCTGGTAAATCAATTCCGTACCCTGGGGCTCCAGATGCTTCTGAATAGATACTATGTAGGGATGAAGGTCGGCTTCATCAAGACTAATGACGGCGCTTAGGAGATTTTTTTCCCCGGTGAGTGGATAGGAGGAGGAGCCGGCATTTGCCTCCAGGAGGGAAATTCTCTGGTAATACACGATCTCATGGAGGGGAAGCTGATGGTAATGGTGCAGGGCCTGTCTGGCCTGGCTGATGGAGGAGGAGATTTCCATCATGGAGGAGACATCCAGTCCCACGCCCATGCGGATGGCGATATTCTGATTTTCAAAATAAAGCTGCACCTCAACAATGGTTTCCGTCAGGTCCCTGTCCGGGGAAGAGGAATCTATGACAAGATACAGGTAGGAGTCCAGCCAGAAACAGCAACAGGGATACAGGCTTCTTTCCAGCTCAAACTGCCATTGCATCAGGTCTTCTTTTTCCGGCGTCCCTTCAAAATCCATGCAGCAGGCGGTCAGCCTGGAGGAGTGCAGCAGGCTGCAGGGCAGTTCGTTTGTAAAGTGTACATAGCCCTCTTTCTGGAAATTCTGGAAAGTGTGGGATTTCAGAATGCTTTTCTTCTTCTCCTGCTGCCGGATTTCCTCACAGGCAAGCCCCAGGGTTTCCATGAGCTCCTCCGGGACAATGGGCTTTAAAAGGTAAGAAAAGGCATGGTATTTCAGCATATGTCTGGCATATTCGAAATCACTGTAACCGCTTAAGACAATGATTTTTACAGAAATATTCATATCGTGAATGCGCTTGATTAACTCCAGACCATCCATGGCAGGCATACGGATATCTGAGACAATAATGTCTACCTTGTGGCTTTGCAAGTATTCCAGAGCGGAAATGCCGTTGACCGCCTCATAGCAGACGTCATAATCCGGGTTCCCGGAAATTGTTTTCCGCAGGGCTTTTCGCAGAAGCGATTCGTCCTCAACCAGCATAATTTTCCACATACGCAGTCTCCTTTTTTGAAAAATCCTTTTTCGGAATATGAAGAGTTACGGTGGTGCCCTTATCCAGGACACTCTCAAAGGTCATAAAGGTTTCCCGGCCATAATAGAGGTGAAGCCGTTCATTGACGTTGTAGATGCCTACGGAGCCCTTGGTGCAGGGGTGCTTTCGCTGCAATAAATTCTGCCGGATAACCGCTTCTGTGTGGATATCCACGCCCTTGCCGTTGTCCTGGATCTGTATTTCTATAAAATCAGAAAAATCCTTTGCGGATATCAGGATATGGCCCTCAGCTTCCAGGGGTTCCAATCCATGATAAATACAGTTTTCCACAAGAGGCTGTAAGATAAGGCGGATAATGGGAAAATCCGCAATGGACCGGTCCATGGAGAAATCCACGGAAAAGGAATCCTCATAGCGTATTTTCTGGATGGCAATGTAAGCCTTTACATGGTTAAACTCATCCTGGAGAGTCAGATATTCGCTGGTAGTGTCAATGGACAGTCGCAGAAGTTTCCCCAGGGATGTAATCATCTCCGAGATTTCCCGGCTGTCGCTTAAGACGGCCAGGGCGTTGATGGAGTCCAGAGTGTTGTAGAGAAAATGCGGGTTAATCTGGGATTGCAGGGCGCTTAGTTCCGCCTTTCTCTTGGATTCGGTCAGGGTGATAATGGGCGCCGCCAGACGGTTGGATACCTGGAGGCTGATAAAGCTGAAGATAACCATCATCAGCAGGATGGAGCCCAGCATGGAGAGGAGCAGGGGAAACAGCCCCTTGGTTACATTGCTTAAGGGGATGTAGACTACAGTGCTGAGCCTTGAGTCAGAGAGCGGGTAAACGGATATGATATAGTCCTGGCTGTTGAGGGAGGAGACAAAGCTTGTGCTGAGGGCAAAATTTTTCTCCTTAATCAAGGTATTCATGTCCTTTTGAAACTGATCGTCCGTCACAGTGGAATACTGGACAGAACCGCTGGAATCCACCAGGCACGCGCCGCTTCCCTTTCCCAGGTCAATATTCTGCATGAGATGGAATACTTCATCGATGGTAACGGAGCTGATGATATAGCAGGGGGAATCCGAGCTGTTCGTAAGCTTGATGCAGGACAGAGCGGGATGCCCGTTTTTGTTGTAGTGGATGACCGGGATAAACTGGGGCGTCAAAAGGGCCTGGTTCTGATCGTAAGCCTCTGTAAGGCCCAGCAGATCTTCCTCGCCGTACATGTTGTAAAGGGAAATCATTTTTTCCTGGTTGTATACGACGGAGATATCGTCGATGCTCCCTTGATTTTCGATGGTATTCCACAAATCTGCTTTTATTTCGTCCCGGGTGGGCACAATATCCGGGGTTATGAAATTGCTGCCATAAAAACGCAGCGCGGAAGTCCTGGACAGGGATTCCGTGGCGTCCCTAATGCCGTCCAGAAAGAGCTCGATGTTTTCGCAGAGCTGGTTGGAAAGCTGATTATTATAGGAGATTGCAACAGATAAAATATTCTTGTATATAAATGTGTAGCATAATAACGCAAATATAAGGGATATAAGCAAAATAATACTGAATGTAAAGGCGGTAAGCTGATTTTTAAATGTTCGCAGCATGGCAGTGGTACCTCAAGTGTGTTTATTTCTAAATTATACAATAGAGCATAGCATCGCAAAATATGAAATTCAAGCCAAATGCAATAGTGAAAGATAAGTCCGGAATTTTACCATAGAAATCAGAATTTTGTCTCTTTAATTACAAATAGATAATTTTGTATACTAAATTTGTCAACAGAAAACAAATATTTGGATAAGGGAGGATGAATATGAAGCGTAACTTTTTAAAGAAGCTATTATGTATGGGTCTGGCGGGAACCTTGCTTGTATCGGGCTTAGGCGGCTGCGGCAGTAAGGGAGGCAGCGGTGAAGGAGAGGGAAATGCGTCACAATCCGGGGAAACGGCTGAAAATGAAGGCGCGGGAGACAAAAAACAGGTGACTATCCGGTTTTACAGCACCTGGAGTGTGGCAGAGCCCGCCTATGAGCCTGTGATGCAGATCCTGGAACAGTTTGAAAAGGACAACCCGGATATTAAGGTGGAATTTGAGGTGCAGTCAAGCGCACAGTACCATGAAAAGCTGGTTTCAGAGATTGCCTCCGATACCCTGGCCAATGTATTTATGCACTGGGGCGGCTCCGAGATGATTGAGGCTGTCCAGTCGGGCAAGGTGCTGGACATTACAGAGCTTATGGATGCGGATCCCGAATTTAAGGCGCAGTTCCCGGAGGTGGCTCTCTATGGAAGCAACAATACCTATGAGGGCATGGAGGGAATCTGGGGCGTTCCGTGTACAAATGTATCCGCCGCGTTCTATTATAACAAGGCGCTCTTTGAGGAGGCCGGTATCGAAAAAGCGCCGGAGACCTGGGACGAGCTTCTGATAGCAGTTGAAAAACTGAAAGCCATCGATGTGATTCCCTGGGCTATCGGAGCCAAGGAGGGCTGGCGTGTAGAGCATCTCTACTCAGCCTTATTCTACCGCTTAAACGGCATAGAGGGGGCTAAAAAGCTGGCTGACCGCACTATGAAATACTCGGATCCGGAGGCGGTAAAGCCCTGGGAAATGATTAAGGAGCTGGTGGATATGGATGCCTTTGGGCCCGAGCCGGCCTCTGTGGATTCCTCCCAGGAAATGGCCATGGTCCAGACCGGAAAAGCGGCTATGACCTTCAGCCTGTCTGGATATGTGGAAAATTATACCGGCGCGGACAGCGAGGTGGGAGACAATATTGAGGTATTTTCCATGCCGGTAATTAAAGGGTATGAGCAGTATGCGGCCAACAATTTTGCCGGAGGCGATATTGCCCTTGGCATTGCCACAAACGCTACGGAGGAGCAGATCGAGGCTTCCTGGAGACTGTGCAAGGCCATCTGCGGGGCAGAGGGACAGTCCCTTATCGCCACCTCCAATACCATTACAACAAACAAGGATATCACCATTGACCCGGAAAAAGTAAACCGTCTCACAGACGCCTTTATCAGTGTTGTAAACGATGCGGACGCGGTAACCATCGACGTTACGCACTATGACCCGGTGGCTACCCTGCTGACCAAGTCCAGGGATGTGGCCACAGCTCTGGTAAACGGCCAGCTTACCCCCCAGCAGGCGGGAGAGGAGATGGACGCCGAGATAGAGCTGTATAGCGAATAGGATTCCAGGAGAGGCTGCCAGCACCGGTGGAAAGTATTCCCTGGCGCAGCGGCCTCTTTGCTTATGACGGAGGTAGAGGATTGATTGATTTTAAGAAAAATAAAACGCTGGCATTTGCCTTTATTCTCCCGGCTCTGCTGTTCTATCTGTTTTTCATGATCGGCCCGGTGGCAGAAACCTTCGCCATGTCCTTTTTTAAATGGAAGGGGATTGGCGGAAGCAGCTCGGGCTTTGTAGGGCTTCGGAATTATGTGCGGGTATTCTCGGATCACAATTTCTGGGAGAGCTTTGGGAGACTGATTTATTTTGTGGTCCTGAATGTAATCCTGCAGATGGTATTGGGATTTACCCTGGCCTATCTGGTTTCCCTAAAGCTTAAGGGAGCCCGGTTTTTTAAACTGGTGTTTTTTCTGCCCGCCGTATTGTCTGTGACAGCGGTCTCCCTTATGTGGAAGATGATTCTTTCCACCAACGACGGTATGCTGAATATGCTCTTGACGGCTTTTGGGATGGAGAGCCTCACCCGCTCCTGGCTGACAGACCCGGCCATCTGCTTTACCGTGATTGCCCTTATCAATGTCTGGCTCCAGGTGGGAATGCCCTTTGTAATCCTTCTGGCGGGAATCCTGGGAATCCCCACGGAAATGTATGAGGCGGCGGCTATTGACGGGGCAAACGGCTGGCACCGGATTTTTGGCATCACGATTCCTATGATGAAGGAGATTATCGCGGTCTGCATGATTCTGGTTTTGTCAAACGCTATGAAGGTATTTGACGTGTTCTATGTGATTACCTCTGGGAGCTTTGGCCCCGGAAATGTAAATCTGGTGCCCATGGGGTATATGTACATTACCTCTTTCAGGGGAAATGATTTTGGAAGGGGAAGCGTTATGGCCCTCTGCGTGATGGTTGTGGGGGCGCTGGCGTCTGTATTTATCTATTTCAGAGGTTTTCGCAAAGAGGGGAGGGAAAACGCAGGATGAACCGTTATCGTTCAAAATGGAGTACGGCGGGCTGTTACCTGATACTGGGAGTCTGGGCGGTGGTGACCATCTATCCGCTGGTGTATACTTTCCTCACCTCCTTTAAGACCCAGAAGACCATGTATACCAATATGTTCGGCCTCCCGGAGACCTGGCATTTTGAGAATTACGCAGGGCTCTTTACGGAGATGGGCTTTGGAAAAAGCATTTCCAACAGTCTGATGATTACTGTGGTTACGGTACTCTGTCAGCTCTTAATCAGCTGTATGCTTGCTTTTGTGATTACCCAGTTCCGCTTCAAGATGTCCAATAAGCTTCTGGGATTTTTTGTAATCGGTATGCTGATACCGGCCCAGGTTCTGATGATTCCTATTGCGGTGATGGCAAAATACTTAAACGGTTACAACAATTTTGTGTTCCTTACCTGCGTGTACATAGCCACAGGCATGCCCTACATGATCTTTGTTATCAGCGGGTTTATGCGGGATCTCCCAAGGGAGCTTCTGGAGGCGGGGAGAATCGACGGGTGCAGCGGGCTGCAGGTTTTCACCAGAATGGTGCTGCCTCTCACAAAGCCGGCCATAGCCACCATGGGCATGCTGTCTTTTATCGGCACCTGGAATGAGATGATGCTGGCCTTGATTCTGCTAAAAAGAAATGATTTGCAGACGGTGTCGCTGGCATTAAATACTTTCTCCGGGGAACGGTTTTCCAACTATCCCGGCATGTGCGCCGCAGTGATGATCGGGGTTTTCCCCACTATGCTGATTTATTTTGTATTCCAGGAAAATATTATCGCCGGCATGACCGCCGGGGCGGTCAAGGGATAAAAGGAGGGTTTAAAAATGGATAAATTAAGATTCAGGCAGATTCATCTGGATTTTCACACCAGCGAGCTGATCGGCGGGATTGGAAAGGATTTCCGGCCCCGGGAATTTGCGGAAACGCTTAAAAGGGCCCACGTAAATTCCATTACGGTTTTTGCCAGGTGCCACCATGGAATGATCTACTATGATTCCCGGTTAAACCCAGAGCGCATTCACCCGGGCCTTGTTAATAAAAATCTTTTGAAAGAGCAGATAGAGGCCTGCCACGCCGTGGGAATCCGGACTCCGGTATATACTACGGTACAGTGGGACTACTATACGGCCCAGAGACACAGGGACTGGCTCTGTGTGGACGAAAACGGCCAGTCTATTGGGGACGGAGGCCCACAGCTTCCAAAGGAGGCGGGATTTTATGAGAGGCTTTGTCTTAACACGTCCTACCGGACATTTTTAAAGAGGCATGTGGAGGAAATTCTGGAGGAATTTAATCCGGTGGACGGGATATTTCTGGATATTGTAAGTCCTGTGGCCTGCATGTGCCCAGTCTGTAAAGACAAGATGCTAAGGCAGGGGTATAACCCGCTTCTTCTAAAGGACAGGCTTGCGTTCTCCCAGAAAAGCATCAACGAGTGGCAGCAGGAAATGACGGAATTGATAAAGGGTAAAGCGCCGGAGGCTACGGTTTTCTATAACAAGGGTCACATCGGAACGGCCCAGAGGGAATCAGAGGCCAGCTACACGCATTTTGAACTGGAATCTTTGCCCAGCGGTATCTGGGGTTACCTGCATTTTCCCTCTACCGTGCGCTATGTCAGGACGCTGGGAAAGGAGTACCTCTCCCACACGGGGAAATTCCACACCATGTGGGGGGATTTTCATTCTTACAAAAACCAGGCGGCCCTGGAATTTGAGTGTTTCCATATGCTGGCCATGGGTTCTGGATGTCTGATCGGAGATCAGCTAAACCCGGATGGGAAACTGACGCCTGCGGTGTATGATCTCATTGGCGCCGTGTACAGCCAGGTGGAGGAGAAGGAGCCCTGGTGTAAGGATATTACACCGGTGACAGAGATCGGGGTGTTTACGCCGGAGGAATTTTTAAGCGGGGCGGATATGTACCTTCCCAAATCCCTACAGGGAGCCGTACGGATGCTGCAGGAGAGCGCCCTGCAATTTGACGTGGTGGATTCCCACAGCGACTATGGGAAGTATAAGCTTTTGATTCTGCCGGATGAGATTCCTGTGGAAAAACGTCTTGCAGACAAGCTGGAGGCCTATATGCAGGCTGGCGGAAAGGTTCTCTTTACCTGTAAATCCGGGCTTTTGCCGGATGAAAGCCAGTTTGCCATGGATATAGGCGCAGTGAAAAAAGCGCAGCAGCCAGAGAATGTCTGGGGGCAGGAGACAGTGGGGGTAAGCATGGAAAAGGGCGATTACTGCCAGTACATTCTGCCTGGGGACAAGATAGGAAAGGAGCTTCCCCGGACCTATCATGTAATGTATAGCAGAGGCCTGAATGTAACCGGGACGAAAGAAGCGGAAATACTGGCGGACGCTTACGGAAGCGTTTTTGACCGGGATTACCGGCATTTCTGCTCCCACAGACAGTCGCCCTGCTCTGGGGAGAAGGCCCAGCCGGCGGTTATCCAGAAGGGAAACAGCATTTATTTTTCCCATCCGGTATTTACCCAGTATCAGTATAACGGGCCTCTCTGGTGCAAAAAGATGGTCCAGGACGCCATAGATCTGCTTCTGGGCGGGAGGATTGCCAGACACAATGGCCCCTCCTCCATGCTTCTGGCAGTCAATGACCAGAAGGCAGAAAACCGGAGAATTGTGCATCTGCTCCACTATATTCCGGAGCGGAGATGTGAAATGATTGACGTGATAGAGGATGTAATTCCTCTGTTTCATATCCGGTGCCAGGTAGAGGTGGAGAAAAAGGTTGGTTCTGTGCTGTGTCAGCCCCAGGGAAGGGAGCTGCCCTTTGAGGAGGCGGGAGGCTCCGTTACGTTTGAGGTGCCGGAGATACGGGGTCATCAGATGATTGAAATCCGTTATGAGAACTGATCTTCCCCCGCAAAAAAAGAATAAGGAGTGTAGGAAAATGACAAGTAAAGAACGGGTGCGCACCGCTATTGCCAGAAAGACGCCGGACCGGGTGCCGGCCACCATGCAGTGTGTGGAAACAGCGTGGGAGAAATTAAAGAAGGCATTTCAGACAGAGGACACAGACGTGGTTATGGAGCGTCTGGACATTGACACGCGGATTATGGCCCTGCCCCCTTACAAGGGACAAGAGCTTCCCACATTCCAGAGAGCAGACGGCGAAACCGTGTATACGCATCCTTTTGGCTATCGCTATATAAATAAGTGGAACGGCGTGGAGTATAATGCCCACACGGTACAGTTTCCCCTACAGGGAGTCCGGACTATGGAAGAGCTGGAAAAGTTCTGCCAGTGGCCAAGTCCTGAGGATTATGATTACGAGGCGGTGAAACGGTTCTGTGACCGGCACAGGGACAAGGCAGTCCGCATCGGCTGGCCCGGCCCATACCAGGTATTTACCTATTTCTGCCCGGCGGAGGAGTTTTACCTGCTTATGGCGGAGGAGCCGGAGCTGGTGGAGGCTATGCTAAACCGCTACAGCCAGTTTTACCTGGAGCTTTATGAGCGGATGCTGGAGGCAGGGGATGGAGCCATTGATATTCTCTGCTGCTGTGACGACTATGGTACCCAGAAAAGCCTGCTGTTCAGCCCGGATATGTGGGATACTTATTTTGCCGGAAACACCAGGAAGCTTACGTCTCTGGCTCATAGATACGGCTGCTATTATATGCAGCATTCCTGTGGGGCAGTCAGCAGAATCATTCCCAATCTCATTGCGTGCGGCGTGGACATGCTGGAGCCGGTGCAGAAGGTAGCCGGAATGGAGGTGGCGGCTCTCAAGGCGGAATTTGGCGACCGGATTGCCTTCCAGGGAGGCGTGGATACCCAGAAGCTGCTTCCCCTTGGAACCCCGGAGGAGGTGAAGCGGGAGGCGGAGTATGTCATTGAAACCATGAATGTGAACGGCGGATATATTCTGGCCCCCAGCCAGGATTTTGAGGGAGATGTGCCAGTGGAAAATATTCTGGCGCTTTATGAGGCGCGGAAGAAATTTTTGTAAACAGAAGGGAAATTCTGGAAAGAGAGGAGGAAAAATTATGTCCTATGCAGACGGATGGGCAGCCATGAATCTGGAGATGCCGGAAAAGGTGCCCCGCACAGAGTATTCCGCGGAGTTTCACTGGGATCTTGTGCGGGAGGTGACGGGGATTCCCGTATACTCCGACAGCTCCAGGGAAGTACAGGAGAAGGCCTCCGGCGCGTTTCAGAGGGCCTGGGATTACGGGTTTGTCTGGAATATCCTGATTCACAACCAGGGGCTTGAGAAATGCAGGACGAAGATGGGCCATGCAGTCTACGCCACGGACGGGACGGATTATGACCCGGAGATTTACTGTCCCTTTGAAGAGCCGGAGGAGGCGCTGGATTTCCAGCCCATGGAGGTGTACGGGAAGCTGGATCACAGGAAACTTGTGGAGGACTTTAACCAGGATTACCGGAAACGCTGTCAGCTGGTACCAGACGCGGTAAACACTACGGGCGTTTATATTACCCTGGTTTCCGGGCTACTGGAGATTTTCGGGTGGGATATTTTCCTGCTAATTCTGGGACTTGAGCCAGAGGGATTTGGGGAGACGGCCAACCGCTATGCCCAGTGGGTACAGCAGTATTTCGACGCCCTGGCCGACTGTGAGGCTCCTATCGTGAAGGTACACGATGATATAACCTGGACCGCCGGGGCTTTTGCCAGGCCGGAATGGTACAGAAAATATGTTTTTCCCAACTATAAGAAACTTTTTGCTCCGCTATTGGAGGCGGGAAAAAAGATTATCTTTACCTCCGACGGGAACTACACCCAGTTTTTGGGAGACGTGGCCGGCTGCGGCGTCCATGGTTTTGTGCTGGAGCCTACGGTGGATATGGCCCATGTGGCGGAAACATACGGAAAAACCCATGTGTTTATAGGAAACGCGGATACCCGTATCCTGCTGAGTAAAAATAAGGAGGATATTTACCAGGAGGTAAAACGCTGTATGGATATCGGAAAGAAATATCCGGGATTCTTTATGGCGGTGGGGAATCACATCCCCTCCAATACCCCGGTGGAAAACGCCCTCTATTACAATGAGGTGTTCGAAAAGCTGAGAAAGCGGTAAAATTAAGAGAGGACAGCCCTTTGCAAAGTGGCTGTCCTCTCTTCCAGGCTAGAAAAATGCCTGCAAATCCATTTGCCGCGCCTGTTCCAGCAGAAATTTATAGCGCTTCTGAACTGCGTAGATTTCATAAGTATAACAGTCGATCAGATCCGGGTCGATTACATTCTCAAAATTTGAATAAGCCGCCTCCAGGGCATTTTTTGTCTGGTGCAGATCGTCCAGAAGCTGCTGCCTGGCATTTACGTCCTGTTCCCGTGTTTTCTTCATAAAATCCCCACTTTCTGAATCTGACAGATGGTTCCGCCATTTTCTGGCTTGTTTTACCTCTAGTATAGTCAGAAAAAATGCGGTTTATACTAAAATTAGCATATTCTGGATAATTCTTTCATAATAATGAAAAAAAGGACGGGATCAGGTTCCTTATGAAAGTGTTAAATTTCTTTTTGCGGATGGTATACGGGGCGGTGGGGATTCAGACACTGAATATTCTCTTTGCCGCCATGGGAGTATCTGTCTCGGTGGGATTAAATTTTGTGAGCCTTTTGACAGTGGGAGCCCTTGGTTTTAGCGGCCTGGGACTGCTTTTTGGAATTGCGGCCTTTGCAATTTTGTGAAAATTTGCCAATTTACAAATCCCACTGGCAGGGCATATAATGTGCCTACGATAAACGTTTGTCTAAATCAGGATCCAATCGGATCAAAGTTTCCAATGAGTGGAGTTCATGGAAAGAGAGGTGAAAATTTGCGCATTTGGGGAGCCTGTGTTCTGGCTGTCATTTTAAATGCGGCGATGTTAAGCGATTTTCTGACAGGAAAGATTAAAAATAATCTGATTGCTGCGGGATTTATTCTGGGACTGGCCTATCAGCTCCAGGTGGCGGGAATAGGCGGGATCCGGGTCTTTGCAGGCGGCGTGCTTCTTCCGTTTGTACTGACGTTTCCCCTCTTCGCCTTCGGAGCCGTGGGTGCGGGGGATGTTAAGCTGCTTGCCGTGGCAGGCGCGTTTCTGGGGATGGAAGCCATGCCGGAATGTCTGCTGTGGAGCCTTTTACTGGGCGGGGCGGCGGCATTCTTGAAAATGCTTAGAAAAAAGAGCTTTTCCAGTAGGTTTTCCTATCTGGCTTCCTATGTGGGACAAAGTCTCCGGGAAAACCGGTGGAGGCCTTACGGGCAGCCGTTCCAGGAGGAGGACGCGGTAATCCATTTGTCGGTCTGCATCTTATTTGCAGTGTTGATCTGTATCATAGGAGGAGCGATTTGAAGAACAGAATACTGGCAGTCTGTGACCCGGAGGAAGCTTATGCGGGCCGGCTTATGGAGTATCTGAATGAGAGACAGGTGAGCCCCTTTTACGTTAGGGCCTTTTCTTCCAGGAAGGCGCTTGAGAACTTTTTGGGGCAGGAGGAGATTGAGGTGCTTCTGATTTCCGCCGATATGGCGGCAGAAGACATGGAGGGCCTGTACACAGGCAGAAAAATCCTGCTGACAAAAGGACAGGTCCCAAAAGGCCTGGAGGAGGACCCGGCGATTTATAAGTACCAGTCGGCGGAAAAGATTATCCGGGAGGCGTTGTACTATTACGCGGAGGAGGCGCAGCCTTTTCTGCAGGCGGCGCTTCTGAAGAAGGAGGTGAGGCTGTACGGAGTGTACTCACCGGTGGGAAGGGTGGGAAAAACTGCCTTCTCACTGGCGCTTGGAGCCGTGTGCGGAAGAAAGAGGAAGACGCTGTATCTGAATCTGGAGCCTTATTCCGGCTTTGAACAGTTGTTTGTAACGGATTGTGAATGGAACCTGGGGGATCTGCTCTATTTTCTGAAAAAGGGAAAGCAGGGATTTCTGTTTAAGCTTAAGAGCATGACGCTGAGCTTTGGAAATCTGGATTACATTTCCCCGGTCCGCTCTCCCGAAGATCTGCTTTCCGTCACAGAGGAGGAATGGGAGGTGCTATTGGAACGTCTGGTCACGGATGCCGGGTACGAATGCCTAATCCTGGATTTCTCAGATTGTATCCAGGGGATGGCGGAACTGCTGGGAAGATGCGGCCGTATCTATATGCCTGTTCTGGAAGACCCAGTGTCGCAGGCGAAAGTGAAACAGTTTGACAAAATGTTGGATGAGAGAGGATTTGAGAATTTAAGAGAAGCCATACAAAAGATCAGGCTGCCAAAGATACAAAACGCAAAGACGGCAAAGAGCATGGCCGGAATCCCGGACGAGATAAGCAGATTTGCGGAGGAGCTGGAGGATTGGTGAATACAGACAGATGAAGGACAGAGAGCTGGAAGAAAAAGGAAAACTGTTAAAGGAACAGGTACTGGGGCGGCTGGATTTGTCCCGGGATATGTCGGACGAGGAAGTACTGGAAATCATTGACGAGGTGATTCTGGACAGGGGGCGGGAACAGCGCTTAAGCCTGGCGGAGAAAAAATGGATGCGAAAAGCCTTATTTGACGCCATGCGGAGACTGGATATCCTGCAGGAGCTTGTAGACGATCCGGACATTACGGAGATCATGATTAACGGCCCGGACAGTATCTTTATAGAGAAGGGGGGAAGGCTGACCAGATGGGACAAGCGTTTTTCGTCAAAGCAGAAGCTGGAAGATCTGGTCCAGCAGATTGTCAGCTTTTCCAACCGGGCGGTATCCAAAGCCCACCCCATTGCCGACGCGCGCCTGCCCGACGGGGCCAGGGTAAACGTGGTTCTGGATCCGGTGGCGCTAAACGGCCCTATTGTTACCATCCGCAGATTCCCCAGGGAACCCATCACCATGGAGCAGCTTGTGGCCTGGGGGTCTGTGACCCAGGAGGCGGTGGATTTTCTCAAGGAGGCGGTTGCCACAGGCAGGAATCTTTTTATCAGCGGTGGCACAGGCTCTGGAAAAACTACATTTTTAAACGCCCTGTCCCAGTTCATTCCGGTGCAGGAGCGTGTGATTACCATTGAGGACAACGCGGAGCTCCAAATCCGCCATGTCCCCAATCTGGTCAGTCTGGAGGCGAGAAACGCCAACACGGAGGGAACCGGGGAGATTACCATAAGGGATCTCATCCGGGCGGCCCTTCGGATGCGGCCGGACAGAATTCTGGTGGGAGAAGTGCGGGGAAGCGAGGCGGTGGACATGCTGCAGGCTATGAATACGGGGCATGACGGTTCCCTAAGCACAGGCCATGCCAACAGCACGGCGGATATGCTAAGCCGCCTGGAAATGATGGTATTAATGGGCATGGATATCCCTCTGGAGGCTGTCCGCCGCCAGATTGCTTCCGCCATAGACCTTTTTATTCATCTTGGACGTTTGCCGGACGGAAGCAGAAAGGTGCTGGAGATCACGAAAGTTTCCGGGTATGAGGAGGGCGCTATCCGCCTGGAGCCGCTGTTTTCCTATGAGACAGACGCCAATGGGACAGGACGGCTAAGCTGCTGCCAGAAACCAGTCCCAGGCGCAGCGGCTGCACACAGGAAGCGTGTAAAGTCTGATATAAAGTAAAGGAGGTGGGAACCATCGACTACCGGGAATACCGCTTTTCCCTCCGGGAGTGGATACTTTACGGCATGGAGGGGGCGGCCCTGGTATTTGTGGCTGCGGTATTGTTTTTTGACACCCTTCTGGCGGCTGTACCAGGGATTCCCTTTCTGGCTTTTTTCTATAAATGGAAGAGGCGGGAGAGGGCGGAGCAGAGACTGCGGGAGCTTAAGCTTCAATTCCGGGAAGGGATAAAGAGCATTTCCACGGCGCTGCAGGCAGGATTTTCTGTGGAAAACGCTCTTAGGGAAGCGGCCAGGGATCTTCGCATGATGGAATGGCATAAGGCCTATATGACCCGGGAACTGGAAGAGATGCGGCGCAAAATCGAATCCGGCCAGACAGTGGAGCAGGTTTTCCTGGATTTTGCAGGAAGAAGCGGTATGGAGGATGCCGGTGTGTTTGCGGATGTATTTGCAGCGGCAAAACGCAGCGGCCAGGATCTCACAAAGGTGATCGGAAATACCGTGCGCACCATAGGGGAGAAGCTTGAGATGGAACGGGAGATTGAAACCATACTTGCATCCCGGAAATACGAGCAGAATATCATGAGCCTTATGCCCTTTGGAATGCTTTTTTACCTGCGTCTGACCTCCGGCGGGTTTTTGGATGTGCTCTACAAGGGGCTTGCGGGAAGGCTTTTGATGGCGGGCTGTCTGGCGGTATATGTAGTTATCTGGAGATTGGGAAAAAGGCTGGTGCAGATTGAAATTTGATGATTTAACTATAAAAAAACTGCTAAAGCCCCTGCTGCTGTTTCTGGCAGGGGTCATAGGGGGAACCGCTCTGTTTGTTCTGGACCTTCAGGACAGTGAGCTGCCTAAAGGGTATTTTCTGGAACGTCCCCGGATGGGGCAGGGGAACAGGGAGGAAGAGCTGGAAGTGCATTGGGAGCATGGAAGGGAAAAAATTTCTGTTTCCGTAGAAGAGCGGAAGCTGTCCAGGGAGGAAATACGGGAATATCTGGAGCAGACCGCGGCAGGGCTGGATACCTGGATTCTGGGGGAAAACCCGGATGCGGAACATATAAAAACCCCGCTTAAGCTTCCCCGGGAGATGGACGGGCTGCCTTTGTCCATAGAGTGGAGTATCCCCTCAGAAAGCCCCGTTCATTCCGACGGAAGCCTCGAGCAGCAGGAACTGCCCCAGGAGGGCGTAGTGACAAAGCTTACGGCAAAGCTTCAATGGGAGGAGGAAGTCCTGTTAAGAACCTTTTACCTGCGGGTGTATCCGCCGGACATTACAGAGAAAGAGCAGTTTTTCCAGGCGCTCTGGAGGGCGGTGGAGCAAAAGGGGCAGGATTCCGGATATAAGGAACAGCAGGAGCTTCCCAGGAAAGCCGGGGATATACAGCTTTCCTGGAAGAGGCCGGTAAATAAAAGAGGAATTTCCATATTGCTTCTGGGGGCGGCAGGCGCCGTTTTTCAGGTTCTGGCGGGCCGGAGAGAGGCGGAGAAAAAAGAAGAAAAAAAGAGAGCCCAGATGGAGATGGATTACCCGGAGATTGTCAGCAAACTAAAACTCTACATGGAGGCAGGGCTTACCTGTAGAGCCGCCTGGGTAAAAATCGCGGGTGATTACCAGGAAAAGCGCAAAAACGGCCAGGCCAGGCTCCGCTATGCCTATGAGGAGATGGTGAAAACCGGCTACGAGATGCAAAGCGGCGTGGGAGAAATGAGAGCTTACGAACGGTTTTCTGACCGCTGTCAGGCTCCCTGCTACAAGAAACTGACGGGGCTTCTGATACAGAATGTGAGAAAGGGGACCCGGGGACTTGGCGCAATGCTGGAGACGGAAATGTGGCAGGCATTCGAGGAGCGCAAGAGCCTGGCCAGGAGACAGGGGGAGGAGGCGGGGACACGCCTCTTGCTGCCCATGGTGGGAATGCTGGGAGTAGTAATGGTAATTGTAATCGCTCCAGCGTTGATGTCAATGCAGATGTAAGAGCTGTGAATGCAGAACTGGAATAGGAGGTAAAAATTTTGAAGGATTTATGGCTGCGTTTTATGAAAGAAGAGGATGGAGTCGGCGTTGTGGAGCTGATCTTGATTCTGGTGGTGCTTATTTCCCTGGTGTTGATCTTTAAGGAGCAGCTTACCAGGCTGGTGGAGGATATTTTCAAGAAAATTGTGAAACAGAGCAACAAAGTTTAAAGAGGCGGCGCATATGAAGCGGGCGCAGATTACTGTTTTTTTCAGTCTGCTGCTGCCTTTGTTTCTGGCACTTCTGGGGGCCTGCCTGGAATCGGCATACCGGCAGGCCCAACGCAGCGATATCCAGAGAAGCCTGGTTCTCAGTGAATACTCCTTTTTGTCGGAATACCAGAAAGAGCTGTGGGAGCGATATGGCCTGTTTTATGTGGATACCGGCTACGGGGAGGCAAGGGAATCAGCGGAAAAGGTGGAGGCAGAAATACTGGACTATCTGTATCTGAACCTGTCCTGGGAGGGCGGGGAGGCAAAAAGCGCCTTTGTACCCTTCCAGACAGTGGTCAGCAACATAGACACAGGGAACTATTGCCGTCTTACGGATGAGGGCGGCATGGGATTTTATGAGCAGGCAGTGGCCTATGAGCAGGATTTATGGGGCGCATCCCTGCTGGCGTCCTGGATGGAAACCGAAAGGGATGCCAGGGAATTAAGCGGTCAAGAGCACATCTTTGAGGAGTCCAGAGAGCAAAAGTACCAGAACCTGGAGATTTTGCGGCAAAGGCGTCTAAAGGAAGAAGAGGAAGATGTGGATGACCCTACAAGTGAGCTCTGGCAGGAGGATGACGCGCTTCTGGCAGCGGTAATTAAAAACCCGGAAAATCTGTCCCAGAGGACAGTTTCTTTGCAGGGAATCCCTTCCAGGAGAGCATTGCTGCAAGGAGAAAAAACGACAGGACGTTTTCCTGGAAACCCGGTAAATGACCAGTGGTTTCACACCTATGAACTGGAAAAGTTTGTAAATGCAAGAGAAGCGCTTTGCCAGGAAAAGCCTGCGGGAAGCTGGCTGGGCTATGAAATGGAGTATATTCTCATGGGAAAAGAGAGCGACCGGGAAAACTTAAGGGCAGTGGTAAACCGGCTTCTGCTCCTGCGGGAGGGGGCAAACTACGCGTATCTTTTGACAGATGAAAGCAAAAAACAGGAGGCGTATGCCCTGGCCGGGCTTCTGGTCGGCTTTACCCTGATGCCGGAACTGGTAGAGGCCTTGCAGCAGGTGATTCTTCTTGGCTGGGCCTATGGAGAGAGCGTGCTGGACGTGCGGGCCCTTCTCCAGGGAAATAAAGTCCCTCTTTTAAAGACTGCAGATTCCTGGAAACTGCCACTATCCCAGGTGTTTACACTGAAAAGCCATCTTGCGGACTACGACGGGCAGACCTGGGAGATGGGGCAGGGATACGAGGATTACCTGCGCCTGCTGCTGACCTTTGCTGGACGGAAAGAAAAATGTATGCGGGGGCTGGACATAATGGAAGGGGTAATCCGTACCACAGAAAGGGGACGCCATCTCTATGTAGACCAGTGTGTAGACGGGCTTACACTGCAGGTTTCTTTTCAGGGAATGTCTTTGTTTTCCGGCATTCTGGATGGAGCGGGAGCTTCCGGGGCAGGCAAATGGCAGGCGGAGAGGAGGTTTGCGTATGACTGGTAGGAGGATGGGACCGGATGTTCTTCCTTGGCAGGCAGAAAGCTGGCCGGGCCCTCACAGCAGAAAAAGAAACGGATTACAGATTCAGAATCTGGATACGTCTGGGAGAACATCCGGTCCCATCTTCACCAGGAGAAGAAAATGTCGGGGCACAATGGGATGCCAGGGAAGCCTCACCGTAGAGGCGGCCCTGGTTTTACCCTTATTCTGGTACTTCCTTTCCGGCTTTTTATGCCTTTTTCTGCTATTCCGGCTCCACCAGGATATAGGCCAGGCTCTGGCGGACGCGGGACGGGAAATGGGGCAGTATGCCGGCGATGGCGGCGAAGGAGCGCTGACAGAGCAGGGTTTTGGCTTGTGGAGTACACGCCAGAAAATCAAGGAAAAATGCCGGGACAAGGCAGCCCTGGACTTTGTGGAAGGAGGAATCGCAGGGATTTCCCTGGCAAAGAGCAGGATTCTAAAGGAGGATGCCAGAATCGAGCTGGTGGCAGAGTATAGATTTAAGCTTCCCTGGCTCTTCCCCGGACTAAAGCATGTCCAGGTAGTCCAGAGGCAGGTGTGCCGGGCGTGGGTCGGCTATACCGGGGAGACGGGAGGCCAAAAAAAAGAGCCCTATGTCTATATAACGCCTTATGGAACAGTTTATCACCAGAGCATGGAATGTAAATACCTGACGCTCTCTGTCCGGACAATTCCCACAGGCACACAGGATGAGATGCGCAACAGAGACGGAGAGCGCTACCAGACATGTGAAAGCTGCTGCAGCCAGGGAAACAGCGGTATGGTATACGTGACAGACTATGGGAACCGTTATCACCGGAGCTTAAGCTGTTCCGGGTTAAAGAGAAGCGTTTATCTGGTGCCCCTTTCCGAGACGGCGGGGAGGGGAGCCTGCGGCGGCTGTTCCTAGTGGGTGTGGAACGGGAAACGGCATCAGAAATGGAGTGGATATTAGTATTATGCAAATTTGGATTATACCTGTCCAGGTTATTATACTGCTGGCATGGAATGCCTGGCAGGATTGCAGAAAAAAGGAAATAGTGCCGGTCAGCCTGGGGATTTTTCTGGCGGCGGGTCTGGCGACAAACGGTGTGTATGCTTATCAGACACCAGCCGGTATTGTGGGTGGAATACTGACAGGAGGCGGGCTGCTGCTTCTGTCCTGTCTCAGCCGGGGAGCCATCGGCCGGGGAGACGGATACCTGCTCTGCGTGGCAGGCGTTTATCTGGGAATCGCGGGGACATTGTCGCTTCTGTCAGGCGCGCTTTTCCTGTGCGCCATATGGTCACTGCTGCTTCTGGCAATCAAAAAGGCAGGGAAAAAAACGGAGATTCCGTTTGTGCCGTTTCTGCTGGCGGCCTATGTGGGAGGGTTGTTGATTTGAAAATAACAAAAGAGCAAGGAGTGAAAACAGAAAACAGGAAAGGAAAAAGAGGCAGCTTTACTGTGGAGGCATCTCTCATTTTCCCCTTTATCTGCTTTCTTCTGGCGGTCTTTGTACAGACCGTTCTGTATTTCCATGACACCAGTATTTTTGTGTCCGCAGCCTATGAGGCAGCCCAGAAATCCGCAGCCTGGAGAAACAGCAGCCAGAGGGAGATGGAACTTTTTGCGGAAAAGGAAGTAAAGGCTTTGCTGGAAAACAGAAGGCTGGCCTGCTCGTCCTATAGGGTGGAAGCGCAGGTTACGGCAGAAAAAGTGCAGGTTCGCATAGAAGGCAGCACGGATTTTCTGCAGGGGATCTCTTTTAGTGCGGAAAAAGAAGCTTTGCGGATAAACCCTGTTGACAGCTTAAGAATGAGAAAAAAAATAGAGGATTTACAAAGGTGTTATTAAAACAACATCTGCCCAGACAGGCGCAGAATGGAAACGGATTGGAGGCGGATTACAGATGAAACTGGAATATAAGAGGGAGCTGGATCACAATTATATGATTCTGGAAGAGCAGCAGGAGACGACAAAGGAAGGTTATGAGATTTATATGCTGGAGGAAAACCAGATTCCGGGCCTGCTGAAATGTACGCTTCAGAGATTAAATGAGCAGCAGCGTTTCTGCTATGAGGTGACCTCACGTCAGCCGCTGGATATTATACTGGAGCGCAAACGGCTGACATATGGAGATTTAATGGGCCTTTTAAAAGGGATTTACATGGCCCTCCAGGGAGCCAGGGAATATCTGCTGGATGTAAACCGCTTGATGCTGCGGCCGGAATATATTTATCTGAATCTGGATACGGATATGCCAGAGCTGTGTTATTTTCCCTATTATGAAAAACCTGTGCAGGAACAGTTTTTTGAGCTGGCGGAATACCTGCTTGGAAAGCTTGACCGCCAGGACCGCGCCGGAGTGGAACTGGGTTATGAAATCTACAAGATGGCCAGTGAGGAAAACTGTTCCATAGAGGAGATCATAAAGCTTCAGGAGCAAAAACCAGATAGCTGTGTGTCCGCAAAAAAGGTACGCCTGTCCTGGGAGAACCCGAAGGAGACGGCAATCGTTAGGAAGATTGCGGAACCGGAAAGCGTTTATGGAGCTTGGAAGGAGGAAGCTCTGGGAGGAAAGACAGTGGAAGGCTGGGCGGATGATCCGGGAGAGAACCGCAAGAAAAAACAGACGAAAAGAAAGGGAACAAAAAGTGCAGAGTCTGGGAAGAAGAGAACTGCGGAAACAGAGCAGAAAAAGAAGGGGGCAGGGAGAAAATGGCCCTGGGGAAGGAGAGAAAATTCCAGGGAGGAGCATCTTCTCTGCCAGGAGGGAGACGCTTTTTTAGGGGGAGGAATGTTTGGAGAGGAACCTTTTGCGGAAGCAGAAACGGATAAAAGGGTAATGGGCTCTTTCCAGGGGGAAACCCGGCTGCTTTCAGACCGACAGGGAAAAAGACTTACCTTATATGGCGCAAATCCCACGATAGCCGGGCTTCCCATTCACAGGGATTCTTTTCTGATCGGCAAAAAAGAGGGCGCGGTGGATGGGCTTATTGTCCATCCAACGATCAGCAGGATTCACGCAAAGATTGAAAAGCGGGAGCAGGGCTATTTCCTCACAGACCTGAATTCCACAAACGGAACCTTTGTCAATGACAGGCTTCTGGATGTAAATGAGACGGTTTTGCTGGCCATTGGGGACGTGGTACGATTCGCAGATGTGGAATATGTGGTGGGGGTCTGATAATATTTAAAAAATTAGAATTGACAAATGGGAAACAAGGATTTATAATAAAAGCATAAAAAAAGAAAACGTTTGCGCAAACGTTTTAATGAAAGGGAGAATATGTCGGTAACAATCAAAGATGTAGCTAAACTGGCAGGGGTCTCAATTACAACCGTTTCCCATGTAATTAATGAAACCAGGTTTGTGGCAGAGGATACAAAACAAAAGGTATACAGAGCGATTAAAGAATTGGGGTATGTGACAAACAGCAATGCCAGAGGACTTAGAAGTAATGTAAGCCATAGGATAGGCCTGCTGGTTCCGGAGGTTTCGGAGTATTTTCCGGTGGACATTATAGAGCCTATTGAAAACGTGCTGTTAAAAGAAGGCTATCAGCTGATTCTGGGATATACCCATGACAGAATCGATCTGGAGCGCAGGCAGATTGAAAACTTCAATTATCAGCAGATTGACGGCCTTTTAATGTTTCCCGCCATAGGAGATCACTCTTATATGAAGGAGATCTGCGATTACCCGGTGGTTTTTCTGGACAGGAAAGCAAAAAATTACGAGGCAGACTGTGTGCTGGCAGACGACGAGGACGCGGTTTACAGAGGAATCTCCATGCTGATAGAGGCCGGGCACAAATCTATTGGCATTATTACGGGTAACCAGGAGATCAGTACTTCCCAGGTGCGATACAGGGGATATGAGAAGGCGCTTCAAGAGCATAATATTACCATTGACCCTTCTCTGGTAAAGATGGGGAACTCCAAATATTCGGGAGGCTATGAAAAAGCCCAGGAGCTTCTGGATGACGGAAAAATGACAGCTCTTTTTCCGGCCAATATTATGATGACCATCAGCGCCTTGAAATGTCTAAGCTATAACAATATCCGGATTCCGGATGATGTGGCTGTACTGGGTTTTGGAGACTGCCCCTGGGCGGAGCTTACCAGTCCGCCTTTATCAACCATGCGTCATCCAAACCAGGAAATAGGAAAAAAAGCGGCGGAAATTCTGCTTGGCAGAATTAAAGAAAATACCGGAGAATTTCAAGATTATCTTATCCCTGTGGAGATTATAAAAAGAAAAACTTTTTAAAAAGGCTATACAGACAATGCAGGATTATTTTTTGCATTTTATATAAAATCATAAAAAATCCCATAATATTATAACATTTTTTATATGACAAGAAAAGGAAAAATTCTCATGAAATGGAAAATCGACAGGTTTGAGGACAAAATGAAGCAACAAGGAATTGTTTTTGGAACGCATACATTCTGGGGAGGAGCGACTACGGCGGAAATGTATGGGGAGGCCGGATTTGATGCCTTGTGGATAGACACGGAACATGGGGCAATGGACAAGGCGCAACTGATGAACACCATAATAGGAGCGGCGTCCAGCGATATGGCAGTTTTTGTGCGGGTAGCCTGGAATGACATGGTACTGGCAAAACCCATTTTGGAGATGGGGGTGGAGGGCATTATTTTTCCCATGGTTCTGAATGCAGGAGAGGCGGAAGCGGCAGTGGCTGCCTGCCAGTATCCGCCGGAGGGAATCCGGGGGTTTGGGCCATCCAGGGCTATCCGCTATGGGAATGTGGATGTACAGGACTATATCCATAAATACAGCAAAAAAATCTGGCCGTTGGTTCAGATTGAGCATATAGAGGCAGTAAGAAATTTGTCGGAGATATTAAAAGTAAAAGGGTTAAAGGGGATTATTATCGGCCCTTGTGACTTGTCCGGTTCGATGGGGCTGCTTGCCCAGACAAAGCATCCGGAAGTGAAAAAAGTCATGGATGAAATAGCTGAAAAAGCCAGAAAAGCAGGAATTCCTTTTGGTGTATCAATGAGTTATGATGAGGAATCTGTTAGAGACTGGTTAAAAAGAGGGGCAAGGATGATTTTCTGCGATAATGACGCGGGATATATTTTTGACGGATGCAGAAATACTCTTGCAAATTTAAACAGGCTGAAAACGGAGCGGTAGGCTAATTACCTGCGGGCAATCCTTCTTTGTGAAGAAGCAGGCAGATAAATGCAGGCGGATTGCTGTTGCGGGAATAAATATGAAAAGGAGAAGGGAATCTATGAAGAAACTAGCAGTAGTATGTTTGGCAGGAATGATGGTTCTATCACTGGCAGGCTGTGGGAAAAAGGGGGAGAATCCTATAGCGGAAATGCCTGCAGCGGAAGAGGCAATGCAGGGCGGGGACACAAAAGACGGGAAAGAAAAGGAGGCAGTATCCGGGGAGAAGATCCTGTGGTCGGTAGGCTCCACAACCGCAGAGGATCATCCTTCTATTCAGGCTTATAAAAAGCTGGCTGAAGCTCTGGAAAAAGAGACAGACGGGAGATGGACACTTGAGATCTATGCCAACTCTACCATGGGTACGGAACAGGAATGTATTGATATGTGCCGGGTAGGTACCCTTACCATCTGTGCCACGAATCTCACCATTATGGAGCAGTACATCCCGGATTTCGGCGTGTTTGCATTGCCGTATCTGTTCCGCTCCTGGGAGGATTATTCCGACTATGTGGATAACGGGGAGCTGGCGCAGAAGCTGTTTCAGAAGCTGGAGGAATCCAATAATCTTCGCTTTATGGCAGTAGAATTAAACGGCACCAGATGCCTTTCCACCAATAAAATCGGGGAAATCCAGAGGCCGGAGGACTTAAAGGGGGCAAAAATCCGAAGCATGGAAGCCCCGGTATGGCAGGATATTATCAGCGCTTTGGGGGGAACACCGATTCCGGTAAACTTTTCCGAGCTGTATATGGCGTTGCAAACAGGCGTTGTAAACGGGCAGGACAATCCCCTGGCTTTACTTTATTCCAATAAGTTTTACGAGGTTTTAGATAATGTATATCGCACGGATCACTGCTACAATACAGTGGCATACTGGATTTATCCGGAGGCATACGACGCTTTAAGCGCAGAAGACCAGGTACTGTGGGACAGGCTGGTGCAGGAATATCTGATTGACGACTATGAGACCATGATGGAATCCTACAATAAGGAGGCAGAGGACGCAATTAAGGAGAGCGGAGTGCGCATCTGGGAGCCGGAGGAATTTGATATTGAGGCATTCTACAAGAGTGCAGACGATATGGTAAATGAAAAGTATCTGACAAATGAAACCTACAAGCCCTATATTGAGGATATCCGCGCCACGTATCATTATGAATAAATGGAGTTGAGGGGCGTGCCGCCCCTCATTTTATACATTGAAGAGAGGAATACATATGAGACAGAAGATCATTGGGTTTTTAAATCGATTTGAACTCTATATGATGGTTTTTTTAATGCTTGTATTCTGCCTGAATATATTTGCGCAGGTTTTTTGCAGAATTATCTTTAATCATCCACTGTTTTTTGCGGAAGAGGTATCAAGATATGCCTTTTTGTGGATGGTTTTTCTGGGAATCAGCTATGCGGTACTTTATGACAAGCATATACGCGTAACATTTCTGACAGCAAAGCTTCCGGAAATATTTCGGAATATCATGGATATTTTTCTTCATCTTCTGGCTGTTGCAGTGTTTGCCTGGGTGTTTTTTACATCTCTGGAATTTCTGGCTTTTTCCAGAGATATTTCAACACCGGCACTTCGTATTTCCAAGTCATTAGTTGCTTTAATTTTGCCAATATCCGCAATGCTGACCATTATCCGTTCTATACAGAAAATAATTTTGATAATCCGGGCTGTGGGAGGGAAAAAGGGGGACTCCGGTACACAGATTCCCCAACCTTTAAGAGGGGAGGACAGGATATGAGTATGCCTCTGGCCCTGTTTTTGGGTTCTTTTGTAATATTGCTTCTGATAGGCGCGCCAACCTATCTGTCTCTTATGGTTGCGGCTTTGATATACTTTTTCCTTCATCCGGAAATCAGCGCCATGATGATTATGCAGAAAATGTACGGAAGCCTGGACAGCTTTGTTCTGCTTGCAGTCCCGCTTTTTATGATCTCCGGCAACTTGATGAACCGGGGCGGGATTACGGACCGTATTTTTGAATTTGCCAAGGCTATGGTGGGACATGTACGCGGCGGCCTGGGCCATGTGAATGTATTATCCAGCTTTATTATGTCCGGGATGTCCGGCTCTGCCCTGGCAGATGTAGGCGGCCTGGGGCAGGTTGAAATTGCAGCCATGAAGGCGGAAAACTATGAGGACGACATGACACTGGGGATTACAGCGGCATCCGCGACCATGGGCCCGATTGTACCGCCCTCTATTCCCATGGTGGTATATGGGGCTGTGGCCAGCATTTCCGTGGGAGGGCTGTTTCTTGGAGGATTGCTTCCCGGCGTTCTGATGGCGATTGTCCTATGCGGAACTATTGCGGTAATTGCGCGCAGGCGCAATTATCCAACCCATCGGAAATGTACATGGAAAGAAAGATGGATGTCTTTACGCCGTTCATTTCTGGCCTTAATGATGCCGGTAGTGACAATGGGCGGAATCTGGAGTGGGCTGTTTACGCCTACGGAAGCGGCACTGGTCAGTGTTGTCTATGTGATTTTGGTAATGATGCTGGTTTATAGAGAACTGAAACCTGGGGAAATTGTAGAAGTGTTTTTTGAAACAGCGGAAGGCTTTGTGCCGGCCCTCACCATTGTAGTCGCATCCACGCTGTTTGGATGGGTGCTTCAGTTTGAACGGATTGACAAGGTTCTGATTGAACTGTTTTTCAGCATCACAGACAATAAATATCTGATATTGCTGTTTCTGAATATCCTGCTGTTATTCTGCGGAATGATCCTGGATTCCACTCCGGTTATTATGCTATTCGTGCCGATGTTCCTGCCTTTGGGAAGAACTCTTGGAGTACATGAGATTCAGATGGGCGTGATGGTGGTATTGAACCTGATGATCGGCCTTATGACGCCGCCTATAGGGCAATCCCTGTTTATTATGTCCTCTGTGACGGGAAACAGCTTTGAATATGTGGTAAAGAATACTTATAAATGGCTGATTCCCCTGGTTATAGCTCTGTTTCTGGTGACATATGTGCCGGCGGTTACTTTGTGGCTTCCTTCACTGATGGGAATTGCCTGAAAAATATAGAATGAGAGGAATAACAGATGACTAGAAAAACATGTGTGATTACTGTGCCGGATATGAAGCAGGATTATACAGAAGGAATCAAAAGGATGGAGGCTCTGGGCGTGGATGCGGTCTGGAAAAAAAATGCCGTGGGGAATTCCCAGGATGAGAAAGTGGTTGTCCAGGCCTGCAAGGGTTATGATTTTGTGATTGCGGCAAATGAGCGGTGGGGAAAGCAGGCGTTTGCCGGGTGCAAAGGCAGCTTGAGGCTTCTGGTGCGCTACGGAATCGGACTTGACAATGTGGATTTAGACGCGGCTACAGAGGCCGGAGTTGCCGTGGTAAATCTCCCTGGCTGTAATGCGGACGCAGTGGCAGAGCAGGCGGTGGCTCTCATGCTTGCGGCGGCCAGGAAATTATCCTATCAACAGGAAATGATGAAAGCACGCCGTTGCCAGGTTCAGTCTTTTATGGCGAACAGCGTAATGAAAAAGACCGTGGGACTTCTGGGATGCGGAAATATTGCCAAGTCTGTAGTACGCCTTTTACAAGGATTTAATTGCCGGATTCTGGCTTACGATATGGTGGAGGACCGGGAATTTGCCGGGAAGTATGGGGTCGCCTATGTGTCTGAGGAACAGCTCCTAAAGGAGAGCGATATTATCTCAGTCCATCTTCCCCTTCTTCCCGAGACAAAATGGATTATAAATAAAGAGACTATTGCTCTGATGAAGCCCCAGGCAATCGTAGTAAACACCAGCAGGGGAAGCCTGGTTTGTTCTGATGACCTGGCGGAGGCGTTGAGGGACGGACGGATTCTGGCAGCTGGACTGGATGTTTTTGAAAATGAAACCGGGTCAGACAAGCCTCTGGGATATCAGTTTCTGGATCTGGATAATGTGGCGCTGACAGCACATACGGCCTCGGCTACTTTTGAGACTTTCCAGCAGATGATGGAGCAGGCGGTAGACCGGATAGAATGCTATCTGGAAGAAGGAACTGTTCCGGGAATTTTAAACCCGGAATATAAAAAATACAGGGGAGAATTACTATGAGCAGACTGAGAATGGGAATTCTGGGAGCAGGGGGAATTGCCAGAGTGATGGCAGATACATTGCAGAAGATGGATACGGCAGAAGCTTATGCGGTAGCAGCCAGGGACTTAGACAGGGCGCAGGCATTTGCGGATGAATTTTCGGTAAAACATGCCTATGGCTCCTATGAGGAATTGCTGAGAGACCCCAAGGTGGAACTGATTTATATAGCCACCCCCCATTCATTGCATAAAGAACAGGCTATGAGATGCCTGGAGGCTGGAAAGCCTGTCCTATGTGAAAAGGCCTTTACCAGCAACGCTTCGGAAGCCAGGGAGGTTCTGGAGACAGCCAGGGAGAAGCAGGTGTTCATTACAGAGGCTATCTGGCCCAGATATATGCCAATGGCAAAAATTCTTAAGGATTTCTGTGGGAGTGGAAAAATAGGGGAAATCAAAGCATTAACGGCAAACCTTGGATATCCCGTATTTCAAAATGAAAGGATCCACAGAGCGGACCTGGCAGGAGGCGCGCTGCTGGATGTGGGAGTTTATCCCCTTACTTTTGCTTCTATTGTATTTGGAGGCGGGATAGAGGATATAACAGCAAGTGCGGTTATAAGCGAAGAGGGTGTGGATTTACAGAATTCCATAATCCTTACTTACAAGGGAGGACAGACAGCCACCATTTTTTCCACGGTAACGGGCCCAACAGACAGGCAGGGAATTCTATATGGAACAGCTGGCTATGCCATAGTGGAGAATATAAACAATTTTGAGGAGATCAATGTTTATAATACAGACCATAAACGTATAGAGCGCATTGAACGCCCGGCGCAGATTACGGGATATGAGTATGAGGTGCAGGCAGCGGTGGACTGCATCCGGGAAGGGAAAATAGAATGTCCACAGATGCCCCATAAAGAGATCGTCCGCATTATGGAGCTCATGGACAAAATACGTGCCGGATGGGGGATGAAGTATCCCTGGGAAATGTGATTTTAAAAACCAGAGGAGCCGGAGCAGAATAGATGAATAATCACCTGTAAAGCGGCGGCTCCTCTGGTCTTTATATACGCTTATGCTTTCTGTTTTTCAAAAAACGTGTCAATCTCTTTTTTAATATCCGCAGGCTTCGAATCCTTTAGCAGATACCCTGCAGGCTTTAAGGGCATTACCTTTATCATGCTGTCCGTATCCCGGCGGCCTGTTAGGAAGATTACCGGCACATCTGCGAAGGCATTGTCTGAGCGAAGCATTTCCAGGGTCTGGCGGCCATCGCAGACAGGCATTTCATAGTCCAGCAGGACCAGGTCGGGAGGATTTAAGGTAATGGTGCGGATGGCGGCGATTCCGGATTCGGCCACCGCGACTTCATAATCGTTATCCAGAAGCTGCTTGATAGCGTGGCGTATGGTCATGGAGTCGTCTACCACCAGGATCTTCTTTTTGCGGGAGGCAACCTCCTGCTTTTCCCTTTTTGCAAGATATTTTTCTACCTCCTCCATGGCGTTTCCGTGCTCGTCGAGAGGGGTTCCGACCCCCTTTTCCAGAAGATGGGGCGCAATGACGCAGTAGGAGAAATATCCTGCACCAGTGTTAAACAGCAGGCTGGCCTGTAGCGTTTCCTTCTCAAATATTTTCTGGAACTCGTGATAGGAAAGGAGATTTTCCTCCTTCAGCTCATAGCCGGCCATATCCGGGAAATTTTCCATAACGCGGTTTACAAACTGACGGGCAGTATACCGGGCGGCATGGATAATCATATTGTCCAGCTTGTTTGTCTGGATTCCAAGAATTTTTCCCACCGTGTTAATCAAGAGCTGTTCTTCAAAGACCAGTATGACCTCCAGCTTCTTTTCCTCATCGCCAATTCCGTAAACCAGACGGTAATATACGCCGTTTCCGAACTTTTCCCCGTTGTAGGCATCGCTTATCATCTGGGATTCCAGATGGAACATATCAAAGATAAGCTGGATAATCACCTTTTTAAGGGCTGTAAGCTCTTCGCCGGGCAGAAGCTTCTCCCATTTCCGCACGCTCTTTCCCGTAATGGAAAGATCTTCTGTCAAGGTGTGTCCGATGAGCCATCCGGCACAGACGCCCAGGAAATGCTCCATGGCCTCCTGGGAATACTCCGTCTGTTCCAGCTCCTGCTCCAATGCCGGAAGCGTATTTTCCCGGAAGCCCTTATGTATCTGCCTGTGCTGTGCAAGCCCTTCATAGTGGATGGATGTCATGTAAGCTTCTTCGTCTGCAAAATGTTTTACTGCATGCCCCTTAAAAAATTTAATTCCCTCCTGGCATGCAAATTCACTGTTTTTACCCTCTTTTTTGAATGCAAAAAGTTTATTGATAATCTTAAAAAGCCGTTGATGTTCTTTATCGATAATATCTACACCGATATTAAACTCTTCCTGCCAGACAAATTGGGTATCCATTTTAAATTCCTCCTTTGCTACAGCCAATCCATATTTTCTGCAGCATCATTTTAAGTTCCTACTATATTATACACACCACATATTGGCATTGCAATCTCAATACCGGAAAATTTTAGGGGAGTTTTGAATTGACGAAGCAGGGTCTTGAATTTATAATGAATTTATTCCCTTTGGGAGGGGATATAATGAAAAACAGGAGAGGCGTTATGAGTAAAATGAAGGTTGGAATCCTGGGAGCCGGAAGGATTGCAGGGATTATGGCGGATACTTTACAGAGAATGGACACGGCCCAGGCATATGCAGTCGGAGCCCGCGACTTAAACAGGGCCAGGGAGTTTGCGGGAAAATTTTCCATGGAGTGTGCCTATGGCTCCTATGAGGATATGCTGAAAGACCCGGAGGTGGAGCTGGTCTATATTGCGACGCCCCATTCTTTCCATAAGGAGCAGGCGCTGATGTGCCTGGAGGCGGGGAAGCCGGTGCTCTGTGAAAAGGCTTTTACCACTAATGCCGGGGAAGCGCGGGAGGTGCTGGAAGCGGCCCGGAAAAAGAATTTATTTGTGACAGAAGCCATGTGGCCCAGATACATGCCTATGGCAGGAATCATCCGGGATTTCTGCCATAGCGGAAAAATCGGGGACATTCTGGCGCTGTCGGCAAATATTGGCGCGCCGGTATTTCACAGGCCAAGATTGTATGACCCGAATCTGGCCGGGGGCGCCCTGCTGGATATGACCATTTATCCGCTGACCTTTGCTTCCATTGCTTTTGGGGACGACATAGAAGATATAGAAGCCAGCGCTGTTATGAGCAAAGAGGGCGTGGATATGCAGGATTATATCCGGATTTCTTATAAGGACGGACGTACGGCGGCTATTTACGCAAACACGCTGGGCCCCACGGACAGACAGGGGATTCTGTATGGAACAACAGGCTATGCCATTGTGGAAAATGTGAATAATTATGAGGAGCTCAAGGTTTACGATGTGGATCGGAATTTAACGGAACGGATTGTCCGTCCGGCACAGATTACGGGGTATGAGTATGAAGTGCAGGCGGCGGTGGATTGCATCCGGCAGGGCAAAACGGAGTGCCTTCAGATGTCCCATAAGGAAACTATCCGCATGATGGAGCTCATGGACAGTGTCCGCAGGCAATGGGGGATGAAATATCCCTGGGAAAACAAACAGGAGTAACGACAGAATGATTTTTGAGAGCCATGCCCATTATGACGATAAGGCTTTTGATGAGGACAGGGAGGCATTGCTTAGGCAAATGCCGGAAAAAGGAATCGGCGGAATCGTAAATGTCAGCGCCAGTGTGGAGGGAATCAGGGATACGCTGGCCCTTGCCGGGAAATATCCGTTTGTGTATGCTGCGGTGGGAATCCACCCCGACGAGGCGGGAAGCCTTGACGATGAGGCGTTTGCCTGGATACGGGGGCAGTGCGACAGGGATAAGGTGGTGGCTGTCGGCGAGATCGGCCTGGATTATTACTGGGATAAGGAGTCCCATGATATACAGAAATACTGGTTTGAGCGGCAACTGGAGCTGGCCCGTGAAAAAGGGCTTCCGGTAATTATTCACAGCCGGGAGGCTGCCCAGGATACCATGGACATCATGCGGGAAAAGGCACAGGGGCTTCCCGGAGTGATACACTGCTTTTCTTATTCCCCGGAAATGGCAAAGGAATATGTCAGGATGGGATATTATATTGGCGTTGGCGGCGTCGTGACCTTTAAGAATGCTAAGAAACTTAAGGAAACGGTGCAGCAGGTGCCTCTGGAGCGCATTCTGCTGGAGACAGACTGCCCCTATCTGGCGCCGGTGCCTTACCGGGGAAAACGGAACTGCTCTCTTTATCTGCCCTATGTGGTAAAGGAAATCGCAGGCCTAAAGGGAGTAAGCCTGGAGGAAGTGACGGAGACGACAGAGCGCAACGCACGGGCTCTATATGGGTTGTAGAGAGGATTAAAAATGAACACACCAGTTCCGTATCTCGGAAATCCGCAGAAAACCATCGAAGTTCTGCAAAAATATAAATTTGTATTTCAGAAGCGTTATGGCCAGAATTTTCTGATTGACACTCATGTGCTGGACAAGATTATCAGTTCCGCCCAGATCACGAAGGATGACTTTGTGGTGGAGATCGGCCCGGGCATTGGCACCATGACCCAGTATCTGGCGTCGTCGGCCCGGCAGGTGGCGGCCATTGAGATTGACAAGGCGTTGATCCCTATTCTGGAGGATACCCTGGGGGAATATGAAAATGTGGAGATTATCAATGAGGATGTCCTAAAGGTGGATCTTCGAAGGCTGGCGGAGGAAAAGAACCAGGGAAGGCCTGTTAAGGTAGTTGCGAATCTGCCTTATTATATTACCACGCCCATTATTATGGGATTGTTTGAAAAGCATGTGCCCCTGGAAAGCATTACGATTATGGTGCAGAAAGAGGTGGCTGACCGCATGAGAGTGGGGCCGGGGACAAAGGATTACGGGGCGTTGTCCCTGGCGGTACAGTATTATGCCGAACCCTTGCTTGTGGCGAATGTTCCCCCCAACTGTTTTATGCCAAGACCCCGGGTGGGTTCCGCGGTCATACGCTTAAACCGCTATGAAAAACCGCCTGTGGAGGTAAAGAATGAGGCCGGCATGTTCGCGCTGATCCGGGCGGCCTTTAACCAGCGGAGAAAAACGCTGCTGAACAGTCTTTCTAATTCCCAGGAGCTATCCTTTACCAAGGAAGAGCTGGCAGAAGCTCTGGAAAAGCTGGGCTGGCCCCAGGGAATCCGGGGGGAGGCGCTGACGCTGGAGGAGTTTGCGGCTCTTAACAATGTGCTGGAAGGAAAGTAAGCGGAAAATTTCTGGAATGAAACGATTTGGCCATGCATAGAATGTTCACAGAAAAGTCTGAACAGGGAGGAAGCTATGCCGGGGTACAAGCGGATTGTTTCTTATATTTATACATATGAAGGGGGAGAGCGGAAAGAGAACACCGGATTTGTAAAACTGGAGGCAAGGGATGGGGAATGTAAGGCGGCTATCCACATGAAGGGTTCTTATTTTCACGGACAGCGGTCTTACAAGGCCTATCTGTATGTGCCGGAAAAAGACAGTATCCAGGGAATGCTTCTGGGCGAGCTGGAGAGCAGAAACGGCGTGCTGGAATGGAAGGGCAGCCTTCGGGCAGAAGAGCTGGCGCGGATGCCCTACACCCTGGATAAGATTCAGGGCGTGTTTATAGAGGGCTCTGGCGGAAAGGTTTATGCCTCTCAGTGGAATGACCTTCCTGTAAAGGTGGACAGCTTTCAGATTTATCAGGAAACCCGGCAGGAGCCGGAGGGGCGGATAGAAGAAACAGAGAAGGCCGTGTCAGATATATCTGCGGAATCGCTAAAACTGCTTAAGAAGTCGCAGGAAGAGGCGGAGACAGGGGAAACATGGGAAGATGCTGTGACAGATGTATCCGCAGCATCAGCGGAGCTGTCGGAGGTACCGCAGGATGAAGCGGAGAAGCAGGAAGATACCAGGACAGATGTATCGACAGCATCAGCGAAGCTGTCGGAAGTACCGCAGAATGAAGCGGAGAAGCAGGAAGATACCAGGCTTGATGTATCCGTAACATCAGCGGAGCTGTCGGAGGTGCCACAGGAAAAGCCGGATAAATCGGAGAAACAGAAAGATACCAGGTCAGATGTATCCGCAGCATTCGCGAAGCTTACACAGGAGACCGTTGTCACAGCCCAAAATAAAGAAGAAACAATACAAGACAAAACTGCCTCTTTAACAAGGGAGGGAAAAACTGAAAACAGGCTGGAAAGCACAGAGAGCAAAGTTCTGGAAAATCCTGCTGAAACATCCATGGCGCAGGAAGGTTCCGGGATTCACCAGGACACGGAGGAGGCATTTACTCACAGGGGAAGAGAGACTGGAAACAGAGAGATAAGTGCCGGCAGAAAAACAGACCTGCGTCAGGAAAAGTGGGAATATCTGGCCAGACGTTTTCCGGTGCAGAGGCTGTTTCAGAGTGGGAAGGCCCCTATGGCCTGTATACGAATTGGCCCAAGGGATCTTCAAAGACTTCCCCGGGGAAGCTGGATTCTGGGCAACAACAGTTTTCTTCTCCACGGCTATTACCAATACCGCCATTTACTTTTGTGCAGGCAGGAGGAGGCGGGAAGGATGGAATATTATCTGGCGGTTCCCGGCGTATACAATGAAAAAGAAGAAATGATGGCAAATTTATTTGGCTTCGAGGAGTTTCACAGAATCGGAAACGGCGGAAACCGGAATGGGAATTATGGCTACTGGTTTCGCAGGATTGAGGAAAATGTAACGGATGACAACAGATGAAAAGTTTATGAGAGAGGCAATAAAACAGGCTAGGAAGGCGGGAGACTACCTGGAGGTGCCCATCGGATGCGTGATTGTCCAAGGCGGAAGGATTATTGCAAGGGCGTATAACCGGAGAAACATGGATAAGAGTGCGCTGTCCCACGCGGAACTGCTTGCAATCCGCAAAGCCAGCAAAAAGACAGGAGACTGGCGGCTGGAGGACTGTACCTTGTATGTGACGCTGGAGCCTTGCCAGATGTGCGCCGGAGCCATTGTACAGGCGCGGATGAAACGTGTAGTAATCGGCAGCATGAATCCCAAGGCAGGTTGCGGAGGCTCTATTATCAATTTGCTGGAAATGGACGAATTCAATCACCAGGCAGAAGTGGAGCGGGGAATCCTTAAGGAGGAATGCGGCGCGCTTCTCACGGAATTTTTCAAAAACCTTAGAAAAATTAAGAAAAGGGAAGAAACACAGGAAAAAAACGGGTAGAATAAATTGCCGGACGGGAAAATGCGACAGAAAAACGGGAAATAGGACTACAGAAAAGAATTGACAAGAAACCGGATTTTCGTTATACTGGAACCTAGCCCATAAAAGAAATTTTACGGGCAGTTTATCCGGGTTTCACATTTCTGCGCAGCCGGGGAGTTAGCGGTGCCCTGTACCTGCAATCCGCTATAGCAGGGGTGATACTTTGCTTCGGGCGAAAGAACATAAAGCTGCCCTTTGCAAGTGATATTGACGCCTGGGTCTTACGCAACAGAAATCTATGAACCGAGTCAGGTCAGGAATGGAGCAGCTCTAAGTAGAATCTTCTGTGTGCCGTGAGGCAGCCTGGGCCGAGTCAACTACAAAGGTAACGTATATGTTCCTGGTTCAACGCAAGGTGCGCAGATTAAAAATAAAGGGATATTTACAGTATCCGCAATGAGGAGAGTTATCGAAGTGGTCATAACGAGCTGCACTCGAAATGCAGTTGTCCTTTACAGGGCACGTGGGTTCGAATCCCACACTCTCCGTTATACAAAAGGGGCAGAAAACCATAGAAAAGCAAGTGATTTCAATGGTTTTCTGCCTGTTATATTGTCTGGAGTATTCCTGCTATTTATGGGATATTTGTCACAGAAATAATGTTTTTTGTCATGAAATTCGTCATGGAATCCGCCTGGAAAAGATAGCATCATGTAATTTTTCCGTTGCCTCCCGCTGGGCCTTTTTGCTCTTATCCTCCATGGCATGCCGGTAGACTCTTTTCATTACATGGTCTGTTTCCCACCCGCCCATCCGTATAATGTCAGCATCTGGAATATGCATTGCGCTCATCTTGGAGGCAAAATAGTGGCGTAGTTTATGAAGGGAGAAATACGGGATCCCGAGTTCTTCTTCGGCCCGTGCCAGATATCTGACAATCGAATTTGGATGCCCTTTATAGATATAACCTTTTTTCCGGATTTTTTCGGCCAGTTCCATAGGGATGATAATTTCCCGGGTGCTGGCCGTGGTTTTTGTGGTTTTGTCAATCCACTGGGCATTATCCGCCAGCACACGGGCTTTACTGATCGTCAGCACATCTCCTCTTATATCATTTATGGTCAGTGCGCAGATCTCAGAGCGGCGCAGTCCATAGCAGGCCAGGTATAGGGCGATTTCGAATTCCGTCCCCTCGGCAAACTCCAATATCTTTCTCACTTCCTGGTCAGAAGGAATATATGGCTCGGATCTGATCTTCTGTGGGAGCGTGGTGCGGATTTTAAGATTGGGCCGGAAAACGCCCAGAACAGCGGATATAAAGCCATGGTAATTACGCACGGTTTTGGGGCTGTGCTCTTTGGCCAGTCGGTTGATTTCTGATTGTATATCCATAGCCGTAACATCATGGAGATTTTTCTGGGTAAATTTAGGGGACAGCATCCCCAGAGTGCATCTGTATCCTCGCATGGTAGAGGGAGACAGAACATTTTCTTTGGCCTCCAGATATTCTTCAGCCGCCGTCTGGAATGTCATGCTTGTATGCCTTTCCTGGACATTCTCCAGCTCCTTTGCCATGGCCAGCATGGCCTCCTTCTGCGTGGGCTTCCGGTCAAACACAACGGTATAGGTTTCGCCCTTGTACATTTTTCTGATCCGGTAGCTCCCGGACGGTAATTTTTCGATCTTCATTGTCTCATCCTCCTTTTTGGGTATAAAAAATACAGCCTGCGGATGAAATATTCCGCTTGCGTGGCTGCTCCGAAGATGATACAATGTTTTTGCGAGAGGTGTATCATCTTCGGATTATATGCCTGGGGCCGCTCTGGTGTTGGTAGCACTGGGGCGGTTTTTATAATATAAATTACAGAAGCGTTGCGACTGTTACTTGCAGCCCCGGAAAAACAGCGGATTCAAAGGAGTCGGCAAAAGGATAGATAACGGGAGCGGCATCTTTCTCATAGTAATAAACTGTAATGCGCTCCTTCTCCGGGTCAATGATCCAGTATTCCCGGACACCGGCTTCAGCGTATTTTCCATTTTTGATAATATAATCCATTTTACGGCTGGAGGGAGAGACGATCTCCACAATTAAATCTGGTGCTCCGTTGCATCCCTTATCTGTCAGCTTGTTTTTGTCGCATATGACGCTGATATCCGGTTCGATGTAGTTCTGGTCATCTTCATTCAGAAATACCGCAAATGGGGCAGGATAGACCTCGCAGTCCCCCTGTTTCTTCTGGATATAGTTGTGTATTTCTGCATACAACCAGCCGGAAATCTTCTGGTGTATCCGGTTTGGCGGTGCCATATCATAAATCCGTCCATCAATGAGTTCGGCCCTCTGGCCTTCTGGCAGTGCATAAATATCTTCTATTGTAAAGACCTTTTTCTGGGTTAATGCCATAGGTGATAACCTCCTCTTCTAAATGCCAAATTCCTTTTTAAGCTCCTTATGGGAAATAAATGCCTGGTATTCACTAGAATTTGAATGATAGGCATTTAGAATATCCAGTTTGCCGTCATCTGGGGCCTCCTCTTCCAAATTGGAAAGTGCAAAGGTAGTACGAATAAGTGCCCATACTTTACGGGATTGTATTTCCACAGGATTCCCCCTTTAAATTTTATTAGGCCCGCTCTGGTGTTGGTAGCACCAGGGCGGTTTTGCCTTAAAATTATTTGAGATTATCAATAGCATAATCAGCTTCTTCTTGCGTAAACTTTTCCCCATAGTCGGAGGTCAGTTGATCATGGATTGCAGCAGGTGACATGTCCATGGTTTCTTGATAGCTTTGGGCCTTTTTTAATGCGTTTGTTTTCCAGTCGGCCTCAACGTTATCAATTGCGTATTGAGCTTCTTCAGGAGTGAACTTTTCCCCATATTCGGAAGTAAGCTGATCATAGATAGCGGCTTTAGACATATACATTGAATCACTGTAATCTTTTGCTTTTGCTAGTGCGTTTGCGTTCCAATCAGCTTCTATATTGTCCATTGCATATTGTGCTGCTTCAGCAGAAAATTTTTCCCCATATTCGGATGTGAGCTGGTCATAAATGCCAGCTTTAGACATGTGCATCATATCACTGTAGGAGTTAGCCTTATTTAAAGCAGACTTGTATTCAGAAGGTATATTCTCTTCTGGGGAACTCTCTTCAATAGGTGTAGGTATATTTTCTTCTGGAGAACTTTCTTCAACAGGTGTATCTTTTGTAGGTTCTTGCGTTTCTTCTTCTTTTTCAAGGACTTCGTTTTCAGAAAATGTTTCCTGGGGAGAAGAAACTTCATCAGTATTTTTGGTGTTACCAGAACCAGATGCTGCAATGCCTATAATTATCCAAAGGCATGATATTATGAGTGCAATAATAGAAAGTGTCTTTTTCTTACCATCTTTTTTGCATAGATCAATAATTGCAAGAATAATTCCAACGAAGAAAGTGCATCCAATAGCCGAGAATATAAGGGCCATAATGCCTAATGAGGACTTTTTAGGAGCTTCCTGCACCTGCACTATTGGTCCATAACTATTTTGCTCTTGGGGTATAGGGCAGCCGCAATTTGGACACTTATCCACCTTATCCAAAATTTCTTTCCCACATTCTTTACAATAAATCATTGCCATAACAAATCCTCCCTCTTTTGTTTTTCTATTTTATTAAAACGCCATAGCGATTTAATCATTATTTTACATCACTCTGGAAAGCCACAGCCTTTCCCAGAATATGCACTTCATTGAGTTCCTCATTCTGAAAAATCAGATCTTCAAAAGCCGGGTTTTCAGCTTTCAGAATTAGCAATCCTTTTTCTTGATAATAAAATAGCCTTTTAAGTGTAGCTTCACTTTCGTTATTCACAACTACAGCGGCGATTTCCCCATTTTCTACTGTGTCCTGCTTTCTGATAAAAACAATGTCTCCGTCCAATATTCTTGCTCCAACCATGCTGTCACCGGAGGCTTTCAAACAAAAATCTGCTTTTATGTCTGTACCCGCCATGACGTAACTCTCCCTGTCCTCGTTAGCATATTTTGGTTTGCCGCAGGCAATCTTACCAACTAAAGGAAAGCGCTTCAGCTCTATGGGGTAGGCATTATTTAGCATAACTGTAGAATTATCCTCCCATCCCATTAAATATGCAGGAGAGCAATTCAATATTTCCCCATAAGCACACATATGTTCATATGGTATGCTTTTTATATTTCCACGCTCATATCTCTGGGCTGTAGCTTCTGTTACGCCTAATCTATCTGCGATTTGTGCAAGCGTAATTCCTTTTTCTGTCCTTTTTTCATGTATCCGCTCATTCCAAATAGGCATTATCTTCACTTCCTTTGTTATGGGATAAATAGAAAATAGCATATTCTTACGAAAAATGCAATAGATTTTATGCGATAAAATAAAAAACTTACGAATTTTGCAAAATATTATTGACATACCGAAAATATGGTGGTATCATAAACTTACGAAATCCGTAAGAAAGGAGAGGATAAATTTGGAGCTGGCGAAGAAATATAAAGTGGATGTTGTAGAGTTAAAAAAAATCATGGTGGAACAAAACCTCGACAAAATCATTGATTTATCAGCTGCTTCAACGGTTGATAGAAATACATTATCAAAGGTTATTAGTGGAGATATTAAGCCATCAACTACAGTGATTGAAAAGCTAATGTCGGCATTGCATATTCCACCAGAAAGAGCTGGTTCAATTTTTTTTAGCTTAAACTTACGAAATTCGTAAGAAAGCGATGATGAGGTAAGAAATATTGAAATTAGCATTAATACAATTATATAAGAAGAGAAGGAGGTGGGGTAAGTGAAATGCCCTAAATGCCCTAAATGCGGCAAAGAGGCGGATGAAAGAAATAATTTTTGTAAATTCTGCGGTACAAAATTAAAGGAAAAATGTGATTGCTGGGTAAAAAAAGGCAACTACGACTGTGGTGAATGTAGTTGCCCAGGATATAAGCTTTTTATGATTGAAAAATTAAAGTCCAAGTGATTTTTTTGCAAGTTCACAGCCAAAATCAATGACAAATTGTCGAATTGTATCAGCAGTAAATTCACCCGCAGTAAGTAAAGCCTTTTTGATGCGAATGGACGCAACTTTAGTTTTGGGAGTTTCAGATATAATATCTGGCAAAGAATCCTCCAGGTTCTTACGTTCAAGTTCAGATAATTCAGTATCTTCTTGAATCATTAAAGCGGTTGCTTCTAAAGCTGCTTCAGTCCAAGGATAGGGTTTACCGCAAGATCTGCAATATAAGGGTCTTTCATATTTGGGGGTACCTACTACGGCAATCGCACCATAGTGCCATTCCTTTATTATTGACTGGCAATGGGGGCATTTTGCTAATAGTTTAGCCCCACATGTTTCGCAAAATTGATTTCCAGATAGGGGCGTATGCTCAATTAATACATGCCCGTTTTGACAAACTGTTACATAAAAATCAGACATATAGATTCTCCTTTCTTCTGTACTCGGCCTGGCGGGGCCTGTACACGAAGTATATCACAAAAAGGAAGAAAATGGAAGAGAAGGAGGTGGGGTAGATGTTAAAGAAAATTTACCAAGAACTGGTTTTAATCAGAAAAGAACTCCAAGCTATTCGGAGTAGCCTGGAGTCCGGTAAGAATCCTGTGTGGGCAGTGGTGCGGGAACCATACCGTAGCAATTATAAGCTGGTAAAGCTTCCGACAGGACCTGACGGATCTTTAGAAGCTAAATAGTACCCCCAGGCAAGGACGAAGGTTTCGATAACTGGCGAATTATAGCCGCATTTTACGCCGATAAAGTCAAGCAGTTCGCCGAAATAATCTTCTTCCGGGAAACCTTCGCTCCTTGCAACGTCCCGGGCTAAATCGCCTATGGGGAGATCTACGGATTCAAAGTTTGCGATCCAGGTTTTAAAAGTCCATGGAATCTGGTTCATGTGTATTTATCCTTTCTTCTGTACTCGGCCTGGCGGGGCCTGTACACGAAGTATATCATAAAAAGGAAGAAAGTGGAAGAGAAGGAGGCGGTGTAGATAACGCAAGGAGTAATTGTTAATGAAAAGAAATACATTAATCAAGAATCCCCTCAAGTGACAGTGTCTTTTCAACTGTCCGTCCCCGATTGGAACTTATTAAGAGTGACACCTCAGTGGGTATGGGTTCAGCAACTAATTCTGGAAAGTCAAAAAAGATTTAACTAAAAGCCCCATCCGGGGCAAAGGAGCCATAGCTCAATGGAAGAGCATTCAGTCCCCCCCCAATAGACAGTCCGGGTTCGATTCCCGGTGGCTCCGTTACATTTGCGCAGATGTAATTAACAAAACCAGGGAGGTGAAAGGGTGCCAAGGGTAACGCTCAACAAAAAGAAATACATGCTCCAGGACATGGCCGGCTGGATTGCCAAAAAGATGTTTCTGAAGGGGCTGAAACAGAAAGATCTGGGGAATATCCTTGGGATCAGCCAGCCGGCGGCATGTAAGCGGCTGGATGGGGCCAGGGAGGAAGGAAAGGATAATTTCAGTGCCGGGGATATGATAACGCTGTTCAAGGAGCTGGAGGCCACGGATGAGGAGATCCTGGCCATGATGAAACTATAGACGTAATAAGACAGATAATGGAGGTGTTAAAGGATGGAAACGGGAATGGTGGTAATGCCTGCCGGGGAGTTTGCAAACCTTATGAGGGCCGCTATGGGCCTTTCGGAGATAAAAACGAAGGTTGCATTGTTTGAGGATTTTGTGAAGCATGAGAAATGCAGTATCAGCCGTGAAAAATGCGCCCACTATTTTGGCTTTGAGATGCCAGAGGCAGATGATGACCAGGCAGATTGAAAACCGGATGGTGGTGGATCTTGAAAGGAGGACATGGATATGTGTACTTTTGAACCACAGCGGCCGGATCTGTCGTTAGCTACTATTGAGGACTGCATGGATATGTATGAAAAAAAGAACATGGCAGTTGTGTGCAATGACGGACAGGTTCTTTGCTTTGTAGAGGAGTAAGATAACAGAGAGGCGGTGGACCATGGCCTGGTATAAGACATGCCCCTTTTGCGGGGCAAATTTAGACCCTGATGAAACGTGTGACTGCCGCCAGGATGGCGGCGACAAAGAAAAGGAGGAAGATAAAAATGATGGAGTTGAAAATTAACATTCCCGGATTGATGGAACTTGCGGAGGCGTTAAAGGCGCTTGCCGGAGCAAAGGCAGGCCCACAGCAGACGGCACCGGCCGATTCCGTGCCGGCTGATATCCTGCCCGGTCCGGCACCGGTACAGCAGCCCGTAGCGGCTTCGGCTGCCCAGGTTCCACCAGTGCCGGCACCTGTGGCTCCTGTTGTCCCGGTTCCAGCAGTGCCGACGCCAGCGGCCCAGGTTGCCCCGGTTATGCCCGCGGCGCCGGTGCCTGCGGCCGTCCCAACAACAGTGGTAGGACAGGCCTATACACAGGACCAGCTGGCTGTGGCGATGACAGGGCTGGTGGACCAGGGCAGGATGCAGACGGTAATGGACATCCTTGCCCGGATGGGCGTGCAGGCGCTGACAGAGGTACCAAAGGAGCGGTACCCGGAACTGGTGCTGCTCTTAAGGGAAGCGGGGGCTGTGATATGATGGCGGCGGAAAGGACGCATGCGCTTCTGTCGGCGTCATCCGCCAAACGGTGGCTGAACTGCCCGCCATCGGCGCGGCTGTGTGAAAGCTTTCCAGATACGGAGAGCCAGGCCGCCAGAGAGGGAACACTGGCCCATGATATCGCGGAAATTAAGCTGCGCCGGCTGTTTACTGAGCCGGGAATGCCGGAAACAGTATATAAAAGGCAGATGAACAAACTGAAGAAACATGAGTTGTACGCTCCGGAGATGGAGCGCTATACAGATGAATATGTAGAATACATCCAGGGGATCGCTTATGGTTATACATCAGTCCCAACGGTAGCGCTGGAGAAAAAGGTGGATTACGGCCATATTGCTCCGGAGGGTTACGGATATGCAGACTGCATCATCCTGTGCGGCTCAGACCTGCATGTGGTGGACTTAAAATACGGAAAAGGGATCCTGGTGTCAGCAAAGGAACGGGAGAACGGCCGGGAACTGCCGGAGGGAAATGCGCAACTGGCGCTGTACGCCCTCGGAGCGATCAGAGCTTACCGCATGTTCTATCCGATAGAGCGTGTCCGTCTCCATATTGTCCAGCCGCGGCTTAAGAATTTTTCGAGCTGGGATACTACGGTTGCAGAGCTGGAGAGCTGGGGAAAGTGGGTTGCAAAGATCGCAGCCCTTGCATACAAAGGGGAAGGGAACTTTAAGCAGGGTCCGTGGTGTGATGATAACTTCTGCCCGGCTGCCGGCTGTTGCCGTCACAGAGCAAAAGAAAACCTGGCCCTGGAGGATCTGGGGAATGCAGAGACCGGAGATCTGCCGTTGCCGCCTCTCCTTTCCAATGAAGAAGTAGGGGCGATCATCAGCCGGGCACAGTATCTTGCGAAATGGGTGAAGAAGCTGGAAAGACACGCTGTATCCGCCATTGTTTCCGGTGAGGAGATACCCGGATGGAAACTCGTGGAGGGAAGGAGCAACCGGGCATTTGCAGATGCTGCTGACGCCATGAAAAAACTCCAGGCCGCAGGGTACAAAAAGGCGCTTTTGTATAACCAGGTACCCCTAAGTGTTACTGAGGCGGAAGTACTTGTCAGCAAGGAGGACTTTGCATCCATCCTGGTGCCGTGTATCACGAAGCCGAAGGGAAAGCCAGCCCTTGCGCCAGATACGGATCCACGCCCGGCATACCAGCTAAAGCCAGATGCCGAGGAGGCTTTTGGTGGCGAAAATAGTTATAAGGAGGGACAGGTATGAGTATTACAACAGGAAAGGCACGCGCCAGCTATGTACATGTATTCCAGCCCCAGGCGCCCCTTGGCGGGACTGGGGATCCCAAGTACAGCGTGACTTTGCTGATTCCCAAGAGCGATGTGGCGACTATTAATCTGATCTATGCCGAGATTGAACGGGCGAAGCAGGAGGGGCTCCAGCGGGTGTTCAACGGTGTAATGCCCGCCGTACTGGCGCTGCCTGTATACGATGGTGACGGCAAGAGGCCTAACGGGGAGGACTTTGGAGAAGAGTGCCGGGGGCATATGGTATTGCGGGCCTCCTCAAAGGAGCAGCCTTCGGTTGTGGATGCCGGCATCCAGCCGATCCTGAATCCAGCCGATGTCTATTCCGGGTGCTATATACGGGCCAGCATCAGTTTTTACGCCTACAACCAGGCAGGAAACCGCGGGGTGGGATGCGGACTTAACGCTGTCCAGAAAATATGTGACGGGGAACCGCTTACCGCACGGGTTACACCGCAGGAGGCTTTTGGCGGGAAGAATGCCTATCAGGAAGCCGGGCAGATACCGGGCGGGGGATATGCATACGGAACATATGCGGCCCAGGGAACCGCACCATATGCAGCACAGCCGTACACACAGCCTGCATTGCCGCCGCAGCCGGCAGTACAACAGATCGATCCGATAACAGGGCGGCCCATACTGCCCGGAGGGGTGATGGGTCTTTGACGACTTTAAGCATTGATATCGAAACCTACAGCAGCATAGATCTGGCAAAATCCGGGCTGTACAAATATGTACAGTCCCCGGATTTTGAAATCCTTCTGTTCGCTTATGCCTATGACGACGGCCCGGTGCAGGTCGTGGATCTGGCCGCGGGGGAAAGGATCCCTTATTTCACAGTGATGGACCTCCACCGGCCAGAGGTGGTTAAAACAGCGTACAATGCGGCCTTTGAGTATTATTGCTTAAGTAAGTTCTTTGATACCCGCCTGGAGCAGTGGCACTGCACAATGGTGCTCGGTCTGTACCGGGGATACCCGGCGGGGCTTGCGGCTATTGGGGAGGCCCTGCGGCTTCCACAGGAGAAAAAGAAGATGGCAGAAGGGAAGGCTCTGGTGCGGTATTTCTGTACTCCCTGCAGACCCTCCAGGAAGAATGGCGGAAGGCAGAGAAACCTGCCCGGACACGACCCGGCAAAGTGGAGACTGTTTAAAGAGTACTGCAGGCAGGATGTGGTGGTGGAGCGCGAGATTAAAAATGCGCTCTCCAGGTACCCCCTTCCGGAAACGGAGCAGGCTTTGTGGGTTGTGGACCAGCATATCAACCTTAATGGTGTTGCCATAGATGAAAGGCTGGTGGATGGGGCGTTTGCAATATCTGCCCAGGTGGCAGAAGAACTGTCCGGGAAGGCAAAGAGCATTACCGGCCTGGAGAATCCCAACAGCGTTGCGCAGCTGAAGGCATGGATGGAAAAGAACGCTGATGTGGTAGTCGGATCGCTGGACAAGCAGACAGTGGCAGAGCTGCTGGCGGACAAAAGCGGCACGGAGGAAATGCAGGAAATCTTAAAAATCCGTCAGGAGATGGCCAAGACAAGCACAAAGAAATATGCGGCGATGAAGGCAGCCGCCTGCAGTGACGGGCGTGTGAGGGGGCTTCTGCAGTTTTATGGGGCGAACCGGACAGGCCGGTGGGCCGGGCGCCTGGTGCAGGTGCAGAATCTGCCACGAAACTACCTGGATTCGCTTGATACAGCCCGGGAGCTGGTGAAAAAGCAGAAGGTAGATGCACTTAAGGTAGTATATGGAAATGTTCCGGATACGTTGTCCCAGCTGATCCGCACCGCTTTCATCCCGGGAGAAGGACGCCAGTTTGCGGTTGCGGACTTTTCAGCTATTGAGGCGCGGGTGATAGCATGGCTTGCCGGCGAGGAATGGCGCCTGGAGGTGTTCCGGACACATGGCAGGATCTACGAGGCATCAGCATCGGCCATGTTCGGAGTGCCGATAGAGCACATCAGAAAGGGGAGGCCCGAGTACGCTTTGAGGGCAAAGGGGAAAGTTGCGGAGCTGGCGCTTGGGTACCAGGGCAGTTCCGGGGCGCTCATCCAGATGGGGGCGTTGAAGATGGGGCTGGAGGAAGGCGATCTTCCAGACATTGTCCGGAGGTGGCGGGCCTCCAATAAACGGATCGTGGATATGTGGTATTCCATTGAACAACGGGCAGTAGACTGCATTGAGAACGGCAGTACCAGGGCCATGCCTCACGGGATCTCATTTTCGCGCGATGAGAATAATCTGGTGGTCGGACTTCCAAGTGGAAGGAGCTTGTTTTATGTGGAGCCCCGCTTGATCCCGGATGACCGGGGATTTAAACGGATCTTCTTCATGGGGCAGAGCCAGACCAGCAAAAAGTGGGAACTTATCCAGACATATGGAGGGAAACTGACGGAGAATATTGTCCAGGCGGTGGCCCGGGACTGCCTGGCAAATGCGATCATGAACCTTTACCGGGCGGGATACCAGATTGACTTCCACATTCACGATGAAGTGATCCTGGAGATACCCAGGGATGGTTCCCGGAATCTGGAGGAGGCTGTGGGGCTGATGTGCCGGCAGCCGTCCTGGGCGCCGGATCTTCCGCTCAACGCAGATGGGTTCGTAAGTGAATATTATAAAAAGGACTAGGGGGGGGGACCCGGCTGTGCTTAAAAATGATAAAAAAATAAAAATATCTGTTGGAACCAGCCGTAAGGCGCTGTTATGGCAGCAGCAGGAACTGGCATGGTCTGAGTTCGTGGAGAGGCTTTCCAGGCCACAGCGGACGCAGGAGACCATTGTACAGTATAAGGCTATGACCAAGCCAGACCAGGACGCGTTAAAGGATGTGGGAGGATTTGTAGGGGGTGTTCTCCGAAATGGCCGGCGGAGAAATGAAAATGCCGGGGAGCGCTGCTTGATCACCTTAGATGCTGACAGTATTGCCCCAGGAGGGACACAGGGCGTTGTAAATGCTGTAGATGGACTTGGGTGTGCTTATGCCATATACAGTACCAGAAAGCATGAGGGCGCAGGTCCGAGGCTCCGGATCATCGTCCCCCTGGATGTGCCGGCTGCTCCAGAAGAATATGAACCGATTGCACGTAAGCTGGCTGGTTTTATCGGCATGCAGATTTTTGACCCTACGACGTTTGAGCCGGTACGCCTTATGTACTGGCCGAGCTGCAGTACAGATTCCGAGTATATCTTTCTCTATGGGGATAAGCCCTTCCTTTCAAAAGACGGTATGCTGGCGCTGTACCAGGACTGGAGAGACGTCACGCAGTGGCCGGAGGTTCCGGGAGCTGCAAAGCTTAGGGAGCGGTCAGCGAAAAAGCAGGGGAGTCCGCTGGAGAAGGCTGGAATTGTGGGAGCTTTCTGCAGGACTTATAATGTGCTCCAGGCAGTGGAGGAGTTTATTCCAGGAATATATGAGGCATGTGGTGACGGGCGTCTGACGTACACCGGGGGCTCCACCGTGGGAGGGGCTGTGCTGTATGATGACGCAAACTTCCTATACAGCCATCACGCCACAGACCCAGCGGGAGGGAGGCTCTGTAACTCCTTTGATCTTATCCGCCTGCACAGATTCCACGAGGAAGATGAGGAGGCAAAGCCGGATACACCGGTAACACAGCTTCCATCCTTTAAAGCCATGTGCGGATTCGCCATGTCCCTGGAACCAGTGGCCGGACTGATCACGGCAGAGAGGTACGAAAAGGCCCAGGCAGCGTTTGCGGAGACGGCACCGGATAACAGTGCGGAAGGCCTGGAGTGGACACGGCTCCTCAAATGCAGTACGCAGACAGGTGCCCCATTAAAAACTATTGACAATGTTCTGGTCATACTGGCAAACGACCCACGGCTGAAGGAAAGGATCTACCATGATGAATTTGGCAACAGGCCGATGAAAGGCGCGCCTCTTCCATGGGACGCGCCAGGGGAGTCCTACCCGCAGCCCTGGAGGGATGAGGATGACTCCGGCCTGCGGCATTATATAGAAAAAATTTACGGGATCACAGGGAAGGAAAGGATCTATGATGCCTTTGCGGTATACGCTACCGGGCATAAACAGCATAAGATCCGGGATTACCTGGACAGGCTAGTCTGGGACGGGGCTCCCCGGCTTGATACGCTTCTGATTGACTATTTTGGGGCGGCGGACGTTCCATACACCCGGGAAGTCACGCGGAAAACATTTGCGGCGGCAGTGGCGAGGGTAATGCAGCCAGGGACAAAGTTTGACTGCATGCTGATACTTTCCGGCAGCCAGGGCGTGGGGAAGAGCACCTTCTTCCGGCTGCTGGGGCGCGGCTGGTACAGTGATTCCCTGGCTACCTTTGAAGGGAAGGATGCCGCTGAACTGGTGCAGGGGTACTGGATCATCGAAGCCGGGGAGCTGACAGGCATGAACAAGTCGGAAATGAATACAGTCAAACAGTTTCTGAGCAAGACAGAGGATGTTTACCGTATGCCGTATGGACGCCGGACAGCGGCATTTCCCAGGTCCTGTGTTATCGTTGGGACAACGAATGACAAGGAGTTTTTAAAAGACAGGACTGGAAACCGGCGTTTCTGGCCGGTAGACCTGGAAAAACAGCCGGTATCCAAGAATGTATTCCGGGAGCTTCCGGAGGAGATTGACCAGATATGGGCAGAAGCGTCCGTCCGGTGGAAATGTGGGGAAAAGCTGTATCTTGAGGGCGCCGCGGCAGAGGAGGCATTGAAACAGCAGGAGGACCATAAGGAGAGCAATCCAAAAGACGGGATCATCCGGGATTTTCTGGAGCGCAGGATCCCACGGGACTGGAGCGCAAAGACCCGGAATGAAAAGCGTAGCTACTGGTTTAATGAGCTGAAGCCCGTGGACGAAAGCCTTCTGATAAGGCGGGAGCAGATATGTGCGGCAGAAGTCTGGTGTGAGTGTTTCATGGGTGATCCCAAGATGATGAAAAGGTCGGATGCGATCGAGATCAATAACATCCTGGCATCTTTCCCGGAGTGGGAGCGGCAGAGCTCCCCTGGAAGGTACGGGGAGGGCTATGGGATGCAGAGGGGATTCCGGAGAAGATTGTAGACAAAGGGTAAAGATACGTGAGAAAAATGGGAGAATGTAGACAAATCCAAGGGGAACGCAAGGGAAATTGAAAATGTCTACAATCTACAAAAAACAGACGACTGTCTACGGTCTTTGTAGACGCTGGGAAGCCTTGATTTACGAAGGCTGGGGGCGCTTTTGATACTTGTCTACATTCTTTCTTTATATAAATAAAAATAAAGGGTATATAAGGGAATATATACGGCGTGTGCCCGCACGTACCCCTGCACACGGGTAATATATACGCGCGCGTGAGTTTGTAACGGGAGGGATGGATATGCTGGAAAGAGAGCTGGAAGAGAAGTTCCGGAGAAGAGTGAAAGCCGCAGGAGGAAAGGCCTATAAATTTGTGTCGCCGGGAAATGATGGTGTTCCTGACAGGCTGGTGGTGCTTCCCGGGGGGCGGATCGGATTTGTAGAGCTGAAACAGAAGGGCCAGAGGCCCACAGCCCTTCAGCAGAAAAGGATCCTGGAGCTGCGCAGCCTGGGGTGTGTGGTAATGGTGCTGGACCGGCTGGAGGACATGGACACTGTACTGGAGCGGATCCGGGAGGGCAGACGTGAAATTCATACCGCATGACTATCAGAGGTACTGCATTAACCGGCTGCTGACGGACAGGGCACTCGGTCTGTTTCTGGACATGGGGCTGGGGAAGACGGTCATCACACTCACGGCGGTGAATGACTTGAGATACAACCGTTTTCTGGTGAAGAAGGCACTTGTCATAGCTCCAAAGAAAGTGGCGGAGGACACATGGACAAGGGAGGCACAGAAGTGGGATCATCTGAGCATGTTGCGGGTTGTGCCGGTTCTGGGGGCGGCGGCCAGGCGTATCCGGGCCTTGAACTCCCCGGGGGATGTCTATATACTGAGCCGGGACAATGTAGCGTGGCTGGTGGAGTACTACCGGAATAACTGGCCGTTTGACATGGTGATCATTGATGAGCTGTCCGGATTCAAAAGCCACCGGGCCAAAAGATTCAGAAGCCTGAACCTTGTGCGCGGGCACATTAAGCGGATCGTCGGTCTGACGGGAACGCCGGCGCCGAATGGGCTGATCGATCTGTGGGCGCAGATCTATCTGCTGGATGGAGGAAAACGCCTGGGCCGGACGATCACGGAGTACCGGGATCAGTATTTTTCTCCGGATGCCAGAAACCGGGAGCAGATTTTTTCATACGCCCCGCTTCCAGGATCCGGGGACATCATCCAGAAGAGGATCGGGGACATCTGTATCAGCCTGTCCGCTAAAGACTATCTGCAGCTTCCGGAAAGGATTGACAATGTGGTGTATATACAGATGGACGCAAAAGCCAGGTCCGGATATACAGAGTTTGAGAAGAAGATGCTTCTGCAGGTTGATGACGCCACCCTTGACGCAGGTTCCGCAGCGGTTTTAACTGGAAAGCTCCTCCAGTACTGCAATGGGGCGGTGTATGGGGAGGATGGAAAGGCGGTGGAAATTCACGGATGCAAACTGGAAGCGCTGAAGGAGATCGTGGAGGCATCCCAGGGAAAGCCGGTCCTTGTATTTTATAATTTCCGGCATGACAGGGAGAGGATTCTCGGTGTGCTGGGGAGGGGCAGGTACCGTATCAGGGAGCTTAAAAGCCCGGATGCCATCAGCAGATGGAACAACAGGGAGATCGACGTACTGCTGGCACATCCGGCCAGCGCGGCGTACGGGCTGAACCTTCAGACGGGTGGCAGCACGATTGTCTGGTTTGGTCTGAACTGGTCTCTGGAGCTGTACCAGCAGGCAAATGCCCGCCTGTATCGGCAGGGGCAGAAGGAGAAGGTGATCATTCACCATCTGGTAGCCGCCGGGTGCATGGATGAGCGTGTGATGGAGGCCCTGAAGGAAAAAGGGGCAACACAGGATTCTGTTCTGGGGGTTTTGAAGGCCAGGATCCGGGAAATAAGAGAGGGGAAAGAAGAATGAATTTGATCGCTTTTGAGGATATAAAAAAGATTCTGAAAGAAGTTTATCTGGAGGTGGCCAATAATTACAGTGTGGCGGATCTGCGCCATGACGACAGCAAGGTGGCATGTGTTGCCAGCAGGTTTAGGGATCTGACTATGAGGAGAATCGAAGAACTTTTTTTCATGGACAGTCAGGAGTCTCCAGCCAGTCAGCCGAATCCAGATTGGGAAGAGCATATTAAGCGGCGGTTTGAAACCGTAAATTGATCAGAGGTGATATACGTGGACAGAAAAACGCTGGAGGAATATCCTCTGATGGAGCAGCGCATCCAGACAAAGCGGGAGCGGATCAGAAAGTTGAAGGGTATGGTCACCCAGGTGGAGCAGGATATTGTCCGTGGCTCCAATCCGGATTTCCCCTATCAGCCTGTGAGTTTCCATGTGTCCGGGAATAATATCCAGAACGATGAGAAGAGATGCTATCAGATATACAGCCTTACAGAGAGCATGGAGAAAGATGTGAAGGCCACAGAGAAGCGGCGCCTGGAAGTGGAGGTGTTCATTGAGGGGATCGCCGACATGACAGACCAGCTGATCTTCACCTACATATACCTGGACAGGCTTACCCAGGAGCAGGCGGCAAAGAAATTACATATGGACAGGAGCAGAATCAGCCGGAGAATATCAAAATATTTTCCCCAAAATGAAAAACGCACGAAAAGCACAAAATAACGTGTTATAATTAGTATAACCCAAGGTGGGTTGCGGCATCAGTTATCTCCTTTACATTATCGGCTGCCAGGCTTTACCGCCTGGTGGCTGGCTCGGTCCGGGAAGTGTGCCGGCAGAAATGCAAAGACTGTTCCCCAATATACATTTTTTGAGAAAATGCCCTGTAGATGATACGGGGTGTTTTCTTTTGTCGGATTATGTGGTATAATCTGGGGAAAAGGAGTGGGGTATTTATGGGTAAAGAAAAAATTGTGGCATTGTTTAACAATAAAGGCGGCGTAAGCAAAACTACAACAGTCTTTAACTTGGGTTGGATGCTTGCACAGATTGGAAAGAGAACATTAATTGTAGATAGTGATCCACAATGTAATCTGACAGGGGTTTGTATAGACTCTTCAAAAGAAGCAAAATTGGAAGAATTGTATAAATCCTGTATTTCAACTATTAAATCGGGTCTGGATCCCGTATTTGGAGGAAACTTAGAGCCCATAGTAGCGGCGAAATGTTATAAATTTAAAGAAAATAAAAATCTATTTCTTCTTCCTGGGCATATTCAGTTTTCCGAGTTTGATACGACTTATAATATTGCCGAAACTATGACAGGAAGTTTAAACATGTTAAAAAATGTTCCTGGTGCATTTAGAAAGTTAATAGAATTGACTTCTGAGACATATGATATAGACTATGTTTTGGTCGATATGAGCCCAAGTATATCTGCAACAAATGCAAATATCTTAATGCAAAGCGATTATTTCATTGTTCCCTGTGCCCCAGATTATTTTTGCTATATGGCTGTTGAGGCATTAGTATCAATTTTTCCAAGGTGGTGCAAAACATATCAAAAAATGAGAGAAAATGAAATATTTAATAGCGCATCATATAAAATGAAAGACGCACCTCCTATTTTTCTGGGAACAATCCAGCAGAGATACCGTCCCAGGAATGGGGCTCCGGCCAGAGCATTTGCAGATTGGATTAAAGATATAAATTCGTTGGTGTGCAATAAATTAATGCCGGTTTTGAAAAATCAAAATATGACTCTTAGAAGCGAAAAGTACAATGTATGTGATGAGCCATATAATTTGATAAATATAGCTGATTTTAATAGTCTTATTGCGCAATCACAAGAACATAATACCCCTGTATTCTTGTTAACGAAGGAACAGATAAAACAGACAGGTGTGATATGGGAGACAATGAAAAAGAGCAGAGATGATTTTTATGGAACGTTTGAAAAGCTTGCTGGACGAATAGTAGAAATGACAGACATTTAAAAAAGATAAATATTTTTAAGGGGTTGTTGCTCTGATGGCTTATTCAGCTACTTTTTGCAACAGCCCCTTTTCCCATCCCCAAAACGACGAAAAGGAAGGTGAGGTGATTGCCACGGAGAGCAGATGAACGGATTACCCAGGCAAGGGACATGTTCCTAAAAGGCATGAAGCTAATTGACATTGCCAGACAGCTGGGCCTGCCGGAGGGAACCGTGCGGCGCTGGAAGAGTACCCATAAATGGGATAGCGAGCGTTCGGATAAAAAAGCGAACGTTCGGAAACGGAAAAAGGGCGGCCAGCCCGGCAATAAAAACGCCACGGGACCGCCTGGAAATAAAAATGCTGAGAAGTACGGCTTCTTCTCAAAGTATCTCCCGGATGAAACACGGGAGATTTTTTCTGCCATTGAAAAGGCGGATCCCCTGGAATTGCTCTGGCATCAGATACAGATCGCCTATGCGGCCATTGTCCGGGCACAGCGGATCGCCTATGTAAAGGACCAGAAGGATAAGACCGTCGAAAAGATTGAAGAGAAAAAGGGAAAGATCATTGGGGAGCGCTGGGAGGTACAGGAGGCGTGGGATAAACAGAATGAATTTATGAAAGCCCAGGCACGGGCGCAAAGTGAACTCCGGGCAATGATTAAGCAGTATGACGAGATGCTTCATAAGGACTGGGAAACAGCCAGCGCCGAACAGAAAGCGCGACTGGAGCAGATCAAGGCACAGACGGCAAGGATATCCCTGGAACCGGCGGGTTCTGAAGATGACGGAGTGGAGATCATTAATGACACGCAGAAAGAAACAGGTGAGGATCTCGGAGATCATCATTCCGAAGTATCACAGAATATTTAACAATAAGACACATAAGCACATCATTCTGACTTCCGGCCGTGCAGGAACGAAATCCAGCTATGCAGCGATCAAAGGGATCTATCAGCTGGTATCAGATCCCAACGGTTCTGTAGTGGTGCTGCGTAAGCGCCATAACAAACTGCGGAAAACTGTGTACAAGGAAATGCTGCGGGGAATCAACCGGCTTGGAATACCAAAGAACCGGTTCCTCATCACAAAGTCTCCCATGGAGATCACCTACAAAAAGCATGGGACGACCATGTATTTTGCTGGTTCTGATGGTATAGACGATACCAAGGGCATCATTGATGAGGACAGGCCGATAAAGCTGGTTATCATGGACGAGCTGACGGAGTTCTTTGACGATGGCGAGGGTGAAGATGAGATCCTAAACATAATCGCCACTTTTGCCAGGGGGAACCAGGGCGATTTCCAGATGATTTACCTGTTTAACCCGCCGAAAAACCCTAACAGCGATATTGTGAAATGGGTGCAGAAGATGGGGCAGCGCCCGGACTGCATCCATATCCATACGGATTACCGGGATGTCCCACCCAACTGGCTGGGCCCGGACTTGATACAGGAAGCGGAAACACTGGAAAGAGTGGATGAGCGGCGGTACAGATGGCTATGGCTTGGGGACAGCATTGGCGTGGATGAGGTCATCTACTACATGTTTGGGCAGAAGCACATAGAGACACCGGTATCCGGCCTGCGATTCCCGGTTATCGGAATCGGCGGTGATTATGGACAGCAGAACGCCACAACCTTTCAGGCATTTGGCCTGGATATGGCAAACAAAAAGCTGCAAGGCCTGGATGAATACTATCATAGCGGCCGGGAAACAGGAAAGCAAAAGAGCCCGTCTGAATATGCGCAGGACTTTGTCCGGTTTGTTGAAAAACTGGGGGAGCTGTACGGGACTTCTAACGTGCGTTTTTACCTGTATCTGGATCCTTCAGCGAAAGGTTTACAGGAGGAGATAAAGAGAACCTGCAGAGCGGTTAATGTGCCAGTGATTATCCGGGATGCTGATAATGATGTGAAACTGGGGATCAGCAGAGTGCAGAAAGCTCTGACATTTCACGTAATGAGTATATCGCCAAAGCAGAAATACGCCATTGGTGAGTTTGGGACATATGAGTATGATAAAGACTCCATTGAAAAGGGCAAGGAAGAACCGGTAAAAGCGGCAGATCACTGCATGGATGGGATTAGGTATCTGGTGGCCGGATTCTGGAGTAAAATCAAGCACTGGCTCCCGGTGCAGGAAAGGGATGGTTGACAGCATGGATGTTTTTAGTTATTTCCGGGATAAGGGGATTGAAACAGTGAATCCGGCATATTACCGGCAAATAGAGATCTGGCGCAGCTGGTACAATTCCAATGTGAAGAAGTTCCACAGGTACAAAGTGTACCGTGGGAATGGTACTTCTGTGAACTGTACCCGGTATTCATTAGGAATGGCTAAAAAAGTATGCGAAGACATGGCGGATCTGCTGCTGAATGAAAAAGTGACCGTCACTTTGTCAGATAAGACCACAGATGATTTTGTGAAAAAAGTGCTGGCCGAAAATGTCTGGGAAGAGCTGGGGAATGAATACCAGGAATGGAAGGCGGCACTGGGAACCGTGGCGTATGTGGTGTATATCAGGGATGCTGTTGCGGATGGTTCCGGGCGAATGACCGGGGGCAGTGTAGGGCTTAACTATGTGGAGGCAGCCCACATCTATCCTACGACATGGCAGAATAAGGTGATCACGGAATGTATTTTTACGTTCCCCAAAACCTACAAGCGTAAGAGATACGTTCATTTCCAGTATCACTGGATTGAGGATGTACCTGGTGAGAACCGGAAACAATATGTGATTGAAAACACGGTTGTGGAGAACACCACAGGAGCCGGGAAGGAACTGACACCAGAAGAATGGGAGGAAATACCCGCTTTCAACGGGCTGGCTGAACGCATTGAAACAGGTTCAGACCAGCCGCTTTTTATTATTGACCGGCTGAACATGGTAAACAATGCTGACGAAGATACCACGAACCCAATGGGCGTGGCCCTGTTTGCAAATAGTATTGACGTGATCAGAAAGCTGGATCTGGAATATGACAGCTATTCAAATGAATTTTCTTTAGGGCGAAAGCGTATTTTCGTTGCGCCGGAACTTCTGACCACACAGGGCGGGGATGCCGTTTTTGATCCGCAGGATACTGTTTTCTACGAATTGCCCGAAGATTATTTCAAGGACACAAAGGAAGCGATGCATGAGGTCAACATGGAGCTGCGGATTGACGAACACAGTAAGGCAATCAACGACGATCTGAACTGGCTCTCTTTTAAGTGCGGCTTTGGTACTAAGAGGTACCGGTTTGAGAATGGGCAGGTTAAGACGGCCACTGAGGTAATCAGTGAAAATTCTGATTTATATCGTACATTGCAGAAACATGAGATAATATTGGAGCGCGTGTTAATACAGTTAATTCGTACAATTATCAAAGCTGGCAGTAGTATAGGGATTCCCGGATTACAGGAAGATACGGAAATCGTTATAGGTTTTGATGATAGTATTATCCAAGACAAACAGTCAGAACGTGAGGAAGATCGCAAAGATGTAGCAATGGGCGCATTAGGGGTTGATGAATATAGGGCTAAATGGAGAGGCGAGACATTGGAGGAAGCCCGTAAAAACCTTCCTGAAGAATTTAACAGTGAGGTGATTCCGTGAAACAGGAATACCAGTCAATCCTACACAACGGCATTGAAAAGAAATACCTAACACTGGAAGAAGAAATTGAAAAGGATATAGTGCGCCGGATCCGGAAAGCCAGGAAGATTACTTCTACAGCTGATTGGCAGATCCAGCGCTACATAATCCTGGGCCACAGCACGGAGGATGTTGAACATATTATCCGCTCAGCGGTAGGCGGTGACTTGGCTGACACATTCAAGCTGTATGATGAAGTCATAGAACAGGAATATGTCAGAAGCAAGGCAATATATGAACAGGTCAACGCCCATTTTGTCCCATATGAACAGAATTATGAGTTGCAGCAGCTAACCAATGCGCTGATCCAGCAATCCAATGACGAACTTTTCAACATAAGTAAGTCACTGGGGTTCATGGTGGACATGGGCGGTGGGCGCAGAGTATTCACACCGCTGTCAGAAGTTTACAATGGGTATCTGGATAATGCGATTACCATGATGACATCCGGGGCCTTTGATTACAATACCATGATCCGCAGGGCTGTGGGAGAAATGACCGCTTCTGGGTTACGGACGGTTGACTATGCTTCCGGCCGCAGTAACCGGGTGGACGTGGCTGTTAGGCGGGCGCTGCTGACCGGGATGGGACAGCTGACCGGGCAGATATCCAGGATGAACGGCCAGGCGCTGGGAACAGACAAATATGAAGTTGACTGGCATCCCGGAGCAAGGCCGGATCATGCAAAATGGCAGGGACGTACCTGGACATACCAGCAGCTTGTAGATGTCTGCGGGCTAGGTTCTGGCCCCGGTCTGCTGGGCTGGAATTGCCGTCATACATATTACCCCTTTATTGAAGGCATTTCAGTTAGGAACTATTCTGATGAATGGCTGGAAGAAATGGACAGGAAGGAGGCTCGGAAAATCCCATACAGGGGCAGACGATATAATATGTATGAAGCCACGCAGAAACAGCGCCAGATGGAAACGGCCATGCGGGCCCAGAGGCAGAAGGCGCAGCTACTTCAAGAGGGAGGAGCAGATAAGGATCAAGTCGTCATTGCAAAATGCAAATACCAGGCCATGCTGGATGAGTATAAGGAATTCAGTAAAAAGTTCCATTTACCGGAGCAGCGGGAGCGGATTTATGCTGACCTGCGGGAGCGTGTTGCCCCTTCACAGCGGACATATAAGAAATGGCAGGCAGAGAAGGCCGCCAAGCGTGCAGCTCGAAAAAAGCGAAATGCAGACCAGGAGCAGCGTCAGAAGTCGGAGGTAGCCTGTCGCATTGATATGGACAAGACTACTAAATCTGGTATAATAAAAGTATCAAATGCAAAAGAGGAAAGCACAATGACAGAAATGCAGTCTTTGGGAAGAATTAAGTTGTCCCTTATAAACAAAAAGTTTCAAAATATACAGACTGATGAAATCATTGTGACAAATGAGAGAATTGCGCATATAAAAACAAGGCATCCCGAAGATTATGAATTGTTTAAAATTTATGGTATGGATAGCGTTCAGAATCCAGATTATATCATAGAAGACCGAAAACATGAAGGAACAGTATTTATGGTAAAGCGACTAACAAATACAAATTTAAATGTTGTGTGTAGATTGGCGTTAGATACTGATGAAAAGGGATTAAAAAATTCTGTTATGACATTTTACCGTATAAGAGATAGAAACTTAAAAAAGCTGATTGAAAAAAATGAGATGCTTTACAAAAAAGAATAACAGGTGTATAATATGCATATAATATAAGGCCTTATCCAAAGAGTTGTTGAAGTAGAGATTGTGCTGCTACGCACCCTATGGGTCAAAAGAAATGTGGGAAGGGGCACACCCACCAATAATTCTTTGGTAAGTGTAAAGCTAATAGAGATTGTTTGAGGTGGAAGATTTCGTCCGGTTCGCACGCCGCTGGTATGACAGGGGGAAGCCCGAGAGATGCAGGAGAATGGGGACGCCTGCCAAAGATTTCTTTCTTAGATGGGACTGTGGAAACACAGTTCTTTTTCTTGTGGAGGTAAACTTATGCTAATAATTTTGATAACTCCAGACAGGATCCATATATCTGGTCATGCAAACACGGCCCCACGGGGGTCGGATATTGTCTGTGCAGCTGTGTCAGCCATTACCCTTACACTCATAAGGGGGTTGAAAGAAATCGCCTGTATAGGGCTGTATGAAAGCGTGGAAGAGGGAAATATCTGTATTGAGTGGCAGACGATCAACGACACTGGCAAAGCGCTGGTTGACACATGGTTTTTAGGTATCTGCGGGATAGCCGCAGAATACCCGGTGATTGAATTTTTATAGTGAGTGAATGACGCATCCTAAAGAGGGTGCTTTTTTCATGCCTGACGAGGTACAAAATACGGGATTATCACGGGAAAGTGAGGATAAATAATGAGGAAGAGATTTTTTGATTTACAGCTGTTTACTGATGGCGGTGAAGGTGGTGCTGGTGCTGCGGGCGCCGGTGCGGGAACAGCCGGGAATGGCAACGGCAGCCAGGGAAGTGCCGGGGGCGCAACTTATAGTTATGAACAGGCCGAACAGATCGCACAGGCACGGGCTGACAGGGCAGAAAAGGCGGCGCTTGCTGATTTCTTCAAGCGTCAGGGAATGAGTGAGGATGAAGTTACTGTTGCTCTGGCAGACTTTAAGGCCAAAAAGGCGGCTTCACAGCCTAATGTTTCAGCAGTGGCGAAAGAACGGGATGAAGCTCTGGCACAGATAGAGGAAATGAAGAATACCAATTATCTGCGCGACAAGGGTGTGAAAGCAGATGATCTTGACTATGTGTTGTTCAAGATCAGTAAGCAGGTGGATAACAAAACCGATTTCAAGAAAGCCGCTGACGCTTTTCTGAAAGAGAATCCCCGTTTCATGGGACAGGGGATGAAGGTTGTTTCTACTGGAAAGCCTAATGGTGGATCTGGCAACAGCCAGACAGTCAATGATACAATCAACGCTTCCATCCGTTCAGCGTTTGGAAGATAAGAAAGGGGAAAGGGAATATGAACAGAAACAAGAAAATTTTCAATTTACAGACATTTGCAGGAGAGGGTACGGCTATCACCAGAAGCAATGCGGAGGCATTGATCCCGGTACAGGAAAGCCACGATATTATCCAGGGGGTGGTGGAACAGTCAGCCGTCCTGCAGCGTGGCCGCAGACTGGCAAATATGACGGCGGCGCAGTATAAAATGCCCGTATTGGATATGCTTCCGGTGGCGTACTTTGTAAATGGGGAAGGCGGCGAAGCGAGGAAGAAGCTGACGTCAATGGCATGGGATAAAAAGGTGATCTATGCCGAGGAAATTGCGGTTATCGTACCGATTTCTGAAGCGGTACTTGATGATGCCAATTATGACATCTGGGGAGAGGTGCGGCCCCGTTTGATCGAAGCTTTCGGTCAGAAGATTGACGGGGCTATCCTGTTCGGTATTGAAAAGCCCGCAACATGGAGAAAAGATGTCGTGACCACGGCAACAGATGCGGGTTCCTATGCAAAGCTGGGAACGGATCTGTATGATTCCATTCTGGGTGAAAACGGCGTGATCGCAAAGGTTGAAGAGGGAGGCTATTTTGTCAACGGTCACATGGCCGATATCACCATGAGGGCGAAGCTGCGGGGATTGAAAGATACAACGGGACAGCCGGTGTTCAAGTCCGATATTCAGAGCGGCACGACTTACACACTGGATGGTTCCCCAATGAACTTCCCCCGCAACGGAGCCTTTGACAGGAACAAGGCTCTGATGATCTCCGGGGATTTCTCACAGCTGGTCTACTCTATCCGACAGGATATTACCTTCAAGATTTTTGATCAAGGTGTGATCCAGGATCCGGCAACAGGGGAGATCAAATATAACCTGATGCAGAATGACATGGTGGCTCTGCGGGCGGTCATGCGTCTGGGCTGGGAGATTCCGAACCCAATTAATGCAATGGTTCCTGATAAAACAAAGCGCTGTCCGTTCGCCCTGCTTACAACATCGGATCCTGTTAAGTCCGGCTACACCAGCGATGAACTGAACGCCATGACGGTTGACCAGATCAAGGCTGTTGCTACGGCGAAGGGCTACACCATTACAAAAACGGTGAAGGCTGAGATCGTTGAGGAGTTTTTGGCCGCGCAGCAGGAAGCGGCCCAGGGGGCATGAGAGAGGAGGTGACAGGCGGTGTATGTTGACTTCCCATATTACTGCGGAGACTATGGAGGGGCGCTTCTGACAGAACTAAGCTTCCCAGCGGCTGTCCGGGAGGCAGAAGGCTACATCCGTTACCTGACTTACTTGAATGGGGATGTTTTCGCAGACACGGCACAGGCTGACGCTGTAAAAGGCGCTGTCTGTGCTGCTGCGGACGCCTATCATATGGCGGTCAGAGAAACAGCGGAAGGCGGGAATATCAGATCTGAAAGCAAAGACGGCCTTTCCGTGTCGTTTGTTGTGGCTCGTAAAGACGGAGAAACAGTGGAGGACTATGTAAAACGCTGTATGTACCAGGAAATACGGATCCGGCTGCTTCCCACCGGCTGGCTTTCACGGAAAGCGGGGTGCAGGCATGATCACAAATGTGGATGCCGTGACTGTCTTTAATGGCAGGACGGACAAAGAAACACGAAGAAAAATTTACATTCCCACGGTGATCCGGGGTGTTTCCTATGTCGAAGGGAAAGGATCCAGAGTAGCCGTCAATGGGGTATGGAGCGACGACGTCCAGTATAAGGTAAGGGTTCCCCTGGCCGCTGAGATTCAAGATAACCGGGAATATATGCGGGATCTGAATTATGCAAAGCTGGACAATGAAGAAGCAGCAAAATACTGGACAATACAGAAGGGAGATCTGGTTGTCCGGGGTGAATGTGCCGGTGTCAGCCCCTTGCTGTGTGAGGATGAAATATCCGCATACGCAAAGGAACAGGGCATTGATCTGATCCATGTCATGGAGTATGCCGATGACACGGATGGTGGGAGTGCCTACACAAGGCACTGGCGGATAGGAGGAAAGTAATGGCAACCTTTAATGTGCAAACGCCGCATGCAAAAAGGATAATGCTGCCAAATGGAGAAGCTCTGCTGACATTTCGGCAGGATTTTGGTGCAAGAATGAGTGACAGCTTTTCCAATGTACAGAGTTTTGTTGATAATGAGGTTCTGCGGTATAGCCAGCCACTGATTCCCTTCCGGACAGGGACTCTGGTCAGAAGTGGGAAGGTAGGAACCGTCTTAGGAAGTGGTCTGGTTCAATATACGGTGCCTTATGCAAGATTTCAGTATTACAGGACAGCACAGACAAGATCTTATGATACAAACCGTGGAGGAAAATGGTTTGAGCGGATGAAAACAGCGCATAAAAAAGACATTTTGTCTGGTGCCAGAAAACTTATGAGGCAACGGGGAGGGAGATAAAAGCATGGTCAATTCAATCATTGAAGGGTTGACAGATTATTTTTTACAGTGCCCTCTTCTGAAAGACGGGGTTTTCCGGGTGAATGCGCTGGGAAGTGAACCAGTGGAATACGCGCTTGAAACGGGGATAACTTCCCCGGTTGTGCGGACTTATGTTGATGGTTCCAGTATCAGGCAGTACCAGTTTAATTTTAACAGTCGGGAGGCCTATTCCATGGACCGGATTCTGGCAATACAGAATGAAAGCTTTTATGAAGATTTCTGCAGCTGGGTGGAAGAACAGAACATACAGGGAAATCTTCCGGAAATGCCAGAGGGATGTGAGGCACAGGCGCTGACTGTTCTGACACCGGGTTTTATGCTGGAGACGGATATGGCAAATGCCAGGTACCAGGTTCAGATGCAGATGCAATATTTTAAGGAGGCATAAGTATGAGTGAAAAAAACAGGAAACGTAATGTAACCAAGAGACATGAGTTTGCGGACTATCTGAATATCCAGACAGAGGAAACCCCGTCTTTTGTTCTGATGGGTACCGGCTTTACCACGCTGGATGAGAATCCCGGGGCGCAGACTTCCAAAAAGAAGTACGTCAATGAGGCGGCGAGTTCCTCTTCAATCACCAGCTACGAAACCGTGTTCCCGTTTGAATCAGATCTGATTATCCAGCAGGAGGCGGTTCTGGCGCTCTACAATGTAGGCCGGAATCATTGTACCGGCTCCGACGCTGAATTTCAGTATGTCCGTGTAGAACTCTGGGATAAAGTGGACGGAAAACCAAACGAGTTTGCGGCAAGGCTTTTCACTGTGTCTGCGGAAATTTCAAGTATCAGTGGTGAAGATGAAATCGCTGTTTCCGGTAATCTGAATGCTGTGGGTGATCCGGTCAACGGTACATTTAATACAGAGACAAAGGCATTCACGCCGCTTGCAGGAAATACTGATGCAACCACGCCGGAAGAAACGGAGACAACGTAGGGGAGTCGCAAAGGCTCCTTTTTTCACGTAACAAGAGTTTAATCAACAGGAGGAATGATGTATGAATATTTTAGGCATAGAACTTGAATACGATTTTTTTGACGCGGATCAGCTGGAGGTATACGAGCGGGAAAATGCGAAAGTGGCAGAAGATGTTAATGAGCCCACGCAGTACGAGGGCAAGAGCACCGCTGACGCTCTCCGGATCCAGTGCCGGATCGTGGATGATTTCTTTGATGCCCTGTTTGGCGCCGGTACCGCCCGGAAGATCTTTAAGGGCAAGGCGAATATCCGTGACCACATGGAGGCTTTCGGTATCATGGCCCAGGGTGCTATGAGTGCCAGGGAAGAGCTTGACAAGATCGAGGATAAATACACCCCCAACCGGGCGGAGAGACGCCAGACGGAAAGAGAAAACCGCCAGGCACAGAAACAGGGTTCCCGGAATTTCCAACTTTATGCCGCAGGAAACAAAAACGGAAATGGAAAGAAACATAGAAATTGAATATCCTGATTGATGATATTGATTACCCCGACCAGGTGGAAGTGAATGGGGAGAGATATGAAATACGGACAAATTTCCGGAGTTCTATCCTCTTCGAGCTGATGATGCAGGATAACAGCTTGAGTTCCAGGGAAAAGGTAAAAAAGGGGCTCACCCTGTATTACCCGGTCATTCCAGATGATCTGAATGCGGCCATTGATGTTGCTTTATGGTTTTACCGGTGCGGCAGGGAAGAAACCGTAATTCAAAAGCGAATGGCCGCCAGACGGGGAAGAAGCCCGGCCTATTCATTTGAATATGACGCCGGACTTATATACGCGGCGTTTTTTCTGGCATACAAGATCGACCTCCAGGATATCCGGTACATGCACTGGTGGAAGTTCCGGTTCCTCTTTTATTCGTTACCAAAGGATTGTGAGTTTGTCCGGGTCATGGAGTACCGTAGCATAGATATCAATGATAAGATGCCAAAAGAACAGAAGGATTTCTACAAGAAGATGAAACGTCTGTATGCCCTGCCTCTGTCAAAGGATGAGGACGACAGGCAGACCGCCATACAGAACGCGCTTCTGAACGGTGGAAATGTGGAAGGGATATTATAGGGGGTGGCTGGATATTGAAAAGATGAAAAACGCCGTCCGGGTGGAGTGCCCGGAATGTGGGTATATAATGCCGTTCCGGTATACGGATCAGGCGGAGTGTAAAGGCGTGATGTTCCGGTGTAAAGGCCGGAATTGTCACGCTGTTTTTGAATTGAAAATAGAAAAAGGAAAGCAGATCAAGTAAATCTGGTAGTGCCATTACGAGCCGAGGATTTCTGACCATGAAAGAGAGGTGAGAACACTGGCTAGTGATGGCACTCTTAAATTTGATACCCGGATAGACTCCGGCGGGTTCCAAAAGGGAATAAGTTCTATTGGGGATATCGCACAAAAGGGCCTGCAGGCAACCAGTAATATCCTCAAGGGAAGCATGACCGCGATTGCAGGCCTGGGAGGCGCTGCTATTAAAGCCGGTTCTGACTTCGAGAGCGGAATGTCGAAAGTGGCGGCTATCTCCGGGGCCTCCGGGCAGGAGCTGAAAGATCTGACCGACAAGGCAAAGGAGATGGGTTCCACCACAAAATTCTCCGCAACGGAATCCGCCGCTGCGTTTGAATATATGGCAATGGCCGGATGGAAAACCGGGGACATGCTGGACGGCATCACCGGCATAATGAACCTGGCGGCGGCTTCTGGAGAAGATCTGGCCACTACCTCTGATATTGTGACGGACGCCTTGACGGCATTTGGTATGAAAGCCAGTGACGCAGAGCATTTCTCGGACATTCTGGCACAGGCATCTTCAAACGCAAATACAAACGTAAGCATGATGGGAGAGACGTTTAAGTATGTTGCTCCCGTGGCCGGCGCTTTAGGATATACCGCTGAGGATACAGCACTTGCAATCGGCCTTATGGCCAATGCCGGAATCAAGGGCTCCCAGGCCGGTACTTCCCTCCGCTCCATGATGAGCAGACTCACGAAGCCCACAAAGGAAGTCCAGAATGCCATGAACAGGCTTGGAATCTCCCTAACCAACTCAGACGGCTCCATGAAGTCGCTGAACGAGGTCATGGCAGACCTCCGGGACGGATTCAACGGCCTTTCAGAGGCAGAGGCGGCCGAGCTGGCCTCCTCCCTGGCAGGACAGGAGGCGATGTCCGGACTGCTGGCCATTGTAAATGCTTCAGATGATGATTTCAAGAAATTAGAGAGGTCTATCTACAATTGTGACGGTGCGGCCGCAAGAATGGCCGAGACCATGAGCAATAATTTGCAGGGGCAGATCACAATCCTTAAATCCGGTGTTGAGGGTTTGGCTATTTCTCTTTATGAGAACATGCAGGCCCCGTGCATGGAAATTGTGAAAACGGCACAGGGGATGGTGCAGGAGCTCCAGGAGGCATTCAATGACGGCGGACTTGACGGTCTGGTAACTACCTTTGGCAGCATCCTCTCCCGAATCGTGGAGAGCGTGGCAAATGCGGCTCCCGATCTGATAAATGCGGCAACGGGCCTTGTAGGTTCGTTCTGTGCTTCGCTGAAAAGCAGTCCGTCAATCGGTGATGCGGCGTCAAGCCTAATCACGGCACTGGTAACGGGCCTTTTTTCATGCGCGGATGATATCTGGACTACGGCCATTGTCCTGGCCGGTAAAATGACTGACGGACTGGCAGAGGGGGCCCCGCAAATGGCGCAGGCAGCCGCCCGGTGCATAGGGGATATTATAGAGTGCATAAGGGAGTGGGCCCCGGATTTCATAGATGCCGGAAAACGCATCATAGAGGGAATCATCCAGGGGATCGGTGAAGAGTTCCCGTCTCTGGGAGCGTTTCTGAGTGGATTGTTCGAGGGATTCATTTCTACCCTGGAACCGATTTTGTCCGGGGTTATAAGCATAGTTGAGGGCATCTTCGACGCTTTGGGAGAGGCTGACCCTGCGGCCATGGAGGCTCTGGGAAAAGCGATAGGAACCATAGCGGCGGCCATGGTCACAATGCACACGGCAAAGGCGGCGTCAGCCAATATCAAAGGCGCTGTTTCCGCTATAAGCTCCATGACCGGAGGCATAAAGACAGCAATCGGAATTATACCGAAGATGGTAGAGGGGTTCCAGCTCCTGTCCGGCGGCGCAGGAACCTTTTCAGAAGTCCTTGCGCTGGAATTTCCGAAGCTGGCCGGAATCATATCCAAGATGGGTTCCGTGTTTTCCACCGTAAAATCCGTAATAGCCAGCATAGGCTCCACGGTTGGCGGAGTGGCTGCAGTGATTGGTGGCGCAGTTCTGGCAGTAACAAGCTTTTTTGATATGCTCCAGAACGGATTCAGCTGGCTGAAGGAAGCGCTAATGGTGGCGGGTATTGCCATAGCGGCAGTCGGAGCCGTTATCCTGGGAGCCCCGGCCCTGGTTGCAGGTGTGATAGCCGGAATTGTGGCGGCAGTTGCCACTCTGGTGATCGTGATAAAAGACCACTGGACACAGATTGTGGATTTCTTTACCGGGTTAGGTACGGCAATAGCGGATTTCTTCAAATCCATTCCTGGTACTGTGAAAAACCTGGTTGACCAGGTAGCAGCGTTCTTCTCGGAATTGCCGGGGGGAATCAGCGCATGGCTGACAGATACAGTTTCAAACGTCAAAGCCTGGGGTGCTGAAATGCTGACGTCTGCAATCGAGACGGCGGGCAATTTTATAAACAATATCATCACATTCATTTGTGAATTGCCAGACAAGATAGCCTACTGGCTGGGTTATGCGATAGGCACGGTCATTAAGTGGGGGATTGAGCTTTATAACTGGGTAACAACCGAGGTTCCCCGCATCATAGACGGAATTGTGACGTTCTTCTCGGAATTGCCGGGGAAGATCTGGACGTGGCTGGTAGAGACGGTGGCCAGGGTTATCCAGTGGGGGACTGATATTTATTCTTCCGCCTCAGCCTGGGTGTCAGATACCGTAAATGCCGTAGGCACATTTTTCTCTGAACTTCCCGGAAAGGTCTGGACATGGCTGGTTGAGACGGTCAACAGGATGATACAGTGGGAAATCGATATGGTTTCCAGGGCAGCCACAACAGCATCAAATGCAGTGAATACCGTGATCACATGGTTCCGGCAGCTCCCCGGGAAGGTCTGGACGTGGCTGTCAAACACCATCACAAAATTAATCCAGTTTGGTGTGGATATGGCAGACAAAGCCAGAAGCGCAGCCCAGGGGTTCGTGACAAATCTTGTAAACGGACTGAGCGGGCTTCCATCGGAAATGGCGGAGATTGGTGGGAATATCGTTACCGGTATATGGAACGGAATATCCTCTGGCTGGGGCTGGCTGGTAAATAAGGTCAAAGATCTGGCGAACAGCCTTTACCAGGGGGCGAAGGATGCGCTTGGAATCGAATCACCGTCAAAGGTATTCGCCCGGGAAGTGGGCCGGTGGATCCCACCCGGGATTGGCACAGGTATGGAAAAGGCCATGCCAGACCTGCGGAACCAGGTGGACGCGGAAATGGAGGAACTGGCAAACCGGATGCAGACAGCGGTAGCTGTCGAAACCGGCGGCATCACGGTACGAACCAGAGCCAGAGCAGAGCACGACGCTGGCACGGACTCCCCGAAGGGCGGCGGAGATACCTATATCGACCAACACATAGAACAGGAGAATAATTACCATGTGCCAGTGGCGACACCAAGCGAAGTGAATAAAGCCAACAGAAAGGCAGCAAGGGATTTGCTGGGAGGTGTGAAGTAGTGGATTTTCTTGATTTTACGCTTGAATGTAATGGACGGACGCTGACATTCGGAAAATCGCAGGAAGGGAAAAAAAGGGAGTTTGCCATTACAAAGATAACAGGTCTTGAAGCTTCTGACCTGGATTTGAAATTCACCGATAACGCTCTGGTGGATGGCTCCACCCTGGATGGCAAGAGGATAACGAAACGGCCTATCCACATAGAGGCTGATTTGCGGGATGACCGGAATAATGACGTAAACCGGCAGCGGATCATCAAATTTTTCAATCCGAAATATACCGGTAAAATGACCATAAACCACAGCGGAACAAAACGGAATATAGTGTACGAGTTGGAAGGCTGGAATTTCGTTGCAACCAGCAATGTATTCAACCAGCTTTCCATTGTGGCAGATCTGATCTGCCCGGATCCGTTCATGAAAAATATTGATAACTTTGGCCGGAATATGGCCGATATCAGTAAGCAGCTTGCGTTTCCCTGGATGGTGGTGAAAAATAAAGTACCTGTACAGTCCACATATAAAGGACTGACACTTCCAGGACAGATCGCAGGCTACAGGACACTGTCCCATGAAGTACATCTGCCTAATGACGGGGATGTGCCGACAGGCGTCCAGATACAGTTTATTGCCAAGAGAGGGCCGTGTACAAATCCCCGGATTACGCTGACCGGGACAATGCAGTTTGTCCGGGTTAAGATAGCCATGCAGAAGGGGGATGTTCTTCTGGTTGACACAGACAGACGCCACCAGGTGATAGAACTGAATGGGGTAAATGTCTACCAGAAGATAGACCGTCTTTCCGAGCCCTTTGAGCTGGCGGTAGGAAGCAATTACCTGGAATATGACGCTGATGAGAATTATTCCAATCTTGACGTGCGGCTGTTTTATACGCCGTTGTATCTGGGGGTATGATATGAGGATTATTGTGCTGGATGAAAACTTTGAGACCATGGGCAGTGTTCCGCTTTTCCGGTCTCTGATCTGGACACGGAGATATGAAAAGCTGGGATGCTTTGAACTGCATGCATCCAGGGAGTATTTTGATCTGCTGAATACCGGAAAGTATCTGTACAGGAACGATGCAGACGAGCTGGGGGTCATTGATGAGGTGAACTATTCCCAGGACGAAAACGGAGGAAGGGAAGCCTATGCCAAAGGCAATTTTGCAGAATGTCTGCTGATGGACCGTGTGATAGAATCCACGGTCATGCTTTCCGGAAACACAGAGGATGCCATGCGGAATCTGGTTGCACGGACAGCAGTTTTCCCAGAGGATACTGACCGGGTTATCCGGCATCTCCGGCTGGGGGACATTAGCAGACTGACCGGAACCATAGACAGCCAGGTGACAGGGGATAACCTGTCCGAAAAGCTTTATGAAATTGGGAATACCCAGGAAATAAGCCATCGTGTCCGGTTCGATTTCCATACAAACGACCTGGTTTTTGAGGTCTGGCAGGGGAAAGACAGACGTGACAGCCAAGAGGAGAACAGTTGGGCCATATTTTCCAACTCGTTTTATAATATACGCAATGTAGTCTACAACCGTAACGGGAATGCCTACAGAAATTTTGCATATGTGGCCGGAGCGGGAGAAGGAACTGCAAGGACGGTTATCACAGTAGATCTCCGGAACCCAGGGGAAGAGAGACGGGAAATCTGGGTGGATGCCAGGGATATCCAGATGGAGGATGGTAATGGTTCCGCAATTCCCCAGGAGGTTTACCAGGCACTGTTGATACAGCGCGGACGGGAAAAACTGGCAGAGTACCGGAAAGTGGAAACGGTGAACAGCAGCATTGATTCCAACGCAAATCTCCGTTATAAACAGGACTTTGACCTGGGGGATTATTGCACCTATATAAATACAGAAATTAATGTTGCCACAGATAAACGTATCACGGAAATCATGGAAACATACGAAGGGGGTGCTACGGAACTGACCATCACATTTGGGACGGACGAAATATCGACAGTCCGCCAGCTTATCAAAAGGGAGGTGTAGGAATTGCTGAGAAGCGGATTATTTGACAGTGAGATTACAGGTTATGACGAAGAAGGGATGCCGATATTTGACAGGGCGGAGTCATCAGACTTTTTTGCCCTGTTTTTTGCCAGTCTGATCAGCAGCGGGGTCCTGGGAGATACGTCTGACCGGTTCCAGGTACTGGCGCAGGAGGGACTGAAGCTGCAGATCCTTCCCGGAATAGGATTTGTCCGTGGAAGGTTTGCGTGGGATGATGAAGTATCGGTTATAGAACTGGATCCCGCTCCGTCAACATACAGCAGGATTGACAGGATTGTTCTGCGGGCAAATTATATAGACCGGCAGTGTGAAATCGTAAAAAAGACAGGTACAGCAGATGCCTCACCCGTCGCTCCGGTACTGATTCGCCCGGAGCCCGGTAACAGTGGGGATTATTATGAATTGTCATTGGCGACAATAAAACTGAAAAGCAACCAGACCGTTATTTCTAATGCGGATATCACAGATACCAGGATTAACAGCGATGAATGTGGTTTTGTCCATAGTCTGATCGAACGGGTGAGTACAGAAACATTGTTTGCCCAGTATTTAGCCTGGTATGAGGACGTGACAAAGCAGGCGGAAAGTGACCTGGAGCAGTGGTTTGTCCGGTTTACAGACTGGTTTGAGCCGACAAAGGCGGAGTTTGAGGAGGCAATTAGGCAGGCGAATGATAAAGCAGATCTGGCACACCAGGCCACCGTCAGACTGAATGCTTTCATAACCAGCATGGAGGAGCAGATAGCGGCCGGATATTTCAATGGGCCACAAGGCGCCCAGGGGATCCAGGGCCCAAAAGGGGACAAGGGAGATAAAGGAGACAGGGGGGACAGCGGCATTACCGTGCCGGTATCGGGTATATTTACCCTGTCCGGGGATGAAGATGGGAATATGTGGGCGTATTACACGGATGGTGGTACACCTCCGTCATTTGAATGTGATACAGAGACAGGAGACATATATTTCAATACACCAGAAAATTAAAAAGTGAAAAGGAGGATGTATCATGGCAAGAGTATGGATTGGAAATTTTAAAGGCCCCAAAGGGGATAAAGGGGATAAGGGAGATGTGGGCCCGCAAGGGCCAATGGGGCCACAGGGGCCTGTAGGTCTTGTAAATTCGGAAGGTGCGGTTGAGTTTGAGGATTATACATCCGCAGAAACAGTGCTTCCAACAGCAGAGGAGGCATTGGATGGGATTGTATCCGGGAGTAGTCTGAAGGGCATTCTTGGCAGCATCAAAGCGTTCTGTAAAAATATCCTTTCGGTAGGGATGGCATCGAGTGAACTGATTGGGGATGCTTTTTCTCTTGAAAGGCCATATTCTGCAGGCGAATACGTGATCAAAGACAATGTCATGTACAGGTTTACAACGGATAAGGAAGCGGGTGAATGGGATGAGACAGTCGTGGAGCCGACCAAAATGGCCGTGGAGGTTCAAGCCCTAAGTGCGAATATCCCATTCAGTTTTGGCATTGACGCTAATGGGAATTATGGCTACATAAAGGAAGGTGCTGATTCAGTTATCCCTTTTAAATCATTATCTGGTCTAAAATGCTGGAATCCGGGGAATATAGTTCTTTCTGCACAGCAATCGACCAGCCGATCATTTGCCAAGCCAGAAGGTGTTACAGAAATAATTATTATATATATGGTGTCATCCACATATTCGGGGCCAGCAATATCATATACAAAAAACTGTATCAATAACGAAAAAACCATTTTGGGGTGGAGCCATGGACAAGCAGGCTATTATGGCGCATCAACGTATGTAATAGCTGCACAAACTATCTATGATGCTGGAAATATAACATTCACTATTCGCAGTATGGTTCCATCTGGTGGTACATCAATGTCACAATGTAGTATAGTAGTATTATATTAGAAAAATCACCCTACCTGCTGCCACATGTACACGGCCTGGCAGGCAGGGTAAAGCAGCATTAAACAGACAACAACATTTTTGTAATGTTTATGATAACGTGCCAGTTCGCATAGGGTACTAGCCGGATGCGGATCCGGTGATTTCCCTTTAGGGCAGAAACATCAACATTCTGATTGATATTCCATGTATACCCAGTCTCTGGTGTACATTGTAATGTCTGCGAATAAATGGTTTTTACAACGCTTCCAGATTCATTTAGCAATTCAATATATGCATACTGGGGATTCCATCCGCCCGCATAGATTGTTACATTGCCCACCACAGACAGGGCATTAAATGCGCTGATATCAAAAAAACTACGCATGATCGCAGTTGCAGTATGATTAGTTCCAGATGATGCGCCACCAGTATTTATTCCTTTCATTGACAGGCGGGTTGCAGAAACAGAAAATTCAGTATAATAACCACTTGGTTGCCAGTAGGATGCGGCTGGGTATTCAGCCAGTATATTCAATTCTTTTTTCCAGACCAGGATGCCATTGCATAACCACTTTTTTACTGAATTTCCATTAAATGACATATTCTTCAGCGGGGAACTATTTATTGTTACACTCATACGGTTCCCTCCTCTGGCTGATAATCTGCGGTGCGCGTTACCAATGTGCCAGTGGCGGGGTCGAACGATTCTACAATCAGCATTTTCGCACTTTGGGCTTGTTTTTTCTGCTGAAGCATCTTTCTGGTATACTATACCCATAACAAACAAAGGAGGGACAGATACCTTGAAAGAACAGCTAATCAATGATGTATTGCAGTTTCTGACCGGGAAACTCCCGGCTGAACATGCCACTGACCTTCGGCTATATCTTTATTACCTGCTGGCCGGGTACGATATAACCAAAAAATGCACGGATGTGGCCGTGCGGGATGAGAAAACCTATATGGATTATCTCTATATGTACCTGGCCAGCTTGAAAATGGCCGGCCGGAGCGATAAAACCATTGAGCATTACAAGCTCCAGCTGGAGCTGATGCTCCACGCTCTGGCTAAACCCGTCCAGGAAATCACTACGGAAGATCTCTTTACCTATCTGGCACAGTGCAAAGCCCAGCGCCAGGTTGGAAACCGGTATCTGAACAACAAACGGATCTGTTTTAACAGCTTCTTCGGCTGGCTCCAACGGAAAAAGCATATTGTTTACAATCCCGCTGCGGCTCTCGACCAGATTCATTATGAGAAAAAGGTAAAAAAGCCTTATTCGGATGAGGAGCGGGAAATCCTGCGCTGTGCCTGCAAAAGGGAGCGGGATCTGGCCCTCATTGAGCTGCTGTACAGCACCGGGATGCGTGTTGGTGAGCTTGTCCGGCTGAACCGCCAGGATATCCACTGGGATACCATGGACTGTGTCGTGTTTGGCAAGGGGGCCAAGGAACGGGAGGTGTATCTGAACGCCTCATCCTGCTATCATCTGAAGAAATACCTTCTATCCCGGAAAGACAGCAATCCGGCACTGTTTGTATCATCAAAATCGCCGTATTCCCGCCTTACGGAGCACGGTGTCCGCCAGATTCTTCAGCGTCTGGGGATCCGGGCCGGGGTGGAAAAGGTGCATCCACACCGTTACCGGGCCACAGCGGCTACAAATGCGCTAAACCGGGGAATGCCCATCCAGGACGTCCAGGCGCTGCTGGGCCATGAAGATATCAGTACAACAATGATTTACTGTACTGTGGCCCGTGATAATGTCCGGGCAGCCCATAAGCGGTATCTGTCAGCTTAATACCTCCGGCATCCATACTCCCGGCACACTCCGGGAGCTTTTGTGATGAAAATTGTAGAATAATGCGCAAAAACATGGTACAATACTTCTGTTACCGCCCCTAGACTGGTACGGAAAGGGGGTGTCGGCATGGAAGTATTCGTAACATTTTTAGTCGCTGTTGCGGCTGGTGTAGCCTGCCACTACATCATCAAATGGTTAGACAGCGACGATTAGTCGGTAACTAGCCTATGGCTTTAAGCCCTGCCATTACCAAAAGTGGGAATAGAAAAGCTCCAGTGTTCGCGCACTGGGGCTTTTCGATGTTGTCCAGCATGGACTATTCGTAACATTTTGCCTACTGGCATTATAGCATATGCAGAATTTGAATGCAAGATGCATTTTCTGGCAAAATCAAGCCCTAAGTGCGAAGATATATCCAGTGGGAGCCGTGTATATGTCATTTGATTCCACGGATCCCGCTGATCTGTTTGGCGGGACGTGGGAACGGATTGAGGGGCGGTTCCTGTTAGGGGCTAGTGATGGTTATCCCGTTGATAGTACTGGCGGAGAGCCTACACATACGCTGACGATTGGGGAAATGCCCAGCCATAGCCATCATACAAATTATTCAGCAGTTACTCATACTGGCGCTGGATATACATTAACCGGTGCCTCTATGACGCCACCATTGGCATATCTTTCGAAAACTGGCGGTAGCCAGCCCCACAACAATATGCCGCCCTATCTGGCTGTATACATGTGGCGGCGGGTGGGGTGATAAGGATTTATTCAAATTGTATTAAATCCACTGTATATGTTATATAGATATCCCTTGAGATATCGGTAAAATATGTTGTGCTTTGATTTAGTGTTAGGATTCCGGTAGAGGCATTGTAGCCCCCTAAGATATTCCCATAATTATCCTGCTTTCTTGAAAAAGGGGTATGGGTAATTTGTGCGTTACTGATCGCAAAATTGTTAATAGTGAATTGTTTATATCCTTCGTAACCTTTTAAATTTACTGTATGTGGATATAGACTATTCCCACTAAATATCCGTGTTCGTTTAATATTTAATTTAAAAGGGGTGACTGTATCAGCACCTTCCTTTATATAACCATAGTTGCCCTCGGAATCTATCCCAAAACTAAATGGGCTTTTCGCACTTAGATCTTAAAAAAGCTGTTTATAGACATGTTTTTATGAAAATGTGCCTATAAATGGCTTTTTGCCATTAATACGGAGAGAAAGGAGGCTGCAAAATTGAAAATAGTACAGAAAGAAAGGGGTGAGAAAAGTGACTGGTCCAGAAATGGCTTTAGTGATGGGAATTCCGTCTGCGATTACGACGTTTTGCTTCTGGCTTCTGAAGAGACGGATTGAAAAGCAGGAAAATGCCAGGGAAAAGAAAGAAAAAACCCGTGAGAACCAGGAATTTCTATTGGTGAAGAGTATAGGGGCTGCCATTTCCCTGGGGGAGGCTACGGCGGAAGCAGTGGCCCGGATCCCGGATACCCACTGCAATGGGGACATGCATGCCGCCCTGGAATATGCGCGCGAGGTGAAGCATGAACAGAAGGATTTTCTGACAAAACAGGGAATCGAAGCGATTTACTGAGAAAAGGAGGAATTGAATATGAGTGTGGAAATTTTAATGCAGTATGTGACGTATCTGTTAATGAGCATCGGTGCCTTGGCATTTCTGGTGGCCGTGATTGTCCAGGTGGTGAAAGAGCTGCCCAGGCTGAAGAAGATCCAGACCAGTGCAGTGGCCTTGGTGGTGTCAGTGGTCCTCTGCCTGCTGGCGGTAGCCATTGCCTGCCAGTATTTTAAAATTGCAATTATCTGGTATTACTGGATCGCCGCCGTCATTGCCGCATTTATTGTATATCTGGTAGCTACTGGCGGCTGGGAGCGTGTGGCGGAAATGTGGCAGCGGACAAAATATAACAGACAGAATAAACAGTAAACCAGGGGGCGGGAAACCGTTCTTTTTTTGCATCGGCGTAATGCCGGGGAACTGAAAGAAAAGGAGGAAAAGAAAGGCATGAAAATCGTTTTAACAGTAGGACACAGCATATTGAAAAACGGAAACTGTACAAGCGCAGACGGGCGGCCCTTTGGCGGCATCCTGGAATATGCCTACAACAAAAACACTGTGAACCGGGTGGCGGAGTATCTGCGGAGCGTCGGCCATATCGTGGATGTGTTGATCTGCCCGGAGCTGAAGTTCAAAAAAAGTAGCGAGGAGAAGGACTATAAGCTGTCCAGGGTAAACAATGGCGGCTATGATCTGGCCGTGGAGTTGCATCTGAATGCGTCTAATCTGCATAACGCCAGGGGCTGCGAAGCGTTATATAGGACAGATGCTGGAAAGAAAATCGCCCAGCAGATCCAGAACCGCCTGGCCACAGTTTTCAAGAGCAGAGGCATCCAGAAACGCACCAATCTGTACATGTTGAACAGCACGACGCCCACCACGGTCATGCTGGAGACATTTTTCTGCGATAGTGCAGCGGACTGTGATCTGGCGGAAAAGACAGATGTTGCGCTGCTGATCGCAGAGGGCATCCATGGCGGGGAAATTTCCCAGCCGCAGGACAGGCCGGTGGAGCCCGCGCCGTCCGGGATCCTATACCGGGTGCAGACAGGGGCATTCAGAAACTGGAAGAATGCGGAAAAGCTGAAGGCCGACCTGGAAAAGAAGGGGTTTGACGCATTTATTACGACCGTTGACGTGGACGGCCTGCTCTACCGCGTGCAGGTGGGGGCATTCAGTAACAGATCCAATGCGACGGCCATGGTGATTAGGCTGAAATCTGCAGGATTTGATGCGTTTATCACATCATAATAGAATTTAGGCGGCAGGTGTTATCCCGCCGCCTGTTCTCTTAATGCAGCTTAATGTACTATTTAGATCCGCTGGGACGGCTTTATAGATGTGTATACATTCCGGTTACGGATGTAAAAATATCTTGTAGCATATCACAGTAAACGCCTTTAGATTCTTTCATATTAACCTTCCAGGTAAAAGTTTATTTTGTTTAATTTTCCGGCTGTGAATCTAAAGAAATTCATTGTATATGTATCATCGGCATTTAAAGTTATCCAAAGCCTGTTTTCCTTGCTTGCGTTTTTGGGGAGATTCATTCTTAATGTGTTTCCATCTGATAACAAGTGGTTTGCCCCTGTCATTGCTAAAAACTTGCTTCCTCCTAACTGTTCAAGAGTTATATCTGCTACTCTCATATTAATTCCCTCCTGTTTGGTTTGTTGTTTTCTTGCCATGTATATACTATATCACTTTTAAAAGAAATAATCAAGGGTTTTTATAACTTTTTAAAGAAATATTTTTTATTGACTTTTTTATTATGATAATATATAGTAAAAACAAAAAAGGAGGATTTGAAATGCTGAAATACAAAATCAATATAGCGGACGCATTGGAGCGAAAAGGATTCAACACTTACAAAGCTAAGGTAAGTAAGCTATTAAGCCAAGATACGCTAAAAAAAATAAAGCATGAAGATACTAATATCTCACTGGAAAGCATTAACCGAATTTGCATGATTTTAGACATGCAACCAAAAGACCTAATAGAGTATGTAGAAAATGAGGAAGAAAAAAAGAAATATAACTTTTGAAATTATTTTGAAAATATCTCTTTACAAAGTGATAAGAGTATGATATTATATAATTGTCAAGAGGAAAACCAAATGACAATAACCCGAAAGGGAGAAAGGAGAGCAAATGGAAGTCATGAACGAGAAAGAAATCAAAATCGTAAAGAACTCAACAATTTACGAAATCCGGCTGGCATTTGCCAGTGGAGAAAAAGAGGATTACAAGAAAGAGGAAATCCTTGAAATGCTCGACAAAATCGCATTGGCGAAAGAGCAAGAGTAACAAGGAAATCTGAAAAGGGCGGCAGACACACAGGCCGCCCGATTCAAAGAGATTATAGCAGATTAGATATTATAAATCAAATAGATGTTTTGTCAGAATTAAAAAAAGGGATATTCCACATATCGCCTTAGAAAAGAAAAGATCTTTGGAGAAGCCACGATACAGAAAATCAGACAGGGGGAGCTTGTCTCATGGGAAAATATATCTATCATGTGTAGCCTGCTTGAATGCCAGCCTGGAGATCTTGTGAAATATTCAAAAGAGGAAAATTAGAAAAGAGACGAAAATAATATTTGATTAATAATAAATTTGTCATGGATTTCGTCATATAAATCAAAAACTCCCTATTTTGCGGTGCTTTTGGGCTATAAAACTCCGGGTTCGAATCCCACACTCTCCGTTATATTAGGAGGACAGAAAACCAGGAAAATGCAAGCGGAGGGTGTAAAAAATTCTGTGTCTATAGGATTTTAAGATTCCTTGATAAGAGTTCGATATGTAGGATTTTGCTGTCGATTCCATGAATTTCCTGGTGTCGAATGTTCTTTCTATTTATAGTATAACCACCGCAGGATTCTTTATTCATTATCACTTGATTTTTTTGCACTAAAAAAAGACATCTCAAAGAATGCTTTTTTGTGGGCTCTGCCCACACCCGGCCT
>CAJTHL010000016.1 GCA_910576205.1 Clostridia bacterium | reverse complement strand
GAGGGTGTAGACATCTGCCACACTGTTTAAGTTGTTGTCTGCAATAATCTGTCGAATCTGTTCCTTTGCTACCGGCATAAAAATACTCCTTTTCGATAAGAATTTTCATATCTTGATTCTTACCAAAAAGGAGCCATTTTTTACCAAAGACACAAACTTTTTTACACTACCGTTTGTAATGTCGCATTAGATTCGGTTGTTTCCTTCAACTTTTGGGTACTTCTTATAATCTATAAACGCATAATATAATCTGTTTATAATCTTTTGATAGTTTGTTTTTGAATATTCATAAAACCGTTCTCTGTCAACTGTTTTTTCCTTTATTATTTCTTCAATTTCAGCCCGAATCCATTTTTTCGCCTACCTAAACAATTCCGCTTTTGATTTGCTTTCGCTGTTAAAAGCCCTGTCATAAGTTCCGGATTCTCTGTTTCATTTGTATCCCTAATCAAATCTCTTATTGCAAACGCTTTTTCTTTCAATTTTAAGGAAACGCTTTCATCAGCGTTTCCTTAAATGGAACATATTACTTGGGGTCAGCTTCCTCGTTGAGGGGCTTATAGTTGCTGTCCATGTAATTCTTTTTCCCGAAGGGAACGTAATTTTCATCCAATAAAATCAAGTTTCCGTTTCCCAAATCAGGGAACTGCCGCGCAACCTCCTTGAGCACTTCCCATTCGTTTCTGGTATTTTCTTTGTTGTCTTCCTCCACCTGTCTTAGCGCTTCTTGAATAGACTGCTGATCTGCCGTTCCCCAATAGAGAGGATGGGGCTGGAAGGAAGAATGGTAATTGCCGCCCTCATAGCAGAAAAAACAGGAGCAGGGGATTTTTTCAAATAGAATTTTTTGCGCCCCGTCAAGCTCCTTCACCTCCAGACAGTAGCATCCATTTACGGTTGCCGCACCATCCTGCGCGGTCATGTTTGCGATTGCCATGATAGTAAGGGGTTCCGTTTTCACGATCATGCCAGGAACCAAAAGCCCCTCCTCGTACATTTCCCGTAAATATTCGTCAGAAAATTTTCCGACAGCCCGCCATAGGAAAAACAATGCAAGAAGGAAACAGATAACGGCGGGAATCCAGCTTTTAAACAAAGAAATTCCTGCCATGCACAGGAAGCACACGCAGATTATCGCGGAGCTTCTCCGCTTTTTGACGACGGCTTTTATTATTTCATCTTTCTGCCGTATCCGGCTCACATCTGCATGGATGCCGGATTTTACACTTGCCTCAAATTGTGAATAATCGACCATTTTTTCCTCCATTTCTTACGTTTCTGTAGATTGCTAATATTTTTTATAGATATATTCAGTATAAAGCCGATAAAAACAATATACAATCCAGACCACCCAGGTTATTTCCCACTTGTGTGATATTACAGAAATCATCAAATAAAGAACAGCAACAGTAATAGCAATAATCTGATTCATTCGCTAAACCCTGCTGCGTGCGGTTTTGTCCTTTTCTGATAGCAGCAATCAGGCTACCTGTTTTTTGAATCATAATTTGGATAAATATTAAATTTTTTTATCCCCATTATTATCTATTGCCAAAATGATTTTATCTCTCCCAGTACAACTTCTCATTTGTTGTTCTATTTAATTTAGCATATTTATAGAACATTTACAAGATTCCGTGTATAAAAAGCAAAAAGAAAAAATTTTTCACTTGATAATGTGGCAAAGAATTGATGAGCCAGGATGAGCTTGCTCCAGTACACCGCCGATGCGGACGATAAGAACGCCTTTGACATTGAAGCGTTCCTGTCCACCCGGCTCAAACCAAAACCCAACGAGGTCTACGATGTGTTTGAAGTTGATGTTGGATAGTGCGCAGGGGTGACAAACAAATACAAATAAGAAAGGGACTTCTTGAAGTATAGTCAATAGAGCAGACACATTTTTAAGAAATAGGAGCCTTTGGAGTCCTGAAAAATGACTATGAGTTTCAAAGATTTCTGCTTCGTGGAAAAACCAAGGTAAAACTTGAGGTTCTCCTGTTGTGTTTTGGCTATAATATAAATCCCTTTTCGGAATTGTGTACCCACTGAAAACGGGCCTGCAAATATACATTTCCAATGAATAAAAATGCATTTTCCAATCAGAATTGTTCATAAAATTGAAATTACACGATAATTTGAATAAGCCTATCCGCGGTCTGGTGGCGGGAAGACCATTACCAATAGACACAAAAGGATTGTTTTAGACAGAACTGTCAGACAATTACAAATGGTCGGAAACAATTCCGGCTATTTACCCTTCATTGAAATATGCAGTAAAATATAGTATGATATAAAATATATTTTCAGTGGAGGTCAATTATGAAAAAGAAATTATGCAGTATCATTTGCTTATGCAGCCTTGTTTCAATTATGTTGTGTGCATGTGGAAAGAAAGAACAGGGAAATCCCATTAGATTACCAGCCAGAGAGGATATTGTATCTATCGGTGTTTCTGATGGTGATAAATATGCTATGTCACCTAACACAGAAGCTGAAGCTACGGAGTTTATTGATGAATTTTTATCTATGCTAATGGATATGGAAACAACCAGTCAGCAGTCGATCAATGATGTACCGGTCAACAAAGATTTTATTACGATCAATATAAATTGTGATGGAGCGGCAGGAAATACTCTTTTTTACTACGTAGATAAAGGAACTGAATATGTAGAACAGCCATATCAGGGAATTTATAAACCGGCACCTGCTTTAGGTAATTGCATAATGGAGATGCTTTCTTCAGCAGACAATACACTGTTGGAGATAACATTTCAGGCATCAGTAATTGAGAAAAACAAAGATTCAATAATAGTAAAACCGGTAGAGGGATCTTTGGAACTTGATTCAGCAGATGAGTTTTACCTGTCAAACAAAGATAATCTAGAATTACAAATTGGCGATTTAGTAGAAATTAGTTATAACGGAGAAATAATGGAATCTTATCCTGCACAATTAGGTGAGGTCTATAAAATTACGGTAATAGAACAAGCAGGCGCTGATGCAATGTATGACAGAATCCCTATGGTAAGAGTGAATGGTAAATTATATTATGATACAGGGAGAGAAAGCATCATGGATGCACGCTGTGGCACCATGGATGGAGAAATAACGGCAACTGTCGATGGAAATGAAATTCCAACAGAAGATGATCAATCTAATTTTGGAAGTGGATTTAGCTATCAGTATGGAGCAGACGATACAATAGAGGTTTATATGAATAAAAAGTGGTTTATCTTTGAATACAGAGAAGAATCTGAATGAGAAAATAAACGATAGATAAGTCAGATTAAAAAGGCTGTCCAATCAAACGGATAGCCTTTTTTCAATTCTCAGCCCCAATTTACTCAATATGCAGTAGACAAAACTCAAAATACAGTTGCTTAAATTGCGCAAAAAATTTAGAAGTGTATGAATATACATCAAAATTTGGAAAACAAACAGTGGGAATACTTTTCCAAAAAGGGAGTAATATAAATAAACTACACGCAAAAATCCAGGGAGAGAGGATGAAAAGCCATCTGTTTCCCTTGAAAACAGCATAAACAAGAGGCTGTTAAAAGGCAGCTTTATTAAAGTACGAAAAAACCAGGTAAGGAACCCACAGAACAGGATTTCTTACCTGGTTTTTATATTTCTTAGAGCCAAGGTGCCGCTCAATCATCTAAAATGATGATTTTGCGCCCCCCCTGCTGATTGCGCTTAAACTGTTTATCACAAAACAAGCTCATAAAGATGAAATGGCATGGGAATACCTATATCGACATAAGTAATATCCACAGTATCCACATATTTAAAACCATATGACTGATACATTTTGACAGGTATATCATTCCCTTTCAGACAGTCTAACCGTATTGCCTTCCAACCTCTGCTTCTTGCTGTCTGGATTGCATGTTCGACAAGCTGCTTTGAATATCCACGCCCGCCATAATCCGGCAGAACACGAAGTGCGTGCATAATGACTACTTCATTTTTTGCGGCGTTGATTTGCCAGTGAACTGTATTATATGCACTGTCGCAATCATGGTTTAGAATATATGCTGCAACAATTTTATTATCTTCTATGCCGATAAATTGACATCTGTCTTTGATAGATTTCTCTACCATTGCTTGCGAGGGAAAACCACCTTTATCCCCGTCTGGAAGGAAACTTTTTTCACTAAGGACATCACACATTACACTGTAAAAAGACATTAGCTCTGTCAAATTGTCATTTGTAGCCTGTACAATTTTCATTCATTACACCACCTTAGTATACAGATTTTGATGAAAATAGTTTACTACAGAAAAAATAAAATTTCCACCATCAACTTAAACAATAAGCCTTGATATAAAAGTAAAAATATTATCTTCTATAGAGTCAAATTGAAATATAAATTTTGGTGGAAATATAAGTCCTTGTGTGGTAATATATAATTTACTGTATCAAGGCTCTTTTCTTATCAAAAGAAAGGAGATTTTAAATGGGAAAGGATTTAAAGGGAAAGGAGCTGGGTATTGGTAAATACCGGATAAAGAATGGTAAAGATGTAGCAAGATTTACAAACCGCAACGGAAAACGAATTTAAAGAGAGTTTGATAAAATACAGAAATATCGGATATGCAAATTCTGTTATTGAGCACAGTAGACTTGTTATGTGGATGATGTTTGAAAGTGCGGTTGAAAATGAATTATTTGTAAAAAAACCTATAACAAAAAGCATTAAATGTACAAGTGGACGTGAATCTGAAAAAATGCGAGCATTGACAATTAAAGAACAGAGGCTATTTCTTGAAACTGTCAAGGGAACAAGTAATTACAATCAGTATGCCTTGCTTTTGCAGACCGGACTACGGACAGGGGAAATGATAGGATTGCGGTGGTCAGATGTGGATTTTGAAAATCGTGTACTGCATATCCATCGTACAATGGAGTGGCGACATTCTGAAAAATCAGAAAGAAAAGCTTAAATCGCTGAAAGTCAGACCGATAGAATTTAAAGACAGTGTTTTCTTGTGTCGTGATGGCACGCCAACCAAGAACAGTGCATATGATACAAAATTGTTCTATTACTGTGACAAGGCGGATATTCAAAGATTCTCTATGCATGTTCTAAGACATACATTTGCTACCAGGTGTATTGAAAGCGGTATGCGACCAAAGATGAAAAGGCAAAGGAAGTACGAAATATTGAAAAAATGCTTAAAATCGTCTGAAATTGGTACTCGAAGAAATATAGAAATTACGAAAAGTGCTTGTTTTTATACATTTCTAAGGAGGAATATAGAAGATATGAAACTAGGAATCGTTGGCCTGCCAAACGTAGGCAAGAGTACATTGTTTAACTCCCTTACTAAGGCGGGTGCGGAGTCCGCCAATTATCCATTCTGCACCATCGACCCTAATGTGGGTGTGGTGGCGGTGCCGGATGAACGGCTGGGGCTTCTGGCTGACATGTATCACTCCGCCAAGGTGACCCCGGCGGTGATTGAGTTTGTGGATATTGCGGGTCTGGTGAAGGGGGCCTCCAGGGGAGAGGGCCTGGGAAACCAGTTTCTTGCAAATATCCGGGAGGTGGACGCCATCGTCCATGTGGTGCGCTGTTTTGAGGACTCCAATATTATCCATGTGGACGGCAGCATTGACCCGGCCCGGGATATTGAAACCATCAATCTGGAGCTGGTATTCTCGGACATCGAGATCCTGGAGAGGCGCATTGCAAAGACGGCCAGGGGAGCCCGCAACGATAAGACCCTGGCCAAAGAGCTGGAGCTTTTGAACCGTCTGAAAGCATTTCTGGAGGAGGGAAAACTGGCCTCCGGGTTTGAGACGGAGGACGAAGACGAGCTTGCCTGGCTTTCGGAGTATAATCTCCTGACGGGAAAGCCGGTGATCTTCGCGGCCAATGTAACGGAGGATGATCTGGCGGACGACGGGGCTTCCAACGCCTACGTGGAGTCTGTAAAGAAGCTGGCTTCGGAAACGGACAGCGAGGTATTTGTGATCTGCGCCCAGATTGAGCAGGAGATCGCGGAGCTGGAGGATGAGGAAAAGGCCATGTTCCTGGAGGATTTAGGCCTTAAGGAGTCCGGCCTGGAGAAACTCATCAAGGCCAGCTACCGTCTGCTGGGGCTCCTTAGCTTCCTGACAGCGGGAGAGACGGAGACCAGGGCCTGGACCATAAAGAAAGGAACCCGGGCGCCCCAGGCGGCGGGGAAGATACACTCGGATTTCGAGCGGGGCTTTATCCGGGCCGAGGTAGTCAACTACCAGGCTCTCTTAGACTGCGGCTCCTACGCGGCGGCCAGGGAGAAAGGCCTGGTGGGTCTGGAAGGCAAGGAGTATGTGGTGAAGGACGGGGATGTGATCCTCTTCCGGTTTAATGTGTAAATAAGCAAAGTATGTGCCGGAGAGACCTGGCCTTTTTGAGCCCTGGCGCAGCGACTATATATTAGGAGGCTATTGGATGGAAGACAGCATTATATTCCCCAATCTGGGAATTCATCTGGAGCATGTGGGGAAAAGCATCTCTGTATTTGGTTTTGAGATCGCTTATTACGGTATCTGTATCTGCATAGGCATTGTTCTTGGATTCCTTCTGGCGGAGCGGATTGCAAAGAAAAGCGGGCAGGATCCGGAGGTTTACTGGGATTTTATCTTTTTTGCCGTGTTTTTTGCCCTTGTGGGGGCCAGGCTTTACTATGTGGTCTTTGCCTGGGACATGTTTAAAAATGATCTGCTCTCCATATTCAACCTGCGAAACGGCGGCCTGGCCATTTACGGGGGCGTTATAGGGGCGGTGCTGACCATCTATGTGTTCAGCCGGAGACGGAAGCTTTCCTTTCCGCTTTTGCTGGATACGGGATCGCCGGGGCTGATTCTGGGACAGATTGTGGGGCGCTGGGGAAATTTCTTTAACCGGGAGGTTTTCGGGGGCTATACCGACAATCTGCTGGCCATGCAGCTTCCCGTTTCCCAGGTGCGGCCGGAGGATATTACGGAGGGCGTGGCGGCCCATATCCAGCTCATAAACGGTATAGAGTTTATACAGGTGCATCCCACCTTCCTCTATGAAGGCCTGTGGAATACCGGAGTGCTGCTGTTTATGCTCTGGTACTGGAAGCGGAAAAAGTTTACGGGAGAGATTTTCTGCATTTACCTGGCCGGGTACGGCCTGGGGCGGTTCTGGATTGAGGGAATCCGCACAGACCAGCTTCTGATTCCCGGCATTGGCTTTCCGGTGTCCCAGGCCCTGGCGCTTCTGTTGTTTTTCGCGGCGGGCGGGTATATTGTCTACCGCCACTGGAAGCTTAAAAAGAATACGGAAATACCCGCGTAAGGGGCTTTGGCCCTGGCGGAAAGGAACAAAAGAGACTCTGGAAGTCTGTCACGGATGTGTGGCGCTTCCAGGGTCTTTCGTTTTTCTTTCGCTTTTTTTAAAAAACGCTTGCTTTTCCACCTTGATTGGTCTATTATAATACATATAAGTGGTGAAAAGTGGTGAAAAGTGGTGCCAAGAGGGAGAAAGGTGGTGTGTTCTCCCAGGTACGGGAACAGGTGACTGCGGATGTTCAGAGGAGAATACAGCCATAGCGTAGATCCAAAGGGCAGGCTCATCATCCCTTCCAAATTCAGAGAGCTTCTGGGCGAGGAATTTATTGTGACGAGGGGACTGGACGGCTGTCTGTTTGTATATCCCATGAGCGGGTGGGAGGCTTTTGAGAAGGAACTAAAAAAACTGCCTCTCACAGACAGGAACGCAAGAGCCTTTTCCAGATTCATGACCGCCGGAGCCACTTCCTGCGAGTTTGACAAGCAGGGGAGGATTTTACTGCCTGCTACCTTAAGAAAGTTTGCAGGCATTGAGAAAGACGTCATACTGGCCGGGCTTCTGGACCGCATTGAGATCTGGAGCGAGGAGCGGTGGGCGCAGAATAACAACTACGATGAAATTGATATGGACGAGGTGGCGGCCCGCCTTACCGATCTGGGGTTAAATATTTAGCATGTAAAAGCCCCAAAAGCCTGTATAGGCCCGCAATAAGGAGCATCCATGAGTTTTTCCCATATTTCCGTCTTGTTATCTGAGACAATCGAACAACTTAAGATAACGCCGGGAGGAATCTACGTGGACGGGACCCTGGGAGGCGCGGGACATGCCTGCGAGGTGTGCAGGCGCCTGTCAGGGAACGGCCGGCTGATCGGATTTGACCAGGACGCGGCGGCTGTGGAGGCGGCCGGGGAACGGCTGGCCCCCTATAAAGACCGGGTAACCATTGTGCGGAGCAATTACTGCCATATGAAGGACGAGCTGTCCAGGCTGGGGATTTCCAGGGTGGACGGGATCCTGCTGGATCTGGGGGTTTCCTCCTATCAGCTGGACACGCCGGAGAGGGGCTTTACCTACCGGGAGGATGTAGCTCTGGACATGCGTATGGACCAGAGGCAGACGCGGACGGCCCGGGACATCGTCAATACCTATACGGAACAGGAGCTGTACCGGGTTATCCGGGATTACGGCGAGGATAAATTTGCAAAAAACATCGCGAGACATATGGTAAAAGCCAGGGAGGAGAGCCCCATTGAGACCACGGGACGGCTGGTGGAGGTCATATCCGCCGCCATACCCAAAAAGGCCCGCATGACCGGAGGACATCCGGCCAAGAGGACGTTCCAGGCTCTTAGAATTGAGCTGAACCAGGAACTGGAGGTTCTTGAAAATTCCCTGGATACCATGATAGATTTACTGCAGCCGGGGGGAAGGCTCTGTGTGATTACCTTCCATTCCCTGGAGGACAGGATTGTAAAATCCTGTTTTAAGAGAAATGAAAATCCCTGTACCTGCCCTTCAACTTTCCCTGTGTGTATGTGTGGCAAAAAACCGAAGGGCAGGGTAGCCACAAAAAAACCTGTGGCGCCATCAGAGAGAGAAATGACGGAAAACCCGCGTTCCAAAAGTGCGAAATTAAGGGCTTTTGAGCGCTGCCAGTACTAGTTTGGGGTGGAATGATATGAATAAAGAAGGAAGCAGAGGAGCGGGCGGTAAAGCCCGGTCTGCAGCCGGAGGGAGGCGTCAGAACAGTACAAGAACCTATGTAGAAGGAAACACGGTGCGGCAGTTGTCGGTGGTACCGATCCCCAGGGAACGGCCCGGCAGCAGGGAGGAAAGAAAAGCTCCCCGGCCGGACAAGCTTACAAAAAATCACAGTACAGCGCCCGCCCGGCGTAAAGGGAACCCGCCAAAGGAACAGGTAAGGCGGGAGCGCCGAAGGGCAAGGCAGCAGGTAAAAGAACTGCATCTGGGATTTGGCTCCGTGATTGCTTTGGGTATCTGTGCGGCTATGACCATGTGGATTTGTGTGGGTTACCTTAAGCTGCAGGCAGAAAACACCAGAAGCGTAAAAGATATTGCGGCTCTGGAAAATGAACTGACAGATCTGATAACAGAAAATGACGACGCGTACAACCGGCTGGTTAGCTCTATAGATCTGAACAGCATCCGGGAGACGGCCATTAACGAGCTGGGTATGGTGTATGCCAGGTCAGACCAGGTGGTACTCTATGACAGCCAGACAAATGATTATGTCCGTCAATACAGGGAGGTACCCCAGGAGGATGCTTCCTGGCTGGAAAAATTGCTGGGTTCTGATCGCTAGGCAGGTGAAGGATATTGAGTAGAAAAAGACGTAGACGCAGAAGCCGGAAAGAACAGATGACGAATAAGATGAAACGAAAGCTGGCACTATTATTTACGGTAATAGTGCTTGCTTTGCTTGGTGTGAATATTCGTCTGGCTTACATCAACAAGACAAACGGGGAAAAATACACAAAGAAGGTGCTGGCCCAGCAGGACAGCAACAGCATGCTCCTGCCCTATAAGCGGGGGGATATTCTGGACAGGAACGGCACGGTGCTGGCTACCAGCGAGAAGGTGTACAATCTGATCCTGGATCCCAGGGTGCTTCTGGAAAACGCCAGTGAGGAACCCGGGAAGGATTGCGTAACGCCCACTCTGCAGGCACTGACAGCCTCCTTTGAGGCCCTTAACGAGGGAGAACTGCGGACAATCTTAAGCGAGCGGGCCTCCTCCAGCTACGTGCCCCTCTTAAAAGAGCTGACAAAGGAGGAGATCGAAGGGTTTGAGGCTCTGATGGAGGACAGTGAGACCGGGGGAAAGATCAAGGGCGTATGGTTTGAGGATGCCTATGTGCGCAAATATCCCTACAATTCCCTGGCCTGCAATGTGATCGGCTATGTGGTATCGGGGAACCAGGGGCAGACAGGTATCGAGCAGGTGTACAGCTCTACCTTAAATGGTACAAACGGCAGAAGTTATAATTACCTCAACGAGGATCTGGAGCAGGCTAAGAGCGTGCGCCCGGCAACGGACGGAAATACGGTGGTTTCCACCATTGATATTACCCTGCAGCAGACGGTAGAAAAATACATCGATAAATTTATAGAGGATTATACGGATAAATATGTCACAGGGCCGGCGGCAAAACGCATCGGCGTGGTGATGATGAACCCCCAGAATGGGGAGATCTACGCCATGGCCGGGGATGTGGATTATGATCTCAACAACCCCTACGACCTGGTGGGAAACGGCTATATGACCGAGGAGGAAGCGGAAGCCCTAACCGAGGAGCAAGAGCTGGAAGCCCTGAACCAGATGTGGAGGAATTTCTGCATCAGCGACGGCTTTGAGCCGGGTTCCACGGTGAAGCCCATGACGGTGGCCGGTGCCCTGGACGCAGGCGTCCTGGACGGCACGGAAACCTTTCTGTGCGACGGCGTAAAGGTGGTGGCGGATCATGAGATTCACTGCGCCAAGCGGGCTGGTCACGGGATCATTACCCTGGAGGGGGCCATGATGTTTTCCTGCAACGACGCCCTGATGCAGATTGCCGCCATGGAAGGGTATGAGACTTATTACAAATACCAGGATATTTTTAACTTTGGGTTTAAGACCAACATTGACCTTCCGGGAGAGACCAACAATGCCTCCACCGTCTATACGGTGGAGACCACAGGCCCTACCCAGCTGGCAACCAATTCCTTTGGACAGGGCAGCAATGTGACCATGATTCAGGTGGCTTCTGCGTTTTCTTCCGTGATTAACGGGGGATATTACTATAAACCCCATGTGGTGCGGAAAATCCTGGATTCCAACGGAAGCACGGTGGAAAACATCAACGCCACCCTGGTGAAGCAGACGATTTCTGCCAGAACCTCCGCTACCCTGCGCCAGCACCTGTACAATACCATGTATGGCCAGGCGGACGCCAACGGAAACAGCCCCAGCGGCCGGCGGGCGCGGATAGCGGGATACGCCATGGGGGGCAAGACAGGAACGGCCCAGAAGCTGCCAAGGAGCGACAACCGGTATCTGGTTTCCTTTATCGGCTTTGCCCCGGTGGACAATCCCCAGGTGGTGTGCTATGTGGTGGTGGATGAGCCGAATGCGGAGGATGCCAAGGCCCAGGCCAATTCCGGCTATGCCCAGGAGATTTACAAAAATATTATGAAGGAGGCCCTGCCCTATCTGAATATCTATCCCACAGAGGAGATTCCCGAGGATATGAGAGAGGAAGCGGCGGCTGACGAGGCGGCCAGAAACAACACGGCAACTCCGTCGGAGCCGGAAGCGGGAGAGGAGGATGACCCAGACGAGGACAGCCAGCTTCCCGAGGGCAGCGTCGTGGATCCCCAGACAGGGGAGACGGTGCAGATGCCGGATCCGGAGACGATAGATGAGGATTCATCGTACCTTGGCGGCGCAGGGGACGATCTGCTGACCGGGGTGATCGACACCTCCCTGGACGACAACCGGCCCTAAGAACAGGCCCGGAAACGGCCGGGAGGATGCGTATTTATGGCGGAGGGGCTTAGAATCTGAAATGAAGGGCGTCCCAGAGCCAGACGGCAAGACAAAGAGCAGAAAATATACAGGGGACGGCTAATACCAGGAGGAGAGCGGCAGGCAGCTTCCTGCCATATTTCTTCCATAGCAGCAGCGCCAGAAATACCAGAACCACGGAAACGGCGGCCGCCCCGCAAAGAGTGAAAAATAAAAAGAAAACGGCAAGTCCCATAAAGTGATTCTCCTTTATTTTTTGGGTTTACCCCCTGTTGATAAGAATATACATGGTGTGTTCCTGTCAGCCGGGGGTATTATTATATCATATTTTCCGCTCTTCGAGGCAGAATTTTTTATATTGGGGAGAACAGGAGTTTCTGCCCTTGACTTTTTCCGGGCAGAATAATAATATGATATGTAGAAGTGAGACGGTTTTCCGGACAGGGAGGCGATACGGGGTGCGGCCCGGCTTATAAACGGACAGAATGATTGACGGATTATGTAACAAAAGACAGAAACAGGAGAGACGGTATGAACTTAAACGAGGAACGCAATTATCAGAGATTACTGGAGGTTCTTGACACCCTTGAATTAAATGAGACTAACCGCAAACTCGCGGAACAGTATATGGATATAAACCAGCCGGAAAATAAGGAATTGCTGAAAAACGCGGTACGCCAGGATTTTTCGGATCTTAATGATACAAAGGAAAGCATAGCCTATCTGGATCATCTGTATAAGCGCAAACGGATAGAGGAGCTGGGGCGGTATGCCCGTTTTATGGCGGCTGTGGGAGGCTCCACAGCCCACTATGTCCTGGTGGGAAACAGCTGGTATCTGCGGGACTTTCTGGCACAGCAGTTAAGGGAAGAAGAAATTCTGGCTATCCGCATGGAGGGGGTTGTCTGGAGCCGGCATATGCTTAACAGCCGGAGTCTCCAGGTGTTTTTTGACACGGGGAAAAAAAAGCCGGATACGCTTCTTGGAGCCAGGGAGCTGTGCTATCACAAGTACGACAATGCACAGGTGCTTTTAAGCGCTATTTATCTGCGCTCCATACAGCCGGTCTTAGCCAGAAAGAGGTTCGGGCTGTTTGCGAAAGCGCCGGAAGGGGCCGGGAAGCAGGAAAAGATCGTAAAATTTCTTGAGGACAATCTGGTAAGCAGTATTCCTGCGCTGTTTGCAAACAAACCGCCTGTCTCAAAGGGGCTTGAGGTCATGCAGGATTTTGTGCGGGCTGCCAGGGAGGACGCGGTGTTTCCCTCCCAGATTACGGAACTGCTTCGGGGAACACAGTTTTCCGACTATCTCTTAAGCCTGCTGGCCGGGGCGGCGTTTCTTGCGCTGGAGCACTCGGGGGTGTTTCTGACCTTTCTGCGGCTGGCGGCGGCCATGAATCTGGACACAACCATGGATGCCTGTCTGCATATTTCCGACGGAACCTGGTTTAAAAAGCATGTGGCGAGGCTGGAGGCGATTGCGGATGATTTTGAGGAGCCCTATGTCCTCTGGTGCGTCCGCACCGGCTGCAGGGGCGCTAACGGCGTCGATGATACCCTGGCCCGTATGATTTCCAGAAAGCCGCAGGTAGTGAAGAATGCTGCGGCCAGGATTTCCACGGAGGAATTCCAGTATCTGATGGAGCAGGTGAAGCTTGCCAACAGGGGCCTTTACCAGGAAATGGAATTTTCTTTTGGGGAAAAATACGATGATAAGCTGGCGGCGGAGATGGTAAACGATATCAGACCGGGTAACGGCCAGGCCGAGGCAAAACGTTATCTTCTGGGGGAAGCGGGCATTGAGGCCCTCTATCCCTTTGCGTATTCCTGGAGGGGCGGCTATACCTACAATTACCAGAGATTCCAGAGGCTGAACCGGATGAATCGGAATTCCCGGATGTTTCGCCGGGGGCTGGTTATCGAGGGGCTTCGGATGCAGGGAGGATTTTTCACAGGCTATTTTCTGACTGCCTGCAGGGACGGTCGGAGCCCGGTCAGAACGGAGGAGCATGAAAAGAAATACGCGGAAGAAATAAAACGTCTTATCGGAATATTTACCCAGGAAAATATGTCTGTCCAGTATCAGGCTGACGCCCTGGAGGGGATCTGTGAGAACTATTACAACCTAAGCGACAAGACCCGGCTTCTGGACGCGGCGGTAAAGGCCCTTACTCCATTATACAGGGATCACGCCCCGGAATTTTACGACAGTATAAAAAACAGCACCTCCATAGGGCGGGGCATTTCCCTGCGGGTGCTGGACAATTTCCATGAGCAGGAGAAAGAGACCCTCCTCAAAGCCGCCATGGACAGCTCCAGGCAGGTACGGGAGGTGCTTGCGGCGATTCTTTCTGCCCATAAGGAGTGGGAGCCGGAAATCAAGGATATGCTGAAGTCCAGGAAGTCCCAGGAGCGGGATATGGCCGTCCGGGTGATGAAAGCCTGGGGAGTCTCCCGTTACCGGGCGGAGCTTACGGAGGCCCTTGGGGTGGAAAAGAGCAAAAAGCTAAAGGAATTCCTTATGGACTGTCTGGGAATCCAGAACGACGGGGAGTCTGAAGGGACTTCCGGGAACAGAAAGACTTTGGATGAGCTGGCGGCGGAGGTCTTAAAGGGCGGCAAGAAACGAAAAGTTGCCTGGGCCTGCGAGACCCCTTTGGGAACCGTACATAAACTGGACGGCACGGAGGCTTCCGGGGATTACCTGCAGGCCATTCTTGTGGCTTATGCGGATAAAAGCGTTCCCGGGGTAAGCCCGGAGGCGGCCAGGCTGGCGGCGGAGCTTGACCAGCAGGAACTGGCCCTCTATGTGGGCATGCTCTTTGACAGATGGATGAAGGCCGGGGCGGAGGCAAAAAAGAAATGGGTGCTCTACGCGGCGGCCATCCACGGCGGCGACGCGATTATTTCGGATCTGTACCATCAGATTCAGGAATGGCCCCAGAATGCCAGGGGAGCCATGGCGGCTGAGGCCGTAAAGGCCCTGGCCCTGAACGGCAGCTCCCAGGCATTGCTTCTGGTGGATCAGATTTCCCGGAAATTTAAATTCCGCCAGGTGAAAACGGCGGCGGCAGATGCCCTTACCTACGCGGCGGAGCAGCTTGGAATCACCAGGGCGGAGCTGGAGGACCGCATTGTGCCAAACCTGGGCTTTGACGAAGAGCTGAAGCAGGTCTTTGATTATGGAACCAGAAGCTTTACGGTATATCTGACCCCGGCCCTGGAGCTTGAAATCTTTGACAAGGACGGCAAGAAGGTGAAAAATCTTCCCGCTCCCGGAAAGCGGGACCAGGAGGAGAAGGCAAAGGCTGAAAACGACCGCTTTAAGCAGATGAAGAAGCAGCTTAAGACTGTGGTGGGCAACCAGAAGCTTCGCCTGGAACAGGCCCTTGGAACAGGACGCCAGTGGAGGGTGGAGCAATGGAAAGAGCTTTTTGTGAAAAACCCGGTAATGCATCAGTTTGCCATGGGGCTGATCTGGGGTCTGTACGAGGAGGCCGCCCATGGGGCGGATTCCACCCGAGCGGAATACAGGCTTAAGGATACCTTCCGCTATATGGAGGACGGAAGCTTTAACACTGTGGATGAAGAAGAGTACGACTTCCCGGAGACAGGAATGATTGGCCTGGTACACCCCATCGAGCTGGAGGCGGAGCTTCTGGCGGAATGGAAGGAACAGCTCTCTGACTATGAGATTACCCAGCCCATCCAGCAGCTGGAGCGGCCGGTGTACCTGCTTACGGAGGAGGAGAAAAAACAAAAAGAGCTGATCCGTTTCGGCGGCAAGGTGTTAAACGGCCTGTCTCTGTCGGGAAAACTCCAGAGCCAGGGCTGGTATCGGGGAAGCGTCCAGGATGGAGGGGTCTACTGCACCTTCTACCGGGAGGATGGCTCCATAGGGGTGGAGCTCTCCTTCTCCGGCAGCTATGTGGGAGATGAAAACGAGGAAGTGACGGTTTACGAGGCCGTGTTCTACCGGGCGGGGACGGTGAAGCGGGGCAGCTATGTCTACGATACCGTGAAGGAGGCCAACCGGTATGCGCTGGCGGATGTAAGCCCCCGGTATTTCAGTGAGATTGTGCTACAGCTTACAAAGGCCACGGCATCCAGCCAGGAGCAGGTGGCTTATCCGGATTGTAAGCGGTAAGAGGCGCTCCCGGGGATGTGGAAAGCTTCCGGCCTAGGGGGCTGGGCTTTCAAAGACCATGGAAGACATGCCGGATGCAGGAGGTTAATGGATGAAATGGATGAAGAGGATTGGCATAGGGATCCTGTCCCTGCCAGTCCTGCTGGTTATTGGTTTTATCGTATTTGAAATTTTTGGCATGTGCGTGAACCACGCAGCCACAAACTGGCAGACAAGGAAGCTTGCGGCGCGCCTTAAAGAGGAAATCCAGGATATCCGGATCCAGGATATCTATGGGCAGACCGGCAATACATCCGGAACCGGAAACCATGTAGACTGTCTTTCCGTCGTCACGTTTTCCACGGCCATGACAGAGGAGGAAATCAGGCAGGCCATGTCGGAGCATTACGTCTTTGACGAATGGTACTGCTTTATCCAGAAAGAGGAGGACGGCTCCTACACCTTCTGCCAGATTACACCGGCTCCCTTTGAGGATAACATTGAAGGTCATTGATGCAGGGCGCTTTCTCTTTCCGGGAACCGGATTTTTTGCAAAAATCCCCCCTTACATTGACAACCCCTTCAATTCCTTCTATAATATAAAAGATTATCCGGCTCCGGATTTTGCCAGAAAGAGCCAGATTTTAGGAGGAGACAAATGAAACAATACGGTGTAAACGAGCTTCGGCGGATGTTTCTGGAATTTTTCGAGAGTAAAGGACATCTGGCCCTCAAGAGCTATTCTTTAGTGCCCCACAACGACAAGAGCCTGCTGCTTATCAACTCCGGCATGGCTCCCTTGAAGCCTTATTTTACAGGCGCGGAGATTCCCCCCCGCAAGAGGGTGACCACATGTCAGAAGTGTATCCGTACCGGGGACATTGAAAATGTGGGAAAGACTGCCCGTCACGGCACTTTCTTTGAAATGCTGGGGAATTTTTCCTTTGGAGACTATTTTAAGCATGAGGCCATTGCCTGGACCTGGGAATTTCTCACAGAGGTGATTGGCCTGGACAAGGACAGGCTGTATCCTTCCGTTTATCTGGAGGATGACGAGGCCTTTGCGATCTGGAACAAGGAGATCGGCATTCCGGCGGAGCGGATTTTCCGTTTTGGCAAGGAGGATAATTTCTGGGAGCACGGCGCAGGTCCCTGCGGCCCCTGCTCGGAGGTCTACTACGACAGAGGCGAAAAATACGGCTGCGGAAAGCCGGATTGTACCGTGGGATGCGACTGCGACAGGTATATGGAAATCTGGAACAACGTATTTACCCAGTTTGACAATGACGGAAACAACCATTACACGGAGCTGGAACAGAAAAATATTGACACGGGAATGGGTCTGGAGCGGCTGGCTTCCGTGGTGCAGGACGTGGATTCCATTTTTGACGTGGATACGGTGAGGGCTCTTCGGGATAAGGTCTGCGAATTTGCCCATACAGAATACAAGACAGATGAGGACAAGGATGTGTCCATCCGTCTGATTACCGACCACATCCGCTCGGCCACCTTTATGATTTCCGACGGCATTATGCCTACCAACGTGGACAGAGGCTATGTGCTGCGCCGCCTTATACGCCGGGCTGCCCGCCACGGGCGCCTGCTGGGCATCCAGGGGAAATTCCTGGCCGCCTTAAGCGAGACGGTGATCGCGGGCTCCCGGGACGGATACCCGGAGCTTGAGGAAAAGCGGGACTTTATCTTCAAGGTGCTGACCCAGGAGGAGGACAAGTTCAACAAGACCATCGACCAGGGCCTGTCTATTCTGGCAGATATGGAAAGCCAGATGGAGAGGGACAAGGAGAAGGTGCTCTCCGGGGAAAATGCCTTTAAGCTTTACGATACCTACGGATTCCCACTGGATCTCACAAAGGAGATTCTGGAGGAAAAAGGCCTTTCCATAGACGAGAAGGGCTTTAAGGCCGCCATGGAGGAGCAGCGCACTAAGGCACGCTCCGCCCGGGAAGTGACCAACTATATGGGGGCGGACGCCACCGTGTACGACGAGATCGACCCGGCGGTGACCACATCCTTTGTAGGATACGACGGTCTTTCCCATACCTCGAAGATTACGGTGCTGACCACGGAGAACGAGATTGTGGAGGCGCTAACCGACGGGGAAAGCGGGACTGTTTTTGTGGAGGAAACCCCCTTCTACGCTACCATGGGCGGCCAGCAGGGAGACACCGGCGTGATTTATACAGACCAGGGAGAGTTTGAGGTGCGGGATACCATTAAACTTCTGGGGGGAAAGACAGGCCATGTTGGCCGCATGACAAAGGGCATGCTTAAGGCATCCGACCAGGTGACCTTAAAGGTAAATGAGAGGGGACGGGGGGACACCTGCAAGAACCACAGCGCCACCCATCTCTTACAGAAGGCTCTGAAAATTGTACTGGGCGCCCATGTGGAGCAGAAGGGTTCTCTGGTGGCGCCGGACCGGCTGCGCTTTGACTTCTCCCATTTTGAAGCCATGACCCGGGAGGACATTGCCCGGGTGGAGGCCATTGTAAATGAGGAAATCCAGGCGTCCCTTCCGGTGGTGACGGAGATTATGAATATCGAGGAGGCCAAAAAGACAGGCGCCATGGCTCTTTTCGGGGAGAAATACGAGGACCAGGTGCGGGTGGTTTCCATGGGAGACTTCTCCAAGGAGCTCTGCGGGGGTACCCATGTGGCAAACACCGGGGTGATTACAGCCTTCAAGATTGTGTCTGAGGCAGGTATTGCCGCGGGCGTTCGCCGGATTGAGGCGCTGACCGGAAACGGCGTGTTCGCCTACTACCGGGATATGGAGCAGAAACTTTTTGAGGCGGCCAGGATCTTGAAGGCTGTGCCGGCGGACTTAAGTGAAAAGATCGCCCATCTCCTGGGAGAGCTCAAGGAGCTTCACAGTGAGAATGAGGCCTTGAAGAGCAGGCTTGCCAAGGACGCCCTGGGAGACGTTATGAGCCAGGTAAAAGAGGTAAAAGGCTTAAAGCTTCTGGCGGCCCGGGTAGAGGGCGTGGACATGAACGGCCTTAGGGAACTGGGCGACCAGCTAAAGGAGAAGCTTGGGGACGGCGTGGTAGTGCTGGCGTCCGCCCTGGAGGGCAAGGTAAGTCTTATGGCTACAGCCACAGACAGCGCCCAGAAGAAGGGCGCCCATGCGGGCAACCTTATTAAAGCCGTTGCCGGATGTGTGGGCGGAGGCGGCGGAGGCCGCCCGGGTATGGCCCAGGCCGGAGGAAAGAATCCGGCGGGAATCGACGATGCCCTGGCAAAAGCGGAAGAGGCTTTGGCGGAGCAGGTAAATTAGGGCGTCCGGGCTGTTTCCACAAAATTTGTAGAAAAACCGAAAAACTATTGACAGAACGTTCCACAAAGACTATAATTTATTCGTGCAATTGTATATACCCAGACAGTTGGTTACACGCACAATTTACAACTGGAGGGAGGTTGGGTGGGACATGTCGAATGTAATCGTAAAAGAGAACGAGACTTTAGACAGTGCTTTGCGGCGGTTTAAAAGGAATTGTGCAAAAGCAGGAATTCAGCAGGAAATTCGTAAGAGAGAGCATTACGAAAAGCCGAGCGTAAGGCGCAAGAAGAAGTCCGAGGCAGCAAGAAAGCGCAAGTATAATTAATTGTACAACCGGAATCCCCTGGCAGGTTCTGCCAGGGGATTTTCCATGTTGTTTTCCGTTGTCTGCCAGGGCCGGGACGTTTCTTTTCCGGCGAAAAATCCGATTTCCGGAGATAAAATTTTAACAGAATTTTTATATAAAATTAAGGAAACCTTTCCATGTATTTTTTGGGCATTTTGTCTATAGATTTTTTGCCGAAAAAGAGTATATTTAATAATGATAAAATTTATTAAAAATCTGTAAAAATTGCCGGCTAGTGGTTACAATCCCATTTATCACCGGGGGGAGGAATGCGTATGGAACATATGGATGCCATCATCACCAGGCTTTCCGAGATTGAGGCCGCTGCTGTGAAAATATCCGAGGATGCAGCACAGCAGAAGAAAGAGATTGAGAAAGAATACAGGGAAAAGACAACGGCCTTTAACGAAGAGCTTGAAAAGAATATGAAGGAACGTCTGGAGAGCCTGCGGGAGGAGCTGCAGAAAAAAGCAGAGCGGGAACTGGCTCAGCTTCGCCGGGAGACGGAAGGATATCTGGACAGCATGGAAAAAGAATACGAGAAGGATCATGAAAAGATTGCCAGAGGGCTTCTTGAGAAAATGACGGGAGAATGATGCCATGAGTGGTATTATCAGCTATAGTGGTATTGCGACCAAGACCAGAGCCATGAGAGGCAAGCTGCTCGCCAGGGAGGATTATGCCAGTCTGGCGGAGCTTAAAAGCGTGGCGGACGCGGTGACTTATCTGCGGCAGCACACGGCATACGGAGGCCTTTTAAAAGAGGTAACGGAGAGCAGGCTTCACCGGGGAGTTGTGGAGGAGCTTCTGCTCCGGTCGCTTTATGAGGACTTCAATAAAATATATTATTTCTGTAATCTGAAACAGCGCAGGGTTCTGGAGCTGTATTTCTGCAAATATGAGATCCAGATGCTCAAAAGCAAGCTGCGGAGCATTTTTAATCCCGTGGACGAGGAAGAGCTGGCTGCAGAAATCCGGGAATTCCAGGGGTATTCCGGTATCGACAGGGAAAAGCTTGTGGAAGCTTCCAGCATACCGGAGCTTACGGAAGCGCTGAAAAGGACGCCCTATTACGACGTATTCCGTCAGCTGGCCCAGGGCGGGGAAAAGGCGCTGTTTGACTATGAGATGGCGCTGGATCTGTTCTATTTTTCAAATATCTGGAGCAAAAAAGAAAAGCTGCTTAAGGGAAAAGAGCGGGCCATGTTCACCAAGGTATACGGAAGCCAGATCGATATGCTGAATATGATGTGGATATACCGGGCCAAGAATTATTATCAGATTCCCCCGGCGGGAATATTCACCCTGGTAATCCCCATTTCTTACAGGCTGAAAAAAGACCAGGTTATTAGGATGGCGTCGGCGGAAAATGAAAAGCAGCTGTACGCGGCAGTGCAGGAAACCTACTATGGCCGCCGGTACAAGGAGCTGAAGGAGCGGGACCTGGAGTTGCTCTACAGGCAGAGCGTGAGGGATATCTACCACGGGGAAAAGCGGAGAAACCCTTACTCCATGACAGCCGTAACCGCCTACCTTTTTGACAAGGAGCAGGAGATTGACCAGATCACCACACTGCTGGAGTGTATCCGCTACGGTGTGGAGCCTGGGGAAACCTTAAAATATATTCTCTGATATGAACAGCATAAACCTGTACAAGCCCCGGAAATTCTTCCAGACCCCAGGGCGTTGGGAGGGGATATGCGGAACTTAAAATAGGAGGGACAGAATTGTGATCGTAAAAATGAAATTTTTAAGTATCACAGGCCCGAAGGACGATATTGAACGGATGACAAAACAGTATCTTTCCAAATACGAAATCCAGTTGGAAAATGCGCTGACGGAGCTTCGCACGGTAAAGAACTTAAGGCCCTTTATGGAAGGCAACCCCTATGAGGAGGCCCTGCGGACCGGACAAGAGTATCTGCCTTCGGAGGGGCTTCCAGAGGAAGTGAAAAATACCAGGATGTGGCCCCGGGAAGCGCAGACGGTAATCCAGGAGGTGGGAGACCAGATTGCCCAGCTTCAGAAACAGCGGGAGGAGCTTTTAAAAGAGCGGAACCGGTATGAGGCCTACAAGGAAAAGATCGGCCCCTTCCAGCAGCTTCACTATGACACTCACAAGCTGTTGAATTTCCGCTATGTGAAGTTCCGGTTTGGCCGGATTCCAAAGGAATACTACGATAAATTCGAAAAATATGTCTATGAAAGCCTGGACACCATTTTTTACATTACCCACAGCAACCAGGACTATGTGTGGGGCGTATACTTTATGCCGGCTTCCCAGGGAGACCAGGTAGACGCTGTCTACTCTTCCATGCACTTTGAGGTGATCTATATACCCGATGAGTACGAGGGAACGGCGGAGGAGGCTTACGCGGGACTGGCCGGGAAGGTGAAGGAAGCCGACGAGGAGATTGAGAAGATTGATCTTAAGATCAGGGAGACCATTGCCTCCCGCCTCCAGGAGCTGTACGATGCGGTAAACTGCCTGGAAGAGGTGGACAGGAATTTTGATATCCGCAAATATGCGGCGCTGACCAGGGAGAAAAACCATACCTTCTATATCCTGTGCGGCTGGATGACGGAGAAGGATGCCAATGCCTTCCAGAAGGATATCGCCCAGGATGAGAAAATTTTTGCCGTGGTGGAGGACGATCACAACAATATTTTCAGCACTCCCCCCACGAAACTAAAAAATCCCAGGCTGTTCCGGCCCTTTGAGATGTATGTAAAGATGTACGGGCTTCCGGCCTACCACGAGATGGATCCCACGCTTTTTGTGGCGCTTTCCTATGCCTTTATTTTCGGAGCCATGTTTGGAGACGTGGGACAGGGACTGGTGCTTCTCATAGGAGGATACCTTCTCTACCGGAAGAAGGGGATGAATCTGGCGGCCATTGTGGCAAGCGCCGGCATATTCTCCACCATATTCGGATTCCTGTACGGCAGCTTTTTCGGCTTTGAGGATACGGTGATCCATCACCTGTGGCTGCGGCCCAAGGAAACCATGATGCAGCTTCCCGTTGTGGGGCAGATGAACACGGTCTTTGTGGTAGCCGTTGTGTTCGGTATGTTTATGATTCTGCTGGCTATGGTGTTCCATATTATAATCAGTCTGAAGAACCGGGACAAAGAAGGCGCATGGCTGGATACCAACGGCGTGGCGGGATTTATTTTCTACGGCGCCCTGGTGGGAGTGATCTTCCTGGTTATGACCGGCAGACCCATGCCGGCGGGAATCGTCCTGGCCCTGGTGCTTGGCCTTCCCCTTCTTGCCATGGCGTTTAAGGAGCCCATTATGGCTCTCCTTGACAAACGGGTAAAGCTTATTGAGGGAGGAAAGGTTATGTTTTTCGTCCAGACCTTCTTCGAATTGTTTGAGGTGCTGTTAAGCTTCTTTTCCAACACCCTGTCTTTTGTCCGTATCGGGGCCTTCGCGGTGAGCCATGCGGCCATGATGGAGGTGGTGCTGATGCTGGCAGGCTTTGAAAACGGCGGCGGCAACTGGCTGGTGGTAGTGCTTGGCAATATTTTTGTGTGCGGCATGGAGGGCCTGATTGTGGGTATCCAGGTGCTCCGTCTTGAGTATTACGAAATGTTCAGCCGTTTCTACAAAGGAACCGGGCGGGAGTTCCATCCCTACCGTTTAAAAAATATAAAAGAAGCATAAGAAAGATCTGGATAATAAGGAGGATAAAGAGATGTCTATGTTAGTGAAAGTATTGTTGGTGATTGCACTGGTGCTGAGCATTGTGGTTCCCTTTGGGTACTATTTCCTGGGTGAGAAGAGCCGGAACCGTTATAAGAGATCCCTTGGCTGCAACTGCTTTTTCTTTTTCGGAACGCTGGCTTTAGCGGCTATTCTGGCTTTTGGAGGACAGGTGCAGGCTGCGGAGGGCGCTGCGGAGGGCGCTGCGGGCCTTACCATAGGTCTTGGCTATCTGGCGTCTGCCCTGGCAGTGGGTCTTTCCGGCGTCGGCAGCGGCATTGCCGTGGCTTCTTCCGCCAGCGCAGCTCTGGGAGCTATCAGCGAGGATCAGAGTGTGTTCGGTAAGTCCATGATCTTCGTGGCCATGGCAGAGGGTATCGCGCTGTATGGATTGATTATTTCCTTCATGATTTTAGGTAAGCTTTAAGAGGCAAAGGCAGGGATTCCTATGAAAATGTATTTAATCAGCGATAATGTGGATACCCTCACAGGCATGCGCCTGGCGGGGGTAGAAGGCGCCGTGGTGCATGAGCGGGAGGCGCTTCGGCGGGAGCTTGACAAGGCCTGCGCAGACCCGGATATTGCCATCATTGTGCTGACAGAGAAATTCGGACGGGAATTTCCGGAACTGATTGATTCCATTCGTCTGAGCCGCAGTCTGCCATTACTGATTGAGATTCCAGACCGCCACGGAACCTTGCGGGGAGAAAATTTTATTACATCCTATGTCAACGAAGCCATTGGGGTAAAACTCTAGGAAAAGGTGAATGTTATGACAATCGAAGAAAAATTACAGCATTTTAATGATTATGCCATGGAGGAGGCCCGGACCCAGAGCGCAGAGCAGGTGGATGACTACAGGGCCGCGATGGAGAAGATTTTCCAGGAGCATAAGGAGGAGAGATGCAGGCAGGAAGAGCTGCAGATTAAAATAGAGACGGAACAGATTGTCCGGGATAATAATAAGGCGTTTTCCCAGGAACAGCTTCAGATCAAGCAGATGCTGCGCCATAAGGAGGAGGAACTGAAGGAGAAGATCTTTGTGGAGCTTAAGGATCTTCTGGGACGCTTTATGGACACACCCGCCTACAAGGATCTTCTGGTGCGTCAGATGAAGGAAGCTCTTCAGTTTGCCGCGGGAGAGGAGATCATTATCTATATCGACCCCGCAGATTCCATGATTGAGCGGGAGCTGGAGGCGAGGATCCAGGCGCCTGTCACCATCAGCCGGTTTTCCTTCCAGGGAGGCATGCGGGCAGTGATTCCCACCAAAAATATTCTGATCGACAACTCCTTTGAGAGCAAGCTGGCAGAGGAGAAAGAGCGCTTTATATTTAAAGGAGGGGACATTTCGTGATTAGAACGGCTGAGATTTACGGTATCAACGGTCCCGTTGTCTACATTAAGGGAAGTACAGATTTTAAGATGGCCGAGATGGTCTACGTGGGAAAGGAACGTCTGGTGGGCGAGGTCATTGAGCTGGAGAGAGACCGGACTACCATCCAGGTATTTGAGGAGACCACGGGCTTAAAGCCCGGAGAGACTGTGACGGCTACGGGGGACGCCATTTCCGTAACCCTTGCTCCCGGTATCTTAAACAATATTTTTGACGGAATCGAGAGGCCCCTGGAGGAGATCGCAAAGGAATCCGGGGCATTTATCAGCCGTGGAACCAAGGTTTCTTCCCTGGATACAGAGAAGCTGTGGGAGACCCACATGACGGTGAAGCCAGGCGACACGGTCAGCGGCGGAACCATTATCTGCCAGGTGCAGGAGACGGCTGCCATCGTACACAAATGCATGGTGCCCCCGGATGTAAAGGGAACCGTTTTAAGCGTGGCCCCGGACGGAAATTATACTATCCAGGACCCCATTGTAAAGGTCCAGCTGATGGACGGCTCCGAGCGGGAGCTGACCATGATGCAGAAATGGCCCATCCGCATTCCGCGGCCGGCCAGGAAGCGTTATGCCTGCACAAAGCCCCTGGTTACGGGGCAGCGGATCCTGGACACCCTGTTTCCCATCGCAAAGGGCGGGACAGCGGCGGTGCCGGGAGGATTCGGAACCGGAAAGACCATGACCCAGCATCAGATCGCTAAGTGGTCGGATGCGGATATTATCATCTATATAGGCTGCGGAGAGCGTGGAAATGAGATGACCCAGGTTTTGGAAGATTTTTCCAAATTAATCGATCCCAAATCCGGAAATCCCCTGATGGACCGCACCACACTGATTGCAAATACATCCAATATGCCTGTGGCAGCCCGTGAGGCCAGCATTTACACAGGCGTGACCCTTGCAGAATACTACCGGGATATGGGCTATGACGTGGCTATTATGGCAGACTCCACATCCCGCTGGGCGGAGGCTCTCCGTGAGCTGTCCGGCCGTCTGGAGGAGATGCCTGCGGAGGAAGGCTTCCCGGCATACCTGGCTTCCCGCCTGTCCGCCTTTTACGAGCGGGCCGGCATGATGCTGAACTTAAACGGTACCGAGGGCAGCGTGTCCATTATCGGGGCCGTGTCCCCTCAGGGAGGAGACTTTTCGGAGCCTGTAACCCAGAACACCAAACGTTTTGTCCGCTGTTTCTGGGGACTGGATAAATCCCTGGCCTATGCCCGGCATTTTCCGGCCATCCACTGGCTGACCAGCTACAGCGAATATCTTACGGACCTGGCGCCCTGGTACAAGGACTATGTGTCCAGGGATTTTGTGGACTGCCGTAATCAGCTTATGGCCATCCTGAACCAGGAGAGCGCCCTTATGGAGATCGTAAAGCTTATCGGAAGCGACGTACTGCCCGACGATCAGAAGCTTGTGCTGGAGATTGCCAAGGTCATCCGTCTGGGCTTCCTGCAGCAGAATGCTTTCCACCCGGACGACACCTGTGTGCCCATGGAGAAGCAGCTGAAAATGATGCAGGTGATTCTGTATCTCAACACAAAGGCCAGAACCCTGGTAACCATGAACATGCCCATTTCCGTTCTGAAGGAGGAGAATATCTTCGAGAAGGTGATTGCCATGAAGTACGATATTCCCAACGACAAGCCGGAGCTCTTTGACGATTATATGAAAGAGATCGACGCGTTCTATGAACGGGTACTGGAAAAGAATGCATAAGGGGGAAATGACATGTCAATTCAATATTTGGGCTTAAGTGAAATCAACGGTCCTCTTATCGCCCTGGAGGGCGTGCAGGACGCCTCCTATGAAGAGATTGTGGAGATTACCATAGACGGAAAGCGGGAGGAGCTGGGCCGCATTGTGGAATGCTATGCGGATAAGGCGGTGATCCAGGTGTTTGGAAGCACAGACAACATGTCCCTTCGCAACACCCACACAAAGCTTACCGGCCATCCCATGGAGATCGCCCTGTCCCCGGACATTCTGGGGCGTACCTTTAACGGTATCGGGGAGCCCATCGACGGGCTGGGGGAGATCGTGTCTGACATTCACCGGAATGTAAACGGACAGCCCATGAATCCCGTGGAGAGGGAGTATCCAAGAAACTATATCCGCACAGGTTTTTCCGCCATCGACGGACTGACTACCCTTATCCGGGGCCAGAAGCTGCCCATCTTTTCCGGCAACGGCCTGCCCCACGATCAGCTGGCTGCCCAGCTGGTGAAGCAGGCGTCCCTGGGGGAGGATTCCGGGGAGGAATTTGCCGTGGTGTTTGCCGCCATGGGTGTCAAGCACGACGTGGCGGACTTTTTCCAGCGCACCTTTGAGGAGAGCGGCGTATCAGAGCATGTGACCATGTTCCTGAACCTGGCCAACGACCCGGTGGTGGAGCGTCTGATTACCCCCAAAGTGGCTCTTACGGCCGCGGAATACCTGGCTTTTGAGTGCAACATGCACATTCTGGTGGTGCTTACGGATATGACCTCCTTTGCGGAGGCCATGCGTGAGGTTTCCTCCTCCAAGGGGGAGATTCCCTCCAGAAAGGGATATCCGGGATATCTCTACAGCGAGCTTGCCACCATTTACGAGCGGGCCGGCATTATACGGGGAAAAGAGGGTTCCGTGACCCAGATTCCCATTCTGACCATGCCCAACGACGACATTACGCACCCAATCCCGGACCTTACGGGCTACATTACGGAGGGGCAGGTGGTTCTGGACAGAGTGCTTCACGGCCAGAATATTTATCCTCCTATCAGTGTGCTGCCTTCCCTGTCCCGTCTGATGAAGGACGGTATCGGAGAGGGCTTTACCAGGGAGGATCACCAGGATCTGGCAAACCAGCTCTTTTCCGCCTACGCCAAGGTGGGGGATGCCAGGGCTCTGGCATCGGTAATCGGCGAGGATGAACTGTCTCCCATAGACAAGAAATACCTGGTCTTTGGCCGGGCCTTTGAGGAAAAATTTGTAGGCCAGGGCAGGAACGAGAACCGGACGATTATAGAGACCCTGGATATGGGCTGGGAGCTTCTGGGGCTTTTGCCCAGGGAGGAGCTGGACCGTATCGACACGAAGATTCTCGACAAGTATTACCGTCCGCAGGAGGGAAAGGAAGCGTGATTCCATGGATGTGAGAATGTTTCCCACCAAGGGAAATCTGATGCTGGCAAAGAATTCCCTGGCTCTGGCCAGACAGGGCTATGAGCTGATGGACAAAAAGCGGAATATTCTTATCCGGGAGCTTATGGGCCTGGTAGACCAGGCCAGGGATATTCAGGAGGAGATCCGCAGCACCTTTGCCACGGCTTACCAGAACCTGCAGCGGGCCAATATTGAGCTGGGCATCCGCTTCGTGGCGGATATCGCCCAGACCGTTCCCCCGGAGAACAGCGTGGAGGTCAAGACCCGCAGCGTTATGGGGACGGAGATTCCCCTGGTTCGTTATGATCCCAAGACCACAGCCCCGGTGTACGGCTTCTACAGCACCCGGGAGACCCTGGATATCGCCCGGGTTTCCTTCGAGAAGGTAAAGGCCCTTACCATCAAGCTGTCCATGGTGGAGAATTCTGCCTATCAGCTTGCCGCCAACATCAAGAAAACCCAGAAGCGCGCAAACGCGTTAAAAAATATCACCATTCCCACCTATGAGGAGCTGACAAAGAGTATTTCAAATGCCCTGGAGGAGAAGGAGCGGGAGGAATTTACCCGTCTGAAGGTGATTAAGAGGATGCATATGGGGTGAGAGGGCGGTTTTGGCTGCGTCTTTATGTGTCTGCAATAAGAGAAAACAGGAAAAGGAGCTGGTCCACCCGCGAGCAGCACCTTTTTCACTTTTTACCCGCGGGAATTGCTTTTCGTAATTGACTACGGTATAATTTCCCCCCAATACAAACCGATAAATCGAAATTAATAGAGAAATGATGAATGAATATATACAATATTTAGCAGAGGTAATTCCCGAAAGGGACAGTTTAAAACTTGTAAAAAATGAAGCGGAAAAATATTATAAGTCACATTCTATTGATGATTGTTTTAACATGGGAATTAAACTTTATCAATCGGATAATTTTCAAATTCAGGAAGTTGGTGTTTTACTTTTAGGTTATTCTGCACATCACATTGCTTCGGCAATGTCTTTTTTAAAAAATAAAGTAAGCCAGCATGATAGCTGGAAAGTGCAGGAAGTCTTAGCTATGGCTTTTGATAACCATTGTAAAATTGTCGGATATGAAACGGCTTTACCCTTAATAGAAGAATGGTTAAACAGCGATTGTGCTAATGTTCGTAGAGCTGCTTCAGAAGGATTGAGAATATGGACAAGCCGCCCTTATTTTAAGGATAACCCTCAGATTGCAGTACAGTTATTATCTGCACATAAGCAGGATAATAGTGAGTATGTAAGAAAATCAATAGGGAATGCCTTGAGGGACATTAGCAAAAAATATCCACAAATGGTTTCAGAAGAATTGAAATCATGGGATATATCATCTAATGAAATAAAGCAGGTATATAAACTGGCCAGCAGGTTTTTAGATATGGACAAATGAGGTGAGAAACCGCCGGAAATTCCCCCGGGCCATATCAAAATCCGTAAAAAAAAATGAAAAAATGAGAATAGAATCGCCGTATCAAATGTGCTATATTAAAACAAAAACGGATTTCTGTGTAAAACTATATGTGAAAAGGAGAGGAAGAAAATGCTGAAAGTAACAAGACAGACAGACCCAGAGCTGGCTGCGCTGGTGGATGAGGAGCTTCACCGCCAGGAGCACAACATTGAGATGATCGCGTCGGAGAGCACCGCGCCTCTGGCCGTAATGGAGCTCAGCGGAAGCGTGTTTACCAACAAGACCCTGGAGGGGTATCCCGGAAGAAGATTCCAGGCGGGTTCCGAGGTGGCGGACAAGGTGGAAGAGCTGGCCTGGAAGCGGGCGAAGGAGCTTTTCGGGGCAGAGCATGTGAATATCCAGTCCTACTCCGGCTCTACCGCCAACTACAGCGTGTTTGCCTCCGTGTTGGAGCCGGGGGATGTGATTTTAAGCATGCGTCTGGACCAGGGTGGACATCTGACCCACGGTTCACCTGCCAACTGGGTAAGCAAGATTTACAGACATGTATTCTATGGCGTAAACAAAGAGACCGAAATGATCGACTATGACGAGATGGCGCAGCTTGCCAGAGAGCACAAACCCAAGATGATTATTGCGGGCGCCAGCTCTTATCCCCGGCTCATCGACTATGCCCGCATCCGTGAGATCGCCGATGAGGTGGGCGCTTACTTTATGGTAGATATGGCCCATATTGCGGGTCTGGTGGCGGCAAAGGTAATTCCAAGCCCCATTCCCCATGCGGACTTTGTATCCTCCTCCACCACAAAAACCTTCTGCAGCGCCAGAAGCGGCATGGTATTCTGTAAAGAGAAATTCGCGAAGATCCTGGACAAGGGGACCTTCCCGGGAAGCCTTGGATCCTTGATGTTCAACACCATGGCGGCCAAGACCTGGTCCTTCCAGTACGCTGCCTCCCAGGAGTTCCACGACATTATGCAGCAGGTGGTAGTAAACGCCAAATGCCTGGCTGCGGAGCTTCAGAACTACGGCTTCCGCATTGTCAGCGGCGGCACGGACAACCATCTTCTGGTGGTAGACCTTCGGGGCAAGGGCATTACCGGAAAGACCTTCCAGAACGCCCTGGATGCCGTTGGCATTACCGTAAATAAGAACATGATCCCCTTCGATACAGAGAAGCCCGGCGTGACCAGCGGCGTCCGCATCGGACTGACCTCCGTATCCCAGAGAGGCTTAAAAGAGCCGGAGATCAAGGAGATCGCCGCCATCATGAACCAGGTGGCGGAGGCCCCGGAGGATCAGGAGAACCTGAAGGCCTGCAAGGCCAGGGCAGAGGCGCTCATCTCCAGATTCCCCCTGTATCCGGCAGGATCTTTCGAGGACTAAAAGACAGACTTTATATAGTTATCCCCCCAGACAGGAAAACGGCGCGGCGTGGCTGCGCCGTTTTTCCGTGTTATGCCTGCGGAGCTTTTGACAGGAGAGGGCGCAAATGGTAATATAGGGATGAAACATGGAAAGAGGAGCCTGCGGCCGGATTTACAGGAACCGGAGGGATGGGAATGGGCCGGAAGAAAGGGACAGGAAATAAAGCAAGAACCGGAAAACCGGCTGCCCGTTTAGGACTGCTTTTTGTGGCGGTTGTTTTTGTCCTGGCGATAAAAGCCCTGTGGGGCGGCGGGGGAGACATAAAGAGGGAATGCGCTTCGCAGCCGGAGGGGAAATGCAGGGTCTATTACCTCTTAAACGTGGACGGCATGAAGGGGCTGGGACATTCCGCTTTGCTCCTGGTGGACGAAAACCGGGAGGGGCAGCTTTTCAGCTATAACGGCATGGAGTATAATCTGTTCCAATGCCTTCTGGGAAAGGAGGGTATGGGAAGAATGAAACGGTTTTTCCTGGACAGGGAGACCTTAAAGGGGTTTCTGGAGAATGGGGAGCTGTCCGCAGGGGAATACCAGGAGTGCAGCAACTTTGACAGGGCTCTCTGGCGGGAGATATCCCGGGAGGAGTATGCTCTTGTGGAGGAACAGGCCCTTTGCTATATAGAGGCGGAGGAGGAATACGGCAAGCTTGCCGGAGAGCTCTTTGCCTGCGGGGAAGGGGACGATGCCTGGCAGGAGGCGAAGGAGCGGATGGAAAGCTTTAAGGCCAGGGAGGATACGCCCCTTTACCAGATTTATACCCACAACTGCGACACGGCGGCCCGGGAGATTATAGCGAAGATTGACGGGGATATGGCGGCCTACAACGAAACGGAGGAGAGGCTTACCCCCAAGGGAAACTTTAAGAATATGTGCCGGAAGCTGGGAGAAGCCTGGGAATCTGGCGCTTTTGGGGAGAATACCTGGGTGGAGCGGCTGCTGTATTAGACCTGGCGGCACTTAACTTGTATTTATGTATGCTGGCGGTTTAATATGTATGGACTGATGAGGCACAGGACGCATATGGGCATTTCGCACAATTCTTCTTGACATTACAGAGGGGAATTGTTATAATTCAACATAAAGCAGGAAGAATTGCGGCCCGAGGCAGGGTGTGGTTGGCGGACCCATATACCGGGAAGCACAGAGAAACGGGGAGGTAAGAAGATTGCTTGTCTCTTCGTTTTTTGCGTAAAAGGCAAAGCTCCGGGAGTGGCAGATGCGAAAGTCAGAACCGGCGTCAGTCCGGACAAGGCCTGGAAAGATTTCGGAATGCAGAACTAAAACAGGAGGCGTATTTATGTCAGAAATTGCAAGTGAAGTACAACAGCTAATGAAAGAGTTTGAACCGGATTTTCTGGAGCGGTTCCGGCATCTCCACCAGATTCCGGAGATGAGCTTTGAGGAGTATAAGACTACGGCTTACATCAAAGAAAAGCTCTCCGGATGGGGGATTGAGATTCAGGATATCGGGTCGGAGACCGGTGTCATCGGCCTTCTTACGGGCGCTTCGGAGGGGCCCTGCATCGGACTTAGGGCGGACATTGACGCCCTCCCGGTGAAGGAGGAGGCTTCCTGCCCCTATCCCTCCAAAACAGAGGGAATGATGCATGCCTGCGGCCATGACACCCATATGGCTTCCCTTCTGGGAGCCGCGCAGATTCTGGCGGCCATGAGGGAAAAAATAAAGGGCAGCGTGAAATTTATTTTCCAGCCTGCGGAGGAGGTTAACCTGGGAGCGAAGAAGTTTGTGAAGCTTCACTGCCTGGAAAATCCCAAGGTAGACGCAATTTTTGGCATTCACAATTCCCCGGAGATTCCTGTGGGCACCGTGGCGGTGAAAAACGGCCCGCTGATGGCTTCCGTGGACAGGATTACCTTTACCATTAAGGGAAAGGGCGGTCACGGCGGCATTCCGCAGCGGAATGTGGATCCAATCGTGGCTGCTGCCGCCATTATCCAGGCGGCCCAGACCATTGTGAGCCGGAACGTAAGCCCTATTGATTCCGCAGTGGTCTCCATCTGCAACGTAAGGGCAGGCGAGGGAACCACCAACAACGTGACGCCGGATGAGGTAAAGATGTATGGAACCGTCCGGGCCTACAAGGAGGAGACCCAGAAGCTGGTGGAAAGACGCCTTACAGAGATTACGAAGAGTATTTCCGAGGCTTATGGCTGCGAGGGGTCCTTTGTGTACCTCTATGAGCTGGCGGCCACGGTGAACAATCCGAAGCTGTACGACACGGCCTATAAGGCGGTGACCGGTATCGGCGCAACCCCCGTGGATCCGGCGCCCTCCACAGGCGGGGAGGATTTCTCGGATTTCCTGAAGGGCGGCGTGCCGGGATTTTTCTACTGGCTGGGTACCCGCAACGAGGAAAAGGACTGTGTGTATTCCTGGCACAGCCCCAGATTTAAGGCGGATGAGGATTGTATTGCCATAGGGGCGGGCACTTATGCCATGTCCGTATTTGAAGCAATAGAGACACTGAAAAAATAAGAAAGAGGGATGGGAAAATTCCCTTGTGCGCTCTTATCCCCAGGCGACAGGATTGTGGGTGTCCTTACCCGCTGAGGGGGAGACGGAGGGCAGGAAAGGAGACATGAATGAAAGCGATAACAAAAAACTGGCCGCTGCATCTGATTCTTCTGGCAGTGGTGATCGTCTGTGAGGCGATTAACACCATCACAATCAAGACGCCTGTGGGCAATATTCTGCTGCTTCCCATGCTGTTTGCCATGGCGTTTGGCCTGATCCTGTTTCTGTTAAAGCCGGTGAAGTGCGTAAAGAGCGAGCAGGCTCATCTGAGCAGCAGCTTCGTTGTCATTGGCATCGGCATTTTCCTGGCAAAGGTGGCTGTAAACAGCGGCGCCAACCTGGATCAGGTAATCCAGGCCGGCCCGGCGCTGATACTCCAGGAGCTGGGAAATCTGGGGACCATTATTCTGGCGCTTCCCATCGCTCTGCTTCTTGGCTTTGGCCGTGAGGCCGTGGGTATGACCCATTCCATCGCCCGTGAGCCCAATGTGGGTTATATCGCCAATAAATTCGGTCCCGAATCCGCAGAGTTCCGCGGCGTTATGGTTACCTACATCGTAGGTACGCTGATCGGTACGATCTTCATGGGCGTTATGGCCAGCATCCTGGGCGGCGCAGGCCTCCTTCACCCCTATTCCCTGGCTATGGCCTGCGGCGTGGGCAGCGGCAGTATGATGGCGGCTTCCTCCGCTTCCGTGGCAGCGGCTTTCCCGGAGATGGCAGAGCAGATTTCCGCCTATGCGGGAACCAGTAACGTGCTGTCCAACGCAGACGGCGTTATTATGACGGTTATCCTGGGTGTTCCCATGTGTAATTTCCTTTACACAAAACTGTATCCGGTAATCGGCAGGGGCAAAAAAGAGAAATAGGATTGGGGGGAAGAAAATAATGAAAAAACTTACAGGTGAGAAAGTAACAGAATATGTTTTGATTCTGGTGATTATGACCGTGCTGATTCTGATAGGAAATATGGTCAACACCATCACGGATAAAAATCCCGATACCTTTGTGTCTGTGCTGGACGGACTTCCGGGGCTTCTGATCCTCTTTGCAATCGCCTTTGTAGGCACGCTTCTGGGTGCTCTGGTTCCCAAGGTTCCCACGGCTATCTGGATTACCGTTATCGGTATTCTGGTGGCTATGCCCTACAATACGCTGATGGCCCCTGTTGTGGTAGAGCAGGTAGGAAAGATCGGCCTTCTGCCTGCGGCTACGCCGGTACTGGCCTACGCGGGCGTGTCCATCGGCAAGGACTGGGTGGAGTTTAAAAGAATCGGCTGGAGAGGAATCCTGGTGGCTCTCCTGGTTATGATTGGTACATACCTGGGTTCTGCCATTATCGCGCAGATTATCCTTTCCATGCAGGGAATCATTTAAGACAGGGAATTTGGAGCGGCTGGCTTTTCGATAAGCTGGCTGCTCTGTTTTTTTGCACTTTTCGCCATATGCATGAAGGTATATTTTCATGGGCATACTACGGCCAGATTATTCTGCCAGGAATGGAAACGAAAGCTTCCATGGGAAAAAGGCCGGAAGAAACGGAAAATACAGGAGGGATCGCGGATGGAGACAAAAGCGCTGAAACTTAGGGAAAATTTCTATTGGGCAGGTGTGGTGGACAACACGCTGCGGGTGTTTGACATTATTATGCACACGGAGTTTGGAACCACCTACAACTCCTATGTGTATAAAGCGGGGGAGCAGGTGATTCTCTTTGAGACCGTTAAAGAGGATTTTTTTGAAGAATACTGTAAAAAACTGGAAGAAATAGCGGATGTAACCAGGATTGATTATCTGGTGCTTAACCACACGGAGCCGGATCACGCAGGCAGTGTGGAGCGGCTGCTGGAAAAAAATCCCGGGCTTAAGATTCTGGCCACAGGGACAGCACTGTCTTTCCTGCAAAATATTGTAAACCGGGATTTCACAGGCATTGCGGTGAGGGATGAACAGGAAATGGAGATCGGCGGCATAACCTTACGCTTTCTCCATGTGCCAAATCTCCACTGGCCGGATACCATGTATACTTATCTCAAGGAGGACCGTGTGCTTCTGACCTGCGATTCCTTCGGTTCCCACTATGCGTATCCGGGAATCCTTTTGAGCAGGCTTAAGGAGGAGGGGGATTTCTGGAAAGCGGCAAAGTATTATTTTGACTGCATCCTGGGGCCCTTTAAGCCTTTTATGCGAAAGGCTCTGGAACGTTTACAGGATCTGGAAATCACCTTGATCTGCACAGGGCACGGTCCGGTGCTGGATACAGGGATTGACCGGATGCTGGAAGCCTATGAAGAATGGAGCAGGGATTCTGGCAGCGGCCAGGGAAAGCGTGTGGTGATTGCCTATGTGAGCGCCTACGGCTACACCAGAAGGCTTGCGGAGGAGATTGCCAGGGGAATTAGGGACAGCGGGGAGATCAGTGTAAAGAGCTATGATATGGTGGTGGCAGACGCCGGGACAGCCCTGGCGGAGATGGAGACGGCAGAGGGAATCCTCTTTGGCACGCCCACCATTGTAGGGGAGGCCTTAAAACCCATCTGGGATCTCACCACCTCCATGTTTGCCCAGACCCACGGGGGGAAGCTGGCCGGCGTTTTTGGCAGCTATGGATGGAGCGGCCAGGGGGTTCCCCATATTGCGGAACGGCTAAGGCAGCTTCGTATGCGGGTGGTGGACGGGCTTTCTGTGCGGTTTAAGCCCGGGGAGGCGGATCTTCACGTGGCCTATGAATACGGGTATGATTTTGGATGTAAAATTCTGGGAAAAGAGAAGGCGGGCGGAAAGGGACAGGCTTCTCTGGTAAAATGTCTGGTATGCGGGGAGATTTTTGACTCCTCCTTAAAGATCTGTCCGGTCTGCGGCGTGGGACCGGAAAATTTTGTGCCAGTGGAGGCGGCCGCCACGACTTACCGCAGGGACACGGAAAATCTCTATGCCATTCTGGGAAACGGCGCGGCAGGCATTGCGGCGGCAAAGGCTATAAGGGAGCGGGACAGGACAGGTTCCATCTATGTGATTTCCAATGAGCGGGAGATTGCCTACAACCGTCCCATGCTGACAAAATCCCTGGCGGCCGGACTGAAAGCCGGGCAGATAGCCATCCAGGAGGAAGCCTGGTATAAGGAACAGAATATCTGCCAGCTTCTGGGAAGGGAAGTGGCCTCCATTGACCGGAATGCAAAGGAGATTCTCACGGCGGACGGGGCAAAATTCCGGTATACCAGGCTGATCTATGCCCTGGGGGCAGAGAGCTTTCTTCCGCCCATTCCGGGAACGGAGCTTCCGGAGGTGATTTCCATCCGGAGGCTTGCAGATACCCGGAAGGTAACGGCACTTCTTCCGGAAATTAAGGAAGCCGTGGTGATTGGCGGCGGCGTGCTGGGCCTGGAGGCGGCCTGGGAATTAAAAAAGGCCCGCTGCCATGTCGTTGTCCTGGAGCAGGCTCCCTGGCTTATGGGTCGCCAGCTGGATGAGGAAGGGGCGGAGGCGCTTCGGGAAATCTGTGAGGCCAGAGGAGTGGAAATTCATACAAACGCCGTGATTGCGGCCATTGAGGGCAAGGAGGAAAAGGATATGCCAGACAAAAGCCCGGTTGGCGCTTGTGGTCAGAGGGCAGAGGAGAAGCATGTGACCGGCGTCCGTCTGGGGGATGGTACGGTGATTCCGGCCCGGCTGGTGCTGCTGTCCTGCGGCGTACGGGCCAACACGGCGGTGGCTGAGGCGGCGGGCCTTGAGACAAAGCGCTCTGTGGTGGTGGACAGCCATATGCGCACCAGCGGGGAGGATATCTATGCCTGTGGGGACTGCGCCCAGTATGAGGGGCAGAACTATGCTATCTGGCCCCAGGCCATAGAGCAGGGGCGTGTGGCGGGAGCCAATGCCGCAGGGGAGGAGCTTACCTACACGCCTGTGCCGGCGGCGGTCACCTTTCACGGCATGGGTACGGAGCTCTTTTCCATGGGCGATAACGGCAGTGACCCCGATGTTTCCTACAGGACAGTCCAGATCAGGGATCCTCTTAGGAAACAGTATGAGAAATATTATTTCCGCAACGGACGCCTGTGCGGGGCGATTCTGCTGGGAGATACCGGCAAAATGAAGGAGGTTATGGCGTCGATGGAGTAAAGGATACTGTTGGAAAATGGAGTAAAGGCTGAGATGGAAGATGCTGTAAAAGTGTTTGCAATGTTCCAGAATTGATGATAATATACTAGGGGAGGGGGGTATAAGTGGATGGGACAAAAGAAAACGAAGATAATTGTGCTTGTGATAGCGGTAGTGACAGCAGCTGTCCTGGCAGGGGTTTTCCTGTATGGAGGAGATGCCAGGAAGCTTCGGGAACAGATCAATCTGGGCCAGAAATATCTGTCGGAGATGAATTATGAGGAGGCTATAGTGGCCTTCAACCAGGCTATTTCCCTGGATCCCAGGAGTGTGGACGCTTATATTGGTCTGGCAGATGCCTATATGGGCCTTGGCGACACAGACGCGGCCTTTCAGGCTTTACAGGATGGCTATGAGGTCACCGGGGACGAGCGCCTTGGAGAGTATCAGAATGAGCTGAACGACCGGATTCAGGTTCTGTGGGAGGAATGGACGAAGATCACAAACGAGCTTCCGTATTTCTTTGAAAACTGTGTCTATCTGACCTATGAGGAGAGGGAGGCGGCCTTTCGTCCCCTTGTGGCTGAGCTTCAGGAGTTTCGCGGGAGGGCTCCCTGGATCGGCGGCGTTTACGCTGACCTTTCCGAGGTTTACCGGGCGCTGAATGAGTGGGATAGCTGTCTGGCCGTGCGGGAGGAGGGATATGAACGTACCGGGGATGCGTATCTGCTTGCTCACGAGGATGATGACCCCCATATGAAAACAGACGCTTACGGGACGACTCTTGAGGGAAGTAATTTCAAGTGGCAGCTTAATGAACAGCACCAGGTGATAGCAGAGGAGATCACGGAGGGACAGGATCAGGGCTCCACGATGGAATATTCCTATGACGAGTCTGGGCGGAACAGCGTGGAAACCTACACGGGTTATTACAATGGAGAGCTTTCCATAACCTATGTGGACCGTTATACCTACAACGGAGACGGAACAGTAAACGTAGACCGGGAGGGCGTCAACTATTTTAACGGCCAGGCGGAAAGCTTTGCAAACGGGCGGGTGATGGCCTTTGACAAGTATGGGCGTTTTACGGAGGATGTGTCACATTATTAATCGGAGAATACTGTAGAGACAGGATAGAAAGAGATACAAAGGAGCTGATTCCATGGGAAAATACGCCGTTCTTGCGGCCATAGGCATCGCAATGCTGATCGTACTGGTATTTTTGAAGATAAGTCTGGGAAAGCGGGCGAAAAACAAGGCCCTGTCGGTGAAGGCCCAGGATAAGCTCAGGGAGGAAGCCCTGGACAGGGTGCTCTTAAACGAGAGCTCGGGAGGACAGGCGCTGGAGACCTTTTCGGCAAAACCCTTTGAGGTCAGCTACGGGGAACAGGGAGCGCTACCCCAGGCAGGAGGCCCGGCAAAAAAGAGGGGGAAGTCAGCCCAGAAGCTTATGGTACAGATTTCGGAGAAGAGTGAGCTCTCCGTGCGGAAATACATGTTTGACCCGGGACAGGGCATCCGTATGGGCAGCGGAAGAGGGAAAAACAACATTGTGGTGACGGATCCCCAGGTGGATGCCCAGCAGTGCGAGCTTTTAGAGCATGAGGGGCATGTGTATGTGCGCAACACAGGCGGTTCCGGCAAGGTTACCCTTGTCCGGGGGAGCCAGAGGGCTTACGTGGAGAAAAAGGCCGTGGAGATTAAGTCCGGGGATGAGATTTTACTGGGAAATACGGTTTTTAAGATTGAGCTTATAAAAACCGGAAAATAGAGGGAGCGGGGGACACGAAAGATGAGTTATGTGCTATCGGTTTACAGTACGAAGGCGTTTAAAGAGTACCTTCTGCCTGCGGTGAACAACGCGGATTTCCAGCTTGTGCTGCAGTGCGGGCTTTTTGGATTTCCGGAGGATGTGGAAATCTCCATGGAAATCCTGGACAGAAAATGGAAAATTATTCCAGATGAAGAGCGCTCGTTTACCTATGCGGCCACCCGGGAGGCTTATGTCGGGGCGGCCTTGAAAAACGGGGACATTCTCTCGGCATCCCTGGGACACGGGGGGCAGCTGTCCGTGATTGTGAAGGAGACAGACAGCTCCTTTACGGTGTATGAGAAATTCAGCCTGGCAAATGCCCGGGAGATCACCATTGGAAAAGGGGAAGAGAATACCTTCTGTTACGACAACCTGGGCCTGGTGTCAAAACAGCACGCCAGGATTGCCCGGAAGGAAAATTTCTTTGTGATTCAGGATTCCAGCGCCAACGGGCTTTTTGTCAACGGCAGGCGGGTTGTTGGGGCTTCCCAGCTTCACTATGGGGACTGCATCGACATTTTCGGCCTGCGTCTGGTGTATCTGGAGGAGTTTCTGGCCGTAAATACCACGGCGCCAGGCTTGAAAATCAAGCAAGAGGCCCTATTGGCATTTTCCCCCCTATCTCAGGAGGCAGGAGGGGGGCAAAGCGGAGAGCCGGAGAGCCGCAGACTGTTTCACCGTTCGCCCAGAAATATTCCCAAGATTGAGACGGAAAAAATAGAGATTGAGGCGCCGCCTGCTCCCAGGGAGCTCAATGCCCAGCCTACCTTTATGGCCATTGGGCCCTCCATGACCATGGCCCTTCCCATGCTTCTTGGATGCGCCATGTCTATTTCCGGCGCCCGGAACGGTAGCGGAGGCGGCGCCTTTATGTACACGGGACTTGTGACGGCAGTGGGTTCCGCCCTGATCGGCTGCATGTGGTCCCTGGTAAATATTAAACAGGCAAGAAAGAAAAACCGGGAAGATGAGTTGAAGCGCTTTGAGGCCTACAGCGAATACCTGATCCACTGCGCGGACACCATCAAAACAAGGTATGAGAATAATGCCAGAGGCCTGCGGGAGCTCTATCCGGAGGCCGGGGTCTGCTGCGGCTACAATATGGATTCCGTAAAGCTCTGGGACAGGAATACCAGGCATAAGGATTTCCTGTGCCAGCGTCTGGGGCTGGGCTCCCTGCCCTTCCAGGCGGAGATTGATATCCCTAAGGAGCGGTTTAATTTAATCAACGATTCCCTGGCGGAAAAACCGAAGATGATGAAGGAGAGCTACAGGCTGCTTCACGATGTGCCCATCTGCATCGATCTTCTTAAGCACCGGGTAGTAGGCATTGTGGGCGGGGAGAAGAGAAGGGGCTGCTATCCCGTCATGTATAATCTGGCGGCCCAGATCGCGGCGTCCAACTGCTATACAGACGTAAAGATGGCCTTTGTCTACGACGAAAACCAGGATGCCGGGGAGGCGGCCTGGAATTTTGCCAAATGGCTTCCCCATGTGTGGGCGGAGGACAAAAAGACACGTTTTGTTGCGGGAAATAAAAACGATGCCAGCGAGGTTTTCTATGAGATTACAAAGGTGCTCCGCATGCGGGCGGAGGAGCGGGGCAGCTTCCACAACAAGGAGGAGATTCCAAAGCCCTACTATATTCTGTTTCTGGAAAACGCGGAGCTTCTGGAGGACGAGCTGATTTCCAGATATATTTACGATACGGAGGAAAATGTGGGCATTACCACGGTTCTCATGGTAAAGAGCTACGAGGAGCTTCCAAACGCCTGCGAGTATATTATTGAGAATACGCCCGGGGGCTTCGCAGGCATGTACGGCGTGGCGGACGGGGAGGATGACAAAACGGCCATCCGCTTTGATATTCTGTCCCCCACTCAACTGGAAAAATTTTCAAGGAGACTTTCTTACATTGAGGTCAGCGAGGTGGAGACCGGAGGCGAGATTCCGGGCGTCCTCACCTTCTTTGACATGTACGGCATCCAGCGCCTGGAGGAACTGGATGTGATGGAGCGGTGGAAAAAGAACAGGACTTACGAGAGTATCAAGGCGCTGGTTGGACAGCGGGCCGGCGGCGTGGACTGCTATCTTGACGTCCACGAGAAATACCATGGCCCCCACGGCCTGGTGGCGGGCACCACAGGCTCCGGTAAGAGTGAAACCCTGCAGACCTATATGCTGTCTCTGGCCTTAAACTACAGCCCCGATGATATCGGTTTTTTTGTTATCGACTACAAGGGCGGCGGTATGGCCAACCTGTTTGAAGGCCTGCCCCATATGATCGGGCAGATCTCCAACCTGTCGGGAAACCAGGTACACCGGGCCATGGTTTCCATTAAAAGCGAAAACCTGCGCAGACAGCGGATTTTTAACGAGCACGGCGTAAACAATATCAATCTCTATACCAGGCTGTATAAGAATAACGAGGCGGCCGTTCCCGTTCCCCATATGTTTATTATTATCGACGAGTTTGCGGAGCTGAAGCGGGAGGAGCCGGATTTCATGCGGGAGCTTATCAGCGTGGCCCAGGTGGGACGAAGCCTTGGGGTACACCTGATTCTGGCCACCCAGAAGCCCAGCGGAACAGTGGACGACAACATCTGGAGTAACTCCAGGTTCCGTCTCTGCCTGCGGGTCCAGGACCGCCAGGACAGTATGGACATGCTCCACAAGCCTGACGCTGCCTACATCACACAGGCCGGCCGCTGTTATCTCCAGGTGGGAAACGACGAGCTCTTCGAGCTGTTCCAGTCTGCCTGGAGCGGGGCCGTCTACGACGAGGAGGCGGGAAGCGTCCAGACAGACATTGCCAGGATGCTCTCCGGAAACGGAAGGGCGGCTCTTGTGGGCTCCCATACAAAGCGCAGGCTGAAGGAGAGGATGAAGAGGGCCTGGGTGGCCCAGCTTCTGGAAATTGTGTCCTCCACAGCCGGACATCTGGGTATGGAGCTGGATCGTCTTCTGGCGGACAGAAACCAGTGGGACGCCTTTGTAAAGGGATTTTTCCAGGAGGCCGCAAAGGCAGGTATCGAGTATCCGGAGTCAGATTACAATACCCACCGTGTCAAGGATCTGCTGGAGGTATACGCCCAGGTACGTGAGACGTCCGAGGTGGGAGAACAAGGAAATGGGGAAAAAACCTGGCAGAAGCAGAGAAATCAGGAAAGCGTGTCCGCCCTGGATGAACAGAAGAAGGACGGAAGAAATCTGGCTGCCCGGGTGATGGCCCTGGCGGAGGAAAAGGGCAGGAAGCTGCCAGAGATGAAGGAGAAAACACAGCTGGACGCTGTGGTGGAATATCTGGCGGGGATCGCCAGGGAAAACGGTTATGTTCATAATCTTAAGCTCTGGCTTCCCGTACTGCCTGTAACGCTGTATCTGGAGGAGCTGGAGGGCTATAAGGAGCAGCGCTTTGACGGGGAGAAATGGCCCTCTATGCCTAAGCGGTTTTCCCTGGAAACCATGGTGGGGCTCTACGACGACCCGGTAAACCAGGCCCAGAGACCTCTCACCATAGACGTGGCGGTGGAGGGAAACTGCGCGGTGGTGGGCACCGTGGTCAGCGGAAAGAGCACCTTCCTGATGACGTATCTCTACGCCCTGGCGGACAGATATTCCCCGGAGGCGGTAAATATCTATGTGCTGGACTTTAGCAGCGGCATGCTAAAGGCGCTGGAGGGGCTCCCCCACGCAGGCGGCGTTATGACGGAAAAAGAGGGGGAGAAAGTGTCCAAGTTCTTCACCATGATGGAGGGCATACTGGAGGAGCGTAAAGAGCTGTTCCAGGGCGGAAACTACAGCCAGTATCTCCAGGCCCACGGTCCGGAGGTTCCGGCCGTGGTCATCGCCATCGACAATATGGCTGCCTTTCGCAGTAAGACAAACGGCCAGTACGAGGAATTTCTTATGACCCTGGTGAAGGAGGGGGCCGGATACGGTATATTCCTGATGGTTACGGCCGCAGGCTTTGGCATCAACGAGATTTCCAACAGCATGGGAGAGAATTTCCGCAATATTATCTGTCTGGAAATGAACGACAGGTTTGCTTATACGGACGCCCTTCGCACCCTTCACCTGGATGTGCTGCCAGAGGAGAATGTAAAGGGAAGAGGCCTGGCCCATGTGGGGGATTCCATTCTGGAATTCCAGACGGCTCTTACGCTGCCTGCGGATGATGATTATGAGCGGGGCGAGCTGGTGAAGGCCAGAAGCGGCCGCATGAACGCCGCCTGGAAGGGCAAAAAGGCCAGAGCCATCCCGTCCATTCCCGAAAAGCCTCTGTGGCAGGAATTTGCCCGGCTGGAAGAGGTGCAGAAAATGGCGGATAAGGGCCTGCGCCTGCCTATAGGGTATGACCGGAAAACAGCCATGGTTTACGGCATAAACTTAAGCCAGACCTACTGTTATCTGATCTCCGGCAGAAAGCGCAGCGGCAAGACAAACGCCCTTCGGATCGCCATGATGGCAGCGTCCATGATGGGCGGCCAGGTGGCTGCGGTGGACTTTTCCGGAAACTTAAAGGCGGCTGCGGAGGCGGCCGGGGCGGAACATCTGAATACGACAAAGGCGCTTTTTGACTACTTTATGAAGATCTCCCCCACCTTTAAGGAGCGCAATGCGGCAAAGAGGGATTATGCGGCCAAAGGCATGGAGGACGAGGACATTTTCCAGAAGATGCAGCAGTTCCCCAAGCTCTTTATCTTTATTGACGACCTGCCCGAATTTGTCCAGAAGGTACATAATCCCGGGGAGGGCGTGGGAGCCATGGCCCCCTTTGTGTCCACGCTGCTGGAAAAGGGAGCTATGCACAATGTGTTCTGGATAGCCGGCTTTAACCAGGAGGACGCGGCAGCCGCAGCCGGTTTTGGCGTCTACAACCTGTTTGTGAAGGATAAAAACGGTATGCATCTGGGCGGAAACGTGGCGGCCCAGAGGCTGCTGGAGTTCGGACATCTGCCCTATCAGGAGCAGGGCAGATCCCAGAAGCCAGGTATCGCCATGCTGCCTGCCCAGGAGGAGGATAAGACAACCATGGTAGTGCTGCCCTTCTATACGGCGCAGCAGGGAGATGCGGAATTTTAAATAGAGGAGTTAAATATGGTATTGGTGGATATTTTTGTTCCCAGCGTGGACAAGGAATATGATTTTCAGCTCAGCGAGACAGCGGAAATCTCCACAGTCATTGAGGAGATCAGCGAGATGATCGGTCAGAAGGAGCGCACGGAGATCGTGGGTGACATAAACCGTCTGCAGCTCTGCCACAAAGAGAGGCAGTGCATCCTGGACAGGAACCGGACGCTGGCCCAGTGCGGGGTGGTTACGGGGAGCAGGCTGATTCTGGTCTGACAGCGAAGATGCGTTTTATGAGGAAGGGAGCAGCCTATGTTTGAGGTGCGGTTATTCCGGCTGGCCTGTGCCTGCGAAGAATTACAGCAGGCGGCAGACAGGCGGCGCTTTGAAATACAGAATATAGATGAGGTAATAGGCGCGCTCCAGTCCCTTTCGGGCATGGAAGAGGTTCTCGGAACCCTGAAGCAGAAACGGGAGGAACTGGAAACCCAGCAGGTATCCCTGCAGGAGCTGGTACAAAGCCTGGAAGAGCTGAGGATCCGCTATGAGCGGGCGGAGGGGAGGGTTTGTGGAAACGCAAACGCATATCCTTAAGCCAGAAGAAATGCGTCTTTGACAGCCGGTAAAGCGGCAGAATAAAGCCTGATAGAAATACAGAGGATGTGGGGGAGAGAAGCAGTGTTTTGTAGAAAATGTGGAAATAAGCTGGATGAGGACGCCGTATTCTGTCTGAACTGCGGGGCCAGGGTAGAACCGGAAAATGAGGCCCCTTCTTTGCAGGGGGAAGGCCCGGAAAGTAATGAGACTCTGCTTTTGCAAAGTGAAGGTCAGGAGAACGGTGAGGCAGGGACTTTGCAAAACGAGGGCCGGGAGAAGGGCGGGACTGTGCCCCTGTGGAGGGAAGAACAGGTAAGGCGGGAGAACCGGGAGCGCGCCGGGGAAGGGGCCCTTCCAAAGGGAACCGTTTTAGGGGGAACCTATGAGATCGAAGGGGAAATCGGTTCCGGCGGCGGAGGCGTTGTGTACCGGGCCAGACATCTGCGTCTCCAGACGGACGTGGTGGTAAAGAAGATTAAGGATGAAGTACGGGGAAAGGTGAAGTCCCGCCAGGAGGCGGATATTTTAAAGGAATTGAAGCACCCGTATCTGCCCAGGGTTTACGACTTTATCGAAACTGCGGACGGGGTCTATACCGTGATGGACTTTATTCACGGGGAAAACCTGGACGAGGCAGTAAAGCATCACGGGAGATACCCCCAGAAACAGGTGCGCAGATGGGCGGAACAGCTTGGGGAGGCCCTGGATTACCTTCACGCCCAGAAACCGCCTATTGTACACAGCGATATCAAGCCGGCCAACATTATGCTGACAAAGGAGGGGGACGTCTGTCTTATCGACTTTAACATCTCCCTGGCCATGGGAACCGCCATGGAGTCCGCCGTGGGTATCAGCGCGGGCTTTTCGCCCCCGGAGCAGTATCGGGATCCGGCTATGTATGAGCGGATTACCCACAATTATACCGTACAGAGATCCCAGCGGATACAGCCGGCGGCCGGAGCGGGAAATACCCAGGGAGCATCAGCAGGATATGTTAAGGCTGCAAAGGACAAAACTCCCGGAGGAGTATCCGGGGAGGACAGGACGGAGCTTTTGCAGGGAATGCCTGGGGAGGACAGAACCGAGATCCTTCAGCCGGGCCAGTCTGACGCAAAAGCCGGGAGAATGTCCCCAGGCAGGACACAGGCCTTTCAGGGCCAGACCCGGACAGACAGCGTTTCCAGATATGTACAGTACATGGGCAGGGGCATCGACGTCAGATCGGATATTTACAGCCTTGGCGTTACCCTGTATTTTCTGCTGACCGGGGTAGAGCCTTCCATGGATTTTGACGCCCGGCTTCCCGTTTCCGCCGCAGGCGTTCCCATAAGCGAGGGCTTCGGGGTAATCCTGGACAAAATGATGGAGCTGGCGCCGGAAAACCGTTATCAGAACGGCGGAGAATTTTTAAAGGCCATCCGCAATTCCCACAAGCTGGATCACCGCTATATTGTCATGCGCCGGAAACAGACGGGGCTCCAGGCGGCGGCCCTGGCGTTTCTGGGGCTTGGGATTGTGACGGTGTTCGGAGGAGCTGCAAGGCTTCGCACGGAGAAGAACAGCGAATATTATGAGGTTATCGCATTGGCCCAGGACGCCATGGATCAAAGCAGATTCGACGAGGCCGGGGAGATTCTGGAGGAGGCCAGGGAGCTGTCCGACACCAGGGTGGAGGCCTACGAAAAGGAAGTGTATCTCCTGTATCTTACGGGAAATTATGAGGAGTGCATTGCCACAGGTGAGAAATACATCAACGCCGCCCCCTTCCAGGCAGGCACAAGGGAAGAAAAGGAACTTCTGGGAAATATTTACTATCTTGTGGGAAACGCCTATTTTGAGCAGAAGGATTATCCAAACGCGGAGAAACTCTTTTCGTATGCCCTGGAATACAACGCCCAGAACGGCCTTTATTACCGGGATTACGCCATTGCGCTGGCCAAGCTTGGCCGGATCGAGGAGGCGGAAGGCGAGCTTCAAAAGGGCATTGACAAGGGCATCGGGGAGGATTCCGTCTACATGGCCCAGGGGGAGATCGCCCGGGTAAAAGGCCAGTACGATACGGCGGCGGAATATCTGAACCAGACCATTGCCGCCACCACGGATCCGCAGATGAAGAAGCGGGCTATATTCCTGTGCGTGGACGTGTACAAGTCCATGGGAAACGAGACGGTGGATCGGGAGATCGCCCTTCTGGAGCAGCACATGGGACAGTTTGAGGGAAACGGAAACCTGGTGATGACAGAATACCTGGCTGCAGCTTACGCCCGGAAGGCCCAGGTTGACAAGAGCCAGGCCCAGGCCTGGTATGGGAAATCCCTGGAGCTTTTTACCTCCATTTACGAGAAGGGGTATGTCACCTACCAGCTCCAGGAGAATATGGCGATCCTCTACGAAAATATGCAGCAGTTTGACAAGGCAGAGGAGCTGCTTCTGGAAATGACAGAAAGCTATCCGAACCGGTACGAGGTCTATAAACGGCTGGCCTATCTGGAAGCCGACCGGGCGCAGACCCAGGCAGAGACGGACAGGGATTACAGGCAGATGCTTGCCTGGTATGAGGAGGCCATAGAAAAGTATTCCGGCCAGGAGCAGGACGAGGAAATGGACAGGCTGGAGCTTATGATCCGGGAGCTTCGGGACGGCGGGTGGCTGTAAACGCCGAAGGGGCTTTCCTTTCAGTATATGTGTGCCGAAGGGGCATCGCACTTTAGAGCCGTCGAGAAGCGGTTAACGGGCGAAGTCGCGAAGGCGCACGAGAGGAAATTTCATGAGCGTTTTTGCGAATGAAATTTCCTCTCAGTACATGTGTGCCGAAGGGACATCGCACTTTAGAGCTGTCGAGAAGCGGTTAACGGGCGAAGTCGCGAAGGCGCACGAGAGGAAATTTCATGAGCGTTTTTGCGAATGAAATTTCCTCTCAGTACATGTGTGCCGAAGGGACATCGCACTTTAGAGCTGTCGCGCAGCGACTTTAATAGGAGGAGTTTTTATGAGTGGAATAGTTATCCTGGGAATCGGTATCGCCATGATGGCAGTGGCGGCGATTCTGTTTGTTGCGGGTATTGTCTATGGGAAAACCGCAGGAAAGCGGATCCGGGAAGAATTAAAGAGAGAGTACGAGTAAGACCAGATAAAGAGGGAGTGCGTGGAGGATGTTTTGTGATAAATGCGGAAAAGAGATTGAGAAGAACAGCAGCTTCTGTCCCCACTGCGGAGAGAAGATCGCAGCGGATGTGACGGGGGTGGGAAGCCCCAAAGTCCCGTTAAAGACTACAGATATTCTTAAGGGGGTCGTGGGGGCGGTCCGCAGTATAGGCGGGGGGAAAAGAAAACCCTCCAAAAGAAGTATGGTTACGGCAGTGGCAGCGGTGCTTGTACTCCTTATAGCCGTATTTACCGGAAGTTATATTTCCAACGCTTCAGAGAGGGAGCTGGCAAAGCAGCTGGATCTTGGTAACCGCTATCTGGCGGAGACGGATTATGAACAGGCCGTGGTTGCGTTTGCCAGAGCTATTGATATTGATCCTATGAGTGTGGACGCGTACCTGGGTCTTATTGACGCCTATATTGGGATGCTGGATATTGAGATGGCGGTGGAGACTGCCCGGAAAGGGTATGAGGTGACGGGCGATGAAAGTCTGTATACCATAAGATATGGTCTTGAGGGCGGGACCATGAGTGATTCCCAGGGCCGGACTATTTTAAGGATCGGCTATGACCGTAACTCAGACGTGGCCTGGATCCATGTGTATACTTACGATGGGGAGGAAGTGAGGATAGCGGCCGTGACGGCTTATAATGCCGCCAGGGAGGAGACAGGCCGGATCGAGCTGGTTTATGACCAGGAGGGCCATATGACGACTGGTTTCTGGTTTATAGATGAAAAGATTCATGAGAGATATGGCGAGATGGGACTGGTGAAGCATACCTATCAGAACGGGCAGAGGGTGAAGGAGGAATATTTCAAGGACACCGCCGGAAACGAATTGTTTGCGAGCTGCTTTTTTGACAGTGAGGGGAAAGAGGAGAGAAAGGAGTATTATTCTGCGGAAGGCGGTCTGGAAGGGTACAGCGAATTTGAATTTGACGATGACGTGGATCCGCCGTTAATAGTGAATCCTTATGCGAGGCGGCTGATTAGGGAGACTACTTTCTGGAATACGGGGAGCAGTTATACCAGGTTCTATGACCTGGATCTGTATTTTAGGGATGATTTGGAGGGTTCCGGTCGCAGAGCCAATAATATCATAGGTCACAGTTACAATGAAGAATATCTGGTTTCCAGAACAGAATATTCGATTTACAGATACGATGAGGAGATTGTAAAAGAGGAGTATGAGAAACATGGAGAAGGAACCGTTATCAACGACTTGCTTTATTTTTTTAAAGAGGAATGGTTCCTATCCGTTGAGCAGAAAGCTTAGGCGATTTCTAATGCTGATAAAGAGGGGAATGAACGATGTACTGTAAAAATTGTGGGAAACTGCTGGACGCTGACAGCCAGTTCTGCCTTCACTGCGGGACGCAGATGGGAGAGGCCGTGGAAACAGCGGCGTATACGCCGGAGCCTCCCGCCGCCTTCCAGGAGGCTGTGGGAGACCAGACATATGTAAGGGAAGATCATAAAAAGAAGAAGGCCCCAAAGCGCGGTCTGGTAATGGGAATTGCCGCGGCTTTGGTGGTGATCCTTGCGGCGCTTGCAGGAATCTTCCTCTACGGCGGAGCCGGAAAGAACTTGGCGAAGCAGTTGGACTTAGGTAACCGCTATCTGGAAGAGATGGATTACGAGCAGGCGGTTATTGCTTTTACCAAGGCTATCGAGATCGACCCCATGAGCGTGGACGCGCACTTAGGCCTGGTGGAAGCCTATATCCGGCAGGGAGATTTCGAGACGGCTCTGGAAGCCGCGGAGAAAGGTTATGATCTGACTGGAGACCAGCGGCTCAAAGAGAAGATTGATATGATCGAGAGCGGAGAGATCTTTGACTCTCTGGGGCGCGTCATGAAGCGGACGGGCTATGATGAAAGCGGGAATGTGATCTGGTGGCATATCTTTACCTATAACCTCAAGGGGAAGGAGGCATCTGTCACTGCCTATAATGGAGCAGGAGAAGAGACTGGGAGGATTGACCGGACCTATGATGAGGAAGGACGGGCGACAAATGGTTATTGGTTTAATCATAATGAGGGGCGTATTGGCTTGTCAAAGTATAGCTATGAGGGTGAGAGATGTGTAAGATATGAGGATTATGAGGATACGGAAGGCAAAATTTTGTCGGTCTATGAAACCTATGAGTATGATGCCAATGACAGACAGATAAAAATAAACCGCTACAATGCAGACGGTACCATGTTTGAGTACACTGTCCCGGAATATAATGAGAAGGGGCTAATGGTAAGGGAGAACAAATACCGGGATCTGGGAGATGGTTTTACGCTGGCGAATTATGAAACCTGGGAGTTTGATGAGAATGGAAACTGCATAGAATGTGAATATTATGCGGCGGATGGAACCTTAGAAAGCTATTCTTTTTATGAATATGACGCAGACGGGACATACCTTGGAGGGAAAAGCTTTGACGGAGAAGGAAATCTCCAATATGAAGAGTAAAATGAGAAAAAGAGAGGGGGAATAAAGCATGCAGCAGGAGATGGCGGTAAACACTTCCACGCTGGCATCAGACATTGAAACCTTGCAGGGCCAGCTGAACAGCATTAAAAAGGACATGGATAAGATGTACGAGGCTGTCCGGAGCCTGGACAATATGTGGGACGGGCCGGCCAACGAGGCGTTTAAGCAGCAGTTTTACAGGGACCAGGAGGACATGAAAACCCTTTGCGGGACCGTGCAGGGAATCATCGACGATATGACTTACGCAAAAGGGGAGTACAACACATGCGAGAATGAGATCAGCGGAATCATTTCTTCGATCCGCATATAGAACAGGGGGGATGAATGCATGGTAGACAGCGGCATCGGTTCTGCGCAGATCCGGGTTTCCACGGAGGCCCTGATTACGCAGGCGGAGGAAGTGAGAAGACTTGGAAGCGATATGAGGCAGCGCTTCCAGGCTCTGGCGGATACTATGGAGAGAACCAGGCACTACTGGCTGGGAGACGGAGGGGATACCCACAGACAGCTCTATGAGAAGCAGAAGGAAAATGTTGACAAAATGCTTCGAAGGCTGATGGAGCATCCCGACGACCTGATCGCCATTGCCCGAAGCTATTCGGAGGGGGAGCGGGTCAATGTGACAACTGCCCAGCAGCTGGACGTGGATATCATACAATAGGGGGAGATTATGGCGTTATCAAGAGGAACCATTCAATTTAACTTTCAAAAAGCCAGGCAGCAGGCGGACAGGCTGGACGAGCTTGCCGGGCGGCTGACGAAGCTTACGGCCTCCGAATACGCCGGGGCCATGCAGAATATCTCCGCAAACTGGAAGGGAGAGAATGCCAGCGCCTATCTGTCAAAGGGAGCCCGGCTCCAGGGAGACATGGAGGAGACGGCAAAGTCTTTACACAATGTAGCGTCCGAGATCCGGGCGGTGGCCAAGCGTATCTATGACGCGGAGATGCGTGCGCTGGCCATTGCAGAGGCCAGAAGCTACAAAAGCTGAAGAAGATAAATATATGGTGGGAAAACCGTATTATTTATATTATAATTACCTATAAGGGAAAACAGGAGGAACGTAAAATGGCGGAAATCAAAGCAACAGCGGCGGAAATAAGGAAGAAAGCGGACGAGTTGAGACAGTTGAATACCCAGTTTAAGCAGAAGGTGGAAGCGCTGGCTGGAAGCGAGCAGAATCTGACAAGCATGTGGGAGGGGCCGGCCAAGGAAAGCTTTCACAGGGCTTTCAGTAATGACCGCAGCCAGATGGACAACTTCAATGCAACCATCAATCAGTACGCGGCGGCCCTGGACACCATTGCGGCCGAGTATGATAAGAGAGAGTCCATGAACGTGAATATTGCAAACCAGAGAAATTACTAAATTAAGAGAAAAGGAGAAACAACTATTATGGCAGCAACAGGAAGTATCTTAGTAACACCGGAAAAGCTTATCAGCGCGTCCCAGGAATTTTCAGATATCGGCAATACCGTAAACAGCCTTACCCAGCAGATGCTCCAGATTGTGCGGGCGATGAACTCTGTGTGGTCCGGCGAGTCCAGCACGGCGTATGGGACAAAGTTTAACTCCCTGGAGAATGATATGACAAGGATTCACAAAATGATTACGGAGCACGCCACAGACCTCCAGGAAATGGCGCGGAATTACCAGGAGGGAGAGTCCGCAAACGTGGAAACCTCCGGGGGACTTCCCAGCGATATTATTTCCTAAGAATTTTAAAAAGCACAGGAATACTTGGGCTGTGGCGTCCTTGCCGGCGCCATGGCCATTGAGGTGAGGGTATGGCAAATTTTTCAGTAAAGAACAATGCGATCCAGGACAGCGCAGGGCAGCTTGAGGACATATCCCGGGATCTGCAGAATATCGAGATGGAGATTGCGGGCATCCGCGGCTCCCTGGGGTTTGAGGTGGCGTCCGCAAACGCCATCCGTTCCCGGCTTGGAAAGCTGTCCCAGAATATTCAGACTCAGAGGAAAAACACAAGAAGCATGGCTCTGGGCCTTAGGCAGACCGCGCAGAAGTACCGTACCACGGAAAACAGGATCTGCGGTCACACAAAGGCAGAGAAAGGCCTAAAGGGTATTATTGGCCAGGCGCTCTGTGTGTTTCCCGGAGCAAACCCGGAATTTTTTAAAGACAAGTTTGCGTCTTTCTGGAATTTTATGGATCAGTTCTGGCCGTCATCCGGGTCAGATCCCGGAACAGGATCCATTTCCTGGCCGGAATTGCTGCTGACGGCGCCTTCCGCTATTCAGGGGTTAAAGGACTGGGCGGAGGGCCTTGAGGACGATATAAAAGACGGTATCGTGGACGCCACTTCCGTAAGCGGTTCCGCAAAAGGAGAGTGGGAGCTGTGGGGAGCCGGCGTGGAGGGGAAATACGGAAGCGCAGGTGTGACGGCTCTGGCGGCGGAGGCCTATGCGTCCGGAAGCGCCGGGCTGTTTACAAAGGACGAGGACGGAAACCTTTTATTCAATCCCAATATCGACGCAAAGATAGGAGCCTCTGTGACAGCCCTCCATCTGGACGCCGAAGGCCATGTGGGAAATGATATGCTGGGCGCCAGCGGAAATGTTACCGCGGATATCGGAAAGGTGGCCGCAGTGGCCTCCGCCACGGCGGGCATGTTTAACGAGAAGGGCGAACTGGATCCCAGGATGAAGGTGAAGGCCAGCGCGGAAGCCATTGCCATAGAGGCAAAGGGGGAGGCCGGCGTCACGGTGCTGGGGACAGAGGCAAAGGTGTCGGGCAGTGTGAACGTGGGAGTTGGCGCCCACGCGGATGTGGGATATGAGGATGGAAAGCTATCTTTTGACATTGGTGCATCCCTGGGCGTCGGGGTCAGCGTTGGCTTTGAGGTGGATATTGGCGGCACGGTGGATGCGGTCAAGGATTTTGCCAAGAGCGTATTACCATGGTTTTAATAGATAAATAAAAAACAGGAGGCTGAATATGTTAGAAGGATTACTGCCTGTAGGCACAGTAGCGCTGCTGAAAAACAGCACAAAAAAGGTTATGATTATCGGCGTATGCCAGCTGGCTGCCTCGGATCCCTCCAAGGTGTGGGATTATGTGGGATGCCCGTTCCCGGAAGGGTTTCTGGGCCCGGACAAGACGTATCTCTTTAACAACGAGCAGATCGAACGCATATTTGCCGTGGGATATCAGGATGAGGAGCAGTTTGCCTTCAAGGTAAAGGCGGACGCAGCCCTGGCGGATATCCGCAGCAGACAGGAAGAGGGACCAAAGGAGCCATGAGAAAAGCATGTAGAATACTGTGCGCTTCCCTGTTGCTGGCGTTTTCGCTGGGAACAGCTGTTTTTGCGGATGAAACCGCAAAGGTTATGGAAGTGCTGGATAAAGGGGAGAACCCGGTTGTTTTTGTGAAAGGGATAGAAGGGGAGGCACAGTCCGCAAACGCCCTTGTGGGAAACGTGGAATGCCCTGAAGTTTCCGTGAAGCCTCTCTCGGAGGAAGCGGACGCCATGCGGACTCTGATTCTTTTGGATAATTCCCTGTCTATTCCGGAGGGAAAGCGGGACACGGTGAAAAATGTGATCTCCGAGCTGATTGCCGGCAGAAAGGGCAACGAGAAGTTTGCCCTGGCGGTTTTCGGGGAGGAGATTCAGACCGTTGTGGATTTTACGGACGATTATGTAGAGCTTAAGAGCGCCATCGACGGGATGGAGTTTTCCGATCAGGACACGTATCTTACAGATGTGCTCTATGATCTGGTGGCCTCGGATGCCTTTGGGGAGGACGGGGATTTTACCTATCGCCGGATCCTGGTGATCTCCGACGGGGTGGACAGCAAATCCCTGGGCTACACGGCGGAGGAGCTGGGAGGACTGCTGGCAGACACCGGGATTCCGGTTTATTCCCTGGGGGTCTACAACAAGAATCAGTCCAACAGCGAGGAACTGAAAAATATGTTTGCCCTGTCCAGACAGACAAACGCGGAATATTTTGTTCTGGATGAACTGGAAAATCCTCTGGACGTAGTGACGGCTCTGGCACAGGATATGGACATGGTGCGCTTTGACATTGTTCTGGAAAGCGCAGCAAAGGACGGGAGCGAAAAGGCGGTGACCTTGCGCATCCAGACGGACGGCGGAGAGATTGAAGTGCAGACAGACGGCGTGCGGATGCCCCAGGAGACAGCCCCGGTGCAGCCGGAGGAGCCAAAGGAGGAGCCAGAGCCGGCCGTAGCGGAGCCCCCTGCCCCGGAAATCCCGGAGCCGGAACCGGAGAAGAAGATGAGCTCCTTTGTGATCGTCCTGGCGGCTATTGTTGTGGTTGCGGCCATTACTCTTGCCGTATTCCTTATCCTCTATCTGATGAATAAAAAGAAGAAGGCCAATGTATTTCTGGAGACGGAGGATCCCTTCCAGAAGAGCATGGACGAGGGAAAGACAGAGCTCTTTGTGGAGACGCCTTTGCAGCAGCAGTCTGACGGGAGTACCATCCAGATCTGGAACCAGGGGAGGAGCTATGTGATTACGCTGACGGACGTGTCCGCGCCTGCCAGAAGCTATCAGAAGCCTATCCATGACAGGCTGGTGATCGGACGCCTGGCGGCCCAGTGCGATATCTGCATTGATTACGACCGCTCCGTGTCCTCCAGACACTGTGCCATTGAGAAGCGGGGAGAACGGTTTTTCCTTATAGACCTTCAGTCCAGCAACGGCACATTCTTAAATGAGAGCAAGGTGCTGTCGGAGGTGGAGATCTATTCTGGCAGTATCATAAAGATGGGCCGGGTGGAGATGCGGGTGGAGATGGGCTGAGAATCTTTTTCCACGTTTAGAAAGACGGGCTGAGGCCCGCTTCCATGCTATAGGAGACGGGCTGACCTGGTGAGAGGAAATTAAGACTGGCTATGCAGATAGGTTATTTTGGCATATGTGACAAGGGATTAAAGAGAGAGGTCAATCAGGATTCCCTGCTGATGGCGGCCCGCCGGGAGCAGGGAATGTACCTTTTTGCCGTGGCGGACGGCATGGGAGGCCACGCGGACGGGGAGCTTGCAAGCCGGGCCTTAACGGAAGGCCTTAAGGCCTGGGCGGACGGCTTCCGGCCGGAGCTTTTCGGCGGAAACTTCCGGAACATGACGATTTCCCTCCAGAACAGAATCGAGGAAATCAACCGGAAAATTTATATGGAATACAACAGGTCGCAGGTATGTGGTTCTACCTGCGTCGCGTTGTTTATTTACGGGGACGCCTACGGGGTTTTTTCGGCCGGGGACAGCAGGATTTACCTTCACAGGGGATTTAAGACGGTGTCTCTTATGACCGATGACGTGTGGGAAAACCAGGTTTCTGTGCAGGAGGCGCTGACCGGGAAACAGATTAAAAACCATCCCAATTTCGGGAAGCTGGTAAACGCTGTGGGGACGGGGAAGGAGGTTTCCCTGTCTGTGCGGACGGATCTTTTGAAAAAGGGAGATGCGTTTCTGTTGTGCTCGGATGGACTGTACAGGTACTGTCCGGAAAAATATCTGAAAAAGACCCTGCGGGGCCTGGCAAAAGGGAATTTACAGGAAAGCGCAAAAGAACTGCTGGCAAAGGCCTATGGGCAGGGAGCCGGGGATAATGTGTCGGTGGTTCTGGTGAAGTGTGCCTCTTAATGGGCAGCACAGGGTTATCTGAAATAGAAGATTTCATAAACAGGATAAAAAACGAGGAACTTACAAATGAAACAGTGTTATGGATGCTTTCAATGCATAGACGACGCGTCGCCAGTCTGCCCTTACTGCGGGTTTTCGCTGCAAAGCTATGTGCAGCCCAAATGGATTCTGACGCCAGGCACACTGCTGAACGGAAAATACCGGGTGGGGCGTACTCTGGGGGAGGGAGGCTTTGGCATCACCTACCTGGCGTGGGACACCAATATGCAGATCCGGACAGCCATCAAGGAATACTATCCGGGCAGTATGGTGTCCAGGGATACCACGTCGGACAGCGGGAATTTTCTTACCACCACTGCTGGGGACAGAAACGGCGATTTTGAAGTGGGCCTTAAACGATATGTAAACGAGGCGGCCATACTGGCCCGCTTTTTTGAGCTTCCCGGAATCGTCACCGTGAAGGATTTTTTTTATGAAAACGGAACTGCCTACATTGTCATGGAATACATAGAGGGTGTTTCCTTAAAAAAATATCTGGAGGAGAAGGGAGGAAAGCTTCCGGCAAAGGAGGCTTTGAAGCTTATAGAGCCCCTTATCAGCTCTCTGGCCATTATCCATAGAAACAAGCTTCTCCATCGGGATATCAGCCCGGACAATATTATGCTGGAAAAAAACGGGAATATAAAGCTTATCGATTTCGGGGCGGCCAGGTATTTTGACGGGGAGGGCGATAAGAGCATGACCGTCATGCTAAAACACGGGTATGCCCCCATCGAGCAGTATTCCAGAAAGGGAGAGCAGGGGGCCGGGACGGATATTTACGGACTCTGCGCCGTGCTGTACCGGATGATAACCGGGCAGGTGCCTGTGGAGGCAGCGGAGCGGATACGGGAGGACAAGCTGATCCCGGTCCGGAGCCTGGCGAAGAAAACGCCCCGGTATGTGGCGGCAGCCATTGAGAAGGGGCTTTCCGTGCTGGCGGACAACCGGCAGCACAGTATGGAGGAGCTGTACGCGGAGCTCTTTGCCTCAAAGAAGGTGCGCAGGGAGAGGCATGCGGATAAGCTCTACCGGTTTCTCAGAAAAACCCTGATTGTCCTGATTATCTGCCTGGTGCTTGTGGCGGGACTTGGCATCGCCTATTTTGTGAATAAAGACAAGGTGGATGATTTTAAGAACAGGGTGGAGACTGTGTTCGGCCAGGAGGAGGCATTCCCCCAGGATGAGGAGGATGGGAAGGATCTGCAGAAAGACCGGGAGGAGTCCGGCGATGCCGGGGAGGACAATCCGCAGAAGCCCAAAGAGGCTTCGGAGGAAGGAGAGGCAGCGGATTCTACAGACCAGAAGGATTCCGGGGAAACACCGGAAAAGGACAGCGGTACAGGCGATGAATCCAGGGACAGGGCCCTGCTGGCGGCGTCCACATCAGGGGAAGGCTCTGGCCAGGTGGAAGAGGGAATTACCGTGGCCCGGGACGGCGTCTTAAACGGACGGAGCCAGGAGATGACGGTGGGAGATATCCTGGATACCTATTCGGACAAGGCCGGAAGCTGGGACGGGTACGTGGATGAAAACGGCAATCTTTACGTGTATTACCGGGGCAGCCGGGAGGGGGAGGGCTTTTCCGCAGAATTCCAGGTGTTTCCCGATAACACCTTCACCCTGACCGGAGCAGCCAGAAACGGGGAGATCCTGGAGCGGTACGCGGATTTCTTCCAGGAGATTCTGGATGAGGTGGGGATCTCCTGAAAAAGATCTGAAGAGGGAGTTTAGGGGATGTTTTGTAAAAATTGTGGAAATGAGATAAAAGACGGATCCAGATTCTGCCCCAGGTGCGGCGGGGCTGTGACGGGAGAGGACAGAACGGAGATACTGACAGGGCAGGAATATCCGCCGGCCGGGGGTGGAGCGGGGGGAGAAAAAACAGAGCTTTTGTCTCCCCAGGCTTATGGGCAGGGGATTTTGCAGGGAGAGGCGCTGCAGTGGGAACCGGATTCCGGGAAGGAGAAAAAGGGGGCGAGACCTCTGGGTATTCTTCTTCTGACCTTTATTGCCTTGATCCTTCTGGCGGTGATTTTTATTATTGTTCTTCTTTCTGGCAGGGGAAAAGGGGAGGAAACCTCCTTTGACGGCCGGGGAAGAGAGCGCCAGGAGGAGCAGGACGGGACGGAGCCCGGGGAAGCCCGGGAAGAGGCCCAGGAAGTGTTTACCGGGGTGAAAAAGGACATCCATATTGAGGTGAGGCAGGTGGATAACACCGGGTTTCCGGAGGTGACTCTGTATGCCAGTATTACCGACGATACAGGGGAGCCGGTGAAAGATCTGGAGGCGTCGGATTTTAAGGTGACGGAGATAGACCAGAGGGGAAATGTCACAGACGCGTCTCTGGGGGAGGTTTACCAGGTGTTAAACCAGGACAGAATCAGCGTGAACCTGGTGCTTGACGCCAGCGCCAGCATGGACGGATACAACAAGATGCAGCAGGCCAGGAACGCGGCAAATGCCCTGGTGGATCAGATGAATTTAAGGTCGGGAGACCAGGTGGAGGTAATTTCCTTTGACGATTACGTCTATCTGGAACAGGATTTCTCCAGTCAGGTGGAGGTTCTTAAAAATGCCATTGCCGGTATTGACACCTGGGGAAATACGGCCCTTTATGACGCCCTCTACGCGGGGCTTCTCCAGACCCATTTCCAGGACGGTGTTAAATGCGTCATTGGCTTTACGGACGGCATGGAAAACGCCAGCAGCTACACCTTTGACGATGTGGTGACTATGGCGAAGAATACGGGAATTCCCCTGTTTATTATCGGCATCGGGGAAGAGTATGACGCGGCGGCTTTGCAGAACCTTGCCAGCCAGTGCTCCGGCAGATATTATTCTGCCAATGTAAATGACCTGGAATCCATTCTGGAGGATATCTATATCAGCATTTACCAGGAGCAGCAGGATTATTACGTGTTTAAATACACTGCCACGGACAGGGAAAACCCCACAGAGTTCCGGGATGTGGTTCTGGAAACCTCAGAAGCTTCGGAATTTAACGGACATTACCAGAAATCCTATGTACCCCAGGCAGATATAAACGGCGTCTTTTCCGGGGACTATATGGGGCTTGATTATATTCTGGATTTCTCTCACCAGAGAGCGGTGACAGAGAAGGATCTGGAGGGCCTTAGCCTGGCGGAGCTCAGGATTGCCAGAAATGAGATCTTTGCCAGACATGGAAGACAGTTTAAGGACAGCATGTTAAACCAGTGGTTTTACTCCAGAACGTGGTATCTGAACCTTCCCGCCAAATATTCGCCGGCTGATTTTGACGCCTTAAGTCCAGGCCCCTTAAGCAGGCTGGAGTCGGACAACGCGGGCTTTATCCTGGAATATGAGGAGATGGTTATGGCCAGCCGGGATATTTTCCCGGATGCCGGAAATGCGCTCCTCTCAGACTATGATCTGGCCCTTTCCAAGGCGGTGCTGACCAGGGCCCTGGAGCAGATGAACGGGTATCCGTCAACCAGTATTCTGGAGGAAAACAGGCGTCTGGTGCAGGAGGCCTTAAATAAAGAAGAAATCCAGTATTAATTGCCTTATTGTCGAATCCTGTAGAATATGGTATATTATATTTGTTGAACCAATGTTATTTTATGTGACATCTTATGTGGGAGGAAATAATCATGTTTTGTGAGAAATGTGGAACGGATCTGGGATCTGAGGAAAACGTTGCGTTCTGCCCAAACTGCGGAAATCCTATGGGGGGCAGCGAAGCGGCCGGGTCTGGGGCGGAAGGCCAGGACAGTGGGACGGTGATTCTGGGAGCCGGAAGCGGAGAAACCGTGGAGCAGGAAACCAAAAGCGGCGAAGCCGGGACGGAGGAGACAACCCCGGTTTGGAGCGGAGCCGTGGAGACGGTGGTCTACTGTCCCAGGTGCGGCGCGCAGAATAAGGAGGGGGATACCTTCTGTGGAAACTGCGGGGCGTCTCTGAGCCAGACGGCGGTGGCTGCCACAGGCGGGGAAGCTTATGGCACCTTTACCCAGCCAGAGAAGCCCAGGAAAAAACTGCCCCTGGGAATGATTGGCGGCGTGGCCGCGATTGTGGCAGTTCTGATTGTGGCGGTGGTATTTCTGCCAAAGGTGTTTTCCGGGAAGAAGGAGACAAAGCCTTTATTGTATTTGAAGGATAATGAGCTTACCATTGCCAGCGGCAGGAAGCATGAGCCGGGCCACATCAGCGATGATTTCTATGACAGCTCCGAAGAAGGGAATCTGTATTCCGGCACTGCTTCGCCGCTTCAGTATACCCGGGACGGCAAATACATCTTTTATAAGAGGAATGTAAACGGCAGCGTCTACGACGTGTATTTCCAGAAGGCCGGCGGAAAGGGAGACGATTCCCAGAGGCTGGATTCCGATATTGTCCGTTACAGCGTGATTTCCAAGGATAAGATCGTCTACATCAAAGACCCCTCGGACAGAAAGCTTTACCTGGCCAGCACAGAGGACAAGGAGCGCCTGGCGTCGGATGTGGACAGCTACGCCATTTCCAAGGATGACAAATATATTATCTGGAAAGAGACGGACGACGAAGAGTACAAGCTTTATTACCAGGATCTGGCAGGGAAAAAGGATAAGGAGAAGATTGACAATGTTTCCTGGGTAGTGGATTACTCCGACGATTTCTCAACCCTGGTGTATGTAAAGGAAGAAGATCTCTATATATGCCGGAACTTTGGGGAACCGGAGAAAATCGCCTCTGAGGTGTCCCAGGTCTTTACCTATAATATTAATGAGAAGCTGGAAATGTATTACCTGAAATCCGAGGAGGAGGACAGCGGCTACACCATGTACGATCTTTTTGACGACGACATGCTGGGCGCGGATTCCAATATGCAGGAGCCCCGGATTGAGGATTATCAGACAAAGAGCTATGAGGACAGCTTCTGGGGGAGAAGGGAGGTCGTTAAGACTTCTGACGAGTACTATGACGCCGTTGCGGAGTACGATCTGAAAAGATACCGGGACAGGTTCCGGGAATCCCTCAAAGAGCAGCCTCTGGAGATTGCCCAGGTGTCCATCTATTACTATAAGCTGGGAGCGGATTCCGGGGAGCTGATGGCCGAGATCGAAAATCTGGAGGATGGTATCCAGACGGTATCGGGAGCCGAAACGCCTATGCTGTTTTACTATGCCTTTGATTTGGAAAACATGGACAAATTAAAGCTGTCCAAATGGAGCGAATCCGGTTCCGGCAGTTTTTATGAGGAGTTTGTAGATAAGATGAAGAGCTCCACGGTAATCCAGTTTATAAGCGGAAAGGAAATGCGCCCGGTGACGGAAATTGAAATGGAGGATGTGGACGACCTAAGCATGGTTTATAATAAAAAGACAGATGAAATCTATGTGGCGGTTTATACGGACGACTATGACAAGGACGGAATATATCTGGGACAGGAAATCAGCTTAAACGCCTGGGACTACAAAAAGGAAGGCGGGAAGTTTGACCTTATCAGCGAGGATATTTCCTATCTGGCAGCCAGCACAGACAACGGCGTCTATTATTTCTGCGAGGAAAATAAGGATGGGGACGCTGCGGACCTCTATCTCAATGAAACAAAGATTGACTCCGACGTGTATCCCTACTCCCTCAACAGCAGCGACGACGACCGTCTGCTGTATCTGAAGGACATTGACTCCGATCAGCAGGAGGGCGAGCTGTACAGCTATTATAAGGGGAAAACCCAGAAGATCGCAGGCGACTGCGCCGCAGGCTCCTACGGCGTGGTAGAGGGCGGAAAGGTGGCATATCTGTCGGATTACAGTTTTAAGCGTGACAACGGGGACCTGATGTTGTACAATGGGAAGGACAGCAGCAAAATTGACACGGACGTCACCTGTGTGTTCTTTGGGAAAACCCGGGAAAACAGGGGTTCTGTGAAATAAATCAGAAACTGGTGCGTATGGTGTTTGACGGGGAGAACACGTCCAAGGACAGTCTCCCCGTCTTATCATACCTATCCGGGAGGAGTTTTAAGTATGAAAAAACTGGCCTTGAGCGATGAGATTCTTCTGACCATTGACAAACCGGCCCGCTATCTGGGAAATGAGGTCAATGTGATTACAAAGGATAAGGGGAAGGTGGATATCCGTTTCTGTATGTGTTTTCCGGATGTCTATGAGATTGGCATGTCCCATCTGGGCATCCAGATTCTCTACGACATGCTGAACCAGAGGGAGGATACCTGGTGCGAGCGGGTGTATTCCCCCTGGGTAGATCTGGATAGGATTATGCGGGAGAGGAAAATCCCCCTGTTTGCCCTGGAGTCCCAGGACCCCCTGGGGGATTTTGACTTCCTGGGCATCACCCTGCAATACGAGATGTGCTATACCAATGTGCTCCAGGTGCTGGATTTGTCCGGCATTCCCATCTATGCCCGGGACAGGGACGAAGGCGACCCCCTTGTCATCGGAGGAGGGCCCTGCGCGGCCAATCCGGAGCCCCTTGCGGACTTTTTTGACTTATTTTATATGGGGGAGGGGGAAACCTCCTATTTTGCCCTTCTGGACGCCTGGAAGGCCAATAAGGCCCAGGGGGGAAGCCGCTTTGATTTTCTTATAAAGGCCGCCGGGATTCCGGGTATCTATGTGCCATGCCTCTACGATGTGGCTTACAAGGAGGACGGCACCCTTGAGTCCTTTGGGCCAAATCATCCCGCAGCGCCTGCCAGAGTGGAAAAACAGATGGTCTTTGACCTAAGCCATACCTTTTATCCGGAAAAACCCCTGCTTCCCTTTATCAAGGCCACCCAGGACCGGGTGGTGCTGGAAATCCAGCGGGGATGCATCCGGGGATGCCGGTTCTGCCAGGCGGGCATGCTGTACCGGCCCACCCGCCAGCGGGATGTGGAGATGCTCAAAGAACGCGCCTGCCAGATGATTGCGGCCACGGGCCACGAGGAGATTTCCCTAAGCTCTCTTAGCTCCAGCGACTACACGGAGCTTCCGGAACTTGTGGATTTCCTTATAGAGAATTTCGGGAACAAGGGCGTTAACCTGTCCCTTCCCTCCCTGCGCATCGACGCCTTTTCCCTGGATGTTATGAGTAAGGTGCAGGATATCCGCAAGAGCAGTCTTACCTTTGCCCCGGAGGCGGGCACCCAGCGTATGCGAAACGTCATCAACAAAGGTCTTACGGAGGAGGATATTCTGTCCGGGGCCGGACAGGCCTTTGACGGTGGCTGGAGCAAGGTAAAGCTTTATTTTATGCTGGGCCTCCCCTCGGAGACTGAGGAGGATATCAGGGGGATTCCGCGTCTGGCGGAAAAGATCGCCAGGCGGTACTATGAGATTCCCAAGGATCAGAGAAACGGAAAATGTCAGATCACCATCAGCACGTCTTTCTTTGTGCCCAAGCCCTTTACTCCCTTCCAGTGGGCGTCTATGAACACCCGGGAGGAATTTCTGGAGAAGGCCCACACGGTAAACCAGGAGGTGAAAGAGCAGCTTAACAGAAAGAGCATGAAATACAACTGGCATGAGGCGGATGTGTCTATCCTGGAGGGATTGTTTGCCAGGGGCGACAGGAGGCTTTCCGGGCTTCTTTTGGAAGCCTACCAGAGCGGATGCCTTTTCGATTCCTGGACCGAGTGCTTCCATATGGAGCGGTGGGAGAAGGCCATAGAAAAGACAGGCACGGATGTGGCCTTTTACACCTCCCGGAAGCGAAAGACAGATGAAATCCTACCCTGGGATTTCCTGGATGTGGGCGTGACAAAGGAATTTCTGAAGCGGGAATGGGAGAAGAGCCAGCAGGAGGCGATTACCTTAAACTGCCGCCAGCAATGCCAGGGCTGTGGCGCAGGGCGGTACGGCGCAGGCGTGTGCCCGGGAGGGAAAGAACGGCCGGAGATGAAACTTAAGGAGGAAGGGAAGCTGCCTGGGGATATAGTGCCCTGGAAGGAAAAGGAGAAGGGAGGGAGCGCGCTGTGAAAATCCGGGTGAAATTCCGAAAATCCGGCATAATGAAGTTTATCGGCCATCTGGATATGATGCGCTATTTCCAGAAGGCCTTGAAACGGGCGGGTATTGCGGTGAGCTATACCGAAGGGTTCAGCCCTCATATTATCATGTCTTTTGCCTCCCCTCTGGGGGTGGGCCTTACCAGCGACGGGGAGTATATGGATATCCAGGTGGAGGAAGCCTCTTCCTCCGCAGACTGTGTACGTCGCCTTAACGAGGTGATGGCAGAGGGGGTGGAGATCGTCTCCTTCCGGGAGATCTCCGGGGAGAAATCCCAGAATGCCATGTCCCTGGTGGCGGCTGCGGACTATGAGGTGCGCTTCAGGGCCGGGAAGGAGCCGGAGGCGTTGGAGACAGAGCCGGGAAGGGATTCCTGGAAGGAGGATTTTGCGGCGTTTCTGGCCCGGCCGGAGATTGTGATCCTGAAGAAGAGCAAAAAGTCGGAGCGGGAGCTGGATATCCGGCCCTTTATCTATGAGGCGGATATCCGGGACGACCATATTTTTTTAAAGCTGTCCGCAGGCAGTGTGACAAATATTAGGCCAGAGCTGGTCATGGAGGCCTTCTTCCAGTATCTGGGACAGCCCTTTGACCCCTTTGCCCTTTTGCTTCACCGGAAGGAACTGTACGCAAAGCAGGAGGATGCCCAGGGCAGCGGAGGGTTTATTCCGCTGGAAGGCCTTGGGAGAGAGTTTGGCTGATGGAAAAGGGATGGATAAAAGGCACAGGACAACAGGAAATGGCGGATGAGGAAAGAAGCAGGCAGGAAAACCGGAAGCTTGTGATAACCCACTATGAGGAGGGGGAGAAAAAGGGGATTTTGAGCGCGCTCTTTGAGGACGACAAGGCTGTGGAGCTGATCCTGGAGCCGGAGGAGCGCCCTTCTCTTCTGGGAAATATTTACATTGGGAAGGTAAAGAACCTGGCGCCCCAGATCGGGGCGGCTTTTGTGGAGATCGGGGAGAAGCAGATGTGCTATTATTCCCTGCAGGAGAATCAAAAGCCCCTCATTACAAGCCGCAGGCACCCGGAGACAAAGAAGACCCTGGTGGAGGGGGATGAACTGATCGTCCAGGTAAACCGGGAGGCCGTTAAGACAAAAGCGCCTTCCGTAACCTCCAATTTAAGCTTCCCGGGGAAATACCTGGTGGTCACAAGCGAGAAGGGGCTGCTGGGAGTCTCCTCCAGGCTTTCCGGAGGGGAGCGTCAGCGTCTGCGGGAGTTTCTTGCGCCCCACTGTGACGGAAGCTTCGGGGTGATTGCCCGGACAAACGCGGCGGAGGCGGAGGAGGACGTCCTCTTAAGGGAGCTGGAACGTCTGCGGGAGAGCTACCGGGAGGTTCTGCAAAAAGGATATTCCCGCACCTGCTTTACCCTGCTTTCCAGGGAGGATTCCCCGGTGCTTACGATTCTGCGCCGGATTCCCGCAAATACCCTCTCCGGCATTGTGACCGACGATGAGAGGATTTTTAAGGAGCTGCGTGGCTATCTTGCAAAGGCCCAGCCGGAGGATCTGGGTAAGCTTAGGCTCTACGAGGACAAAAGTTTTCCCCTCATTAAGCTCTACAGCCTGGAAAAGGTTTTGCAGGACGCGCTTAGGGAGCGGGTCTGGCTGAATTCGGGCGGTTATCTGGTGATCCAGCCCACGGAGGCTTTGACGGTGGTGGACGTCAACTCGGGGAAGTTTGAGAAGGGAAAGAAAAGGCAGAACACCTTCTGGAAAATCAACCGGGAGGCGGCCATAGAGACGGCCAGGCAGCTGCGGCTTCGCAATATTTCCGGCATTGTCATTATTGATTTTATCGATATGGAGAGCCAGACGGACCGGGAGGCCCTTATGGAGCTTCTGGCCCAGGAGCTTAGGAAGGACCCGGTGAAAACGGCCCTGGTAGACATGACAAAGCTGAATCTGGTGGAGCTGACCCGCAAAAAAGCCCTAAAGAGCCTGGCGGAGCAGTGGAGGGCGCTTTCAGAGACTTAAATTTCCTGTTGTGATGGGATAAAATTAATGATATAGTAAGAAGAGCATGTTTTCGAAAAGAGAGATAGACGGAGTACGAGAGATGAAAGCCCTGGAATACCCCTTTGACAGTCAATGGATTCTGAAAAAAAAGAAGAGCATCAAAAGGACGCTTCTGTCTGAAAACCGGGATTTTATAAAGAAAAAGATCGCCGTACTGGGCGGCTCCACCACCCACGATATTGTGAAGGTTCTGGAGCTGTTTCTGCTGGATCAGGGTATCCAGGCAGAATTTTATGAGTCGGAATACAACCAGTATTATCAGGACGCCATGTTTCCAAACGAAACCCTGAAGAATTTTCAGCCGGATTTTATCTACCTCCACACCACCAACCGCAATATTACCGCGTATCCGGTTATTGGGGAATCAGACGATGAGACAAAGGAGCGGCTTGAGGGGGAATACCGGCGGTTTGAGGCCATGTGGGAGCGCCTGGAGGACCTCTATCACTGTCCGGTGATACAGAACAATTTTGAATTTCCCTCCTACCGGCTTCTGGGAAACCAGGACGCGGCCATTTTGCAGGGGCGGGTGTCCTTTTTAAACCAGTTAAACGGTCGGCTGGCGGCGTATGCCAGAAGCCACGCCCACTTTTATATCCTGGATTTGCAGTATTTAAGCGCCCGCTGCGGGCTGGACGCCTGGGCGGATCCCTTTTACTGGTACATGTATAAATATGCCCTGGCAGTGCCCTTTATCCCGGAGCTTTCCTTTGAGATCAGCAAGATCATCAAATCCATTCTGGGGAAAAACAAGAAGGGGCTGGCCCTGGATCTGGACAACACCCTCTGGGGAGGCGTCGTGGGGGACGACGGGCCGGAGCAGCTGGCCATCGGGCAGGAGATCCCGGAGGGACAGGCCTACACGGAATTCCAGCAGTACTTAAAGGAGCTTAAAGGCCTTGGGATTCTCTTAAATGTAAATTCTAAAAATGAGCCGGAGAATGCCCTGGCGGGGCTTCGCCATCCGGACGGCCTCCTGAAGCCGGAGGATTTTATTGTTATAAAGGCCAACTGGGAGCCGAAAAACGAAAATCTCCTGGCCATGGCCCGGGAGCTGAACCTTTTGCCGGAAAGCCTGGTCTTTGTGGACGACAATCCTGCGGAACGTTCCCTGGTGAGGGAGCAGCTTCCAGGTGTAGCTGTTCCGGAGCTTACGTCTCCGGAGACGGCCGTCCGCCTTTTGGACCGCTCGGGATTTTTCGAGGTCACAGGGCTGTCCGCAGACGATCTGAAGCGCAGCGAAATGTACCGGGAAAACGCCCGGCGCACAAAGCTTCAGGCTGCATTTGCCGACTATGGGGAGTATCTTGTCTCCCTTGAGATGGAGGCAGAGATCGGGAGATTTTCGCCCATATATCTGGCCCGCATCGCCCAGCTCACCAACAAGAGCAACCAGTTTAACCTTACCACCCGGCGCTATACCTTAAGCGGGATTGAGGCGGCCGCGGCGGACAAGGAGCAGCTGACCCTCTGCGGAAGGCTTAAGGATAAGTTTGGGGATAACGGGGTGGTGTCCGTGGTTATCGGACGCATCCGTGGGAAGGTACTGCATCTGGAATTGTGGCTTATGAGCTGTCGGGTGCTGAAGCGGCAGATGGAGGACGCCATGCTGGATACCCTGGTGGAGAGAAGTAAGGGGCTTGGCATAGAGGAGCTGAGAGGATATTATTATCCCACAGCCAAAAACGCCATGGTGCGGGAATTTTACAAAACCCAGGGCTTTACAAAGATTTCAGAGGCGGACAACGGCGACACCATCTGGAGCCTGGACCTTACGAAGCCCTATAAAAAAAGAAACCAAGTGATAAAGGTGGTACAAGAAGATGACGAGAGAAGAAATTTTTGAGGGACTAAACGAGGTGTTCCGGGATGTTTTTGACGACGAGGATATCACGGTGGGGGAGACCACCACGGCGGCGGATATCGAGGACTGGGACAGCCTGGAGCACATTAATCTGGTGGTGGCCGTAGAGCGTCATTTCGGCATGAAATTCTCCATGGGGGAGGTTACGGGCATGAAGGACGTGGGCGCCATGGCGGATATTATTGAGGAGCGGGTAAAATGAGGCTGCATCACATTGGGATTGCGGCGGAGAAGATGGAGGACATGATTGCCTATGTGACCTCCCTTTTTCCGGTGGATACAATCAGCGAAACCGTGTACGACGAAAAACAGGACGCCAGCCTGTGCATGCTCACCTTAAAGGACGGTTCCAGAGTGGAGCTGGTCAGCGGCCCCATGGTGGAAAAGCGGGTGAAAAAGAGACAATTCCTGTATCACACCTGCTATGAGACGGAAAATCTGGAAGAGGCCATCCAGGCCTTTGAGGAGAGGGACGCCCGCCTGGTATCAGAGCCTAAGGAGGCCGTGCTGTTTGGCATGCGGCGGGTGGCCTTTCTGATGACGGATATGGGGCTTGTAGAACTGCTGGAACAGTGAGCACAGGTGGGGGAGAACGGTTGTTATGGCATTGACGTCCTTTTCATTTCTATGTTTTGTCGTGGTTACGGTCCTTGTTTACTATATTCTGCCCGGGCGTATCCGGTGGCTTTCGCTTCTTGCGGCAAGCCTTTTGTTTTGCTATCTCTCCGGAGGCTTTGCGGTTCTGGGCTTTTTGCTGTACGGGATTCTTGTCACGTACCTGGGAGCCCTGCTCCTTCAGAGGCTCCGGCAGGAAAGCCGGTTTAAGGGCTTTGCCACAGGCGGGGTGGTCTGTCTTACGCTGCTTCCGCTTTTTCTGCTGAAATATATCCGTTTTTTCGGTTTTGAGACGCCCTTTGGCATGCTGGCTCCCCTGGGGATTTCCTTTTATACCATGACCCTTCTGGGGTATGTTATAGATGTGTCCTGGGGAACTGCCAGGGCCCAGAAAAATCCCCTTAAGCACGCCCTCTTTGCCTGCTATTTTCCGCAGATGGTCTCCGGGCCTATTACCAGGTACGGACAGATGGAGCCCCAGCTCTTTGTGAAACATTCTTTTTCCTATGAGCAGGCGGCCTTTGGGGCCCAGCGTATACTCTGGGGGTTTTTCAAGAAGCTTGTGATCTCGGAGCGGCTGGCTATGGTGGTGGATGCCGTTTACGGCTGGTACTCTGCCTATCCGGGCTGGTATCTTGTGGTTGCCACCGTCTGTTTTGCCTTCCAGCTCTACACGGATTTTTCCGGCTGTATGGATATTGTGCTGGGCGTTTCCCAGATTCTGGGAATCACTCTTCCGGAAAATTTTACCTGTCCTTATTTTTCCTTAAGTATTTCTGAGTACTGGCGCAGATGGCATATTACCCTGGGAGCCTGGTTTAAGGACTATGTTTTTTATCCCCTGCAGAAATCCCCTCTCTGGATTTCCTTCCAGGACTGGAGCAAAAAAAAATTGGGGAAGAAGCGGGGAAAGAAGCTGCCCCTCTACCTAAGTATGCTGGTATTGTGGTTTTCCGTGGGCATGTGGCACGGGGGAAGCTGGAATTTTATTGTGGGCTCCGGCCTTCTCCACTGGTTTTACATTGTGTCGGGGGAACTGCTTTCCCCGGTTTTCAAAAAGCTGACGGCGTGGCTTCGCATCCAGACGGATGTGTTTAGCTGGCGTTTGTTCCAGGCTCTGCGGACATTCCTGCTGGTGAACCTGGGATTTGTGTTTTTCCGGGCCCGGAGTCTTGGGGAGGCTTTTGCCATTCTTAAGGCCATGTGTTCCAGATGGAACCCGGAAATTCTTTTTGACCGGTCCCTTTTTAAGCTTTTAAGTCCCCAGGACTGGGTGGTGGTTCTGACTGCTTTGCTGGCGCTTCTTGTGGTGTCCGCATTGCAGCAGAAAATACGCGTCCGAAGTACCCTTGCCAGGCAGAATCTGCTGTTTCGCTGGAGCCTTTACCTGCTCCTGTGTGGGACGGTGCTGGTCTTTGGCTGTTATGGGGGGGACTATAACGCGGCTGCCTTTATTTACCAGAGATTTTAGAGGGGGGAGCGTTTATGATGAAAAAGAGTGAGTGGATCCGCGGCGTCTGCTTTCTGGCGGTGCTGGCTGCACTTTTCCAGATTCTTACAACTGTTTTGAAACCCAAGTGGTATGGCACCTGGCAGAGTACCCGCATTGTGGACGGTTTTTATGAGATGGAGCAGGATACTATTGATGTGGCGCTTCTTGGCAGCAGCCAGACCATTATGGGATTGTCAGCCATGGAACTATACCGGCAGTACGGGATCTCGGCCTATGGCTTTGGCACGGAGGAGCAGCCGCTTTTTGCCACCTACTACTGGCTTTTGGAGATTCTCAGGTATCAGAAGCCCTCGGTGGCGGTGCTGGATATCAATGAGCTGATTCACGCCTCCGGCGAGCCTGCTTACCGGAAGGCTTTTGATTATATGAGATGGTCAGAGGTGAAGTGGGAGGCTGTGAAAATCCACTGTGAGAAGGACGGGGAACTCTCCCTGTCTGGCTATATCTTTCCCATTCTGGAGTATCACAGCCGCTGGGATGAGCTTGAGGAGGAGGATATTTCCTATCTCTACACGGATAAGAAGGACCCCTATCTGGGATTTGTGGTTCCCGCAGGAAGCTGCGAGATCTCCTATAACGGCATTCCCAGGAGGCCGGATAAGGAACCGGATCCTGCGGACCCGGAGGCCTGGGAATACTTGCTTAAAATCATAGAGCTGTGCAGGGAGGAGGGAATAGAGCTCCTTCTGGTTAAAACCCCCAGGGCGGGGTGGAACGCCGCCAAGCATAACCTGGCTGCCCAGGTGGCAGAGGACTGGGACGTGCCTTTTCTGGATTTTAACGATGTGGATATTATGGAGGCCATGGAATTTGACTATCCCCTGGACGCCCGGGACGGAAGCCACTTGAATATTTACGGGGCCGAGAAGGTAGGGGCCTATCTGGGAGATTACCTGGTGACCCACTATGACCTTAAAGACCGCAGGGGTGACGCGGCCTACGGGCATCTGGAGGAGATGCTGGTCCTTTACCAGATGCAGGTGGAGGAGGCAAAGCTCAATAGCTGCGACGTATTTTCCGACTGGCTTAAGTGCCTCAATAGCCGGTATACGGTGTTTTTGGCCGCGGAGTGTTTTGGGGAATGGGAGGAGCTTCCCAGGGAGACCCGGAGCGCTCTGGAGGAGACTGGCGTGGCAGTGGAGATCCTGAAGACCAGGGCGGAGGAAGAAGGGCTTCCGTGGGCTATCCGTCTATATGCCCGGGAACACGATGTACACAAGGAAGGAATTCATCTGGTTGTCTACGACCCCCTGGGAGACGAAGTGGTGGACAGCGTATGGCTGGATGCGGAGACGCCAGACCTTGTGCTTGGACGATAGAAAGAAGAGTTTTTATCTGGATTTTATGGGGAGGGCCTAAAGGCTTTTTCCGGGAGAAAGGAGGGTGGAGGCAGAATGGATCAATGGCAGGCACTTATACACAATCCGGTTTTTGTAAGCGCCGTGACGGGATGGTTTGTGGCGCAGGTTTTAAAGACTCTGATTCACGCCGTAATTGTGGGGAAGTTTGACCCGGAGCGCCTTGTAGGTTCCGGCGGGATGCCAAGCTCCCACGCAGCCACGGTCTGCGCCATGGCGACGGCAGTGTTTTTCGCCTATGGGGCGGGCAGCTTCGAATTTGCCATTACGGTGATTATGGCCATAATTGTCATGCATGACGCCATGGGCGTGCGGCTGGAGACGGGAAAACAGGCGAAGCTGCTCAATGAGATCACAGAGATTTTTAAGTCCTTTGAGGGGGCGTCCTTTTCGGATTTCTCCAATGAAAAGCTGAAGGAGTTTGTGGGACATACGCCCCTGCAGGTTCTGGCCGGGGCGGTTTTGGGGGTAGTAATCGGAATTCTGTTAAAATAAGCATAAGGATACCGCCTGTCTGGGCGGCTGAGAGGAGAATGATATGGGTTATAAAGAATTTCAACTGGACGAAAGATTTGACAGGCTGGTGGAATACTGCAAGGCGTCGGGCTCCATAGACCTGTCTTTATATCTGGAATATGATGTGAAACGGGGGCTTCGGGATTTTAACGGCAAGGGTGTGCTGACAGGCCTTACGGAGATTTCCGACGTGGTGGCCTACTCCCTGGCAGGGGGAAAGAAAACCCCTATCAACGGGGAGCTTTACTACCAGGGATATCCTGTCCAGGATCTGGTGAAAGGGTTTTCCCAACGGAAATTCGGGTTTGAGGAGATTACGTACACTCTTCTTTTCGGACGACTGCCAACCCAGGAGCAGCTGGATGAATTTCTGGATATTCTTGGGGAAATGCGGAACCTCCCGGACACTTTTGTGCGGGATGTGGTGATGAAGGCTCCCAGCCACAACATGATGAATACCCTTCAGAAATGTGTGCTGACCCTTTACTCCTACGACGAAAGGCCGGACGATATTTCCATTCCCAATGTGCTGAAGCAGTCCATGCAGCTTATTGCCCAGTTCCCGCTGATAACGGTTTACGGGTATCACGCCCACCAGCACTATCACGAGGGCCAGAGCCTGGTAATTCGCAATCCCAAGAAGGAGATGTCCACGGCGGAGAATATTCTCCATCTGCTGCGGCTGGACGGCTCCTACACAGACCTGGAGGCAAAGGTGCTGGACGTGGCCCTGGTGCTGCATGCGGAGCACGGCGGCGGCAACAACTCCACCTTTACCAACCATGTGGTGTCCTCCTCGGGAACGGATACCTATTCGGCGGTGGCGGCGTCCTTAGGCTCCCTGAAGGGGCCCAAGCACGGCGGCGCAAACCTAAAGGTGCAGGAGATGTTTGCGGATATCAAGGCCCATGTGCCGGAATGGGAAAATGAGGATATGCTTCATGACTATCTGCAGAAAATGTTAAACAGGGAGGTCTTTGACCGGGCGGGACTTATCTACGGCGTGGGACATGCGGTTTACACGGAGTCAGACCCAAGAGAGGTAATTTTAAAGGAATACGCCCAGAAGCTTTCCGTGGAAAAAGGAAGGGATGAGGAGTTTGCGCTATATGACAGAGTGGAACGGATCGCCAAAGACTGCATCATGTCGGGAAAGATACTTCACAAGCCGGTTTGTGCGAATGTGGACTTTTACAGCGGGCTTGTGTACGATATGCTGGATCTGCCAAAGGAATTGTACACACCGATATTTGCTATTTCCCGTATCTCGGGGTGGAGCGCTCACCGCATTGAAGAGCTGGTCAGCAGCGGGAAAATTATTCGTCCGGCTTACAAATACGTGGGCACGCATCGTCCGTACATTGTTGTAGAGGGCCGGGACGAGGCCTTTAAGAATTTAGACTGATTTTCCCTGTCCTCCCGCAATTTCCAGGCATATTGTACAGGGCATCCCGCTTATATTATAGTAGGTAAACAGCATCCTTCCCCACAGTGGGCAGTTTCCGGGCGCTTCTGGCCGCCGGAAATGGTTTTAAAGGCCTCTTGGCCGGATGGGAGGAGGCGAAACTATAAAAAGGAAGGGAATAAGCCATGAAACGTATAGTTGTCTGGTTGCTGGCGGCTCTCCTGGCCCTGGAGCCTGCGGCGGCAATGGCCGGGTGGACGGATACAAAAGAATCTCTGCCGGAACTGGCAGACGGCGGACAGTGGGAGGCGGGCGAGGCCGTATTTGCCCAGCAGCCGGAGAACGGCGGGGAGGAAGAGACGCCTGATGGCGGGGAAAGGGCGGCTTCCGGGGAGGAGATCCCGGGTGAACCGGCCCCGGAGGACAGCGGCGCGGACGAAGCGGCCGCCGCGAAGGAGGAGTCCCAGGCCCTCCTGGACGACGGAAAAGGCGAAGGCCTGTCCATGGAAGCGGCGTCGGAGGGGACGTCTCCCACGGAGGATGGCGGGGAAACGCAGAACGCCGGGGAGAATGCCGGCACAGGCGGCGCGCAGGTGGCGGATATGTCCACGCTTGGCATTTCCGCACCTTCGGCCATTCTTATGGAGGCGTCCACAGGGACGGTCATAGCGGAAAAGGATGCCCACAAGCAGCTTCCTCCCGCCAGCGTCACCAAAATCATGACGCTGCTTCTCATCTTTGACAACCTGGGCACAGGAAAGATCAAGCTGGAGGATTCCGTCATGACCTCCGCCCACGCGGCCTCCATGGGGGGCTCCCAGGTGTACCTGGAGGAGGGGGAAACCCAGACGGTAGATACCATGATAAAATGTATTTCCGTGGCTTCGGCGAATGATGCGTCGGTAGCCATGGCCGAACACATCGCCGGTTCCGAGGAGCTTTTTGTGGAGTGGATGAATGAGCGGGCAAAAGGCCTTGGCATGGAGGAGACCCACTTTGTAAACTGCTGCGGGCTGCCTGCGGCCGGGCATGTGACCTCGGCCCATGATATTGCCATTATGTCCCGGGAGCTGATTACAAAGTATCCTCAGATACATACGTACTCCACCATCTGGATGGAGAATATCACCCATACCACCAGGCGGGGAAGCTCGGAGTTTGGCCTTACCAACACCAACCGGCTTATCCGCCAGTATCCCTACGCCACGGGTCTTAAGACCGGCTCCACGGAGGAAGCGAAATACTGCCTTTCCGCCACGGCGCAAAAGGACGGGATCGAGCTTATCGCCGTCATTATGGCGGCGCCGGATCCCAAAATCCGGTTTTCGGACGCCAGGAATCTTCTCAACTACGGGTTCAGCAAATGTGATCTTTATAAGGATACGGATAAGCTTCCCGAGGTGGTTCTGCCAGTACAGCTGGGCGTGGAGGAGGTGGTGAAGGGGTATTATGACGGAACCTTTTCCTACTTAAGCACCACAGGGGAGGACTTAAAGAGCATCCGCAAGGAGTGGGTGTATGAGGAGCTGGAGGCGCCTGTGGAAAAGGCTCAGAGAATCGGCTGCGTGCGGTATCTGATGGGGGGCCGGGAGATCGGCCAGGTGCCCATACTGGCGGCGGAGGCTGTGGAAAAGGCCGGGTATACGGATTATGTGAGGAAAGCGGCGGGATATTTCCTGCTGTAAGGATAGGGAATGCAGGCGGCGGATTCCGGCCTAAAAGGCCTGGCAGGCGTCGGTCTGACTCCCACGGTGGTCTTAAGCACCGGTATGATAAGCGGGTGTATCGGAGGGCCCCTACAACAGCCGTCTGGAGCAGCTGACCGACGTGCCCAAAGGCAAGATGCTGTATCATTTTGAGACTGTGGATATGAAGGAGGCCAAACGGATTCTGGGAGGCACGGCCTGCATCTGCGGCAATCTGCCTGTCGCCCTGATGGAATTCGGGAAGAAGGAGGACGTAATCAGGAAGACCTGGCAGCTTCTGGAGGACTGTATGCCGGGGGCGGCTACATTTTTGACTTTAACGGATGTCTGGAGAACAGCAGTCCGGAAAAGTCGGAATCGCCACTTGCCAATTTCACAAAAATCCTTTATGATAGGAGAGGAGCCGGTTGTCCGGGCAGAAAACGGCCAGAGGGTCAGACGCCAGATAAACATGGCCGGGATAAACGGCAGGCAGAACAGACCGGCTAAGAAGGAGGAGACAAATGGCAAAACAGGTGATTCATACGGAGAAGGCCCCTGCGGCGGTGGGCCCTTATATCCAGGCGGCAAAGGTAAACGGCATGGTGTATTGCTCCGGCCAGCTGGGACTGATCCCGGAGAGCGGCGCTCTGGCGGAAGGGCTGGAGGCCCAGGCGCATCAGGCTATGAAAAATATGGGAGCCGTGCTGGCTGAGGCAGGCTCCGACTACAGCAAGGTGGTAAAAACTACGATTTTCCTGGCGGATATGAATGATTTCGCCGTGGTAAACGGAATCTACGAGTCCTACTTTGCAGGAAACTTCCCGGCCCGCTCCTGCGTGGAGGTGGCTAAGCTTCCAAAGGGCGGCCTGGTAGAGGTGGAGTGCATCGCCGAGGCGTAAAGCCAGGCCTTTTTGGACAAAATGGGACTGGGTGCAAAAAACATTTAACAGCTTTAAACAGGAGGGCTGCTGCTTTGAACCGGAAAAAGAGGTCAAAGGGGCGGCCCTTGCTAAAATCATGGAAAACCGGCGGCGGGCCATGACCGGGGCCTTCCGTTTTCAGGAGAAGGAGGCAGAAGAGGAGATGACGGCAGAGACGAAAAAGGCGGTTCTGGTAGTGAGCTTTGGAACAAGCTTTCCCCAGACAAGGGAGAAAACCATTGACCGCATTGAGGAGGAGATCGAAAAGGCGTATGGGGAGTACCGGGTTTACCGGGCCTGGACCAGCAAAATGATTATTGCAAAGCTGAAACGCCGGGACAATATCCAGGTGCCTTCGGTGGCGGAGGCTGTGGAAACCATGCTTGCAGACGGGGTCAGGGAGCTGATCGTACAGCCCACCCACATGCTAAACGGCATTGAAAACCAGCAGATGAAGGAGGAAATCCTCCAAAGTGAAGAGCGTTTTGAAAAAATAAGGTTTGGCGCCCCGCTCTTAACCAGCGCCAGGGACAACCAGGCGGCCATAGCGGCAGTCATGGCCGGATTTCCCGGGCTGAAAGAACGGGAAGCCCTGGTATTTATGGGACACGGAACGCCCCATAATGCCAATTACGTTTATGGGGACTTAAACCGGGAATTTAAGGAGATGGGATATCCCCAGGTATTCCTTGGCACGGTGGAAGCGTCTCCTTCCCTGGAAGACCTGTTAAAGGCCCTGGAGGCGTTTCGCCCGGAAAAGGTGATTCTGGCTCCCTTTATGGTGGTGGCCGGAGACCACGCCGTCCATGATATGTCCGGGGAGGATGGGGATTCCTGGAAAAGCCGGTTTAAGAGGGCGGGATTTCAGGTAGAGTGCGTGATGAGAGGGTTGGGAGAATACGAAGGCATCCGGAAAATCTATGTGGAACACGTAAGAGACGCCATGGAAACGTGAAAGACCGGAGAATTTCCCAAAGTACCATCAATCTGCACAAAAATGAGCAGCAAAAATTTCTAATTATAACCAAAAAGCAAAAAACATATTGACAAAAAAACAGAATATAGTATAATGACAGTAAATTAAAACGTTTTAACGATGTCTGGCAGGATGGACAGTGGAGGGCGATGAGAAAGAGACCTACAGTAAAAGATGTGGCAGAAAGAGCAGGAGTTACAATCGGAACCGTCTCCCATGTAATCAACGGGACGGCTCCCATATCGGAGCAGACGATGCGCCGGGTCCGCCAGGCTATCAAAGAACTGGATTATGTGCCCAACTCCGCGGCCAGGAATATCCGCAAAAAGGAGAGCAACCTGGTGGGAATGCTGGTACCGAAGATCACCAACGATTTTTATTCTCTTATGGCCAGCACCTTTATGGATGAGGCGGATAAAGAAAACATTATGGTTATGCTGATCGGATACGGATACAGCCGGGAGCGGGAGGAGCGGGTGCTCCACAGTCTGCTGGAGGCAGACGTGGGAACCGTGATTATCGTCAACAGCTTCGGGGATGACGACAATATACGCTATCTGGTGAAAAGAGGGATCCGGGTAATCCTGGCGGACCGCAGGACGTCTATCCGGGGCGTTTCCAGTGTGGAATACGACAACAAGCAGGTTTTGTTTGAGGTCATGGAGCACTTGCGGAAAAAGGGCTACGGCTCTGTGGGCTATCTCTCGGAGCCCCTTACCATCAACAATCTGATGGACCGGTTTGAGGGATACCGGCTGGCCCTTGAAAAGAATGGATATGAATACAGGGAAAACCATGTGTTTATCTCCGATGCGTTTCACCAGAACCATATGGAAAACAGTTATTGGTACACAAAGAAAATGCTGCGGGAGCATAGGCGGGAGGAACTGCCGGAGGCATTTATCGCTTCCTCGGACATGATTGCCATCGGCGCCATGCGCGCCATAAGGGAAGAGGGATACGAGATCCCGGGAGATTTCGGGATCGCAGGGTTTGACGACGTGGAGATTTCGTCCTATCTCCAGCCGGCGCTTACTACCGTAAGGCAGGACCGGGTGCTGATGGGAAAAGAGCTCTGGCGGCTGACAAAGGCAGGCCGGGAGGGGATGCCGGTGGAAAAGGTGCATCTTCCCCAGGAGCTGATTATAAGGGAATCCTGTTGATTTTCCGGGATTTCAGATCTTTTTGTCGATAATTAAAACGTTTTAACCAGAAGACGGGGCAGAAAGAAAAGAAAGGAGATGGAAAGCTCCGTTCAGAGAAAGCGTTTTAATTAAAGAAATATATAAAACATAATAGGAGGATAAGAATGAAAAAGAAAAAATTCATCGCGTTAATGATGACGGCAGCAATGGTAATGGGTCTGGCAGCCTGTGGAAATAAGGCTGAGGAGCCTTCGGCAGGCGCAGACCAGCCGGCCCAGACAGAGGAGCCCGCTGGAGACGCCGGCGAGGAAACTCCCGACGCAGCGCCGGCGGCAACCGGCGACTGGGAGATCGTAGTTGTTCCGAAGGATTCTTCCAACCCCTGGTTTGTTCGTATGGATGTTGGCGTAAAAGAGTATGCGCAGGAGACAGGCCTTAATGTTTACCAGAAGGGTACGGACGTTATCGACGCTACCAAGCAGGCGCAGCTTGTACAGGATCTGATTGCACAGCAAGTTGACGCGATCTGTGTGGTTCCCGTTGACCCCGAGTCCCTGGAGCCCGTTCTGAAGCAGGCAAAGGACGCAGGCATTGTGGTAATCGCACATGAGGGCGCCAGTCTGGAAAACGTAGACTACGATATCGAGGCATTCTCCAACGCAGGTTACGGTCAGTTTATCATGGATAACCTGGCAGAGGCAATGGGAGAAGAGGGCGTGTACACCACCATGGTGGCAGACGTGACAAACGCTTCCCACAATGAGTGGGCAGACGCGGCCGTAGAATATCAGAAAACTGCATACCCCAACATGACCCTGCTGGAGGCACAGCCCAGAGTAGAGTCCCACGACAACGGCGATACCGCTTACAACGTGGCAAAAGAGGCGTTCAAGACCTATCCCGAGCTGAAGGGTATCATGGGAACCTCTTCCTTTGACGCACCGGGAGTGGCAAGAGCCATCGACGAGCTGGGTCTGGTTGACAAGGCATTCACCACCGGAACCGGTATGCCTGCTGACAATGCAGAGCTTCTCAAGAGCGGCGTTATCAAATCTCTGACCCTCTGGGATCCGGCACAGGCTGGAAAGGCCATGATAAGCCTTGCGGTTAAGGTTCTGAACGGCGATGAGATCGGAGCTCCCGTTGATCTTGGCATCGAGGGCTACACAGGAATGACTTTCCGTGAGGGCAGCACCACCGTTCTTGAGGGCGAGGGCTGGATCGTAATCAACGGCGAGAACGTAGATTCCTTTGGATTCTAAGCAGTCAGAAGTCCAACAGACTGTTCATTAAAAAATGCCAGGCGGGCAGAAATTCTGGCCCGCCTGACTCATAGTTTGTTCGTGTGCAGAACTTAAAACGGCATCTGCCTCTTCACTGACAGGTGGGATGCGGAACTAAAATAGGAGAGGTTTCATGACAGATTACTTACTCAGAGCAGTTGAAGTGCGGAAGTATTTCGCAGGAGTAAAAGCGCTGGATGGGGTGACGCTGGAGATCAGGCCCGGAGAGGTTCACTGTCTGGCAGGAGAGAACGGCTGCGGAAAATCCACCCTGATAAAAATTATTTCCGGGGTTTACCAGAGAGACTCCGGAACCATAGAATTTGACGGAAAAGAACTTACAAAAATTACGCCCATTTCCGCCATTATGAATGGAATACAGGTTATTTACCAGGACTTTTCCGTTTTTCCCAATTTAACCGTAATGGAAAACCTGGCTATCAACAGCCAGCTTGTGGAAAAGAGAAAAATTGTTAACTGGAAAAACATGCGGAAAATCGCGGAACAGGCCGTTGCCCGCATTGATTTCAAGGTAGATCTGGACGCCCAGTTAGGGGAGCTGTCCGTGGCAGAAAAACAGATGGTAGCCATCTGCCGGGCGCTGATGTTCAACGCCAAGCTTATTATCATGGATGAGCCCACCACGGCGCTGACAAAAAAAGAAGTAAAGGCCCTGTTCAAGGTAATTCTTCAGTTGAAGGAGCAGGGAATCTCCATTCTCTTTGTCAGCCATAAGCTTGACGAGGTGTTTGAGATCTCGGAGCGCTTTACCGTTTTCCGAAGCGGAAAGCTTATCGCCACAGGCGATACCTCCGAGCTGGACAATCAGAAATTTACATATTATATGACAGGCCGGGAGTTTGAGGTAAAGCCCTTTGTACCTGCAAAACTGACGCCGGAGCCTCTGCTGGAAGTAGAGAAATTAAGCCTGGACGGATTCTATTCCGATATCAGCTTTTCCGTCAAGGGCGGCGAGATCCTGGGCGTTACCGGACTTCTGGATTCCGGGCGGACGGAGCTGGCCTTGTCCCTCTTCGGCATGCGGCCGGTTACGGGAGGAAAGATTAAAATACGTGGAAAAGAAGTGGAGCTTAAGGATCCCCAGACAGCCATCGCCAACAAAATCGGGTTTGTGCCCGAGGACCGCTTAAGCGAGGGATTGTTCCTGGATCAGAGTATCGGGGACAATATCGCGATCTCCGTCATCGATGAGCTGACCAGCCGCGGCCTTATGGATAAAGCCCGGTACCAGGGGGAGATTGACAAGTGGGTGAAGGAGCTGTCCATCGCCACACCGGACCCGGGCAACGCGGCGTCCACTCTCTCCGGAGGAAACCAGCAGAGGATTGTGCTGGCAAAATGGCTGGCCTGTAAGCCGGATGTGCTGATCTTAAACGGCCCCACCGTGGGCGTGGATATTGGCTCCAAATACGATATCCATCAGATATTGCAGAAGCTGGCCGGAAACGGCATGGCAGTGATTATTATTTCGGACGATCTTCCGGAGATTCTGGAAAACTGTTCCCGGGTCATGGTTCTCAAGGACGGCCGTATGGCCGGAGAATTCGGAACAAGCGAGGCTTCGGAAAAAATGATTCTGGATAAGATGATGTAGGGAGGGTGAGAGAATGCAGAATACCATCAAAAAGCTTTTTAAGCGGACCGAGACCTATATCTTCCTTATTCTCCTGGCTCTGTCCGTCCTCATCCAGGTGCGCTCCGGGCAGTTCTACACGCCCAACAATATTGTGGACATTATGTCCGCCATGATTGTGCCGGGACTGTTTGCAGTGGGAGCGTTTCTGGTAATCCTGTCGGGAGGCATCGACGTGTCCTTCCCGGCCCTGGCGTCGCTGACCGCTTACGCCACCACAAAAATGTTCCTGGATATGGGCTATGAGGGGAACGTGCTGCTTCCTATTCTGGCAGCGATCCTGATTGGCGGTATCTTAGGCATGATTAACGGATTTTTCGTGGGTTATCTGGAGCTGCCCGCCATGATTGTAACCCTGGGTACGTCCAGTGTGTTCAAGGGTTTTATGCAGGGTACTCTGGAATCCAGGCAGCTTGCGGTAATCCCCGCAGGCATGAAGAGCTTTGGAACCAGCTCCCTGTTTACGGCTACAAACACCCAGAGCGGGCTGTCCTCCAGGCTTCCTGCGGCATTCCTGGTTCTGGTGCTCATTGTGCTGATCGCGTTTCTGATTCTGAAATATACCATGTTCGGCCGGGGAATTTATGCCATCGGCGGAAATGAGGCGGCGGCCTACAACGCGGGCTTCAGGGTTAAACGAACCAAGTTTCTGCTGTATGTGTTTGCGGGCGTGGTTGCCAGCATTGCCGGTATGATCCGGGTCTGCATGATGCAACAGTGCCATCCCACCAATATGCTGGGTATGGAAATGAATATTATCGCCGGCGTGGTGCTTGGGGGCACGGTTATCGGAGGCGGCCGCGGTACCTTGACAGGCTGTATCTTAGGTACGCTGCTTATTGTGCTGGTGGAGAACTCCATGATCCTTATCGGCGTTCCCGTTGTGTGGAAGGACGTATTCGTAGGACTTCTCATTGTAATCGGTACGGCAATCAGCGCATATCAGGTAACCCGTTCCGGCCGCAGCAAAGGCAATCGGAAACAGACAGAGGAGGTGGCATAATGGCAGAGAAGCTGAAAGTTTCTTTTAAGAAGGATTCCCATATCTGGCGGCTGCTTATTATTATGGTTGTCTGGTTCCTGTTTATGGCCATAACCAAAGGCGGCAAATTTTACTCCCTGGTAAACTTCCAGACCATGTTCTCCCAGTTCCCGGAATTCGGGCTTATGTCTCTGGGCGTTATGGTATGTATGATTACAGGCGGCATTGACCTGTCAACCGTTGGAATCGCCAATATGACGGCCATTACCGTGGCCCTCTTAATGCGGAATGCCGGTTCCGAATCCGGCTCCTTAGGGCCCCAGTGGTTCCTGCTGGTGTTTGTTATCGCCATTCTGATGGGTGCGGTAACCGGCGCGTTTAACGGCATTCTGGTGTCCAAGTGCAAGATTCCGCCCATCCTGGCAACCCTGGGAACCGGGCAGCTCTTTACGGGAATCGGTATCGTCATGACAAACGGAAGCGCCATCAGCGACTTCCCCAAGGATTACGCCTTCCTTATCAACAACAAGGTGGCGGGTATCCCGGTGCAGTTTATCCTGTTTGCCATAGCGGCGGCCGTGCTGGTGTTCCTGCTTAAGAAAACCACCTACGGCAAGAAGATCACCCTTCTGGGAAGCAGCCAGAACGTGGCCCGGTACAGCGGACTGAAAGTAGACTGGATTCTTATTAAGACCTATCTGATTTCCGGTATCTGTTCCGCTCTGGGCGGCATGATTATGCTGGCAAATTACAATTCGGCCAGATCCGACTATGGCTCCAACTACACTCTCCAGTGTATCTTGATCGTAGTGCTGGGCGGCGTGGATCCGGACGGCGGCAAAGAGTCTATCACAGGGGTGCTCCTGGCTATTTTCCTGGTGCGTGCCCTGGAAACCGGTATCAACCGTTTCCCGCAGATCAGCAGCTACTACATTTCCCTGATCTGGGGCGCGGTGCTTTTGCTGGTGATGGTGCTGAACTACTTCTCCAGCCACAATATTCACCTGTTTAAGAAGAAGGCGTAGGCGGCAGAACCAGAATAAAGGAGATCTTATGGCAAGACGCATGTTTGGACAGATCGGCAGGCTTAAGAAGGAGAAGATTGAGGAATACAAGACCCTCCACGCGGCAGTCTGGCCGGATGTCTTAAAGACCATTACAGAGTGTAATCTGGAGAATTACTCTATTTTTATAAAGGGGGATCTGGTGTTTTCCTATTTTGAATACACCGGCACAGATTACGAGGCCGATATGGAAAAGATGGCTGCGGACGAGACGACGCAGAAATGGTGGGGTTACACAAAGCCCTGCTTTGAAAAGTACGACGCAGACAGCGAGGCGGCTTTTTACGAGGACATGGAGTCTATATTCTATTACAAATAAAGAAGGGAACAGGGCATGAAAACAGTAAAAGACAAACAGATACTGGTAGGAGCGGATTTTGCGGGCTTTCCGTTAAAGGAAGCGGTTGTGGAGCATCTGAAATCCAAGGGGTGGACTGTGACGGATATCGGAGTGCGCTCCCCGGAGGACGAGGATAAGGAAATGTTTCACCGCATCGGCTTAAAGGTCGGCGCAAAGATTTCCGAGGGAGAATTTGAGAGGGCTCTGATCTTCTGCGGCACTGGCATGGGAATCCATATTGCGGCAAGCAAGTGCCCGGGCGTCCATGCAGGCGTGGTGGAGAGCGTACCGGCGGCCCTGCGGGCCATTACCGGAAACGGCGTGAATGTGCTGGCTATGGGAGCTTTCTATGTGGCTCCTCAGATGGGCAAGGATATTGCGGACGCGTATCTGTCCCACAGCCTGGGAGACGGCTATGAGTGGTGGCCCAACTTCTATGAGTTTCACAAGCTGGCCATCGACGAGCTGGACGCCTTTGACTACGAGAAATTCAAGGCAAATGGTTTTGAGGTAGAGCGCCTGGGGGACTATCCTCTGGAGCTGATGGACAATCCCAATGTAAACGTATAAAAACCCAGAACTGAATCAGGAGCGAGCATATGAGCAAAAAAATTTTACTGGCAGGGGAATCATGGATGAGCTATACTACCCATGTAAAGGGTGTGGATTCGTTTTTTACCTCCGTCTATGAGACGGGAGAGAAATGGTTCCGCAAGGCAGTGGAAGCGGCGGGCTACGAGTATACGTTTCTGCCCAATCACGAGGCGGTGGACGGCTTCCCCTTTACCCTGGAGGAGTTAAAACAGTACGACTGTGTGGTGCTTTCCGATATCGGAGCCAACACCCTGCTGCTTCCCACAGCTACCTTTGCAAAGAGCGAGAAGCGGCCTGACCGCACAAAGGTTATCCGGGATTATGTGCTGGATGGAGGAGCTCTTTTGATGGTGGGAGGTTACCTTACCTTCTCCGGCGTGGACGCCAAGGGAAAATGGCATGATTCGGCGGTGCAGGAGGTGCTACCTGTGGAAGTCCTCACCGTGGACGACAGGATGGAACACTGCGACGGCGTGACGCCGGTGATTGTAAAGGAACATCCGGCCCTGGCCGGGCTTCCCAGGGAATTCCCCGCTGTGCTGGGGTACAATAAAACCATTCCAAAGCCCGAGGCGGAGGTGGTGGCGGCTGTGGAGGGAGATCCCTTTATCGCTTTCGCCTCCTACGGCAAGGGGAAGAGCGGCGTGTTTACTACAGACTTTGCGCCCCACTGGGCACCCCCGGAATTCTGTGAATGGGAGGGCTACAACCGCCTGTTCCAGGGGATTCTGGAGTACCTTATGGGTTGACGAGACAGAGAAATGAAAAGAGGGCCGGCGGGTGAGTGAAATCCGCCGGCCCTCTCTTTACTTAAGAAAAACTACGCGTCATATGCTGACGCCGGTAGGCGTCTGTATCCTTCTGGCGAAGCTCGTTTTCCACCTGGGCAAGCCTTTTTTCCAGCCTGGCGGCCTTTCTTTCGTCTGTTTCTAAGTTCAGCTGCCTTTCAAGCTCTTCTTTTTCCTTTTTGAGCTTTTCAATTTCCCGGTCGACTTTCTCCGTGCTGACCCTGCATTTCTTCACATTGCCGCCGGCGGCCTTCCGGTCCGGCCCCTGTGGCTTATCCTGGGCTAAGGCCCGTTTTGTCTCCGGAATGTATTCGTCCCGGTCAGGCCTTAAGGGATGCTTTCCGGCGGCCTCCCTGTTCTCCTGGTTTTCCGACTGCTCGTTTCTGGCAGCTTTTGTGTCTGCAGCTTTTGGGGGTTCATACAAGGGATTTGTCGTCATACTGGAAACTGGTTCCATCTTAAGTTCCTCCTGTTTAAGTTTTGCATCTGCCTTTTTAGGTGCTATATCCCAAGTTTAAGGCTCCGCTGTGAAAATGCAAGGCTTTTGCGCTGAAATGTTTTCTGGATGTAATGAAATGTCCAGCAGCACATGGAGGGAAAACAGGGTGTCTTTTTTTTCCGTAAGTATGGCGCCATGGTACTTTTCTGCTATGGTTCTGATATTGATAAGCCCTGTGCCCATGGGGGGAAGGGGACTGGAGGCGCAGGTGTTTTCAAACTTCAGCAGAAAGAAATCCCCCTGCCGCTCCCCGGAAATATGGATAAACTTAGGAGACGGGCCTTCCTGGCAGGCGGATATGGCGTTGTCCAGGGCATTGGCGAAGATCACGCACAGGTCAAAGTCATCCACGCCCCAGGGTTCTGGCAGGAGCAGGGACACATCTGTGGGGATTTCTTTTGAAGCCGCGGTTTCAAGCTTCTCCCCCAGGAGAATATCCACTACGGGATTGCCGGTCTGATAGGGGAAGGAAAGGGAGGAGGAGACGGCTTCCAGCTTTTTCAGATACGCCCTGCCCTCCTCATAATTTCCGCTTCCCAGAAGTCCGTCCAGCACGGACAGATGGTTTCGGATATCGTGGCGGAAGGCCCTTGTCCGGGCTTCCCGCTGTCTGGCCTCGGAAATATACGTTTTTTGGGCCCGGACAGCCTGGGTGAGGGAAAGAAGCTGCGACCGGGTCAGGAAATCCTGGCAGACCCGCCGGTGGGCGTACAGCGTGCAAAGAAGCGCCCCAAGTCCCAGCATTTGCAGGATTAACAGGGCGATGTGTTTCCCGGATTCCGTCAGAAGAAGCATGGCGGGCAGATCGGTGGGAAAAATACAGGCCTGGGTGTAGGAGGTCTGCATAATATACAGCTCCGCAGCGGAGAAAAACAGGATGGGATAGAGCAGCATCCAGGTATGGGAGAGGGGAAGTCCCTCTGCCAGGGACAGGAAGCCAAAGACAGCCCGGTAGCAGCAGGCGCAGATCACAAAGGACAGCAGTGTGGCCAGAAAGATCAGCAGGTACAGCAGGGAGGTTCCGATCTGATAGGGGAATACGATGGCTTCCATGGAGTTGACGACGCCAAAGGAGAGCTGGGAAATATAGAGGGCGATGATTGCCGCAATCCAGGACACGGATGGGGAATTTCCCAGAAGAAGGCAGGTGATTCCCCACAGGATAACCAGGTTTACGCCCATGACAAGAGGCCAGGCGGGCATGACCTGCCTGGAAATCCATTCGAGGCCCTCAAGGAGAAGGAAATAGGCGGCGAAATGCCAGGCGGCTGTCCGTTTCCCGGTGAGATGGCTGACAAAGAGAAGATGGAGGGCGCTCTGGACCAGAAGGCAGACAAGGTTAAGGCAGACGCTGAAATCATTCATATCAGAGATCCCTCTCTTTCATATGGCATAGAAGCGCCTGCTCCCGCAGCCTGGCGGTTTCTATGCCGTCTGGCTTTTCCATCCGGATATCCAGAAAAATGACGTCAAAATTACAGTCGCTTTCCAGGAGGGACTCGCCGTCCTGGAAAGCGCTGCTCTGATAAGGAATATGCGGTTTTGTATCCATATAGCCGGGGAGATGCCCCAGGATTTCCTGGATGCCCAGGGACTCATCGTCGCAGACTGCAAAACGCAACATGTTTTTCACCACGCTTTTCTACCAGAATAGCAGATAGAGGGCGGGAGGGCAAGAGGAAATTTACATCATAGTATCGTTCCTTAAAACCTCCGCCAGATGGATGCCGCGCATAGTCCGCCAGGAAATGGCGTAGGCCAGGGCCACAAAGCCCCAGACAGCCAGAAAGAGGAGGAGTATGGGGAGTAAGGGCGCCTCCGCCAGAAATTCCCCCGCCGCCACATAGCTGAGTTTTAGCATGTACCCCACGGCAAGAACTGCCAGGGGAAGCGTGATAAGGAGCGGGCGAAGGCCTATGACAAGAGCCTCAATGCAGAACATTTTCCGTATTTGCCCTGGGGTGAGCCCCACGGACATATACCGGGCAAACTCCCGTTTTCTCTGGTACACAAATCCCAGGGTATTGGAGAATACATTGCCGGTCCCGATAATGGCCAGAAGGACGCAGAATCCTCCAAAGATGGCCTTTAGCCCCTGGATCTGCTTGTCGTTTATCTCGTACTCCAGGATGCGGTTCTCACTTTCAAGCGCGTAAGTCTGGCCGAGAAGCCGGGTAATCTGGCTTTGCAGGGCGTTCAGCTCTTCCAGGGTCACCCCCTCTTTTCCCAGAAGGCGGATACAGGTATCTTCCTTAGCACCGTCAAGCTCTCCTTTGATTTCCCGCCACAGGGACACGGGGATAAAATGCACCAGCTCGTAGTAGTCCAGGGTGGCGTATTCCTCCCGCAGGGTAGGAACCTGGTCTGTATAGGAAAGAACAGGGATTTCCACCTCAGCCTCCTCCTTTCCGGCCGGCCTTAGGACGCTTACCGCGTTTTCCTCCCGGATATAGGGCATAAAGACAGGGTGACGGAAATCGGGATTTGTCACATCCCGGATCTGGTTTATGACCACGGCTCCGTCAAGCCGGGGGGAAGCGCCGATCTGCTGACAGTAGTTAAGGAAGCTGGTGTCGTCCATAATGATAAGGGGGGCGTTTACCAGCCATCCCTTTTCCGTCTTTGTGACAAACTTGCCGGAAGCGTGGGAAAACCCGCCCAGGGTCTCCAGGGCTTCGCTGATCCGGGCCTCTTCCACAATGGTTTTTGCCGAAGCTCTCTGGTAAACAACAGCGTCCTCCACCCCGGGAAGCCCCTGGACTGTGCCGGTCTCTTGAAAGGCGTCCACATCCGTGTCCTTCAAGGTAACCAGAATGTCCCAGGAATCCTGGTATTTCTCAAAATAGGTTTCCCTTGTGCTGATTCCGGAGAGGGTGAAGAAGCATTGCATAATGGTAAATGCCAGGAAGGACAGGACAAGGGACAGGGACGCCGTCCGCAGGGCTTTCCGCTGGGCTTTCAGAGCATTTCCGGCAAGCTCGCCTTCCGCACCCCATAAGAGGGCCAGGATAGGAGAGTTTTTTCTGCGCTTTAGCTGTAGCTCCCCGGTATTCTGAATGGCTTCCAGGGGGGTGAGCCTGCTTAATTTCCAGGCAGGCAGCCAGGCGGAGATCCATATGGTGGCCACGGTGATAAGAAGCGTCAGCAGCAAAACCAGGGGGTGATAACCGGGAACCGCCTGGTGGCGTCCTGGTATATGGCTTCCCAGCAGAACGTTAGACAGGTGCATGGCCCCCATGCTGCCCCCTATGCCCAGGAGATTTCCCGTTAGGATAGGAAGGGCGCAGAGGGCGGCGGCTTCCTGCAACAGACAGGTACGGATCTGCCTGGGGGTGGCGCCGATGCTGGAGAAAATGCCGAACTGGTGAATCCGGGCGTTCATGGACAACGCGAAGGCGTTGTGGATAATGATAATCAGGGAGAAGGACGCCAGTCCCGTTATCAGGATAAACAGGGGAAATAAAAGCCTTGGCGCAGTGTCCTCCTGGTGACGGACCAGATACATGGCCAGAAGCGGATAGTTGTAGGTAATTTTATCCGGCGAAACGCCTGCAAGCAGGGCAATCCGGGGGGTATCGGGGATAACAGTATTTATACGGTCAAAATAGAGGTCTACGACAGTTTCTGTGTCCGTGCTTTCCTTTTGGTTTATGACCGCCTCTTTTACGGTGGCGAAATTCTTTATGGATTCCAGGGTATCCCTGTCAAATTCCCCGGTTATCCGGCTGTGCCAGCCGCCCTCCTCTATTTCAATCCGCTCCACCTCATATTTCCAGTCATTGTAGAAGAGGCCGCACAGCAGGGACAGCAACAGGGCTGAGATAAAGGCCGAGAGACGGACGGAGAAACCAGAGGAACGGTTGTTTTTTATAAAATCCCTTGCGTAATGTTTCCACATATCCTCACCTCCTCCGCTCGTCCCGGATGATCTGCCCATCCTGGATGGTAATAACGCGCTCTGCTTCCAGAGCTGTCTTTTCGTTGTGGGTAATCATCAGAATGGTCTGCTCCAGATTGTGGTTGGAGAGCTTTAGCATGTCGATGATCTCACAGGAATTTTTCTGGTCCAGATTTCCCGTGGGCTCATCTGCCAGAAGCAGCGCCGGGCGGTAAATCAGCGAGCGGGCAATGGCAGCTCTTTGCTGCTGGCCGCCGGACAGCTGGCTGGGCAGAGCCTCAAGCCTGTCGGAAAGGCCCAGGGAACCGACCACCTTCTCAAAATATTCCTTTTCCGGCTTTTTCCTGTCCAGGGCAAGGGGCATAAGGATATTTTTTTCCACCGTCAGGGTGGGAATCAGATTGTAGAACTGATACACCAGCCCCACCTTTCTGCGGCGGAAAATCGCGGCCTGGGTCTGATTCAGGGTGGAGAGGTCGGTTCCGTCTATCAGGACCTTTCCCTTTGTGGGTTTGTCTACGCTTCCCAGAATATGCAGAAGGGTGGATTTCCCCGAGCCAGAGGCCCCGATGATGGCCACAAATTCTCCTTTGCTGACGGTGAGATCAATGTCCTTAAGGGCCGTCACCTGGTTATTGCCAGAGCCATACACTTTGCTGACTCCTTCGCATCTTAAAATTTCCATAGCGTTCTTTCCTTTCATCTGTCTATGACTTTGTCTGTAGCTTATTGAACATCAGGAGTTCAATTAAGATAAGTATAGCAAAGGAAAGTTACAACTCAGTGACTGTAGAAGCGGATTTCAAATAGCGCGCCTCCCTCGGGCCTGTTTCTGGCCCGGATGGTTCCGTTTTGACGCGTGATGATCTCTTTTGCCAGGGAAAGGCCGATGCCGATACCGCCCGGCCTTGGGCTTTGCCCCCGGTAGAAGCGCTGGAAAAGATGGGGCAGATCTTCCTTTGCGAAGCCTTCCCCCTCATCCCAGATAAGGATTTCCGTGTATAAGGGATTCTGGGCATAGGAGCAATGTACCGTTCCCCCGGGGGTATGCTCCATGCAGTTTTTCATCAGGTTCATCACCGCTTCCATAGTCCAGTCCAGGTCGGCGGTCACTATCATCTCCCCAAGCTCTGGGATATCTATGGAAATGCCGGAACCGGCCGACAGCTCCCGCAGATTATCGGCTGCCAGGACAAGAAGGGTAAACACATCGGTTTTCTCCCGCAGAAGGGGAATGGTTCCGGCATCCAGCCGGGATAATTTAAGCAGGGCCTCCGCCAGGTACGTAAGCCGTAAAAGCTGTTTTTCCAGGGCGTCCGGATATTCCTTCGCAGCGTTTTGACGCAGCATCTGGACGGACAGGGACATGGCCGTAATGGGGGTTTTTATCTGATGGGCAATGTTGGAGAGATTTTCCGCAAAGTCAGCTTTTGCACGCACCGCCGCGTCTCTTGTCTGGTAGAGAAATGTCACCGTCTTGTAGATTTCGTCCTCCAGCCTGGAAAAATCGTCCTCCCCACAGGCGGAGAGAACCATAGCTTTTCCGGTATTTACCTGTTCCAGATAGCTGGCCAGCGCCTGGATGCGCCGCGCCTCCCTTTGATTCCGGTATAAAAAGGTAAGGAGAAAGAGAAGCGTCCCCAAAAGAAGCCCTGTGACGGCAGAGAAAAGATTCTGCCTGTGGGCCGGACCGGAAAAATCGGAGCTCCGGTATCCCAGGGAAGATAAAATATCCGTCTCTATGACGCCGTCTGGATTTCCATTCTGATACTCTTTTAGGGCGGCGGCAATGATTTTCCGGGTTTCCGGTTCCTGCTCCAGGATTTCACCGCAGATTACATTTAGAAGGTCAAAGGTCTGGTGATTGTAATGGCGGGAGACAAGAAGAAGGGAGACGGCGCAGGATATAAGGCTTACAGACAGTACGGCTCCCAAAGTGACAAAGATATGCTTCTGGCTGTTCATCGGGTATCCTCCATGCGGTAGCCCACGCTGCGGACGGTTTTCAGACAGGGGGGCTGGCCAAGCTTGTCCCGCAGCCGCTTCATGGTAACGGTCAGGGTGTTGTCGTTTACATAGTTTCCGTGGACGTCCCAGATCTGCGCTAAAATCTTTTCTCTTGTAAGGGTTTTTCCCTTGTTTAGCATCAGGTACAGAAGAAGCTCATATTCGGCGGCGCTTAGAGGAACCTCCTCCCGGCTGTCAGACGGCATGGGGGTCTGTCCGCCGGGGCTTTTTGCGGCATGACGGAAAACGGTTCTTAGATTCTGGTCCACAGTGATTCCGCCGCAGGAGAGATAGCGTCCGGACAGATTGCCGGTTCTTCGCAGCAGGGCCTGGATCCGCGAGTACAGGACTTCCAGATCAAAAGGCTTTACCACATAGTCGTCGGCGCCGCTTTGAAAGCCGGAGATTATATGGCTGGAATCTCCCCGCACAGTAAGAAAAATAATGGGCAGATCCTTCCAGCTGCTTCGGATCCACTGGCAAAGGCTGTCACCCCGCCCGTCCGGCATATTCCAGTCCAGCAGGACAAGGGTGGGAGTCCGGGTTTTTAAGGCCTGTCTGGCCTGGGCAAGGGTTTCGCATATGGTTACACAAAAGCCCTTTTGTTCCAGATATTCTTTTACGGCAGATGCGATACTGGCATCGTCCTCTATATAATATAAATCCGGCATGGGTTATTTCCGCCTTTCTTGCCTTTATTATAGCAGGGAAAAGTTACAGCTTTGTGACGAATGCCTGCTTACCGATACCCGTCTGCATAAATAACCTCCTCTGTTTCTACACAAAAGGCTGCCAGTTTCTCCCCTGTCACACATCCGCAATCCATGGCAATATGTCCGTTTTTCCGATATACTTCGTCTTCCAGAAAATCATATAAGCTATATGCATCCAGATCCTTGCCAGGAGAAAAATTTGCAAGTCCGGCCTGGATCAGGTTGTAGACTTTTCCATTATTTTCTATTTCCTCATACAAGGATGCCTCTGCGATATAATCCGATATCTCCATTTTCCCGGAATAACTTAATTTTCCAAACTGATCTGCGGTAATCTGCCCGCTATCCCGACACCACATGCTGTAAGACAAAAGGATTTCCTGCGTCAGATGCTTATCATAGTTATCAGCCGTAATCTCCACGGACAATTTTTTCATCAGGGTATACAGAATAAAATCATGATTTCCTAAAATAAATATGACATTGGAACGCCTCATCATGTCCTGTAGCACTTTTACTGGTTCCGGCCCACGGTCTACTGCATCACCAAGAACATACAACTTATCATTTCCGGAAAAATGTATTTTTTCAAGCGACATCTGGTACTGGCCATAGCATCCATGTATATCAGAAATAATGTACCGCATAGAAACCCCGCCTTTCACGATAACCGTTTCCTGCTAAGAGACGCTTGTTAAATACGAAAAACACCACAGTCCTGGGGTGAAAAATTCTTCTTAATCTCCAGAACCGTTAATGCGCCCGGCGAAACCAGGCCATAATGCTTATTAAGGATAACAAATGATACTATATAGGAGCAGAATAGTCAACACTTTTTGATAACCATATTCCAGAGGTGTCTTTAAAGCAGTTTATGTTATTATCAATAGTCAGACAGTCAGAGGAGCAGCTTACGTTTACCCGGTTAGGAAATTTGCCGGGCTGTTCAAGACAAAATAATATCAAAAAGTTAGCTGAGGTTTTGAAGAAAAAAGGATTTATTACCATTCAGCAAAGCCCCCATGATACGAGGGCTCTGTGTATCTGCCCCACAGAAAAGGTTAATGACTTTTATGGAAATGATTTTCTGGAATACCAGGAGGAATCAACATATCTTTTTGAAGTTTATACGGATAAAAAGAAGTAAAAAGGCGCTGCGGATAACTTTCCAGGCTGTTTCAAGACGGGAGTTATCTCTTTAAAGCTGTTGAAAATGCAATAGAAAATCAGAGAGGGAGATTTAAGCAGATGAAAACAATCGTAATCTACAATTCACAGACAGGATTTACAAAGCGTTATGCCGAATGGATAGCGGAAGAGACGATAAGGCTTTTTACCTGGTTATTCAGAAAGCAGAAAATCTTTTGCCATAGCAGCGAATTTTTCCGCATTTGTTAGTATGGCGGGATGATTGCCTGTTGGGAATATATGGGTTTTACCGTTTGCTACAAGCTTTTCCATTTGCTTATATTCTTCTTGAAGATCTTTCCGGCACATAGTATCTTCCATGCTTCCCACAAATAGTATGGGCGTTTCCAGGGTTTCTAATGGCTTATGGAATAATGGGAGCTTTGAATCAGCGCACTTTGTCAACGCTTTCGTATTGAGGTCTACAACGGTTTCCCAATCTTCCCCTTGACACCACTCATAGAACTGTCTGGAAAAATCGTCATTTTTTGCGGCCATTCTCTCTTTTCGAAGATTGTCTGCAAAATCATGTTGAAGCGTTCTCCCGTCAAAGCTGTCTGCCACAACCTTATAAACAAGGTCTGGACGCTCTAATGCAACATTTACGGCAACCCACGCTCCGCCGCTTGTACCTATCAGATTTACTTTTCCGTAATCTGAATATTCTAAAAACGCCGTCACCTGCTGAGCCTGTGAATACCATAAATCCGTCGGGAATTCCCCGATTCTGTCCGATTGTCCGTTCCCGAGAAAATCCATAAGAATTACCCGGAGGCTATTTGTATATAAAGGGATTACAGGTGCAAACATCTTTGATGAGGCTGTATCTCCATGCAATAATACAACGGGAAGCCCCGCCCCGGTTTCCTCATAATAAATCTTCTTATCCCCATACGGAAAAAATGCCATTTCCCATTCCTCCTGCTTTTTAAGCTTATTGTAACAGGATAAGAGCAGAAGTAAAACCTTATGTTTTTTCTGTAAATGAAAATGCGCCATGAACAAATCATGGCACATTTACTGATTCTTTTATTTTATTATCCGCTGAATACTTTTTACGGATAAATAATACTTTTCTGCCAGCTGATTAACACTCATTCCATTTTGGAAATCCCAACGTATCTGGCAGTTTCGGGAAGCTAAAAACTGTTTTGTATTGGTATTCTCTCCCCAACGCTTTCTGTTTTCACTCTTTTTGGGGATATATATGGTTTTACCGTCAACATATTTTTGTATCTGCTCTAATAACTCTTTTGGCAATAAATCAACCGGATTCTGGTAGCCCACTTTGCACCTCCTGAAAATATCTTAGGATTAGCAAAGGCTATTGTCATTTGCCATTAAAATCTGTTTTTATTGCTGTATGCAATAGCCTTTGCTACGCATAAATTTTTGTTCCCATTATAAAAAGCCTCCTACTACAATAGATTTATGGTTAGTATCCCTTACAGCCAGTAAGGAATTATCCATCTTGTTGCTTAAGCTGTTAGAATGATAAGGGCAATCGGTATATCGGAAACCTCCTTGGACTTCGCGTCCGTACGAAAGTCTGATAACCAGCTCCTC
>CAJTHL010000015.1 GCA_910576205.1 Clostridia bacterium | reverse complement strand
CAAAGCCGGAAGGAAATGGTACTATCTGTGTATTGTGATGGATCTCTTTTCCAGGAAAGTCATTGCCTGGCATGTTTCTGCCCATGCTGATACAGAACTGGTTATCACTGCATTTCGAAGAGCTTACGAAAAACGGAAGGCCCCTTACGGCCTTATGTTTCACTCCGACCGGGGAACCCAGTATACCGCCTTCGCATTCCGGCAGCTTCTGGATTCTCTGGATGTTGTGCAGTCTTTTTCAAAGAAAGGCTATCCGTTTGACAATGCCTGCTGTGAATGCTTTTTCAAATATCTGAAGAAAGAAGAAACAGACCGCAAATGTTACCGTTCCCTGCAGGAGCTGCAGCTTTCTATATTTGAGTACATAGAAGGGTACTACAATTCAAAAAGACCGCATGGCACGCTGAATATGCTTACTCCAAACGAAGCGGAAGTATTATACTGGGAGCAGAATTCCTAGTCTGCTCCTTAAAACTTTTATACTTTTTTGTGTCTACTTACTTGACTATAGTCCACGGAAAAGTCGTAGCCCACAGGCCCCAGTACTTTTTTCTCCATCATTGTCAGTAATGCCTCCGTATCAAACTTGGCCTCAAAATACAGGTCCTTATCGATCTGGATCGGTACATCCATGCCTGCCGGATCCTTCCCCAGTATCGTCCGCTGCCTGCCGAATACCTTTCCCCTCAGCTGCATCAGTCTTTCATGCATGTCCGGCTGCCCGTTGCAGTGCTTCAGGATGGTCTGGACTGCCTTTTTCCATGTGGGTGTTTCTATGGTCTCACCAGAAGCAAATGTAACAGAGACCGGCCTCTTCCCTTTGAGCATGGACGGGGAAGTACTCCCCAGGCGGCATTCCCTGCTCCTGATCTCTGAACGATTGTATGGTTCCCCATTCTGATACATCCGGATCATGTCATCGCATCTCTGATTCACAACCTGCAGCAGTTCTGCTCTTATTTCTTCAATCAGTTCTATATAATCCATCGAAACATCCCCTTCCTTAAGGCATAAAAAAAGAACTAGAACCTATCCCTAACTTAAGGATTTTTCTAATTCTCTTCCATGTAACGTCATATACATTTTTCTTTCTGTTTGTGTATGTAGTTCCTATTTTCAGCTTTTCCCTTACTCTATACACACCATACACAATTAAAACTATACTGTACTTAACGTCAAGGATAACAATGGGAGCATCCTTTAGCATCGCCCTTGCGATAGCAATCCTCTGCCGTTCCCCGCCGGAAAGGTGCGCACCGCCCCCTCCGACATTCGTTTCGTATCCTTTTTCCAGTGAGCGGATAAAGGCATCGCAGCCTGCAGCCTTTGCCGCTGTTTCCACATCTTTATCCGTGGCAGACAGCTTACCCATGCGGATATTTTCCCGGACGTTTGTCTCAAACAGATAATTGTCCTGGGCAATGAACGCCATGCCCACCGGAATGGTCACAAGTGACAAAAGAGCCATGCGCCAGTCCAGAATAAAAAGATAAATAATAATCATGACAGGCCCCGCAATATTGGCAGTCAGTTCCGGGAAAAGGTGTGCCAGCGTTGTTTCCATGCCATCCACCTGGTCTACGATAATCTGTTTCATTTTACCGCTCTGCATATCCATGACTGTCCCAAGCGGGAGCTTCGGCAGCTTCTCCAGTATCTTCTGACGGATGGTCTTCAGAATGGAAAAGGTTGCCTTGTGGGATACGGACAGTGCCATGTTGTAGAGAACCGTCCGGACGGCATATCCCGCCAGTCCAAGGCCCAGCCATGGCAGATAAAAGGATAAGTCCTTTTGTCCCTTCAGCATACCGATGATCACCTGCGCCGCCGCAAAATAAGGCAGCATTCCCAGCACGACGGCAATCAAGGCGCTTATCACTGCGCCAATCAGACGGCCGTGTTCGTCTTTTCCCCAGCCCCAGACACAGAGCAACGGATTTTGTTTTTGCATATCAGTTCCTCCTTATTTTAGTTAGTTTTTACTAACCTATTGGTTTATTTTAAGGCCGCCAAATGAACTGTTGCCAGTCCTGGCAGCCTTAAAAACTATTTTGATTCCGCCGTCAGTTCGCCCTCCAGTTCAAAATGCGAACCGGTCGCCCGGATCCACTTCCATGTATATTCCTCCTCCATAGAGACCAGCCGATTCACAAAATCATGAAACTTCGTACCATAAGAGGCATCCAGCAGCAGACGGAATTCGTCAAAGTGGTCGTAGATATAATCCACCATGCCAAGCATCGCATTGCTGGAATACTGCCCCACTTCCCTGCGCTGTGTCTCGCTGTCAAAGCCGTGAAAGGTTTCCTGGACTCCCAGACAGCGGGACAGGAACTCCTCCGAGACCGGCTCCACAATGGCAGCAAACAGCCCTTCTTTATCTTTAATATGGTAACATCAGAGCAATATCAAAAGAACCTAGCTTTCCTTTACCAAGCCCAGCGTCAGCGAAGCCATAAAAAAGCTGTGGGAAAACGGTTATTTTCCGCTTTAAAGAAATATGTCACAGAAAAGCAAAGCTTACCGTGGCTTCATTTAGATAGAACGGACATCTTACGGCATTCCACAACCACAATTCCCATACAGACCACAAAAAGCTTGCGTCCACCAGCGTCGGATGTACCTATACAAGGCATATTTCCCTGCCTGTAGACAGATGAAAAGCAGGTATCCGTACTCTTTAAAAAATATCGAATACCTGCTTTTTTATTGCCTTTCCGTTCTTACACGCCTGCCAACGCCGCGCCAAGGGCCTTGCAGGAAGCGATTGCATCATCGTCCGGCGCCTCGTTGCAGATTACCGGATCGCACACCAGCGCCGCACCATCCGTCTCACAGGTCTCCTGCCAGGTACGCATCCATTCCCCGTCACCCCAACCGTAAGAGCCAAACAAGCCAATCTTCTTGCCGCCAAGCTTTCCCTCACAGGAAGAGAACACCGGCTCAAATTCGCTCTCCTCCAACTGCTCTGACCCCATAGACGGGCAGCCAAATGCTACCACATCAAAGGAGTCCATCTGTGCCGCATCAAATTCGCTGCATTGCATCAGGGAAACCTCTGCCCCCTTTTCCTTTGCACCCTCTGCTACTGCGGATGCCATTGCCTCCGTATTTCCGGTGCCGCTCCAATAAACTACTGCAATCTTGCCCATAAATATCTCCTTCCTTTCCTTGGTTTTGCCCATGCTTTGAGTATCATGGTATACCCGCAGGACGCTTCTGTTGTAATTTATATCATGAACAGCTCACAATGAGCTTTTCAAACGAATGATTATTTCGGAAGACCTCACAGTACACCCTGGTACACTTCTTATACTGGGCGAACCTAAACTGCGCTTTCTCCACATCCCCGTACACCTTCCACATCCCGGTACATTTTGCGCCTGCCGCGCCATTTTTCATGAAAGCATCTACATCTTCCGGAGGGTATCCGAGAAACAACCCGATTTCATGGGGAAATGTCTCCTGCACTTTTAGCCGGCGGGTCAACTCCACAATGCACTGCTCCATCTGCCCGACCGGATAGTTCTTCTCCGCCAGAATTTCTTCCGCAGCCTCACGGCTTAAATCCTCCTTAAGCTTTATTGGACGGTACATATAAATCAATGCCCTTTGCTCTGTAACCTTCAGTGGGATAATTCGGATACCCCGGGGAACAAGGCATTTGTTTAGGCTGCGGATATCCTTTGCCAGTATATCGCTGTCCTCTGCCATGCAGCTGAACAGGCTTCCTGTTTTTAACCCCGCCATTGTTGGGGAACAATGGCTGACAACCAGTTCTTCCGATATCGTTTTCCTCTGCCTGCCAAACATCTTACGCATACGCCTCCAATATCTGTATAAGAGCACTTGCACTGCTGCTGTGCGAACGTTCCAGCCTGGAATGATGCCGCTCTGATTCCGCAACTGCACAGCGTACCATTTTATGGGATACGGTCGAAGTAAACAGGATCACCAGATCCGGACAGCCAATCTGGCTGCCAAAATCGGATTTCATTTTGGTAAAGACCTTCGATTTATGGTTGTATTTCTTACAGATTTCCTTATACCGGTTCTCCATCCTCTCATGGCCTCCTATGATCACAACGCTCATGAAGATTCCCCCTTTCCTCTTTAGTTAGTATTATCTAACTTATGTGGTGAAAGAAAATGCCATAAGGCATTTTTCCGTGTAATTCCTTTCATTTGGAAACATCTGTCTCCTCTTATAGTTAGTTATATCTAACTGTTGTATATGCTACCATATTCCCCGCCATCCTGTCAATAGGTTTTGCGAAAAAGCGCAGAAAAAGTTCCAGCGTTCCAGAGATAACTTTTCAAACCGCACTCTACATAGGACTTTTCCTATAAAGCCTGTAAGAAAGACTGTTTCAGAAATGGGCGTTAAGCCTGAAGCTGAACAGCCCCTTATCATATCAATATCAAATCAATACCAATACACAAATTACAATCGGCGCATCCTTCAGTATACAGCAGGCAATCGAAATACGCTGCTTTTCCCCGCCAAATGGCCCCACAAGCGCAGTCATTGTATTTTTCTTCATGGGGAGTATCTCTGGAACGTCTGAAGTTTTCAGTCAGTTCTTCCGTTTTTTCACCAATCAGGTTATAGTTCTTAATCACACCAATTCCCTCAGCAAAGGAGAGAACCGCATCCGTCAAATGCTCGCTTTGATTCTGCCTCCCGGCTGCTTCTCTCAAGGAAACTTTATTCATTCCCTTTGCACCAAGTAACGCAAGCAGTGTCACAACTGCGGCAATCAAGCCAAGCCGCCGGTCCAGAAAGAACACGAATACCAGCAGAATAAGGGCAGAGAGCATATAGCTCATCATATTGCCGAGGGTACAGGCCGCCAATAATCAGTGCAACCGGAATCGTCCAGAATCCACCGACCAGCAAAAACAAAATCCCCTGTATTTCCGCGCTGACAGCAAATACGCCTTTCTTCGGAACCTTTGCAAGCAGAAGTATCATAACAACCCCACATAGAATTGCAGCTGCTGCAGGATAAAATCCTTTGCATTCAATTTCTTGTTCATGACCTGGCCTCCTGTTTTTATAAAAAAATCCCTAAGTTAGTAATCTCTAACACAGGAAGCAGTCTGCCAGTTATTTATGACTAATCCAACCCAAAAACAACATTTTTCTTTATTTGATTGATTTCAGTTCTGCAAAAATATGTTCCATATATGGGGTAATCGATACTTTCGATATGCCGTCAAGCAGCTTTTTCTCATACATCTCTGTTTCATGGGGTTCAAAATAATCCTAAAGAATCCTAAGAAAATATTCTACGGGAATCTTCACATTCCTGAACACAAAATCCCTTTTCCCCAGGTTGCACAAGTATTCCATTCTCCCATGCCCCCTGTATATGCAGGATTCCCCTTTTGAAATATGATCGCCCTGCCTGTCATTTGCAATATTCCATGATACCCCTTCATTCAGACAGAACATCATCTGGATATACTCCCGGCTGTTAATGCCCTGCACATTCATGTCAGAATAATAATTCAGCTCATTTGAATGCGACAAATTTCATACAAAAACAAACCTTGAAATCCTATCTTTTAGATGTTAAGATATGACTAACTATTATTAGGTTAGGAGAAAAGTTTATGAATTATGTCCAACACAAATCCGAAGAATCTCTTGAAGATTATTTAGAAACCATATTAATCCTAAGTCAAAAGCTATCCGCTGTGCGTTCCATAGATATCGCCACTGCTCTTAATTATTCAAAACCAAGTGTGAGCGTTGCAATGAAAAATCTCAAAAATCGAAATTATATTTCTATGTCAGACGAGGGATATATCCATTTGACAAAAAGAGGTAAAGAGCTTGCCGAAAAAGTATATGAGTGCCACAGACTGCTTACAGACTGGCTGGTTTATCTGGGAGTAGACCCTGAAATTGCCGCTATCGATGCATGCAAAATGGAACATGATATCAGTTCTGAAAGTTATGAAGCTATGAAAAAGTGTATCCTGTCTCTTTTAGAAAAACACTAATAATAAATTGATACCCAAATATCAGCTTTGATTACTATAATTCTGCAAACACTTTCCCCTACAAAAGGATTTTATTACTATATCCATCTATTTCATGGATAACCGACATTACATTATAAAATCGACTATTAAGACAGCAGATGCTTGATATTACGCATATAAGCACAATCCTTTCTTTACTTTATACTTCTTTTTCAATCCAGCTCTGATTATTTGAATCATGACAGATAAAACCTATTCCTGCTCCAGTTTCCCGGTATAAAGCTGATAATACATTCCCCGCTTCGCCAACAAGCTGTCATGATCTCCTCTCTCCACAATCCTCCCGTGATCCAACACCATGATCACATCCGAATTTTTGATTGTGGAAAGCCTGTGGGCGATCACAAATACCGTCCTGCCTTTCATCAGACGGTCCATGCCGTCCTGCACGATTTTTTCCGTGCGGGTATCAATGCTGGAAGTCGCTTCATCCAGAATCAGCACCGGCGGATCAGCCACCGCCACTCTCGCAATCGCCAGGAGCTGACGCTGTCCCTGGGAAAGACTGTTCCCGCTTCCTTTTAGTTCCGTCTGATATCCATCGGGAAGTTTCATAATAAATTCGTGGGCATTTGCCAGTTTTGCCGCTTGAATAACTTCCGCTTCCGTAGCATCCAATTTCCCATACCGGATATTGTCCATGACAGTACCGGTAAACAAATGGGTATCCTGCAGTACCAGCCCCAGAGAATGCCGCAGATCATCTTTCCTAATCTTATTGATATTGATGCCGTCATAACGGATCTTGCCATCCTGCACATCATAAAACCGGTTGATCAGATTGGTAATCGTTGTTTTTCCTGCGCCGGTAGCTCCCACAAAGGCTACTTTCTGCCCCGGTTTCGCAAAAATCTCTATATCATACAGAATCTCCTTATCTTCCGTGTAGCCGAAGTCCACATGGTCAAAAACCACATCTCCCTGCATCGGCTGATAGGTTGTCGTATTGTCTGCCTTATGATAATGCTTCCACGCCCACATCCCCGTCCTGTCAAGAACTTCCGTCAGATTTCCCTTTTCATCATAACGTGCATTTACCAGCTTCACATATCCGCCGTCCTTTTCCGGCTCCTCATCCAACAGCCCAAAAATCCTCTCTGCTCCTGCGATTGCCATGATGATAGAATTCAACTGCTGTGAAAGCTGGGAGATCGGCTGATTGAAGGAACGGGAAAACTGCAGGAAAGATGCCAGCGTTCCAAGAGTCATCTGCCCGCCAAAGATAGACAGGCAGGCTCCGACCATCGCAATCACCGCATAGCTGACATACCCAAGGTTGCCAAGCACAGGCATCAGGATACTGGCATAACGGTTCGCATTGTTCGCACTGTCCCGCAGCTTTACATTCAAATCCTTAAAATCCTGTATACAGGCTTTCTCATGGCAGAACACCTTCACTACCTTCTGGCCTTCCATCATTTCCTCTATGTATCCGTTCAGACTCCCCACGTCTGTCTGCTGCTTCACAAAATAGTGCCCGCTCTTTGAGGATATGGTTCTCGTTGCGAATACCATGCAGACCACCATCACAACCGTGATCAGTGTCAGCGGACGGCTTAAAACCAGCATAGATACAAAAACACCCACAATCGTGATTACTGCGGACAGCATCTGCGGCATACTCTGGCTGATCACCTGCCGCAGGGTATCCGTGTCATTGGTGTAAATACTCATGATGTCCCCATGGGATTTTGTGTCAAAATAGCGGATGGGCAGATGTTCCATATGGCGAAACAGGTCATCCCTTACTTTCTTTAACATTCCCTGCGACACGTAAATCATAATGTAGTTATAAGCCCATGTGCAGAACACGCCGACATAATAAGCTGCTGCCATCACAAGCAATGCTTTGAAAAGAGGGGACAAATCGGGCTGTGTCTGATTCACAAACGGCAGGATGTAGTCATCAATCAGGTTCCGCATAAACAGAGTGCCGCCAATATTCGCGACGGTGCTGACCAGAATACATAATGCCACCAACAGGCACTGCCATTTATATTCTTTCAGGATATAAGCAATCAGCCGCCTTAACGTCGCCCCCATATTCTTTTTATTTCTTACTGTCATCATCGCCGCCCTCCTTCGTCTGTGACTCATAAATTTCCCTGTAAACCGGGCTGCTTTCCAGCAGTTCTTCATGGGTGCCGACTTTACCGGAACACCCCCAACCCGCACCTCGCCCCTTGTGACATCATAAAGCCTTGGTATCAGAGCGGCAAAGGAGGACTTTGCGCTCCCAGTTCCTCCAAGAACACCAATGGTCTCTCCTGGTCTGATATGAAGGTCCAGATCACTGATTACTTCCTTACCAGGATTGGAGGGATACGCAAAACCTACCTGTTCAAAATCAATAGAACCATCCGCGACCTCCCTGATCGCATGGGAAACGTTAAATAAATCCGGCTCCTCCGTCAGCACCTCAGAAATCCTTTCCCCCGATGCCCTTGACATAATGAGCATCACAAACGTCATGGATACCATCATCAAGCTGATCAGAATATTAATCACGTATGTAAACATACTCATAAGCTGCCCTTCTGTCAGGCTTCCCGCAATAATCATTTTCGCGCCCATCCATGAAATCAGTAAAATACATGAATACATGGAAAACTGCATGACAGGGGAATTCAGCGCAAGCAGCTTTTCCGCGCTTACAAACAGGCTGCGGATTTTTTCACTTTCCGTTTCAAACCGTCCAATCTCATGATCCTCACGTACAAAAGATTTTACCACCCGTATTCCGTTTACATTTTCCTGCACTTTTGCGTTCAATTCATCGTATTGATGAAAAACTTTCCTTAAAGTCGGATTTGCCTTCGATGAAATCAAGGCAAGCACGGCTGCCAGACAGACGATCACCACCAAAAAACACGGGCAAAACGAGGGTGTATCATAAATGTCATCACCATCGCACTGATCAGCATGATCGGCGCCCTCACGCAGATACGGATGGACATCTGGAACGCCTGCTGTACGTTCATCACGTCTGTCGTCATTCTGGTCACAAGTCCTGCTGTAGAAAATTTATCGATATTGGAGAAAGAAAAGGTCTGTATCCTCTCGTACATTGCCTGCCTCAGATTCATGGCAAACCCGGAACTGGCACTGGAAGCCGTCCTGCCTGATTCCACCCCAAACCACAACGCCAGCATTGCCGCCACAATCATGGCAAACCCAATCAGCACAACTTTCCCAAGGCTTTGGCTTTCCAGGCCATAGTCGATAATGACCGCCATTATAATGGGAATGATTACTTCCATAATCACTTCCATAACCACAAGAACAGGAGTGAGTACGGCATCCCGTTTAAATTCTCCAATGTATTTTACCAATATTTTAAACATAAAATCCCTCCTGACAATCCCGTCTCAACTGTTCCTGACGCCATCACGCCAGTGCCGGATCACGACCACTGCCAGCTTCTTCTTTTCTCTATTGCCCTGCATTTATGGACTGATAAATATCACAGATTACAGAAACACATTTTTCAATCCCAATCAGGCTGCTGTCCAGGCACAGATGGTAATTCTCCGCAAGGCCCCATATCTGATCCGTATAATATTTATAATGGGAAGCCCTGCGTTTGTCCAGCCGTTCCATTTCTCTGACAGCCTCATCATAAAAGTCAAGGCATGAAACAGGTCATGGCTAATTAGAGGTAATCAAAAGAGGAAAGGAAAAGCACAATCCAGACGGAACCGGCGATACCGTCAAGAAATATTTGTGAGTTAGCAAGAAACCTGATATAATGGGGGCAAGCGCCCATCCGGGGCAGAAAGGCAGGGAGAAACATGCACATCAGCTACAAACCGCTCTGGCACACACTGATAGAGCGCAACATGAGGAAAGAAGATTTAAGGCTTGCCGCTGGCCTGACCACAAATATGATTGCCAACATGGGCAAAGAAGGGAAACATATCAGCATGGACACACTTGCCCGTATTTGTGAAACACTGGATTGTGGCATTATGGACGTGATTGAGCTGGCCAGTGACGAGCCTTCCGCCACAGGAGGGAACGATAATGGAAAAACTGAAAGAAAGAATCACAGAGAACGGCATTGATTATATTCTGGCAGGTGATTACTATATCCCGGACTTGAAGCTGCCGGAGGAGAACCGCCCCATCGGACGCTATGGGAGGCTGCACCGGGAATATCTCAAACAGGAGCATCCGGCACGGTACAGTTCCCTTATTTTGACCGGGACATTATGGACATACCTTGCCGACCTGAACGAGCAGGCGGAAGAACGGCTTAACTTAATCATTGAGCAGATGAAAGCCGCCGAAGGAGTGACCGAGGAACTGAAAGCCCGGAACCAGCTTGAATGGGTAGGCCGGATGAACAATATCCGCAACCGGGCAGAGGAAATCATAAACAGTGAGTTGATTTATATTTGATTGGATGTGGAAAGACCAGCCGACTACCCGGCTGGTCTTTCTAACCTTCCCTGCGCTCCAATACCGCCCGAATCATGGCAACGGCGATTTCCTGCTGGCTGGGCGACGTGCTTTCCCACAGCTCTGCCAGCTCCCGTATCTTGCTGACCTCATTATCTTCCAGCGCATCCCGCAGCAGATAATCAGGGGAGATTTTCAGTGCGTTGCAGATATTGATAAATACGGGCAGACTGGGAACCTTTATCCCGCCTTCAATCTGCCGGAGGTAAGTTGCGTTGATATTGCACAGCTCCGAGAGCCTGTCCGCCGTGAATCCCCGGTCTTTCCTCACCATGTTGATACGTTTGCCTAATCCTTTACCTTCCATAATGCCACCCATTTCATAAGCTATTAGCATTTATTTTGTACACTTTTAGACTACATCACACTTAGGGATTGCAATAGATTCTAAAAGACTATATAATATTAGCTAGTAGACTATAAACTATGAAAGGGGAACAACAGAATGGAACTGAACTATTTTAGGGACAGGCTTTTTGATTTACTAAACGACAGTGAAGGGATGGGGATTGTTGACCTGAACGCAGATGAGCGGAACAGCCTGCTCACTGTCAGGACAGAGGACGGGAATGTATTTGAAATCGTATGCCGACAGGCAGCGGGGAAGGAGGACGGATGGACGACCGCAAACTGACTGTATGCTATGGACGTGGCAATTACAAGCAATCTCCGCCGCAGATTCTTTTACAAGGTAAGTGGCTGGAACAGGCTGGATTCTCCGCAGGGGACAAAATCACCGTGAAATGCCAGCAGGGGCAGCTTATCATCACAAAAAACGGAACAAGAGCAGATTCAACAGAATAATGTTTATGATACAATGATTTTTTCGGAAAATCTATTCCCTCTGGAAAGTGACTGCGGTATAATGAAGCTATCGACAAATCGGGATAGGGAGGTAAATTTATATGAGTGATTTTGCTATTCGTTTTCTTAATAGTGAAGGGGAACCTATTACACAAGAAACTGTAGACAAACTGGTGTGCAAAATTCGGGAAAATCATTGTAGGTCTGCATGGTTAGCTTTGGATGAATATGGCGAAGAGGATTTTCTATCTGTAGATATTGAGAATGATTGGGCGGCTCTGGCTTTTAACACATATGGTGAAGATGAAGAGGCTCATATGTATATGCCTGTCAATTCCGAATATGGTACATCCAAAGAGGACGCTCCTGTAAATATCAGCGGACAGACTCCAGTTCTCAAGCGAAATGCGCTCAATGATTTGAATCTGGTTGCTGAATGTGTTCTCCATTTTGCTAAAACAGGAGAGCTGTATCCAAAGTTGAAGTGGGAGGAAGTAGCGTAAAAAACACAACTTCCAGTTTGTGCGCTTAAAAATTGAATAAGAACCACCCAAAATGCCGTTGCATGGAAAAATCCCAAGCAACGGCATTTCCTTATCTCCGTTTCATTCTGCTCAACGGTGAATCCTTATATGCCGGAGTTTTCTTCATAACATTTTTCAGAACCGTGCGCTCCTGCTCCGACAGCTTCTCATACCGGATTTGTAGCTGCGTACACATCAGGGCAGTGAACACATCCAGATAGGAACCCGGCACGGCCAGCGCCTTCTTTGCGTCCTTGATTAGCTTCATGCCATTGGAGCCGTCCGGCGCACTATCCGTATCATTCTTGTGCGTTTCCCTTATGGCATGGAGGATAGTGTCCCAAGTCCGGTGCGTGACCTGACAGAAATAATCTTCTTCCTGTACCTGCATAGCTTCCAACGCCTTTAACGCAGCATCTTCCTCCACCGGCTGATATTGGGAAAGGACTTGCCCCCGCAGGACTTCCAGAAGGCTGTTGAAGTTTTGGAAGTGGGCGGTTGCCACACCATCTACATAAATTTCCGTGTCCGTCATCAGGGTAATAAAATCCTCATGTGTGGCAATCTCACACAGCAGCCGGTTGTTGATACGCCCGCTTTTCAACAGCTCCACCATGCTGTCACTCAAATGCAGCTCCGTAAGTTCCATGCCCGGATGGTTCCGGTTCTCTGTCAAGCAGAGCAGGTAATCCGTTGACACACCGTAAAACTTTGCCAGCTCCACAAGGTTTTTGTGGCTGATTTCCTTTAGTTCGTCATTCTCATAGCTTCTCAAGGCTGATTTGGAAATCCCCGTAACCGCCGCCAGTTCCTCTAATTTTAAATGCCGCTCCGTCCTTAAATCCTTTAACCGCTCCTGAACCGTTATCCCCTGTTTCATGGCTTCCTGCTCCTTTCCAGCGGCCAGCTTTTGCCGCCATCCCCATTGTACCACATATCCATGCCGGGCGCATTTCCCTTTGTGATTCTTTTCAAAGGCGCAAAATGCGCTTTTGATTTGCCCGGATTTTCAGAAGTGCAAAATGCACATCTGATTTTTGCACCCGTCCAGCAGGAAGCCTTTTCCGCAATCGTGGAATTTTTCAGATTTTGGGCTTCATTCCTGATTCGTGGACATACGGCACATGGTACAAAAATGTCATATGATATAGGCAGTTCATCGATGGATTATTCCAATCGAATGACCGGCCTGTATGGGATATGCTCCCCGGCGATGTAACGCAACGACTTCCGGCAGGGAAACGGAGGAACCCTGACCGGAACGAGCGTACCAAGGAGAGCGAAACGCCGCCAAAGACGGGGGCAGGAACGACAGCAGAGGGAACCGGCAAAATGAACACCGAAACGATACCGAAACACAACAATTTCACGGGGCATAGTCTGCCCTGTCCGTAATACTAAGGGGGATTTTGGGGCGGCTCTACGGCTGTATTTCCCCTGAAAATCGCCCCGAAACGATACACAAAAAACCACTGCCCGCCCATTCCGGCTGTTACTGCTGAATCGGGCGGTTTTTCTATGAAGGAGGCACCATGCCGAGAATGTCAAAGAAGTTGAAGAAAGAGCTTGCTTTCTTCCTGAACGACCGGGGGCGCAGAAGCTACAATGAACTCTGCCGGAAATGCCAGCATGAATGTAAGCAGGGTTTCCGGGCTGTCATGATCGACTGCCCCCGCTACCAATCCAAACGAGCCAAAAGGAGGACACCATCCAATGAATTGTGAATTTATGATAGCCAGTACGCCCCTGCCGCCCTGTATGCCGCTCCCAAAGGCAATGCTCCGGCTTCCGGTCAGCAATACGGCAAAGGTCATGTACGCCCGCCTGTTGGATGAAATCCTGACAAGGGGAACCGAGGACAGCAACAGGATTCTGTTCATCCGCTTCCCCGTCATGGAGATAGCGGCGGCACTCTCCCGAAGCCCCCAGACCTGCAAGCGTTCACTGAACGAGCTGGAACAGGCCGGGATGATTATGCGTGTCCGTCAGGGCATCGGGGAGGTCAGCCATATGTATATCCTGCTCCCGAAGGAGGACACCGCCCATGAATGAAAAGCTGGAAAAACTGAATCAGGAAATTGAAAAGACCGAAGCCAGACTGCGGCGGGCGCAGCATAAGGAGAAAATGCTGGAACACCAGATAAAGACGCTGAACCGGAAGGAACGGACACACCGGCTATGTACCAGAGGGGCTATGCTGGAAAGCCATCTCCCCCACCCGGAATCCGTGACGGATGGGCAGGTCAGCACCATCTTAAAAGTCCTGTTCTGCCGGAGCGACACCAAACGTCTTGTGGAACAGGTTCTTGCAGAAAACTGGAAGGAGGACGCAGAGTGAAATTTTCAAAAAGTGAACTGGACATCATCTATCAATATGCCGCACCGACCAAGGCGGAAACCCTTGCGGGCATGAAAGAAACCGTGCCGGTGATAAAGGACTTACTGACAAAGGCAATCGTGGAGAACGCCATCCGAAAGCTGGAAAAGATACCGGAGCCGGAGTGCAGCCAGTTTGTTGCCGCCACAAAAGCCCGGTTCCTTGCAGAGCGTGACAATTCCATCCGCCAGCGGCTTGCGGCGGCAAAGGCACAGGAGCCAATCATGCAGGGGCATGACCTGTTAGGGATAGAACGGTTCCACCCGGAAACCCGGCACATGATTACGCTGGAAGTACAGAAGCAGTGCTTTGTCGGTTTTAAGGGGGAGCGGTTCCGTTTCTTCCTCTCCGATGAAGGCTACCGGAACGCAAAACGCAGCGAGCAGGAAGGGGAAATCAAGATAAAGAGTCATGCTGCCGTTGTCGCCGGGAAGCTCTATCCCGACAAGAAGCCGAAACAGCAGGAACGGTAAAAAGCCCGTTCCAGAATCAAAGTGCGCCGGGCGCGTCTTGATTTTGCAAGGGAAGTTTTAACGTGGACGAGTCAGGCGCGCTCACATTGGCGGCTTTCCATGTGTGAAAAATCAGAACGAGCCGGGCGCGTTCTGATTTATGCCGCCTATGGCGTAATTGGTACGGCTGATTTCCAACTGCCATAAACTCCACTTGCAATTTTGGCTTCCAAAGCGACAAGCTGGAAAATCCCCCTCTGAAAGAGGGCGCAATTATACACCACCCAGAGGTTGGTGAATTGCGTTCTCCGAAGGCTCCTTGCCGGAGGGCTGTGATTTTCCGCAGTCATGGTCTGCTCCAAATCAAACAGGGGACGCTACGCTTCCCCTGCACTGGCTGCCGCCAGCTACCCTTTTGCCTTTGAATAATCGAATAAATTTATTAGTTTTTTGTTGTGCTTATTCTATAATGATATTGACATAAATAAAAAAATATAGTAGAATATGCACAAAAAGAGGAAAAGGGAGGGATACTGATGATTTTATAAAATAAGCCGTAATTGTAATCTATGTGTAATAATGATTAAGGAGGATACCCATGAAGAAGTTTTTAACATTTTTATTAACTTGTGTTCTTTTTATTACATCTTCAATGCCAGTTTTTGCAATGACAAATGATAAAGTTTCTACAGAAACGCAAGTTGAAATTCCAGTTTTACAGTTTGACAGTAAGGAAGATTTTGAACAATATTGTTATACTCTTTCAAAAGAGAAATCAACCAGAGGGGCAACCGTTATTTATGCTTCCGTGATTAGAGATGGCACAAGTGAGGATTGTGAGTTATACCTATTGTGGGAAGGTGACGAAATGTACAATGCTTTTAGATATAAAAAAATACAGGTTAAAAGTGCTAACCTATTATCAAGTAAAGTTTATAAAACATTTGGAGACGGCACCAATTACACTACCAAAAATACAACCGCTGCGTCTGTTGGGTCTGTAAAAATAGGTGATTTCAAATTAGATAGTGATATTGAAAAAGTTAAAGTAACTTCAAAAGGCTTACAGGGGTATAATATGAAATCTCTATCATGGTTATCAGGAGTAGAATTTTCGGGAACTGTTACCATTAATTAAGCAGGAAAAATATATATTATGAAGCAAAGATATGAATTTATAAGAAATTATAAATCTCAAATTATTCCGGGTTTTAAATCTTTTGAGGAAACATTGAAATGGTTGTCTGAAAAAGTTGATATTATAGAAATACCATTAAGTAGTTTTACAAATTTCTTTTTAGAAAGCCAAAAATTTAATGCTATAAATGCAATTACTAATAACAATTTGCATTTATCTTCAGAAGATTTTGAGTTTATAGCATACAAATTACTATCTACATCAAAAAATGAGGCTTATAATGAAAAATTAGAAGATGAAAAATTTGTTTATATTTTATTTGAGCTAAGAACAAGGTATGTTATAAGCAATAGTGCTAAACTTCAATTAGAAATAGTGATTCAGCAAGGTATTGGTCAATATGATTATGAAAATAATACAGAATATTTGTTGTATTATATTAGCTGTATTGATAGACTAAAAAACAAGGAATATTAAGCAATAAGCAGGAAATCTGAAAAAAGGTCTCCTGCTTTTTTTCTGCCCGGAATCCGGGAGAAAGGAGGGCGCACACTTGCCATGCCCGCACTGTAAAATCACAATCATTAAGCGGAGCAACAATGAATCCGCTGTTTCTGCCGCCGCCTACCAGAGCGGCGAGAAACTGTTCTCTGAATACGACCAAGAGCAGAAACACTATCCCTACAAGAACGAAGTCACCCACAAAGAAATCATGCTCCCGCCCCATGTGCCGCCGGAGTATGCAGACCGCAATACTTTATGGAACTCTGCCGAAGCACAGGAAAAGCAATGGAACTCCCAGCTTGCCCGGAGGTTCGTGCTTGCCATCCCAAGGGAAATCCCATCGGAACAGCACGCCGACCTTATCCGTGACTACTGCCGGGAGTTTTTTGTTTCCAAAGGCATGATAGCCGATTTTGCCATCCATGACAAAGGGGACGGCAACCCCCACGCCCATATCCTGCTCACCATGCGGGCGATGGACGAAAAAGGCAGATGGCTCCCCAAATGCCACAAGGTATATGACCTTGACGGGAACGGCGAAAGAATCCGGCTCCCGTCCGGCAGATGGAAAAGCCACAAGGAGAACACCGTAGACTGGAACGACCGGAAGTATGCCGAAATCTGGCGGCAGGGATGGGCGGACACGGCCAACCGCTATCTGGAAGCCAACGACCGCCCGGAACGGCTTGACCTGCGCTCCTATGCCCGACAGGGGATTGATAAAATCCCCACCGTCCACATGGGGCCAGCCGCCTGCCAGATGGAGAAGAAAGGAATCCAGACCAACGTTGGCAACCTGAACCGGGACATCAAAGCCGCCAACTCCCTCATGCAGTCCATCCGCCAGATGGTGCGCCACTTAAAAGGCTGGATTGCCGATTTAAAAGAGAAAAAAGCCGCCCTGATGGAAGCATTGGAGCAGACGAAGGAACCGACCATACCGGAGCTGCTCTCACAGTATTTAGAACTGCGGAGCGGACAGCGTGCCGACTGGACTTCCAGAGGGAAGCTCAAAGGCACAGTTGCCGACTTCAACAGGGTACAGGCGGCAATGGAGTTTCTGCGGGAAAAAGGAATCTCCACCATAGAGAGCCTTGACACCCGGCTGGACGAAATCAGCCAGACCGCCGTTTCTGTCATGGAGAGCGTGAAAAAAAGCGAGAAGCGTATCAAAGCCATCGACACCATGTTGTCCTATATTGACAAATACGAAGCAAACAAGCCAGTCCATAAGGAGTACGCCGCTATCGGCTGGAAGAAGAAAAAAGAGCAGTTTGCAGAGAGCCACCGGGAGGAACTGGACGCTTACCATGCCGCCATCCGGTATTTTAAAGCCAACCTGAAAGGCAATTCCTACTCTCGCAAAGATTTGGAAGCGGAACGGGAACAGCTTGCTTCTGCCCTGCCGGAACAGGGGGAGGAACTGGAAGCGGTTCAGGCAGATGTAAAAGTGCTGCGGGATGTGCGCCGCTGGCTCAATCAGGTATTGCCATCCGAGCAGTACCGACAGACCGCCGAGCCGGGGAAGAAACCGTCCGTACAGGGGAACCTGAAAGGGCGGCAGGAACGCATCCGGCAGGAGCAGGCAGAGAAACGCCAGCCGCCCCGGACACAGAAACAACAGAATATGGAACTTTAAACAGGCACTTGTTTTGTGATTGTAAATCGCTGGCAAGTGCTTGTTCATTTGAACAAGACGGATTTACAGACAACGTGAACGACATTGTGTCGCTCACGTTGGGATTATCAGGAGGGAACGCCTATTGAACGTATTTGAAGCCGTGAAACAGTCCGTCACCACAAGGCAGGCTGCGGAGCGTTACGGAATCAAAGTAAACCGGAATGGGATGTGCGTCTGTCCATTCCATAACGATAAGAACCCAAGCATGAAGGTTGACCGCCGCTTTTACTGTTTCGGCTGCGGAGCCACCGGGGACGTGATTGACTTTGTTTCCCGGCTCCACGGTATCGGCAGTAAAGAAGCCGCACTCATGCTGGCACAGGACTTCTCCATCCCCTATGAGGACGGGAGGAACGCCGGGAAGCAGCCCATAAGGCCACGCCTGCGGAGGGAAACGGAGGAACAGAAATTTAAGCGCATGGAGCGGCACTGCTTCCGGGTGCTGTCCGACTATTACCATCTTCTGCGCCGCTGGAAGGAAGAATACGCCCCCAAACAGCCGGATGAAGCATGGAATCCCCGGTTTATAGAAGCCCTGCAAAACATGAGCCGTCTGGAATATCTGATGGACGTACTTCTATCGGGGGAACTTCCAGAGCGGGCAGCCCTTATCACAGGACACGGAAAGGAAGTGAGGAACCTTGAAAGACGGATGGCAGAACTTACCGCCCCAGATACGGCAGGAAATAGCGAACATGGCAGACAGCGCAGAGCCGCCCCGGAGCATTGAGGAAGTAAAGGCCATGCTGGAAACCACCGAGAAAGGCGGCTTCCGCAACAGCATGAGCAACTGCCTGACCGTGTTCCAGTGCGACCCGCTCCTTTCTGGGGCGGTTGCCTACAACCTGCTGACCGACCGCACCGATATTTTAAGGCCAATCGGCTACAAAAGAGCCACCGGAAGCCCCATGACCGACACGGACATGAAATATATCCGGCTGTATCTAGAAAAGACCTATGGCCTGACAAGCGAGAAAAAGATACAGGACGCCGCCGACCTTGCCGCCAATGAGAACAGCTACCACCCTGTCCGGGATTATTTAAACGGCCTGACATGGGACGGAACCGGGCGGATACGCTCCTGCCTGCGTCACTTTCTGGGAGCCGGTGAGGACGATTACACATACCAATCCCTGCGCCTGTTTTTGTTGGGAGCCATCCACCGGGCATTTTCCCCTGGCTGCAAGTTTGAAGTCATGCTCTGTCTGGTAGGCGGTCAGGGAGCCGGGAAGTCCACCTTCTTCCGTCTGCTGGCAGTCAAAGACGAGTGGTTTTCGGACGATTTGCGGAAACTGGACGATGACAACGTATACCGGAAGCTGCAAGGTCACTGGATAATCGAAATGTCGGAGATGATTGCCACCGCAAACGCAAAGAGCATAGAGGAAATCAAGTCATTTTTGAGCCGCCAGAAGGAAGTCTACAAGATACCCTACGAAACCCACCCGGCAGACCGCCCAAGGCAGTGCGTGTTTGGCGGCACGTCCAATGCCCTTGACTTCCTGCCCCTTGACCGCTCCGGCAACCGCCGTTTTATTCCCATACAGGTATGCCCGGAGCAGGCGGAAACACACATTTTAGAGGACGAAGCCGCTTCCAGAGCCTATTTAAACCAAGTGTGGGCGGAAGCGATGGAGATTTACAAAAGCGGCAGATGGAAGCTGACATTCAGCCCGGAAATGGTGCGCTATCTAAAGGAACATCAGCGGGACTTTATGCCGGAGGACACCAAAGCCGGGATGATACAGGCTTTCCTTGACAGCTACCCCGGCGATACGGTCTGCTCCAAACAGCTATACAAAGAAGCCCTGAACCATGATTTTGACGAGCCGAAACAATGGGAAATCCGGGAAATCAACGAGATAATGAACCAGTGCGTCACCGGCTGGAAGTATTTCTCCAATCCCCGGATGTTTGCCGGATACGGCAGACAAAAAGGATGGGAACGGGAGCAAAAGGCAAAAGCTGACGCTTGCGCCTTGACAACGGACACCGGCAACGGGGCGGGAAAAACCCCGGAGGGATTTATGCCGGTGCCGGAGCAGATGGAACTTCCATTCTGAAAAAATCCGGCAAAAGACAGCCCGTTGCACACTTCGTTGCTATCCCGTTGCCGGGCCGGTTGCCGGGGAAAATCCCGTAACTATCGGCTTTTCTCCCCTTTAACAACCAAAGCAACAGAAAAATAAAAGAAAAAGTATAAAATAACCCAACTGCCAGACAAGGATTCGTTCCAAGGTTTTTTGAAGCCCGTTGCCGGACTTCGTTGCCGACCTTCCCTGTCTGGCTGTTTTCATGTATGGAGGACAACTGCCTATGGCGAAAAATAAAACAGAGATTCATGTCACCACAGTATTTGACGGCGAGCTGGACGCTACGGACGTTTTCGTGAGCCTTATCGCACAGAAGCACAGCAGAAAAATAGATAAAGAATATCTTGCTAAAACACAAGAAATGAGATATAATAAAGACGAGGTTCAATGTGACCGTGTTCCGTCTGGATTGTGCGGGTAAACGGTTATGATGAACACTTTTGAATATGCAGGGATGGACACACTTCTTGCCGGGAGCTTCCGGGCGGCTATCTATTGCAGGCTGTCCAAGGACGACGACCTTGACGGGACGAGTGCCAGCATCGAGAACCAGCGGGATATGCTGGAAAAGTTCTGCCAGAAGCAGGGATGGGAGGTTACGGCAGTCTATCAGGACGATGGCTTTACCGGCTTGAACATGGAACGCCCCGACCTGAAACGGATGTTGAAAGCCATTGAGCGGAAACAGGTAAACCTTGTCATTACAAAGGATTTATCGAGGTTAGGACGGAACTACTTGCAGACCGGGCAGCTTATCGAGGATTTCTTCCCAAGGAACGGCGTGCGCTATATCGCCATGAATGACGGCATCGACACCATGCGGGACAACAACGACATTGCGCCCTTTAAAAATATCCTGAACGAGATGTACAGCAAGGATATTTCCAAGAAAGTCCATTCTTCCTATGTGCTAAAGGCGCAGAAAGGGCAGTTCACCGGCTGTATCGCCCCATTTGGCTACAAGAAAGACCCGGAGGACAAGAATCACCTTCTCATTGACGGGGAAACCGCCCCCGCTGTCCGGCAGATTTTTGGGTGGGCATTGGAAGGGAGAGGCCCCAACTACATCCGGCGCAGGCTGGAGCAGCAAAAAATCCCCTGCCCCACATGGTGGAACCGGAAGCGGGGACACCGGAACATCCGCACCAAATGGGAAAAGAAAGACCCGGAAAACGGGCGGTACGTCTGGGACTTCTCCGTGATTAAGGAAATCTTGATGAACCCCGTCTACACCGGCGCAATCGCTTCCCAAAAGACCGAGTACCGCTTTAAAATCGGCACTATCCGGGATAAGAAGCCGGAGGACTGGATTGTGGTGGAGGGGACGCATGAGCCGCTGGTGGACAAAAAGGACTTTGCGATTGTGCAGGAAAAACTGAAATCCCGCCAGCGACCGGGCAAATCCGGGGAAATCAACCTCTTTGCAGGGCTGATAAAATGCGGGGAGTGCGGAAAGGCTCTCACCATCCGCACCACGCATGAGAAGTTCCCGAAGCGTATTTTCTCCTGCAAGACCTATAATGCCTATGGGAAGCAGCACTGCACACAGCACCGGGTTGAATTTGACACGCTCTATTCTCTTGTGCTGAACAAAATCCGGGAGTGCGCCGCCGCTGCCCTGACAGACAGTGAAGCAGTAGCCGGACGGCTGACCGATACCTGCCATGCCAGGCAGAAAGACCAGCGGGAAGCGATGGAGCGCACCCTTGCCAAAGACGAAGAACGGATTGAAATGCTGGAAAAAATGGTGCTTCGGCTCTATGAGGACATGGTAGCCGGACGAATCACAGAAGCAAACTTCAATCTCCTGCTGGAAAAGACACAGAAGGAACAGGCGGAATTAAAAGCCAAGGTTGAGGAAGGCCGGAAACGCCTTGCCGATGAAATCCGGCTTGCCGTGGACGCAAGGCAGTGGGTGGAATCCATACAGGAATACCGGGACATCAACGAGCTGGACGCTTCCACCTTAAACCGCCTGATTAAAGAAATCGTTGTCCATGAAACCATAGACAGCGACAAGACAAGACACATTTCTATCGAAATTCATTTTAGTCTCAAACCCATACCGGAAGTGGAGCAGGTCACAGGCTGACCGCTCCCCTGTTCCGGGGGATTCTTTAAAAACTCCATATATATTTCTTGACGTGCCGCCGCCCGCCAGAAAGCTGTATTGTTCCTACTAATTGGGGATAACACAGCTCATGGCGGGCGGCGGCATTATCGTCATCGGCACGACCCTCATCCCCCTGCTGTCGGGGCTGTTTTAAGGGCGGCGGCTTATGGACTTTCTCACCGACTGGCTCACGGACTGGCTGAAAGAGCTGCTGATTGGCGGCATCATGGGGAACCTTGAGGGGCTCTTTGATACCGTCAATGCCCAGGTCGGAGAGATTGCGGTGCAGGTAGGGACGACCCCGGCGGCATGGAACGCCGGGGTTTTCTCCCTCATCCGCCAGCTTTCCGAGACGGTGATTTTACCCATCGCCGGGCTGGTGCTGACCTTTGTAGCCACCTATGAGCTCATCCAGATGCTCCTTGAAAAAAACAATATGCACGAAGTGGACGTGGCGAACCTCTACAAATGGATGTTCAAGACCGCGTGTGCGGTGCTGATACTTTCCAACACGTTCAATATCGTGATGGCCGTCTTTGACGTGTCGCAGAGCGTGATTTCCCGCTCTGCCGGGCTGATACAAGGCTCCACGGCGGTTTCGCCGGATATGTTAAGCAACCTCCAGACCACGCTGGAGGGGATGGATTTGGGGCCGCTTTTAGGGCTGTGGCTCCAGTCCTCGGTCATCGGGCTCACCATGCAGGCGCTGGGCATCATCATCTTCGTGCTGGTGTACGGAAGAATGATTGAAATATATCTGCTGACCAGCCTTGCGCCCATCCCCGTTGCCACCCTCTCCAACCGGGAGGTGGGCGGCATGGGGCAGAACTACTTAAAATCCCTTTTTGCCGTGGGCTTTCAAGGGATGCTAATTTTAGTCTGTGTCGGCATCTATGCGGTGCTGGTGCAGGGCATCGCCGCCGGGGGCGACCCCATCGGCGCGATATGGGGAACCGTGGGCTATACGGTGCTCCTCTGCTTCATGCTGTTCAAGACCGGGACAATCGCCCGGAGCATCTTCGGGGCCCACTGATTTAGCGGCACTTCGGGACATTTTGTCCCAAAGTCCGGGAAAGGAGGCCGGATATGCCGAGACGGTACAAGCTGGGCCCGGAGGGTGAAATGCGCCGGGCATGGGGCGGAAAGCTCCCGGAGGAATTTGACCAGCGGGATATGCTGGCGTTCATGGCTGAAACCGACCTGCAACTGCAAGGGGTGGTATCAGCGGAAACCCTGACCGCGATACACGCGGCAGGCTATGACTATATGGGCGGGGCGGTCATCCCCCGGCCCGGAAAGGAGGAAGAAGATTTGAGCAACGACGTATTACTTACCCCGGAGCAGATTGCCGCCGAGGAGCGCCGCTGGCTGTTCGAGTCTCCCATTGCGGAGCTGGCCGAGGTCAAGGGCGTTACCATTGACGAAGCGGTAAAGATGCGGACGGACGCTGTTCTGCAGGAGGCTGTCATCCCCATCGAGGTGTCGGTGCGGCCCATTGAGCCCCAGGGCAAGCTGATTGGTTTTGCCAGCGTCAACTTCGGCGGCGTGGTGGTGGACGATTTCAAGGTGGTGAACGGGCAGAACGGCATTTTCTTAGGTGCGCCCTCAAAACCCGACCCCACCAGCAGGACGGGCTACCGGGCCACGGTGCGTATCAATGACCGGGCCACCCAGGAGCGGCTGAACGCGGCGGGGGTGGAGGCGTACCATTCGGCGGTTGAGAAACTTATCGCCCGGGCCGAGGCGGTGCGCCCCGCGCCCATCCGGGAGCAGATGGATAAGGCGGGAAAGGAGGCCGCGCAGAAAAATGCCGCCCGCTCCGCCCCGGCAAAGGGAAAGGAGGGACGGGATGGCAGATAGCCCGGCTTTGGGACAAAATGTCCCGAACCTTAACCCGGAACCCTCCGGGCTCTACCTTATGGACGGCATCGCGGGCCTGCGCTCCCTGCCGGAGCACTCGGTAGATATGCTTTTGACCGACCCGCCCTACGGCACGACCCGCAACTACTGGGATGTGCCTTTGCCCCTCCCGGAGCTGTGGGAGGCGGTGCGCTGGGCGGTCAAGCCCTCCGGGGCGGTGCTGTTCTTCGCACAGTGCCCCTATGACAAAATCCTCGGCGCGTCCAACCTCTCCATGCTCCGCTATGAATGGGTGTGGTATAAGAGCCGCTGTACGGGATTTCTCAACGCCCGCCGCGCCCCGCTGAAAAAGACGGAGAATATTTTAGTGTTTTACCAAAAGCTCCCCCTCTACAATCCGCAGTTTGAGCAGGGCAAGCCCTATAAGAAAATCGCATCCCAGCGCGACCAGAGCCCCAACTATGGGAAGTTTGTCCGCTCCGGCAGCGGCTCGGAGGACGGGCGGCGGTTCCCGGGGAACCTGCTTTCATTCCAGACCGTGGCCCATACCGTCCACCCCACGCAGAAGCCCGTGGAGCTGTGCGAGTATCTGATAAAGACCTACACCGCCCCCGGCCAGGTGGTGGCGGACATCTGCGCGGGCTCCGGCACGACTGCGGTGGCCGCCGTCAATACGGGCCGGGAGTTTATCTGCTTTGAGACGGCCCCGGCCTTTTACGGCCCGGCCACGGAGCGCATCACGCAGGCGCGGGCGGCTGTGGCCGCTGGCGGAAAGGGGGTGTGACTATCGGTAAATATAACGTGATATACGCCGACCCGCCGTGGCGGTACGCCCAAAAGGGCCTGCAAGGTGCGGCGGAGCGGCACTACCCCACAATGGGGATTGAGGAATTATGCGCGTTGCCCGTGGCGGATTTGGCGGCCCCGGACAGCGTTCTTTTTCTGTGGGCCACGTTCCCCCAGCTCCCGGAGGCCCTGCGGCTCATCAAGGCGTGGGGCTTCCAGTATAAGTCCGTGGGCTTTGTCTGGCTGAAAAAGAACAAAAAGGCGGACAGTTGGTTTTACGGGCTGGGCTTTTGGACGCGGGCCAATGCGGAGGTGTGCCTGCTGGCGACCCGTGGGCATCCCCGGCGAAAGGCCCCCAACGTCCACCAGTTCATCATCTCCCCTATCGAGGGCCACAGCAAAAAGCCGGACGAGGCCCGTGAAAAAATTGTGGCCCTTATGGGGGACATGCCCCGGGTGGAGCTGTTCGCCCGCCAGACGGCCCCCGGCTGGGACGTGTGGGGGAACGAGGTGGAACCTACGGCGGGACTTCGGGACATTTTGTCCCAAAGAAAGGAGGCTTGAAAATGCCCTATGTGAACGTACCTAACGACCTATCGAAAATCAAGACCAAAATCGCTTTCAATCTGACAAAACGCCAGCTTGTGTGTTTCGGCGGCGCGGCCCTTGTGGGAGTCCCCTCCTACCTGCTGGCCCGTAGTGCGCTGGGGAACACGGCGGCGCTGTTCCTGATGCTGGGCATCATGCTCCCGGCGTTTTTGCTGGCAATGTATGAGAAAGACGGCCTGCCGCTGGAAAAGGTGGTAAAGAACATCATCCGGGCCAAGTACCTGCGGCCCGGCGTGAGGCCCTACAAGACCGGGAATATCTACGCGCCCTTTACCGGGCAGGCGGGAAAGGAGGCAGTGAATGGAAAACCGAAAAAGCAAAAGAAAGAATAAGGCGGCCTTATCCGCCCAGCAGTCCATCCCCTATGTGGCGATGCACCCGGACGGCGTGTGCCAGCTCCCCGGCGGGCTCTACACAAAGACCGTGGAATATGAGGACATTAATTATTCCGTGGCATCCACCGAGGATCAGTCCGCGATATTCAGCGGGTGGAGCTCGTTCCTCAACTACTTCGACAGCGCGCTCCCCGTCCAGCTCTCCTTTATCAACCGCCGCTCCCACTCCACCAGCCGCTACCATGTGAACATCCCCGCCCAGGCGGACGATTTTGACAGCATCCGGGGCGAGTTCGTGGGGATGCTGAAACGCCAGATTGCCCGGAGCAACAACGGCATTGAACGCTCCAAATATATCACCTTTGGCGTGCCCGCCGAGGGGATTGCCGCCGCCCGGCCCCGGCTTGACCGGGTGGAGGCGGACGTGATGGGGAACCTCCACCGGCTGGGCGTTCCCTCGTCCCCGCTGGACGGGCGGGAGCGGCTGGCCCTCCTGCATGGGCAGATGCACCCCGGACGGCGGGAGCCGTTCCGCTTTAGCTGGGCGGATATTTCCAAGACGGGGATGGGGACAAAGGACTTTATCACCCCCAGCGGCGGCTTTGACTTTAGGGGCTCCCGGTTCTTCCGGGTGGGCGGCTTTTGGGGCGCGGCGTCCTATCTTCAGATTTTGGCGTCCGAGCTCTCTGACCGCCTTTTGCGGGAAGTGCTGGAGCTGGACGCGGAGCTCACCGTCACCATGCACATCCAGACCGTTGACCAGTTAAAGGCGATAAAGACCATCAAGGGGAAAATCTCGGACATTGACAAGATGAAAGTGGAGGAGCAGAAAAAGGCCGTCCGCGCCGGGTATGACATGGATATTCTTCCCCCCGACCTTATCACGTTCAGCAAGGACGCGGCGGAGCTGTTGGGGGATTTGCAGTCAAGGAATGAGCGGATGTTCCTTTTGACGTTCACCGTCATCAACCTCGCCCCCACCCGCCAGCGGCTGGAAAATGACGTGTTCACCGTCTCCGGCATCGCGCAGAAATACAACTGCGCCTTAAAGCGGCTGGACTGGCAGCAGGAGCAGGGCTTTATGTCCTCGCTGGCCCTCGGCTATAACGAGGTGCAGATACAGCGGGGCATGACAACAAGCTCCACAGCGATTTTCATTCCCTTTATGACGAGGGAGCTCCGCATGGGCGGGCAGGCCCTCTACTACGGCATGAACGCCCTTTCCCACAATGTCATCATGGCAGACCGGAAAAAGCTGAAATCCGCCAATGGTATGTACCTCGGCTCCACAGGCTCCGGCAAGAGCTTCGCCGCAAAACGGGAATTGATAAACGTATTTTTGGCGACCCAAGACCGCATCGTTATCGTTGACCCGATGGGGGAATATTCCCCGCTGGTGCGGCGGCTGGGCGGGCAGGTCATCGAGATTGCCCCGGACAGCCCCCACCATATCAACCCGATGGATATTCAGATGGGCTTGAATGACGAGGACAGCCCCCTTTCCATGAAAGCGGATTTTCTGCTTTCCCTCTGTGAGCTGGTGGTAGGCGGCAAGGACGGCCTGCAACCCATAGAGAAAACCGTTATCGACCGCTGTGTGCGGCTGGTGTACCGGGAGCTTGCGCTGGGGCTGGAGGGCGCAAAGATGCCCTTGCTCCAGAGCTTGTACGAGGAATTACTCAAACAGCCGGAGCCGGAGGCAAAGCGCGTGGCGACTGCCCTTGAGCTCTACTGTACGGGCTCCTTGAACCTTTTCAACCATCCGACCAACGTGGACTTGAGCTCCCGGGTGGTGTGCATCGTGTTAAAGGGGCTGGGGGAGAACCTCCGCAAGATTGCGATGCACGTCACCAACGAGTTTGTCACCTCGGCGGTGAACACCAACTACCAGAACGGCGCGGCGACATGGTGCTACTTTGACGAGTTCCACATCCTGCTCCGCGACCCGCTGACCGCCAGCTACTTTGTGGCGGTGTGGAAGATGCTCCGCAAAAAGGGCTGTGTGCCCTCGGCCCTCACGCAGAACGTGAAAGACCTTTTGGCCAGCCGGGAGATTGAGAACATACTGGATAACACCGACTTTCTCGTCCTGCTCTCCCAGGCCCAGAGTGACCGGGCCATCATCGCAAAACAGCTCGGTATCAGCGAGCACCAGCTTTCCTATATCACCCACAGCAATTCCGGCGAGGGCCTGCTGTTCTATGGGAATGTGACCATCCCCTTTGTTGACCGTTTCCCCAAGGGTGAGATTTACAACCTGCTCACCACCCGCCCGGAGGACATAGCCAATGACCAGAGGAACGAATAACGCCGGGCCCGCCGGGGACAAAGGCACTTCGGGACAAAATGTCCCAAAGTCCCCAAAGGGGCCCAAAACCAAAAAATCGAAATTCCGCATGGAAAGCGAACAAGAGAAAATCAGCAAGTCCAAGCTCCGCATGGAGACGCGGGAGGACAAGCTGAACCGGGCCCGGAAGAAGCTGGAGGGGAAAAAGCCCCCCAAACCCCGGGGCCCGGTGCGCCGGGTGCTGGGGGCCGCCGGGTGGAACGTCCACGGCTTTGTGCATGGCAAGGTCTACGAGGTGGAGCATGAAAACGTGGGAACCGAGGGGGCCCACCGCTCCGAGCTTGTGGGCGAAGCCGTGGGCCGGGCGGCGGTGCATACCGTAAAAAAGCGCATCCGGGAGCACCCGGCCCGGGCCGTCCACAAGGCCGAGGCGCAGTACATCAAGGCCCGGGCGGACTACCAGTTCCGCATGGCCGCGCAGGAGAACCCGGAGCTTGCCAAAAATGCAGTTACCCGCTATTGGCACAAGCAGAAATTAAAAAAACAATACGCCAAACAAGCGCGGCAGGCGGCAAAGCAGACCGCGAAACAAGGGGCCAAGGCCGCCGGGAAAACCGCCGCCGCCACGGAAAAGCTGGCGGAGCGGGCTGTGGCTTTCGTGAAACGGCATCCCGTGGGGGCGCTTATCGCGCTGGCCTGCGTGGTGCTCGTTTTATCCCTCCAGTCCTGCGCGTCCTCCCTCGTCTCTTTGGGGAATGCCGCCGCAGGAGCTGTGGGGGCCACCACCTACCCCGCCGAGGATGGGGATATGCTGGGGGCCGAGGCCGCTTATTGTTCGCTGGAGGCTGAGCTCCAGCATTATCTCGATACCTACGAAAGCACACACGACTATGACGAGTACCATTTTGATTTGGACGCTATTGAGCACGACCCCTATGTGCTGGTTTCCATTCTGAGCGCATGGCACGAGGGGGAATGGACGCTGGCGGATGTCCAGCCCACCTTGCAGATGCTCTTTGACCGCCAGTACACGCTGACCGAAAACGTGGTAAAGGAACGGCGGTACTACATCGAAACGGATACATGGACGGACGAGGAGGGCAACACCCACACTGACAGCTACCGGGTATATTACGATTATTATATCTGCACTGTGACACTGGATAACTTCAACCTTTCCCATCTTCCTATCTATATCATGGGGGAGGAAAAGGTTTCCCGGTATTCCCTCTACATGGCTACGCTGGGGAACCGTCCCGACCTCTTTCCAGGCTCGTCCTATGTGGGGAAATACACCAGCCCGCCGGAGGGCTACGAAGTGCCGGGGGAATATCTGGACGATGAGACATTCGCGGCGATGCTCTCCGAGGCGGAGAAATATCTCGGTTATCCCTATGTATGGGGCGGGAGCTCCCCGGCCACGTCCTTTGACTGCTCCGGCTTTGTAAGCTGGGTTATCAATCACAGTGGCTGGAACGTGGGGCGGCTGGGGGCCCAGGGGCTTTACAACATCTGCACCCGCACCGGCTCCCCGCGCCCCGGCGACCTTGTTTTCTTCAAGGGAACCTATGACACCCCGGGAGTCTCCCACTGTGGCATCTATGTGGGGGACGGGATGATGATACACTGTGGCGACCCCATACAATACGCCAACTTAAACAGCAGTTACTGGCAGGCCCACTTCTACGCCTACGGGCGTTTACCATGAAAAGGAGGTTTTCAATGGCGACAAGCAAGAGCGCAAAAATCATGGCCGAGATGGAAAAGGTCAAGGCCAAAATCAGCGACCAGCAGGCCCGGCTGAAAGAGCTGGAACAGAAACACAAGGAGGCCGAGAACGAGGAAATCGTGGACATCGTGCGGGGCATGAGCATTTCCCTTGAGGAGCTCCCACTGGTGCTCCAGCGCATCAAGGCCGGGGATACTTTGGGACAAAATGTCCCGAAGTCCGCCGGGCCGGAAAAGGAGGACGCGGAATGAAACTGAAAAAATATCGTGTAGTGGCGGCGGCTCTGTGCGCCGCTTTTTTTCTGTGCGGCATCACCACAACGGCCTACACCGGGGGCGGTGAGGAATGGGAGGACGGTACGGGCGGCCCGGAATGGGAGGGGCTTGACCCCGTGGAGCCCCCGGCCACCCCGGAGCCGGAACCCGAGCCCAACCCGTTCACCCCGGACGGGCAGGGGACGATGGTGGATAACGCCACGGACGGGGACGGCAAGGAGTTCTTCACCATCATGGCGGCGGACGAGTCCGTGTTCTATCTGGTGATTGACCGCCAGCGGGAGACGGAAAACGTGTATTTCTTGAACGCCGTCACCGTGGCCGATTTGATGGCCCTTGCGGAGCCCTCCCCGGAGGCCGTCCCCGAACCGCTCCCGGAGCCGGAACCCGAACCTGCTACCGAGCCCGAGCCCGAACCGGAAAAATCCGGCGGGGCGGGGAGGCTCCTACTGGTGCTGGCGGTGCTGGCCCTCGGCGGCGGGGCCGGGTGGTACTTCAAGATTTACCGCCCCAAACAGCAGGCCGCCGCTCCCGGCGAGGATTTTGACGAGGCCGGGGAATACGGCGAGGACTATGGCGGCGGTGAGTATGACGACCTCCCCCCGTGGGATGAGGAAGAAGAAAAGGAGGACGGAGAATGAATTTCACAAACAACCCTTTGGAACGGGAAATGAAACGCCACCCCCGGCCCCGGGCTCCCCGCCCGGAAAAGCCCCGGGAGGGCTCCCGGTGCTGTGGCTGTCCCTACTGGCGCGGCATCCCCTGCGGCTCCTGCTTTCAGAGCCTTTTGAAAAAACCGGGCGGGAGGTGATATTTTGCGCGAGCTGACCCGTGAGGAAAAGGCGGCTATCCGCTCCCTTGTAGTGAAATGGTGCGCCAACTATGACCGGGAATATGGCTGTCTGCCCCTTGACTGCGAGTGCTATATGCTGGGGAAATGCTGGACGGGGGCTTACTGCCGCTACTTCCGGGAGGCGGTGCTCCCCTTAAATCCCGCATTGGAGGCCGCGCTGACTGACGGCCCGGCCCCCGGCCTGCGGCCCTGCGCCGTCTGCGGGCGGCCCTTTGCGCCGGAGGGGAAAAAGGCGTTCTGTTCGGCGGCCTGCGCCGAAAATGCGCGGCGGAAACGCCAGCGCGGCTATATGCGGAAAAGGCGGCTGGACTGTTAGCTTTTGCCGCTTGAAAACCCGCTTGTATCAAGGCTTTCCGGGTGCGGTTCATGGGGGCCCGGTATGTTTCTATGTCCGGCCCCCGTTTCCCGGCCCAAAAGCTAACATCTGAGAGGAGGTAACTTTGGAAAAAGCGCAGGAATACAAGTATTATTCTACCCAGCGACCCGTGGACATCGGCACGTTCCCCAAGGACAAGGACAACCCGCCCATCCGGATCGAAAACTACGAGGGCCGGATTTGGGTGGAGAACGATACCCAGCTTGCGTGGGGCGAGCTGGCCTATGCCCAGCCGCTCTTGGAAAAGGAGCTCTACAACTACGAGCTCAAGCCCTCCCGCGACAACCCCGACTTGCGGCGGGTGATGGATGCCCAGGCCCAGGTAGTGGGGAAATGGGAGGACGAGGGCCGCGTCCCTGATGGAAAGCGGCTGACATGGTTTTACCCGGATTTTGGGTGCTATGTGGTGAAAGAATTTGTTTCCCCGGAACGGCTGGCCGAGTGTGCCCGTGGGGTGGAGCTCCGGCAGGAGGCCGCTGGCCGCAAACGGGCCCGGCAGGAAAAGCCCCCGATTGCCGCCCAACTGCGGGAGGCCGGGAAACTGGCCGGGGAACGGCAGGCCCCCGCCGCGCCCAAACGGAACACGCCCGACCGGGGCGACAGGTAGGCATGGCCGGAAAAAAGCGCCGCCGCCCCATCCATCTTCATGTGATGGTGTCCGAGGAAGAGCAGGCGCTTATCCGGGAACGCATGGCCCAGGCGGGCATCCGCAACATGGGGGCCTATATGCGCCGGATGGCCCTCTGCGGCTATGTGCTCCAGATTGACCTTGCCCCCGTCCGAGAGCTGGTGTCCCTCCAGCGGCGATGCTCAAACAATCTCAATCAAGTGGCTATCCATGCCAACACCTACGGGGGGATTTACCCCGAGGAAATATCGGCCCTGCAACGGGACTACTCCGCTTTGTGGGGGCCTTTGTCTGATTTGCTGAAACAGCTTTCCGCGCTGGTGGAGCTGTGATTTGCTGGGGAGCGGTGCTGTGCCGCTCCCCGGCTTTTCGTACTTCGGGACATTTTGTCCCAAAGTTCCAATGGACTATTGCGGACTGATATGATATACTTTGTGTCATGTAAACAATATAAACGTAAGAGTTGATTTTTAATGTGAAAGAAGGAATTTTATGGATAACTTTAATGATAGCGAATATGCAATCCTAATAGGAAATCTATTACATGATACTCAATACATAGAAATTTCTAACATGGGAAAAATGGCTGGGCTTAGGAAACACGCAGAGGTTATGGTTAGAAAGATTTTGGACATTGGCAGCAGTAAGCAGTTAATGTTAGGGCAAATAAAAAAGCAATCTAATAATCCTGCTGTGAAAAGCGGAATGGATAGTTTGGGCGATGAATTAAGCGATAAATTAATTAGTATAGTAGGCAAAATCAATCCGCCTGGCAGAGATGGAACCCATACTCAACATACAGATGATTTTTCTGATGATGAAATAGCGGGCGTTGAGGATGCTATTTTAGATTTATATGCTCTAATTTTTATTAAGTATTTTTTAGATATTAAAGTAAGCATATATTCCACCCCTCAAATACTGCGTGAATTTTCAATCTTGCCACCAATTATTAGATATAAAACATGGAGTTTCCTGTATGAAAAAGATAAAAACAATATACAAGTAGTGGATAGATTGTGCTTGTCTATAATAAAACTATATGACAAGCCAACTGCTTATAAATGGCTGGAAGATAATTGCGAGGCGATTAAAAACATACCATACCCGACCAAAAGTGAAGTGGAAAAATACGATAGGATTCATAGTGTTGAGATAGCCCCTGGTATATATCAAGCGATTGTAACTTTGAATTTTGATCAATATAGTAACATGTATGATTTGCTGTATAGTAAGATTAGCGATGCCAGAACATCAATTAATGAATCGGGGAAAATGTACAGAAGTTTTGAAGAGGCTATCATACACTATAAACAGTATAAAAGTAGTATAGCTCAAAATATTTCGGAAGAAATAGAGAAACTTCAATCTTTAATGGATTTCGTTTATTTGGGAAGAAAGTCAAAAAGCGATATGTAAAGACAATATCATAAATTCAATAAAATTACTATGAACGAAAATGACGGAGGGTGATTTCCTTTCCGTCATTTTTCATGTCGAGAGGAGGTGCTACCACGGCCACGACCTACATCCGGCTCTATAAGCAGGCGGCGGGACTGAGCGCCGTCCAGACGATGGAGGAGCGGTTTGCCTACGGGCTCAACCCCCAAAAGCTGGGGGCCGTGTCCTCCCACCTTTGCGACCCGGCCACAGCCGCCGCCGAGTTTCTGCTGGTGAAAAGCGAATACCAGGCGGCCACCGCCCGGCCCGTGGAGCGCGGGGCTCTGTTTTTCCAGATACGGCAGGCGTTCCCGCCCGGTGAGGTGACGGCGGAGGAGGCAAACAAGCTGGGCTTTGAAACGGCGATGCGCTGGACAAAAGGCAAGTACCAGTTTTTCGTCTGCACCCATACCGACAAGGGCCACATTCACAATCACATCTATTTTAATTCCACGGCCTTTGACTGCTCCCGGAAATTCCATAATTTCCTCGGCTCCAGCTTTGCCCTCCGGCGGCTGTCTGACCGGGTATGTCTGGAGCATGATTTGTCCGTGATACAAAATCCCAAACAGCACAGCAAGGGCCGTTTCCTCCACTATGGCCAGTGGGTAGGGGAAAAACCGCCCTCCGCTCAACAGCGGGTGCGGCTGGCAATCATCGCGGCCCTTGAAAAAAAGCCCGCCGACTTTGCCGCGTTCCTGCGGCTGATGGAAGAGTCCGGTTTTGCCGTCAAGCGCGGGCGGGGCGGCGTGGTTTCGTTCCTCGCGCCGGGGCAGGATAAATATACCCGGCTCCGGGCATCCACCCTCGGCGCGGGCTTTGACCCCGAGGACATCCGGGCAGTGATCGCCGGGGAGCGGCCCCTCCCGGAGCTCCCCAAGAACGCGCCGCCCCCGTCCCGGCAGGTGGGGCTTATCATTGACATTCAAAAGCGCATGGCCGAGGGCAAGGGCCCGGCTTATGAACGGTGGGCGAAAGTCTACAACCTAAAGCAGATGGCCGCCGCCCTCCAGTTTTTGCAGGAAAACAATCTCACCGACTATGACGCGCTGGCGGCAAAGACCACGGCGGCGGTTGACCGGGCCCACACGCTGGCCGGGGAGCTCCAGACCACCGAGGCCGCCCTCTCCAAAGTCTCCGGGCTGATGGGGGCCGTGGTGGACTATGCCAAGGCCCGGCTCGTTTTTGACGGCTACAAGGCGGCCCGGTACTCGAAAAAGTACCTTGCCGAGCATGAGGCGGAGCTTGCCACCTACCGGGCGGCCCGGGCCGCTATGAATGAATTGCTGGGCGGTGAAAAGCTCCCCAAAATGGACGCGCTGAAAAAACAGCGGCGGGAGCTGGCGGATAAGAAAAAGGCCCTCTATGCCGAGTATAGGCAGGCCCAGCGGGATATGCGGGAGGCCGTGGCTGTCAAGGCCAACATCGACTATCTGCTCGGACTGACGGACGGGCGGGACGATAAGGAACAGACGCGATAGCGGCGGTGACGCAGCCAACCTCTTTGGGACATTTTGTCCCAAAGAGCCGGGTTTGGGGAGGCTCCCCAACAAGCATTTTTGCGGGCCCACGGCCCAGCAAAAATTTCGGAGTGTGGCCACACCCGAATTGCTTGCCGTTTATGCGCTCCCCTATACATGGCGCGAAAAACGGAGGCCGCGCTTTTCCTTACGCTCCCTCCGTTTCTCTGGCTTTTCTGATACCCTCTGCGGCTCCCTCTATGATGATAAGCTCCTTTTCGTCCATTCCGTTCAGCATCCGGTCAATGCGTTTCCGGCGCTCACTCTCGCCGTCTTGCTTGTCCGGGTAGAAAAATTTATCCACGGAAATATCCAGCAGAGTGACAATTTTGAAAAAGATGTTTAGGCTGGGATGCTGGCCCCGGTTTTCCATATACATGATGGAGCGCGGGGTACGGTCTACAAGCTGGGCCAGATACTCCTGCGTCCAGCCTTTTTCTTCCCGCTTACATTTGATTTCCCGGCCCAAGGCGTGAAAATCAAGATTTTCTTCGTACTGGTACATTCCTATATCACCCCTACATCATTCTACATTTTGGGGGCAGACATAAGAACGAAACACAATTTTATTTTTAAGTAGTATTTTATTTCATTCGGCAAGATTGTGAAATACGCCGGGCAGAGGTATAATAGGCAGGAAATTTGGAAACTACACACTAATCACAAAATTCTATGGTATGCTTTTTTCGGAGGTGGCATTATGCAAAGGATTTTAGTTGTCGAGGATGACTTGGACATTCAAGAACTATTGAAGAATTTTCTGCAAGAGGTAGGATATGAGATCATTTTAGCCAGCGATGGTGTGGAAGCCCTTTCTGTATTTTCTGTCTCGCAATTTGACTTGGTGTTGCTTGATGTAATGCTCCCCAAAATTGATGGGTTTGCCGTTTGCGAATTTATAAGAAAACAGTCCCAGGTTCCTATCATCATGCTTACCGCATTGAGCGGAGAGGAAGAACAAATCCGGGGGCTGGATTTGCAAGTTGATGATTACATCACAAAACCCTTTTCTATGCCGATTTTAATTCGGAAGATTGCCGCCGTCCTACGGCGGAGCAACGGGCCGCAAGAGGATGAACACAAAACGATTGCCTACCAAAATCTCATTTTGGATTGCGACAATTATACGGCCACCGTGGACGGAGCCGCTTATGAATTGACACAGCGAGAATTTGAAGTGCTGAAAGAACTGCTCACTAATCAAGGGCGTATTTTGACCCGGCAAAACCTTTTGGACAAACTGTGGCGGTATGACTTTTATGGGGACGAGCGTGTAGTTGATACGCACATCAAGAACTTGCGGAAGAAACTGGGCATTGAATTTATCCAGACAATCCGAGGGGTGGGATATAAAATTGACAAAGAAAATTAAAGGCAGTTTATTTGTAAAAGTATTTCTAATCACTACGGTTATGCTGCTGTGTATATCGTTGCTGGTGTTCGGAATGTTGGCATGGTTAATGCCGCAGACCTACTCCAACAAGCTGGACACAATTTTAGATGAACGAACACAGAACTTTATTTCTGAATTAGAACAAGTGCCTTTCTCAAATAGCGGCGGTTTGTTCGATCAGTTTATCGCGAATATGGAAATCAATTCTGTTCAGTTATATGACAGCAACGGCGATTTAGTGCCGCTACCCACAGTGGAATTTTACAATGAATGGGGCGTTAATATCGCACAATCGGAAACCAATAGCTTTGGTGAAACCGTTCCTGTTCTGTCAAACAATTATTACTTTTCATTCGCTGATAGCAATGACCGATATATGCTCATTGTCTATGGTGCAGCAGAACAGATTGCGGAACTACAACAATCCTTTATTCGTATTTTTCCGCTTATCCTGCTAATTGTTTTGGTGGCCGCTCTTGTCGTATCTTGGCTATATTCCCGTATGATTACAAAGCCCGTATTGGAAATCAGCCGTATATCCGAAAAAATGTCTGACTTGCAGTTGGATTGGACAGTTGATGAACAACGAACTGACGAATTGGGAACCCTGGGAAAAAGCCTGAACAGACTATCGCACAATCTTTCCATCGCTCTGTCCGATTTGCAAGACGCAAATAGGAAACTCGAAGCCGATATTGAACATGAAAAGGAAATGGAGCAGGCCCGTACCAATTTCTTTTCGGCGGTGTCCCATGAATTGAAAACACCCGTCACCATTATTAAAGGCCAGTTAGAGGGGATGCTGCTCGGTATTGGGGCATATAAAGATCGTGAAAAGTATTTGACAAGATCGCTTGAAATTGCAAACACCCTCGAAACAATGGTGCAGGAGATATTAACAATTTCTCGGCTGGAAACTGCGGGGACAGATTTCAAAAAAGACCATTTGGATTGTATTCAGATCATCAAATCCTATTTAAGCGAAACCGAAGATTTGATTGCGGGGAAAGATTTGCAAATACATCTCGATGTTCCACCATCCGCGCTCATAACTGGAAACAAAATGTTGATGGAAAAAGTGTTTACAAATCTGATAGGAAATGCAATCAAATATTCTCCACAGAGAGCCAGTATTTGCATCTCCGTCTATACAAAACATGGACAGATAGAATTTTCTGTTGAAAACACAGGCGCACATATCCCGGAGGATAGTATACCCAAACTATTTGATGCGTTTTATCGTGTGGAGCAATCCAGGAGCCGTAAAACCGGCGGAAGCGGGTTAGGGCTGTATATCGTGCAGGAGATACTACACCAGCACGGAAGTGAATGTACGGTCTGCAATACACAGGCCGGGGTGAAGTTTTCTTTCACAATTTAACAGGTACAGGAAAGCGGTGGGCAATTAGCCCGCCGCTTTTCAACTACACATAAATCACAAACTAATCCCAAATGTATCACAAAAAAGGATGGTATTCTTTAGATACACTCAAAGAAAGGATGGTGTTTCTTCAATGAACACAAAAAACCTGCTTGCGTTAGCCCTTGGAGGGGTGCTGCTTGTGGGATGCTTGGCTGGGTGCAGTACCGCAGCGGCATCCCAGGGCGATACCCTTTCCACAACCGGCACGACTTCCCCGCAATCCCCTAATGCGTCCGGCCCGTCCCTCTCTGCAACTGCTGAGGACGGCTGGGCAGACAGTGATGTTTCCTATGAGGAACAGTTTAAGCCGTATGAGCAGTTTGGCCTGACCTACGATGCCAGTAAAAACGAACTGACATACAATGGGAAAGCGGTACGGTGGTTTGAGGACTACTATACCACAGCGGACGGTTCCCAGGCTGGCAGAGACTTTTTCAACGAAAATGGCGTGGTTGATGTTTATGCTGTCCGTGATTTCAGCAGTATTATCCGGGCTGATGATGGCTCTTTTGACCCCAGCGGAAAACTGACTGGTGTGAAAGAGTTTTCGACAGCGGAATTTGCCGCCCGTGATGTTGAAGCAATCAAAAATCCTGGCCCCATTACTGCCATATCGGGCGATCCTCTTTCTGCGAAAGAATTGGAGGACATGGCAAAGGAATATCAGGCGTTTGGCGTTACCTATAACGTCAAAGAAAATCAGTGGTATTTCAATGGTGAAAAGGTTCGGTTTTTCCGGGATGTGCTGACCTCCAATGGTGAGGAGTTGACCAGCGGGAAATTCAAAGGGGCAATCCGCACTTTGGGGAGCGCAGACGGAACCATCGACATTTATACAGTCCGTGACTTTGCCCGCCCCGACACCTCCGGGAATGGAACGCTGACCGGCATTGAGAAATTCAGCCAAGCGGAGTTTAACGAACACACACAGTCAAGCAAAGAGGCACAGACCAGCTCCGGCGAGTGCGTTGTAATACAAGGCTAAAGAACTGCCGCACGACGGCAAAAGAAAAAAAGCCGTCGTACAGTAGAGCATTGTCACGCCCCAGCACGCGGTGGCTTTGAGAAATCAAGGCCGCCGCTCTTTTATTTTCATGTAGATATGGCGGTATTCGGGAGGTATCGCTATGTCTTTTTTAATTTCTGTTCCACCTAACTCGTCAAAAAAAGCATAGCACTCCCACCGGATTACTCCGGCCAGCAACGCGAAATTTGTAAGTACATAAAGAACCGCGTCATTTCATGCGCCCGCACAGCACAACGCTGCGCGGGCGTTGTCGTTTCTTGTCGGCTCCACTTAGGGACAAACAGTCCCAAGGTGCGGGGCGGCTCCCCCGGGTGTCGCTCCCCGCCGCCCTCCATATCGTTTCCCGGCAACCCAACCACAAAAACGATATGGAGGTACATACAATGACTATCATCAATCTGCGCGACTTTTATTACTGGTACACCCAGGACGAATATATTGAGGTTACTGACGATGTGGCCGAGGCGCTCCGGGCCAGCGTCCGCTATGAGGCGGCCTATACCGAGCGTGTCCGCTACAACAAGGCGTACTATTCCTTGGATGCGGATGACGGCATCGAGTATTCCGCCTGCCTGCACGAGCTCACCCCGGACGAGGTTCTGGAGCTCAAGGAGCGGTTCTGCCGTCTGTGGAACGCGCTGAACAGTTTGCCGGAAACCCAGGGCCGGAGGGTGGACGCTCACTTTATCCTCGGCATGACCTACCGGGAGATTGCCCAGGCCGAGGGCGTGGACAAAAGCTCTGTCCGTGAGTCTGTTCTGAGCGGCTTGAAAAGCATGAAAAAATATTTGCAAAAAAATCCTTGATTGCCCCCTCCATTTGCTCCGCTTTTCTGGTGGTATATGAGAGGAAGATTTTTCTTCTCTACAACTGAATAGCGGGCGGCCCCGGGTGAACGCGGGGAGCCGGGCGGCGGGTGCGCTGTGACTTCTCCCACGGGAGGACGAGCGACCAACACCACCGCCGCGAGTGGGGAACCTGCCAGCCCCACGGCCACGATCCGCGAGGGACAAACTGGCCGCTTGCCGCTTGGGGCCGCCGCACAAAACAAGGGAACGCCGGGCCGCTACTCGCTGTCTTTTGACGGGCCAAACATACGGGCCTGGCGCTCCCCATTTCAAACAAGTTCGAGACAAATTGTCCCAAGGTGAGGACAGGCTAAAGGGCGGCACTTTTCGGAGTGCTGCCTTTTCGCGTTTCCCCACCAACCAAAAACGCAAAGGAGGTTTTGCCGTGAAACTGACCACACAAGAGCTGGAACAAATGAAAAGCGTGGACATCGGCGCGGTGAGCGCGGATGCGCTGGCTGACGTGAGCGGTATGGCCTTTGACCGCACCCTCCCCCGGGAGGAGCGGCTGGCCAGGTTCGTGAAACGGGCCGTCAATCCGTACTGCTTTAGCGTGGGCGGCGTGGGCGTGAAAATCGAGTTTGCCGAGGGCGGCCCCTCCCTGCAGGAGACGCTGACCGCCTTTCTTATCCGGCAAAAGAGCGGGCTGTGACTGCTGTTGCGGCCTGCTCCCACTTCGAGACAAAATGTCCCGAGGCATCGACATCCTTGTTGATACCCCCGGGCAGAGTTATAATATAAGTGTAATGTGATAGGGAAGGAGGAACAATGGCACGAACAAAAAACAGAGGGTATCAGCAGACTTTGGCCCCTACCTATACAGCCCGGCTTTGGAAAATGGGCGGCTACATCCGGCTTTCCCGAGAGGATTTACAGAAAATCAACCGGGGGCTTGACGACAGCAACAGTGTGAAAAACCAGCGCGACATACTCAACGATTTTCACTTCAACCATGCGGAAGAATTTGAAAGCTACACCGAGTATGTGGATGACGGCCACACGGGAACCGATACGGAGCGTGAAAGTTTCCAGCGGCTCTTGGGCGATGTGATGAGCGGGAAAATCAACTGCGTTGTGGTGAAAGACCTTTCCCGTTTCGCCCGGAATTACAGCGACGCTGGCAGTCTGATTGACAACCTTTTTGTGCAGATGGGCGTCCGCTTTATCAGCTTGGCCGAGGGCGTGGACAGCTACCTGAACCCGGACAGCGTGAACAGCATCATCGTTCCGATAACAAACGTGATGAATGACCAGTATTGTTATCAGACCTCAAAGAAAATCCGGCAGGTTTTTGATTATAAGCGGCGCAACGGCCAGTACATCGGCTCTTTTGCTCCCTACGGCTACATAAAAGACCCCAAAGACAAGCACCAGCTAATCGTTGACCCGGAGGCCGCTGAAACCGTCAAAAAGATATACGAGATGTGCCTGCAAGGTACGGCCAAACTTCAAATTGTGATGTATCTGAATGACCACGGCATACCCAGCCCCACGGCATACAGAAAGCTAAAGGGCCTGCCCTACTCCCCGGCTATATCGGACGCTCCCATGTGGGGGAACAAGATTATAACGGATATTCTCAGAAATCCTATTTACACCGGGGATTTAGTACAGGGCCGCCGCCGGGTGAAAAGCTACAAGGTACACCAGATTGAGGCTGTGCCGGAGGATGAATGGGTGCGCGTCCCCGATACCCACGAGGCAATCATCTCCCACGAAACCTTTGAACGGGTGCAGGAACTTCTGAAACGTGACACCAGGACGGCCCCTAAAAAGCGGGAGCTCCATTTATTCAGCGGCTTTCTGAGGTGCGCTGACTGCGGCAAGGCCGTGACCCGGAGCCAGAGCGGGAAGAATGTTTATTATTCCTGCTCCACTTACAAGAAACGCTCCCGGACAGCCTGCTCCATGCACTCTATCAAGCACAACCGTTTAGAGGCCGCCGTTCTGTTCGCTATCCAGTATCAAGTGAGTACCGCCGTTTCCTATTCGGAAATAGTAGCCCGTATCAATGCGGCCCCGCTGAAAAAAAGTCAATCCCACCGCCTTAACGACCAGATAGCCGCAAAGGAAAAGGAATTGACCAGGATAACCCGCTACAAGCAGTCGCTGTATCAAGACTGGAAAGACGGGGAAATCACCCAGCAGGAGTACCGGGAAATGAAAGCCGATTATGAACGGCAGGCCGCTGGGCTTTCGGATTTGCTGGCCCGGCTGACGGCTGAACGGAAAGAGCTCTCAAACGGTGTTGACCAGCAGCATCCCGCGCTGGTAGCTTTTGCAAAATATCAGAACATCGAGAAGCTGACCCGCGAAATTCTGATTGAATTGATAGACCATATCAAGGTTTACGAAAACGGCAATATCAGCGTTCACTTTAAGTTTGCGGACGAGTTCCGCCGGATTGCCGAGTACATTGAAATCAACTCCACTGACACCGCCGAGGCGGGCTGAGACCCGCCAAAGCATAAAATCCTTTTGACAGTGTGTTTTCCTAATAAAACGCAATCTTATTAGGGGCCAGCTTTTTTGCCTGCGTCAGCCGGGTTTCTGCCCTATTACAAGAACAGTTTTCCGGCCATGGTGAAGGACAAGTTTTTATCCATCAGGGGTGGCTAAATCTTTGTCCATCAGGCAGTTTCACATAGATGTGATTGGGCTTGGAGAACTGCTGCCGTCTGCGCTCAATCAGCCCCGCCGCCTCTAATTCCGCCAATACGTTCTCCGCGGTGGTCATGCTCTTGCCGAGCATTCCGGCTATCTTCTCAATCGGGAAGATGATGTAAACTCTCCCGGCCTCGTCCGTCCAGCCGTTGAGCTGGGACAGCCGCGCCCGGTCAAGCAAAAGAGCATAGGTCAGCTTGGCGGTAAGGGTCAGGCCCATGTCCAGCAGGAACCAGGGGAAGAAAAAATAGGGCGGCAATTCGGTAGTTATCGTCATGTAGTCGGTCATGGTATTAGCCTCCTTGGTGTGAGGCTGTCAGACCGCCGCCGTGGGCCGTTAGAGGCCCGTTTTCGAGGGTGGAAAGGAAATGTATCAGGCCCCCGCTGAGGGCGGTCTTGAAAGCCCTGATATTACGGCATTTTCAGAGGGTACTTTTTCTACACATCAGCCCGGTTTTTCCTGGCCCACGCCCGCTTGCTCCGTTTGGCACGTTCTGCGGCACAGATGGAGCAATACAGGGTGTTGTGCTTGGGCGGGGCAAATATCCTCCCGCACTCCCGGCAGCGTCGCCGTCTGACGGAAGGGGGCGGAAACAATGCGGCACACAGGCCAGTGTCCAGAGGAAGGACGGCGGCGCGGAACCATTTGCAGATTAGGGAGCAGGTGATGCTCTGCGGGCAGACACATTCCTCGCCATCGTCCAGGAGCAGGCAGTTTCCGCAATCATAGTTGCAGCACTCATGCACAAGCCGCCGGGCTGTGCGGTACTGCTGATAGGTCATATGGGGAATTTTGGATGCGCTCACCTTACACGCTCCCCCGGCAAAATTCTAAAAACGTCAGATTTGCGTTTTTGTCGTGAGCGCCAATCTGGCACTGACGATATCTGACCCGCAGGAAAGGAACAGACGCAAAGCGGGTGTTCCTTTCCTGCGGGCGCGCAAGGGGTTTGGGGAGTGCAGCTCCCCATCGCGTCCGAAGGACGCAACGCCCCCGGCAGGGCGCACGACACCGGAACGGTGTATAAGTGCGCCGTAAGAAACGGACGCACTTTTGCCGAAGCTGATTTATCGCTGACATTCTGGCCTCCTTGACATAGGAGGGACAAGCCGCCGGGGCAGCTTGTCCCTCCCGGTGATGGGGCGGTTGCCCCTCACCTGGTAGCCATCATGCCGGGGTGATCGTCAGGGTGGTCAGCGGAAAAATTTGAAAAACTTTTTCCGAACGCCCTCGATGCTCTCATGGACTGCGGCCTTGGAGCAGCCGCACATCCGCCCAATCTCCGCATAGCTGAAATCGTACAGCGCATAGAGCAGAAACCGCTCCCGCTGGGTAGGCGTACAGAGGGCCAGCACCGCCAGAATTTCCTCCAGCGTTTCCTGCTGGCAGACCAATTCCTCCGGGGTGGCGCAGTAGGGCAGACGGCCCTGGGCGGCAATTATGTACTCGTCACACTCGCGCCCGTCCCAATGCCGCCGCTGCTCCCGGTCGAGGCTCCGCTCGGTGCGTTTGGCCAACTCCCAGAACTCGTCCAGGGTGACGGCATCCTCATAGGTCAGTTTGCGGCTATATCTCTTGATGGTGATCTCCATCGTGTTGTCCTCCTGTTCAGATTTGGGGTAAACGAAATCTGAACAGGAGGGGTGGGCCGCGACACCGGGGCCGGATGGGACAGCCCACATAAAAAGTAAAAGCGCCCGAACAGCACAAGGCTATTCGGGCGCTGGGGGTGGCAGTATGTGTAGACTGGAAACGACTGTTTTCGCAAGCCTGGGTAGAGGTCGCCGTTACGAGGGTTAGGCTTTTTTTGACAAGTGCCTATCTATTCGTAGTCGCATGGCGGCATCCTCCTAATTGCCGCCAAAACAAAAAGCAGCGGCTTTGAAAAATCAAAACCGCTGTCAAAAACATCATTTGGACATGGGAAATTACTCTGCCCGGCAGCGGTTTTTTTCTTTTCTGCCGCTGGGCAGATGAAACTTATATCAGCAAAATTACCGGGTACGAATCCTCTTTAGCAGGACTCCGCATAGTATAACCGCTATGAGAAAAATACCGAGCAAGGGGCAGAGCGTTTGCAGAGAAAACGCAGAGTCAGTCATCAATTTATATCCCCATGTTGCAGGAAACAGTTTTCCAACAATGGCAAATGCCTGCGGAAGCATTTCGCTCGGAAACATAATTCCCGACAGCATAGTGGACGGGATAAAAAGCAGGATGGAAAACATGGATGTATTTGCTGTATCTTTTACAGCTAACCCGATGATACTGGCAATGCTAAGCGAAACAGCAATCAGAATAACCAGCCCGCCTAAATATGTTTCCAGGTGCTCTGGAATTTTGGCGCCAAAGAGAATTGGCGCGAGTACATAGAGAATGGCGCTCATGATGAGCAAATGCACAAACGCAGAAATATTTATCAAGATCAACCCCAGCGACAGCGGCACACCGTTTGCCTGATAAGCATTTTTAATATCGCTCCGATATATCTCCGCAAGAGAGGGCGGCAATCCAATCAGCGCCCCCATGGTAACAGCAAAGACGGTCATGGACTGAATCAACGTCTCTTTGCTCTCCGGCATGACAGAGGTGAAAATCCCGCCCATAACCGCAAAGAACAGGAGTGGAACCGCATAACAGGTAATCAACATGGTTCGGCTACGTAAGTCCAGTTTCCACTGTAATGTAAATCCATATAAAAATCCGTTCACTGCCTATTCTCCCTTCGCAATTTTCAGAAAATGCTGTTCCAGTGACCCCCGGTCAACCCGAATGTCTTGAATGACGGTGTCCTTTTCCTCATAACTTTTGAGTATTGTTATCAGGCTGGCTCTAATATCATCCGATTCATAAGTCTCTAAGCCTTGGCCCGTCCGAATTTGGATGTTATAGTGCTTTCCGATTTTCTCGGTCAATGCGATAACTGTTCCAGCAAAAGCGATCTCCCCATCCCTCAAAATCGCGATGCTGTCACATAGGCTCTCTACTTCGGCCATGTCATGGCTGGCTAAAATAATCGTTTTTCCCTGCGCTTTCAAATTGCGAATATATTCGTGGAGAGAAATTCGGCCCTCAATATCAAGTCCGGCGGTGGGTTCATCAAGGAACACAATATCCGGGTCGCAAATAAGCGCCAGTGCCAGATGAAGCCGCCGCTTCTGTCCAGTGGACATTGCCTGGTATTGCTTATTCGCAATGCTGTCTACGCCCAGCGCCGCCAGCATAGAGGTGTCTGCGGGTTTTCGGTTCCACTTTGCGAAAAGCCGCACAGCTTCCCCTCCCTTGATGTGTGCGGGCAATGCCGCCGACTGCAACTGAATCCCGATTCTGCCGTTTACGGATATTGTTCCGCCGTCATACTTTCGGAGTCCCTCAATACACTCAAGGGTCGTCGTTTTCCCAGCGCCGTTTACGCCTAACAGCGCAAAAATATCTCCCCGGCGTACATACAGGTCAATTCCTTTTAACACCACTTTTTCGCCGTAGCTTTTACGCAATCCCTTCACTTCTAACGCATTTGTCATGGTATCGCCTCCTGAAATGGATCTATCCCCTCGTTTGAAAAGTAAGCACCTAATGCTGGTTCAATAAAGGCGTTTGCTTTGGCCTGCTTCTGCGTCCACTCCTGACCGAATTCATCATTTTGTCCCATCTGTATGAGTTTAGGGAGCATATCGGTATCCCCTCCGGTGAATTCTATAATCAAGGCCCAGTAATCTTTTGCAAATTGCTGTCCTCGTTGGCTCTCTGCCGGGATGCCATCTGCTTGCAGTTGAATCGCCTCGTCTTGCAGACGCAAGAACCGCTGCATAAACACGATGCCGCTCTCTTTATCGAATCGGTTGCGGATATGATCCAACGTTTCGCTGTCAAAATGCTTAATAAGCCAGTAGAAGCTGTTTTTCATTTCCAGATTAACGATGATGTCCGCATACTTTTTGAAATCTACTGATTGCATTTCCAGCACTTCGGTTTTCAGCGCCTCAATTCTTGAGAGTGATTCTGTCAGACTTGCAATTTTCTCCCGGACAATAGCCGCCTGCTCAGACAAAACCTGCGCCACACCTGCCGGAGTATCCAGCGGAATCAATCTGTCTCTGATGTCATCCAGGGAAAAACCCAGATGCTTCAGGGATAGTATTTGGTGGAGCTTGATAATGTCTTTATCGGTATATAGCCTGCGGCCACCTTCACTCATAGCTGACGGTGAGAGCAGTCCTTCCTTGTCATAATGCTGTAAGGTTCTGACCGTTACTCCCATTTTCTTTGCAACTGCACCTGCGGTCATATATCCCTGTGGAATCGCTCGGTATCTTTCCACGTTCAAAACACCTCCTGCGGGTAGTATACTTCATTACGTTACGTCATGAGCAAGACCTTTTTTATATTTTCATGTATTATCGGCAAATTATTTGGAAGGGGATAGGTTCTAAGATACCAAAAGCTGGAAGGGGCTTGCCTTCCAGCTTTTGGTTTATTGTCAGCAACTCCGCATTATTTTGTGGTCTTGTCCATATCAGTGAAATGATTTTCCCACAGAAAAACGTCCGCTTCATTGCCATCAATGACGGCGTTGACAGCGCACAGGGCGACAACGATTTTGCCCCCTTGCGTAACATTTTTAAGAACATAAGCTGTTTGGGAAAGGTGTTCTGCTGAATCACTCTTTTTCGACAAAGCGATGCGGTTCAATCGCAAACCGTTTTCATAGAATGTTGTCAGGTGTATGCCCGGACTGCGGATGCAGCCGGGTCTTTTTTTTCCATTATACCACACCAACAAAGCGGTAAAAGATTTTAATGTCCTGTTGACGCTGGCCGTCTATGACAGAGCGTTCTCCGATCTCGATGTGGTCAATCAGTTCCTCAACGATTTCCCGGTCAAGCTCCTGCACATCCAGATAGCGGCGGATGATGCCTGCCCATTGCCGGATATTTTCAACCTCCTGCCGGTCTTTTTGCTCCTCTGCCAGAAGAACCTCCAAACGCTCTGCCTTTTGGAGACGTTCCTGTTCGCTTTTCTGAATCAGGACGGCAAAGGTATCGTTATTGATTATGCCGCTGACCTTATCTTCATAAAGTTTAGCGGTCATGTGTTCCAGTTCTCCGATACGCCGCCGCAACCGGCTGATTTCCAGTCTGGAATCCTCCTGTCTGGCTGCGCTTTCGGAAAGTATCTGCTGTCTCAGCTTGTCCAGCACGGCATTTTCATCCTGTGCCACCGCCCGGCTGTGCGCCCGGATTTCATTCAGCACCAGCGTTTTCAGCGAGATTTCATAAATCCGGTGCCAGGAACAGGCGCTGCGTCCGGTGGTGACAAAGTGGGAGCAGATATAGGAAACATATCGCTTGGATGTCCCGTTTTTTCTGCGCTGGGTCTCACGGGTGGCTACCAGAGGATGCCCGCAATCGGCACAGACCAGCTTGCCGGTGAACAGGGCAGGCAGAGGGGCGGCACGGTTTGCTGCCTGCTGTTTGACTGCCCGGTTCTTTTCCTGAACCGTCTCCCACAGTTTCCGGTCAACGATTGCTTCGTGGGCATCCTCGTGGCAAATCCATTCCGTTTCCGGCTTCTGTATCATGGTCTTATCCTTGTAGGAACGGGAGCCGGTGCGGTTCTGTGTGACTATGCCGAGATAAACGGTGTCATTCAGGATGTTTTTCACTGTGGCATAGGTCCACAGTTTGGAGTATTTGCAGCTTCCTTTTTTCCCGTAGTGCAGTTCCCAATGCCAGCGGGGAGAAAGGATGCTTTTCTCGTTCAGCGCCGCCGCAATCTTGCCGTAGGCCATGCCGGAGCAGCGCATCCGGTAGATTTCCCGTACTACCGTGGCAGCTTCTTCATCCACCACCAGCCGGTGTTTGTCCTCGTCGCTCTTGCGGTATCCGTAAGGAGCATAGGCGGTCAGGTATTGGCCGCTTTTCTTTTTGGCGTACAGCACCGATTTGATTTTCCCCGACAGGTCTTTCAGATGGTAGTCGTTCATCAAACTGCGGAAGTGCAGCATATCGGTGTTGTCACCTTCGCTGTCCAGACAGTCCAGCACAGACACAAACCGGCAGCCCAGGGACGGGAAAATCACATCCGTATAGCGGCCTACCTCCACAAAATCACGCCCCAGGCGGGACAGGTCTTTGACCAGAATCAGGTTAATCAGGCCGTGGCGGGCATCCTCCAGCATTTCCAAAAATCCGGGCCGCTGAAAATTTCCGCCGCTGTACCCATCGTCCCGATAGGTCTTGACCTCGATCCAGCCGTTGAGCATGACAAATTTGGAGAGGATTTCGTACTGGTTTTCAATACTGGCGGATTCATCGCCGGGGATATAATTCTTTGCCTTTGCGGAATTGGAGGCATCGTCCACGCTCAGGCGGCAGTAAATGCCGACCTTATATTGCTTCTTCAAGTGGCTGCCTCCTTTCTTCCTGCGCCAGCGCCGCGTCCACATTGCCCACATAACGGTAGTAAACACGGAGGTCACAAACCCGCTGTCCACCCACTTTTTTGGTTTCTCCAACCTCAATGCGGTCCACCAGTTCAAAGAGGATGGACTCATCCAGCTCCGTAATCTCTGTGTATTGGCGGATAATGTTCAGCCAGCGGTTCGCATCCGTGCGGTTTTCCAGATAGCTTTTGACCTTGCGCTCCAGTTCCGGGATTGCTTCGGACTTTTCCGCCCGTTCCGCTTCATATTTGTGCATTAAGGTCTGAAAAACGGTCTGCGGAATAGTCCCGGCACATTTGTCCTCATAGAGATTCTGCATCAGCCGTTCCAGCTCGGAAAGCCGCGCTGTATATGTTTTCAGCTCCTGTTCACAGGAGGAAAGGCGGCTTTTGGCTTCCTTATCCTTTAGGCGGATAATCTGCTGAACCAGCTGTTCCGGGTCATATTCCGCAAAACGGGCCTTTTCCCGAATGTCCTCCAACACCAGCTGGGTCAGCACATTCTCATAGATGGTGTGAATGGTGCAGGCCCCCTTGCCACTGCGGGAATAGTTGCCGCAAATAAAGGAGCTGTACCGCCCCGGTGTTCCGTCTTTATAGGTGAACCGCTCCACATGATTCCGCATTTTGAAGCCGCAGTCCGCACAGTACACAAGGCCGGTGAAGATACTCTTATAACCGTCAGCGGCAGAAGATTTCCGCACCTTCTTTTTGTCAATGCTGGCTACGGTATCCCACAGCTCCCGTGAGATAATCGGTTCGTGGGTCCCTTCTACACGAATCCATTCTTCCTCCGGCTTACCCACGAGTTTGCGTGACTTATACGACAGGGTTCCGGTCTTTCCCTGAACCATATTGCCAATATAAACCTCGCTGCGAACGATGTTTTTCACCGTTTGGTCTGCCCATTTGTGATTGACCCGGCGCGGATCGCTCTGTCCCTTGCGCTGGTAGTACAGCACACCGGGGGACGGGATGCCTTCCTCGTTCAGCATAACGGCAATGGCGTGAAACCCTGTTCCGGCTGCCCGCATCTCAAAAATGCGGCGCACAACCGGGGCGATGTCCTCGTCAATCACCAGATGGTGCTTATCTGCCGGGTCCCGCTTGTAGCCATAGGCAGGGTAGGTTCCCATAAATTTGCCGCTTTCCGCACAGGCTTTTTTGACCGCCTTGACCTTCTTGCTGGTGTCGCGGCTATAAAATTCGTTAAATAAGTTCAAAAAGCACATGACATCGGTGCTGCCATTGGTGCTTTCCGTGTCAATGCCGTTGTTCAGAGCGATAAACCGACAGCCCAGGGACGGAAACAGGTAGTCTGTGTACTGTCCAAATTCAATGTAGTTACGGCCAAAACGGGACAGGTCCTTGACCAGAATCACATTGATCCGCTTGGCCTTGGCGTCCTCAATCAGCCGCTTGACCCCGGGACGGTCAAAATTCGTACCTGAATATCCATCGTCGATATAGGTATCAATTTCATTCCAGCCCCGCTGCCGCACATAGTTCTGAAGCAGCAGCTTCTGGTTCTCGATACTGACGGATTCGCCGTCGCGTTCATCGTCGTTACTCAAACGGCAGTAAATGCCGACGTTGTATGTTTTTGTGGTCATCTTTATTTTCCCTCCCGATCATCCAGATTCCATACCTCGTGCGGCGTGATGGCTCCACAGGGAATCTCCCTGTATGAACATCGTAACGGAGAATCCATCGCCGCGCAAGGATGCGGCAAGGCCGGGAGGATGGTGTGACTATGTAGCCGTGTGTGCGGAGCAGCCGGCAGGTGTGGAACCCTCCGACATGGCGCGCCGGACAGCCAGCTGCTCCAAAGTCTTTCCCAGCTCCTTTTCGCCCGAAAAAAAGCTGGTCACACGGTAAATGGTTTTCCCGATTTTCACCTCTTTGTAGGAGGTCGTAGGGGTAATCTGCTGATCCATATTGACGCACCTCCAGTCAAAAAACTGTTTCTTCATAAGATATGAGGAAACAGTTTCTCTCAATTCATATAAAAGATAAGCAGCCGCACCGATAAAGTTGAGGGTATATGCAAACCTGACAATCGGTACGGCTGCTGTATGATAGTTTGATTTATTGCTCGCCATATTTGCCACGCACCCCTGACGATGGGGACATCCCGGTCTCCGCTGGCGCGGCTGTCATAACTCCGCAGCGTCGTTTTACTCGTGCGCCGCAGGGTTCCCCCCAAGTCTTTAGGAGGCCGTGAGGAAGTATCTTTAAGCCCCCATGCAGTCACCGCGCCCGAAATGCCGCTTTCGGGGTTCAGGCTGGCGTTGATCGCTCGGAACAGTCCTGTTCATCACCTCCTGGGGCTGTCCATCTTCGCGGCGCGCCTGATTCGCTCGTACATGGGTTATGTACCGGAAATGCCGTCTATTTAGTTGTCAAGCTGCATGAGGAAGATAGACCCCCTCACTTACTTCCCCGTTGGGAAGGCAGTTTAACAACCGATTTTAGAAAAATTCTTCAAAAATTTTTCTCAGCTTCAACAGTAGTGCCTGTTTTCTTTTATTGACCGACTGCTGCGAAATGTGCAGCATATTCCCGACTTCCTGTTCCGTCTTTTCCTGATAGAAAAGCTGTAAAATCAACTCTTGCTCATCCTTGCTTAATTTGGAAAGACAGAAGCGTACTTGCTCTGCTTCCAGATGTTCCGCTGCAAGCTGTTCTACGCTTTTTCCGGGTGCAGCAAACTGCTGGTCCTTTTCCAATAGACGCTCATAGGAATCCTCTCTGCTGGGGAGGAAAGTCGCTGTGTCTTTCTGGAACTTCTCCGTTTTCAAATCGTAGGAAAAGTATTCTTCTTTTCGCTCGTAGTGCTGATACACACGGTAAACCTGTTCGCTTACCGGCACAGCCTGTCCATCTATGTAAAGATAATAATTCGCCCTTTCTTCCTGATTTTTACTCATAGCCGTTACCTCCCAAAAGTTTGAAAAGTGAGTAGGTTTTCAAACTCTTGAGGGCGGCGAACGGCAACGGTAAGGTTTAGGATGCCTTTCTAAAAAAGAGAAAACAAAAGCGCCAGTTTCCCATAAAAGGAAATTGGCGCAGAAAAATACACGATAATACCGATATTCCCACCATGATAGTGCCGGTGGAGGTGCATAATGTATCCGGGCAAAACTCAGGCTTTTTTTGACAAGATGGCTCTTGTTGTTTTATGTCGAAAGGCTTTGTACCACATGGCGGCATCCTCCTGTTGCCGTCGTGCCAATTTGCAAGGTGTTGGCTCGTCGTGAACCTTTGGACAAAAAGAAGCGGCGGCCTTGATTATTCAAAGCCGCCGCTGGTTGTATGGGTGTGTCAAAAGGGCTGCTGCACGACGGCTTTTTTCTTTTTGCCGTCGCCCGGCAGCAGTTAGTTTTCAATTTTTTTCTTGTGGGAAAAGACAATCAATCCAACCAGAAACATCACGATAAGGCAAAGTACAATGCTGATACATCCGCCGATGGTAGCCGGTACAGGGGCTTCATAGTAAGTAGATTTATCCGAGAAAAACATGGACACACGGTATGCGAAGCTGCCCGGAATGACAAAGCCTCTTTCTGAACCGATGAACAGGCAGGATGCAAAACCATATATAACCCCTACTACGCTTGTCACAATAATATTGCGGCTTAGATTGATAACGATTGCTCCCAGACAAGTAGTTATCAAAACAATAACACAGGCTTCCATTCCAAACCCGATTGCCAGATTTACAAACAGGGAAATATCTCCTGTCATTTTGCCTGCTCCATTGAGTATCGCTACAAGCAGGCCGAATGAGATAAACAGAACCGCCGCAAATCCAATGCCGATAACGATGCTGACTACGACTTTTGATAGGAATAGCTTCTTTTTTGAAAAGCCGTAGGTAATCCAGTTGATGTAAGTTTTGTTCTTGTATTCCTGATAAAACAGCGAACCAATCAAAATGAAGATCACCATTGGGAAGAACATGGAAAACTGGTTATTCATAAAGAAGAACAGGTCAGCAAGTGATTTTGTGCTGTTGTTGAAAACTGCTCCTGCGCCGCCGGTGATGATGGGAAGAAGCGACAATAACAGGAGAAACACCATAAACCATTCCCGCTTCAACTTGGAAAACTCATTTTTAATCAACATTCCCATTATGCTTCCTCCCTCTGGCCGGAAGTCATAATATCCTCATACAGCGCTTCCAGTTCTTTTTCGTTAAAGTCGTTTTCTATAATCTTAATGATTTTTCCGCCGCGAATGAAAATAAGAACATCCGTAACGGCAGCTATCTCCGTCAGATTATGGCTTGATACCAAAATACAGTGTTGGGGAGATTTTAAGCGTTCTTTCAGAAGCAGCCGGATTTCCTTTATTCCCATCGGGTCAAGACCATTGGTAGGTTCGTCCAGCAGCAAATATTGAACATTGCCTAAAAAGGCGCGGGCAATTCCCAGCCGTTGGCGCATCCCCAAAGAAAGTTGAGAGAACAGCTTTTTCCGGGCGTCCAGCAGATTGACTTGCTTGAGCGCCGCTTCAATATTGGGCTGTTTCAAACCTAAATACTGTGCGTGGAGCTTCAAATTTTCCTCTACGGTGAGCCGTGGGTAAAAAGCTGGGTATTCAATCAAACTTCCAAAGCATCTGCTGGAAACGGGCTGTCCATCTGAAAGGATTTCTCCTGAAAAAGCGGTCAGGCCCAGCATGGACTTGAACAGCGTTGTTTTACCGGCCCCGTTCGGCCCCAAAATGCCATAGATTTTTCCTTGCTCTAAAGTCAGATTGATGTTGGACAGCAAGGCGACATTTCCAACATTCAGATTTACATTTTTGATTTGCAGCATAAAATACCTCCGTTATTGAAAAAAGATGAAAAGCAAAAAGGCCACAGCATAAATCAAAAATGAAATCCCGATAGGTTTTGATCTCTGTTTTAACCCCTTTAGACCATCGCTCAATATGCCATTCAGGGCAATGAGCAGACACACCGCCAAAGCGATGATAGAAACCACTAAAGCTACTTTAACCATTGTTTATACCTCCTATGGCTCATACTGTACCAAAGAGGTTTAGGAATTGTTTATGAAAAGTCTAAGGAAAGTCTAAGGATAAAAAAAGAGCTGCCGAAGCAGCCCTTTATGGATCAATAATAGGAAATACGATTTGCATTGTAAAGATACCATTTTGCAGAGAGGCCGAGATTTTTCCATCCATACGGGTCACAAGTCTTTGGGCGATTGCCAGTCCCAGTCCTGTTGTCTTTTTTGTCCTTGACTGGTCGGTGGTGTAAAAACGGTCAAACAGATGGGGAATATCTTCCTGCTGAATACTGCTCGACGCATTTTTAACGGTTATGACCGTTTGAGCTTTCTCTATTACTGCGGTGATCTGATAATTTCCTTCTCCGTGAACAAGCGCATTATAAACCACATTTGAAAATATCCGGGTCAATGCATCTGGATCGCCCCAAATGATAGCCGGTGTACTTGGGATAGCGATACGGGGAATACATTTTTTTTGTTCAAAATCGCCGTAGTAAGAGGCGACAACATCCCGAAGTACGCTGTGAATATCCGTGTTTCTGCAATTTAGTTTTAGTTCATCGGCTTCAATCCTTGCAAATTCAAAGAGTTGGTCGAGAAGCAGCTTCACAGCGGAAATTCGCTCTCCCGCTATCGATACATATTCTTTTTGCTCCCCGGTTAAATCCTGTTCCTGTAAGAGCTGAATATAGCCGTTTGCTGTCGCCAGCGGGGTTCGCAAGTCGTGAGATAAACTTGTAATGGTATCCCGAAAGAGAGTATCGCTCCTTTCGATTTCTTGCCCCATGCTGCGATACTTTTTCAGAAGATGATTGATACTTGCAGCCAAAGCCTGTATCGGGCCATCCGTTTGTTCTACCATGATTTCTGTTTGTGTATCTCGATCAATCAGAAAATCAATTTGCTTTTTGAGTTCACGGATCAGTTTTCGTTGATAAATCAGTTTGAGCAGCAGGAACAAAGAGAGTGTTGCCAATAACACACATAACGCAAGCACGCCGCTATCACCGCCTTTCCAGACTGCGTAAATCCAACTTTTGAAACAGGGAAAAAGACACGACTGTTGGCAAAAAAAGATATACGGCTAATGTAATCAAGATAGGCATGAAATCTTCCGCAATGGTATTTATCCGCAAACTGTGGGATAGCCCTACAATCCAATATTTGTAGAGCGAATAATCCATGTCCAATGCTGCACTTATCTTTGTGAGATATAGATACAAAACTCCCAGCACAAAGAAAGCGACAATGGTAACGATAATTCGATGCCTCAGCAAGTAACTTATCAGATTGAGAACAGCGGTATAACCAAAAAAACAAAGGCATTGGATCAGGAGAAAGGTTCCCATTGCAGGTAGTGAATATTCTATGTCGTGCCGGGCTGTTCCCATCATCAGAATGGACAAATATGCAACTCCAAAGCATACAAGCAGAAAAAAGAAAACACTGATCCATGCTGCCAATAGCTTACCGAAGAATACCTGCGCCCTGTTTGCCCCTTTAGAAAGTACCATGCTGTATGAGCCGGTATGAAAATCTTCTGTAAAGTACAGACAAAAAAACAGCGTAAGTGGAAAGACCAGACTATAATCAGAAAACAGAAACTCCGTAAACGGAACCAGCGATATGGCAGAAAGCATACCATTTACCGAGTTATGATAAAACGTCAAGGCAAGCGCAAAGACAAAAAACGCAGCCAGCACAAGGCATCCAAAAAACAGGCGACTTTTGCGGATACGAAACAATTCACTTTGCATAGTCTGGATCATTCTTTGCACCTCCTGTCATTTTCAAAAGATAGTCGGTCGGCTCCATACCGGCCAGCCAGATTTCTGATACCTCTATCCCGGAACAAACCAGCAGGGCATTGATTTCCCCGGATTGTTCATTATAATTAAAAACTCTTATCGTATCATGGCTCAACACTTCAAAATCGGGAAACTGCTGGCTTAAAATGGTGATAGCTCGTTCTAATTGGGGCGTTCTTATCTTTATGCACCGCTGGCAGCATTCGTTTAATTCCCCAGCCGTAAGCTCACAAATCAGCTTTCCGTCTGCCATCACACCATATTTTGATGCGAGCCGGGAAAGCTGTGAATAATCTTGTCCAGAGATCAGAAGTGTAGTATGGTTCATTTCATGCAGATAGGCCAGAACAGAGATCAGATGTTCACATTCTCCTTTATCCATACCGGAAAAAGGGTCGTCCCAAATTATAAAGTCTGGATTTCCCAAAAGAGCAACCGCCAAATTCACTAATCGTTGGGTCGATAATGGCAACCGCCGCACCGCCGTTTTCTCTTTCAGGTTCAAATGCAATATATCCTGAATATGGCTTTCTGTGGTTCCGAAAGCGGAAGAAAAATAACGAAGCATATTAGCTGGTGATAGAGAGCTGATTGTTACAGGCTTTTGGGGTACAAACCCAATCCGGCGGCGCTCCTGCTGATCGTCTATATTGCCAAATAATTTGAATGTGCCGGATTGAGGTCTAATTGCTCCTATAATGGCCTGCAACAGTACAGATTTTCCAGCATGATGGCCGCCATATAGCGCATAGATTTCTCCGCGCTTTACCTGAAATGTGATATTTTTAATCCCGTTTCCGTCCGGGAAAACATAAGTCAACCCGGCTGTTTCCAAAGCAGCCTCCAAACAATCATCCCCTTTCTATATAGTCTTATTGTAGCAGATTGTCATTCAAACTTTATAAGATTTCTCTAAGGATTAACCTTGCATTTTGAATCCGAGGCCCCAAACCGTCTGAATATACTTTTCCTCTGGATTGACATTGGCAAATTTCTTGCGAAGATTTCCAATATGGACATTGATCGCATTGTCATCCCCAATAAAGTTTTCATTCCATACACTTTCAAAAATATTGTTTTTCGTAAATACCTTTGAGGGTGCGGACATCAAAAGCTGTAAAATCAGGTATTCGTACCTTGTCAAAGCAATAGTGGTATTACCGATCTTAGCTTCCATAGCTTCTGTATCAAGGGACAAATCCTTAAAATGAAGCATTTTGCCATTATTGGAGCCGGTGGATTTTTGAAAGCGTCGCAATACCGCTTCAATCCGCACCAGCAGCTCTTGATTGTCAAATGGCTTTGTGATGTAATCATCTGCGCCGTTTCGTATGAGGTTCACTTTGCTGTCTATATCTGTTTTAGCGGAAACACCGATAATCGGAATGTCCATCATAGCATTTATCTTGTCCAATACGATCTCGCCCGGTATGCCGGGAAGCATCAGATCAAGTAAAATCAAGTCAAAGCTGCTTTTTTCGATCAATAAAAGCGCCTCACTTCCAGAATAGGCAGAAGTTACACAATATCCATGTTGGGTTAAAAGCCGCTTAGTCATATCATTTAGCAGTACGTCATCTTCGATAATTAAAATACTAAAACTGTTTTCCATCTTTTGTTCTCCTGTCATGCGGTTTTTCTGCATCTTTTGGAATCAGCCAGACACCGGCCATTTTCACAGCACCGGGAATACGACCACCGGCGCAATAATAGTTTATCTGCCGAACGGAAACTTCCCATTTATCACTTGCTTCTTTTAAGGTCATATAGTCCATCTCTGCACCTCCTGCAATCTATTCTATTATATTTCTATTGCTCGAAGAATACAAGCCTGCAACTATGTTGCTAAAAAGAAAATCGGCATAATAATACCTATTTACCGGTAATATAAGGTTATTCCTTAAATCATGCCGGAACGATACAATATTATTGAGGTGAACGATAATGCCGATTGATGATTTAACCATATTGGGGAATATGCTTCGAGCCGCACGAAAAGAAAAAAATTTCACGCAGCAGCAACTGGCAGATGAATCGCATATTTCCATCAAAGAGATTGCCGATATTGAGAAAGGCAGAAGAAATCCATCCTACCTGATTATGAAAACATTAGCGAAAGTTCTGCACTTTTCTCTCGACTCTCTTATCAGGCCGGAGCTGACACCAGATGAAGCTGGGCAAAATGAGATGAAGCTGCTATATCTAAACTGTCCGCCAGAGATGCGGGAAACCTTGTTGAGCCATACTCGTGGATTTGCGGAGGAACTAAAGGAAATTTCTAAGAAACTTGAAAAAGAATAGGCCAGTGAGTGAAACTTGAAAGTTTCTCTCTCTGGCTGTTTTTGTATCACCAAGAAAGTGGCAAGCAATGCCCCAGGATAGCCATCCGGCTCCTGGCGCTGCTTGTTGGGGATTCCCCAAGCCCCTTTGAACACAGAATTTCATTCTGTGGCTGCGCGTTCCTGCGGAACGCTTTTTACCGGCCTGCGGCGGTGAGAAAATGCGAAAAAACAGGCGCGTCAGCGATCCTGCCCCTGTTCCTTTTCCCGGTCATTCTGGCGTTCCTCCCCATATCCCATCAGCCGGTCCACGTTGGCTTTTGCGGCCAGCAGTTCCCGCATTTCCTCGCGGGAACGCCGGTACTCGGCATAGTCTTTTTTCTTTCCTTCCAACAATGTTGCGTACTCGGCCTGCAAGCTCTTGACGGTGGGCAGCTTCTTGATACCCAAATCGTCAAATGCCTGTTTTGCCGCCTTGTGGAGCAGAATATCCGCTTCATGTTCCGCTAAAAATTTCTTGGAATATCCCGCCTTGCGGTAGGCCGCATAGACCTCGCGGGTCTTGGCGTAATTGATGATGTGGGTCCGCAGTGTGGCAATCTCCGCCATGCGGGTTTCCGCCGCCTTGATCTGCGCCGACAGCTCATTGTGGCGGGTGGTAGCAGCAGCCGCTTTTTCTTCCAAGACTGCATATTCCAGCAGGCCATGCTCGGTGAGGTAGTTCATCGTCTGCGCCATCTGTTTCAGATTGAATACCTTTGCCCAGCGCGCATAGCCAGCGCCTTTTCCGGCCTGCAATTTTGCCTGAATATCCACCAGAAGATTGACCTTGGGAGTGGGAGTTGAAACCGCGTCTTTTCTGCGGGGCGTATGCTGCTTTTCTCCGGCAAGGACCGCCCGGATTTCATCTTCGCTGTACCCTTGTCCCAGCTTTTCATCCATGCGGGCAACATTCTTCCAGCCGGGGGCTTTGAGCCGGATTGCCTGTCCCCGGCGTGACACCTCACAACCCATTTCCGCAAGCAGCTTTAACAGAGCGTCAAAGTCAGCCGGTTTCTGTTCCAGCGCCTGGTCGATCATCATGCGGAGCTGTTCCCGGTGGGAGGGCTTTGCCTGATCCCCCAGCCATTTGTTGTAGCTTTTTCCATGCGGTTTTGGGTCCTCTACAATGGAATAGCCATTCTCAACGCAGATGGTATCATTCAGCCGCCGGACCGCGCGGGTGCTGCCCCAGAAGTTTCGGAATTTCCGGTCACAGTTCACATTGACTGCGTTCCAGATGATGTGGTTATGGATATGGGATTTGTCGATATGGGTGCAGACCACAAAGGCGTGATTTCCCTTGGTGAACCGCTTTGCAAACTCCACGCCCAGCCGGTTGGCTTCTTCCGGGGTGATCTCACCGGGGACAAAGGACTGCCGGACATGGTAGGCCAGCACATCGTCCGCGCCCCGTACCCGTCCAGTGGTGGAAATGTACTCACGTTTTGCCAGCAGAAACTCGGCGTCGGCTACCCGGCTGTCACACGCAAAGCCGGTGACGAGCCTGCCGTTGTCTGTCTTTTGTGGGTTGGCTACATAGTCGATAATGTCACTGACCGCCTGGCTTTCGGTGCGGCCTTTGCCGGTGTGCAGCGGCATGATGCGTGTGGTTGCCATGATGGAATCCTCCCTCCATAACAAAACGGTCTGCATACGCAGACCGCTTGTTTCTTTTTATTCAACATTTTTATATCGGATTATCCTGTTTCATGCCAAAAGTAAATCACCCAAAGCTATCTGGCGTTTCCTTTTTCCCACTTCTCCAAACGGGATTGACACAGTGCGGCAATTTCGTTTTTATCTTCCTCCGTCACATTCCTGCGTCCCTTTGTCCGCTGGATTTCCAGATAGCTTTCATAATCGGAAAGCAGAAGGTCAAAAAGCTCCTTTGGGGTACGGCAGACCATGCCGCTGCAATAGCCGGGTAATTCCCCTGTCCCATGAAACTCCACCCGGATATACCCATACCGGCTTTTGCAGACTTCCATTTCTGTATCCAATGCCAGATAGTCCCCAAAAATGTCTATCACCTGTTCAAATGACATCATAGCAGTCCACTCCTTTCGTAAAACCCTGTTCTGCCGCTATTATCCATGATTCCGGCACATCCGGCAAGTTTACCGTCAAAAAGAAAAAGCGGAGGAAGGCGCGGCGAAGAACGCCGTTCCTCCCTCCGCAGATGGGGTAAACTCTCCGGTCAGGAGAGCTTGGAAAGCTGGGCCAGTATCTTCTGCACACCCTCCCAAAGCTGTTCCTGCCGCTGGGATATATCTTCCAAATCAGCGTCATAAACCCGCCCGGTTTCATGCACTTTACGGGTCAGCTGGTTTAAGTTGTTGCTGGAATAGCGCATCAGGGACACCAGCTCCTTCAGTTCCGGCAAATCCAGCTTTACCACATACCCGTCCAGCGCCATTTTCCGCAGATAGGCTTCCCTGTTGACGGTTCCAAGCTGGGCCATTTTCTGCTCAATCAGGGCCAGCTCCTCCGGGGAAACCCGGAAATTCACCTGTACCTCCCGTTTCCGCTTTGCCGCGCTCATCGTTCCGGTTCCCGTTTCTTAGGGGCGGCGGGTTTGCGTTCCGGCGGCTCCTGTTTGAGTTTTTCCAGGACGGAGCCTTTCTCCGGGGCTTGAAGGACTTTCCGCGCCTGCTTCAAGAACAGGTCGGTCAGGCCGGGGTTGACCTTATCCACCACCAGGACATAGCTGTGGCGGGGATCGCCGCCATCCTCCGGCATGGGGATTGTTTTCGCCCAGGCTTTGTTATCGCGGGAGATACGCCCGTCATGCTCCTTTTTCAGCACCGTATTGGCAAGGATAACCTGCACACGCTCCGGCCCGAACTGTTCCAGCACTTCTTTGACAGCGGCCTCGGTATTCAGACGGTTATCCCCATAGTGGGCGCTGATGGCCTGCTCAATGGCTTCTTTGCAGGCAAGACTGACTTGCAGGGAGGCGCGGTACTGCGCCATCTCCCCATGCTCGGACGCATAGGCGGCGGAGTGGGGATAGACCGGGGCGGCTCTCTGTTCCTCTTTTGCCTTGTGCATTTCATTGGCCCGTTCCTCAATGCTGTCCCGGATCACATCCATATAGCCGGTTTCCAGCTTTTCAAAATGGCGGTACACATCAGCCAGCGGCGAGGGGGAATCCAGAAGCGCCTGTGCCTGGTTATCGGAGAGTTCCAGTTCCTCCATCGCCATCACAATGTCCTCCCGGACGGTGTACTCATAGGCATGGTTCAGGACCTCCTCCGGGGACTGGCTTTTCAGCCAATCCCGGAAGGTATCCTGTTCAGCGGCCATCTTCTCATAAAGGGCCGTATTCTTTTCGTTGCTGTTCATATTATCTTGCCTCCTGTTCCTGTTGTTTGGGTTTCTTTTCCATGCTGCGGGGCGGGATGGGGCGTTTCAGCCCTTCCAGCACCGAGGGCCTTTCGCGTTTGGCAATCGCCGCTTCTGGACGGGACTGCCCCTTGCTGTCCATGTTCAGCTCCATATCCAGCTCCACCAGACGGGCGTTCTTGACCCGCAATTCCTCCTCATAGGGGAAGGCTTTGCCCACTTCCTCCTTCGCGGCGGCCTGCTGCTGGTAAAGGTTATCCAGCTGGACTTTGACGCTTTCCAACCGCTGGGGCATCTGGGAAAGCGCGTTGTCAATCCGGGTCAGGTTGCCGCGCGGGTCCGCGCCCAGGGCGGTACGGTGGGTCATGCGGCCTTTCAGTTGGAGCATATATTCCTTCTGGAAAGCGTCAAAGGTTACAAACATAGCAAATCCCCGGTAGCTGCCGACCTGCACCGGCTCGGAGCCTTTAACCTCCTTGCAGGCGTCCAGAAGGGCGGCTCCGGCGTTCTCTTTGTCGGTGAGCGTATCGCCCCGGACTTCCATGCCGGTAAATCCGTCTGTCGGGTGGGGGTGTGCCGCCAGGGTTTCCATATCTGTTTCCAAGCCCTGGATAAAGCCTTTGTGTTTCTCAATCTCCTCCGGGAAGTGCTTTAACAGCTGATCTTCCAGCCGGTACTGCTTGCTCTGGTGGTCGGCCTTCATCAGCTTTAAGCGGGATACCTCCACATCCAAATCCATACGCTCCTTGATGCGGGGGTCCCCGGCACACAGGGCCTTGATCTCCGCAAAGGACAGGGCGGTTTCGTCCACATCGTCACAGCTGCGGACCGGTGATTTTGAGGTCATGATCTGGGAGATGAATTTCTGCTTGTTCTCCACCGTCTGCCAGAGGTATGCGTCGAAGGTCCCCTCGGTCACATAGCGGTAAACATGGACCAGCGGGTTCTGGTTGCCCTGGCGCTCGATCCGCCCTTTTCGCTGGGCCAGATCTCCGGGCCTCCAGGGGCAGTCCAGATCGTGAAGGGCCACCAGCAAATCCTGCACGTTGGTCCCGGCCCCCATCTTCTGGGTGGAGCCTAACAGGACGCGCACCTGGCCGGAGCGGACTTTGGAGAACAGCTCCTTTTTGCGGACTTCGGTATTTGCTTCATGGATAAAAGCGATCTGGCTGGCGGGCATACCCTGTGCGATGAGTTTCTGCCGGATGTCCTCATAGACCGTAAAGGCCAGCGGGTTCTCCGGCTCTGGAATTGCTTGTTCCAGCGCATGAAGCATCGGGTTATCCAGCGTCTTGGCCACCTTTTTGGAGCCAGCCGCCTGGGGTGTGGAAATGTCGCAAAACACCAGCTGGGTCAGCTTTTCCGGCTGTCCGTCCCGCCAGATTTGCAGGATATTGTCCACGCACTGGTTGACTTTTGTGCCGGGTTCGTCCGGCAGCATGGGGTTGATGATGCGCTGGTCCAGCCCCAGCTTGCGGCCATCCGAGGTGATTTTCAGCATATTGTCGGTTGATGGGTCAACGGTCCCCGAATGGACTTTGGCGGCGCGCTCGGAGAGGGCCTTCACCATATCCTGCTGGTGTCCGGTGGGCTTTGCTACGATGTTGTGGTATTCCACCTCCGGGGTGGGCAGGTCCAGCTGGTCGGCGGTCTTGATGTCCGCCACCTCTTTGAACAGGTTCATCAGCTCCGGCAGGTTAAAGAACTTGGAAAATCTTGTCCGCGCCCGGTAGCCCGTCCCCTCCGGGGCCAGTTCCAGGGCTGTCACCGTTTCCCCAAAGCGGCTGGCCCAGCAGTCGAAATGGGTCATGTTCAATTCCTGGAGCCGCTCATACTGGAGGTAGCGTTGGATGGTATAAAGTTCGGTCATACTGTTGCTGACCGGCGTTCCGGTGGCGAACACAACGCCCCGGCTGCCGGTGATCTCGTCCATGTAGCGGCATTTGGCAAACATATCGGAGGATTTCTGCGCGTCTGTGGTGGAAAGTCCCGCCACATTCCGCATTTTGGTGTATAAAAAGAGGTTCTTATAATTGTGGCTCTCGTCCACAAACAGCCGGTCCACGCCCAGCTGCTCAAAGGTAATCACATCGTCCTTGCGGCCCTCGGCCTGCAATTTTTCCAGCCTTGCCTCCAACGATTTTTTGGTGCGTTCCAGCTGCTTGACGGTAAAGCGTTCCCCGCCGCTGGCCTCCACCTCGGCAATCCCGTCGGTGATCTCATTGATCTGCTCCCGCAGCAGGCGCTCCTGCCGTTCCCGGCTGATGGGAATACGCTCAAACTGGGAGTGTCCGATAATCACCGCGTCATAGTCCCCGGTGGCGATACGGGCGCAGAATTTCTTGCGGTTGTGGCTTTCAAAATCCTTTTTGGTGGTGACAAGGATATTCGCGGAAGGGTAGAGCCGTAAAAACTCGGAGGCCCACTGCTCGGTCAGGTGGTTCGGCACCACAAAGAGGGATTTCTGGCACAGGCCCAGCCGCTTGGATTCCATCGCGGCGGCTACCATTTCAAAGGTCTTGCCCGCGCCCACCTCATGGGCCAGCAGGGTGTTCCCGCCGTACAGCACATGGGCGATGGCGTTTTTCTGGTGTTCCCGTAACGTAATTTCCGGGTTCATGCCCGCAAACCGGATATGCTGCCCGTCATACTCGCGGGGGCGGATGCTGTTCATTTCCTCGTTGTACTGGCGCACCAGCGTCTGCCGCCGCTGTGGGTCCTTCCAAATCCAGTCCCGGAAGGCTTCCCGGATCGCCATCTGCTTCTGGGCGGCAAGGGTGGTTTCTTTGGCGTTGAGTACCCGGCGCTCCCGCCCCTCGGCGTCCTCAACGGTGTCATAGATGCGGACATCCCGCAGGTTTAAGCTGTCCTCCAGAATCTTGTAGGCGTTGGCCCGGTCGGTTCCGTAGGTGGTGTTGGCGGCTACATCGCCGTACCCAACGGCGTTTTTGCCGGTGATCTGCCACTCGGCGGTGTAGGGGACATACTTGACCTCAATCTTTCCTTGCAGATAGTACGGGGTGTGGAAGGTTTCGTACATGAATTGCTGGATATAGTCTTTGTCAATCCAGGTAGCCCCCAGGCGCACCTCGATTTCCGATGCGTCCAAATCCTTGGGCTGGGCGGCGGTCAGTGCCTCCACATTGACAGAAAAGGCGGGGTCTTTGTCCACCGCCCGCTGCGCCTGCCGCAGTTTCCGGCGCACGTTGCCGGAGAGGTATTCATCCGCTGTCACATAACGGGGCATTTCCCCCTCCGCCAATGGTCCGGGCAGACGGAAGATCACGCCCCGCAGCTCCTGCGCCAATTCCTCCTGGGTTTTGCCGCTCAGTTCGGCCATGTACGCCATATCCACCTCGGCCTTTTCCGCGATGGAAACAGCCAGGGCTTCACTGGCGGTATCTACCGCAGTAACAGCCTGATGGGGCTTGATGGTGCGCTTGGTGAACATATCCGCTTTTTGCTTCAGCTGCCCGTCATCGTCAATGACTTCCAGGGCGCAGAGCAGATAATAGCTGGAATCATCGGCAAAGGCCAGCCGGTTGCCCCGGTCATTGATAAGGCCGTATTTTGCGGAAAATGCGTCATAGAGCCGGTTCAATTCGGCCTGTGTTTCACGGATTGCCGTATCCGAAACAAAGCTGTCCATCTGCTGTGCGATGAGCTTCTGCACACAGTCCCGCAGTTCTACCAGCCCTTTTACGCGGGCCTCGGCGGTGGCGTTTAAGTCAGGGCGCACCATGCGGCTGTTTTCCCGATAGTACACCGCACCGTCCACAACGGTATAGGAATAGTTTTTTACATCAGGGTCAGCGGGGATAGAAGTATCAATTTCTTCCCCCTCGCCCAGCTCCGGCAGTTCGGCCTCCTGGTAGGTTCCGCGAATATATTTTATGGCGTCGTGCAGCTGGTCGGAAAGTTCCAATCCCTCAATGGGATTTACGGTGTAATCCATGCCATGAGCGGTGCTTTCCGGCTCCTGCCTGCCCAGCACCATTTCCGGGTGGTCCAGGAAATAGCGGTTGATGGTAAAATCATCTTCGGTCTGTCCGGTCTGCGTCCAGTCCGGGGCAATGTCAATCGGGCGGTCACGTTTTTGCAGGAAAATGATGTCGGATACCACCTCTGTCCCGGCATTGGCCTTAAACGCATTGTTGGGCAGACGGATCGCGCCTAACAGCTCCGCCCGCTGCGCCAGATACCGGCGCACCGTAGAATCCTTGGAATCCATCGTGTAGCGGCTGGTGACAAAGGCCACGACGCCGCCTGGACGCACCTGGTCCAGCGATTTGGCGAAAAAGTAGTTGTGGATGTTGAAGTTCAGCTTGTTATAGGCCCGGTCATTGACGGAATACTGGCCAAACGGCACATTCCCTACGGCTAAATCATAAAAATCCCGCCGGTCAGTGGTTTGAAAGCCCGCGATAGTGATGTCTGCTTTGGGATAGAGCTGTTTTGCGATGCGCCCGGTGATGGAATCCAGTTCCACGCCGTACAGTTTGCTGCCCCGCATTTCCTCCGGCAGCATACCGAAGAAATTGCCCACGCCGCAGGAGGGTTCCAGGATGTTGCCGGTCTGGAATCCCATTTTCCCCACCGCTTCATAAATGGCCTGGATAACGGTAGGGCTGGTGTAATGGGCGTTTAAGGTGGTCCCTTTGGCGGCTTCATATTCCTCCGGGGACAGCGTTGCGTAGAGTTCCGCAAACTCCTTGGCCCAGGCGGGCTTGTTCTCGTCAAAAGCGTCTGCCAGACCGCCCCAGCCCACATACCGGGAAAGGGTTTCCTGTTCCTCCGGCGTGGCCTGCCGGTTTTCAAATTCCAGTTCTTTTAAGAGGCTGATAGCGTCCATATTGGCCCGGAATTTTGCTTTCGGCCCTCCTTCGCCCAGGTGAATGTCGGTGATACGGAAGTTCCCGGCTGTCGGCTGGGGTGGGGTGGGTTCCGGTTTCTCTATGTGCAGGGTATGAATCTCCACATCATAGGGCAGGTGGTTCTGTTCGCCCGGATAACGGGTGACAGGGGTGGTAGTCATTCGCGGCGCTGGTTCCGGTGCGGGAGGATTCCCCAAATCCGGCTGTTTCTCTGCTGGCTGTTCCTTTAGCTGTGCCGGTTCGTGGGAGAATCCGTCCAGTTCCTGCTGGTAGAGGGCGCGGAGTGCGGCGGCAACCGGTTCCCAGCTTTCATACAGCGCCGCCAGAACCGTTTCATCCTCCCGCAAAATCTCTACTTCCATGCCTTTGTCGGTTGTTCTGTAATCTGCCGTATCCCCGGTTTCCAGCTGCATGGTTTCCACTGTACCCGAAAACCGCTGGGAAAGATGCTGGGCAACAGCCGGATTGCCTGCGCCGCTTCGGAGCAGTACCGCTATATCCTCCTTTGCCAACCCATCCAGCAAACCGCCCTCCCCGGTCAGGACTTCCCGCAAATCCGAGGAAAACTGGTCCAGATCGGCGGGGAGATAGTCGGTGATGGCGCTGTTGCGCGGGTCCTGCCGGATGGCGCGTTCAAACTGTTCTTTGCTTTCCGTCCGGTAAATAGGGTAGGCCAGCGCGGGGTCATTCAGCTGGACATAGCCCTGCTGCAAATCGGTGATGCGGTACTCGGTATCTCCCAGAAAAACAAAATCCCCTACGCCATAGGCCGATGCCAGCGGGTTGCGGGTAAATAGTCCCGGTTCGTCCGCAGCGGGTGCGGCTGTTTCCTGTGCCGGTTCCTCTTGCCGGTCCGCCTTTATCTCTTGCGGTTCCAGCCCGGCCAGGAATTGCTCCGCAGCTTCTTCTCTTGAAAATGTCCGTACCGTTCCATCGGAGGCGGTATAGTAATCATTGGTCTGATTATCCCAGACAGCAAACGCATCTTCCGGGTCGGGAAACGCATCGCTGGTCATAACAACGGAAAAGCGCGGTACTGCTTCTTCGGCGGCAATCTGCTCCACATCAGCCATCACCTGCTGGATAAAGGGGTCATTGTCCAGCTTTTCCGGTTCCACTACCTGCCCGTTTACAATGCCGCGCTGGGCCAGATTTTCCCGGATTGCGATAGGGTCTATATCGTCCAGATTATCCCGTTCAGCCTCTGTAAAAAAGCGGTCCTCTTTGATAAGCTGGGCGATCCGGCGCTGTACCTTGGGCCAGGGCAGTTCCATTTCTTCGGGGCTTCCGGCGCGGACAATGAACAGGTTTGTATGTTCAGGACCGCCGTACTCCCTGGACAGCCATGCGGCGGTGTCTTTTTCCCTCCCATGCTCCTTCATATAGCGGACTACGGCCCGTTTGCTGTCCATATCGCCGTTCCATGCACAGAGGGCTTCGTCAATATCGTCCTGGGAGAGAGGGCGCAGAAGCTCATGGAGCTTTGGATAGGTTTCGCCAATCACCTCTTGATGCAGGCGGTGGCGGAACTCCGGTACATCCGAATACTGTTTGATAAGCTGTATATCGCCGGAATCCAAAACCGCGCGGCGCACAGCGGCGTTGCCCTCAATCACAGCGTTTTCATGGTCAGAATGGCCGCAGGCGTTGCGGTATGCCGTATCCTCCATGATGGCGGCGGTCACAACCGGCTTGTACTGTTCCAGCACATCTTCCAGCGCAGGCTGGGGCGGTTCTGCATGGTCGATGTCCTTTTGGGCAAAAGAAAAAGCAGAGGACGCTTTCACATTCTCTGCTTCATCAATATTCTGAATCTGTTCTGTTTCGGAAAGAAACAGGTTTAAGGTCAGCTGTTGATAAGTTCCGCCAGCAGAATCTCCTCCGCCTGGGCCTTGCAGCTGTTCATCAGGCCCACCCACTGCATCATGTCGCGGGCTTTCAGTTCCTCGGTCACGCCCGCCGCCTGCGCCAGTTTTGGCATCAGCTGCTCCAATCGGCTGTTCGCGGTCCGGTCGATCTCCAACAGGTGCGGGTATAGCTTCTCGCTCATCAGCAGACGGTTGTAAAGGATGGGCCGGTGTTCCTTCAAGTAGGTTTTCCGCATCCTGCCGTACTTGCCCAGGGGCGTTTCGGGCTGTTCTGTCAGTTGCAGGTTGGGAATCAGATAATCCCCGTTCTGAATGTAAGTTAAGGTGTTGTTCATTTTGCTGGCTCCTTTCTTTGTTGGCCTCTCGTTCCGCGTTTAGAATGGTTACGCCGATCTGCCGCAGCACCTGCTGGTTGATCTGGCTGACCGCCGTTCCCAGCGCCCCAACGGTGGCCGGTGTGTTGAAATCAAAAACCGGCATGAAATCCTCGTGGGTGAAATACTGCTCCGGGGCCAGCCCGCAGCGGGACATCAGGGAATAGGCGATGCTGACGGTGGCGGCGGCTTTGAATTGGACTTCGATGTTAAGTTCATCGTACTCCTCCAAAAAGGAATCGTCAACGATGTAAAGGAAGTCCCGCCCGTTGTCCGCCCAGTATTCCCCGGCCAGCCTGCGGGCGATCTCGGTCAGCTGCCCGCCTAAATCATCGCCGCCTACACCATACCGGTTTTCCAGCATGGCGGAGATGGAATCTATATGCCGTTCCTCCATCTTCCAGAGCCAGGGTGTGCGGGAGTGCGGGCGGGTTCCGGTATCGGAAATGTCAAAGACATACCGCAGCCGGGTCCGGTCCCCGGAATCGTCCACCAGGGCGATGCCCTTGGAACCGCGCCGGACATAGCGGCCCATCTTGTCATTCCACAGGTCATACTCCGCGCAGGCGGTAGCGTCCGGGCGCTGGGCGTAGATCATCAGCTGGTCGTGGAAGGGGTATTTGTAAAGCCTGGATGCTGTGTCCAGAAACCGCATCCACTCATTCCAGCTGGAAGTAAGCTGCACCGCCGCATGGTCGGCCATCTGTGCGTACATCTGCGCTTTGGTTGCCATTGTTTTCGGCCCTCCTTTCGGGTTTTGGATAAAAGGAAGGGGCGGCACAGCGCCAGCCCCTCCGGTCTGTTGGTTCCTATTCGTCAAAGTCCGGGTACAGTTCCAGACTGTCAAACTCCGCGTCCGTCATGGCGCGCAGCTTATGAAGGACGCTGTCGGTCAGTTCCATCAGCTCCGTTTCCTCCGGCGAGAGATAGCCGCGCATCTCGGTCAGGCTCTCCATCAGTCCGGCGCGGGTTCCGGTGTTGTATATGCACATCAGATTCATTTCTTCAAAGGTAAAGTGTCCCATATCAAAGCTCCCTTTCCGCGCTCTTTTTCGGCGCTGTCTTTTTGCTTTCCTGCTTCGGCTGCTGGTGGAGCTGTTCCACCACCGATTTCCGCTTGTCTTGTTCCTCCCGGTGGACCGCATCCGCCAAATCCATCAGGGAGATCGGCTGGCCGCTTCTGGCCTGCTGTTCCAGCTGGGCTACGGTCGGCTCTTTGGGGCCGTTGTTGATGATCCCGTCAATCATGCCGTAATCGTCCTCCATAGACATTTCCGCATTTTTCAGCGGGTTCGCGTCAAGAAAACCGGTGATCTGCTGAAAGCCAAAGCTGTCGCAGTAATGACAGGATAACGCGCCGTCCCTGCGGATGGCAACAATGTCGCTGACGCTCATGGAGGGGCTGTGATAGTCCCTGGGGTGTTCGTTGTTGAAGCGGTAGAACAGCTGCTCCGCCACAACTTCCGGCGTATCTTTGCCGGAAAGGGGCGCGGTGTAGATCAGGTTGTAATTCTCGCGCTCCACCTCGCGCCCGATGGATTGGAGCCAGTCCAGCCCCTCAAAGCGGATTTCCCGCAGGCTGTCATCGTCCTTTACCTGATAGATGGCAAAGCAGTCCCCCTCATGGGAGAGAAACGCCTGCTCCCGTTCCTGCTGGCGGTTCAGCCGGTCCTGCACCAGCCCGTCAAAGGCTGGGCTTTCCTCCCATTCCTCGCGGGAAAGGGCGAACACCGTACCGGGCAGCTGGGATTCAAATTCCTCCCGGTCAAAGAGCATTTCCGCGCCGCCCCCGTCCACCACCGCGTACACCGTCAAATCCTGCTCAAACAGTTCCAGCGCCCGCTCTTTGGAGAGGGGCAGCAAGTCCCCGTCCTGATAGCCGCAGTTTTTCAGATCGTCCTCCCGCAGCAAAGGGTCCGGCATCGGGTATTCATCCAGCGCCTGCTCCGGCGCGTCGGGCAGCGGGGCGGCTTCTGCGGCATGGCCGATGGAATCCAGCGCCCGCGGGTTTTGGCTGGCGGGCAAAAGGGCGTATTCCCGTTCCTGTTCGGCGGTCAGCGGCTGGGGGTAGTCGATACAGCCAAAGGCAGTGATGGAATCCTGTTCTACCTTTACCGGCGCGGCAAGTTCAGTGATGGTTTTCCCGTCCATCAAAGGATAGGTTCCCACATCCAGCGATTCCTGGGTAATGTAATAGCGGAACATGGAGGGGTCCTGCTCCGGCAGTTCGGCGGGGATTTTCCAGGAGGGTTCCGGTTCAGGGGAAACCTCTTGATTCTCCGTATCGGCCTGCGGGCTTTCCGTCTGCATGGTTTCTTTTCCGGCGTCCTGCTCCGGCCCGGATTCCAGATCAATGCCGCGCTCCTTGCAGACCTCCTGAAAATGGCGGTCAATATCGGCAATCAGAGTACCGGCGGTCTTGTTGATGGTTTCCAGGCTGGCCCGCAGTTCCTTCAGCTCCTTGCCCTGGCTCCAGTTCGCAATGTACCCAAAGCTGTTTGCGCCGGTCTGAATCCCAAAATATTGGCAGACCGCGTAGGAGATGCTCTCGGCCTCCACCTCCTCGGTGCGCCGGTCCTTTTTATGGTCCTGCAAAAACCGCTGGGCGGTCTTTTCGCCGCCGTTAAAGTCCAGGCCGGATTCATCGGTCAGCGGGAGATGCCCTTCCTCCGGCAGTTCCAGCGGCTTTGCGGTTATGACGGAACCGGCGTGGTTGACCATAACCCGTTCCTCGACCGCGACCGGCGCACCGGGGTCATCGTCGGAACCGCGCAGGTCATAACAAAACAGTCCGTCCGGCAGATCGTCTGCGGCAATCCGCTCATTGGAGAACAGGGCTGGCTGTCCAAACAGCTCCACTTCCTGATACAAGGGCGCGTCCGGGTTGTCCGGCACATCAAAGTTGTGCAGCTTGCTGTGGGCGATCTCATGGACAGCGGCGGAAACCGTCTGCACCTCGCTCATGCCCTGGCGGATGGCGATGCGCTGCTCAATGGAAGAAAAATATCCGTCCGTATCCGCGTCCATTTCCTCAAACGCAAGGGGAACCGGGGCGGAGCGTTTCAGCGCCTCCATAAACGCCTCAAAGTGCCGGACATTCCCGAACAAATCTGCCGCCAGGGAGGGCAGGGGCTTTCCGTCCGTCTGGCTCACATCAAAGACCTTGACCGGACGGAACAGCGGGATTTCCACCTCTTTTTCCTCCATGACCACCCTGCCGTTTGCGTCCAGCATTGGCGCGTGGGTGTCCGGGTCCAGCTTCTGCTCCTCGATTTTCTTCTTATAGGGGGTGGGCGCGATGATGGTGATGCCGCGCTCGCCCTTCTTCACATGGCGCTCAAACTGGTTCTTCCACTTGTTATAGCCAGCCACAAGGGTTGCGTCCGGCTTCTGCATATAGATCAGCATGGTATTATTGACCGAGTAGCGGTGGAACCGGGACATCACCGACAGATAGCGCATATACTTTTCGCTCTCAAACAGTTCCTTGATGTTCTGCTCAATGCCCTCGGTGATTTCCCGCAATCGCTCCCGGTTGGTAGGTTTCTCTGCCATTTCCTTGTTTCTCCTTTCCAAATCCATGATTTTTGTTAGGTGTTCTGCAATCCATGTTTTTTGTTCCTCGATGCCATCCTCCATCAGAAAGTCCAGAAGATACTCCACATAGTCCTTTTGGTGCAGCGCCTCCACAAAAAGGGGGTGCGGTTCATCCTCCGGGGTCAGGGGCGCAAGGCCGGTTTCCCAGCCCCGCAGCAGATGAGCGTAGTCTGCCAGAGCGCGGAAACACCGCTGTTTTGATTCCCGGAATTTCTGCGCTTCTGACTTTTGACGGACATAGGTTTTCTTCGGGGGCGCCTGGCTGTCATAGAGCAGGCCAAAATCCTGGGCCAGTTTTTCCGCCGCCTCTTTGGGAGAAAGATTATAGAGCTTGGCGGCAAAGTCGATCACATCACCGTCCGCCCCGCAGCCGAAACAGTGAAAGCGGCGGTCTAATTTCATGCTGGGCGTCCTGTCATCGTGAAAGGGACAGCAGGCCATGCCGTTCCGCTTTACCTCGATTCCATAGTGTTCCGCCGCTTCTCTGGTGGTGATGGACTGCTTTACCGTTTCAAAGACATTCCCGCCCATGCTTATTGACCGGAGGAGGATTTCAACGGCGGCTTATAGCCTGCGGCCCTGGCCCGTTCACTGGCGGCTTTGCGCCGCTTTTCGCTGTACGGCTCCCGGACCGATACGCAGCGTTTGGGGACAATGAAGTTGTGGGCGTCCTTTTTGATGATCTGCTCCGGGTGTTTACCGGCAAGGCGGTTCAGTTTTTTCATCAGCTTTGGGTCATGGGTATAGACCTGGGCGGCAGGCTCCGCCTGGTTGTAGAGGAGGATGGTTTCCTGTTCCACTAACAATAATTTTTGATGGCTCATAGCTTTTTCCCTCCTTTTTCACACGCCTGATTAACGGCGTCTGTAATGCCCTGCATAATATACGCAACACAGGGGACAGCGATAGAATTGCCTAACATCTGGTAACGCTTTGTATCACTGATGGGGCTGCCATCTGCGCCGGCCTCCGTCCACCCGTCCGGGTAGCCCTGCAAACGCTCCGCCTCGGTGGGGGTGAGCCTTCTCACGCAAAGCCCGGTGCGGACGGGGTTCTGGTAATTCAGCGAGTAGCCGCCGGAGGCCGCTTTTGCCAGCAGCGTGCCGCTGACCTCATCGGTTTCCCGGAGGTTGCGGCAGTCAACGGCGGCGGTCTGGCCCTCCATCACAGCCGCGCCGCCAATCAAACAGGCTTTCATCACGGCGCTTTGCTGGCCCGCCAGAAGGGTGGGGGCAGTTTCTTCCTGGAAACCGATGCTCCCGGACTGGCAGCCGGCCTTGTGCTTGAAGCCTGCGCTCATCACGCAGAAGTCCAGCTCGTTCCCCTGTCCGGCAGGGCGGGAAAGCCCCGCGCCAGAGGCACAGAGCGTCCCGGCAATCTGCGGGTGGGTCACGATGGGCTGCTCCTGTCCTGTGTCACCGGGCCGGACAACATAGGGCTGTTCACTGGCACAGTTGAGCGTGGGCGACAGTTCCCGCAAAATTTCCGCATGGCTCTGGCCGCTTGAAGCGCACAGCACCACATCCCGCTCCCGTCCGCACCGCATCCCTGTTCCCTTGTAGTAGCTGGCAAGCAGCGTCCCGGCAAGATTGCCGTTGATTCCGACCATAGCATCGGGCGGGAATTGAGCCGTACATCCCGAATTGGTGACAGCGTGGGGGCTGTCCTCCCCGCCGATCATGGAGCCTTGGATGGCGTATGCGGTGATTGGCAGATTTCCGTGGGTCTGGCTGCGGAGGGTAGGAGATACGCCGCCTTTCTCCACGCAGAGGGAATCGCCGCCCTGGTCGTTGAGTATCTCTACCGCGTCCTTCGGCGCAAAGAGATACTGGTCATTTCCGGTTGCCAGAGTGCCGCTTTTTTCTATCTGGAGCAGCGGCCCCTTGCCGCCGCCCTCACAGCCGCAGCGGATACGCATGGAGATGGCGGGGATCACATCCCCCGCGCCTGCTGTTCCAGCGCCGCTTTGAGCATAGGCGGCAGGTCCTTGCCGCGGCGTTCCGCCCGCCGCAAAATACCCTGACAGGCTTTTGGGGACAAAAAGTATTTCTCCGCTGCGTTGGCCTCTAAAATCTGCGATAAGAAAGATACGCCTGCGCCGCTGTGCCGTTCCGAAATATTGGGCGTCGTACACGCACCAAGCGAGGTCAGCTCCTCGGCCTCGTACCATTCCGGCGTTTGCCCACCGTCCAGAACCAGGCATTGGAACTTCGGCCTTTGTGAACGCTTCCAGCACAGCCTTAAAGTCACGCCGGGAAGAACTTGACAAGGCTCCGGGGACATTTTCCCAGAGCGCGAATTTCGGGTATTCTCCATTGGTTGCCTCCTGCATTTCTCTGATAATCCTGACAGCCTCCAGAAAGAGGCCGCTCCGCTCCCCGGCAAGGCCCAGGCGCTTGCCTGATGCCACGCTCAAGTCCTGGCAGGGGGAGCCGAAGGTGATGATGTCCACGGGCGGCAGTGTGCCGCCATAAAGTTTCGTAATGTCGCCAACGTGTTCCATTTCAGGAAAGTGCTTCTGTGTCACAGAAATACATTCCGGTATGATTTCGCTGGCCCACAAAGGTCTGATTCCATAAAAAGAGGCGGCATAGGGAAAACCTCCTATGCCGTCGAATAAGGAACCAAGCGTAAGCTGCTCTTTATTCAATTTTTCTTTCCTCCGTTGCTTTTCTCTTTGCCGCCAAAGTCCAGCTTGAAGTTTACATACTCGCCGGTATCCTCCAAAAGCACATCCGCGTCATAGGTTTTTCCGGTTTTTTCCGAGTAGCAACCGGTGAGCCTTGCCCGCCCGTCTTTTAAGAGGGCCGCGACAATGGACTTGGTGGGCTGTTTCTTCTTGGCGCTCCACCACTTGCTGTCTTTCCAGATGGCAAATCTGCAAGTTTCACTTTGGCAGAAAAATCCCTTTTTCGATTCTGTAACATCACCGCCGCAACGGGGGCATCTGCCCACCGCTTCGCGGGGCGGGGAGAACAGGTACTCGGTCCCCTTAACCACCTGATAGGTTGCCGCCAGCTCCCGCAGCATGGCATAAATCCCGGACAGAAACTCCTCCGGGGAAAGCTCGCCGCGCTCAATCTCGCCCAGCCGGTACTCCCACTCGGCGGTGAGCAGCGGGGATTGCAGCTGTTCCGGCAGAACGGTAATGAGGGAACGCGCGTCGCGGGAGGGCATCAGCTGGACCGTCTTTTTGCTCTTTTTCCGTTCCAGAAACCCGGTGGAGGCCAGCTTTTCCAGAATCCCGGCGCGGGTGGCGGGCGTACCCAATCCCTTGCGCTCGGCAGTATCCGGCATATCTTCTTTACCGGCGTTCTCCATAGCCGACAGCAGGGTATCTTCGGTGAAATGTTTTGGCGGGCTGGTTTTCCCCTCCTTGACGGAGGCATTGGAAACGGACAAAGATTGTCCCTCGGAGAGTTCCGGCAGCGTCTTTTCCTCTGGTCTTTCCTCCGGCTCCGGGGCATTTTTCAGACCGGCGTGATAAGCGGAATCCAGCCTGCGCCAGCCGGGGCGCTGAATGGTTTTCCCTTTTGCGGCAAACTCCTGACCGGCGCAGACCAGCGTGGCGGCGGTTTCCTCGTAGAGATGGGGTTCCGCCACCGCGCACAGCAGCCTTGCGGCCACCAGCTCCAACACCGCTTTTTCCCCCACAGGGAGGGCGGACAAATCCGCATCCCGAAGATTGCGGGTGGGGATCACCGCATGGTGGTCGGTCACTTTCTTATCGTTGATGACTGCCTCCGGGTTGCAGGTAATACCGATCCCCTTTCGGAACGGCATGGCGTTGGCGGTGAGGTTGACCAGCACCGGCAGGCCCTCCGCCATATCCGAGGTCAGATACCGGCTGTCTGTCCGGGGATAAGTACACAGCTTTTTCTCATAGAGGTTTTGCAGATAGTCCAGCGTTTGCTGGGCGGTAAACCCCAGCAGGCGGTTGGCGTCCCGCTGTAAGGTGGTCAGGTCATAAAGGGCGGGCGGCTTTTCGGACTTCTCTTTCCGCTGCGCCTGCTTCACCACCGCAGAACCTCCCCGGCAGGCGGTTTGCAGCTCTTTTGCGGCGGTTTTGTCTTTCATTCGCGCCCCCACAGCGGTAAATCCGGGCAGTTCCAGCGCCACCGTATAGAACGGCTCCGGCTGGAAGGCTTCAATCTCTGCTTCCCGCTGGACGATAAGGGCCAGTGTCGGGGACATGACCCGACCGATGTTGAGGGTCCGGCGGTACAGCACCGAAAACAGCCGGGTGGCGTTGATGCCCACCAGCCAGTCAGCCTTGGCGCGGCAGAGCGCCGCCTGATGCAGACCGTCATAGTCCGCGCCGGGGCGGAGGTTTTCAAAGCCCTCCCGGATTGCCGAATCCTCCATGCTGGAAATCCAGAGCCGTTTCATGGGCTTTTTGCAGCCCGCCAGCTCATAGACGTTGCGGAAAATCAATTCGCCCTCCCGTCCCGCGTCACAGGCGTTTACCACCTCGGTCACATCCGGGGCGCACAGCAGCTTTTTGAGAATATCAAACTGTTTCTTCTTGTCCCGCCCCACGCTCATTTTCCAGTCCGAGGGCAGGATCGGCAGATCGTCATAGCGCCACTTGGCGTATTTGGGGTCATAGCTGTCTGCATCGGCAAGCCCGGCCAGATGCCCCACGCACCAGCTGACCCGCCAGCCGTTTCCTTCCAGATACCCGTCCTTGCGGGCATTGGCCCCGATTACAGCGGACAGGCTTTGGGCCACCGACGGTTTTTCAGCAATCACAAGGCGCATAATCTTCATCCTCCCATTCTTCCCGCATAGATGTACGCAGCTTTTCCTCAATGCTGTTATCCTCTGTCAGCATCAAGTCATAGCCAAACCGGTAATCATATCGGTACAGTTTTCCTACCAGATCATTGATGAGGATGCGGCAGGCCAGAATGACACGTTTTTTATCCACCTGCATCAGCTGGTAGCGTTGATAATCGTTGTAATAGGACTCATGCCGGTGCGCGCGGCTGTTGGCGTCCTCCAGCAGCCAGTCTACCGGGTCCTGGCAGCCTTCCTCTTTTTCCCCCTCCATATATTTCAGCAGTTCCATCACCATCGGAAAACTCTGCTCGTCCATGCGGGCTTCTTCTTTCAGATAGCCGATCAGGGCGCATAAAAGCAGGCGGGCCGCTGTCTGTTCCCGTTCCGTTAATGCCTCCATCGTCTTTGCGGCGTCCGGCAGAAGCCTTTCTTCTACAAAAGTTTCCACATCGCCGGAGTACAGCTGGCGGATGGAATCTATGGACAGCGGGGCGGCTGTGTCGCCATCCATAGAAAAGTCATAAAGGTCGTCGCTCTGTGCAGGCTTTTTCCGAAGTTTGCGTGTCAAGGCAGTCAGAATATCGCCGCCCAGATACACCGCCAGACAGCACAGGTCAAAAACAGCAACGATTTTGATAAATAAAATAAGATACTTCATTTCCGATCTCTCCTTTCTTTCAGCTGCTTTTCCAGTTCCCGGTGGCAGAATCCCACACAGGGCCTCCCGTAGTTGCCGCAGCCATAGCAGGGGTGGCTTTTGGGTAAAGAAGGAGGGCTGGAAGTTTTCTTCCTGCCCTCCGGTTTCTGTGTCATCATGCGCTCAAAGGGGCTGTCGGTGAAGCGGGTCATTCCGGTTCTTCCTCGCTTTCCTCCGGTTCCTCCTCCGCGCCCTCCTCGGATTCCCACAGCTCATCTTCCTCATCGCCGTAGTCATAATCGTCCAGATTGTCCGCGCCTTTGGTTTTCGGCTTGTTCTTCATAAACTTGAAGTAGTAGAGCGCGCCCCCGCCGCCTAACAGGGCCACAACCGAAAGCAGGACAGCCGGATTCATGCCGGACTTTTTCTCCGGTTCCGGCTCCGCTGCAGGCGGCTCCTCCGGTTCCGCCGCCTTGCCGGTACAGCTTGTCATGGTAAAGGCGCAGACCGGGCAGTTCCGGTTGATTGCGCCTGCCTGACATTTCTCGGTGCAGCCGCAAACGGCGGGAGGTTCCTCGCTGTCCCCGTCCTCCATCAGCGCCATCAGGTCGGCTTCGTCTACCTGGTTGAGAAAATGGACGGTGTTTTCCCCCTCGTCATCCCGGTCCACCAGGATGTAGAAGTAGTTGCCGTTTTTGGTGGTAACGGTAATCAGCTGCTTGTTCCCGCCGTAATCGTCCACCAGGGTGGCGTTGCCATCCGGGGTGAGGGGAGGCGTTTCCTCCGGCTGCTCCACCTGTACGTTGGAATCGTTGGTTTCATCAGCCGGTTCCCCGCCGCCGCCCGCATAGGCGGGGACAGAAAAACCGCCCATAAGAACCAGGGCGGTGCAAAGCGCGGCCAGTGTCCGCAATAGTTTTTTAGATTTCATCGTGAATTTCCTCCTTTTCCTGGGCGTCTGGCGCAGGCGTTCCCACGCCGGGAATCCCGCCGCCGGACAGCAGCGCGTTCAGCTCCTGCGGGGTCATGCGGACCGCCCGCACCAGCTGGACGATTTGCAGGTTCTCCGCCTCGGTTTTCTGCGCCTCCAATTCCCGCAGCCGGTTCTGGTATTCCGCCAGCTTTTCGCGGGTCTTTGCGATCTCCCGGTCAATCCGGTCGATTTTGTTCGTTGCCATCTGTAACACTCCTTCCCACATGGTTTAGTTCCAGTTCATCAGGCCGTAGCCCTTGATGCACTGGTAATTCAGGTCATAGCTTTTGATTTTGCAGGCGTCGCCGGAATTGCCCTCCACCGTATAGACCCGGCTCCCGTCTGTGCCGATCACAATGCCAACATGGTCGGCGGAACCGTCCAAATCCCAGTCAAAGAAAATGGCGTCGCCGGGGGCGATGTTGGCATATCCGCGCCCGCCCCATTGTCCATGCGACTGGAACCAGGGTACGCCCTGGGACTGGCAGCCAGCAAAGCGCGGTTCGCTTTTCCCGGCCTGGTTATAGCACCAGCTCACGAAGCAGGCGCACCATTCCACCCGGCTGTTAAAGCCGTACCAGCTCCAATACGGATAGCCGCCCACGTTTCCCACCTGACGCTTTGCCAGATCCACCAGGCCCGGATTGCCGGGGCGGGTCCCGCCGATAAACTCCACGCCGCTCAAATTCTCGGAATTTCCCATATCCGGGGAACCGCCGCCAAACAGCAGCGGCTTGTTGCCCCTGGTGGCGATATAGACCTGGTACATCTCATATTCGTCCGGGGTGAGCAGTTCCGGCGCAAGAGCGGAAATCTGGGTGTTCACAAGCTCCACATGGAGGATGTAGTATTCGTAGGGGACTTCCTCGCTGGTTGTTTCCCCGGTTTCCGGGTCGGTGCTGGTTTCGGTGCGGTAGCGGATTTCCACCTCCTCGGTCAGTGTCAGGACATATTGGAGGTCAAAGACCCGCTGTAACTGTGCCGCCGCTCTCTGGGGCGTGTATTCATGGAGCAGGGCGCTTAAATAAGCCGCCAGCTCATGGGGATTGTGGCCGATAGGGTCTACATTGTACCGGTACTCGTCATAGCCTGGGTGCAGGCTCTCCATGTTGTCCAGTTCGGCTTGCAGTTGTGCCTCCTTTGCGGCATAGTCCGCTTCCGTCCCCAGCATATCCTCGTCTTTGGAGGGATAGGTGGAACCGGACACCGCCGAGCCGATGCTCTGGGCCAGCATGGAGCAGGAGGACAGGGTATTCATCAGCAGGCAGACCATCAGAAACAGCGCCAGCGCAATCAGGAATCCCTTCTTGTGCCGCATGACAAACCGGCCTGCCTGTTCCGCTTTTTCTTTGACGGACTTTGCCGCCTTGCCGGTCTTGTGCGCGGTCTTGGCAGTATGGCCTGCGGCCTGTGCCGTATGCCCAGCCGTTTGACTGGCGCGTTTGGCGGCGGCATATTCCTTTTTGATGGCCTGCTTTTGCTGCCAGCGGGAAAGGGGATTGCTGGCAAGCTGGGGGTTCTCCGCCAGGGACTTTTGGTACAGGGCGTTGATGTTTGCTTTTTCCAGCTTTTGCTCCGCCCTTGCCGCTTCGCGGTAGGGTTTCAGCTTATGGCTGCGGTATCCCTCCCGCACCAGCCGCGCGCTGACTTCAACAGCCTGCTCAGTCTTGTGCGCCCCTTCCACGCCCACATTGTCCTGTTCGGACTTGCGGATTTCCTTATGCGCCCCGGCAAGCAGCGCGTTGGCCGGAGCGCCCCGTACCGCATGGGACAGCTTGGAGGGCGGCTTTGCCTGTTCCTCAAAGGTCAGTTTCGTTGTTTTCTTTCCGGTATCGGGGTCAATAACGGTCTGCCGGACCTTCTTTTTGGGTATCCTGGCCTGCGCCTTGTCTGCCCGGACAGCCGCTTTCTGTGCGCGGCGGATCGGCTTTTCCAGCGCCGGGTCGGTCTGTTCCTCCCTCGTAAAGCGCAGGCGCGGCTCCTTAATCAAACCATTCCCCCAGCATCAGCGCCTCCATCATATAAAGCAGTTCCATATAGAGGCCCATGCCAGCCGGGGTGTGTAAAGGACGGAGGATCAGGCAGGCATAGACCTGTGCCAGCACATCGGCCAGAAGCTCCGCGCCCCGGCCCTCCAAAACCCTGCCGCCGGTGTCGGGGGAGAGGCAGCACCAGATTTCCGCAAGGCGGAGCAGGCCCGTTTCCCCGTCACGGTTCAGTTCTGCCGCCATGCTCTCCGCAGTACGGCACTCGCTTACCGCGTCCGCCATCGCCAGAAGCAGCTGGCGGCGCTGAATCTCCATCGCCCGCTGCAAAAACAGCCGGGGATTGTGTTTGATTTTCTGTGCAGTCATGATTGCTTTCCCTCCTTTAATTCCTGTAATTTGGTGGTCATAATGCGGTACAGCTCGGTGTCCTTTGGGAACCGGTCGATAAAGGGCAGGATGATGTTGCCGTAGAACAGCAGCCCTTCGCCCTCGCCGGAGTGGGTCACATAGGACAGCTGGTGCGGGGAGATGCCCAGCTGCCTTGCCAAAATCTGCCGGTCGCCGCTTGCCTGGTTGAGCATATACACAAAGTCCGAGTTCTCAAAGATGTTCTCGATCTCCCGGCTGGCAAGCAGGTCCTTGATGTTCTGTGTGATGCCGGTGGGAATCCCGCCCCATTTCCGAAAGCGTTTCCAGATTTCAATGGTATAGGCGGCGGTCTGGTCCTCTTTGAGCAGCAGGTGCATCTCGTCAATGTAGTACCGGGTGGACTTGTGGGCGGCGCGGTTGATGGTGACGCGGTTCCACACCTGGTCCTGCACCACCAGCATCCCGATTTTTTTCAGCTGCTTGCCTAACTCCTTGATGTCATAGCAGACAATGCGGTTGTCGATGTTTACATTGGTCCGGTGGTTGAACACATTCAGGGAGCCGGAAACATAGATTTCCAGCGCCGTAGCGATGTACTGCGCCTCTTTTTCCTCCTGGGTCAGCAGAAGATTGTATAAATCCTCCAATACCGGCATATTCTCCGGCCTGGGGTCGTTCAGGTAATCATGGTAGACCAGCCGCACACAGCGGTCGATGATGGTTTTCTGGACCGGCTGCAAGCCCTCCTTGCCGCCCACGATCAGCTCACACAGCGACAGAATGAAGTCGGATTTCAAAGACAGCGGGCTTTCATCATCCGAGTAGTCCAGGTTTAGGTCCATCGGGTTAATGTAGTCCCCGGAGGTGGGCGAAATCTTGATAACCTGCCCATGCAGCCGCTCCACAAGGGGCGCGTACTCCGATTCCGGGTCGCACACGATGATGTCATCGGTGGTGAGCAGAAAACAGTTGGCGATTTCCCGCTTGGCGGAAAAGGACTTGCCGGAGCCGGGAGTGCCTAAAATCAGGCCGTTTGGGTTTTTCAGCTTCTTGCGGTCCACCATGATAAGGTTGTTGGACAGGGCGTTGATGCCGTAGTACAGCGCCTCTTTCCCGTTCTGGAAAAGCTCCTGGGTGGTAAAGGGGATAAAGATGGCGGTGCTGGAAGTGGTCAGCCCCCGCTGGATTTCCACCTGGTTTTGTCCCAGGGGCAGGCAGCTCATCAGCCCCTCCTCCTGCTGGAAGTCCAGCCTTGCCAGCTGGCAGTTGTACTTCTGCGCGATGCTGGACGCCTGAAACACGTTGTTGCCCAGCTGTCTGGCGGTGTCCGCCGTATTCAGCACCAGAAAGGTCACAAGGAACATCCGCTCGTTGCGGCTCTGCAAATCCTGCAGCAGCTTTTTGGCCTCGTTCCCGTAGGTAGCCAGGTCGCTGGGAATGATGTCCATATCGTACCCTGCCCGGACCGCCTTTTTCTGTTCCTCGATCTTGGCCCGGTCCAGGTCGGTGATTTTGCGCTTGACCGTCTTGATGGCCTTTACCTGGTCTAAGGACTGCACATGGAGGCTGACAATCAGGGAGCTTTCCATATCCAGAAAATCCGCCAGCATCCGGTCGTTCAATTCCGGCGCGAGAATCTGCACAAAGCTGACCGCGCCGTACTTTTTCCCCATGCGGAACTGCCTGCCGGTGCGGAACTCAAAGGAAGTGGGGGCGATGAAGTCTTTTGTGGAAAGGCCGGAGGGGGCCAGCCAGTCCCACGAAAAGGAAAAGGGAACCTGTTCGTCCATGTGGAATACGCCATGCAGCTGGGACAGCCGCGCCCGCCCGTCCAGCGGCTCCGCCACTACGCCCAGCCGCTTGAAGTTGTTGAGCAGGTCGGTTTCAATCCGTTCCAGCCGGGGCTTTGCCGCCCGGATGCTGTCCGCGTCAATGCCGAAGGTCAGGTATTTTGTCTTAATCAGGCCGTTGTTCCCCTTTGCCAGCTGGTTTTGCAGCATCTGGGTGTACTCGCCGCGGATGTTGTCAAAATCATCCCCCTGGGGCGGGATGGTGATGGACCGGGCAAAGGTTTCCTGGGACGCGGCCAGGTTGAGGAAGGACAGCTGGAACCGGATGGAGCTGTCAAAGTAGTTGAGGAAATCGCACCAGCCCTCGAAGATGGCGGTCTTATCCTCGTTTTGGGACAGCTGGTAATTGATGTCCTGAAACTGAATGGTCTTGGTATAGTAGCAGTCTGCCACGCGGCAGATGCCGTCCGGCCACATCCGTTCATAGGGGATGCTGTCCTGCGCGGAAATCCCCTTCTGGTCAGTGCGGCTGGCGCGGGAAATGGCGGCTTCGATCTGCTTCCGATCCGCGCGGGAGAGCTTCTTTTTCACCGGCATTGGCCCTTCGCCCTCCGGCGCTCTGCCGTTTGTCCGGTTTTTCTTTGCCGTAAACAATGTCATACACCTCCTTGTCGAGTTTGTCCTGCCGCTCCAATACGGCATAGAAGTTGTTGGTCTGGTAGGGGCGCTGCCGGGGCCGGAGAAAGGATACCCGGATCATGTTGCCGATGATCTTTTCCAGCGGCTGGCCGTTCTTCTCGTACATCGCCAGCAGGAAAAAGGGCAGCATGACAAGCATCATGCACAGGGCGGCGGCGCTGTTCCCGGCTGGCCCCCGAAGCAGAAAGAAAAGCGGCACGCCCACGAGCGCCCCGCCGCCAAAGCAGACTAACTGCCGTTTGGTGAGGTTGAAGGCCACCTTTGTCTTGACCTTCGTTAAGTCTTTGGGTACGGGTACATAAGCCATTTTTGCACACTCCTTTCGTTAGTGGGCCTGGAAGATCGCCTTTGCCATGCTGCCGCTCTTAAAGAGGGTCAGGCAGAGCAGGACCGTATATCCCACACAGGACCAGATGGCGGCAATCGTATCCTCGCCGGTGGCGATGTTCTGCACCAGGACCGCGTAGATTGCCACGCATACCATGATAAGGAACGCCTGAAAACCCAACGCCATCAGGGAACGCAGGTAATTCTGCCCCATGCCGCCCCATTCCCTGCCCATCATAGCGGCCATCGGAACCGGCGCGACCGAGGTGACGAGATATATTTCCAGCATACGGCCATAAATGACGATAAAAATACAGATGGTCAGCGCCCACATGGTAAGGCCGATAAACAGGGACTGAAACCACAGTCCGAACAGCGGCCCCAAATCCATCTCCATGAGCCTTGGCTCCAAATCCGCCATCGCGGAGGAAATGTCGATGGAAGCGTCCGCGCCGATGACGCCGGAAGCCTGCGCCACAATGCCCTGGGCCACATCAAACACGCCCATAACGATATTCCAGGTGTTGGTGACAATGAGGATGGCACAGGCGGTCTTGAAAATCCACTTGAAAAACACAGCGGTTTCAATATCGTGAAAGTTGTTCTTGTCAGTGATGATCTGAATCAGCTCCAGCGTCATTACAAAGGCCAGAATCACGCCTGCTATGGGGAGAATGACCGTTTCCGAAAGGCTTTGGACCATGCTGAAAATACCCGCGTTCCAGCCCTGGGGCGTCTGCCCGATCTGCCCCGATATGTCCGCCACCTGGTTATTGACCGAATCGAACATACTGGAAAGGTTGCTCATAATGCCGCCCACCAGCATTTCTTTCAGCCAGGTGGTGATTGCATCCAGCAGAAAATCCATACAGTGCTACCTCCTTTCCGCCCCTCCCGCGTTTGCGGGAGGGGCAAAGGTATGGGTGTTTCTGGTGCGGGGATTAGCCGAACAGACCGGAGAGCAGGGGTACAAGCACCATGCCGATCAGGGCAACGCCGCCGCCCGCCATAAGCTGTTTCATGCCCTGGCTCTTGGCCCCAGGGTTGTCATTGCCATAACCTTCCAGCAGGTTGATGACGCCCCAGATACCGAGGCCGGCTCCCAGTGCGATCACGAGGGTCTGCAAAACGTCGATTGCGCTGTTGAAAAATTCCATACTTTAATTTAGCCGGAATCGCTTTGTGGTTAGTGTTGGTTCATAGGCATACAAAAGCCGGACAACAAAACCGCCCTGAATTTTGGGCGGCTCGATTCCGGCTATCCTCCTTCTTCATTTTTTTGTTGAGCTGTCCGCTTTGTACGCCAATGGCCTCAACCGAGGCAGGTTTCAGGGACCCTGGCGGGTAGATAAGATCACTCCTTTCTCGCGGAACAGGATTATTCGCCCTCGGTGTCTACGTCAACTTCAAACACATCGTAGACCTCGTTGGGTTTTGGTTTGAGCCGGGTGGACAGGAACGCTTCAATGTCAAAGGCGTTCTTATCGTCCGCGTCGGCGGTGTACTGGAAATTGGGGTGCCTGGTGATGTCATACTTGTCCGACAAAAACGGGCGGACGCCCCGCAGCTGGAGGATACATTTTCCCCCATCCATCACCGCAAGCTCATCCTGGCTCATCAGCTCTTTCCCCAATTTCTGATAGTTGAGAGAGTGGGAGGTTTCCCGCCCCCGGCTCTCCCCGGTGTTGTAAGTGTCAATGGTTTCTTTTCCCAGGGCGGCGGCTAACTCCTTTAAGGTGGTGGGTTCTTTGCCGCCCAGAAAGATGGAAGTGTCCATATTTCCGATGATGGTGTCGGCGTTGTCCTTGTAGATGGCCTTCAGCTGGGACTGCGCCTGCAATACCAGACAGGCGGAAATCTCCCGGCTTCGGATGGTGGCTACCAGCTTTTCCAGCTTTGGAATCTGCCCGATGTTGGCGCACTCGTCAATCAGGCAGCGCACATGGACCGGGAGCCTGCCGCCGTACACATCGTCCGCTTTCTCGCATAGGAGGTTAAACAGCTGGGTATAGCACATGGAAATCAGGAAGTTAAAGCTGTCATCGGTATCGCTCATAATGAGAAATAAGGCGGTTTTCCGGTCCCCCAGGGTGTCCAGTTCCAGCTCATCGTAGGCTGTGACCTCCCGCAGCTCGGCAATATCGAATACCGCCAGCCGCGCGCCGCAGGAAATCAGAATCGACTTCGCGGTTTTGCCCGCCGCCAGCTTATATTTTTTGTACTGCCGCACCGCAAAATGGTTGGGCTTCTCGGATTCCAGCGCGTCAAACATCAGGTCAACGGGGTTTTTGTATTCCTCATCGTCCTCCCGGACCTCCATCGCGTTAATAAACTCAATCAGGGTGGAGAAGTTCTGTTCCTCCACCGGGGCCTCATAGTGGATATATCCAATCAGGGCGCAGTACAGCAGCGTTTCCGCTTTGACCCAAAAATCGTCACCGGCTTTCCCCTCGCCCTTGGTATTGGCAATCAGGGTTGTCACCAGCTTCAAGATGTCCTTTTCGCTGTGGATATAGGCGAAAGGATTGTATTTCATGGATTTTTTGAAGTTGATGGTATTCAGCACCTTGATCCGGTACGGCTCATAGATAGTTTTGCCGTTCTTATCCTTCATGGGCTTTCCGTCCTTATCCAGCTTCGGCGCGCCCCGTTGGAGCAGCTTTCCACATTCGACCAGGATTGTGCCTTTCGGATCAGTAACCACATACGAGCTATGGAGCTGCATCAGGTTGGGCTTGAGCCAGAACCGGGTCTTGCCGGAGCCGGAACCGCCGATGACCAGCACATTTTTGTTGCGGGCGGTCTTGGGGTCCTTGGGGCGGCTGCTCATGGTAAGGCGTTCCGTCTGGGTGAGGATTACATTGTTCTGGAATACCGGATCGACATAAGGGGCGATGTCCTGGGAATTTCCCCATCTCGCGGAACCGTACTCGATATTCGGGCGGTACTTCTTGGCGTTTTTGCCTTTCAGGTAAACAGCCAGCCGGAGCGCCGCGCCGCAGCACAGCCCGACCAGCAGGTCCAGCGGGTGAAAGCTGGGCCAGAAACTTCCAAGAGCCGCCGGAAGGACGGAGATCAAAGACAATACCTTTTCCGAAGCGTCCGCGCCCTGGGCTATCCGCCACGCCTCCCCAAAGTTGGTGGAAAACAGCCCCATCAGGATATAGGGCAGGTTCAGCAAAACGAGCTTTTTGATGTTCAGGGGCTTTTTCATCGTTCCAGCTCCTTTCGCTTTGTGCGGTCCACCACCGCGTTTTTCACCAGCTCCTTGAACTGGTTCAGCTTCGCCAGCACAGACGGGCGGGACGCCTTGCGGACCTTCTTCTGGGTGTACTCGGTAAACGCGGAGGTCAGCGCGTCCGCGTCGCGGGCCTTAAAAAAGACCAGATACTTGGGCGGGGAACAGCTGCGGTCCTTCTTTACCGCGTAATCCACGCCGTACTTCCGGGCAACCCGTTCAAACGCCTTGATGGAGGGGTCTGTGATCTCAAGATTGGACACGCCCTGGTTCTGCCCGATGAGCTGCTTCACCGTCTGCTTTCCCTGGGGCTTGACCTCCGCGCCCTTTTCCCGCTGTTTCTGCATCTTTTGCTCTTTCAGGTGCGCCAGATACTTCATAATCGCCGCTTTGAACAGCCTGCCGGTGAACTTTGTGCCGCTGACAATGAGCGTCAGGGTTTTGCTTTCCACTTCGTCCTGCATGGGTGTTTCGCCTCCTCTCTATGGATTTTCTGCATGGTTTCTCTATCGGAGCTGGTCTTGCCGGTCATAGCGCAGGTTTCCGTTTCGGACCTTCGCATGGCTCACAATCCTGATATGCCCCTGTTCCTGGCGTTCCAGGGACTTTTTATATCCCTCCTCGGTGAGAAAGGCGCGGCTGCGTTCCCCTTTCCAGCCAACAGGGGAATCAGCGGTCAGGGTATCAAAAATAATCATGTGCCGGGTGTCCTCCGCGAACCGGTTTAAGTCCATGTAACTATGGCCGGAATACTCCCGCGCCCCGGCTTTAAGCCGCATTTCCTCCATCAGCTGGCCGATGGTCTTTTGCTCAGGCATGGTGTGCGCCCCCTTTCTCCCGGCCCTGGCCTTTCACCGTCAGAATCCCGTCCAGCGTGGTGGCGGTGATCCGCAGGCGTTCAGCGGTGGCAATATCGTTTTTGACCGTTTCATCGGTCGAGTGTCCACAGACCACCAGCACATGGGATCGGCGCAGGTAATCTCTGGCGATGTCGATTCCGTCCTTGTGTTCCTGGGGGATTTCATCTTTCAAAAACAGCGGCAGGAACAAAACAGGGCAGACCGGGGAATATCCGGCGTCATACACCTGGCGGCAGTAGCTGGCGGCGTTTGCCGCATTTTCATGGGGGTTCTTGCTCCAGGGAGCGGTGATATACGCAAGCGGTCGTTTCATAACAGATTCCTTTCTCCCGGCAGTTCCGGGCAGACAAAAACGGCCAGCTTTCAGAAGCCGCCGTACATATCGTGGTTGACCTGTGAGGTGTAATGGTTGCTCATGGTGGTGGGCGCGTTGAACAGCACCGTCAAAAGGTACTGCTTCATGTTCCGTACCTCGGTGGTGTTCTTTTGCAGGCAGTCCATGACAAACTCGATGTGGGAGCTGTCCAGCTTCAGGAAGCGGGAGCGCACTACCTCATGGGGGAAGTCCGCCCCGGCAATCCGGGTGGTCTTACGCTTCGCGCAGACGGTTTCCACCAGAAGCTCCACGATCTCGTCCAAGTCCTCCCGGTAGGTCCCAAACCGCTGTTTGAGGCAGTCATACTCGATATTCTCCAAAATCAGCTCCCGATAACTTTCCATCTCTGTCAGTGACATCGTTTCCCTTCGCTTCGGTTCCGGTGGCTTTGCCGCCGTTCCCCGGAAGGGAAGGGAATCGGTAATTGATCCGTCAGTAATTGATTTTTGGGTATTTAATTTCTCTATACTTATTTGCGTTGGATTTTCCGTTGACGGTTTTCCCGTTGACGGATTATCCGTTGTCGGAAAACCCGACAACGGTTTTTCCAACAACGGTTTTGGGGGCAACGGTTGGGCGGGCGGTTCCTCTGTTACCGGACGCTCATAAATCACATACTCGTTGGCGCTGAACTTGCCGCCCGCGTCGGTGGTCTGGCGGCGCTTGATGTACCCCGCCTTTTCCAGCTCATTGACTGCGGAGCGGATGGCGTCCTTGCTTTCCCGGTTGATAACAGCCAGGCCGGAAAGGGTGTAGTCCCAATCCTCCGGCAGTGAGAGCATCTGGGACAGCAGGCCCTTTGCTTTCAGGCTCAGGCTCTTGTCCCGCAGATGATAGTTGCTCATAACGGTGTATCCCTGTGTGCGTTCTACGCGAAAAACGGCCATTTTCTGCACTCCTTTCGTTTCCCAGGGCATGAAAAAAGCCACAATCCCGTAAAAAGAATTGCGGCGTTCATTTGCTGGCTGACTTCTGCCTGTACCGGTGAAAAAACGGCGGCATGGGCGGTTTGTCAAACAGGCTCTCTAACTGCGGAAACGTCAGGGTTTGAAAAATCCGGTCAATCTCAATGGTTTCCATGTTGCGCTGGGAGCGGCAGTCCTCCCGGATGGCTTCTCTGATTTCCTTAACGGTACACATATTCATTCCTTCCTCTCAATTTGTCGGGTTTACGGGTGGCGTTTCTTTTTGGGCTTGAAGTCCAGGATATGCCCCTCAATGACGCGGGCATACCGTTTGATTTTGATGTCCCGGCGTTTCTGGCTGGCGAGAACGGCCTGGTAGCCGTCCTCGTCCAGAAACAGGCGCGTTTCATCGCCGGGTGCGCCGTAGGCGGTGCGGGGCCGCAGGACGGAAAACTCCACCATCCAGCGGGTCTTATCCTGAAACCGTTCCACAGCCAGTATGTTGTGGCCCTTTAACTCCCTGGCAACGTGATCTCTCATAGGCGCTCCTTTCAGCGTTCCTGATCTCTCTGACGCTTTTTCTGCCACTGTTCCAGCAGTTTGATGATGGTTTCCTGCATCCGGGCAGGGGTGTAGCTTTTGGGAAAATACTTCCGCAGGGTGTCGGAGGTAAACGTCACCTTGTCCAGATCGCTTTTCTTTTCCTCGCCCATAATCGCCCGCATTACATCTATGGATAAATGCCCCTCCTGGCTGAATTTCTTGAGCCGCTGGGCTTGGGAAAGGGAGGGGGTGGCCTGTTCGCTGTCCATCGCGTCCAAAAGCTGGGTCTGTTCTTCTTTTTTGAGAAAGGACAGCTCATAGGCCGGGTTCAGGGCAATTTTCTTTTCGTCCACCATGTTCAGCAGTTCGGGGATTAACTCGGTCAGGCGGATGTAGCGTTGCACCTGCCTTTGACTTTCACCAGCTTGATTTGCGACAAGCTGAATAGAAGTGCTGGACTTCTCGCCAACTTGGCGAGAAGTTAAATCCGACCGTTCTCCTTGATGTTTGATGGCCTCCAATTTCATCTTGTAGGCAAAGGCCCTCTCGCTGGGGAGCAGGCTTTCCCGTTGTAAATTGCTGTCAACCATGATAATCGTGGCGGCGTCATCGTCCAAATCCCGGACAATGACCGGCATGGTTTCTTTCTCTGCCAGTTCACTGGCCCGATGCCGCCTGTGTCCGGCTACCAGCTCATAGCCGCCGCTGGGGTCAGGACGGGCGATAGCAGGAACAAGAACGCCGTACTGCCGGATGCTGTCCGCTGTTTCCATCATGGCATCATCATCTTTGACCTTGAAAGGGTGGCCCTTGAACGAGTGCAGCTCGCTTAAAGGAATTTCTACCACCTTTTCCCGCCCTGCATCGGCGCGGCTTTCCTCGGTGGAAAACAGATCATCGACCGATGCCAGCTCTACTTTTTTCGCGCTGCTTTTCAAGTTTCAACACCTCCTTGGTCAGATTTGCGTAGCCTTCGGCTACTTTGCCGCCTGGGTCATGGGCGAAAATGCTCCTGCCCTCCGCGCTGGTTTCCTTTGCCCGGACAGAATGGGGAATCTCAGTGCCAAACACCTTGATTTTGCTGCCGTAAGTTTCCCGCAGCAGGGCGGCAATCTCTTTGGCAAAGTTGGTGCGGTTGTCCACCATCGTCAGCAGGATACCGTCTATTTGCAGTTTCGGGTTGATCTGCCGCTTGACCTTGTTCACCGTAGAGAGCAGCTGTTCCAGCCCTTTGGCGGGCAGATACTCCGCCTGGACGGGGATTATGATCCGGTTGGCAGCGGCCAGAGCGTTGACGGTGAGCATACCCAAGGAGGGCTGGCAGTCTATGAGGATATGGGAATACTGCCCCTTTACACTGTCCAGGTATTGCCGCAGAATCATTTCCCGGCTCATGGCATTTACCAGCGAAACCTCCATGCCGGACAGCTGAATATCCGCTGGCATCAGGTCCACGCCCTCCGGGTGGCGCAGAATCCCCTCGCCGGGGCGGACCGGCTGATCGGTCAGGATGCGGCCCATTGCGTCAGAGAGGGTAAAGGGCAGCTTATCCGGCTGGGGATTGCCCAGGCTGATGGTCAGGCTCCCTTGCGGGTCCCCGTCAATGAGAAGCACTTTCTTTCCGGCCTGTGCCAGCCCAATCCCTAAGTTGGCACAGGTTGTGGTTTTACCCACACCTCCCTTTTGATTGGCGATGGCGATGATTTGCGTGTTCAAGATAATCACCTCATTTCTTGGTATGAAAAAAGGGAGAATGTGACCGGAATCAACATTCTCCCTTAGAAACGATATGTGATTGTGCAATGATCTGTCTTTTGTGAGGTTAGCTTTTGAGAGCCATCTCGCCGCAAACCCGCATGAATACTGGGTTTTTGCCTGTTTGCTTTCCCTTTCCCCAATAACCTGTGTTCAACGAATGGCTGGTGAGGGATACGAGCAAGAAAATCAGAGCAGTCAAGAGGTCAAAAGGCATGAGCGGGAAGCCTGTCACAAGCAAGCCCGTGTACGGCTACCTCATGGACGAGGACGAAAATTTCATCATTGACGGAGAAGCCGCCCCCGTGGTGAAGCAGATATATAGCCTTTGCCTTGCCGGGAACGGACCGACCAAGATAGCCCGTATGCTCACGGAGCAGCAGACACCTACGCCGGGAACGCTGGAATACCGCCGGACGGGAAGCACACGCCGCTACCACCCCGGCTATGAGTGCAAGTGGGCGACAAACACCGTGGCGCATATCCTTGAAAACCGGGAGTACACAGGCTGCCTTGTGAACTTCAAGACCGAGAAAGTGTCCTACAAGGTAAAGCAGAGCAAGGAGAACCCCGAAGAAAAACAGGCAGTCTTTGAGAACCACCACGAGCCTATCATAGACCGTGACACATGGGAGCGTGTGCAGGAACTACGCAAGCAGCGCAAACGCCCCAACCGCTATGACGAAGTGGGCTTGTTTTCCGGCATACTGTTTTGTGCGGATTGCGGCAGCGTCATGTACCAGCAGAGGTATCAGACGGACAAGCGGCGGCAGGACTGCTACATATGCGGCAGCTACAAGAAGCGCACAGCAGACTGTACGGCGCACTTTATCCGCACCGACCTGTTGACCGAGGGAGTGACCGAGAACCTACGGAAAGTCACCAGCTACGCCGCCAAGCACGAAGCCCGGTTTATGAAGCTCCTAACCGAGCAGACCGAGGACGGGAGCAAACGCCGGAACGCCGCCAAGAAGAAAGAACTGGAAGCGGCAGAAAAGCGGATTGCGGAACTCTCCGCTATCTTCAAGCGGCTGTATGAGGACAGCGTGACCGGGCGCATATCGGACGAGCGTTTCACGGAACTGTCGGCAGACTACGAAGCCGAGCAAAAGGAACTGAAAGAACGTGCCGCCGTTCTGCAGGGCGAGCTTTCAAGGACACTGGAAGCCACGGCAAACGCCGAAAAGTTTATGAAAGTGGTACGCAAGTACACCAGCTTTGAGGAACTCACCCCTACCCTGTTACGGGAGTTTGTGGAGAAAATCGTTATCCACGAATCGGAAGCCCTTGACGGGAAACGCCGGGGGAAGCTCCGCAGACAGGAAATCGAAATCTATTACTCTTTTGTCGGCAAGGTAGAATTGCCCGACACCTAAAGCCCGACCTGTCCGGCAGTCAGCCGGACAGGGAACGGCAAAATTTTTTACACTTCTTTTACTTCTTTATCTCACATGAGCAAAGGCACACGGTTTCTTTCCATAAGATGCTTTGCCTTAAATGCTTTTTCCGCATAAATATAGATATTCAGACTGTTTCCTGTTTCTTTCAAAACAGAATCCGCACAGCGTCCCACGATCACACAGGGTTCTTTTTCTGCAAGTTCCGTGATGATCTTTCTCTGGGCAAAGAAAATTTCATCCTGCAGGTATTCCGAGTTTCCAGAGGGCATGGTACGGGAATAAGATATATTTTTCACCAGATTATACAGCATACTGCTGTTACGGTGTTCCCCCTGTTCCTCCACGAATTCTTTTCCAAAACCGCTTTCCTGCGCCGTCATTTCTATCAGTTCCCGGTCATAAAAGGAAACGCCAAGCATTTTAGCAACCTGCTCCCCTATGGTATGTCCGCCGCTTCCGCATTGCCGTCCGATTGTAATAACCTGACCTGCCATAATCTATTACCTCCCTGCTGTTTCTTTTTGTCCCTTATTCTCAAAAATACGTTTCCAGAATACTTTCACTGTAATCAATGCAATAATTCCAGACAAAGCGTCAGAAAAAGGGCCTGCCCATAATATTCCTTCCACGCCCATTGTATAACCTAAAATCAGCATAGCAGGAATCAACAGGATAATCTGCCTTGAAAGGGTAAGCGCCGCAGCTGGAACCGGCTTTCCGATTGCCTGAAAAAAAATACCTACAACTGCGCCCGACGGAATCAGAAAACAGGCAAGCAGATAAATGCGGAAACATTTTACCGCGAATTCTACATAAAGGTCTGATTCCTGGCCAAAAATACCGATGATCTGCTCCGGGAAAACCTGGAAGATAAACAATGCCACAAACATGATTGCGGTACCCAAAATAAGCGACCATTTCAATGTACTTTTAACACGGTCATGCTGTCTGCTTCCGTAATTGTATCCAAGAATTGGCTGCACGCCGCTTGCAATCCCTAATGTAACCCCGGTAATCAACTGGCTGACCTTCATCGTGACACCCAAAGCTGCCAATGGAATATCAGCTCCATATTTTGAAACCGCCCCGTACTTTACCAACATATTATTCATGATTGCAATAACGAATACCGAAGCAATCTGTGAAATAAGGCTGGATGTTCCAAGAGAAGCAATGTTCCCCACTACCTTTACATCCGAAATAAAATATTCTTTTTTTATTTTAATTGTCTTAAATTGAAACAAACAGATAATAAAGTAAATCGCGTTCAATATCTGCCCCAGTATCGTTGCCCATGCAGCTCCTTTTACGCCCCACCCGCATACAAAAATAAAAACCGGGTCAAGAATCATGTTTGTAGCACATCCGATCAGGAGACCGGCCATGCTTATTTTCGGTCTGCCGTCAGCACGGATCGGGCTTCCAAAAGCAGAACAGATAATCGAAAAGGGGAATCCAAGTACAATGATCCGTCCATAGTCCAGCGCATAAGGAAGTACGTTATCCGTAGCCCCAAACAGCCGGCAAAGCGGTATCAAAAACAATTCAAACAAGATCATCAGGACAATTCCAGTACCAATGACTATCGCTACCATATTCCCTATGCCTTTTGCGGCCTTTTCCGGTTCCTTTTTCCCAAGGTGCAGGCTCATAAAAGCTGCCGCCCCGTCCCCAAACATAAAGCCGAGAGCCAGCATAATCGTTGAAATCGGCATAATTACATTCGTTGCCGCATTTCCAAGATATCCTACCCCCTGGCCGATAAAGACCTGGTCTACCATGTTATACAGTGAATTCACCACAATGGAAATAATGCTTGGCACTGCATAACGCATCATCAGTTTTCCAACCCTTTCTGTGCCGAGAGGGTTGGTTTTCGTTATCGTTGCTTCCATTTTCAACCTCCTGGTTTTATAAATCTGCTGAGCGGGTATCCGGCATCTTATCCATACCCGGCTCCCTTTTCTGTCGGCTCCATATTCTCCTGCATTTTTTTAACACATCCGAATAAATCTCTAACTCCTCTGCCCCGATACCTGCCGTCAGCCGTTTTTCCAGCAGGGTAATATGCCACTCAGCCTTAGTCTGATTCTGAAAACTTTTATATTTTTTTGTGTCTACTTACCCGACTATAGTCCAGAGAAAATTACTCTGTCACCTAATGGTCTTAATTTCATCCCTGTTACCTGCCTTCCTGTTTACTGTTAGCATTCATATTCTTCGAGTGCTAACCCTTGTCTAAAAAAATATGCCAGCGCCACTGGCAGACTCGAAAAAAAGCTGCGCATTTTTCTCGTTAGCATATAACCCTGTCGGACTATATGCTATATTAAAACACACCAGCTCTTGAAAGTGAAGTGAAAATATGGTATTATCAATGACAAAAACGCAATAATCGAGGTGAACCCCATGAATACAGACCAGTTAAAGAGCTTTATCCAGGTTGCCGAAAATCTGAACTTTGCAAGAGCTGCTGAAATTTTAAAGATTACGCAATCAGCGGTCTCCCGGCAGATTCATTCGCTGGAAGATGAATTGGGAACAAAACTTCTGCACCGTACTACCCGGACAGTTACCCTTACCCTCTCCGGAATCAGTTTTTTGGAAGATGCGAAAAATATTATGGGCAGGTTAAAAGTTGCTGAGCAGAAAATACAGCGCCATCAAAGTACAAATATACAGGTCCTAACCATTGGATGTCAGAATGAAGCTAACCTGGATCTGCTATGCAAGGTACTTAAATCCTGCAAACAGCAGATTCCCGAACTTTATCCATTTTTAAAAGTGATCCCTCACAGATCTATTTTAAATCTTTTCTATCAGGATGAACTGGATCTGCTGTTTGGTTTTCAAGAGGATATTCCAATAAAAAATGACACGGTTTACCAAGAACTGTTCCAGATACCACTGTGCTGTATTGTTCCAGCCTCACACCCCTATGCCGAACGCCTGGAGCTTGCAAAAGAAGAACTGTACCTGGAAAATATTGTCGTCTGCAATTCCTATGCAATCCCCGCCAGGGTTGCGGAAATGCAAAATCAGATTTCACAGCATATCCTGCCGGAGTCCACTTATATGTGTGAAAACCTGCAGGTACTCCTTACACTTGTAATGGCAGGTTATGGCTGCTCTGTTCTTCCGCTTATGAATTTTGTAAACACGGATATACGCGGAATTCCCTTAAAAGACAGCGAGCCTTTATCCTATGGTATCTTCTTTAAGAAAAATTCTCAAAGTCCTCTTTTGAAAAAATTTATTTCCATTGTAACGAATACATCTTACAGTTAATCACAAAAAGCGATATGGATACCCGAAAGTCTCCTTATCGCTTTTTCATTGAATGTATAAATAGTCTATCTACCCGTTGTGCAGAACCCGTCAGCCTTCAATCGTAATGTAGTTTGGATTTTCCACAACTACTTCTTTACTGTTTTTCGGAACCTGCAGTTTCAAAGTCCCATCCTCAAAACGGGCTTTGATATCTTCCTGCTTCACATTCTCTCCTACATAGAAGCTTCTGCTGCAGGCTCCTGCGTAACGTTCCCGCCTGATATATACCCCATCACTGTCTTTTTCATCCTTATGGGAAATTGATGCGGCACTAATTGTCAGATACTTGTCTTTCAGTTCAGCCTTTACATTTTCCTTTTTTATGCCGGGAAGGTTCATGGTCAACTCATAAGCATTTCCCAAATCCTTGACATCTGTCCTCATCATCTCGGACGTATGGGACTGGAAATGGGTTCTCTGGTGCGGATGATCAAAAAATTCATCCAGTAGACTTTCTCCGAAAATACTTGGTAATAGCATAAAAATATATCTGAAATGCATTTCTGCAATTCATTCAGAAAATTTTCATTTTAGACTTGACTCTTTTTTATTTTGCAGCTTGGAGTAAATTGATTTTATTCATAGTGGCAAATTCCTTTCTTTATTGAATCGATTTTCCTAAACCGTAGGCTTCCTGCAATTCGGGTTTTCCGGCAATATCCCCCATAGCCATTACACCGCCGCAAAGCACTTTTCCAATGCTTTTCCACCCTAAATGTTTTTCAAGATGTTCATACCAATAAAGAGTTTCTTCAAAGCCGTAGCCCTCGGCTGCCATAATAAGAACACTTTCCTTTTTAGGGTTTCGATAATCAGGGTCACATTCCGCAACAGCAAATAAGCGGTCAAAGGCAGTTTTTAATTGACCGCTGATAGTCCAATAGTAAAGCGGTGTTGCAAGAACAACTATGTCCGCTTTCTTGTAAACAGGATAGATTTTATCCATATCGTCTTTTTGGACACAAGGGCTATCCGGGTTTTTACCGCCGCCAAAACAGCCTTTACAACCATTTATGTTCATACCGTCAAGAAAAAACTCTGTCACGGTGTTTCCGGCTTCCTCTGCGCCTTTCTTAAATTCTGCCGTTAATGCCGTTGTATTTCCGGCTTTTCTTGGACTTCCATTGAGAATAATAATTTTTTTGCTCATAATTACCCCCTTAAATTGCATTGGCTAAATCAGCCGCTTTTTTGCAGCCTTCGGTTTTGTCTATATCGCCAGCATTTAATACGCCGGGAATTAAAACCTCTCCTGCCATTTTCCATTTATTCAATGCCGCCATACGCTCAATAGGAATACGAACGCCATCCATGACAGACATATCATCTTCTTCACAACAGGTAATCAGCGCACATTCCTTTCCGGCAATATCCTTGCCGCCTACAACCATAGAAAAAATACAGTCAATGACACCTTTAATCTGCGCCGGGATAGAATACCAGTAGACAGGCATGGTAAATACGATAACGTCCGCTTCAAGAATTGCCGGTGCAATCGTGTTGAAATCATCATCAAAAGTACAGGCTTTTCCAGTGGAAAAACAGGTTTCACACGCCCGGCAGCCCCCCACTTTTTTTAATGCAGCGTCAAACCGTGTGATTGTGTGCCCCTTTGCTTCGGCTGCCTTGATGAAAGCGTCTGTCATAGCAAAGCTATTCCCGTTTTTCCGGGGGCTTCCCGTTATTACAACTATTTTTTTGCTCATAAAATATGTCCTCCTAATTCTGTGAGATTGACTTTCTCTGCTTTTGATATTATAATCTTAGCAAGAATTGAAACAAAATCAAGTACGCACATATAAGTGCGATACTTACACTAAAGTTATATACTTATCTAAAGGAGAGTGTAAAATGAGTGAACGCCGCATTTCAAATGAATGTCTTGAATCAACAGGTTTCAGCTATACCTTGTCATTGATCAATGGCAAATATAAAATGACTATTTTGTATACTTTAATGGAGTTCGGAGTTGTCCGTTTTAACGAAATGAAAAAATATATCAGTGAAATTTCGTATAAGACTTTAAGCTCCACTTTAAAAGAATTAGAAGCAGACCAATTAGTGCATAGAAAAGAATATCCACAAATCCCGCCAAAGGTAGAATATAGCTTAACAGAGCGTGGAAAATCTTTAATTCCTATTTTAGACGGAATGTGTGAATGGGGTGATAAAAACAGGTTATAAAATGGAATGAGAGGGTATCTTCTCTTATTTTTATTCGGATTTTACCTTTACAAAAAGGACACATATTGTTTGCTTATGGTATATACCACAAAAAATAGCAAACATAAAAAACCAGGAAACATACCGCAAAACAAAAAGCAGCCCTCAAAAGAATATTGTGCATGACAATAGGCAATAGCAAATTTAATTTCAGATTTACTAATGGAATACTAAAAAGCAGAACCAAAAGTGTCATAAACATCGGCATAAGCAATCTGCCTGCAATAAGGCAATATATTTGAGCAAAAAAACTATTGCACACAAAAGTCCTGTTAAGCTTACTAAATCAATAATAAAGACGATTGCAATTTGTCAATAACATGCTTTTTACAAAATGGGTAGTGTAAAAAAGTTTGTGTCTTTGGTAAAAAATGGCTCCTTTTTGGTAAGAATCAAGATATGAAAATTCTTATCGAAAAGGAGTATTTTTATGCCGGTAGCAAAGGAACAGATTCGACAGATTATTGCAGACAACAACTTAAACAGTGTGGCAGATGTCTACACCCTCTTGAGAGATGGATTCAAAGATATCCTCCAGGAACTCATGGAAGCAGAGCTTGACGCGACACTGGGCTATGAGAAGAACAACAAAGGGAATGTGGAGACTTCAAATAAGCGCAATGGCCACTCCCCCAAGAACCTCAAGAGCCAGTACGGCGAGTTCCAGATCGATGTGCCCCGGGACAGGAACGGTGAATTCGAGCCGAAGCTCATCCCCAAATACCAGAGGGACATCTCCG
>CAJTHL010000014.1 GCA_910576205.1 Clostridia bacterium | reverse complement strand
CGGTGTTCATGGAGATGCCTTATATGCTCCGCAAGCGCTTCCACATCCCCTACCGCTGCCACATACCCGTTAACCCCTTCCTCCACATCGTCCCCGGCCCCGGAGGTATCCGTAAGGACAGGCACTGCCCCGGCAGCCATGGCTTCCGAGTGGGAAATGCTGTGCCCCTCCCATTCCGAGCAGCTGATGCATATATCCTGCCTCTCCCAGAATGCCGGAATCTGCCCGTGGGCTATCTCTCCCATGAAGTTTATCCTGGCTCCCAGGCCTCTTTCCCTTATCTGTCTCTTCAGCTCTTCCTCATAATCCCCGGAGCCTGCGATGTTCATGACAAAGTCCACCTGGCGCTCCCTTAGTTTTTCACAGACCTCCAGCAGCTGGTCCGCCCTTTTCTGCCTCACGGAAATCCTTCCCGCATATCCTATGTTAAGCGGGCAGCCCGCAGGGCTGTACGAATGCCTGCTTTCTTTATTACATGGGATTTTCCAGTACAGCTCTTTTGTTTTCCGGCGGGGAAACCCCGTCTCCCAGAGGGCATTTTTTATCCTTGTGCTGATGGTCAGGCACACATCGATATACGGCTCCCAGGTTTTCAGCGCCCTGTAGTAGATTTCCTCGTCGTTATGAAGCACTGCGATGACCCTGAGGCCGGGGTTTATGTGCTTTTTTATGATGCACGCCCCTGCCATGATCTCAAAGGGAAAACTGCACACCACGGTTTCCGCCCCGCTTTGCAGGATTTTCTCCATGGTGTCTGTGATTTCAACGCCTTTTCTGTGTTCCACGAATTCGGCCGGTATTGTGCTGTCCGCGGTTTTCCTTTCACAGAAGGAGGGCAGGATATAGGCGCTTCTGATATTTAATGCGTTAAGGGTTCCGGCGAAAGAATAGCTCCACCTCTCCACGCCTCCCAGCACCATGCCCCCGGACAGGTCTACCAGGCATTTGTATCTTTCCTCCCCTGCAGGGCTGGCCGGGGAAACACAGCGGGACAGGATTCCGGACATCCGGCATAGCATTTCCGGCGTTCTGGTATCGTCTGCCCGCACAATTTCCGTTTCCGGTATTCCGTTTCCCAGCAGCTGTGCCCTGACCTCTTCGTATCTGCCGCAGGTGATAAAGACCGTGACCTGGTTTTTCCAGTCATATACCTCCTGCGGCGCCAGTATTTTAACTCCCTCCGTCTCACTTCCCCAGAGGCTCTGCCCATTGTCACAGAAATAGTCCGGGCACATGTTTAATTTTTTCCACAGTGAGAGCACTTCCCTGCCCGTTTTTCCGGAGCCCCAGAATATCTGCTTTTTCTTCATGTGACTGCCTCCCCGCCTGTAAAACCCTCTTCAAATCCCTGGCGGTTTACCCTGGTGCTCTGCCATACTATCTGTTCCTTTCGCACCCCTAGTTTATGTAAATAAAGAACAATATCCTTTGCAGTATAATAATCATCCACCGCCACCAGGATGTAATCATACGTCAGTCCTTTTATAGTCTCCGGATTTTCAATCCTGGTAATATGTGTTCTGCATTCCCTGTATTTCGTATCCACCCATGATATAATTTTGCAGAAATGGTACAGGGAATTCTGTTCCCAGTACTTCCTGCCAAGATTTCCCGCCCCATATAAAACGACAGAGCTGTCTGGCGGTATTCTGTCAGAAGGAAAATATGCCGAGAATTCCAGCAGTGGATATCCATAGCAGCGCTTCTTCAGCTCAATGGCATTAATATAAAAACAGTCTAACTGCGGACACATAATATCCCAGAATCCTGCTTCTTTAAAATGTTTTTTCAGATATTCATATACCTTATACAGCCTGGATATGAACTCCCCGTCTTTTATGTAAGGCGGTATCACCCCTGCCGCTCTCTGCCGGTGATAATAATATATTTTCTCTGTTATACGGACCCTCCCGGCCTGAAGCATCATGGGAAATACCACCATGGTGTCCTCCCCGTAATCGCTTCCTACTTCAGCCGCTTTTTCAAGCCAGTCCAGTATGGGTTTTCTTTTAAAGATTTTCGTACACAGGCTTGGATCCAGCGCCCATGTTTTCTGTATGGGGTTCCACAGCATGACCGGTACAATCTTATTTATTATTTCTGTCCTGTCATAGACCCCTTCCTTCAGATATGGCGTCTCCATAATCTGCCGCTGTGTATCAAAATACCTGCATATTCCCGTAACCACAACATCGCAGTCATTATCCAGAGGTAAATCTTTATAGGCATTTACTCCTATCCAGTCATCAGCATCCACAAAAGTAATCCAGCTTCCTTTGGATGCTCTCGTCCCTGTAAGACGCGCTTTTGTAATTCCGCCATTTTCCACATGCAGAACCCTGACACATTTGTGTTCTTCCGCTAACAGATCGCAAAGGACTCCGCTTTTATCTGAAGAGCCATCATTTACAAGAATAATCTCCAGTCCCGGATAATCCTGCTGTAATATACTGCTTACGCACTCTTTAATATACTGTTCTGCGTTGTAGACAGGGACTATAACGGATAATGCGGGCTTGCTTTGAAACATAACCCAACCTCCTCATATGCCAATATTTCCGGGGGACTATGGATGACTAATTCCCTTTATTTACAAAAATCCCATATTGCATCCCCAATTTTTCTCTTAATTGCATTGTTCATATCCATGAAGCCACTCTTAGTAAAACAAATCAGCTTTTCTAATGCCCCATCTGCCTGCTCTGAATATAATAGTTTATCACAATTCCTTTTTGCCCATAAATGCCATCTCCAATAGTCCTCTTCTGAAAATGATTCATTGCAAATTAATTTCTCATTAGCAATCTCCAGTGCAATCATATCCACCATTGCGTAGCCATATCTCATTGGTATCAAATGCAAAATATTATTCTTACTATAACCTCCCCAATAGGAACATGGCGCCTGTACTAAATTTTTTTCCCAATAAGAAACTGCTTTAGCATCAATTTTCACAATTCTCTTTTCATCCTTTTTATATGCATATAGGCAACATCCTTCATATGGAAAAAGAAACACATATTTTTCTGTAGCAATAATCTGTACAAAATTCTCTGATTCCAGTCCAGACTCTCTTGCCAGATTAACTTCCAATATCATATTTCCATTTTGGTCTATTAGATATATAAATCTACCCTTATCTGGCAATATCCATATGGATTCCCTGTCTATACTGGCAGAAAAAATGAAAGCAGGTATGTCCGCTGTAATAAGTTTGTATTCTTCAGTATTTACTCTACAAACAGAATTTGTGTGAATAATCGGAATGAACATGTACCCTTTTTCAAAATCAGTGGGAAAACAGACACATACATCATGTTTTTTCGCATCTGATCCATACCAGTCTTTAATTTCTTTAATACATTTTAATTCACCTAATGAAATTAAAAAGAGTGGTTCATTTGTATTTAAAGGGACTAAACATGCTATCTTATTGTCTTGTCCAACATATGCTATTTGGTGAGGCGAGTCGAACACATGCATATACGTTATCTGTTTATTTTCTATTTCATATAGAATCCATTCGTCATTTATATACTGTGGTACTAGAACAATATTTTTTCCCTTCCTAATAATTCCTCTAATTGGTGTCACCCTATTTTTATGGATCTGCATTGGGATAAGATGCACTTCTATTTTCTTTGTAATTATATCTATCCTATAAAGACCAAGAGTAAGTCCATCATAAACCCATATGCTGTTTTCTTCCGCATAATATACCTCAATTTTTCCTAAAAACTCCATCTCCTTATTCATTATTTTTCAGCCACCACATACACACTATAATATCCAATCCGCTCTGATTCCAATACTGACACAGCTTCAAACCAGTCCTTTGCTTCTTCAGAAAACATTTTTCTCCACCCTCTTGGCCATGCAACCTCCCTAATTCCCACTTCCCTAATAAAGTAACCAGCCATTTTAAATAAACTTCCTAAGTTTCTCTGATTCCATTCATACAAATGATAACAATCCTCACTTCTCACATATTCATCGCGAATCGAATCATGTGGCACCACAAAAATTGCTTTTCCCCCATCAACAAGCTTCTTCCTAAGTCCGCAAATAATTTCATATGGATTCAGACAATGCTCTAATGCATGTGTAGATATAATCACATCTTGACTTCCATCTTGAAGTTCTGTAAGGTTTGGAACACCCTCAATCCCTATTTGTTTTGCATATTCCCTTGCTGTTTCATTTATCTCAATTCCGATTTTTTTCCCGCACTCCAGCTTATTTAATAATAGTCCGCCGCCCATACCAAATTCAGCAACACTGTCTGTAGATTTTATATATCTCTGAAAAAATTCACAATCCAATACCGAGTCTACCTTTGCATAATCCAGCTGCAAAGACAAATAGTCCTCGTTATAAAGCGAAGTGCCTTTTATACCAGAAAAATCTAATTGTGCATGATTGATAAAAGGATAGATTTCCTCTTCCAATAGTTGTTTTTCTATTTCTGGTATAGCAGTAGAAATTATGATAAGATCATCTTTTTGACGGATTCTTTTATATTCGTCCAGAATATATGCTTTTGGAAACCATGAATTTCCACTTACACATTTTCTGACTACATACTTATCATTATCAATTACGCCAACAACCTGAACGCCCTCTTCATTCTGAAGCTGGCGAAACAGCTTTTCACCATTTCTCCCTGCTCCAAATATATATATTCTTTTTTTTCTGCAAACATTGATCCAATTAATTTCATTATTTATATACATTTGCCTTCATTCCTTATATCTATTTTCAGACAATTCAATTACACCAAAAATGGGGAGGAAAAAATCTCCCTCCCCATGCCTTGCCATACTTTCCGGATTTCTTCTGCTTACTTAAAACTGCTGTGTACAGGTAATAGTTGAACCATCAGTCAATGTAACAGTAACGGTCGCTGTCTTTCCCTGTAAAGCATTCAGCCAGGCTTCATTAAGTTTGAAAGATAATGTTCCGCCAGTCGTGGCATTCCAGTTATCTACATCCCACACCATGTTCGGGTCAGCATCAAGCTCGTCGGACATAGTACCATATGCCAGCACTGCAGAATGTGCATAATTCTTATCTGCCGTCAAACCACTCATAGTGATAACACCAGCTGTTGTTAATGTCACACTCGGCCCATTCCCCTCAACTGCAGTATCCGGCTTGTCAATCGTCCATACCAGACTTACGGTAGGCGGCGCTTCTGTAACACCTCTCCAATCCCCTTTATTGCAGTCGCCGGTCAGAACGAAAGCATATTTCTTGAAATAGGTATCAAATAAGTTATCGCCTTCTTTAAGCTCTGATGCGGTAGCTGTTAACTTATTTACATATTCGCCATTCACATACCTTGTCTCATATGCCAAATTCGACGCTGACGCAATAGAAGCCGTTGCTGTTGCTCCAGCCACAATGATAGGATATTCTTTTGGAGCGTTGTTCTCGGTTGCCTTCATTGCAAGATACATGGATGGTGTAGCAGTAGTATCATTTGCCACACTATTGGTCGCAATTATAATTTTGCTTGGAGTTGCCAGCTTTGCCGTCACCTTAATATCCACATCTATGTTACTTCTGTTATAAGCCGTAACAGGATCACTTTCATTGGTAAATGGCCTGATATTACTTCCTGAAGCCTTTTTGTTTTCAAACCACATATTTCCTGTACCCACGAACGATGCCGATGCAGTTCCACCATACTTCTCAAAGTCTGTATCCTCAATTACCCCTGAAGGATCCAGAATATAGTTAAACTGTGTTCCCGCATCTGTAGGCAGGATTACATTAAACACGTCCGGATGTTTCACCTCATCCAATGATCCTGTACCCGATCCGCTTCCCTCTGCAGCATTCGCCACTACTCCGCTTCCCAATACCATGGTTGCAGCCAGGACAGCAGCTAAAACTTTCCTGAATTTCTTACTCATCACTTAATCCTCCTTGATTTTTTTCCTTCCTTGGGTCTTTCTCCGCACTTCCAGGATGACTACTGTGCAATTACGATCTGCACGGTCATCTGCAGCGTACTGACATCCTGTTCCTCCTCATCCAGAAGATGATAGGTCAGCAGACAGTCATAAGTACCTGCCTCTAATACGGTGTCCAGCACGATGTCCTCCAGGTGGGTACCCACTGGCAGGATCGGCGACTCGTAGACCGTCTCCCCCGTGTCTTGCCGCACAACATCGAAATAAACGGGATTCGTATTTGTAGTTGCATTCTCTACATACGCATTTTCGGAAGGGACGTCTCCGCTTGTGAAGTTCCATGTGGAGTTCATGATAACCTCGTAGTAACCTGCAGGAACATAACCATCCTCCGCAATACTCTCAAGAACCTCATCCACATTATCCTCATTCACCACCACATTGCGCCTCTTAGGCTCCTCCTCGTCCTGCCCCCGGAATAGCAGGAATACCACTACTCCCAACAATACGATGATCACCACCAGACACACTGCTAAAGCAATCTTCCCCCCTTTTCCCTTTTTTCCGTTTTTTTCCTGTTCAGACACGTTGTCAGCCCTCCTGTCAGTGCATCTATATCAATACCTGCCTTGTTTAAAAAACCAGATGACAGATCATTGATACCATAAAATCATAAACTTCAACAAAATAATTAAAATAAAATATATTGGACATAGAAATGAAAAGCCTCATCCCCATGCTGCGGGAAATTCCCGCTTCGCTCCCTGCTACATCACCTGCCGCAGGCCATATGGCCCCCCAGCCTGTGTTCCCAGGGTCCTGGCATACCCAATGCGCAGTGAAACTGCCTTCTAATGCCGTTCCTTCTTTTTATGGGGGAAGCCGGCCTTCCCCCGTATTATCATGAACATACGCACCAGTCCTTTCCGGTAAAATCCCGGCTCATCACCGGAATTTATCTGGATTGCTGTTCTTATGACCGCAGTACCTTTCCTTCCAGCCCCCGCTTTCGCGCGTTTCTGGCGGTATTGGTCTTTTCATTGAGCGTGCAGCCGCAGCTCTCACAGGTGAAAATTCCGTTTTTCTTTTCCCCCAAAGCGCCGCACCCGCTGCATTCCCGGCTGATATCCTTACCGGGGACTTCCACCAGCTCTACCGCCTGTTCCCTGCATTTTTGCGCCAGGCGTTCCCGGATATAGCCTCTCTGCCACATGGTTACGCTGTGGTTGATTTTCCGGTTGACGCCCCCTGCCCAGGCAGCGGGCAGCTTTGCCATATAGACGGTCCGGGGCTTCTCTTCCCGCAAAAAACGGTTCAGCTCCTGATTGATATAGCTGCGCATCCGCTCCACATACCGCCGCTTTCTGGCCGAATACTTTTTCCTGCCAGGATTGCTTTCCCGGCTATGGCTGTATTTGCGCGTCTGTTCCCGCATCCAGCTGGCGTATTCTGCCTGGTAATCTCCAAGATCCGGCCCGTAGACATGCCCGTTGTGGGTAGTCAGCATGGCGTACATGCCCATGGAAACACCCACCACATTGGAATAATCTGTGTGGATATGTACCGTCACATAAACCGGCACATCCATTTCCACACGCCCCTCCTGGGGATACAATCTCACATAAAGCTGGCTTTGATAGCGGTTCCCGTCCGTCAGCGGCACAAAAACCCGCTTCCGGTTTTCTTTTGTGGAGAGATAAATGCCCTGTGCACCATCTTTCTCCCCGTAGCGGTATGCCCGCTCTGCCACGGAAAATCCATCAGTGACCTCTGTGTGTGGCTTTTTCTGCTTTCCGTGATACTTTCTCACCTGCCTGCACAGATACCGGTTCAGTTTTCCGGCATCCACCCTTTCGGATAAAAAATCATACTGCCTCTTAATTTCCCCTGGCAGTTCCGGCTGCCTCTGATTCAATACTGCTTCAAAGGCATTGCCAACTCCCAGGAGGAAGCGGAGGTAATGCTTCTCCTCCTCCGAAAATCCATCATTCTGTCCTACCAGCCTAAGCACCCTGTTTTTTGTCCGCGTCCATTGGCTTTTGATATCCTTAAGCGCGTCAAACATGGCCAGATAAAAATATACGGAAGGAAGTCCCAGCTCCTGTCTGAGCCCGTCTTTTGTCATCTCATTCTGGATGGTATAACCAGGATACAGTTTCCCCAGACTCCCTATGCCGCTATAGCGGGTATACACATAATTCCTCACCTTCTGACAGTCCCGGGCGATTTCCTGCAATTTTTCCATATCCCCGGCGGAAACCGTGCCCTTACTGTACTGGTGAACGGTTTTACATATTTTGTCCGGTGAGCCTTCCGTTTTTGCCATGTTTTCAATATCCTTAAAGACTTTTCCGGTATTCCCTATACCGGCTTCAAAGTTTCGTAGAATAGATGATTCTGCGAATCCTGCTTAAGGACCGGGGAATTTCCAGGCTTTTTGCCTTCCTAAGACCATTTATGTGACGGCAAATAGATTTGAAAAGCGGTTCATGTTTTCCCTTTTGAGAGCCATGCTTGGATGCACATACCGGTTCATGGTAATCGTCACGCTGGCATGTCCCAGAATCTCGCTGAGACTTTTTACGTCAAATCCCAGCTCAATGCATCTGGTGGCAAATGTGTGGCGGATGGCATGAAAATTTGCATCCTGGAGTCCGCAGGCTGCCACAATTTTTTTGAAACGGTTCTGCATGGTTCTCGGCTCTACGAATCTGTTATTGTTTCCCGTTAAAAGGAATGCTCCCGGTATGTAAAACTTTTCCAAAAGCTCCATGATAATATCCGGAAGCGGAACTATGCGGATGGAACAGGCGCTTTTAGGCGTAAGGATTTTTACTTCTGTCTTGTTTCCTCCCGCTGTATTTACCCTAAGCCGCTGCATGGTCTTTCCCACAAACATTTTCTGTTCTGTCAGACTGATATCATCCCATTTCATGGCGCATAATTCCCCGATCCGTATTCCCGTAAACAGGCAGAGCAAAATGCCAAGAGCACAAAAATCCATATGTTCATGCAGGTAGCCAATAAGCTGCTTTTCCTCTTCCAGACTAAATACCCGGATATCTCCCTGTTCCTTTTTCAAGCGGACGCATTTTGTTGAAAAGGCCACAGCATAGTCCTTTTTCATGGCATAAACCCGGATCCCATTCATGGCAGACAGGATTTCCGCCACAGTTGCCGGAGTAAGTCCCTGGTTTTTTGCCCCGCCGTTCAACAACAGGCCGTTGGCAAAGTTTATAAGCCGCTGGTTTGTGATCTCCAGCAGATCGTTCTCCCCAAATTCCGGTAAAATATAGCAGCGTAGAAGATCCTCATACTTATTAATAGAAGATGTCTTCAGAAATAGGGAAGCTTCAGAAAGCCATCTGTTTCCAATGTCTGCGACTTTTCCTGCTTTTACCGTGATTTCTTTCTGTTTTGCATGTTCCTTTCTGGCAATGTCCAGTTTTCGCTTCACATCCCGGTAGGTTCTGGCATAGACAGCGCCGTACTTTGCCTTTCCGTCCACCCGTTCCTTAATATAGCGTCCTTCCCAGCGCCCGTCCTTTCTCTTGTAGATATTTTCTCCTGTTCTTGACATTACCGTATTCCTCCTTTTTGACTGTAATTTTGACGGCAATCAGATATTTCTTTAACCAGAAATTTTTTCTGATGTATTAAGAAATGGCGTGAGAGTGCCGATAAGAATACTATAAAGGATATTTTGGCAGTGATGTTTTTCTGTTTTGGATGTTTTGCAAGAGAAAATTTCTGAAGTCTAAAAACGATTGACAAAAATCCTGGTATTATATATAATCAACATGGTATCTTTGTTATAAGATTTTTTCGCAGAATCATCTAATCCAGGAAAAATATAAACCGTATCCCACAGTTGGATACGGTTTTAATTTTGGCCTGTTTAGGCCTTTTCCGGCCTGCATTTACACATATAGCTGGGCGCCTTGTCCGACAGGCATATTCTGATCAATTTTAAATGGCAAAGCAAAAAGTCCTTGCACCCAGCCAGAAATTATGCTAAAATATAACACGTCCGTAAAGATAAGCAGGAGTGGCGGAATGGCAGACGCATCAGACTCAAAATCTGACGTAGGTGACTATGTGTGGGTTCAAGTCCCATCTCCTGCATTAAAATCAGACAGGTCACAAGATACATTGTGAATGACAATGGCACAGGTTTAAACCCTGTGCCATTTTTCATATCCGGTTTCTCTGTTTTGACGCCTGTGGAGATACCAGCGGGAAGCTGACGCTGCATTCTGCCATAACTCTCTTTCTATCGCTTCTCCCCCAGCGCCTCCAGCAGATGCTCAAAATACGCCGGAAGCGGCGCCTCAAACTCCATATATTCCCCGGTGGAGGGATGCCGGAATCCTAAGACAATAGCATGAAGGGTCTGTCCCTCCAGGTGAAAGGGGGATTTTCCCTTGCCGTATACTTCGTCCCCAAGAAGCGGATGACCGATACTGGCCATGTGAACACGGATCTGATGGGTGCGGCCTGTCTCCAGAACACATTCCACATAGGTGAATTTCCCGAAGCGCTCCAGCACCCGGTAATGGGTCACGGCTTCTTTTCCGCCCTCCCGGACTACCGCCATGCGCTTGCGCTCCGTGGGATGACGGCCAATGGGGGCGTTTACCGTGCCCTCGTCCTCCTTCAAGTTTCCATAAACAACAGCCCGGTACCGGCGGGTAATACTGTGCTCCCGAAGCTGCTCTGCCAGGCAGTTATGGGCCCGGTCATTTTTGCAGACAATCAGCACCCCTGTGGTATCCTTGTCAATGCGGTGCACAATCCCCGGGCGCAAAACCCCATTAATGCCGGAAAGACTCCCCTGGCAGTGATAGAGAAGTCCGTTTACCAGGGTCCCGCTGTAATGTCCGGCCGCGGGATGTACCACCATGTTTTTGGGCTTATTGATTAATATTACGTCTCCGTCCTCATAAAGAATCTCCAGGGGCATCTCCTCCGGGGCAATCTCCGGAATCACAGCCTCCGGCACCCGTAGATGAATCTCCTCTCCCTGGGAAACTCTGTAGCTTCCCTTGACAGCCTTCCCGTCCACCAGAATGCCGCTTTCCTTTATGACCCTTTGCAGATAGGAACGGCTCAGCTCCGGAATAGCCTCCGAGAGGTACTTATCCAGCCGGTATCCGTCGTAGATATCCTCCACAGCCAGACCATATTCCATCACACATCCTCCGGCGCCTGTTTTTTGCGGAAAAAGGAGATAAATTCCAGCTCCTCCTCCTTATAATAGAACAAAAACAGGACAATCAATAAAAAGGCAGAGAAAGTCACATAGCAGTCCGCCACATTAAAAATAGGGAAATCAATCAGTTCAATATAGAAAAAATCAATGACATAGCTGCGGGCCAGCCGGTCGATAAGATTTCCAACCGCCCCTGCGCTTAAGGCCACCCCGATAAGCCGCATCCAGTGGAAACGCTTTCCCAGTGGAATCCGGTTGTACAGGTAGGCGATCACTGCCAATACCAGCAGCGTCATAACCACAAAAGCCCATTTCTGTCCCTGGAAAATGCCAAAGGCCGCCCCCCGGTTTTCCAGATAGTGTAACTGAAACACCCCGGGAATCAGGGAGACAGACTCTTGATTTTTCAGATTATTCACGGCCAGCGTTTTTGTCCACTGATCCAGCCAGATAAACACCGCCACCCAGATAACACCATAGATATTGTAACTCATTCTCTTATTCATAGAACGTTTCCTCTACGCTGCCAATGGCCTCAAGAAGTTCCCCGTCTGTAATGTCTTTTGTCACAAAGGCCTCGCCCATGCGTTTAAGCAGCACAAATTTAATTTTTCCGGCTTCCATCTTCTTATCTTTTCTGGTAGCCTCCAGAATATCCTGGCACTTAAGTCCCCTCACCTGCACTGGAAGCCCGAAGCCAGCAAAGGTATCTCTGATTCCCAGATATTCCTCTTTCTTAAGATATCCCCGTTTCCAGGAAAGATACGCCGCGGCCACAGAGCCGATGGCCACGCATTCCCCGTGAAGAAGCCCGAAATCCTTTAGTTTTTCCACTGCATGCCCCACCGTATGTCCGAAATTCAAGAGGGCGCGTTCCCCCTTCTCTGTGGGATCCCGCTCCACTACGCCGCCCTTGATCTGGCAGCTTTGTTCAATCATAGGCAGAAGCGTCTGGTATTCCCGGCTACGGATCTTCTCCCTGTGCTCTTCCAGCCATTTATAATAAGAAAGATCCTTGATAAGGCCATGCTTGATAATCTCCGCCATACCTGCCAGAAACTGGCGCTCCGGCAGACTGCCCAGAACGGTCAGATTCATATAGACCAGACGGGGCATATGAAATGCTCCCACCATGTTCTTATAGGCGTCAAAATCTACGCCTGTCTTCCCGCCGATGCTGGAATCCACCTGGGCAAGAAGGGTTGTAGGTATCTGGATAAAATCAATGCCTCTGAGGTAGGTGGCAGCAGTAAAGCCCGTGAGATCTCCCACAACGCCTCCGCCCAGAGCCACCAGGACGTCCCGCCTGTCAAACTGCTCCAGAATCAGATGTTCGTAAAGTCCGCGAACCACATCCAGGGTTTTGCTGGCCTCCCCCTGGGGAAACGAGAACATTGTTACCTTGGCGCAGACCCCGGAAAGCTCTTTTTTTACCCTGGCCCCGTAAAGAGACCCCACGGCGATGTCCGTGACAATACAGGCCCGCCTTCCCCGAAGGAGCTCTTCTCCCACGCCTTTCCGGACAAGCGCGTCAAAGCTGTCCCTTATATGGATAGCATAGCAGAAAGCGCCCTCCCTCTGAACCTCCAGCACAGCGTTTCTTTGTTCCCCCATAATTTCCTCCTGTTTCAAGTCGCTGCGCGACGGCTCTAAAGCGCGAAGTCCCTTCAGCGCACAGGTACTGGGAAAAACTTTCATTCGCATACTCATGAAAGTTCTTCCCGTGCGCCTTTACGACTTCGCTTTTTAAGTCGCTGCTCGACTTCACACGTACCTCTTCACCGTCACATAATTTCTTCCCTTTTTTGACTGTCCCCCGGCGGACACATAGGCAAACCGACCCATACCCCGCACGGATATCTGATCCCCTTCCCTGGGGTTGTACCCGTTGGATGTGACCAGTTTCCCATTTACAAAAACCTTTCCTCCTTCAATCAGCCCGGTAAGGCTGTTTCTGGAGCTGCCAAAGGCCAGGGACAGCAGACTGTCCAGGCGCACAGAAGCCACCGTTCCCCTGATCTCCTTGTATCCGGGCTCATAATCCTCCGGAAACTCCTCCGCCACTTTCAGGGACACCGGGGTGTGGCGCACCTGGGTAAGCTCCTGGCAGAGAAAATCCTTCAGTTTTTCCTCCACAAAGAGATAGGCCCCCTGCTCCTCCACCAGAATATCTCCCAGCCTGCTTCTGTCAATTCCCGTATTCAAAACAGCCCCCAGGTAATCCCGGTGGCTGCAGGCTTCAGAAAATTTTGTGTGCAGCGGGCGGATCTCCACACAGACAAAAGGGAACGTAAAATTATCAAAAAAGACAGGAGCATCAGGAAGGAATGCTACCATCTGACGCTCCGCTTGCTTATATCCACCGGAACACTCCCACCGCACAAAAGAGAGCTCCCCCTTTACCGCCTCGAAAACGCTTCTCTCATTCAGATTGAGAAAATCCGAATACCGGGCAACCCCTTTGCGGTAAGCGGCCTCAGCCAGATCTGTGAGCCGCTTCTTTATCTGCAGTTCTTCCTTTGTCATATCACTCCATTATAGCCGGAATAGGTGGTGGGGATATCAATGGAACCGCTTAAAATATCCTGAAGATCCCCGGATATATCCACGTTCTTCGGCGTCACCAGAAAAATATAATTGGAAACCTTCTGCAGATTCCCGTCGATGGCATAGCAGGAACCGGAAATAAAGTCAATAATCCGCTGTGCCACCTCCACATCCAGGCCCTCAAAATTCAAGACCACTGTCCGGTTGCTGAGCAGCGTCTCCGTAATCTCCCTGGAATCCTCAAAGGTGATGGGCTTAATCACGCACACCTCCATACTGCCGCTTTTTCTTGGAGACCGCATGGGAGTTACCTTGGAAGATTTGCTCTTTACGGGCTCATCGTCGTAGTCGTCCTCATAGCTGTCGTCACGTTTCCGCTTAAAAAGCCCTTTCTTCTCTGGTTTTTCATCCTCGTAATCGTCATCGTAATCATCATAGTCGTCATCATAATCGTCTTCGTAATCGTCGCCTAATTTCATGACATCCAGGAATTTGTCAATTACTCCCATACTATTTATCTCCTATCTCTATCCATACTTCCTATCTCACGCCAAAAATTCCGGTTCCTACCCGGATCATGGTAGCTCCTTCCTCAATGGCCACTTCGTAATCATTGGTCATCCCCATCGAAAGCACATTCATAGCTACATTATCAATGTTTTTTGTCTTTATGTCAACATATAATTTCTTCAAATTGGAAAATACGGCGCGATTTTCCTCCGGATTCTCCACAAAAGGGGCAATCGTCATAAGACCCTGCACCTGAATGCCAGGAAGCTTCGCCGCCTCCCTCACAAGATTTTCCGTTTCCTCCGGGCTTACGCCAAATTTAGACTCCTCTCCAGCCACATTCACCTCAATAAGAACCGGAACCATGCGCCCTTGTCTCTGCGCCTCCTGGCTGATCGCTTCCGCCAGACGAAGGGAGTCCACCGAGTGTATCAGACAGGCCTTGTCCACTACAGCCTTTACCTTGTTTCTCTGTAGATGCCCGATAAGATGCCAGCGGATATCCTTTGGCAGCGCCTCATATTTCCCACAGAGCTCCTGCACCTTATTCTCCCCAAAATCCCTTGTCCCAATGGCAAAAAGCTCCTCTATCATGGACGCCGGCTTTGTCTTGCTGACCGCAATCAGCGTCACCTCGTCCCTGTCTCTCCCTGCCCGTCTGCAGGCCTCACAGACCCTTTTCTCCACTTCTCTTAAATTTTCCACTACCATTTTTCCACGCTCTCCTCACTTAATAAATTACCTGGGCTTCCTCCACCGTCTCCGCGTCCAGCACCACATGATCGTACACGGAGAGACCGTAGGCCGTCCCTTCTTTTACAATACAGTACTCCTCATTTTCCTGGAGAATCTCTACCCGCCGGAAAATCGTATAGCCTTTGTTAATATTATAGGCTCCCTTCATGCTTTCCTTTTCCCCCGCCTGAAAAATCTCGCTGGACTCCGTAGCCGTCAGTGTATTCCCTGCCTCCAGCTTGAGCTTTGACGTGGCAAAATCCTCCTCTTTGGGATCCACATAAAACTTCTCCTCGTCCTGGTAATAAATCGTCATGGGGGTAAATACCACGCTGCTCTGACCATTTTCATCAACCACCTGCTTCATGACACCGCTATCGTCCCCGGACTTTGCCAGATACGCAATGGGAATCACAAAGAAATCCTTCTCTGTCACGGTAGTGGTGGGAATCTTAAGGCCTGCGGTCTCCTCCCGGAGGATCTCAAAATCCAGGAACCTCTCTCCCGCGTACCGCACCATGGAGTTGACAAACTGAAGTACGCCGTAGGCTTGTCCCTCCCTGTATTCCAGGGTCACGGAGGGCCAGACGCTCTCCTGATCCTTTTCAAATTTTATCTCTATGTAAGTAGTAAGCTGGACAGTCTCCCCATTGTCCTTTACCTTCACATTATTCTCGATCTTTTCTTTGAGATAAGCCTCCATATCCTCCTTCAGAGGAAAAACCAGCTGCCATTTCTCATCGGTAATCAGCTTGTAGACCGGGTCCCCGCTACTGACCAGCCCGTCTGTCCGCAGGCTTTTCTTCTCGTATTTCTCCTTGTCAAACCACTCGCTGCTCAGATTCTCCAGGGCGGCCTCCTCCATACCGTCCACATAGTATTCCACAATGCCGTTTCCGCCTGCTTGAAACTTGTAGAACACCCCTCCCCTCTCAGAAGATGCCTCATCCAGCTGCTCCGCCATCTCCTGGTTAATCATGTCCAGTATAGAGGCATTAATCTCATACTTAAACGCATATAATCCGGCAAAATCCATATCCGACATTTCTGCGGTGTAGGATGCCGTCTGGCTCCGCAGGGCCGCGTAGTTGGCCTCACTTAAGTTCACGCCCTCCGCACTCTCCTGCAAAAGCTCCGAGATCTCCCCGTTCTCATCCACCGTATACACCGTGCTGGCAGGCGATACCTTCTCCCCTTCTCTGGCGTAATAGTTTACATAACCTGTTCTCTCTGAGTTGAATACCGATTCCTTCCGAAGGGCCACCCCTGTGTAATGATCGTCCGAGGTCAGGCTTCCTGCCAGCACCTCATACCCGGAAATATGGCTGGAGGTCAGAAACAGGTAGACACAGATCATCAGATAGATCGCCACGAACCCAAAAAACACAACGCCAATATTGATGGGGCGCCTGTATCGGATTACCTTCTTCTGCTTTCTGTATTTTTTTCCTGCCATGCCTCTTTACCCTGCCTCCCTGTCCGGATATCCCACAACCTCAATTTCCCGCCATTTTAAAAGGAGAGGACGCTCTATTCAGAGCATCCTCTTTATGTACTAGCAGGAAACAATCACTTTTGATTTTACAAACTCTGGAAGCTCTTCCTCACTGCCGGAAAGACTGATAACCAGTGCCACCTTGAACTGCTCGCTGATCTTATCCAGCTCCTTTAAAGGCTCCTCAAGATCCTTTCCTTCCAGATTCGCAAGCTCCTCAAAACTGTCCAGATACATCTGTTCCAGGTCGTAATCCTGTGAAATGATGCCGCACAGGAAGCCGATAAACTCTGCACAGTTCTGGAGTGGATACTCCCTTACATTGATTAAGCGTACCTTGTTGTCCAGCTCATGCATGTGCTTTGTATTCTTGTCCAGATAAACAATGTTTCCAGATGCCGTCTTAATCTGGCTATTGGCTCTCTCCAAGAGGTGCTTTGTCTTTCCTTTTCCCTTATTTCCCACAATTAACTGTATCATCGTCTTGTCCTCCTTGGGTTTCCATATGATTCATTGGCCCTTGCTTATGCCAACTCTTTATGAAACTTATTATAGTATATTTTCACGAAAAATACAACCTGTATTTCCTCTGTTTAGGGCTTTTTTACCTACTTGTACATCTCCCGCCATTCCAGATCGCCTCTGTCCAGCGCTTTGATAAGAAGTTCCGCAGTTGCCAGGTTAGTGGCCATGGGAATGTCATACATATCACAGAGCCGCACAATGTCGTTCACATTGGGCTCATGGGTCTTTGGCTGAATAGGGTCCCTAAGGAAAATCATAAGGTCCAGCTGGTTGTGTTCGATCTGCGCCGCCATCTGCTGTTCTCCCCCCAGATGACCGGCAAGATATTTGTGTACATTTAAGTTTGCCACTTCCTCCACCAGGCGTCCGGTTGTACCGGTGGCAAACAACTGATGCTTACATAAAATTCCTCTGTAAGCAATGCAGAAATTCTGCATCAGCTTCTTCTTTGCGTCATGCGCCATTAATCCTACGTTCATATTCTCTTTACCCCCATACTAATATTTTTTTGGCTGAAGTCCCACGTTCAGCACAAACCCCACAGACATAAAAAGTGTTACCAGAGAAGTCAATCCATAGCTGACAAACGGTAAAGGGATTCCCGTATTAGGCAGCAACCCTGTGACCACGCTGATATTGACAAAGGTCTGAAAGCCAATATAGCCAGCTACGCCACAGCAGATCAGCGTTCCCGAAAATTCCCTTGATCTTCTGCCTATCCATATACATTCTATCACAATTAACGCCAATAGTAAAACAATAATTGCACATCCTACAAAACCCAGTTCCTCACCGGCGATAGCGAAGATAAAATCCGTCTGGGGTTCCGCAATGAAGCTGCCGTTCTTTACAGAGGACACCAGATTGTTGTTGAGCCCCTTGCCTGTCAGCTGGCCGGAGGCAAACGCCATAATGGAATTCTGCTGCTGATAAGCGTCATCGGCATACTGGGTGGGATTCAGCCAGGCCATAATCCGGCGCATCTGGTATTCATCCAGAAGCTTTTGATCTGGCTGGAAGATAATCCCCAGAAAAATAATTACTGAAGGCACCGCCAGGGCCAGTACAGCGCCAATAATCTTATAGCTAAGCCCTGCCACATACAGGACGATCAGACAGATAATCGCCACGGATATGGTAGTGGAGAGATCCGGCTGCTCCTTGATAAAAAGCAGGGGAATCCCCACAAGAACAGCCGTCAACCCCAGTATTTTCCAGGTATTGAGCTGCTCCTGGAATTTCTCAAAAAACTTTGCCAGAAACAGGATCAGAAGCAGCTTCGCCAGCTCCGATGGCTGGAACCTGAACCCCTGGAATTCCATCCACCTGGTGGCTCCCTTTACGTTCTTTCCGAGAATCGAAATACTGGTAAAGGGTATCTTTACCAGCAAAAGAAGCACCAGATTCCCTATATAAATCAGCCAGTAGAATTTCAAAATCCAGGTGTAGTCCAGGCATGCGATCACCAGCATGACAAAACTCCCCAGCGCCATTCCCACCACCTGCTTATTCTGGTAGGACTTGTCCGCGCTTCCGATCAGCAGGATTCCCAGGACCGTAAGGGTATACACATAAAGCAGCAGTCTGAATCTGAAATCCCGAAGCTCATAGCGTTTAAACATAAGTTGCCTTTCTTATTACAGTTCCGCATTGTCCGGGCAGATGCTGTTCCAGTTTTGCATCTCCCCTAATTGGGGACGCTCTTTTTCATATCCCGGATGGGGATGTTCGCGTAGAGAGCCGGCACTTTTCCGTGGCCGTCGTCGGAATCTGTCTGGGTAATCTGAATATCCAGCCCATCGCTGTCGATCTCCATATATTTGGAAATCACCTTGATAATATCATTCTTGATTAATTCCATAACCTCTGTGGAACAGGTGGTGCGGTCAGAGATCAGAAGAAGCTTCAGACGGTCCTTTGCCACTTCACTGGAACTCTTTTTCTTAAAAAAATCCATCAACGCCATACTTCTTTCCTCCTCTGCTTATTTGAACAGTTTTCCCAGCCTGGTAAAGAATCCTTCCTTACTGTTCAAATCCAGGAACGGAACGTCTTCGCCCAACACCCTCTTACAGATATTCATGTAGGCCATGCCAGCCATAGAGGAATCCCCCACCAGAGGCTCGCCCTGATTTGTTGAAATCACGATATTCTCATCGTCCGGAACCGCTCCGATAAGATGAATGGCAAGGATATCCACCACGTCCTCAATGGACATCATATCCCCTCTCTTCACCATATCCATCCGCAGACGGTTCACAATCAGGTCAATTTTCTTAATATCATTTGCTTCCAGAAGTCCGATAATACGGTCCGCATCCCGGATAGCCGAAACCTCGGGCGTAGTCACAATCAGCGCTCTGTCCGCAGCCGCAATGGCATTCTTAAATCCCTGCTCGATTCCGGCCGGACAGTCCAGAAGTATGTAGTCAAACTCTTCCCTAAGTTCCTGGATGAGCTTCACCATCTGCTCCGGGCTTACGGCTGTCTTATCCCTGGTCTGGGCTGAAGGAAGCAGATACAAGTTGGGATAGCGCTTGTCCTTAATCAGCGCCTGCTTAATCCGGCAGTTGCCTTCCACCACATCCACCAGATTATAGACGATGCGGTTCTCCAGCCCCATGACCACATCCAGGTTGCGAAGTCCGATATCCGTATCGATCAGAACCACCTTTTTGTCCAGCTTTGCAAGTCCCGTCCCTACATTAGCCGTTGTCGTCGTCTTTCCGACGCCGCCTTTTCCTGATGTAATCACAATCACTTCACTCATACATTGTTTCCTCCAGATTTCTTGTTTCTATATTGTTAAGGCATTGTTATTTTACAGCCTTTAAATCCTGATATCCCCCAGCACCTCTTTGGTGATGGGCTCTATGTAAATGTTTCCCTCCTCCACATAGGCGATCTTGGGCGTATCGTCGGACTTTTTCCGCTCCCTGGTCACCGCCTGCCTGTCCGAGCTGCGGGCAATCACATCCGCAATGCGTATCTGCATGGGATCCATGGAAAGGGCCGCCACAAAGGCGTTTTCATTTCCCGCGGCTCCCACATAGATAGTCCCCTTCAAGGATCCAAGAACCACCACATTTCCCTTGGATACCACCTTGGCCCCCGCGTTTACATCCCCCAGGATAATGATGCTTGTCTCCGCCTCCAGCACCTGGCCGGACCTTAAGGTACCCTTATAGAATTTACCATCCTGGCCGCCCATGGAGGCGTGTTCCTCCACCGCCTTTTTCATGGCCTCCTCTGTGAGGGCGTCCTCATCCATAATGCACATGATTTCCAGGGGGCAGTTCTGGGTAATGACCTGCACCAGGTCCCACTCCTCCTGGGGAGTAAGGCTTCTTCCCCGGAAAGTAAGGGCCATCTGGGCGTTTTTAAAGAACCCGGCCGACGCCTGGAATTTTCCGGCCACCTCCGTTTTCAGCTCCGGGAAGGGCATTGCCTCATCCAGAATAACGGTCAGTCCATACTGATTACTTTTTATCACAACCGACTGCTGTTTCATATTATTCTCCCTAATCTATAATCGTCTCATTTGTGGTCTGGTTAGCGGCTCCGCTTAAGAGAACCTCCTCATCCTCCAGATGGTAATAATATTTCAAAACCATGGACGCTATTTCCGCCGCGTTGGCAGAGGTATAACCGTTGGCAATACGGGTGGCAATGGCAATCTCCGGCTGCTCATAGGGGGCAAATCCCACAAGAAGCGCGTGGTTGGGACGGTTCTTGGTCTGCTGGGCCGTACCGGATTTCGCGGCCACATGCACTCCCAGCTCATTTACCTCATTCAGGGTCCTGGTATCCTCTCCCACCAGGCGCATGCCTGAGCGGACCGCGTCCCAGGTGGCCTGTGGCAGCTCTACCTGGTTGTATATGCTGGCTTTATAGTCTTTTATCGTGTTTCCCTCGGAGTCTGTCAGTCTGTCCAGCAGGGTGATGTTGTAGCAGGTTCCCTCATTGGCAAGGGCCGTTACATAGCGTACCAGATGGGTCAGCGCGTAGTTGTTGGTTCCCTGCCCAATAGCCGTATCAATGGGCAGCTCGTCGGATATCCTTGGCTCTCTCTCCGCGATTTCCACGCCGGAGGGCTCTCCCAGGCCAAACATTTCCGCATACTTCTGGATGGTAGAAAGGCCCTTTTCATTGGAGAAGCTTCCGTTCTTTCCGTCTGACAGCCGGTATCCCACCTCGTAAAAATAATAGTTGCAGGAATCCCGGATGGCCGTCACCACGTTCTCGTTTCCGTGAATCCGGCCGTACTGGTTAAATACCCAGCAGGTCTTGGAAGGCGTGATCGTGTCATACAGTCCTTTGCCGTAGATCTCCTCCCCGGTGGAAATCACGCCCTCCTCCAGGCCGGCAATAGCCACAACCGGCTTAAAGGTAGAACCGGGAGCCGTAGTCTCCTGGGTAGCCCTGTTTACAAAGGGCGTGGCTTTGTCGTTTAACAGCTGGTTAAAGTAAGCCGCGTCCACCGTGTTGGTGAGACGGTTATTATCGTATCCCGGATAGTCCACCAGAGCCAGGATATCGCCTGTGTTTACATCGGTGACCACGCAGCCTGCGCTGCAGGGATCCAGGGCAAGCTGCCCCGGCGTAATCTCCAGATTGCGGATCCTGTCCAGCAGGAAGTTAAACGCGGACAGGCTGCCATTTCTAAGCCCGTCAACAAGCTCCTGGTTATATTCTAACACATTCTGGTCATATAATAAAAGACAAATTTCCTGTCCGCTGACCATATCCTCCAGAAGCATATATTTGTAGAGCATACGCTCAAACTCCGCATCAGTTTCCAGGTACTCTTTGATATATTCTATGATAGAGGTATAGATTTCCTGGGCATCCATATAAGGGCTGTCGCTGGAGAGCTTTGTCACATCAATCCAGTTCATGGAAATGGCATACTGAAGATATTCTTCCAGGCTGATTACCTCATCGGTTGTCCAGCGGATATAGGTCTCGTCGGAGGTGTTTATCCGGGACTGCATCAGTACCTGGTTATCCCCCATAAGCACATCCGACACAAGATAGCTCATATAATTCTGCATCTCCCTAGGCAGCGCCTCATAGGCCACAGGATGTTCCTCCGTAAGCTGGGCTTCCAGAGAGTCCACCACCGCCTGACGCTTTGCCAGCAGGCGGTCATAGACACTTTTTTCCAGCTCCGTGGCGTCCTCCTCCTTGAAATGGCTGCAATCAATGACGCTGTTGGCAATCAGGGCGTTGTACACGTCGTAGATGGGAATCAGGATTTCCATAGCAGTATCCTTCTCTCCGGGAACATACTCCTTCATATTGCGGATTTTGGAGAGCAGGATACCTGCCAGCTCCTGTTCAATAATCTTATAGATGGCTATATTCAGATCTGCGTCAATGGTCAGATACAAGTCGCTCCCCGGCACCGGTTTTACGCTTTCTGTCACTTCCAGCATCTTTCCCATGCTGTCCACATACATGACCTCGTAGCCCTTGGTGCCCTGGAGCTCCAGCTCCATATACTGCTCTATGCCTGCTTTGCCGATAATGTCATTAAGCTCATAGCTCTCGTTTTTCGTCTGCAAGTCATCCAGTTCCTCCTGGGAGGCTTTTCCGATATAACCGATAATCGAGGCGAAATACTTGCTGTCCGGGTAAACCCGCATACTGCTCTGAGCAATGTCTACTCCCTGGAGAGTATCCTTATTTTCCATGACAGCCGCCACCGTCTCGTCGGACACGTCGGTAGCCACCGTAGTGGCCACATAGCGGCGGTAGTTATTGGAATACATAGTGTTGCGGACGCTTAAAATCTTGATCTTATCCTCCGGCGTAAAGCCGTCCAGGGTAATGCCGTACTTCTCTTTCTCCTCCTCCGTGTAGGCGTCGGGAAGCCAGTATTTCTTTTTGTCGCACAGGAATTCCATCATCTCGTCCGGCGAGGCCAGCTCCTGGGGCGCCGTCAGATCACTGATCTTCGTATGCCCGTAAATATCCGCCTTAAAGCGCAAAAGCTGGGTTCCTTCCAGGGAAAACACATATCTTCCATTTTCGTAGAGAATCCCAAAGTCCTTGATTGTGCTGTCCCCGTTTTTTTCTACCAGACGGATAAGACGGTAGATTGTCTCATTGATACTGGCATTTTTTGTATTGTTATTGGCGTAGGTGCCGTTGTCCTCAATAGTCACAGAATAGGACAGCACACTGTAGGCCAAAAGCTTTCCGTTTCTGTCATAAATATTCCCTCTTGTACTGGACAGGCTCACCTGCTTCTCCGTAATCAGCCGGAAAGTGTCCTGATATTCCCCTCCCTTTACAATCTGAAGGTAAAATATCCGCTGGATCAAGACGGCAAAGAGAAGAATAAACACCAGCATCAGGAAAAAAGTTCTGGACTTTATGAAATTCCATATTTCATGCTTTAAATCGTCTAACAATCTTATAACTCCTTCATGTTGTCAAAGCGGTCCAGCACAGGCGTCCCGGAATGAAGCAGGCCGCCAGGGCCTGTGTTTTTGTCCGGATCCCACTTTTCCAGCCACCGGTTCAGCTTGCGGATTACCTGGTAAAACACCAGCATCACCACAATGGTGTAAATCAGCTCCGGCACAATAATATGAAGAAAATAATACCGGAATTCAAACTTTCTCCGGAACATAAACTGGAAAAAATATATGAGAAGACCATAGGCAAGATCGCTGAAGGCAATCCAGACCATGGGAAGCTTAATATCCTCGTCGGAAAACAAACGGTGGAATTTTCCGTTCCCGTATCCGATAAACAGGTAAACCAGGGCGTAAAAGCCCAGAATTCTCCCGTAAAAAATATCCAGAAGCAGGCCGCTAAAAAAGCCCGTCAGAACCCCTTCCTTCTCCCCCCGCATCAGCCCCACGGAGGCCGTCAGCACAAGAAGCAGGTTGGGGGAGACGCTGGCCAGCGCCAATGTTTTAAAAACCGTATTCTGCAATACAAAAGACAAAATAATCAGCAGGAAAACCACAAGCTTCCGCCGCATAAGCCCTCCTATTCAAGCTCCGCATAAGTCCCTAATCCGCCGTCTGCTTCAGATCTGTAATGACCAGCACCGTGTGGAGGTGTTCGAAGTCCACCGCCGGCGTCAGCGTGCCGGAGTAGGTCAGATTATTGGAATCCAGGACGAGCTCATCCACATAGCCGATGAGAATCCCTTCCTGGTATTTTTCACTGATATGGGAGGTAAGCACCTTATCGCCCTTGCTGATGGCGCCCTCCTCCGTCCTAAGCTCGGTAATGTGTATGACGCCCTCATTCATAAGCTTAAGATCCCCCTGGACAAAGCAGTAGTCCGAGGTGGAAAGCACGGTGGCGCTCACATTGCTGGTATCGTCAATAATGGATCGCACCTGGGCCCAGTTATCACCCACCTTGGTGACAATGCCTACCAGGCCGCTGCCGGCCATCACATTCATGTTAACGGCAATACCGTCCTTTGCGCCCTTGTCAATAATAAAGGTACTGAACCAGTTTCCCGCATCCTTGCCGATGATTCTGGCAGCCACCTTCTCGTATTCCTCATAGCTTTCGTCCAGCTCGTACAGAGCCCGAAGCTCCGAAAGCTCGTAGCGGTCCTGCTGAAGCTGGCTGTTTTCCGTGATTAGCTGATCCACCTGGGCCTGGAGCTCCTCATTTAAATTCTGGGCCTCCTGCAGGGACGCGAAGTTATCCGTCTTTTCCCGCAGCCATCCACCCGCGTAATTCAGCCCCCGCTGTATGGGGACGAATAAATATCCGGCTGCCGTGTTGACAGGTTCCCCCGAATAACCGGTGATAAAGGAGACGCCCATTAGAAGGATGCATCCAAACGCCAGGCATGCAAACAGATATTTACCCGGCACAGAAAATTTCTTTCTTCTCCTCATAATGCTCCCGTCTGTCAGTTGTAAGCCTGTTCCTTCGTGATAAAGGTCAGATCCCGGAATTCCCTCTCATTGATAATTCTGGAAAGCCCTCTGGCCACGCACTCCTCCGGATGCTCCACCTGATTCACCCGGATGTTGGTTGATTTTTCAATCAGCTCGTCAAGGCCTGTGAGATTGGCTACCCCGCCGGTCAGGAAAATGCCGTTCCGGATAATATCTACGCCCAACTCCGGCGGCGTACGCTCCAGAATCACCTTGATGGAATCTATAATCGTCTTTAGCTGCTCCTCAATGGATTCCGCAATGAAATCGCCGCCCACCTCCAGAATGGCCGGAAGGCCAAGGGCCATATTGCGCCCGCAGATCTCCATTTTCTTGTCTGAGCTGCCCGGCACATATCCCAGCTCCCGCTTCAGAAGCTCCGCTGTCTTTCCGCCGATAAAGTAGCCAAACTCCCGCCGGATGGCTCCGGCAATGGCCTCATCCATCTTGTTACCGCCCATTTTAATAAGCTTGCTGGTCACGGTACCTCCCAGGGAAAGGATGGAGATTTCCGTGGTGTCCGCGCCCACGTCCACCAGCATAACGCCCTGGGCCTTTGTCACATCCAGGCCAAGTCCCAGCCCGGCCGCCACAGGCTTGTCCACCATGCGGACATATTTGGCTTTAAGCCCCATGCCCTGTATCAGCGTGGAAAACACCCGGTCCTGCACATCGGTGGGGAGAGCCATATAGAACTCCGAGCCTTTTAAGGGCCCCTTTACGTTTGCCCCCAGAAAAGCCCTTAGGAACTCCTGCATATAGGTGATGCTGGCAACCGTTCCAAAGGACATGGGAAAGAGCACGTCAATATTGGCAGGCGCCTTCTCGTACATATCGTAGGCCTCGTCCCCGTAGGCAATCATGCCCTTCTTCTCCTCGATGGCCACCATATTTTTCTGGGAAAAGATCTCATCCGTTTCCCTGCTGTACACCTTTATTGTGTTGGTTCCTAAATCACACCCAAAACATTGTATTGCCATGTTTTTTCTTCCTTTCTCGCTGGTATTGTAACTTAAGGTAAGACATTCTCTTCTTTCATACTGATATACCGGTTATCCCCAATGATGATATGGTCCCGCAGCGTGATTCCAAGCAGCTCCCCCGCCTCCTGTATCTGCCGGGTCATAACAAGGTCCTCCTGGCTGGGCGTGGGATCCCCACTGGGATGATTGTGTACCAGCACAATATGTACGGCCTTTACCAGCATCGCTTCAATGAAGATTTCCCTGGGAGACACGCAGGAAAAACGTACGGTTCCCTTAAAAATCATTTTCTCTTTCAGAATGCGCATTCTGGAATTAAACATCAGCAGCACAAGCTGTTCCTGCTCCTCATGGCGCATATCTTCCATAAAATACTCTGCCACAGACGCCGGGGTGGTCAGTCTCACCTGGCAGGCCGCCGTGGCCTTGGAAAGCCGCCTGGAAAGCTCTCCGATGCACTGGATCTGTATAGCTTTCACTCTGCCTATCCCCCTGATGGACACAAGTTCATCCAGGGAGAGATGGCGGATCCCCGTAAGCCCCTGGTAGGCGGCGCATTTCTGAAGAACCCTGCCCGCCAGCTCATAGGCGGTTTCCCCCTGGGTTCCCGTGCGTATAATCACGGCCAGAAGCTCTGTATCCGTCAGATATCCTGCCCCCTGCCTCAGACATTTTTCATAGGGCTGATCGTCTGAACGCAGCTCCTTCATGGTATGTTTTTCTTTCATCTCATTCCTTTCCGCCGGGCCCTCACATGCTCTTTGGAAACGAAGGGAAGCTTACAGCTTCCTGTAAATAAAAATGGCCAGAACTACGCCGATAATGCTGGCAATGGAAATATGGATCGTCAGCCCGAAGGTGAGAACCAGAAGCCCCAGATCCAGCACCAGAGGACTTTGAAGCCCGAAGCTCTGCCCGTAATTCAGCCAGGACAGTCCGGAAACATTTACTGTCAGCATCCCGATAAATCCACCCAGCACAATACCGGACAGCAGCATGACCAGCAGTACCCATCCGTTTTTCGCCTTCATAAAGCTCCTCCGTCTTTTGTTTTTTTTACAAAAAGCAAAATTAAATCAACTTATATAGTATCATAAAAAACATTGCTTGTATATAGTTTAAAAATGAAGTTTTTCTTGTTTTTTGTCTCCTGCCGTCGAAATGTCAAAGTCCTTTTCGCGAAAACAGCCTGTCGTTTATTCCGGGGAGAATCTCCTCCGGATCTCCTCCGCCACCCGGATACCGTCCATGGCCGCCGAGGTAATGCCTCCCGCGTAGCCGGCTCCTTCTCCGCAGGGAAACAGACCCTTTATGCCGCTCTCCAGCTTGTCATCCCGCAGAATCCGCACCGGGGAGGAGGTTCTGCTCTCCACGCCGGAGAGAACCGCGTCGGGTCTTACAAATCCCGGGATCACCTGGCCGCAGCCCAGAATCCCCTCCCGAAGGGCCTCCTGGAGCTGTTCTGGAAAAATCCCCCGCACATCCCCGAAAGTGTACGCGCCTTTGATACAGGGCGCAACGTCTCCCAGAACCCTGGTAATCTGGTTTTTTGTAAAATCCTCCAGCAGCTGGACGGGAACCCTTCCGTTTCCGGCCCGGTAAGCCCGTTCTTCCAGACGTCTCTGGAATTCCACGCCTGCCAGCACGCCGTCTCCCCCAAAATCCTCCGGCCTCACCGTCACAATCATGGCACTGTTGGCGTTTCGCCCGTCCCTGGCCTGGTAGCTCATGCCGTTTATGGCAAGGCGTCCCTCCTCCGAGGAGGCGTTTACCACATATCCCCCGGGACACATACAGAAGGAGTAGACCCCCCGTCCCCCTGCCACCTTACGGGTCAGCTTGTAGGCCGCTGCCGGAAGTCCCTGGGGATAGTCTGCCCCATATTGGGAATGATTAATCATCTCCTGGGGATGCTCGATACGCACCCCCACCGCAAAGGCCTTCTGCTCCATGGGCACGGAAAGCTCCTTCAGCATGGAAAAGGTATCCCGGGCAGAGTGGCCGATAGCCAGCACCAGCGTCTGTACATCCAGGCATAACTCCTCCTCCGTCATCCTTGCGCCCCCTGTCTCTTTAGAAGCTTCCGCCCGGGATACGCGCCGTACCCGTACGCCCCGGACCCGGCTGTTGTCCACGCGGATATCCACAAGCTGATGCCCAAAGAGCACTTTGCCCCCCAGAGTTTCAATTTCCTTCCGGATATGTTCCACGATCCCCACCAGCAGGTCTGTGCCCAGGTGGGGCTTACTCTCGTATAAAATTTCCTCCGGCGCCCCGGCCTCCACCAGAAGCTCCAGCGCCTTTCTTCCCCGCCCCTGGGGATCTTTTACCAGGGTGTTAAGCTTCCCGTCGGAAAAGGTGCCTGCGCCGCCCTCCCCAAACTGTACGTTTGAGTGAAGATTCAGGCTTCCCCCCTGCCAGAAGGCCTCCACCGCCCTTTGCCGTTCCCGGGCGCACTGCCCCCGCTCCAGGATTACGGGGGCGTACCCTGCCCTGGCCAGCATCAAGCCGCAGAACAGGCCTGCGGGCCCGCTTCCCACTATTACAGGCGGTGTCTTAATCTTTTCGTTTCCCGCCTCTGGAAACCGGTAGGAAGCACAACCGGCCAGCGCTGCCTGGCCGCCGCGGACCCGCTTCAAGACCTGCTTTTCCCTGGAAACCTCCGCCTCCAGCTCATAGACATACTGGGGCGGGCGTTTTCTGGCATCCAGGGAGCGCTTCCTGATGTGAAGCTCCTTAATTTCCTCCGGCCGGATCTTCAGAATACGCGCCGCCTTCCGTAAGGGCTCCTCCGGGGCATGTCCCACTGGCAGCTTTACCTGTGAAATCCGTATCATGGCGTCTCCACCCCTTCTGGCTTAACCTCTCCCGCCGCAGCCTGCCCGGCCAGATATCCGCTGGTCCAGGCCCACTGCAGGTTATATCCGCCGCAGTCCCCGTCCACGTCCAGAAGCTCCCCGGCAAAATAAAGCCTCCTCACCAGTCTGGATTCCATAGTCCCGGGTTCCACCTGGCTTACGTCCACGCCTCCTTTGCAGACCTGGGCCTGGGCAAATCCGCTGGTTCCCGTAACCGGTACGCAAAAATGGCTGATTTCTTTAAAAAGCCCTTCCATCTGCCACTTTGTCATGTCCCGGGCCGGAAGTCCTTTTTCCATCCCGGCTCTTTCCAGCAGCACCGGAATCAGCTTCCGGGGAAAAAGACCGGCAAGGCAGGCTGCCAGAGGCTTCCCGCCGCCGTGTTTTACAAGGCTTTGGAGCATGTCTCTTTTTTCCGAATCGGAAAACTCCGGGAGAAAGGCAAGCTGCGCCTCCACCCTCTGTCCATTTTCCAGGGCACAGGAAGCGTATCCGCTCACCTGAAATACCGGAATCCCGGACAGTCCGTAATCCGTCAGCTGCACCTCTCCCGTATTCCTGCCAAGAAGCCTTCCGTCTCCATATAGGGAAACAACGGCGTCCAGACGGATACCCGAAAGCCTGCGGGGCCAGTCCTTCCCGCCCCGAAGCTGCACCAGGGCCGGAAGCACCGGACAGATACGATGTCCAAAGCTTCCGGCATAGGCGTATCCGTCCCCGCTGCCAAAGGAAGACGCCCTGGAACCGCAGGCCAGAATCAAGGCTTCCCCCTCATAAGTCCATCCGGGCGTTTCCACGAAAAAACGTCCCTGTCTCTTTTCCATCCCGAGAATCTCTGTATTGCAGGCCAGCTTCACCCTCTGCCCCTCCGCCTCCATGCGGAGGATATCCGCCACAGCCTGGGCCTGCTGGCTGTAGGGGTAGAGGTAACCGTTTCTGTCTTTGGGATAAATGCCCAGCTCTTTAAAAAAAGCAAGGGTTTCCTCATATCCGAAAGCCTCAAAAGCCTTTCCCGGGAAATCCGGTTCCCCACAGTGGTAGTGGGAAAGCCTCTGATCCCGGTTTGTCAGATTGCACTTTCCGTTTCCGGTAGCCAGAAGCTTCTTCCCCACCTGGGTATTTTTTTCCAGCACCGTCACCTTTGCGCCATTTCTGGCTGCCGCAATGGCCGCCACCAGACCGGACGCGCCGCCGCCGATAACCAGAATCCTTCTCCTCTTTGTCTTTCTCTTTTCAGCTTCCGGCTCCCAAAGCCTCTGTGGTTCTTTCCGCTCCCCCATATCAGTCTCCATTTTCGTTGCGCATCCGCTTTTTACAGTTTCACAAGCCCGGCCTCCACCATTTTCTGCAGGGACATCAGAATCCCGCATTTTGCGTGCTGCCAGGTCAGACCACCCTGGAAATACACGGAGTAGGGGGGCTTTATGGGGCCGTCCGCAGACAGCTCAATGGAAGAGCCCTGGACAAAGGCTCCGGCCGCCATAATCACGTCGCTGTCATAGCCTGGCATGGCCCAGGGCTCCGGCGTCACATAGCTGTCCACCGGAGCAGCCGCCTGGATGCCCTGGCAGAAGGCGATTACGCCCTGGGGCGTTCCAAAGGTCACCGCCTGGATAATATCGTGGCGGCTCTCCCTGCCGTCCGGAAGCACGGAAAATCCCAGCCGTTCGTAGATATTGGCCGCAAATACAGCTCCCTTCAGCGCGCCTCCTACCACGGAGGGCGCCAGAAACAGGCCCTGATAGAAGTCTGGCAGCACTCCCAGAGAGGCCCCAACCTCCTTTCCAAGCCCCGGGGAGGACAGACGGTAAGCCGCGTTCTCCACATACTGCTTTTTCCCCACAATATAGCCGCCGATAGGAGCCAGCCCGCCGCCGGGATTTTTGATAAGGGAGCCCACACAGAGATCCGCCCCCACTTCCACAGGCTCCTTCCGCTCCACGAATTCCCCGTAGCAGTTGTCCACCATGCAGATCACATCTGGCTTTCTTTCCTTTATAAATGCAATCAGCTCCCCGATTCTGTCTACGGACAGGGTAGGGCGCGTCTGATAGCCCTTGGAACGCTGAATGGTCACCATGCGCGTTTTCTCCCCCAGGGCCTTCTCTATATTCGCATAGTCAAAACTTCCGTCCGGAAGCAGATCCACCTGTTTATAAGTGACCCCGTACTCTGCCAGGGAGCCGCCCGAGGGACGGATGCCTATGACCTCCTCCAGGGTGTCATAGGGCTTTCCCACCGGGGAGAGAAGCTCGTCCCCCGGCCGCAGGTTCCCGGAAAGCGCCACGGCCAGCGCATGGGTGCCACAGGCGATCTGGGGCCGCACCAGGGCATCCTCCCCGTGAAAAACCGCAGCGTACACCTCCTCCAGCTTGTCCCTGCCATAGTCATTGTAGCCGTACCCGCTAGTGGCCGCAAAGCAGGAGGCGTCCACCCGGCATTTCTGCATGGCATGAAGCACCTTCATCTGATTGTACTCCACATTTTCATCAATGAGCGCAAACCGACCCTTAAGTTCTTCCTCAATCTGTTTTCCCAATGCATAGACCCGGGAACCAATGCCCAGCTCTTTGTATAACCACTCTGTCTGAAGCTGCTTTTCTGTATATTCCGTATTCACCATCTTCTCCTCTTTTCAACTCTTTCCGTCGGCACTTCCCCCTGTGGGGAAAAAGAAAACGGGATTTTCTTTGCCAGAGATAAAATTTCCTCAGATCATCCCACGCTTTTCAAGAATCCCCAGCATATTTTCCAGTATTTTTTCATCGTCCCTGTCAAAATCCCGTTTATCCATCCAGATCACGTCCCGCTCCCGCTTAAACCAGGTGATCTGCCGCTTGGCGAAATGGCGGGTGTCCCGTTTCAAAGTGTAAACGGCCTCCTCCAGGGTGCGTTTCCCGTCCAGATAGTCCAGGATTTCCTTATAGCCAAGGCCCTGCATGGACACCATTTCCCGGGTGCAGCCAAGTTTTTTCAAAGCCTCCACTTCCTCCACAAGCCCCTGCTCCAGCATTTTGTCCACCCGGCTGTCAATACACCGGTAGAGGTATTCCCGGTCGTCGTGGAGGACAAAATAAGCCGATTGGTAAGGGGATTCCTTCTGCCGCTGCTCTGCATTATGGCGGGAAATGGGCTCCCCAGTCAGCTCATAAAATTCCAGCGCCCGGATAACCCGCTTTACATTGTTGGCATGGATGATTTCCGCAGACAGAAAATCCACCTGCCGCAGCCGTTCATGAAGCGCCTGAGGGCCTTCCTCCGCCGCCAGCCGCTCAAGCCTCTCCCGGATCCTCGTCTGCCGCTGGTTTTCCGTGAAATCAATGTCGTAAAGCACGGCCTGGATATAAAAGCCTGTGCCGCCCACCAGAACAGGCATCTTTCCTCTGGCATAAATATCCGTCATAGCCGCCTTTGCCATCTTCTGGAACCGCACCACGTGAAATTCCTCCCAGGGCTCCAGCACATCCACCAGAAAATGACGGATTCCTCCCATCTCCTCCGGCCGGATTTTGGCCGAACCGATATCCATATGCCGGTACACCTGCATGGAATCTGCCGAGATAATCTCTCCGCCAATGGCTTTTGCCAGACGGATGGAAAGCCTGCTCTTGCCTGTGGCTGTGGGGCCGGTTAAAATTATAAGCGGGGGTTTTTCAAGCGTCATTTTTCCAATCCTTTCTTCCAGTACCGGAAAATTATACCTTTCACCGGTAAAAATAGCAAGCCTTTTTCGCATAAAAAGACCCGGAAAACCGCAGTCTTCCAGGCCTTTTTTACAAAAAATCATCTATCTGTATCAGGTTACTTCACGGGTCCAAACTCCCTGCACTTTTTATTCAGGTATTCGATCCGCTCCCATTTTGCTCCCGGGGGCGTGGAGTCCGCCACGCTTAAGACGATCTTCCTGCCGTCCCCGATATCCGTAAGAACCGTATCCACATACTTTTCAAACTCATAGTCGCTCATGGATTCCTCCATAACGCTGATGGCGCAGATTCCTCCGAAAATGCAGATATCCCTGCCAAAGGCCTCCCTGTAATCAGACAGGCCAAGCTTTGTCATGGGTGCCGGGGTCACGCTGTCCGCAATATCGATTTCCGCCTTTTTATACTCCTCAAGGAGCATAAAATTTTCCCCGTCCGTATGGGTCAGGCAAAGCTTCCCCTTGCTGTGCAGATAATCCGAGCACCATTTGAGATCCTCCGTAATATAATCCCGGAACAGGTTGGGGTTGGTGGTCATGGCGTCATAGTTGGCCCCGCAGTACAAAACCGGGGATTCGCACTCCGCCATCACCTTCACCATCTCCCGCAATACCGGCCGCATATGGTCGCAGCACTCCTCCACCACCTCAATGTTGTCGTAAAAATCAAACCAGAAATGCTCAAACTGGGACATTTCCTTTAAGATTCCGTGCATGGGGGAACCGCCCTCATACTGGAATCCCGTCACAATGCCCCTATCCCCCACAAGCTCCTTCATCCGGTCATAGTAGGAGAAGCGGGGCCTGATAGCAATATGATCGAAAACATACCCCACCTTCCTGTAATCTTCCAGACATTCAATGGCCGGCTTCATGATAATGGGCTGGTTAATCCCCTCCCGCACCATTTTGTCGTCCAGATAGGTCGCCGTTGTCAGGGGACCGTAAGGCGTCTGGTAGACTGTCGTGGTTTTTCCCTCTTCATGGGTCACTGTGTATTCCACATCCACCACCGGGTCATAGAACACCGACAGGGTCTTATAAATGCCAAGGCCTACATGGGCATTGTCATCCTCCTGCTCCAGGGTGCTGAAATTAGGCACATTGCAGTGATATCCCACGTCAAGCTCCTCAATAATATCCCTAAGGGAAGCGTTTTTATATTTATCCGGAAGCGTACCCTTCCTCTTGTTTCCGTTATACCACAGGTCCAGCCGGGGAACAAAGGGAAGGCGGTCCACCGCCTCACCCCGGATAGCTGCCAGGATTCTTTCCTCGTATGTCATGTTCTGCCCTCCTATCACATCAGCATGCCGGGAATCCAGGTGACGATTCCCGGAATCAAGGCGATCACCAGGGCGATAAAGGCAAGCACAATCACCATGGGAATAATACTGCGGTACACCTGGGAAACCTTGATCTTTCCAATGGCGCTGGCCACAAACAGCAGCATTCCCACAGGCGGCGTAATGCATCCGATCAGCATAGTTACCACCGTAAACACGCCAAAGTGAACGGCGTCGATACCGTAGGTGGCCGCCAGGGGCGCAAAAATCGGGACCATGATAATCATTGCCGCCGTATCCTCCATAAACATCCCCAGGAAGAGGTAAAAAGCCCAGCATAAAGCCATAAACACAGCAGGGGAGCTGGTAATGCTGCTGAACACGGAACCCACCAGCGCCGGAAGATCATTGTTTGCAAACACCCATCCCATCACCGCGGCAATGCCGATCAGAAACATGGGCGTAACGGAGCTCTTGGCGGCGTTCAGAAAAATCACCTTCAGATCCCTGATGTGAAGCGTTCTTTTTACAAATCCGTAAAGCAGCGCATAGGCAATGGCGATAACCCCGGATTCCGTAGGCGTAAACCACCCTGTCAGGATTCCTCCCAGGATAATCACCGGCATAACCAGAGCTCCCAGAGCTCCCATAAAAGCCTTTCCGATCTGCTTTAAGGTCGCCCTCTTATGCTTGGGAATGTCCCGGTTGCGACTGGTAAGGCCGATCACCACCATAAGGGAGACGCCAAACAGGATCCCCGGAAGGATTCCTCCCATAAACATAGAGCCGATGGACACCCCTGTCATGGAGCCATAAATAATCATCATAATGGAGGGCGGGATAATGGGGCCAATGGTATTGGCGGCCGCCACCACGGCCACGGCAAAGTCCGCGGGATACCCCTCATCCACCATGGAGGGGATCAGCATGGAACCAAGAGCGGAGGCGTCCGCAGCCGCAGAGCCGGACACGCCGGCCATCAGCATGGAGGCCAACACCGTCACCTGGGCAAGACCGGCCCGGATATGGCCGATCAGGGCCGAGGCAAACCGGACAATGGACCTGGTGATTCCCGCATGATCCATAATCTCTCCGGCCAGAATAAAAATGGGAATCGCCATAAGGGAGAAGGAGTTCAGCTGGTAAAAGGTCCGCTGGGTAATCAAAAGCCCCGGAAGCCCTGCCGTCATCAGGGAAATCAGGGAGGAAGCCCCGATTGCTATAGCCAGGGGCATTCCCATAATCATAAACACAAAGAATGCAATAATCAGAACCAGACAGGGCGTACTCATTTTTCCACCTTCCTTTCCGGCGCATGCTTCTGGAAGAGAATCTCTTTTGTGTGATTCACCGTGGCATATATGGCAAAGAGAACGGAAATCCCTGCCCCGGCCACGACGCCGCTGTAGATCACGCTCATGGGAAGCCTCAGAGAGGGGGATTTTGTCCCTGTGCCATTCATCATAAGCTGTACCGCAAAACAGGTGAAGCAGACCATCAAGACAATGGTAATAACATCATTTAGTATATCCAGATATTTCTGCATGGCTTTTGGCATATGGGAGTAGAAAAAATCCACCTCAATATGGCCTCTGGCCTTAAAAATCAGTCCCATGGCCCACATAATCATCCACACCCCGGAAAAGCGGGCCATCTCCTCACACCACAAAAGCGGATTGTTTAAGAGCGTCCTGCTCACCACCTGAATCAGGGAGGATGCAACGCATATAAGCAGAAGTATTACCGATACCCACTCCACCAGTTTTTCAAGTATGTCAAAAAATTTCTTCATAGGCTACCCTCTCCATTTTCCCTGTCTCGTACAGGTATTATTTGCGAAGCAGATCCAGAAGATCCTGCGCGTCCGCCTCCTGCGCATACTGATCCTGCAGCCCTATGCACGCCTCCACCCAGTCTTCCCGGTCGGTCAGGTCGCTTACCTCCACGCCGGACGCTTCCATCTCCTTAAGCGCGTGTACGTCGGCTTCCTCAAAGATCTCCCACTCATATTCCGTGGCCTCTGCCGCCGCCTCAAGAACTGCCGTCTGCTGCTCCACGGTAAGAGAGCTGAATACCTTCTCGCTGATGATAGGAATCATGGTGGAAAAAATATGGTTGGTCTTTGCAATATATTTTCCAACCTCATGGAACTTCATAGTATACATCTCCTCCGCGCAGACCTCTACGCCGTCCACCACGCCGGAGTTGATGGAGGTATACACCTCACTAAAAGGAATGGCCGTGGGCGCTGCTCCAAGGGCCTCGAACATATCAATATAAACCGGAACCTCCGGCGCGCGCATCTTGCGTTTCTGGATATCCTCCAGGGAGGTAATGGCCGCGCTCTTTGTAAGCATTACCCGGAAGCCGGAATTCCAGAATCCCAGAACACGCATATTCTGCTGGCTTAACAGCTCTTCCTTCAGCTTATCCCCTGCCTCGCCTTCCAGCTTTGCCCGCACATCCGTCAGGTCATCAAAAAGGAAGGGCGCATCCAGAAGCGCGTACTGGGGAACCAGGTTGGAGAGATAGGCGCTTGTGGAAAGACAGGCGTCCACGGTGCCAAGCTGAAGGCCTTCCAGCAGGTCTGTCTCATCGCCCAGCTGGCCGCCGCCGTACACCTGCACTACCACAGCCCCATTGGTTTTCTCCGCCACCAGCTCCGCAAATCTGTTTACAGCCTCATCCTCTGTACCGCCGATGGTGAGATTGTGGGCCAGCTTGATTACCACCTCTGCGCCGGAAGCATCCTGTGCGCCGCTGTTTCCCGGAGTTTCTGACCTGACCGATTCCTCCGTCTGGCTTTCCCGGGGGGTATCCGTATTTTCCGGCTGGGATTTCCCACAGGCCCCAAGCCCCGCCACCATCATTCCTGCCATTAAAATGGCCGCAATTTGTTTTAGCAACTGATTCTTTTTCATATTGTTCTCCTTTCCTCCGCAAAGCCTTATGTTTCTTTATCATCAACCCGGATTTCTCCAGGCATTTGCATGGTAATGTATAAATTCCTACATCATTTATATAAATAGTATAATATTCTACAAAATACCTGTCAAGTCTTTCATAAAAATTCTTTTTTTCGTTTTTATTTACAAAAAAATCCCTTAAAACATTCTATAATTCTCCTATATTTCATAAAATAAATTGTATTAAATACTTTTTATCCTTTCCATTTCTGTCAGAAACCATGTCAGACAGCAAATAAACTTGCCTTTGCCTCCCGACTATGTTATTATTTTTTTAGTTTATTTACCTTTTACAGAGCAAGGAGCCGCCTATGTCTTTTTTCGAGAAAATCAATCACACCTACGAAACCATGACCCATTCCCAGCAGATGGTCGCCCAGTATTACCGCAGTCACGAGGACCGCATGGCTTTTCTCACCCTGGAGGACGCGGCTGCGCAGATCGGCACCAGCACTACCACCATCATTCGTTTCGCCCGCTCTCTGGGCTACTCTGGTTATTCCCAGATGCAAAAAGATATCCAGAGCAGCCTTATCAGCAAGGTAAGCCTTCCGGAGCGGCTCAACAACCTGTCGGTCTTTGCCGCAGCAAACGACCAGCTCTTGAATCAGATTGTGCAAAGCGATATCCAGGACATCACGGAAACCGTGGCAGGTATAGCTCCCGATCTTGTTTCCAGAACCATCCATCTCATCAACGATTCCCGGAACATTTATGTGTTGGGGCTTCGCAGCTCCTTTTCCCTCGCCCATTATCTGACCTCCCGGCTGGGGCAAATCCGCCCCAATGTCCGCTTGATTCAATCCGCCGGTATGCTGTTTCCGGAAGAACTGGCCGGCTGCAATTCGTCGGACGCCTGTGTAGCCTTTCTGTTTCCACGCTATTCCAAGACAGCGGCCAACCTGATACTGTGGCTGAAAAAGAGAAATGTGAAAATCATCCTCTTTACATCCAACGATTACAAGGCCGTGGAAAGCTATGGAGACCTTATTATCCCCTGTTCTGTCAACAGCGTTTCTATAAAAAATTCTTTTGTGGCCCCCATGGTTATCATCAATTACCTGATGGCCTCCATTGCCCTGCTGGATCACGACCGCACCCAGCGCACCCTGGAGGAGGCCGAGGATTTCCTGAACAAAGGGTATCACCTGGGACTTTAAGGGCCGGAAGCATAGAGTTATTATCTGTGTCTTAGCGGAATTTCACAATCCCTGTAAGATCGCTCATCCGGCATCCCGGAGCCATATCGCAAGCCCGCATCAGCATATTGAGCTTGTCAATGCGCTCTCCGGATTTCGGCGCGCCGTTTTTCTGGAAGGGCACTTCCAGACCAATGGACAAATCCATGACCACATCTCCCACAACGCCCCCGGAACGTCCCGAGGGAATGGCGTACATTCCCCGTTCACGTCCATATTCATAAGCATCCAGCGCCTCCGTCAGCGTCCCCACCTGGTTTGGCTTCAAAATGAATCCCTCTACCGCCTTTAATTCATACGCTCTTTTCAGTCGTTTGGGATTAGTCACTATGAAATCATCCCCAAGAATAATTGTATCAGATAATTCCGCCACCGCCCTTGGATAATTTTCCCAATCATCCTCATCCAGTAAATCCTCAATAAACACAAAGGGAAATTTCCGGGTGAGTTTTTTCGCGTAGGAGATAAGCTCCTCCGCACAGACGCGTTTTCCTTTCATAAGGTATGTATCCGTTTCCCTATCGTACATTTCGCTGGAAGCGCAGTCCAGGGCAAATGCCACCTTGTCGTGATACCCGCATGCATCCACAGCTCTTTGCATCAGTTCCAGCGCAGTCTCCGGATCGTCCGTGGGAGTAATCCAGCCGTAGGAACGCCCCACCTCCGGTACAGAGCCGGTGAACATGCGGATGACATCCTCCAGCTTCTGAAAGCATTTCACCGCGATTTCGACTGCCTCATAAATGCTGTCCGCCTTATAGGGCACAAGGAGGAATTCGTTGAAGGGCATAACCACATCCCCATAGACTCCTCCGTTTACCACGTTAAAGGAAGGCACAGGAACCGTCTTTATTTCCCGGCCGCAGAGATATTCGTAAGCCGGCACATGGGCCTCCTCCGCCCCTGCCCGAAACGCCGCAATGGATGTGCTGTAAATGGCGTTCCCGCCCAGCCGCCTCTTGTCCGGCGTGCCGTCCAGTTCAATCATTCTCTGGTCAATTCCCCGCAGGTCCTTCACGTCCATACCTTTAAGAGCCGGAGCGATAATATTTTTCACGTTTTCCACAGCCTTATGAACGCCCATTCCATTGTATTCGCCGGCATCGTTATCCCGCAGCACATAAGACTCATGAATGCCCACAGAGCTTCCTGTAGGCGCGCTGCCCCTTCCCACAGCCCCGTCCTCCGTGATTACGTCCACCTCAACCATAGGTCTGCATTTACAGTCGATGAGCTGTCTGGCCGTAACATTTACAATTTTTGACATTTTACACCTCACTGTTTCCGGGAATATAAAGCACATTAAAATCACAGAGATTCGTCCCCGTATTTCCTGTAAACACCGTATCTCCCAGGGCCTCCAGGGCCTCAAAGGAGGCATGCCCGCGCAGAGCCCCATGGATATCCACGCCCTTTTCCAGCGCGGCTGCCGCACTTGTGGAATCCGCAATTCCCCCGGCCGCAGACGTGGTTCCGTCTGTTCCCTCAGAGTCAATGGACAAAAGGCAGGCCCCGGGAATCTTTGCGGCCGCCAGGGCGAATCCCAGCACTTCCTCCTGCCCTGGTCCGCCATGTCCGCAAATCGTCCGGTTGTCCTCTATCTTTGTGGCAGCCTCGCCGGAAGCCAGCAATACGCAGGGCGCCTTCACAGGATTTCCATAGATCTGTATTTCTCTGGCCACAGAGGCCAGAACGCTTCCCACATCACGTGCCTCCCCCTCCAGGAAGGAGGTCAGAATCACCGCCGGAATCCCCATTTTTTCCGCCTCCTCCTTTCCATAGATGCAGGAGTCCGGAAGGGTATTGATAAGAAAGTAGGTATTCTCCGGAAATGCCTTGGGCGTCTCCTTTTCCGGCCCCGCCTGTATCAGATAATCCACCACTGCTTTTGGCAGACGATGTTCCACATGATAATCCCGGATTACCCTTCTGGCATCCTCCAGGGTAGTTGTATCCGGCCCAATGGGTGTGCTCTTGTAATTTTTAATTCTTTGTAGTGCGATTATGATATGTATAATTAATACATTTTTTCATTTTCTGAAAGGGGATTTATGGTAATGGGGAAAAAAACAGAATTTTTGTATATGTCTGAGCCTGATTGTATTGCGGCTGGTGTATTAAATACACCAAAATGTGTGAATAACGCCGAAGAGGTTTTCAAGCTGCTTGCCAGAGGCGACTATTTAATGGGAGGAAACAACCACAACAATCACGGAATGTACATTGTATTTCCGGAGGAAACTCCGTTTCCCAATATGCCTGTGGCCGGACCGGACCGCAGGTTTGTGGCAATGCCCGCTTATCTGGGGGGCCGCTTTAACATCTGCGGGCAGAAATGGTACGGCTCCAACGCCGCCAACAAGTCCTGTGGCCTGCCCCGCTCCGTACTTATGGTTACCCTGAACAACAAGGAAACCGGCGAGCCCATCTGTTATATGAGCGCAAATCTTATCAGCGCCGCCCGCACCGGGGCCGTGCCTGCGGTGGGCGCAAGATACCTTGCCCGCAAGGATTCCCGGGTACTGACCTGTATCGGCTGTGGAGCTATTGGGAAAGCCTGCATGGACGCCATTCTTGGCGAAATGAAATCCATAGAAAAGGTTGTTTGTCACAACCATTCAGAGGCCAGGGCCATTGCCCTGGCAGAGCATGTGAGAAAAGATTTCGGACTGGAGGCAGTGGTGGAAAACAGTCTGGAAGCCGCTGGATATGGACATTGTGTACGACCATATTGGCCTGCACCATGCCTATGTGGAGGATGCCGTCATGTCCGGGGACAAGGACAAATATTATTCGGGGGTTATCGGAGGCCCCATTTACCGGCTTATTGACGCCGGACGCAAGCCAGCTCTTGACGACTCTCTCAGCATCGGAGATATAATCAACGGCCACCAGAAAGGCCGCACTTCTGACGACCAGATTATCTGCTTTGTGGCCTGCGGCATGGCTGTCTTTGACCTGGGACTTGGATGGGATCTGTACCGCACCGCTTTAAAAGAAGGCCTGGGCCAGAAGCTTCTTCTGTGGGAGTCTCCCGCCCAGATGGAGGATTAAACGATCCGCTTAAATTTCCGTTCGATTTCCTGCTTTGTCATAGAGATAATGGTAGGCCGCCCATGGGGGCAGGTATAGGGATTCTCCAGAGTGAAAAGAGTCTCTATAAGCCTCTCTGCCTCCTTGCGGCTCAAACGCTGATTCCCCTTTACCGCAGCCTTGCAGGACATGGAGGCGATCTTTTCCAGCACAAGGCGGGAATCCGTCTTCCCCGCCACCATTGCCTCCGACAGGGAATCCAGCATTTCCAGAAACAGCTCCTTCTCCGCTATGCCAAAAAGGTTGGCGGGGACGGCGCTGATGGCGTACTCCCTGCCCCCAAAGGGCTCCACCTCAAAGCCAAGGCCGGAAAACGCGTCCTTATAGAGCCGCAAAGTCTCTGCCTCCGCCAGATTGAGGCTTAAAATCAAGGGAGGACTCACCATCTGGGAAGTGATTTCTTTCTTCTTAAAGCTCTCCATCATCTTCTCAAACAACACCTTCTCATGGGCCGCATGCTGGTCTATCATATAGAAATTCTGCTCCTGCTGCACCAGCCAGTAGGTGTCAAAAAGCTGCCCGATTATGCGGATATCCGCCTTTTTTCCGGGATCCAGAAGGTGGGTCTCAAATAGTTCGAGCTGCCTGGGTTCCTGCCGCGCAGTTTCCGGAAGGGAAGGCTCAGGCTGAACCATTGGGGATTGCCTGGGGTCAGGCTGGGACTGTGGGGGCCTTGTCACAGTATAAGACCCGCTTTCCCGGAAAATCCCTACACCCCCTCTCCCAGAGGTATCCTCATAGGCGCTCTCTTTATTGCCTGCATTCTCCCCCGGTATCTCCTTCTTTGGGGAATTCTCATTATCCACCGGCTTTTCGTGGGCTTTCTTCACCCTTTTGCGCATCTCCTCCAGAAAATAATCCAGATCCTGCTTCTGGGGCGGCAAAAACTGATAGGATTTTGCCGCTTTTTTCCATTCCTGGGATGTATTCTGTCCCGGGGCAGCGTCTGTTTCTTTTACCGGTTCTTCCTTTGCCGGCTTACGGGGCATTCCGGTCTTTCCGGTCTCCCGGCTTCCCCCTTTGCCTGCTGCATGGAGCAGCTCAGACAGCGGGTTTGTTTCCGCCGTATCCGTTTTTTTCTCCTGCGCCATCTCCCCCTTGGGCAGCCTCTCCTTCTCCCCAAGCGTCACCTGTGGAATCAGTTCCCGCCCCATAAGGGCATCCCGCAGGGTTTCCTGGACAAAGCGGTAAACCTGCTCCTGGTTGGAGAAACGAAGCTCCATCTTGGTGGGATGCACATTTACGTCCAGATACTGGCCGTCCACCTCAAAATGCAGCACGGTAAAAGGATATTTGTGCTGCATCAGCAGGGTTTTGTAGGCGTCCTCAATGCCTTTGGCAATCAAGGTGCTCTTCACATATCTTCCATTTACAAAATAAGTCTCAAAATTCCGGTTTCCCCGGCCCACCAGGGGCTTTCCGATAAACCCGGTCACATGGATGGGCCCCTGTTCCCTGTCCACGGCAATCAGATTTGCAGCGATCTCCCGGCCATAAATCTGATAAATCACATCCTTGAGATTATGGTTTCCTGCCGTGTGAAGCTTTGTCTGGCCGTTGTTGATAAAGCGGAAAGAAATATCCGGCCTGGAAAGAGCCATGCGCTCCATAAGATCGCCGATATACCCCCCTTCCGTCATGGGGGATTTTAAGAATTTCCGCCGGGCCGGCGTGTTGTAGAAAAGGCTTCGCACAAGAAAGGTCGTCCCCTCCGGCGCCGCCGCCTCCTCCAGCTCCTTCTCCTGCCCGCCTTCGATACAATAGCGGATGCCGCTTTCCGACTCCCGGGTCTTTGTGATAAGCTCCACCATGGAAACAGCCGCAATGCTGGAGAGGGCCTCCCCCCGAAATCCCAGGGATGCCACGAAGAGCAGATCCTCGGCTTTGCGGATTTTGCTGGTGGAATGGCGCAGAAAAGCCAGGGGAACCTGTCCCCTCTCAATGCCGCTTCCATTGTCCGTCACCCTGAGGAAGGTGGTTCCCCCCTCTTTGATCTCCACCGTAACCGCCGTGGCTCCGGCATCCACGGCATTTTCCACCAGTTCCTTTACCACCGAGGAAGGCCGCTCGATAACCTCCCCCGCCGCAATCTTATCTATGGTGTGCTGATCCAGCACCTGTATTTCTCTCATAGGCTCCACCATTTGTCTTTATCCGTCTTTAGCTTTTATTCTGAAAAAAGCTACCATCTGTTTCTGATCTTATTCTGCAGCCGGTACAACACGTTCAATGCTTCTATGGGCGTCATGCTGGAAAGCTCCAGCTCCCGCAGTTCTCCGATAATGTCGTCGTCCTTTACCGTATCCATCAGGGATATCTGTTCCGCCTCCATCTCGATCTCCACAGGGAGAACCTTGTTTCTTGCCGAGATATCCGCGGCCACCAGGCTTTCCAAAAGCTCCTTTGCCCTGGCAATTACCGGGTCCGGCACACCGGCCAGCTTTGCCACCTGGATGCCGTAGCTTCTGTCCGCCCCGCCTTTTACGATCTTCCGCAGAAAAACAATGTCGTCACCCTTTTCCTTCACCGCAATACAGTAATTGTTGACGCCGCTTATGGAGCCTTCCAGCTCTGTCAGCTCGTGGTAGTGGGTGGCAAACAGGGTCTTTGCACCCAGAATTTTCGGATTGCTGATATACTCAATGACAGACCAGGCGATGGACAGCCCATCAAAGGTGCTGGTGCCCCGGCCGATCTCATCCAGAATCAGCAGGCTGTCCCTGGTGGCATTGCGCAGGATATTGGCCACCTCCGTCATTTCCACCATAAAGGTACTCTGGCCGGAAGCCAGGTCATCGGAAGCCCCCACCCGGGTAAAAATCCGGTCCACAATGCCGATTTTCGCGCTGTCTGCAGGCACGAAGCTGCCGATCTGGGCCATAAGCACAATGAGGGCGGCCTGGCGCATATATGTGGATTTCCCCGCCATATTAGGACCGGTTATAACGGAAACCCGCCTGTTTCCGTTGTCCAGGCATGTGTCATTGGCGATAAACATATCGTTGCTTATCATCTGCTCCACCACAGGGTGACGCCCGTTTCTGATGTCGATCACGCCATTTTCATTCATCACCGGCCGCACATAACTGTTCCTCTGGGCCACCAGAGAGAGGGAGGTGAATACGTCCAGATGCGCCACGGCCTTTGCCGTCCTCTGAATGCGCAGCACCTGGGCGGAAATCTCGTCCCGAAGCTTACAAAACAGCTCGTACTCCAGGCTGTTTAGCTTGTCCTCCGCCCCCAGAATGGTATCTTCCAGCTCTTTTAATTCCGGTGTAATATACCGCTCGGCATTGACCAGGGTCTGCTTGCGCATATAGTCCTCTGGCACCAGATCCTTGTAGGAGTTGGTCACCTCCAGGTAATAGCCGAACACCTTGTTAAACTTTACCCGCAGGTTTTTGATGCCGGTGCGCTCCCGCTCCTGCACCTCAAGCTTCGCAAGCCAGGTTTTCCCCTCTGTCTTTGCCCGGCGGTATTTATCCACATCCTGGTGAAAGCCGTCTTTAATAATCTCCCCATCCCGCAGGGAAACCGGCGGCTCCTCGCAGACGGCGGCCTCAATAAGCCCGTGTATATCCTCCAGGGTATCCAGGTCCTGGCAGATCTCCCTAAGGAGGGGGCTGTGAAATCCCTCCAGCAGCGTTCTGATGGGGGGCAGCATGGCCAGGGAGGTCTTAAAGGCAATAAGGTCCCGGGCGTTGGCCGTCTGGTAACTGATGCGTCCTATAAGCCGCTCCAGATCGTAGATGGGGTTTAAATACTCCCGCAGCTCCTCCCGGGTAATCATCTGGCTGTTCAGTTCCTCGATAGCCTCATGACGCCTCTCGATCTCCTCCCTGTGAATCAAGGGCTGCTCCACCATGGAACGCAGCAATCTGGCCCCCATGGCTGTGCGGGTCTTGTCCAGGACCCAGAGAAGGGAACCCTTTTTCCGCTTTTCCCGCAGGGTTTCCGTAAGCTCCAGGTTCCGCCTGGTGGAGCCGTCCAGCAGCATGTATTTTCCAAAGGCATAGGGCGTAATGTGGGTCATGTGGGACAGGTCGTTTTTCTGGGTCTCCTCCAGATATTTGAGGAGCGCCCCCGCGCCGATAACGCCGCAGCCCATATCCCCGATTCCAAGTCCTTCCAGGCTGGACACCTTAAAATGGGAGAGCAGGGTTTTCCGGCACAGCTCGTCGTCAAAATACCAGTCGTCCAGGGCATAGACCGCCATACCCAGCCTGCTTTTCAGATCATCAATATCCACGCCGCTTACATAGAAGGCGTGGTTGCAGATAATCTCCGATGGGTTGAATTTCTGCACCTCGTCCAGAAGCCGCCGGATATTGTCTACCTCGGTGACGAAATAATCCCCTGTGGTCACGTCCGCAATGGACAGGCCGTAACGGTCGAAGAGATAAACCGTACACATAATATAGTTGTTTCTGGATTCGTCCAGGGACTGGGGATTTAAGTTGGTTCCCGGAGTTACGATGCGGATAACCTCTCTCTTTACCAGGCCCTTTGCCTGCTTCGGATCCTCTACCTGCTCACAGATGGCCACTTTGTAGCCCCTGGATACAAGCTTTGCCAGATACCCCTCCACGGCATGGTAGGGAATGCCGCACATGGGAGCCCTCTCCTCCAGACCGCAATCCTTGCCGGTCAGCGTCAGCTCCAGCTCCTTTGAAACCAGCAGGGCATCCTCAAAAAACATCTCGTAAAAATCTCCCAGCCGGTAAAACAGGATGCAATCCCTGTACTCTTCCTTTGTCTTTACATATTGCTGCATCATGGGTGTCATCTGCGCCATGATTGTTTCCTCTCTTATCTGTATATTTCTTTTTTTCCAGTGTATTGCTCCATTATACTTCTTCCCGCAACCTGTCGTCAATGCCTCTTCCTGACAGCTTTTTCGATTTTTGTGCAATATGTACAAAAATTTGATGTATTTTTATTGATTTGTAAAGATTTTACTTCTTGATTTTTTCCGGGAACTGTTTTATTATGTATACAGTAAATATTTCACAATTCTAATAGTAGACTAGATAGTTAGTTTTGTGTTACCAGTGGGCGGTCGGGGACACATCCGAAGCTGTACATGACACACTCCGTCTGATAAAGTATCGATGCTGAATTTAACTTGATTACTATCTATCATTCGATTCTACCCATATTAGGAAAAAGCGGTTGTCTTCTATTCCCGAGAAGGCAGCCGCCTTTTCCGTCTATACGCCCTTATCATTTAGCATATTTACCGTCTAAGCGTCCTTACTTTGGGGAAGCGCCAGGGCCTCCCCTCTACCGTCTTTTCACACCAGATCCTTCAAAAGCGCAAAGCAGTCAAAGGTGGCAAAATAATCCTTCGGCGTCTCTGCCCGGCGGATAAGCTCCACGCTTCCGTCCTCCTTTAGAAGCAGCTCCGCGGATTTCAGCTTGCCGTTATAATTGTAACCCATGGCAAAGCCGTGGGCTCCCGTGTCGTGGATAAACAGCAGGTCTCCGATATCGATCTGGGGAAGCTGCCTGTCAATGGCAAACTTGTCGTTATTCTCACACAGAGAGCCTGTCACATCGTAAATATGATCCAGCGGCTCCTCCTCCTTCCCCATAACCGTAATATGGTGATAAGCCCCGTACATGGCAGGCCTCATTAGATTTACGGCGCAGGCATCGCAGCCGATGTATTCCTTGTGGGTGTGTTTTTGATGAAGCACCTTTGTAACCAGAGCGCCGTAGGGACCCAGCATATAGCGGCCAAGCTCCGTGTAAATAGCCACATTTCCAAGGCCTGCGGGAACCAGGATCTCCTCATAAGCTTTGCGGACTCCCTGGCCGATACGGCGGATATCGTTAGGCTTCTGGTCCGGGCGGTAAGGGATGCCAATTCCCCCGGAGAGATTGATAAATTCCAGGGATATACCCAGATCCTCCTTCAGCTTTACCGCCACCTCAAAAAGCACCTTTGCCAGAAGGGGATAATATTTGTTGGTTACGGTATTGCTGGCCAGAAAGGCATGGATGCCGAAATGCTTCGCGCCTTTTTTCTTTAATAGCTCATAGGCGTCAAAAAGCTGCCCCGTAGTCATGCCATATTTGGCGTCTCCGGGGTTGTCCATAATATCGTTGCTGATTTTGAAAATCCCCCCTGGATTATAACGACAGCTTATGGTTTCCGGAATATGGCCGATGGTTTTTTCCAGGAAATCGATATGGGTGAAATCGTCCAGGTTAATGATAGCGCCAATCTTGTCCGCATAGACAAACTCCTCCGCCGGCGTATCGTTGGAGGAAAACATAATATCCTCTCCTTTGACGCCAATGGCGTGGGACATCATGAGCTCCGTCATAGAGGAGCAGTCGCAGCCACAGCCGTACTCCCGCAGGATGTTAATCAGAAACGGGTTCGGCGTGGCCTTTACGGCAAAATATTCCTTATAGCCAGGATTCCAGGAGAACGCCTCCTTCAAAGCACGGGCATTTTCCCGGATTCCTTTTTCGTCATACAAATAGAAGGGGGTTGGATACTTCTCCACAATCTCCCGGAGCCTGTCCAGGGTTACAAACGGTTTCTTGTTCATGTCTTTTCATCTCCTCACAGCATTTATGTATACCAGGATTCTGTTTTTGTACTGGGCTATTATAGCGTGTCTTTTTCTGTTTGTAAAGAGTGGAAAGCCAGGAATATCCACCATTCTTTTTTGCCTTAGAAATATTTGTATTTCCTGCGCTTTGCCAGCAGGAACGCCAGGGAAATCAGAAACGCAAATATTTCTGCCACTGTAATGGCCCACCAGATTCCGTCCACGCCCAGAACCGTGGGGAGAACCAGAACCGACAGGGTCTGGAACACCAGGGTCCGCAAAAAGGAAATCGCCGCCGACACTCCGCCGTTGCTGAGGGCCGTAAAGAAGGAGGAGGTAAAAATACTGTGGCCGGCCAGCACAAAGGAAACCGCGAAGATTCCCAGCGCATGCCTTGTCATGGCAAAAAGCTCCGGGTCATATCCCACAAAAATCCGGGACAGGGGCGCAGCCAGCGTCTGGGCCAGCAGCAGCATGCACACGCCCGCCGTTCCCATAAGAAGAAGGCTTTTTACCAGCATATTTTTTAGTTCCTTATGATTTCCCGCCCCATAGTGATACCCCACAATGGGGGCGGTTCCAATGGTATACCCGATAAATACCGCCACAAATATAAACTGTACGTACATAATGACGCCATAAGCCGCCACGCCGTCCTCCCCCGCGAACCGCATCAGCTGGAAGTTATAGAGCATACTCACAAGGGAGCCGGACAGGTTTGTCACCAGCTCTGAGGAGCCGTTTGCGCAGGCCTTTGCCAGCACCCTAAATTCCATCCTGGTTTTCTTAAGGCGCAGAAGGCTGCTGTTTGGCCTTAGGAAATAGAGAAGGGGCAGGAGCCCGCCTATGCATTCGCTTAAGCCTGTGGCCAGGGCTGCCCCGGCTACGCCCCAGCGAAAGCCAGCGATAAAAAGGGCGTCCAGGGCCATATTGGTGACTCCTGCCGCCACCATAACCGCCAGGCCAAGCTTCGGTTTCTCCGCCGTGGCCAGGAAGGTCTGGAATACATTCTGTAGCATAAACGCCGCGTTTGTCAGCAGGAGCACCCTTCCGTAGGTGACGCACTCCCCGATCATGGCCTCCGTAGCTCCCAGGAAGAAGGCCACCTGGCGCATAAACACAATGCCAATAACGGAGAGGGCGATCCCGCAGATGGCCGTCAGCTTCACCATCATGGTAAAGTAGCAGTTGGCCCTCTCCCGGTCTCCCTCCCCCAGGGTTCTGGCCACCAGAGCGCTTCCCCCGGTGCCAATCATAAATCCGGTTCCTCCCAGCACCATGATAAAGGGCATCACCAGGTTTACGGAGGCAAAAGAGGTCTTTCCCACATAGTTTGACACAAACAGTCCGTCCACCACTCCGTAGATGGAGGTGAACACCATCATAACAATGGGCGATACGCAGAAGCGCAGTAATTTTTTATAGGTAAAATGATCCGATAGCTGAATGGCATTTTTATTCCTCTGTATTTTCATTTCCTCTCAACTCCTTCATACTGCTTCGCAGCAGATCTGTATATTTGCGGAAGATGGCGATGAATCTCTCCTGTTCCTCCTCCGCCAGTTCCAGATAGGCTTTTTCCTCTGCCCTAAACACAAGCTCTATGGTTTTCTTAGCCAAGGCCTTTCCCTTTTCCGTAAGGGCCACCTCTTTGCTTCGCCGGTCCCGCATTTCCCGAAGCTCCACATGGCCCCCCCTCTCCATCTTTTTCAGTGCGGAATTTACTGTCTGCTTAGGCTGATAAAGCGTATTGCACAGCTCACTCTGGGATATGGCCCCCTGCTCTTCCCAAAGGGCATACAGAATCCAGAACGCGCTGTCGGAAAGGCTAAGGGCTTTGGCCGCCTCCCGGTAGATCTCGTCATTTTCCCGGATAATACTGTTGTATTCATATAAATATGCCTGGGGGATTTTCTTTTTCATCTTTTTTCTCCTAATCAGTTTCCCCGCCACAAGCTGACAGGGCATCAATTTTAAACAACAGCAGACTGATGCTGTTGTTGTTCTGTATCTTTCCAATTCATCCGAAATCGGATGGTTGTGATTATAGTCCGATTTCGGATGGTTGTCAAGTCTTTAAACAAAATTATTTTTCCGGAAAGGGAGATTTTGCCGGGAAAAGGATTCTGGTGACGCATTTTTTCCCCCTTAAGACTCTCTCACCAATTTCTCCCTTTCACATAACATAATTTTATAAGAATATTGGAAAGGAGCATTCATTGCTATGGCAGATTATCGCAGAAATCCATATAACCGCCAGGGCTGCTGCCAGCCACAGGAGCCTGCGCGCCCGTCTGCGCCTCCTGCAGCCACAGGTAAGCCCGGATTTTCCGACAGCTTCCCTGTGGCTATGGCCTATGTCCCCTGGCAGCAGTGGAGCAACACCTATGACCTGGATCGCGCCCTCCCGGCGGGAACCATTTTCCCGGAGCTTGACAAACCCTTCCGGGGAGTACGGAAGAAAGGAGGGTGCGCCAAATGAATCAGCGTCAAAGACCCGACCAGGAACAGCTCCTGCAGTGGATTAACATGGTAAGCTTCGCCTGCACGGAAACGGTTCTGTACCTAAACACCCATCCGGATTGCAGTGAGGCCCTGGCCTTCTATCAAAAGCACGTGGCTTTACGTAAACAGGCCCTGGAGGAGTACGCGCGCCTCTACGGCCCTCTCACACTGGACCATGCAGTTTCCACCGGCAATAAGTGGGCATGGATCCAGCAGCCCTGGCCCTGGGAAGGAGGTAAATGTTAAGTTATGTGGAATTATGAAAAACGATTAGAATATCCCATTCATATTAAGGAGACGAATCCGAAGCTGGCACAGGCTATTATTACGCAGTATGGCGGGCCAGACGGCGAGCTCGGCGCCTCCATGCGCTACCTTTCCCAGCGGTACACCATGCCCTACCGTGAGGCTATCGCTACATTAACGGATATCGGTACCGAAGAACTAGCCCATTTTGAAATGATCTGCACCATCGTCTACCAGCTCACCAGAAACATGTCCATGGAAGAACTGAAGGCCTCTGGCTTTGACGTCTACTATGTGGATCACACCGCCGGCCTGTGGCCGCAGGCTGCGTCTGGAGTCCCCTTCTCGGCCGCCACCTTCCAGTCCACCGGCGACCCAGTCGCAGATCTGACGGAGGATCTGGCCGCAGAGCAAAAAGCCCGCATCACCTACGACAACATCCTCCGGCTCTGTGAAGATTCCCCCGAGGTAAAGGACGCCATCCGTTTCCTGCGTGAGCGGGAGATCGTACATTTCCAGCGGTTTGGCGAATCCCTCCGTATCGTACAGGATCATCTGGATTCCAGAAACTTCTATATTATGAATCCTGCCTTCGACACCGGGATTTCCGGCGGAAGCGGGGATTGTGGCTGTAAATCCAATACCCCATAGCCTGGCGCTTTAGAAGGCGTTGTGGGCAAATGCCGGTTCTTAAATTCTGACCTCAGAGAATGAGACTATCCTGTGAAATCCGGACTTTCTGCAACTGTGAATTTCTCCGGGATAGTCTCTTCCTTTCTGTAACGTTTCCAGCAAGCCGTATAAGCTTCCTTATTCCTGCTGCCAGCCTCTATTACCCGAGAATCTTCAACAGATCCCCCTCTGGTGTAGAAACCGGCGAGATGTTAAATTTCCCATCCAGAAAATCCGGAACCCTGGGGGAAATAAATGCCGGAAGGATGGGCCCAGGGAGAATATTTTTATTCCAAGATGCAGTAACGTAAGTAAAATGCAGACCACCTTCTGTTCATACCGGCTAAGCGCCATGTTAAGAGGCAGGTCATTGATGCCACAGTCAGGGGCCTCTGCAAGCGCTGCGGCAATCTGTATGGCAGAACAGGCGTCGTTGCACTGACTGATATCTATGATGCGGGGAAATCCACCAATGTCTGCTAAAATTTAACAGGAATCATTTTACTCTGCTGTAACAGGGCAAAACTCCCTTCTCCCTCTATGCTTTCCGTCCCCGGCATTCCAGGAGCATTTCCCTAAGGGCGTTTCCCGGCGGAACTATGGGCATGACATTGGCCTCCCTCTCAATGAGAAACTCAATCAGGACAGGCCCCTTTTTATTCTGCTCTGCCTGCAAAAGCGCATCCTTTATCTCCCCGACCCTGGAAACGCGGATACCCATGGCCCCATAGCTCTTCGCCAGGGCGACAAAATCCGGCGTATACTCCGGGCAGCTTTCCCCAGGGCCGCTGCAATTCTCCCGGCAGCCTCTGCGATAACGCATACAGGTACCCCCATAACGCCTGTCGTAAAACATTTCCTGCCACTGACGCACATTTCCCAGGTATCCGTTGTTAAACACGCAGATTATAACCGGAAGCTCATAGCAGACCGCTGTGGCCAGCTCCTGGATGTTCATCTGCATGCCCCCGTCGCCGGTAATTACCAGAACAGCCTTCCCTGGATTTCCAATCTTCGCGCCGATTGCCGCGGGAAATCCGTATCCCATGGTCCCCATCCCCCCGGAGGTCAGCATCTGCCTGTTCTCATCCAGTTTAAGAAACTGGGTTGCCCAGAGCTGGTTCTGACCCACATCCGTAATGATTACCGCCTCCTTAAAGAGCTCATTCACAGCCTCAATCACCTTCTGGGGCGTCAGCCCCTCCGCATCCATCTTTAGGGGATACGCCCTCTTCCATCTGGAAATTTTCTCCACCCAGTCCGCTACCGGGAGAGGCTCTGCCATTTCAAGAAGGGCCTGGAGCGCTTCCCTGGCGTCCGCCACAATGGGAATATCTGCAAATATATTCCGGGAAATGGATGCAGGGTCTATATCAATATGAATAAGTGTTGCATTTTCCAGAAATTCATTTATTTTCCCTGTAATGCGGTCGTTGAACCGTGTCCCGATGGCAAACAGCACGTCGCATTTGCTGACAGCTGAGTTGGCGGCATAGCTCCCGTGAATGCCCAGGTTTCCCACATAGAGGCCGTCAGTAGTGGGAACCGCCCCTTTTCCCATAATGGTCGTCACAACGGGGGCCCCCGTCCGTCTGGCAAGCTCCGTCATCTCCCTTCCCGCGCCGGCAATGTGTACGCCTCCGCCCACCAGAAAGACGGGCCTTCTGGCATGCCGCAATGTCTCCCAGGCCCTGTCAAGCTGCTCCCTGTCCGGCTTTACCACCGGCCTATAGCCCCTCAAAACAATTTTCTCCGGGTAAAGACCGCTTCCGTAAGCCTGTTGGATATCCTTTGGCAGATCCACAAGGACAACCCCCGGCCTCCCTGTCCCTGCTATGTGAAATGCCCTTTTGATCATCTCCCCCAGCTCTTCCCTCCTGCGCACGGTCACCGCGTATTTACAGACACTCTTTACTATATCTACAATATCCACCTCCTGGAAGGCGTCCTTTCCCATAAGATGCGTGAACACCTGCCCGGTAAAGCACACCAGAGGCACACTGTCATAATTTGCCGTGGCAATCCCTGTGACAAGGTTTGTCGCCCCGGGCCCGCTGGTCACAAGGCAGACCCCGGTCTTTCCCGTAGAGCGGGCATATCCGTCTGCCCCGTGAACCAGCCCCTGCTCGTGACGGGGAACAATCACGTCTATATCCTTCTCCCTATAGAGGGCGTCAAACAAATCGATTACCTGTCCTCCTCGTCTAAAACTTTTTCCTGTTTGCTTTCCTGCCGTTTCCAGTCTGTCCCCCTTTCTTCTGATAGCAAGTACACGCTTGCATGCAGGGAGTTTTTTTGGCGCCCCATAAGGCGGCGCCTTTTTTATTGTGCCAGTCCTTTTAAAAATACCTGCACAGTGTTCCTGATATAGGCCTCCTTTTCCACCTTTGAAAGCTCCTCCCCAAAGGACGCCCTCAGAAAAACATACCCAAATGTAGCGGAGAAAAGGGTCATGGCCAGAGCGTCGAAATCCGCCTCCGGTATTTTCCCCATCTGGCGCATTTTCTCCAGATATCCTGTGAAGGAGGACAAAAAAGCCTGTGGAACCTTCATAATAAAGGGAGCTGTCTCCTCATACAGCTGCGGCGCGCGAAGTCCAATGGACAGATTGACAAAGTCCGGCGTCATCCTGTCCATGTAGGCCCTCATAAACATTTCCATATCCGCCCCCAGCTCCCATTTCACATTCTGAAAGATCTCCGGTGTGACATCCGCCCTCCATCCCGCCTGGTTTACGCCCTCCAGCACAATCTCCTTTTTGCTTCCAAATTTGCGGAACAGAGTACACTCGTTGACGCCGGCGGCCCTGGCGATCTCCTTTGTGGTGGTGGCCACATATCCCTTGTCCCGTATCAGGGCCATGGCCGCGTCAATAATTTTCTGACTGGTATCGTCCAAGGTATTCCCTCCCATGATTTTCCAAATGGTATCATCCAAAGCATCCCATTCCATGACTTTCTGCCCGATATCATCCAGGCTCCCCACACATGCAAGTGCACGCTCTCATTATACAGGAATTCTATCCGGATTGCAAGTCTGAAAATAAACGAAAAAGCAGGACACACTCTCTGCCTGCCCTCGGATCTGCTCCTCCTGTGACTTTGTCACTGAACAGAAAAGCTTTCTGTTGTATTATGTATTCCAAGCGGCCCCTAAGGCGTGTCAACATAACATGCGGGGCCATAAAAAACAGGAGGCGGTTTGTTATGGCAAAACGAAAAGCGGTTGTAAGCGTCCGGGAATGCGTTGCCTGCGGATGCTGCGTAAAAGTCTGTCCCAAAGGGGCTATTGCTGTTCCCAGGGGCATCTGCGCCGAAATCAGCAGGGAGCTCTGCGTGGGCTGTGGAAAATGCGCAAAGGAATGTCCTGCCAGCGTAATTACATTGGAGGTGACGGAGCAATGAAAGGAAAAAAGAAATGGTATGATTACCTGTGGATATTTTCACTCACCTATCTGATTCTGGGATTTTTCAATATTCTCTTTGCCTGGCTGGGACTTCTCTGCTTTTTTATCCCGCTGCTGATCGCAATCCTAAAAGGCAGCAAGGCTTACTGCAACAAATACTGCGGAAGAGGGCAGTTATTCTCCCTGGTGGGCGGCCGGTTCGGGCTCTCCCGCAAAAAGGATATCCCCGGATGGATGAAATCTTCCTATTTCCGATATGGGTTTCTGATCTTTTTCTTTGCCATGTTCTTTCTCATGCTGTGGAATACTTATCTGGTGTTTGCCGGTGTAAAAGATCTGGGCATGGCCATAACCCTGCTGTGGACTTTTAAACTGCCCTGGCACTGGGCCTATCACGGAACCCTGTTTTCCGACGGCGTGGCGCAGTTTGCCTTCGGCTTTTACAGCGTTATGCTCACCTCCACCGTGCTGGGCTTTGTCACCATGCTTCTGTTCAAGCCCCGCTCCTGGTGCGTATACTGCCCCATGGGCACCATGACGCAGCTTATCTGTAAGGCCAGAAACGCGGGTTCTCCCCGGAAATAACCGCAGGCCCTATTCAGAAAGCCAGCTCATGCAGGCGCTTCCTGTCAAGGATTTTAACGCCCTTGCGGGAAACCTCCACAATTCCCTCATTGGCAAAATATTTCAGCATCCTGGACACCACCTCACGGGCAGACCCCATATAGCGGGCAATCTGTCCGTGAGTCAGCAAAATGGTATCAGAGCCGGTTCTGGCGCACTCATCGGAGAGGAAAACAGCAAGCCTCCGGTCCATGCTCATAAAAAGAATCTGCTGCATCACCCACATAACATCCGAAAAACGGCTCACAGCCATCTCCAAAGCAAATATCTTAATATCCGTGCAGCGCTCCGATACCGCTGCAAAGGCAGGGCCGCCGATAACATAGCACCCGCTGTCCTCCTCCGCATCAATAAACACGTCAAACGTAATGGCCTCCAGTACGCAGGATGCGGACAGCATACAAATATCGCCCCTGTGAAGCCGGTACAAAGTAATATCCTTTCCCTCCTCCGACATTATATAGAGCCTGAGGCTTCCCTTGCGGACAAGAAATACGCCGGAGCACTCGTTGCCGTCGTGGATATTCTTTCCCTTTGGGTAGGTAATGGTGTAGGAATTCTGGCAGATATACGCCCTTTCCCCAGGCGGAATTTTGTCCCAGAAGGGAAAATATTCTCTGTAAACCGGTTCAAAATCTGTTGGTTCCATAAATGCGCCTCCTTAATCTGCCCGGATATTCCGGGCGCGCTCCTTAACGCAAATCCTGCCCTGTCCGGCAAAATCCAGGATTTCATTATTCCTTTCCCAGGGCTATTCTGTTTTCACCTTATAAGGATAATAGCTCTCCAGCTCCCCCACCGGAATCCGCTTTCCCCGGTAGGCCTCAAGCCAGCCTTCATAAGCTTCATTTTTCCACACCGTACCGTCCCCAAAGGTAATCTGCCTAATGGCGTAAATCCCATAGACCGCCTGGTTCGCGCCGCCGTCTCCCACCCTGGGCCATTCCGGCATCCTGGGGCCATCATACAGGTTCCATCCCCCCTCACTCCCCCATCTCTCGTGAGGCCAGATAGAAACATCCCCCGTTGTCACCAGGTTTTCATAGCTATGCTCCTTTTGGGAATCCAGGAAATTCCAGTATAGCTCAAGCGGATTCCCCTCACCGTCATATGCCAGCATACAGTACTGGATTTCCGTAATGGTTTTGTCTGTATTGTTTACCAGGCTGTGGGCAAAATAAGGCCAGCCGGTGTCCTCATACTCCATAAGCTCCACCCATTCAAAGACAACATTTTGTTGCTTTTCAGCATTCTCCCAGGCCGCCCCTGTTTTGTCAAAATGGATCCTCTCCTCATCCACCCGGATTTCCACCTGTCTGCTTCCGCACCTGGAAGCCATCTCCCGGAACCGTTCTGCCACCTGGGGTCCTTTAAGTCCCACCAGCTCTTCCACGCTGGTATTCTGCCAGAATCCTCTTATTTCCGCCAGCATGGCACCCACGCAGCGGTCCCGCTCTCCCACGGTAACGGATTTTTCATCCGCGATATGATAGGTGAATCCATAATCCAGGCAGCACCAGCCTATGCCGTCCGCCGCCTGTCTGGTGAGGCGTCCCCCGTCCACCTGGGGATCCTTCCGGGCCTTTCCTGTTTGCAGGCTTTCCACCATACAGCGGTTTTCCTCCCTGGACAGGGAAAAGGTAAGTGCCACAAAATCCTTCTCCTCCGCCGTTAGGGATACCTGGCATTCATTTCTGGCCGCGTCTTCGCCAATGGCCTCCATGCGCTCATAGTCCTCGTTACACCAGTCCAGCACAAGACCGTTAAATTTTTCCAGGGTCATACTCTGGTAATCTTTCGTTTTAAGAGCCAGCAGGGAGTCGTAGTCCTCCTTTGCTCCATGGGGAAACATGCGCGGCTCCTGTTCCTCATTTTCCTTTGAAACCGTCTGCCCCCACTGCGCCTCCCTCTGGCGGCTCACTGCGTTGCGCTGTTCCTCCCACATCTGCTGCTCTTCCTCTGAAGCCAGCCTGAGCCCGGCCAGTTTCCCGTTTTCATATACGGTTATCAGTTCCACTGCGTTGGAGGAATATGTGGTATTTCCGGCGTGCTCAGAAATCCATGCCCCCGTTTCCTCGTCAAAAATACCTTTAACCTCCTGGCCCTGGTAATACATGGTGATTTCCAGGCCGTCCTGTCCCCAGTCCTCCCTAAACTCATAAGACAGGCCAAAAGGCACAAAGGGCGCCAGCGCCTCTTCCCATTGCCTGCGGATTTGCTGCCCGATCTGTTTATAAAGCAGCGCCTCCGATTCTCCATAGCCTCCAAGAGGCTGGAATATGCCGGTGACGGAAACCTCCAGACTGTCTGTGCTCTCCTGGGACGATACCCGATCAAACTCCCCATGGACGGCCCTCACCATCTCCTCTCCATCCCGAAGCTCCCCAACGGTTTTCCCCTGCAGAAACTCCCTTAAGGCCTCCTTTACCTCCACATGCACCCGGGCATATTCCTCCACAGTCAGACGATTCCCATCAGAAACATGAAGGCTGACAACATATTCCAGGATCGCGTTGTCCGCCGGAAACGGAAATTCTGTAGTCACACAATCCGAAAACTCCCGGTTCTCCCACTGATCGGCCGTAAGGGGCATCAAGACAAAATGGAAATAGTCCAGGTATTCCTCCAGCGCATCCGCCTTATCCCCCTCCGGCATCTCGTAAACCAGTTCTGTCTCCGAAAGACGGGAGCATAAGTCACCGTACCCCGGTGCATCCATTGTTTTAAGCATAAGGTCCCGGTACTGGGAAATCCTCATTTCCTCATAATCCTCTATCCACAGGTCAAAGAGCTTGCGGCTCTCCTCCTGGGTAAAATCCCCGCCTGGAATGGCTGTCAGAAATTTACGGGGATTCTTTTCCATGGCCGGGGTTGCAAACGCCCCTACTGCCACCAGAACCAGGCACACAGCTGCCAGAGCCGCCGCTATAGAGGTCCTGCCAGACTTCATAATGGCCCGTATCCGCTCCTCCACGCCGTACTTTCCAAATCCGTTATAAAGAGGCAGAAACCCGCTCCTTTTCTCCTCCATATAAATCAGCGTATGCGCATAATCCACCCTTGATTCCAGTCCGAATCTGTGAATCACCGCCGCGTCGCAGGTAAGCTCCAGATCCCGGTTAAACAGCACATACATCACCCACACCAGAGGATTAAACCAGTGTACGCACAAGATGCCTGTCATGGCCAGCTTGGCAAGGGCATCCAACCGCTGTATATGAACAAATTCATGTTCCAGCACATAGCACAGACTCTGTGTATCCTCCCAGTCAAACCCAGAGGGCACCAGAATCACCGGACGAAGCACCCCGTAGGTAAGCGGCGCCGGGATACACCCGCTGCTGCGAATTACAACCGGGCGTCTCAGCCTATGGCTCCCCAGCCATTCCTGCGCCGCCAAATGCTCCACAGGCAGCGAGGAGGCAAATTCTCTCCGGCATCGCAGGTAGGTGAAGGAAAAACTGACTGTGGCCAAAAATGTTCCGGCCGCCCAAATCATGTTCCAGAGGCGGAATAAATTTCCGGCCTTTTCCCCATCAAAGCCAGAGATATCCGAAACGCTTTCCCCTTTGCCGCTTTGTGTCCGCTCCACATCCTTTTCCTCTGTTATACTGGCTGCATATCTGGAAATATTTTCCGTTTCAGCTCCTGCGTTCCCAGCAACGCTTCCTTTACCTGCGTTTCCAACATTGTTATCCCACGCTTCGCCTTTGGTGTACCCAGCGGCGTCTCCTTTTATCCTGGGTTCTTCCTGCCCCAAAGCATCTGACCCTGCCCTTCCATCCTCCAGGGGAAGCAGCTCCAGCATATGCGCATTCTCCAGTACATTCATCACAGAGTCGTTCTGCCCCAGTAAAGTGTAGACGCTGAAGGGGGACGGCGTCCCGAAGGGAACCGCCAGACGCAGGGCTGCCACGGCCCACAACACAGGAAACACCTTTGGAGGAATCCGGTTTGCAGACAGGCCGCGAATGGCCAGAATCACAAGAATCAGAATACTCCCGGAAAAACTCATCTGCCATAAACTCATACCCATCACCTCACTCCAGGTCTTCCACAATCTGTTTCAGCTTTTCGATCTGCTCCCGGGACAGCTTCTTCTTGCCCAGCAGGGCCGCAAAGAGCTTATCCGCGGAGCCGTCATAAATTTTATTAATGAGCTCGTCGGTCCTGGCCTCCTGCACCTCTTCCTTGGCAATCAGCGCATGACACTTAAAACCCGGCTCCGAGCGCTCAATAGCCCCCTTTTTGATACAGCGCTTAATAAGGGTGTAGGTGGTATTTACATTCCATCCCACCTCATCCGCCAGCACGGTTGAAATATGCTTTGCCGTGGCATCCCCTTCCCGCCACAGCACATCCATCACCTTCAGTTCCGAATCATAAAGCTTCACATCCATATATTTCCGGCCTCCTTATACTACTACAGTAGTTTCTGCAACCATATACTACCACAGTAGTATATGGTTGTCAATACCGGGAAAGAAAATTTCAAATATATGCATTTTTTATCGGACTTTTGGGATAGAATTTCGGATTTTTACCGGGATACCCATGGAAATACCCTGGATTTCATGATATACTTATACTCTCAGCAGTCCGGGATATACCCGGCTTTGTCAGCTGAGGCCAGACATTCAGAAGATAGAACCCTAAAGGAGATCACCCATGAAATTTACATACTGCCCCCACTGTGGAACGAAGCTTATCTTAAAAGAAATCGGGGACGAAGGCCCCACCCCCTGGTGTACTGCCTGCGAAAAACCCTTGTTTCCCACCTTCTATACCTGCACAATCAACCTGGTAGTCAATGAATACCGGGAGATTGCCCTTATCCGCCAGGGCTATGTATCCACAGAAAACTATGTCTGTGTGGCGGGCTATATGAAACCGGGAGAACGTGCGGAGGACTCCGCCCACCGGGAAATAAAGGAAGAGCTGGGACTTGATGTGATATCCCTAAGCTACATAGACAGCTATCCCATGGCAGAAAAGGGGCTCCTTATGCTGGGTTTTGCCGCCCAGGTGAAAAAAGCGGAGTTTTCCCTTTCCTGCGAAGTAGACAGCGCCCGCTGGTTTACCTATGAGGAGGCCCTGCCCCGCATGCGGGAGGGCAGCGTCGCCCAGAGGCTCTTAATGGACGTTTTTTCCAGGTTACAGACTGTATAAGGGCAGGATTTCTGCCCTACAGTTCCCGGCTCTCCGGCTTAAAGTCTACAAAATAAATATCGCCTATGGAGCCGTCGTCATATTCCTCCAGATAAATGAGGCTGTATTCTTTCCCGCCCCGGGGCACCTCATAGATCATATGGAACCTTGCCTGCTCCTCGACCTCCAGGTAAAAGGCCTCCGGCATTACATCCGGGCTGACCTCGGCAAGCTCCGAAAGCCCATAGCCGTATTCCCCGGATTCATCCCCCCACTGGAGCATAAAATCCGAATTGTACATGGGAATCGCTTCCCAGAATGTATTTTCCAGGTCTATGGTGACATCCACCAGCACAGAGTCCTCCCCCGGCTCATACCCCGCATAGGATTCCACCAGGGCCGCCTCCTCTACCCGGAAGTTAAAGAATACATTCTCCATGGTATCTCCCAGGCCGCCCGTATTGTAAAAATCCCCGTAGTCATCATCCCAGCCGTCAAAATTGTCCCTGTCATCCTCCGGACCGTCAAAATCATCCCAGCCGCCCCAGTCGTCCCACAAGTCCCCCTGCAGTTCATCGTAAGAATATCTGGGCAGCCTGCTGCCATCCGTTGGCGGCGCCTCGCATCCCGTAAGTCCAAGTCCCAGCAGGATCGTTAACCCTATATATCCCCATCTTTTTTTCATTTCAAGCTCCCCCTTTTATCTTCCGAACATGCTCCAGACATTATTTTTCTTTAGTATAACATATTTGGGGAAGCCCCACAACTATATTTCTGACGACTGCTTTTCTGTGCCGGTAAGCATAGCTTATGTGTATAAATATACGCAAATCAATTCTTTATACCGGCGTTTATGCCAGCCAGTTAATGGATGTATTACATCAAGGGACTGCCCAACAGTGAATACGTGTTATTAAATGCGGAAACCGGCACCTATCTCTATCATGAAAATGAGGAGCTGTTAAACCAGGAGACAAGCGACAAGGGCTATCTGGAAATTATTGGATGCGTTGGGGCAGACGGGAACACCCAGGCAGGCACCTATTCTTACCGGGATGAAAACGGAGTAAAGCAGCTTGTCGTCTACAAGTATCTGAAAGACCGGAACCGGGTTTTCATGGTGCGGGATAACGCGGCTGAAGTCTACGGTGAAGTGATGACTGTACGCATTACAATAGGTATCCTGTACGCCCTTGTGGCCCTGGTCATTATGCTTGTCACACTGTTTATTCTATACCAGGAAGGCCGGGAATTAATGGTTATGGAACATGCCATCAGCCGTCTTGGCAACCTGGAACTGACCGCCGGCCAGAAGCTGGAGCCTTTCGTTGGCAGGACAGACGAAATTGGCATGATTGCCCAGACAATTCATCATGTATGCGACTGTCTCAGAAAAACCATCAATGATATCGACCGGATTCTGGGGGAAATGGCCGACGGAAATATTGCCGTGGACGTATCCAAAAACGAATCCTATTATATTGGTGATTTCAAAGTCCTGGCTGAAAGTCTTAAGAGTATCCGCAGGCGCCCAGGCCCTGTCCCAGGGCACTATGCTGCAAAAAGAATCCATCAACGGGATTGTATCAAACGTCACGGATATCACAGCCCAGATTCAGAACAGCGCTGTCCGCTGCGGCAATGCCAGCGACCTGGTTACCCAGGCCACAGGCTATGCGGCTGAAGCAGATACAAAGGTGGGGCGGCTGATTACCGCCACAAGGAATATTGACAAATCTCCGGCCAGATTGTCGGTATCATTAAAACCATCGAAGATATCGCTTTTCAGACAAACATCCTTTCCTTAAATGCGGCCGTTGAGGCTGCCCGGGCCGGTGAAGCAGGAAAAGGCTTTTCCGTGGTATCCGACGAAGTCCGGAACCTTGCCGCCAAGTCTGCGGAAGCCGCAAGAGACACCAGCTCGCTGATTGGCCGTTCTCTCCAGGATGTAAAGACAGGTGGAATCCACAGACCTTGTGATCTCCGCAATGCAGCTTATCAGCCAGTTCCGTATCCGTTAATATACATACCTATGGGGAGACTCCGAAAGCAACAATTCAAGGAGTCTCCCCATTTTTTCCTATCTTCCGGACATCCCGGAAAATACAGAATAATCAGAATAACCGTCAAGCCTCGTTTTCCGCTACAATCCCGATAAATTTTGTCATAAGAGGAATATAGGTAAGGAGAAAGACAAGCATCGCAGCAATACCCGCTTTCTTTTTATGCTCCTCCGGTATGCGCATTCCCACCAGGAGCCCCATGGAAAAAAGGCAGAATTTCAACATCGCCATATCTTTCCAGTCACTTTTCTGTAAATACATGTCAGCATAACAAAATAGTTTCTTCATATCTGTCCCTCCCGTCCCTGTTGACTGTATACTTTCATTTTTATCAATATTTCTCTGTATATTCATCATAACAAAAAAAGGAGGGGCTGGCAAGGGACACTTCACATAAGGAAGTGTCCCTTTCGGCATTTTAGGAAATTTCAAGTCAGCCTACATTGAAATTAATATATGCAAAATGACACAATAATATGATTTCAGAAAGATGACAGAAGATATAGTTTTGAGTATATATGAAAAAAGTTATGTCTTACCAAGCACTGAATTTGGATATCCAAATTCGCTTGTTAGGGGCTTTTTGCCCCTAATCCCCCATTTCAATAATCAGCACATGAATTGTTCACTAATGTTTGATTGATGCAATCTATCCAAATGATTATAATATATATTGGGATATGAATTGCAGTAATGTCAAATCTATTTTGTCTAAGTATATCCATATCTTAAATATACAAAGCTTAAAGCTGAATGAAAAAATGAGAACTAATCAAAAACTAATAAACACCTGCTATAATTTAGCGTGGAGGTCTGTATATGGATAAGAAAATATTGATAATTGAGGATGAAGCGGCAATACAGAAAATACTCTCTGAGCCGCTTACCTTTGCGGGATACGAGGTTACTACCGCTTCGGATGGATTACAGGGCATTAACATTTTTCACGAACAGGATTTTGACCTTATTCTATTGGATATAATGCTGCCTAAAATTGATGGATATACCGTATGTGAAATGGTACGGCAGGAGTCGCAAATACCGATTATTCTTTTAACTGCACTTGACACAGAAGATGACCAAATTAAAGGATTTGACAAATTGGCTGATGATTACATTACAAAACCGTTTTCTATAAAGCTCGTCTTAAAGCGTGTGGAAGCTCTTTTGCGGCGGACAACATCAGATGTGGTGTCAGATATTATCTGTTACAAGGAAATTACTTTGAGCGAAACAGAACGTAAGGTTACTGTTTCTGGAAACGAGGTAGCACTTACTCATTTGGAATTTGAAATCCTTTTACTATTTCTTAAAAACAAAGGACGTGTTTTTACAAGGGATGATTTGCTAAATCTCGTTTGGGGCTATGATTTTGTGGGGGATGAAAAAGGGGTAAATTTCCACATTATGAATTTACGAAAAAAGTTGAATGTAGATTATATTGAAACGGTCAGAGGGGTGGGATATAAAGTTGCGAAAGAAAATTAGTAACTCTCTAAGTACAAAAGTGTTCTTGTGGGTATTTACCGCATTGACTTTGTGCAGCGTTTTGATATATGGCATCGTCCTTGTATTTGTGCCACAAAGCTATCAGCTCACAGGCAGCAAACAGTTTGAGAACAATGCAGGAGCGTTATTCTCTGCTCTGGAAAACAAAAGCTATGAGGAAGGGACGACGCTGATTACAAATTTCTGCATTGAGAACAAAGCCGTGGCGATGTTAGGAAACGAAAAGAACAGCGTTACTTTCGGGGGCTTTGAAGCCATTGCTGATGACCTGTCAACGGCACAGACCTATACAACTGATGTGACCTTTGCAGAAGATAAAGCAAGCTATACGCTTTCTGTTATCTCTCTATCCAAAACGGCAAGCGAACTGTTCAGTCTGCTGCTCCGTTTTATTCCGTTGGTATTGACGGTTATTCTGCTTCTCTCTGCCCTAAGTGCTTTCATTTGTAGCCGAGTGATTGTTGTACCAATTGCAAAAATCAGTCAGATTTCCAAGCGAATGACCGAGCTTGATATGACTTGGAGATGTGATACAGACCGCAAGGACGAAATCGGCGTACTTTCTTCCAGTCTGAATACAATGGCGGCAAGGCTGCAAAGTACAATGGAAGAATTGGAAACGGCAAATCAGCAGCTAACCAAAGATGTTAAGAAATTTCAAAGGTTGGAGGAACAGCATAGGAATTTTTTTGCGGCTGTTTCCCACGAGCTGAAAACACCGTTGACTATTCTGAAAGGTCAGCTTGAGAATATGATATTAGGTTTTGGAGATTACCAGAACCACGACAAATATCTGCCGCAGGCACTAAAATCCGCCGAGGACATCGAATACTTAGTGAAAGAGATACTATCTATTACCAAAATGGAAACAATGAACATCGGCAGCTCTTTGGAAACACTTTCTTTAGCTGATATGGTAAGTAAAGTAGTTACAGAGTTGCAGCCTTTGGCGACTGAAAAAGACATTGCTATTTTTCAGAATATCTCCGAAGATATAAGTGTGTCAGTCAACCGCAACCTGTTCGGTAAGGCGTTATCCAACATCATTGGCAACGCCATCCGTCACTCTAAAGCAGATGCTAAGGTTTATGCAGATTATGACACGGATATGCACATTTTGGTTGTAGAAAATACAGGCGTATTTTTAGACGAGGATAATTTGGAAAATATGTTTACGCCGTTTTATAGGGCGGACAAATCCCGCAGCAAAGCCACAGGCGGAAGCGGTCTGGGTTTATACATTGTAAAGACTATTCTTGACCTACACGGAATGGAATACAAAATTACGAATACCGACGAGGGTGTTGCGTTCTATCTGAAATTAAATTAAGCCATCTTCTAAAGAAGCCGTCAGTTATCTGGCGGTTTCTTTGCGTTTGGAAAAACGAACGAAACGCATATCAAATGCTAACCAAAAACTAATCAAAAAAAGATATGATTGTCAGCAGAAAGGAGATGAAGCCTAAATGGATTGTAAAAAGCGGGCAGGTCTGTATCTGCTCCGTAAAAAAGGAAAAGCCATAAGTATCTTTCTTCTCATTATGATCGTTTCGACCTTTCTTATTTCATGTTTTTCGCTCCTTACCGCATCCGAGAAGTTAGCGAGTGACATCCGAGGAGCTTTAGGAGCTGCTTTTTATCTAAGGGCGAGTACAGGCGTTGTATCAGACGAGAATGGCGAAATGACTGTTACGGAAAATCATATCCGTATTACTGACAATGAGATAAAGCGGATACAAAACTGCGGCAATATTGCGTACTACAATCCTATCAATTATGGATATGCCAAAGGCGGACAGCTTACCAAAGGTAATCCCATTGCCTTTATCCACGGAGAGAAACACGCCGAGGATAACAATATGGGGGCGGTTACAGCACTTCGCTATTCCGCTTTGGAAACAGATTTTGTAGACGAGGTACTGGCTCTTGCCGCAGGCAGACACATTACTGAAGCAGATACAAACGCCGTTTTGATAAGCTCTGAGGTGGCGGCTGTAAATGGCTTGTCTGTTGGGGATAAAATTATCTTGTCATCGTCCGAGCTTGGAGAAGCTGACGGCGAGTACATTGATGTGTGGTCTGGGGAAAGAAAAGAGACAGTTGTAACGATTGTAGGAATATACGATATTCTGGAAGCTGATGCGAATGTAACAGCAACCGCAGGCAGACAAGAAAATCGTATTTACGCAAGTATTGTTGTTTTGACACAGCTTGCTGCAAGCGAACCGTCTGTTTATACAGGCGAGGTCGGCTTTTATGTGACTGACCCAAAGACACTTGATGAGATTGTATCTAAGGTGCAGCAGATAGAAGAAATTGATTGGAAAACGCATTTTATCCGCACGAATGATTTTCAGTATTCCAAAATTTCCGATAGTCTTACTTCTTTAGGGGATTTAATAAAAATCCTGTTGGCGTGTGTTTCCATAGTGAGTGCCGCTATTTTGACCTTGATTTTAACTTTGCGTATCAGAGGTCGCATACCAGAAGCAGGTATCCTTTTAGGAGCAGGTATCCCGAAAGGGGAAATCATAAAACAGTTTCTGTTAGAAGTATTGAGTGTCGCTGCCACCGCATTTCTGTTTTCTTATGCTGCGAGCTTTGGAATAAGTCATAACTTAGGTAATCATCTGCTTGCGGATTTTCAGCCTAATCTTATCAACGCTGCGGCATTACAGAATAAAATGAGTGATGCAGTGAGTGTTGACAGCTATCTCACTCTGGGTATTGGAAAAACCCTGCTGATTTATGGATGCCAGCTTATCGTAGTTGTGCTTTCCGTACTGCTCTCAACGGCTTCTATCTTGAAGCTGAAACCAAGAGAGATACTGACAAAAATGAGCTAAGGAGGATATGCGTAATGAATTTTGTAAAGAGAGCTTTTCTTTACTGCTTTCGACAGAAAGTAAAGACATTGATTTTGTTTTTGGTATTAGCGATTATTTCGACCTTTCTTCTGACAGGTCTGGCAATCCGTGATGCATCCGAGGGAGCGACTGAGGATGTGCAGACAGCTATCGGCGGTAAATTATTTTTGGAGATTGACCCTGCCAACCAATACGATTCGAGCCAAGACGGATACGGTATGACCTATACTTATAATGGCGATTACATTACCCCAGAGATTTTAGATGCCATTTCAAAGGTGGACGGCGTTGTAGATTATAACTCTGACAATCCGAGAGGATTTTGGGGAGCAGGTGTGGACTTTGAATATTTACCTGCGGCGTTTAATTTGAGCTACACTCCTTATGGAGAGTCGTCTGCTTATACGGCAGCTCTTTCCTCTGAAAAAAGCTCTGATTTTGAAAGCGGAAAATATAGCCTTGTGGATGGCAGGCACATCACTTCCGAAGATAAGTATGTTGTGATGATTTCAAAAGAGCTTGCGGATTACAATAAGCTGTCTGTGGGCAATATAATGACAATGTACTGTCTTGACTCTGACGGCAATGTGAAGCTTGAAATCATTGGTATTTTTGACGGTACGGAGGGTACTTCTGGAAACGGAGGTTTTTCTGTATCGGATATACCCGCAAACTGCGGCTATGTGGACTACACGACAATGTTTGAAAACTTTGGTCGTAAGATAGATGGTTATACACAGATTGATATTTATGTGGAAGACCCTGTAAGCATCCAGAATGTCTATGATAAAGTAAAGGACTTGCCAGAGCTTCGTGGAAAATCCTTGAAACTCAGCATTGATACCGATGAGTACGATGTTGTTTCTACACCTTTAGAGTCCTTGCAACAACTGGTAAATATAACAATTATTATTATTTCAGTTGTTAGCGTTGTGATACTTACCCTGCTACTTACAATCTGGATTAGAGGACGCAAAAAGGAAATAGGGATTTTGCTTTCCATTGGCAAGAGTAAGCTGAATATCATTTTACAAATTTTTACAGAAACTATTATTGTAGCGGTTATTTCGTTTGTAGCATCTATACCGTTTAGCTTTTCTGTAGCGGAAAAAGCAGGAGCATTTTTAGTATCCAGAGTTACTACGGGAACAGCAAATCTCAATGTGCAGATTAACGCAGCTTATCTGCTCCCGCTATATTTAATTGGAATTTTGCTGATTGCAGTAGCGGTTATTGCTTCATCGTGGACTGTTGTTCGTTCAAAGCCGAAAGTTATTCTTACGAAAATGAGTTAAGGAGGACACATAAATGAGTATCATAAAAACCTGTAATGTTAAATATTCCTACGATGGGAACAGGAATGTACTAAAAAATATAGCTACCGATTTTGAGGTAGGAAAAATTTATGCAATCCTCGGTCCGAGTGGGTGCGGAAAAACAACCTTGCTCTCCCTGCTTGGTGGTTTGGACAGTCCGTCTTACGGACAGGTACTGTTTCAAGGAGAAGATATTGAGAAAAAGGGACTTGCATATCATCGCAAAAACAATGTGGCATTCATTTTTCAAAGTTATAATCTGATTGATTATATGACGCCTGCTGAAAATGTGGCTTTAACTTCTAAACTTCCGCCGCTGCCTATCTTGGAGCGTTTGGGGCTTACAAAGGAGGAAGCAAAACGAAATGTTCTGAAGCTCTCTGGCGGACAGCAGCAACGGGTAGCAATCGCCCGTGCATTAGCTTCTGACGCAAGCGTTATTCTTGCGGACGAGCCGACAGGAAATCTTGACGAAGACACTGCGGTTGAAATTACAAACATTCTGAAAGAATGTGCCCATCAGATGAATAAGTGCGTAATAATCGTAACGCACTCGAATGAACTTGCAAAGCAGGCTGATGTAACTTTTTGCTTGAAAAAAGGTGAATTACAACAGTTATGAGAACAGAATGGATACTCCTTCCTGTAACCGCTCCCTGTCAAGTAGACAATTAAAAAAAATAAAAATTTTAGCCTGCCAGTCACAAAAAAGGACTGGCAGAGTTTTTATGGGTAGTGTAAAATAGTTTGTGTCTTTGGAAAAAAATACCTCTTTTTTGGTAAGAATCAAGATATGACAATTCTTATCGAAAAGGAGTATTTTTATGCCAGCAACAAAACAGCAAATACGACAGATTATTGCAGATAACAACCTTAACAGCGTGGCTGATGTTTACAGCCTGCTAAGGGACAGCTTCAAAGATATCCTTCAGGAGCTTATGGAGGCGGAACTGGATGCATCCCTTGGCTACGAAAAAAACCAGAAAGGTGATGCTCCCACATCCAACAAACGTAACGGACATTCTCCCAAAACCCTCAAGAGCCAGTATGGGGAATTCCAGATCGATGTCCCAAGAGACCGTGAGGGTGAATTTGAGCCAAAGCTCATCCCAAAATACCAGAGGGATATCTCCGGTATTGAAGAAAAAGTAATCTCCCTCTATGCAAGGGGTATGAGCACAAGGGATATCCATGACCAGATACAGGAACTTTATGGGATGGAACTGTCCGCAGAGATGGTCAGTAAGATCACGGACAGGATACTCCCAGAGGTCAAAGAGTGGCAGGCGCGGCCATTGAACCCCATCTATCCCTTTGTATTCATGGACTGTATCCATTATAAAGTCAGGGAAGACGGACGCATACTGAGCCGTGCCGCCTACATTGTGCTGGGGATCACCGCAGACGGCTATAAAGATATCCTGAGTATCACCGTAGGCGCCAATGAGACCAGCAAGTTCTGGCTGGGGATGTTAAATGACCTGAAAAACCGTGGCGTACAGGATGTGCTGTTCTTCTGTGTGGATGGGCTTGCAGGATTTAAGGAAGCAATAAGTGCAGTCTATCCGGATGCGCAGATCCAAAGGTGCGTCATCCACATGCTGCGGAATTCTTTCAAATATGTCAATTACAGCGACCTGAAAAAATTCTCTTCTGACTTCAAAGCAGTCTATAATGCCCCAAACGAAACGTCTGCGCTGTCAGAATTGGAAAAGATCAAAGAAAAATGGGGACGCAAATATCCCTATGCAGTCAGTAACTGGGAAAACAACTGGGAGGATGTCAGCTCCTTCTTCCAGTTCTCTGATGAGATCCGGCGCATCATGTATACCACGAATATCATAGAGGGCCTTAACCGCCAGTACAGGAAAGTGACCAAGACAAAAAGTGTATTCCCAAGCGACAGTTCCTTAGAAAAAATGCTCTATCTTGCCAGTGGGAACGTAATCAAAAAGTGGACACAGCGGTACAGGAACTGGGACCAGGTGCTCAACCAGATGGTTGTCCTTTATGGAGACAGGATCACCCAGTACCTTTAAAAAGAAAAAGCCGGGACAGCATATCCTATCAAGAAACGTCCCGGCCTTATTCCATCGGCATTAGCAGTATTTCCAGAAATATCCAGTCTTATTCCGGAGGCCGGGTGTGGGCAGCGCCCACATAACGTATTTCTGCTGCTAATGCCTGATTGGTATGCAGAAAAATCAAAATAAATGTATAAACATAAGCAGACTGGCAATACTATTATCAAGGAAGAAATTCGACAACATAAAACCAATACGATTCGACAGCAAATGTCTACATATCTAATTTTTATCAAAAAAGATTTTTACCCATAGACACAAAATTTTTTACAGCCTCTTTTTATGCAGCGCCTTTCAAATAGTTTCTATATTCTATCAGTGTCATACAGTTTAAGCGCTTCTGATACCGGTGATTATTATAATAATCTATGTAATCGGATATGGCCTCCTTTAGTTCCTCATAAGTTTGAAATTTCTTCAGATAATACATTTCTGATTTCAGCATCCCCCAGAACGCTTCCATTGATCCGTTATCAATACATCTGGATACTCTTGACATACTTTGTGTCATCCCTGCTCCGTTAAGCTTTTTGCGGAAGGATTTTGAGGTGTATTGGTACCCACGGTCACTGTGGAATAAAGGCTTTGCCTCTGGATGGTTTTCATGGGCAATCTCAAAGGTTTCGAAAACAAGGCCATTATTATTGGAATGTCCAATGACAAAGGAAACAATACTTTTATCTGCTAAGTCCAGAATGGCGCTTAGGTATGCCTTCCCACTGGCTCCATATTTCATTTCCGTTATATCCGTCAGCCATTTTTCTCCAAAATGCTCCGCATGGAACTCCCGGTTTAATATATTTTCGGCAGTAACCTCTGGCGTTGATTTTACATAGTTTCTTCTCCTGCGCCGGCACACAGACTTCAGATGTAAAACCCGCATAAGGCGCAGGATTCTTTTTGCGTTGACTTGAAATTCATTTTCACTTGGTTTCCATTTCAGCCATTTATAATAAGCAGAACGCGAAATTCCCGCAAATCTGTAGAATTCCGATATAGGGCAGCCCTGCTCATCATATATTTCCTGTATCGCCAGATAAACCGTCTCATTTTGTATCTGGCTTAGAACCGCCTCCTTTCGATCTCGTCGAGTTTTTTTAGAAAGCAACCTCCAGCTGGGCTCTGCGCTTTTCCGCTTGAAGAAGCTTATTTTCCGCACGCAGTTTCTCCAGTTCTGACATTTCATTTTCAAGCTTTCTTTTCCCCCTTTTGTCAATAAGCCCTTCTGCGCCGTTTGACTGGTATTTCCTTGTCCATTGGTAAATCTGTTGGTAAGATACCTGGTATTTTTCTGCTGTCTGCGCATAGTCCATTTCATGCTCAATACAGTATGTCACGATTTCCACCCGTTCCTCGTATGTAGTCTTTCTTCCTTTGGCCATGATACTGGTTCCTCCTGTTCCAGAATACTTTAGATTCCCATGACCATTATACTTCATAATCCGGTTCCGCAACTGTTTATCAGAACGGATTCCATATTTTTTCTGGATTTCCCTTAATGTCCCTTTTCCAGAAAGATAATCGCAGACAGCGCTGCATTTTGTTTCCGCTGAATAGGAACTGAGCTTTTGGGTGGTTTTTAGTCCTTCAGCCCCCAAAGACTGATATAGCGTTGCCCATTCGATAATCCTCGACCCATTCGTTCCCAGACTTCGGGCGATACTTTCTGTTGGACAGCTTCCCTCCAGATACTTTGTGACAGCATCTAATTTCATTTCAAAAGAGTATTTTGAATGTTGTCCCATAAAATATGCTCCTCCTTATAGTGACAGTTTTATTATTTCATCTGTCTACCTTAAGGGGAGCATATCACCGCATCTGTTTGGATTAAATAATTATTTTTTTGATAAAATCTTTTTGCATCCCACTCAATTTTCTTTGCATCATTCTCCACTTCTTTCAACCTTTGAAATTCTTTGATTAAATATAGTTTAAAAACAGGGCTGATTGCCGAAGCAAATTCAAATACAATATCTTTATGCGCATACGTCCCCCCATATTTTCCACGTTTCACAAATAATCCTATCGCTTCTGTCTTTTCAATCCATTCCGAAACACTTAGTACAAATGTATGTAAACCTGCTTCGCTTTTAAAGTGGTCGAATTCGACCACTTTAAAGGCCGGATTATAGATTTCTTCCTACGTACCCAAAAATTCCAAGGTCGCTCTGTTCCGCATCCAGTTTTTGACAACATCCGCTCCTCTGGAGCCGCCAACCTTGGCTTTTTCAATATCAGTAATACAGATATAATCATCAAAATTTTCCTCTGAAACAGTGACATTGATGTTTTGCACCACAATTACTTTATTTTTCCCATCCTTTTCCTCCCGTATAGCACTGATTAATTTCCATGTGATCTATGAATTATTATTCATTTTATCCCAACCACATGTCTATATAGAATCCAATCAATACATACTAAGCACATTATTCGACACTATATACCATAAAATAAAGTGCCTATTCCTCAATAAACCTCCTCATTTCTACCCCGGCAGACTCTCCCTCACACAAAGCGTCCCCCACCCCACCTGATTATTAGGATACTCCCCAAACCCTGGCAGCGGCCTGGCCCCCCGTATGAGATACGCCTTCACCTTCTCCCCATAGAGAAACAGGTCGTTCCCCTCCACAATTCCCCACTGCATTAGAAGGGCAGCAGCCCCCGTCACAAAAGGCGTGGCAAAGGAGGTTCCTGTTACCGGAGCATAGCCGCCTCCCACGGCGGGGGCCTGGATATCCACCCCGGGAGCCGCCAGATCCGGTTTTCGAAGGTCTTCGCCCCCGCTTCCTCCACGGCCGGAAAAGTCCGCATAGCTTAGGTTCCGGCTGTCATAAGCCCCCACAGCAATAATTTTCCGTGCCGTGGAAGGAATGGTGAGCGTGGCGTCCGGGGTTGGATACAGAAAGCGCGTGCCCTGGTTAAGGGCCGCCATGCCTGGCATCCACATGTGATATTCCCCGTCCACAATCCGTTCCGCCAGCAGACCTATACTCCAGATGCCGCTGTCCAGATAATCCCTCCCTGGCAGGAAGTCAAAATAAATCTCCTGGTTCTGGCTGTAGGGCGTAGGCTCCCCGTAATAGGCCAGAACCTCCGTATCCCCCAGCACAAACCGCTGGATACCTGCGCTCTCCCTAAGGGGGCCTGCCACCTGCCCGCCAGGATGTATGAGGTACACGTCCGCCACATCCACATAGGATTTCCAAAGCTGGATATTCAGCACCGTCTCATACTCCGCCACAGCAAACTCCACCTGGGTTCCCTCCCCCTCCCGCAGCCTTCCATGGGTGTGCCCGTCCCCGTATCCCTCATTTCCGGTCCCGATACAGAATACATTTCTTCCAAAATTTGACATATCGGTCAGATATGTCTCCAGAAGGGAATTGCCGTCATGGGAACCATAAGTATTTCCAAAGCTGATGTTAACCGCCATAGGCATGTGAAGCTCCAAAGCCTTCTTGACACAGTAATCCACCGCCTGCATCAGCTCCGTAGTCCGGGGGAAAGAATCGCTTCGGGGCATCCCAAGCTTCACCACAAGCAGAGGACTTTCGCTGGCCACCCCCCGGTATCTCCCGCCGCTGGCCCTTCCGTTTCCGGCCGCAATGCCCAGCACCGCCGTCCCATGCCCGCTTAAATCCACGCTTGGCACAAGCGCCTGCTGCCCCTCCCGGCTCTCCCTTTTCAGCGCCTCATCCAGCTGCGCCTTTGTAAATTCCGTCCCCCTCACATAACCCTCGGGCGGATTTCCGTTAAGGGTCTGGTCCCAGAGAAATAAAATGCGGCTGCTGCCGTCGGGATTCCGGAAATCCGGATGGGCATAATCCACGCCGGAGTCCAGACAGGCCACCAGAACGCCCCTCCCGTACAGAGCAAACCGCTCATTCTGCACCGCCGTAATACAGGAGGCGGCCTTCCCCTGATTTAACGCAAAATAAAGCCGCTTGGGCTTCTCCACATATTCGATCTCCTCAATCTGCCCAAGCTCCTCCACCTTGGATTCCGGCACAGTCAGGATGGCGTACTCATTCTTAAGCTCCACCACCTGGATTCCCCTGTCCCTAAGAAATCCCAGATCCCCGCTGTACTTGACAATCAGTTCCCAGGTGCGCTCCTCGTTATCGTATCCCACATTCAGATTCTGGGAGCGTTCCCGCTCCTGTTCACTGGCATCTAAGGCCAGATTTAACAGGTTTTCAAGCTTTGGATTATTCATAAAACACAACGGCTTTCCTGTTTTTACCAGCATATTCCGCTGCCCAAAGAATGTGCATCCACCGCCAGACCACGGGACATCCTACCATGGCATTTCCTCTTTAACAGGATACGCTCTCTAAAATCTCGCTGCAGATCTCTTCCACATCTTTTCCGTCCGTGGCAATCACCACATCCGCCGCAGCCTCATACAGAATCTTCCGCCTCTCCTGCAGGCGGCGGATAAAGTCTACGTTCATATTTCCGTTTAAAATGGGACGCTCCACACTGTCCTTCACCCTGTCCAGAATGGTTTCCGGGTTTGCCGTCAGAAGAACGATCTTCCCATGCCGCCTCATAAAATCCGTGTTTTCCCGTCTCACCACCACGCCGCCGCCGCAGGAAACAACCGCAGGGACATGCGCTTCCAGAGAAAACAAAAACTCCGTCTCACGTCCACGGAAATATGCCTCCCCATGCTCCTTAAACATGGACGCGATACTCTGCCCGGCCCTCTGCTCAATGCCGGCGTCCATCTCAATTTTCCGGACTCCCAGCCGCTTCTCAAGCGCCGAGGCCACGGTACTTTTCCCCGCTCCCATAAATCCAATGAGAAAAATATGACCGGCAATCCGGGGCTTCTCCTCCTCATGCAGCGTTTCCAGCCACTCTGCCAGCCTTCCCGCCTCCATCTGCCCGGGAGCCGAGGCCTGCCCTGCCGTTCCAAAGGTCACCGCCGAACCAAACAGCTCCCCGGAGAGCCTGCTTAAAAGCCCCAGCTTCCCCATGGACATGGTAATGACCGGTCTGTCGGCGTACTGTTCATTCATCTGCCAGGTAGCCGTCAAAAGAGCAGCCACATCTCCCCGGCGCTGTGGCATTACCGCCAGCTTACAGATATCCGGTTCCATAGACTGCATGGCACGCAAACAGTCCACCAGAACCGCCACAGGGGCAGTACATGAAAAATCATGGCTGGAACCGATCACCCGGACTCCTGTCTCCCGAAGCTCCCGAACCAGCTCCAAAGCGCCAGAGCGCCGGTATTTTTCCGCCAGGGCAAAAGCGCCGGGGCGCGAATCGCTCTTTGCCTGGTCAAAAGCCTGGAAATCCCCAGGCAGTCTCACATCCCACCGGCCGGCCGGCTCCGAAAACAGCTCCACATCCACCAGATCCACAAAGCCGCTCCTGCCCGCCAGCAAATTCAGTCGGGCATATTCCTCCGGGGAAAGCTCCTTCTCCCCGCCCTCCTGTTTTGTCCGGATAGTAAACAGCAGCGGAATCTTTTCTCCCAGACAGCTCCTAAGCTCCCCAAGCACCCGCTCAAGGGCTCCCGGCCTGCAAAGATCCTCAAACCAGTCCGCCCGCCATTCCACCAGATCGGCGGGATACCCCGGAAGATTTTCCGCCTGGCTTCGTATTTCTTCCTCTGTCCGCCCCACAATGGGAACGCAGATTTTAGGCTTCCCCTCCCCGATTTTCACATTCCGCACACACACAACCTTTAAACTCATATGTAATTTACCTCTATATTTATAAGATGATATTGCTTTCTTTCTCATTTTACCATATAATAAGGGTGTTGACCAAGAAAAAAATGAGGTCTTCCCCCTTCACGGAAGGGTACATAAGGAACGCCTCTCCCAAGGGTGGTCCACAAGAAATGGTAAAGCGAGGTATAAGAAAATGGAAGAAAATCTGACAATGGATGACTTGAAGGAAGAGCTGGAGGCTTCCTTATCTCAGCCGGCGGAAGCGGCAGAGGAAGAAATCGAGGATCCCACCTGGGCAACCCTGAAAAGCTATCTGGATGAAAAGACTGTTCTCACAGTCAAAATCGCAGGCGTGGTAAAAGCCGGCGTTATCGCCAATGTAGAGGGTGTACGTGGATTTATCCCTGCCTCCCAGCTCTCCCTGTCCTACGTGGAAAATCTGGAGGACTGGCTGAATAAGAAGATCAAAGTCCAGGTTATCACGGTAAACCCGGAAAGCAAAAAGCTGGTTCTGTCTGCCCGGAACGTATTAAAACAGGAAGCCGCCGCCCAGCGCCAGGCAAAGCTGGATGCCGTCAAGGTTGGCGACGTTATGGAGGGTAAGGTGGAAAGCCTGCAATCTTACGGTGCATTCATTGATCTGGGTAACGATTTATCCGGTCTGGTTCATGTTTCCCAGATTTCCAATAAGCGGGTAAAGAGCCCGGATGCTGTTCTGAAGGTAGGCGATCCCGTAACGGTAAAGGTAATTGCCCTCAAGGAAGGCAAGCTGTCTCTCAGCATGAAGGCTCTGCTGGAGGATGCGGCTCCCGAGGTTTCCGAGGAGCGGATTACGCTTCCAAAGAGCGAGGAGTTAACAACAAATCTTGGTTCCTTATTCGCAAATCTGAAGTTTTAAAGTGGACTCCCGTCTTTTGCGGGACGCCATCCTATAAATGATAAAAAGGATTCCAAGGCGCATGTTTTTCCCAAGCGCACCCGGAATCCTTTTTTATTTTCGTTTCTTAACCTACAATCGCCACCGTGGCGCTGGTGCCCAGACGGCTGGCTCCCGCCTCCACCATTCTCTCCGCCGTCTCCTTATCCCGGATGCCGCCGGAGGCCTTTACGCCCATGACGTCTCCCACAGTCTTTCGCATCAGCGTCACATCCTCCTCTTTTGCCCCGCCGGTAGAAAATCCCGTGGAGGTCTTTACAAAGTCTGCCCCGGCCTCTCTGGCCAGCTCACAGGCTTTCACAATCTCCTCCTTTGTCAGCAGGCAGGTCTCCAGAATCACTTTTAAAAGCGCGTCACCACAAGCCTCTTTCACCTGGCGGATATCTCCAAGCACCCTGTCATAGTCCCTATCTTTCATGGCTCCCACATTCAGCACCATATCGATCTCCTGAGCACCGTCCTCCACGGCCGCCGCCGTCTCGGCGCATTTTCCCCGGGTACTCATCTGCCCCAGCGGAAATCCCACAACCGTGCAGACCTTCACCTCACTGCCCCTTAACTGCTCCGCCACAAATGCCGTGTAATAGCTGTTTACACAGACAGAGGCAAATCCGTGCTCCCTGGCTTCCTTACAGATTCTCTCCACAGCCGCTTTTGTGGCGTCCGCCTTTAAAATCGTATGATCGAATAACTTAGCATCCAGCATAATCTTACCTCCTATTTTAAGTACCGCATCTGCCCTACAAGTCCCCTGGCATCTGGAAGCATTTCCGGCCGCTTTTTCGTCCTAAAATCCTTCCGGGGGACTCTCCGGGCTGATGCTGTTTTAAGTTCCGCATCCGTTTCCATACTTCCGGCGCAGCAAACAGCGCCGCGCACACCTCAAATCCCAGCATCACCGGGTATCCCCCTGAGAGATACCAGTACAAAATGGCGTTCCAGCCGGAGATCTCCGAGTAGGAGATGCCCGCCAGAAGCACCAGATAGCTGCCCAGAAGGGCGGTTGTCACAAGCCAGGGAGCAAGATACGGATTCTCCTTCCTGCCTGCCCGCCCAAACCACACGCATAAGATAAAATACGCCAGCAGGCCAAACACAGCCAGCCCAGGGCCGGTTGCCCGGTAAACCGTCCGGATCCCGTTTAAAAGCGTCCCCTTCCATGCGATTTCATTCAGCAGCCCATGCCGCTCGGGCACATCCCAATACCAGTCCACGTTAAGCCATCTCTCCTCATTGCGTTCCTGAACCACCTCCTCCGAGAGGAGGTAGGAAGCCGCTTTCTCTTCTCCCCTGTAGGCGCAGAGATAGAGGGGGCCCTCCTCTTCCTGGTAATGTTTTATAAAAAAACGGCATTTTTCCATACCCGGCGCGTAAGCCCCCTGCTGCCGCATATAGGCCGCTATATCCGGGCTGTCCAGAAATTCCACCATAGCCAGCATCTCCCCGTCCTCATTCTCCAGACAGAGGCTTAAACCCTCCATGCCGGACAGGTCCGCATACCAGCCGGCCGCTTCCAGGAGATTGGACTCATACCAGATTGCCCGGTTTCCGGTAACGCGCTCAAACAAGGGAATCCCCCCGTTCTCATCCGGCTCGCTGTAGAGATACACCAGAGTTTCCATGCCTTCATAAGTGGCGGTATAAACCACGGCTCTTCCCATGGCCCCACACAAGTCCCCCAGGTATCCCTTCCGCCAGGGGGACATATAGGTGGAGGGCATAGTTGGCTGACGCTGCAGAAGCCCCTTATCCATGGCGCTTTCCAGCTCGTCACGGATTTGCAGGCAGACTGCGTCTGCCGAAGCGCCGTCCTCATAATATCCCGCCTGTTCCAGGGCCGTACGGACAATCCAGAACATCCATCCATCCCGCACCTCCCAGTTTTCGGCATCCCCCTCTTCTCCGGCCCAGAATTCCCGGCTGCTGTCAAAATAGGGCTCCAGCTCCTTTAATGTGGGACAGGCATCACACATGCGGGCAATCTTTTCCCTGGTAATAGTGACGCCGGGGATGTCCTCCTGGGGCTTTACCGCCATCATACTCTTATACATTTGGGAAAATCCGCTGTCCTGCAATTCATTTACCGTGGAGATGCCGTAATGCTGCTCATTAAGCCCGGCAATCACCTGGCCCGTTCCCCAAAGGCCCAGAAAAGGCAGCGCCAGAAGAGCCAGCTTTACCAGATACTCCCCCTTTCGTTCCCTCCGGAAAAGCCCCAAAAGGCTCCCCCCGTACACCAGCATGAAAACCACCAGAAAAGGCAGCAGCCAGATGGCGTCCTCCCGGGTATAGAAAAAACTTACGGTTCCCACGGCTGCAGCCCCAATCCAGAGAATATGCCGCCTCACCGGTTCCTTTCTCCGAAGATACAGAGCCAGGAATCCCGCAAATATAAAAAGCGCCTGGGAATAGGAAATACTGTTTCGATACACCCTCTGAAAAGCCTGGACAGAATAGGAAATAGGATTCCATAAAAGGGCCAGATACAGGATTCCCATGCTTTGGTATTTCTTAAGAAGGGGCCGCAGGGCGTATACAAACAGCACACAACCCGCCGTATAGAACAGGCTGGCCGCCGTCAGATAGGGAATCCCCAGGTAATTGCAGACAGCCAGAAACAGCGGAAAAAACATCCCCTTAGTCAAAGTCAGGGAATTGTACTCCCCCAGCCACTGCCCGCTCCGCAGAGTGTCTGCCAGATGCACCATAATCCAGTCGTCGTGAATGCCCTTTGGCACCGCCATAATGGGCAGGTCCCGGATAAGGTACTGCCTTAGGGCCGCAAACAGCAAAAGAAAGACAGCAAAAAGCAGTTCTTTCTTCCAGACAGGCTGTCCGGCAAAATATTTATTTAATTTCCCAACTCTTAAAGTTCTCATTCTGCCCCTTATCCACTCCCTTTCCTGCCTCCCGCCCCATGGGTCCACTTAGCCGCTTCTTTAAAAGCAGGCTCACCTTCCCAGGTCCTTCGGCCCGAATCCCCGGGGAAGCATTTCCTTCAGGGTAAAAATCTCATATTTCTCCGGAGAAGCCGCTATAATAATCTGAAAAGTCTCCGGGTCGCAGAATTCCATCATCACCTGCAGACAGACCCCGCAGGGCGCTCCCATAAGAAGGTCTCCCTTTGTGTCCGCCGGCCCTGCCACAACAGCGATTGCCGCAAAATCCCGCACCCCCTCACTGACCGCCTTGAAAAAAGCCGTCCGCTCCCCACAGTTTGTGGGAGTATAGCCGGCATTTTCAATATTACAGCCGGTAAATACCTGCCCGTCCCGGGCAAGAAGCGCCGCCCCCACCTGGAAGCCGGAGTAGGGACTGTAAGAATACGTCCTGGCCTCCAACGCCCTCTCAATCAACATTTGAACCGTTACCTTTTCCATCCTGTTTTGCTCCTTTCCTGTTTTCCATTCCACAAGCGCTCCATTATATACAGTCTTTTGCCATCTGCCCATAATCCAGAAAAGAAAAGCCCAGGGATTCGTACAGCGCAATGGCCCTTTTGTTTTCCTCCGTCACCTCCAGGCGGAATCGCTTCACCTCCGGGTGGCTCTCCATAACCCACTTGAAAAATGCCGTGCCATAACCCTTTCCTCTGGCCTCCTCCTTGAGAAATAATTCCTCAAACATCAGACACCTTCCGCCCACCTCGCAGGCGTAGAAAACCGTCACGTAGGCAAATCCGATTATCTTTCCCTCCTCCGTCAGCACATACCCCATCAAGACAGGGTCCTCGCTGACCGCGTCCAGAAAAGTCTGTTCCAGCACTGGGGTGGGCACCTCATGGGAAACCGCGTTGCTGTGGTAAAACTGAATCACCATATCCAGCACCGTCTCCCGCATGTCTCCAGTCATTTTTTTAATCTCAAGCATATTTTTAACTCTCCTGTCTTAATACCACATCCGTCCTCACAGGGTAAGCCCCAGGTGTTCATAAGCCAGCTGGGATACCACCCGCCCCCGGGGCGTGCGGTTGATAAAGCCGTTTTTCAGAAGGTAGGGTTCGTAGACATCCTCTATGGTGCCTGCGTCCTCCCCAATGGCCGCTGCCAGGGTGTCAAGCCCCACAGGGCCGCCGTCAAATTTCTCCATCATGGTGCGCAGAATCATGCGGTCCGTCTGGTCCAGGCCGTATTTATCCACCTCCAGCAGATCCAGGGCAAAACGGGCCACATCCTCCGTGATCCGCCCGTCGTATTTCACCTGGGCAAAATCCCTTACCCGTTTCAGAAGCCGGTTGGCCAGACGGGGGGTCCCCCGGGATCTCCTGGCTATCTCCTTTGCCCCGGTTCCCTCAATCTCCACCTCCAGCACCTGGGCGGAGCGCAGCACGATCTCCTCAAGCTCCTCCTCCGTGTAAAATTCCAGATGATGCACCACGCCGAACCGGTCCCGGAGCGGCGCTGTCAGAAGCCCCGCCCTGGTAGTCGCCCCAATCAGCGTAAACGAAGGCAGCTCCAGCCGGATAGAGCGGGCCGTGGCCCCCTTTCCAATCATAATGTCAATGGCGTAATCCTCCATAGCCGGGTACAGCACTTCCTCCACCTGGCGGTTGAGCCGGTGGATTTCGTCCACAAAGAGCACGTCCCCCTCCTGGAGATTGTTTAAGACCGCCGCGATCTCCCCGGGCTTCTCAATGGCCGGGCCGCTGGTTACCTTCATATGCACGCCCATCTCATTGGCGATAATACCTGCCAGGGTCGTTTTTCCAAGGCCAGGAGGACCGTAAAACAGCACGTGATCCAGGGCTTCCCCCCGCCTCTTCGCCGCCTCAATATAAATCTTCAGATTGGCCTTGGCTTTTTCCTGGCCAATATATTCCTTAAGCTTCTGGGGCCGCAGGCTGTATTCTATTTTGATATCCTCTTCCGTCTCGCTTGCCGTGATAATCCTTCTTGCCATGTGGTTCTCCTAACTAAAACAGGCTCATCTGTTTTAAGGCTGCCTTCAGGATTTCCTCCACATCCATGGAGTCCGCTCCCTCCACCCCCCGCACTGCCTTCAGCGCATCGGAGGAAGAATACCCCAGGGCCACAAGAGCCTCCACAGCCTCATTAGCGTTGTTATTCTTAAGGGCCTCCGTTTCCGGAAGGCTTCCTTCATGAACCAGCTTCTTCTCCAGGGCGTCCGCGAAGGAAACCTTATCCTTCAGCTCCAGGATCAGCTTCCTGGCCGTCTTTGCGCCAATGCCAGGGGCCCGGGAAATGGTCTTTTCATCCTCCGCCAGAATGGAAAACCGAAGGTCGTCCGCTCCAAACACAGAGAGAATCCCAAGTGCTGCCTTAGGGCCGATTCCATTGACGCCGATCAGCAGCCGGAAAAACTTAAGATCATCCTGGGAGAGAAAACCAAAGAGCTGCACGGCGTCTTCCCGCACATGGAGATACGTGTAGAGCCTGGCTTCCTCCCCTCTTGCTGGAAGCCGGGAGAATTCCTTTCCAGGCACAAGTATATTATAACCGATTCCGCCTGTCTCCAACACCACCAGACCGGCTTCCACATCCAGATACGCTACTTTTCCCTTTACATAAGCAATCATCGTCTCTATTCCTCTACCGCTTTATTCTTCCTGCGGTCCTTTAATGCCTGGGCATGGGTCTTAATATTGGGATACGCGTTCAGAACACGGCGTACAAAGAAGCCGCCACCACCCTTGAAACCTGTATATCTCTCATGAAGCTCCGTGATGCGCTCCTCAATCTGCCTGTGCCGTTCCTTAAGCTGGGCCCATTTATCCGCCGGAATCTCCATGCCAAAGGCAGCCACGGCATCCCGCCGCATGTCAAACCGCCGCTTAAGCTCTTCCCTATAGCCGGAAAACCGGTATAGCTCCATACGCTCCCGAAGCTCCTCCGCCGTCCCATAGAGCCTGGTTCCCCGGATATACCCGTAGAGCTCCTCCATAATGTCCTCCATGCTCTGCAAACGTCTGGATATCTGCATGGCTCCAGCAAATGCCAGAATAAAATCCGCGCCGTAGAGAGCCGTCACACAGATCATCAGGATTTTCCCCACAGCCACGCTGTACAGCCCCACCAGGAAATTCACAAAAGGCTGCAGCACATGAAACAGCACCACGGACAGAAGTCCCCACCCCAGGGAAGCCCCCAGACAGATACGTCCCCGGAAGTTAAACCGGTCGTGGCTGTAATCCCACCATCTGGTATGAAAAACCTGCTCCATAAATATAGAAGTGAGATATTCCAGAATCGTAGGCACTATCACGCCGCCCAAATACAACGCCACCATATTGCCAGAAACAGGCTTTAGCAGAAGATAGACCGCCACCGCTCCAAACCCATAGATAGTGCATACGGGGCCGGATACAAAACCGCGGTTCACCAGTCTTTTTTCTTTTGCCGACACATAGCAGCTCTCCCAGACCCATCCCAGGAAACTGTAAATCCAGAACCAGTTCACAATATGATAGAGCGTTTCCCCGGCAAGCCGCTGCTCCCACATAGCCTCTCACCCTTTCTCTTCGCGCCTCACCGAAAATATACGAATAAAAGCGCGCGCCCAGGCACACCCGGATACGTGTATAAAAATATAGGGCCGTCACATTAAGACCCCCATATACGGGAAACCGCGCCTTATTGGACATCACCAGTCCAGCAAGTATAGATTCCAGGCCTGGAATCCGCCTTTTCCCGTATTTGTTTTCCTTAATGCGACAGCCCCGTAAATCTCTTACGCCTTATTCCATATCCTCTGCTGCAACTGCGTCAATATCCACATCCTCCACATCGTCCTCATCCTGGTACGCGTAAGAAGCTGTCTGTAACGCTTTCATGCTGAGGCTGATCTTATGGTCTTCCTCGTTAAAGTCCATAACCTTTGCCTCGATCTCCTGGCCGATGCTTAAGACGTCGCTGGGCTTCTCCACATGCTCTCTGGAAATCTGGGAAACGTGCAGAAGCGCGTCCACACCCGGCTCCAGCTCCACAAACGCGCCAAAGTCCGTCATTCTTGCTACACGGCCCACTACAATATTGCCCACCGCGTAATTCTCATACGCGTGCAGCCAGGGATTGGCATCCTCAAACTTAAGGCTCAGCGCAATCTTGGTGTCACGAATATCCTTGATGAGAACCGTAAGGGTCTCGCCAACCTTAAAGGCCTTTTTCGGATTTTCCACTCTGCCCCAGGACATCTCGGAAATGTGAAGCAGTCCATCCGCTCCGCCCAGATCTACAAACGCGCCAAAATCCGTTACATTCTTTACAACACCTTCCACCACATCGCCTACCTGGATCCGCTCGAAAAGCTCTCTCTGCTTCTCTTCCTTCTCGGCAATCAGAAGCTGCTTGCGGTTTCCAATGATTCTGCCCCTTCTGGGATTAAACTCTGTGATGATAAACTGGATCTCCTGTCCGTCGTATTTACCCAGATTCTTCTCATACCCATCCGATACCAGGCTGGCGGGGATAAAGATCCTGGACTCATCCAGAACGACGCTTAAGCCCCCGTCAAGAACCTGCGTCACCGTTGCGGTAAGCACTTCCTCGTTCTCAAAGGCTTCTTTTAATCTCTTACTGCCCTTTTCCGCTGCCAGTCGCTTATAGGTTAAGAGTACCTGTCCTTCTCCGTCGTTCACCTTCAGTACCTTTGCCTCCATGGTGTCTCCCACGGATACGCAGGTTGTCAAATCTACTGGTGTATTGCTGTACTCGCTCTTTGTGATGATTCCGTCTGATTTATATCCAATATTTAATATAATCTCGTCTTCTTTGACATCAATAACAGTACCTTCGACAACCTCTCCATTTCTTATTGTTTTTAATGATCCCTCCAGCATTTCGTCAAAACTCATTTCTGACATAAAATTGAACCTCCTCAATGATTTTGTTTGGGGTCGAGGCCCCTGCTGTAATACCTACACTACGAATGGATGACGCTGTCTTTATATCCAAGTCAACAAGTTTCTGTATATAGTAAGTATTTGCACATTCTTTTTTACATATTTCAAATAACTTTTGTGTGTTGGAGCTGCTTCTTCCGCCTATGACAATCATAGCATCCACTTCACTGGCAATCCGCTTCGCTTCTGTCTGGCGTTCCTCCGTTGCACTGCAAATCGTATTTAAAACAAGTATATCATACCCCTTTTCCGAGATAATTTCAACTAAATCTTTAAATTTATTGTAGTTAAATGTCGTTTGGGCCACAAGGCAGTAGGTTTTCTGGAAAGAACTGGTGAATTTCCGCGCTTCTTCCAGAGATTCCAGCACCGTAACCGGCCCCTGGCACCATCCCCGGATGCCCTCCACCTCCGGATGGACGGGGTTTCCCGCTATGAGAATCTCCCTTCCTCTGGCACTCTCCCGCTCCACAATCCTGTGTATTTTCTTCACAAAGGGGCAGGTGGCGTCCACATAGGAAATGTTCTGACGCTCCAGAAGCTCATAGACGTCCTTTCCTACTCCGTGGGCGCGGATAATGACAGTACCCTCTCCCAGGCTCTCCAGGGCCTCCTTCCCCTCCAGCACCCGCACTCCCTTTTCCTCCAGCTCCCGGACCACCTGTTCATTGTGGACAATGGGACCGTACGTGTAAATGGGCCCTCTGGCCTGTTCCGCCTGCTCATACACCGTGTCCACGGCTCTCTTAACGCCAAAGCAGAAGCCTGCTGTCTTCGCCAGCCTGATTTCCATAAAAGCCTCCCCTTTTATTCCCGTACCGCATCCGCCTTGAAATCCTTCCGGGGATTTCTTCAGGCTGACGCTGTTTCTATTTCCGGATCATGCCAAGCACTACGTCTACCACCTCCGGGATGGTCATATCCGAGGAGTCTACCAGTACCGCATCCTCCGCCTGACGTAAGGGCGCAAAATCCCGGTGCATATCCCGGTAATCCCGCTCCTCAATATCCGCCCGGATGGATTCCAGGGTCTTATCCCCAAGGGCATCCTTCTCCTTAAGCTCTTCAAAGCGCCGTTTTGCCCTGCATGCAGAGGAGGCCGTCAGATAGACCTTCACATCCGCATCCGGGAGCACATAGGTGCCGATATCCCGGCCATCCATGATTACGTCTGCCGTGGCGGCAAGCTTTCTCTGAAGCTCCACAAGCTTAAGACGCACAGACGGGTTTACGGAGCTGGCTGAGGCCATATTTCCCACCTCCTCCGTGCGCAGACAGGGCGTCACATTTTCTCCGTTTAAGAGCACCTGCTGGACGCCCTCCTCATACACGATAGTAACATCCGCCCGGGTAATTGCTTCCTCGATTTTCTCCGTCTCCTCCGCCCGGATACCCTGGCGCAGAAACCACAAGGCCAACGCTCTGTACATGGCCCCGGTATCCACATAGATAAAGCCCGCCTTCTTAGCGATCTCTTTGGCGATGGTGCTTTTTCCCGCACCTGCCGGCCCGTCTATGGCTACGCTGTAACTCATAAAATATTATCCTTTCCAATCACCTGTAAATACTGGACTTCTAAACTTCAATATGGTATGGCCTTACAGGTTTTCCCTGATCTTCCCGATCATTTCCTGGTATTCCTCCTCTGTGAGATACGTCTTGCCGGGGTTCATCTGGAATGTGCCTCCCCACTCGTCCCCGCCCTCATACTTGGGAACCAGATGCATATGCAGATGGCAGCCGGTGTCTCCGTAAGCGCCGTAATTTAATTTGTTGGGGTGGAAGGCTGCGTGAATCGCCCTGGCGGCATGAGCCACGTCCGCCATAAATGCATTGCGTTCCTCGTCGCTGATGCTGATAATCTCGCTTACATGGTCCTTGTAGGCCACGATGCACCTGCCAGGCTTGCTCTGCTCCTTGAACAAAATCAGGCTGCTCACTGTCAGATCACAGATGTAAATGCCAAATTTGTCCAGCAGTTCCCCTCTCATACAGTAGCCGCAATTAGAATCCTTCATGTTTCCTCCTTCTCGCACGGTCTTTCCGCGCCTCTTTTTATATTTTTCTTTCTTATTAAAAAGCACTTGACGTTTTCGCTGACAGTCTGATCTTCTAAGAGAATCCTCCTAAAATTCTTCTGCCGTCCCCGCCGCCGTTCCGGCCAGATATCCCGTTGACCAGGCAATCTGCAGATTGTATCCCCCTGTCACTGCGTCCAGATCCAGCACCTCCCCGGCAAAATACAGCCCTGGCGTCAGTCTGGACTCCATGGTGGAGGGATTGACGCTGCGGACGGCAACGCCTCCCTTGGTGATAACAGCCTCCCGGTAATCCCTAAGGCCCGTAAGGGTCAACTCCAGGTTTTTGATTCTGTCTACAAAAGCCAGGCGCTCCTCCCTGGTGATGAGATGCACCTTCTTCTCCGGCTCAATCCCGCTAAGGGATATCATCACCGGAACCAGCCTGGCCGGAAACAGGCCTGCCGCCACATTTTTAAAGCTCTTATTGGGGGACGCATCAAAATCCCGCAGCACCCTGGCATCCAGCTGCTCCCTTGTAAGGGCCGGTTTCAGATCAATGACCATACAAAGAGGCCGTTCCCTAAGACGCCTCCCCACGTAGCTGCTGGCTGACAGCACCAGGGGGCCGCTGACGCCGAAATGGGTGAAGAGCATCTCCCCAAATTCCTCATAGACAGCCCTTTTGCCCTTGGGCATCTCATATACGGACATCTTTACATTGCGAAGAGACAGCCCCTGGAGCTCCTTCACCCAGGCCTCCGCCGCATTTACAGGCACCAGGGAAGGTATGCAGGGCGTCACCTCATGGCCGGCCTCTTCCGCAAACCGGTAGCCGTCCCCCGTGGAGCCTGTCACCGGATAGGAGAGGCCTCCTGTGGCCACAATCACTCTGTCAAAGGGCTCCGTCTTTCCAAAAAGGCGGATCCCCGCAAGCTGACCCTCCTCCAGGAAAAGGCCTTCCACCACTGTATTTAAATGTATTTTCACCCCGTATTGCCGCATTTTCCGCTCCAGGGCCGCCGTCACATCATAGGCATGGTCCGACACCGGAAAAACCCGGCCGCCCCGCTCTGTCTTTACAGGCGTCCCCGCTTCCCGGAAAAATGCCATGGCATCCTGGGCCGTGAATCCGTAAAATCCGCTGTAGAGGAATTTCCCGTTGGTACACACATGTTGCAAAAGCTCCTCCACTTCGCAGTCATTTGTCAGGTTGCAACGCCCCTTACCAGTTATAAACAGCTTTTTCCCAAGCTTCTCATTTTTCTCGTACAGCTCCACGGCCCCGCCGCCCTTTGCCGCAAAAACCGCGGCCATCATGCCTGCGGCGCCCCCGCCGATCACACAAATCCTGCCCATTCTCTTTTTCAGATCCTTTATGCCTGTCCTATAAAATTATGCCTATTTTAGCAACCATAAGGAAAAAAGTCAATAGTGGGGAATCCTTCTCACAGCAAATGCCGGAACAGCCTGGTCACATTGCAGAAAATCCCATAGAAAATCCGTTTCCCCATGCCTCCCTTTGGGGGCGCATAGGACTCCCCGTCCGTCACGCTTCCGTCCGGCGCCACATGGCGGCTTCTCCTCTTCAGCTCTTCCGCCTGGGCCCGGAGATTTTTGTTTAATTCCGGACTGTCGATGACCAGCATCATTTCCGTATCCAGATAGATGCTGCGCATATCCAGGTTGCAGGAGCCCACCATGCTGATATTTTCCCCGGCCAGAATGGTTTTTGTATGAAGCGCCTGGGGCCCTGGATATTCGTAGGTGTGAAGGCCTGTTTTTCGGATATTCTTTTTCTGGTTCAGATAATCCGTACACCCAAAGGGGTTTGCGCCGCTCTCCACAGCATTGGTAATCATCTCTATCCGGGCGCCGCCAAGGGTAATCTCTGTCAGATCCCGGTACATGGCCTTGCTGCAAATGATATAGGGCGTCTGAATCAGGATATCCTCCTCCCCCTTCATCTGCCTGGTCAGCCTGTCCCACAGCCCTGGCTCCTTATTCTCCGGCTCTATGGGATTGGTCCACACACTGACATATTCTGTTTCCATGGTTTCCATTTCCCAGTCCGGCTCTGTAAAAGCATCCGGATGCTTCTCTCTTATCTCCTCATAATGCTTTGCAAGCTGCCCCTGGTCAAAAGCTCCCCCTCTGTATGGCTTGCAGCAGGGCAGCTCCCAGATCCGGGCAAAATATTCCTGCAGTTGCTGATAGGAATTGCCTTTTCCCGGAGCCGTCTCATACACCAGGATGTCCCTGTCCTCATTGTAGGAGTCTGCGTAATTTCCCAGAAATAGATCGTCTGTATTTCTCCCCCCAAGAATATAGGCAAAGTCATCCGCAATCAGATATTTGTCGTGCATACGGTAGTTGAGCCGCCAGGGAATCAGCAGATTTATGGGATTATAGAGCCTCACCTCCACATTCTCATGGGCTGCCAGCTCCCGGAAATGCCCGCTTCCCGGAAGCCAGACGCTGCCATTCATGCCATCCACAAGAATCTGCACCTGTACTCCCCGGTCCGCAGCGTGAAACAAAGCGGCCATCATGTCCTGTCCGCTGTTGTCGTCCCGGAAATCAAAGGTGGTCAGCACCACCCGTTCCCGGGCCGCCTCAATCAGACGAAGCCGCCACAGCAATGCGTCCATATTGTTGTCAATACTTTTCACCCGTTCCATAGACAGCTCCACATTTCTGCCCTCAGTTTCCTCTGTATGGATTGTTTTGTGAAACAGCGGCGGGATAATAAGGCCTGCCAGCAGATAGAGAAGCCCCAGCAACAGAAGTCTCTTTGTTATGTACCATATAAATTTACGCAAATTTCCATCACCTTTCCTTTATTCTACTGATTGTAACACAGTGACAGGCACAATGCTACCTTCCAGACGCACATTATCTGATAGTCCTTGACGTTTTCCCCAGATTCCCGTATGCTAAGAATAGAAATTCTAAGAAAGGATACCCTGTTTATTTTACTGCATATGAAGAAAAATGACATTTACATCATCCATGGAACCAGGTACAAAGAATTAACAAAAGAACTTTTAGAGGCCGCAAACCTGGCGGAGGATATTGGGGACAGGAAGAAAAAAATTGCCCTAAAGCCCAATCTGGTCTGCGCCAAAGACCCCTCCCTGGGGGCTACCACCCACGGAGAGCTTCTGGCGGGAACTATCGAATATCTACAGGAGCACGGCTTTTGGGACATCACCATCATGGAGGGTTCCTGGGTGGGGGAGCGCACAGGTGCCTCCTTTAAGGCCGTGGAATACGGCCGCGTCTGCGACCGGTATAACGTCCCCTTTGTAGACCTGCAAAAGGGCAGCAGTCACGCCCATGATGCCCACGGCATGTCTATCCAGGTGTGCGACGCAGCCCTGGCCGTGGACTATATGATAAATATGCCTGTCCTTAAAGGACATTGCCAGACCACGGTCACCTGCGCTTTGAAAAACAACAAGGGCGTGATTCCCAACTCGGAAAAACGCCGCTTCCACAGCATGGGGCTCCATAAGCCCATTGCCCATTTAAATACAGTTGTAAGAAATGATTTTATCCTGGTGGACAACATCTGCGGCGATCTGGATTTCGAGGAGGGCGGCAATCCCGTGGTCATGAACCGCATCCTGGGCTTTAAAGACCCGGTGCTCTGCGACGCCTACGTCTGCGACTGCATGGGCTACTCCGTGGACGACGTGCGCTATATCCGTCTGGCGGAAAGCCTGGGCGTGGGAAGCGCCGACACCTCCAAAGCCAACCTTATCTACCTCAATGAGGACACCCTGGACAAGTCCAGGTTCCAGATGACCCGCCGGGTAAAGGCCCTTGCGCAGTTTACAGAGCCAAAGGATGCCTGTTCCGCCTGCTACGGCTCTCTCATCTACGCCCTGGACCGTCTAAACGATACAAGAGGGCTTCCCAGAAATGCCCGGCCTGTCTGTATCGGACAGGGCTATAAAGGGCAAGGCGGAGAGATCGGCGTGGGAAGCTGTACGGCCTGCTTTGGAAAATCCTTGAAGGGATGCCCGCCAAAGGCCATCGATATGGTAAAATTTCTGGAGGAGAACTGGCTGTGACGGCCGGTTCTCCTCCTCAAGATTAACGAGTCGCAAAATCTTCATTTGACGACGAATAAAACTCCTCTCCTGTATCAAGACATATGGCTGCCAGCCGTCCGCCGCGAAAGCATGCCCCACAATCAATGGCAATATGATGATTCTTTCTGTAGATAAATCCAGGCCTGGGGTTTCCGTCTATCTCCTGGGTAGGCGTATGCCCTGTAACAACATAAATGTCGTCGAAATACTTTTCTTCATAATCGGCCCGTTTCCATACAAGATCATGTAGGGAATATTCCTCAATATCCTTTTCGGGCGTGAAACCGCCAAGTCCCGCATGGACAAGAAGGTAATCGGTTTCTCCTTCCGTCACTTCCTCATATAGGAGAAATTCCCCCATATAATCCATTACCTCCTGCCGCATACTTTTATCCAGTTTGCGAAACTCATCGATGGTTGTTTTCCCTCCGTTATATTGCCACGTCACAAGATTATCGAACATTTTTTCGTCCAGCTCTTCAATGGAAATATCTGTGATTTCCTTTCCCAGGAACTTTAAGCATTCCAATGCCATAAGCTCATGGTTTCCTGCCAGGCATCTGGCATTTGGCATTTTCATAAGCTTCAACAGCGTTTTGACTGGATGAGGCCCTCTGTCAAGGATATCTCCCAGAACATACAGGGTATCCATCTCTTTTAATCGGATTTTATGAAGCAATTCCACAAATCTGTCATATTCGCCATGTATATCCGCAATAACGTAGCCTGCCATAAAGGTACAAATTATCCTCCGTCAGCAAATCTTACCAAAGACCATATCTTCGATTATCAACATAACCATTTCCCCGTAATTCTCTTAGATAATCTATAGCCACATCTGCCTTCCATACATTCCCTGCCAGCATCATAAGCGGAATGTGACAATCCATAAAGTGGACAAGAGGAATATCAAACAGCTGCTTTCCCGCTTCCTCTATAGAATGCTCTATCAGATATTCTTCCAGGATAAATTCATATGCCAGATCGAAGCTTTCTTCATCAACCCAGAATCTACCCAAAGCATTTCCACGGTACAGATATTGATTAGCCGCATTGGACAAGCGGACGAATTGGCACACATTTCCACTGTTAATAATAATGGGAGAGGGAAAGATGAGGGTTCTTACTGCTTTATCTTCAACATATATGCTCATCTGAAGTGATAATGAAGGTACTAGAGGGCTGTGCATCTCTATAAAGAGATGCCACTCTTCCTTCCTAAGAAAGGATATAACAGTTCTTGAATGTTCTGGCTTCATAATCGTAAAATTTAATTCTTTACTTTTTTGTTTTACAATTTTCCCCAGAACACTTAAATTTTCTTTCTTCATAAAATCTCCACTCCACCAATTGGATGTTCCGATAGTCGGCCATATCACATTAAGGCTTAAAGAGCCATTAAAATCAATAAGTTTCGTACACCAAAGCGTTATTCAGAGATAATTTCTGTTTTCCATCAACCACACACTTCCGGACATTTTCAAATGGTTCTTTTCCAATTTTAGCGGCAAAGCTTCTGCCAATAGACGCACGTACCGCACTTGGTTTTTTCCCACAAGTCATGTCAATGTTTCTGTAAGTTGAAGAAGCAGTATTCAGATCAAATTCAATAATACCCCCGCCATTTTTTATATATTCTTCAATCTCCTCTAAGACAATCGTCGTTAGCTCCGTAATTGACGGCACCGCTTTATTGGATAGGCCATAATAATCTTCAAGCAAATCTGTCACAAACTGGCTCCGGCTCACCCCTTTACTTTTCGCTTCTTTACTTAGGATATCATCCAGCTTTTTACCTGGGTAAAACTGCACACGATTCATAAATTTTTCCTCTTTTCAGTGATTGAGTTATCTACTATTTTCAATATAATATCAGATTGCAGGCTGTTCGTCAAACACTTTTTTATATTTTATCTTTGCAAATAAGCTCCTTGTGTTTATCCTCCGGAAAACAAGTAATTTTAGCTGGTAGTTTTTTGTAACGCAAAAACCCCTGGAAACTCCTGTTTTTGAAGTTTCCAAGGGTTTTATATTTTCCCTTATTTCTTATCTTATGAAAGCCCGTATTTCTACGGTCTCAAGGCGCTATCCCTTACACCGGATAAGCCCCATTCTCCGTATCTGCCACTGTGGCATCCATTCCGGTTTTCTGGGCCTCCCTATATTTGAAGAAGTCGGTAGCCACCTGGGGGAACAGCGCATAGGACAATACATCCTCATCCTGCTCCTTGTACTGGGCCATCTCGGACTCAAGCTTCTCCAGCTCATTGGGAATAAGGTCGGCGGGACGGCAGGTAATCACCTCCGCGTCGCCGATGCACTTCTTCTGCACCTCTGCGTTGAAGGGTTTTACTGTCTTTCCATACTTGCCGGAGAGAACATCCTTTGTCTCCTTTGTAACCATCTTGTAGCGCTCGCCCATGATTACGTTAAACACAGCCTGGGTACCAACGATCTGGGAGGAGGGTGTTACCAGCGGGCACTCGCCAAGATCCTGGCGCACGCGGGGCACCTCTTCCAGCACGTCGTAGAATTTATCCTCCGCATGCTGCTCTTTAAGCTGGGAGGTCAGATTGGAAAGCATACCGCCCGGCACCTGGTACAGCAGGGTCTTGATATTTACGCCCAGATTCTTGGGATTCAGAAGGCCGCTGTCCAGAGCCTCGTCACGAAGCGGGCGGAAATAGTCGGCGATCTCAGCCAGAAGCTGCTGGTCAAATCCTGTGTCATAAGGCGTTCCCTTAAAGGTCTCCACCATAACCTCAGTAGCAGGCTGGGAGGTTCCAAGGGCAAAGGGAGACATAGCGGTGTCGATAACGTCCACGCCGGCCTCCACGGCCTTCAGATAAGTCATCGCCGCCACACCGGAGGTATAGTGGGTGTGGAGCTGGATAGGAATGCTTACGGCTTCCTTCAAGGCAGATACCAGTTCGGTAGCCGTGTAGGGAAGCAGAAGGCCAGCCATATCCTTGATACAGATGGAGTTTGCCCCCATCTCCTCGATCTCTTTTGCGATACCGGTCCAGTAATCCAGGGTATACGCCTCTCCCAGCGTGTAGGAAAGAGCTACCTGGGCATGGCCCTTCTCTTTATTGGCTGCCTTTACGGCTGTCTGCAGGTTGCGCAGGTCGTTGAGACAGTCAAAAATACGGATGATATCAATTCCGTTAGCAATGGATTTCTGTACGAAATACTCCACCACATCATCTGCGTAGGGACGGTATCCCAGGATATTCTGTCCCCGGAACAGCATCTGAAGCTTGGTGTTCTTCGCCTTATCTTTAATCTTTCTCAATCTCTCCCAGGGATCTTCCTTCAGGAAGCGAAGGGAAGCGTCAAAGGTCGCTCCGCCCCAGCACTCCAGGGAGTAGTATCCCACCTGGTCCAGCTTCTCCAGGATGGGGAGCATCTGTTCTGTACTCATACGCGTAGCAATCAGGGACTGATGCGCATCACGCAAGATAGTTTCTGTAATCTTAATCGGCTTCTTTTCTGCCATGAAAATGCCCTCCTTATTCATATAATGCCGGGAATCCAGGGGAGTCTCCCCTGTAATCCCTGCGGATCGCCACGGCCGCAGCCGTACAATCCCATAACACGTAACTTGGTCTGGTCACATTCCGGAATGGCTTACACCACTCCAAAAATAGCCATAAAGGTACCGGCGGCCACAGCCGTACCGATTACGCCGGCCACGTTGGGGCCCATGGCGTGCATCAGCAGGAAGTTGGTGGGGTCTGCTTCCGCACCTACCTTCTGGGACACACGGGCCGCCATAGGCACCGCGGACACGCCTGCGGAACCAATCAGCGGGTTTACCTTTCCGTGAGTCAGCACACACATAAGCTTTCCAAACAGGACGCCTGCCGCAGTTCCGAAAGCAAAGGCCACAAGGCCCAAAGCCACGATCTTTAAGGTATCTGCGTTTAAGAACGCCTCTGCGCTTGTGGTGGCGCCTACGGAAGTACCCAGCAGGATAACCACGATATACATCAGCGCGTTGGACGCGGTCTCTGTAAGCTGACGGACAACGCCGGATTCCCTAAAGAGATTTCCCAGCATCAGCATACCTACCAGAGGAGCCGTGGAAGGCAGAATCATACAAACGACAATAGTAACAATGATGGGGAACAGGATCTTCTCCAGCTTGGATACCGGACGAAGCTGTTCCATCTTAATTTTACGCTCCTTCTCTGTGGTGAGAAGCTTCATAATGGGCGGCTGGATTACAGGCACAAGGGCCATGTAGGAATAAGCCGCCACCGCAATGGGGCCCATAAGGGCAGTCTGCTCCAGCTTTCCTGCCAGGAAAATGGACGTAGGTCCGTCTGCTCCGCCGATGATGGAGATAGCGGCTGCGGCCTTGTCGGAAAATCCCAGCGCCATAGCGCCCAGGTACGCGGCAAAGATACCGAACTGGGCGGATGCTCCCAGAAGGAAGCTCTTGGGATTGGCAATCAGCGGCCCGAAGTCCGTCATGGCTCCGACGCCCATAAAGATAAGCGACGGCATAATCGCCCACTCATCCAGCACGTAGAAGTAGTACAGAAGTCCTCCCACGCCGTTTTTCGCGTCTTCCGGATGAAGCATAATATCCGGATAAATATTTACCAGCAGCATGCCAAAGGCAATCGGAAGCAGCAGAAGCGGCTCAAATTCCCAGACAATCGCCAGGTATAGGAAAAAGCATGCAACAAGAATCATAACAAAATTGGTCCACTCCAGGTTCGAAAACGCTGTCTGCTGCATGAGATTTTCCAGGGTTTCCATTATATATCCCATGTTTTAACCTCCATGTCTTTCCGTAACAAGATTTCCTAGTTTAAAGTTGCAAGGACGTCTCCTGACTCGATGGCGTCACCAACGGATACGTTGATGCTTGCTACTGTTCCATCTTCCGGTGCGACAACGGGGATTTCCATCTTCATTGCTTCCAGGATAATGATATTGTCTCCGCTCTTCACGGCCTGTCCCACGCCTGCCTCCACCTTGAACACCTTGCCCGGCACGGAAGCCTTCACTTCGATTCCGCCTGCCGCTGCTGCGGGAGCTGCCTTGGGAGCCGCTGCGGGGGCTGCTTTGGGGGCTGCCACGGGAGCTGCTGCGCGAACGGGAGCGCTGCCTGCTCCGCCTTCCTCTACGGTTACGTCATATGCGGTTCCATTTACGGTAATTGTATAATTTTTCATTGATTTTTCCTCCTAAATTTTAAGCCTTACGCCATTTATTTGAACTTGAACGTCTGATGGAACGAACGGTAAAACCATCCGTGGAAGTACCCATAGCCGCTGCCACTGCCGCTGTAATCACAGCCACCAGCTCCAGATCATCCACCTGGGCTTCCTCCACTGCCGGAGCGGGCGCAGGTGCGGGCGCTGCCTTTGCAGGGGCCGGTGCCGCCGCCGGCTTCTTTGAAAACTTCTTCTGGATCATGGGGATAAAGTTAAAGCAGTAAATAATCAGGCAGATGATAATCAGTACCACAAACACGCTGCCCATGCCAAGAAGTGTGTTGAGACCCGCCTTGGTAAGGATCTCCCCGGTGGAAAGGATAGGATCCACCGCCACAGTGTTGATTACATATTCCCGGTCAAACACCAGGGTCAGACGCAGGTCATGCTTCTCATACTCATACACTGCATAGTAGGTGGTCTCATCGCCATCTACTTTTCCGCCCTCGTACTCCTTAAGCTGTACAAAAGCGCCCAGGTCATCCAGACAGGACTCATAGGCTTTCAGCATACTTAAATATGCGTCCGCCGTAAAATCGAATTTCTGTCCGTTTCCCCCGATATAGGGATACAAGGCCACCTGCTGCTCAAAATCGTCAAATCCCTCTTCCAGGTTTTTCACCTGCTCCTGCAAAGCCGCCCCGTCTACGCTGGTCAGCATTTCAATGCAGGCATCCGACTTTGCCTGGAATATTTCTTCATCCGGCACGGAACCGATGGAGGAACAGGCCGTCAAGGTCAGCACGCACGCCAGCATCAGCAGTGCGGCCGCTATTCTTTTCCTAATTTTCTTCATATTATTCACCTCTCTTAAACCGTGCCGTGTTTTTTCGCAGGGCGGTCTTCTCTCTTTGTGAATAACATCTCAAAGGCACCGATCACATATTTTCTGGTGTCCTTTGCCTCAATGATACTGTCAACATAGCCTCTCTTCGCAGCAGCCTCAGCGCTGGACTGCAGGGAAGCGTACTCTGCCGCTTTCTCCTTCTGGGCTGCGGCGTCTGCGTCCGCATACATGATTTTGACCGCAAGCTTTGCATCCATCATTCCGATCTGGGCGTCTGTCCACGCGTAAACCACATCTGCGCCAAGTCCCTTGCTGTTCATGGCCACATAAGCGCTTCCGTAAGCGGGGCCGGTCACCACGTTTACCTTGGGAACCGTTGCGTTTGCAAACGCATAGGTGAGCTCTGCCACTGCCTTGGCCATATTCTTCTCGGAGCACATGGTTGTTTTATAGCCCTTCACATTGGTAAGCGTCAGCACCGGAATATTGAAGGCGTCGCAGAATTTCACAAACTCTGCCGCTTTTCTGGCTCCACGGGCGGAAAGCTCCTGTGCGTTGTTGGCCACAGCACCCACGGTCATACCGTTCAGTCTGATAAATCCGGTCACCATATCCTTGCCGTAAGCAGCCTTTGTCTCAAAGAATACATTGCTGTCGGAAATGCTGGACAGCACATAGGGAGCTTCATACACCACCTGGCCCAGGTCCTCGCATACCCGGTTCAGATCATCCAGGCACTCCTCATAGGATGCGTCGTCCTCGTTGTTAGCGGGAAGCATGGCTACAAGCTGGCGGATCTGGGATAATACGCCCGCCTCGTCCGCAACTACATCCACAAGGCCCGTCTCCTCAGACTGGAATTTCGCGGAAGCGCTGTCGCATCTGGAAACCTCATTGCCCTCAATGGCGTTGGGAGAATTTACAAACAGCTTTGCCTTGGACTCCTCCATAAAGGTAAAATCTGTCAGCCCGGGAATCACGGCCAGGCCGCCTCCACATGTGCCAAATACAGCGGTGATCTGGGGAACCACGCCGGAAGCCAGAGCCTGGGCTCTGTAGATCTCCCCAAATCCGTTCAGCGCGTCCGTAGCTTCCTGCAGCCTTAAGCCTGCGCAGTCAACCAGACCAATGACGGGAGCTCCCATCTTCAAAGCAAGGTCATAAAGCTTTGTGATCTTCTTTGCATGCATCTCGCCAAGAGTTCCGTGAAGCACGGAAGCGTCCTGGCTGTACACATACACAAGGTTTCCGTCGATGACACCATAACCGGTGATAACGCCGTCAGACGGAGTTTCCTTCTGCTGCAGGTTAAAATCTGTACTTCTGGCAGTTACCAGAGCGCCGATTTCAACGAAACTGTTCTCGTCAAGTAAGGCTTCAATCCTCTTACCTGCCAAGGTTTGTGCTGTATTACTCATTTTCAGCCCTCCATTTTTCTATTTTGTTATATCTTAAACCAATTCACGCCGTTTATCATTGTATCAATTTTTATACAATAGTTCAAGCCCTTTGTGATATTTTCCCAGTAAATATCAAAATGCCAAAAGGGAACCGGTAAACCCCGGCTCCCTTTGTCAAATCTGCGCAAATAAAACCTTTATATTTTCTTAATCATTCAGCCGGCCGCCTCCCCGCGACAGCTCTTATACTGGTTGTAGCAGAACTCGATAATGTCTTTCCGGGTGATTATCCCGATAAACACCTTCTTGTCGTCGATCACCGGCACAAAATTCTGGTTCATGGCAGTGGTCACAATATCCTCCATATCTGCATTGACAGAGATGGGCTCAAACCGGATATGACGGTTTACGGAGAGAATAGGGATATCCTCCGCGTCCTTAAGGGAAATATTATACCGCTCTTTGATGGTCCAGAGGAGATCCCCCTCTGTCACGGTTCCCACATACTCTCCCATCCTGTTAATCATGGGAATGGCGGAATAGCTGCTGCGCTCCATTTTTTCTATGGCCTGGCGCAGCGTATATTCATCCTTTAAATATACAACCTCGCTTTTCGGTTTTAAAAAAAACAATACGTTCATTAGCTCCTCCTAATTGCTGTTCCAGTTTTGTATCTGCCCTTCTTAAGGCCTGGATACCGGGAGAATTTCCATCCGTTTCTCCCTGCGGAAATCCTTCCGGGGCTCCCTCCCGGCCGATGCCGGTCCATTTATAAAAGCGGCGCGAATAACCGCAGCACGGCCCTGAGCAGTCCGCCCGTAAAGCCCTGCCCCGTATCCTCCAGCCGGATTTCCCTGCTTTTTCCTATGGTTTTTAGCACATCCTCCTTTACCTGCTCTACCAGGGAGGACTTGTAAAAGTATGTACCGCACTCAAAGTGCAGATACAGGCTGCGGTAGTCCATGTTAATGGTGCCCACCACGGCAATCTCATCGTCACACACATAAGATTTGGCGTGTAAAAATCCCGGCGTATACTCGTAAATCCGCACGCCTCCCCGCAGAAGGGGCGGATATGTAGAGCGGCTCAACTGGAAAATCACTTTCTTATCCGGTATGCCCGGCATCACAATGCGCACGTCCACACCCCGCTTGGCGGCCAGACATAGGGCCGTCTGCATCTCGTTGTCGATTATGAGATAGGGGGTGAAAATATACACGTAGCGTCTGGCCTGGTTCAGAATATTCAGGTAAATATTCTCCCCGGCCACCTCGCTGTCCAGGGGGGAATCCCCGTAGGGCTGCACATAGCCATCCGACGTAAACGGCTCCCGATGCCACACCTGGGGGCGGTATTTCCGGAATTCTTCCTTCTCCGGACGGAACCCATGCCACATCTGGAGAAACATCATGGTATAACTCCAGACCGCGTCCCCCTTTAAGCAAAAGCCTGTGTCCTTCCAGTGTCCGAACCGCATCTTTTCGTTGATGTACTCGTCGGCCAGGTTCACCCCGCCGCTGAAGGCCGTGTGCCCGTCCACCACCAGGATCTTCCGGTGATCCCTGTGGTTCATGGCCAGGGACCACAGAGGCACAAAGGGATTAAACGCCATGCATTTGATACCCTTGTGTTCCAGATACCTGTCGTATCCCAGGGGCAGCAGGGAAACACATCCCATGTCGTCATAGATCAGCCGCACCTCCAGGCCTTCCTTCGCCTTCTCTTCCAGGATTTCCAGGATCGAGCCCCACATGCGGCCCTCCCCTATAATGAAATACTCCATGAATATGAAGTGCTTCGCTCCTTTAAGGGCATCCAGAATATCCGGGAACATAGTGTCTCCCAGCTCGTAGTATTTCGTCTCCGTATGCCTGTAGACCGGATATTTTAACCTCTGGATATAACGCATCTGCCCGGCCCCATAGGGCTCTTCCCTCTCCGCCCGGAGCAGGAGGGATTCTCCCTGGAGATACTCCTGATCGGTCCTTTTCTCCACGGCCTCCAGCTTTCTGCGCATTTTCCTGGAAGGCTTTTTATTTCCCACCAGCAGATACAAAAGACCGCCAAAAAGCGGCGCCAGCAGAATCGGCACAATCCAGGCCAGCTTGTATACCGGATTTTCATCCTTATTGATAATCCAGATGGTGGCAACCACGCTGGCAAGAGTCAGTACGACGGAAACATATGCGGAATAATTGCTCAGCCGGATAATAAACACCAGGGACCAGACAAGCTGGAGCACCAGCGCCAGTCCGAATATGACAATCCGGTTGAAAATCCGTTTAAATATCTTTTGCATAGCTCTCTTCCTCTGCCCTTCTTTTAAATTTTACCATGAAATCATTTTTTTTCCAATGCTCCTTTTGGTATTTATAGAAATTTAAGAATTATAACAGAGATACACATGTATATCCCAATGCGCAGAAAAACAGGCCGGACTTTCCAGCTTCCGCATGTCCGGCCTGCCTGTTTACCGGGAAATTATTCCCTCCCATCCCCGGTATATATCCCGGATCTATTGCTCCGCCGATACCGGCAGGGCCCCCAGGTATTCCTCTAGTGTAATTCCCTTTTCCATGATCTCCTTTGCCGCCATCTCCCCCACATAGCGGAAATGCCAGGGCTCATAAATAATGCCTGTGATATCCGTTCTTCCGTTGGGATAGCGCAGGATAAACCCGTACTCCCAGCAGTGCTCCTTAAGCCATTGGAACCCCTTCGTATTCTCCTGCTTCTCGTCCAGCCTGCGGTACTCGGAGGACACCAGATCCACAGCCAGTCCCAGCTGATGCTCGCTGGTTCCCGGCACAGCCACCACCGTAGCCGCCAGGGTCTTTGCCTCGTCGTAGGAAAAGCCCTCCTTTATGCCGTCCAGAATCTTATCATGGTGCAGCTCCACCTGCTTTAACATGCTGCGATAAGAGGAGGACACATAGATATACACCCCCTCGGCTCTGGCCGCCTGGATCATTTTCTTATACTCGTCCACAATCCGCACGTCAAGCTGGTGGCCGCCTCCAATGCTCCCAAGCTCCACCTCATAGTTCTCCGGGAGCGGATGCGTCCGGTTCACAAGACGCAGGTTCCAGTCTGTGGGAAGATTTTCCTCCTGTTCCTCTGCCTGTTCCTTTTCGCGCTGCGCTTTTTCCTGGCTTTCCCGCAAAATCTCCGCCTGCATTTCCTCCACCTTTGCCTGGAGATTCCCCTCCCAGGCGGCGGACTCCACCGGCTCCTGACTGGCCGCCTGGACAAAATGATCCATATTCTTCACATAGAAGCCTCCCGCAAAGGCGCCTATGAGAAACATGGCGCAGCCTACGGCGAAAAAGCCAAGCAGCCGTTTCTTTTCCCGGCGGGACTCCCGGCGTCTCTGAAGCTTAAGCCGCTCTCTCCTTTTTCTCCTGCCTATATTCATCTGTTTCCCCTTTTCCCTGTGTGTGGTCTGCTCTTTGCCCGGCAAAGACTGATACATCCCTGTCTGCTGTGCATACATCTTTAGTATAAAGGAATTTTCCCTGGGAAACCATTAAAATTTTCTTAAATTTCTGCCTGAAGCCGGGTTTTACCACTCCTTTTTCCGCACAATCCGAAGAGAAATCCAGAAAGAGCACACAAAAATTACCACAACTGCCAGCACTCCCGCCGCCGGCAGCAGAACCCCCAGATATCCGGGCAGCCGCAGCCCGTTTCCCAGCTGTACCAGCTTCAGTGTACCAAAAACCAGGGCAAAAAGTCCAATGTAAATTCCTACCATGCACATCCTGGCCTTTTCCACGCCCATCTTATAAATCAGCGGCACAATCACGCTGTAAACCACCAGGAAAATGGCTCCTATAGCCAGACCGCTTATATTCAGCTCCAGAATGCTCTCCTTCAGAATCACCGTCAGTACTGCCCCCAGCCCGATGCCAAGAGCCGTGCCGCCGCCCACCAGCATCAGCAAAAGCAGGTATTTTTCTTTTACCAGAGTATCCCTTGTAATGGGCATAGTCAGCGCATACTTTTCAAAATGGGCGTATTCATCGTAGCTGAAGCTGGTCAGCACCACCATGGAGCCGCAGAGCACCACGTACATGGAGACAAAGTAGGCATTCTTCATAAATGCTCCCCACACAAACATAGCTGCCAGTATCACCAGATACTGTTTTGCCAGGCGTTTCAGATTCAGTAAATCCTTTAACAACAGTCCGCTCATCTCTTCACCTCCAGATATTCTCCCTTTACCAGAAACAGCAGCAGCTCCTCCAGTGTGATGCGGTCCACCACCGCCTCTCTATCCTGTTCCAGCTCTTCCCGGTTGTTTACTAAGATTTCATATTCAAATGCGTTTTTCCGGTAGCTTACCCAGTGGGTCCGGTCCGCCGTTTCAAACTGCCGGGTGCCGCACCGGAGCACTCCATACTGGTAAATAAGCGTATCCTTATTTTCATAAAGCAGAAGCTTTCCCTGATGGAGCAGCAGAATATAATCGGAAACCCTCTCAATATCGCTGACGATATGGGAGGACAGGAATACCGTATGGTTATCGTCCTGGATAAATTCCTGGAAAATATCCAGGATTTCGCTGCGGATCACAGGGTCCAGCCCGCTGGTGGCCTCATCCAGAATCAGAAGCCTGGTGGCGTGGGACAGGGCCACCGCTATGGACAGCTTCATCTTCATCCCTCTGGACAGCTCCTTAAAACGGGTGCCTTCCGGCACGGAAAATTCCGAAAGATACTTCCGGAACTTTTGCGGCTCCCAGGTGTGGTACATTCTCTTCATAATCCTGCCCACATCCCTGGGCGTCAGATTTTCCGGAAAATAGCTCTCGTCAAACACCACGCCAATCTCCTCTTTCCAGGAGCCGTCCTTTTCCGCAGGGTTGTGTCCCAGAAGGGTTAAGTTTCCCCTGTCCGCCTGAATCAGCCCCAGCATGGCCTTGATGGTGGTGGTCTTGCCCGCTCCGTTTTCCCCTATAAATCCCACAATCACGCCGCTTGGAACCGTAAAGCTGACCCCGTCCAGCACAAATTTGTGATAACGCTTTGTAAGATTCTCTACTTTAATCGCATCCATATACTATGCCTCCTCAAACAGTAATTTTAAGATGTCCGTAAGCTCTTTCTCCCTGATTCCGCTCTGCCTGGCGATCTCCACCGCCTCCTGGAGACGGCTTTCAATCATGCGAAGCCTTTCTTCCCTTACCAGCTCCACATTGGCTTCCCGGACAAAACTGCCCTTTCCCACCACTGTGGTGATAAATCCGTCCCGCTCCAGATCTTCATAGGCCCGCTTTGTGGTGATAACGCTGATCCTAAGCTCCTTTGCCAGAAGCCTCATGGAGGGTAAGGCGTCGCCAGGCTTTAAGCTGCCATTCATAACCATGTTTTTGATCTGGATTGTTATCTGCTCATAGATAGGCTTCCCGCTGGAATTGCTTATAATGATTTCCATGTCTCACCTCTTTGCTATCCTGTGTATTTGTTTTATATATTGTATATATCACATATATTCAATATTGTCAATATGTATTTTATTCCTCTTTCCTGCAGTTGACTGTAAAAGACGCCGGACGACAATGCCGGTATATACGTTTTCCCCGCTGTCAGTAAAAGCAGGGCGACCGCAAACATTTCCGTTTACAGCCGCCCTGCCTCATATTCTCCCATGGGCCCGGGTCCATGGCGCTTTGTATATCCTATCTTAAAAACATGTTCCTTTTCCGTTTCAGGACTGCCATTCTCTAAGCAGTGCCTGTAGAATCATAATGTGGTATTCCTCATCCAGAATAATCCTGGACAACAGGGCATCCACGTAAGGGTCCTGGATAAGCTTTCTGTGCATCTGGTACTGGCTGATGGCCCCTTTTTCCGACTCGATTCCCGCCAGCAGCATCTTCCCGGGATGTCCCGGAAGCGTCAGATATTCCGGCGTCCACATCCGCGGCCGCCCGTTTGGCTGCTTCGCCGTAAAGTCAAGGCTTCCGCCCAGCAGGCAAATCAACTCTCCCAGTTTCTGTAAATGCATCATCTCCGCCATAGCTATACCCAGGATGATTTTCGCCGTCCCGCAGCGCTCGTGGGACAGCCGGATTTCATTGTTGATATACTGGGTAATGGCGGACATTTCCGACACTGCGCCGCAGTAGTCCACCTCAAGAAGCTGCGCGTACGCCTGGTTTTCCCTGGTCACCTGGACGGGCGGGTAAGGCAGGTCAGCCATAACCGGCCGGATACCCGAAAAGCTGCAGGCATTTGCCAGGACATTTGGTTTTTCTCCCATATAACAGACTCTCCTTATCTCTTTTCTCAATAGACAGTATATGGGAGAATCGGGGTGGGAGTGCAGGGGTCAAGGGCGTGAATAGTATCAATTCCTAGGGAAGCGGGGCCTCTGCCTCCAGGCTGCGGTAGATAGTCTCTATATCCGCATCCAGGCCGCAGCGTTCCACTGTAGCGCAGATTCTTTTAATCAAGGAAATATCTTTGTATCGCGTATAGCTGCGCCGCGTTTTCCGGCTCACTGAAAAGGGCCATAAACGCGCTGCTTCAACTCCCGGTTCAATCTTTTTGTCTCTTTGCTTTCTTCCATAAGCAGGTACCTCCAATTTTAATTTGTTTGAACCATTTATTTAAGATAGTATCTATCCGGGGCCTTTTGCAAGATTTAAAAAAGGCAGCCGGGAAACAACTCATCCCAACTGCCTCCAATCTGACTTTAGACTCTTAATCAGCTATTAACAAAGAGAGGATATACATACTTCCACCCCATATTCCCGCCACTCTCCCGGCTCCATCCACTCCACATACTCCCCTCTGTGAATGGCGTCCGGGATGCCGAGCCAGGGTTCTATGGTGACCCTCCCGTCAAAACAGGTACAGACCACCACTGCCTGGAAGGCATCGTCCAGCTTCATGCGCATCCGGTATCCGTCCGCTTCATTTTCAAATAAGATCTCGTTGGAAGTCTTGTCATACAAAACCCAGTCCATCCACCGGGACAGGTCCATCGCCTGTGGAACAGCTATGGGTTCTCCGTCTCTTCCGTCTGTATAATCCAGGCATTTTCCCATGGGAATACTAAGCCTGGCCTTCTGTTTTTCACTCACATGAAAGTAGTGATGCCAGCCAAAATAATGGGGCATCCGCCTGTGGGATTCATTAAATATCTTTGTCTGAAACAAAAGCCGGTCTCCCTCCAGGGAATAAGTCACCTCCAGGCGGAAGGCATAGGGATAATGATCCTTAAACGACGCCTCATGGTTTGTGATATACAAAGTGACGCTGTTTTCCCCCGCTTCCTTTACCCCAAAGGCCGACTGTTTCACCAGGCCGTGAAAGGGCATGGAATACTGCTTTCCATCAATCTCGTATACGTCCCCTTTCGTTCTGCTGGCAAATGGAAACAGGATGGGGCAGCCCCCGGCCAGCAGGGTGGAAAGGGGAAGCGTCCTCTCGTCGCAGCCGATGATCTCCTTTCCGTTCCAGACAAACCGGGTGAGCATGCCCCCGTAATCCGGACAGATTTCCGCGTATGTGCCGCCATCTTTCTTTCCAATGATAATTTTTTTCATAAGCCTCTCCCTAGGATACCGTGATCCCTCCGTCTGCCACCACAATAGCGCCGTTCATATAGCTGGCGTCATCGCTTGCCAGAAACAGGGCGATCCTGGCGATATCCTCCGCCGTCCCCCAGCGTCTTAAAGGCGTCCCGCTGGTCAGGAACTTCTGCTCGTCAAAGGTGGCCTTGTTGAGGTCGCTCTCATAGATCATGGGAGTGTGAATGGCGGCCGGAGCTATGCAGTTTGTGCGGATCCCATAGGGGCCATATTCCACCGCCAGAGATCTGGTCAGCGATATAACCGCTCCCTTTGAGGACGTGTAGGAATCGCAGCCCGGGACTCCGATAACCCCGCAGCTGGAGGCTGTCATGATAATGCTGCCCCCCTTTTCTTTCATAAGGGGAAGGGCGGCCTTGGTGCAGTAGGCCGTTCCAAATAAATTGATCCTCAGAATCTGTTCGAAGATATCCAGATCAAGCTGTTCCAGATCCGTGTCCTTTGTGCCCCAGAACACGGAGGCGTTGTTGTAAAGGACATCTATCCTTCCGCTCTCCCGGGCTATCATCCCGAATACGTCAAAGACCTGGGCCCTGTCCGCAATATCCAGTTGAAGAAATCTGGCTTTTCCGCCATTTTTCCGGATGTTCTCCTCCACAGCCTTTCCGCTGTTCTCATCCCTTTCCAGAATGCAGACATACGCGCCCTCCGCCGCAAACATCTCTGCCGCAGATTTCCCGATGCCGCTTCCGCCGCCAGTGATCACCGCAATCTTATCTTTTAATCTCATATACATACCCCTATTTTTAAGTCGCTTTGCGACTTCACTTTTCCAGTTTCTTTTACCAGACCGTATACCCGCCGTCTGTCACGATGTTAGCCCCTGTCATGTAATCCGACGCGGAAGACGCCAGGAATACGGCGATATTTCCGATATCCTCCTCTTTTCCCCATTTCTGAAGAGGGATCTGCTTAAGGGAATCCTCATAAAACTCCGGGTGATCCTTCACATAGGCCCGGTTGATATCCGTCATGTAGTATCCCGGGGAAATGGAGTTTACCGTAATGTGGTATCTAGACCAGGCCCCGGCCATGATCCTGGTAAGGCAGGCGATCCCTGCCTTGGACACATCATAGGCTCCCACGCTTGGGTTGCGAACCGCCACCATGCCGGTCATGGATGCCAGATTGATGATCTTGCCGCCTCCCTGTTCAATCATCACTTTTCCCACATGCTTCATCATCAGAAACGTGCCTGTGAGATTTGTGTTCATAATCTGATTCCATGTCTCCAGGGTTTCATTCTGCAGCTCCGCGTCGCTGCGTCCAAGGGCCGCGTTGTTGATGAGAATATCGATCTTTCCGCTCTTTTCCACCACGCTGCGGCACGCCTTCTCTATGCTCTCCTCGCTGGTGATGTCCAGCGCCTGGGCATAGACCCTGCTGCCTGTGGCGGCGGCAAGCTCCTCAGCCGTTTTCTTTAGGCGCTCTATATTCCGCGCCATGACAAAAACTTCCGCTCCCGCCTCTGCCAGAGCCCTTGCAAACGCTTTTCCAAGACCCTGTCCGGCGCCTGTGACAACCGCTGTCTTTCCGTTTAATTCAAAATTACCCAAATTTCAGCCCTCCATTCCAGTTCCACATACGCCGTTTCTAGTTACATTCCGCATTCAAGGGGCCCGCCAGTTCCTTGATAAAGAAGAGCTTCCCTGGCATGGTGGGCATCCAGCTGGCGGGAACCCACATATCCGGGCCGTAGCGAAGGGCCACCCACAGGGACATTCCCTGCCACATCATACCCCGCTCATAGCAGCCGTCGCATCCGCCAATAATATAGTCGGACTGAAGGAATAAGGCCGGGCCAATGGAGTTGGCAAAGGCCGGCACCAGGGTCGTCCTGCTCTTAAAGCTATGCAGGGCGTTCTGTTCAATGGTTAGGGGATGGAGGTGCGCGCCCAGACGGTAGGACTGTCTCTTCCACTCCTCCACCGTGTCAAATTCAGCGGCGAAATGAGGCTCCCAGAAGGCTACATGGAACACTCTTCCGATCCCGAAAACCGTCACCAGCTTTGCGCCCCCGTCCTTCAAGGCCTTTATCTTCTGCTCATAGGTGGGAAGATTCTCCTTTGTGGCAAAATTTCTCTGCTCCACAGGCACGGTCAGCTCCCCTAAGGGATTGTAAAAGGCCTCCTCCATGGCGTGCTGGAAGGAGCCGTCGTTTTCGGGATCCAGGGTCTTTCCTGTCTCGTCGCTCCACTCATCCATATTAAAACCGTAGACATGGCCGCAGTCCACATTCCACTCTTTTAGAAAATACACTGCCCAGCGGTACATGCCCATGGGCCCCACAGGCAGGATCATGGCCAGCTTCCGGCCATCGTCCTTGGCCCTCTTTATGGTAAGGGCCATCTCATGTCCCATCATCATGCCGAATTCCTGGTTGTCCTCACATGCCACCGGCCGAAAGCCCTCGTTCCAGAATTTCTGTCTCTCATAGATCTCCTCCGGCCCATGGGAACAGCATGCATCTATTTTCTCCAAATCCCATCCTGCCGGGAAAAAATGCTCCATATTGGAGTTCTTAAGTGTTGATAATAAATCCATAGGTGCCTCCTTCTTTCAATCAGCGTATTTGAAACAGATGGGCAGGGCACATGACCGTTCCCTGCCCACACCTGTTTTCCATTTAGTATTGTACTGTCACGGGGTTTCCTGTCTTAGCAGACTCCAGAACAGCCAGGAGCGCCAGGGATGTGTGCGCCGCGTCCTCCACGCTTACCAGGAAGTCCTGCCCATCTATGAGGCGATCCACGTAGGAACGGATGCTCTCATAGGCAAATCCCTTTACTTTTCCGGCAATACGGTTCTTCACAATAATATCCGGAGTGGTAACCTTGGTGTCTGTCACCATCTGGATCATATTGTGGCTGGAGCAGTCGATGTTAATCATGCCGTCCGTGCCCAGCACCGTAAATTTAATATCATTGATGCAGGTATTGGCATTGGGGGTGATCCAGCCGTTCTCCATCTGGGCAATACATCCGTTCTTAAACTCCAGGGTTGTGAGATACATGTCCGGCACATCCACGCCCAGATTTTTCAACACCCCTTCCCTGGACACTGCGTATACCCGCTCCACATCAGAATTCATCAGCCACCGCAGAGTGTCCAGGCTATGGCTTCCAAGGAACCAGAGAATGGAGGATTTCGCAGCCCAGGAAAGCATATCCGTTGCCACCCATTTCACATCGTTCAGCCTGCCGTAGGCGCTGTAGGGCGTTCCCAGAGAGCCGGCCTCTATCTCCTGCTTGGCAGTGTTCACCGTGGGATTCCAGCGGTTGTGAAGATCTACCATAACGCGGACCTTGTTTTTTTCAAAAGCCTCCATCATGCGGTACACATCCTCCCTTGTAGTGGCAAGGGGTTTCTCGATGAGCAGATGCTTTCCTGCGTTGGCGCAGGCCACCGCAATGTCCGCGTGCAGGAAATCCGGGGTTACGATTGCGATGGCGTCACAGCTTGACTTCTGCGCCATCTCTCTGTAATCCGTGTATACCTCCTGGATCCCGAATTTTGCAGCCATCTGCTCTGCTCTTGTACGGTTACTGTCACATATAGCCACTGTCTGCGCAAACAGATGCTCGTTATAAATGCTTGCATGGGTTTCTCCCCATGTGCCCGCGCCTACAATGCCCATTCTCAGCTTTTCCATGCTCAATGTCCTCCTATTAAAAGTCGCTGCGCGACGGCTCTGAAGGGGAAAGTCCCTTCGGCGCACATGTACTGGGAAAAACTTTCATTCGTATATTCATGAAAGTTCTTCCTGTGCGCCTTCGCGACTTTCCCTGTGCTATGTTAAGTTAAAATTCGAAGTCGTGTACGTTGTCCTTGGTGAACACGATGCTGGGAATGTACGCAACGCTGTCTCCGGACTCCACAACGATCTTGCCGCCATACTCTCCGTAGTCTTTTCCGTCTGTGGGCAGTTCCCCGTTTCGCAGATAATCGCAGGCCGCCGCTACCGCGTCGTAGCCCATTACGCCCGGATCCCACAGGATAGCTTCAGGAATAATGCCAGAATCCACATATTCCGTAATCTGGGAGGGCAGCGCGATGCCAAGGGAAATCACCTGGCCGTCTTTCTTGGCGGATTTAATAGCCATAGCTGCCGCGGGAGGATTTACGGTGGATACGCCTGCCACTGCCTTTAGTTCCGGATAAGTCTGCATCAGGTTTTCCACCTGGGAAACGCATTTCTCAAAATCGTCGTCGCAGGCCTCTGTAGCCACGATCTCGATATCCGGGTAATCTGCCAGCACTTCCTCGATGGCTGCCAGACGTCTGTTCAAGGTATCGGAACCAAGTCCGCCGGTGAGAAGCGCCACCTGGCCTGCCCCGTCCACAGCCTTTGCAAGGCTCTCTCCGATAGCAGTGCCGCTCTCCTCCGCGTTTCCGGCCGTGATGCAGAACAGACGGTTGCTGTCCGGCGCGTCAATGTCAAAGGTAAACACGGCAATCCCTGCGTCCATGGCCTTGTTGATGGTAGGGATAATGGCGGTGCTGTCCGCGGTGGATACTAAAATCGCGTCTACCTTCTGGGTGATCAGATCCTCAATAAAAGTAATCTCCTGGTTTACGTCCTCGGAGGTGGGGCCAGTGTAGGAGACGATCTCCGCGTTCAGATCGGCCGCCGCCTTCTTCGCGCCGCCCGCCGCATAATCAAAATACGGGGCGCCTGCCTGTTTTACCACGATTCCGATCTTAATGGTATCCGCGTCCGTCTTGGAACCAGCCATGCTGTTTCCGGCCTCCGGAGCTTCTGTTTCTCCCTGCTTGGCATCCGGGGCTTCCTGCCCTGTCTGCTCCTCCGGCTGAGGTGCCGGGGTATCCGCCTGTTTTCCAGAACATCCGGTCATCATCACCATAGATGCCGCCAATAAAATTGCCAGTAATTTTTTCATCTTTTTCATAGTTCCCATCCTTTCTTTTTCAATAACACAACTTTTACTTAGTATTTACAAAAATCTTCTATCCTCCTCTCCCTGTTTTTTATGCTGTTTTCTGCTTCACCATTTTAAATCCAGGTTTTCTTCTGCTGTCATATCCGATGGCTGCCAGTAGGACGCAACCCTTAAAGATCATCTGCCAGTAAGCGTTGATCCCTATTAAGTTAAATCCATTTATAATAAAATTCAAAATGATGATTCCAAGTACGGTTCCCTGTATATTTCCCTTGCCTCCCGCAATGCTGGTGCCTCCCAGAAGCACTGCCGTCACGCAGTCAAAGGAGGTGTTGGCCCCCGCGTCCGGCGACGCCGATATAAGGCGGGAGGAATAAAGGATCCCTGCCAGGGCCGAAAGTATGGCGCTGAGCACATACACTTTTATGGTGAGCCCCGCCGTATGGATCCCCGCAATGTCCGCCGCCTTGATATTTCCCCCGGTGGCGTAGACAAATCTGCCAAACTTGGTGTGTGACATGATCCAGGAAAAAAATACCGCAAAGGCCAGCATCAGCAGAATGGGAATGGGGATTCCCAGAAGCTTACCGTGGGCAAGCTGCATATAATTCTCCGGAAAAGAGCTGATAGGCTTTCCCTTCGTAATCACATAGATAAGGCTCCTAAGGGCCGTCATGGTGGCCAGTGTTCCGATAATGGGCTGGAATCCGGCTTTTGCGATCAGCACCCCATTCAACAGGCCCACTGCCATAGCCGCCAGAAATCCAAAAGCCAGGCAGACTGCAAAGGGCACGCCCTGTCCGTAAGCCAGCCCCACGATGCAGGGCACCATGGCCATAATGGTTCCAACAGACAGGTCAAAACCTCCCGCAATCACCACAATGGTCATGCCCATGGCAATGATAGCAATCTCGCTCAGACGCGTAACCACTGTGGCAATATTGTTCATGGAGAGAAAACTGTGGTTCACAATCCCCATCACCACAAACCAGACTGCCAGAAACAGAAGGAGTACAAACTGATAGTTGTATTTCGCAAAGGTGCCTTTCCAGAATTGTCTCGGTTTTGTCATGCTCTTGCCCTCCTTCCCTGGTAGACGTTCCGAAATGTGTCCAGAAGCAATGCCAGCACGATAATCAGACCGGTAATCATCCCCTGGTAATTGGCGGAAATTTTCAAAAGCGTCATGCCGTTCATAATAAGCCCCATAAGCACAGCTCCCAGAACCGTTCCCAGTACAGTGCCCTTGCCGCCCGCAAAGCTCACGCCGCCCAGCACAGCCGCCCCAATGGCATCCATCTCATAGCCGGTGCCCGCGCTTGGCTGTATCACGCCTGTCCTTCCGATAAAGACCATAGTGGCAAAACCGATCAGCAGACCAGAACAGGTAAAAATGATCTTCTTTGTCCGGTCTACGCGGATACCCGCCAGCCGGGCCGATTCCTCGTTGCTTCCTATGGCGTACACATGGCGTCCAAAGCTTGTATATTTCATAATCACCGCAAACAGAATAGCCACTATAATCAACAGACAGATGGGCATAAGCCCCTGGCCCCACATGATATACGTGTCCGGCAGATTGCTGGTCCATTTTCCCCCGGAGTATACCTGGGCAATTCCCCGGTAAATATTCATGGTTCCCAGAGTCACAATGATAGGGGCAACCTTCAGTTTTACCACCAGAATACCGTTCAAAAGGCCAAAGAACGCCCCCAGGGCCAATATGGCCGGAAATGCAACCCAGATAGGCGCGTTTTGCTCCACCAGGGTGCCTGTGACCGCGCAGAGCAGCGCCAGAACCGAGCCGATGGACAAGTCCACGCCCTTTGCGATAATCACCAACATCATTCCAATAGACAAAATACCATTGACCGCAATCTGCTTGGAAATATTCACAAAATTATCTGTCGTAAAAAAGGACTCCGACTGTATTCCTATAAAAACAGAGACAATGACAATAAACAGAACGATCGTGATCTCCGGTATGCGGATCAGCGTATCAAGCAGACCGCCCGTTTCCTTTCTCACATTCTTAGTCCCACTATTTTTCACAATTCTCTTCCCTCCTGCCTTGGCGAAATCATTTTTCTGTCACATAGCTCCAGTAGCGTACCCCATGATTTCCTCCGGGGAAGCCGCGTCCCTGTCCAAAAGGGCAACCTGTTTCCCCTCGTGCATGATCATGATCCTGTCGCTCATACCCATGACCTCCGGTAATTCGGATGAGATCATGATGATGCTGTAATCCTGGGCAACCAATTCGTTCATCAGATCATAGATTTCCGCCTTGGCGCCTATATCGATTCCCCGGGTGGGCTCGTCAAAGATCAGAATCTTCGACTTGCTTGCCAGCCATTTGGCAATGACCACCTTCTGCTGGTTTCCGCCGCTTAAGTTCTGGGCAAGCTGATTTAAGGAAGGCGTTTTAATGGACAGTCTCTGAATATAGTCCTCTACATCCTCCTTCTCTTTTCCAAAGGAAATGACAAAATTCTTTTTATTCTTTGCCAGGGAGGGCAGCGACACGTTCTCTCCAATAGACATCATCAGCACAAGCCCCTGCTCCTTTCTGTCCTCTGGCAGAAAGCCGATGCCAAGCTTTAGCGCCTCCCCAGGAGACATAGGAATCCGCCGCTCCTCCCCATAGATCACCATGCTTCCGGAGTCCACCCTGTCCACACCGAAAATTCCCCGGGCCATCTCTGTCCGCCCGGCGCCTACAAGGCCGGAAATCCCCAGGATCTCTCCCCGGTGAAGCTCAAAGCTGATATCCTCAAAGAACCCTTTTGAGGTAAGATTGTCCACCTTTAGGACCACCTCTTCCTTCTTTGTGCTCCTGGCGACAAAATGCATGTCCACAGACCTTCCTACCATCATGGCCAGGATCTCGTCCAGAGAGGCGTCCTTCGTATCCCTGGTTCCGATGTATTTCCCGTCCCGCAGCACGCTGATCCTGTCTGAAAGCTCGAAAATTTCCTCAAACTTATGGGAGATATACAGAACGGAAATCCCCTGCTCCCGCAGCTTCTTCACAATCTCGCACAGGGTCTTTACCTCATGCTCCGACAGGGACGAAGTAGGCTCATCCATGATAATCAGCTTTGCCTCCATGGTAAGGGCCCTGGCAATCTCGATAAGCTGCTGGTTTGCCACGGTCAGAGAAGAAACCCTGGCCGCCGGATTGATGTGCATGTGCAACGTGTCCAGAACCTCCGCCGCCATGTCGTTCATTCTCTTCCAATCAATGATCCCACCCTTTTTCTTCGGTTCCCGGCCCAGGAAAATATTCTCTGCCACGGAAAGCTCCGGACAGGAGGTCAGCTCCTGGTAAATGGTGGAGATCCCCGCCTGCTGGACTTCCCAGGTCTGGTTTGCCCGGAAGGGCTCCCCTTTCCACAGGATTTCCCCCTCGTACCCGCTAAGGGCGCCTGCCAGTATCTTGATGAGCGTGGATTTTCCCGCTCCGTTTTCGCCTACCAACGCCAGCACTTCTCCCTCCTGGATGTCCAGGTTCACCTTATCAAGAGCCAGCACGCCGGGAAATTCCTTTCTGATATTTACTAGTTGCAGCAAAGGCGTCGCCATATCCTTCCTCTCCTCTCCGTTCTTTATTTTCCTACCAGACCGTATACCCACCGTCAACAATAAGTATGCTCCCGTGTACATAGTCCGACGCGCTGGAAGAAAGATACAGCAAAGTGCCTGCAAGCTGCTCTGGATTTCCCATTTTCCCAACGGGAATCATGCCAAGAGCCACGTCGTAAAATCCCGGATCCGCCTTGAAAAACTCCTTGTTGGGGTCTGTCATAAAATATCCCGGCGCAATGGCGTTTACATTGATGCCGTAGGGGGCCCACTCACTGGCCAGCGCCCTGGTAAGCCCGTCCACTGCCTGCTTGGACACATCGTAGGAGCCGCCGTGAACGCCCTTGTTGATAATCTTCCCGGAAATAGAGGAGAGATTGATGATCTTTCCCTTCTTCCTCTTCAGCATTTCCCTCCCCACTGCCTGGGCGCAGATAAAGCTGCCGGTAATGTTGATGTCGATCACCTTCTGCCATTCCTCCAGGGTGGTGTCCTGGGGCGTCTTGTTGATTCTGCCCGTCCCCGCGTTATTTACCAGAATATCAATTTTCCCGTAGGCGGAAATACACAGATCGACGGCCTTTTGTACCTCCGCCGCGTCGGTAATATTGGCCGCATAGCTCATACAGTCATATCCGGCTTCCCGAAGCTCTCCCTCCGCCTTTTTCAGATTTTCCGCCCCGGAGGCCACCAGAAATACCTTTGCCCCCGCCTCTGCCAGGGTCGTGGCAAACATTTTTCCAAGTCCCTTGCTGGCCCCGGTCACAAACGCCACCTCATCCTTAATATCAAAATAATTCTTCATTCTTTGTTCCTTTCTTTATGGTAGTAATTTCTTTGTGGTCATGCGGGGATAAACCGTACAGGGCCGGAACCCTTCCGCATATGTCACCCCGCACTGGTAACCCCTGTACCTGGAGCATGTCCGCACCATATCGATAAAATCAATATGATCGTGTTCCAGCATCCAACCCACCTGGGACTCATGGCAGGCCAGCGCTTTCAGCTTGATCTCGATCTGCTCTGTAATATCCACATAGTGAGTGGGAATAAAGTCCACGCCTGCCAGGGTATCCATGTAAAATATAGGAACAAACTCCCCAAAGGCCGCCTGTCTGACGGAGAGATGGGCCACTGTGGCCGTAAAGCTACCATTAAAAACCAGTCTGCTTGTCTCCACATGATCCTGCATATAATCCACATCGTTATGGGTAATAATGACATCCGGCCTGACTTCCCGCACCACATCCGCCAGCGCATCCACTACCTCTGCCGTAAAGCGGTTTATATAAGTATCCCCTACACCCAGATTAAATACTTTCTTCGCGCCAATAATTTCTCCGGATTTCTGCGCCTCCGTGGCCCGGATTTCTGCCAGCGGATCCGGGAGAATTTTTACATGTCCCATGTTGCCGTTTGCTACATGGCACATATAAACCTCTGCCCCTTCTTCCACATATTTCCTCAAGGTTCCCGCACAGGCAATTTCCAGATCGTCCGGATGGCACCCAACCGCTAAAACCCTCATATGTCCTCCCTTCCAGCACCCTTCTTGCTCGTACTTTTTAAATCATTTTTATTAATTAAGTAATATCATACTATCATCTGTTTTATTTTTTGTCAATTAATTTTTAAATAATTTTTATTAATTATCTTATTTTCACAATTTTTGTCCTTATTTTTTGGTTAATTTAACGAAAATATCATCGATTATTTTCCGATATTTTTTTAAATATTGTTTAATTATTCTATATTTGGATAGGTGTTCCTGTAACAGGAATATTATTATAAGCTTTTTAAAATTTTTTCACAAAATCATTTACGAAACGAAGAATTTATCTTATAATTATAAGAAAAGAGATCTCCGGAAATCACATCGCCGCTAGGAGGGTTTATGAAAAATTCTGGTTTAAATATGGAAAACGTAAAGGGTCACAACCGCGCCCTTATTTTGCAGTTAATTTGTACCAACAATGGCGTTACAAGGCATTTTCTCACAGAAGCCTCCCATCTGACGCCCATGACCCTTACAAATATTACATCCGACTTAATCAAATCCAATATTATCTGTGAGGCGGACCCCAAAAATACGGAAAAAACCCTGGGCCGTGTTCCAAAGCTGCTTTTTCCCGCCCCCAATTCCCCGGTAGCGGCCGGAATCTTCCTGTCAAAGGACACTTTATACGGCGTTATCACCGATATTTCCTTAAACATCATTACCTTAAAAAAGATCCCCCTCTCCCGGAGCGAGACAAAGGAAACCATCGGTGACAAGCTTTTGTCCCTGGCCCAGTATCTGATCGGCTTTTCCAGCCGTCCCCTGCTTGGCCTGGGTATTTCCACCGCCGGCGTCGTGGATACCATCAAGGGAAAAATTACATATATTATGGATTTTTACGGAATCAAGGAGATGGAAATCCAGTCCTTCCTGCAGCCCCGGCTGAATATCCCCATCTTTGTGAAAAACGACATGCAGTCTGCGGCCCTCTGTGAGATGTACTACGGCCTTGGAAATATCAAAGATCATTTTATCTATGTGGGCCTCACCAACGGCGTGGGCTCCGCCGTTGTGGCCAACAAACAGCTTCTGAATAACCTCACCGGTTCCTGCGGGGAGCTGGGCCATATGACCATCAACTATCTCACCGGGGAAAGATGCCAGTGTGGAAGCCGGGGCTGCCTGGAACTCTACGCCAGCGTGCCCCAGATTATCCGCCAGATCAACAAGATCTCCGGTACAAACTTTTCCAACTTCCAGGAGGCCCTGGCCTACTGTGAGCAGAACCCCACCGCCTACGCCATTCTGGAGGACGTCTCCGAGCAGCTTGCCTATGCCTTAAACAACCTTATCAACATTGTGGACATCAGCACCGTAATCTTCGGCCACTCCGGAGTCTACCTGCCCGACAGCATCCTGGAGGCCATCGCAGAGTACATTAACAAAATCAGTCTGTTCCGCTACAACCGGACCATCAAGATCTGCAAGTCCTCCTTCGACGACAACAGCCCCATTCTGGGGGCAGCCTGCAATGTGCTGGACCAGCTGTTTACTGGGAAATTGTCTCTTGAAATCTAACAGAAAATCTTAGACGTGGCAGCCGCCAAACGGACGTGCGGACACGTCCTTCTGGCCTGTTGCCTGCGGAAATAAAAAAAGGGAGAGATGGGGCCTGGCGCCCCGCTTATGGAAAAAGGCGCTACCGGAAACGGTAACGCCTTTGTTATCTTTTGTTCTTTGAAGATGTTTTCTTTTGTTGAATCTATTCTAACTCTGTCGAATCAAAAAGTCAATCCCCGGAAGCCATAAAAAATATGGTAATTTTTTGTCAGAAAATGTTATTATTGCAGATATTTCATTTCCTTTAACTGGCTGTATGCGTCTTTTATCTGATCCCCCGTAAAATGTGGCTTTATTTCATGGACCTTTTTAACAACCGGTTCCGCACCGCCATTTCCAGACCATCCATTTTTTAAATACAGATTATCGATATAAATAACCGTCGCATATAACTCCAGCTCTTTTGCTGTTTTTCCCCGAACAAAGTCCAGGATATTTTCCATTGCCTGTGTCTCTTTATTCTTCAATCCAACAGCTGCTTTGCTCCCTTTGTCTGTTGTCTTTAATTTATATCCTATATAGTTGTGAGACTGATAGATTTCGGAAGAAAGTACCCCCTCTGACAACAGCTCGTCTATATCTTCCATAATTTCGGCTGCATATGGGCCATAGGTGTAAATAGAAAAATCACATCCAAGGGAAATTCCCTTTACCTGCTGAAGCATAAACATCGCCTTCATCACAGCAGTTTTACCCATACCCGGATTTTTCTGAAGCATATTTACGATTATATTTTTTCTATTTCCCAAATTCATAGTTCGCACCGTTTCCTTCTTGTGTTATAAACAATCTTGTAGTTTTCGGCAGTCCAGGCAACACATTCACCAGCTTCGATTTGTAGCTTAAAGGATAAATCCTGTTTCTGGTTTCATCGTAAATAGTAATGTCCTTATCGAGCTTATACCATTTTGTAACAGCCCCATCGTCATAAAACCCCTGGTATTTTTTTAAATCGGATGAAATCCTCTCCTTTTCTTCATCGGGCACTTCCATATCCCATTCTTTTCTGCATTTATAAGGTTTTCTCTCAAGGATTCTCCTGCCATGCTCTCTGCCTTGTCCATTCTTAAATGCTCCATACATTACCCAGTCATCTAAATCCAGGTATTCTTTTATGCTTCCCTCTAAGGGCTCCGGGAAAAGCCCCTTTTCATACCCCAGGCTCTTTAGCACTTCCTTCGTGGCGCCTGTCACATGATAATCAAAGGCCCTCCTTACCGGATGAAAATAAACCTGTGAAAACATCTGGTATCTGGCAATTACAAGGCTTTCTGCCACATGCCAGCCACCCTCCTCAATAGCAAGTAAACAGTCGCTTTCTTCTTCCGATTCCCCCAACGTAATACAGTTCACAAGCCTGTTCCTGTCATAGTTTCCATAATTTACGCCCAGATGCAAAGAGTCCCTCAACAGATAATCCGCCCGGTCAGCATCCAGCTGACCAGAGATAATCCCTCCCCATATCAAAGATGTCCGGGTAGGTTTTACATTCTTATCCCCAAGGAGGCCTATAATATCCTCCGTTTTAATGCCCAGAGCCTCTCCAAGGTGATGATCTTCAATGTAGTCCTTAAAAACATATTTAATTGCAGCGATACTGTAATCTTCATGTTCATACCGTTTTTTCCCGCCTTCTTCATAACGCACATGTCCCTCCGGAAGAAAGGGCATGGTATCCTCCCCTGCATGGGAAAAAGGAGCATGCCCCATATCATGAAGCAGCGCGGCAAGCCGGATAATCTTTCTTATCCTTTTCAAAGCGTCTGTTCCAACGCCTAACCTTTTGCAATTTGTCTCTTTGCTGACAATATTGTCAAACATGTCCGATGCCATTTGGACAACCCCAAGGGAGTGTTCAAACCGTGTATGGTTTGCACCTGGATATACCATATCTGTCAGCGAAAGCTGTTTAATCCTTCGCAGCCTCTGGAAATAGGGGGAATTCACAATTTCCATTTCCTGTGCATCAAGCTTTACAAACCCGTAAACCGGATCTCTTACTTTATATTTCTTATCCCACTTAGTCCCGGCAGGCATATCTCCATGTCCTCCATGCTGACAGGCATTCTTTCTTTAAGCCTGAACTATTTCTCACAACCCCTTCTCATCCAGCACCAGCTTCGCGCAGCCATAGATCCCCGCGTCATTCCCCAGTGTAGCCAGCGCAAAGCGCACATTCCTGGTGGCCTTGTAGCAGCAGTTTACATAATATTTCTGTATATATTCCAGCAAAACAGGACCTGCCTTTGACACGCCGCCGCCGATTACCACCACCTCCGGGTCCACCACAACCGTAAACACCGCGACGGTCTTTCCCAGATATTTTCCGAAACGCTCCACAATGCGCTCCGCCAGGGCGTCCCCCTCCTTTAAGGCATCGAACACCGCTTTTGCCGACACTTCCCCTTCCCGCAGCAGGGAAGGCTTGTCGCTGGCGGCCAGTTCTTCCTTTGCCAGCTTTACGATCCCTGTGGCGGAAGCCACCTGCTCCAGACAGCCCTTGTTGCCGCAGCCGCAATGGCCGCTGATATTTTCATCCACATGGGCATGCCCCACTTCCCCGGCAGCCCCGTGGGCGCCCACCACGATCTTTCCGTCCACAATAATGCCGCCTCCCACACCGGTTCCCAGTGTAAGAAGGATCACGTTTTTGCAGCCTTCCGCTCCGCCCTTCCACATCTCCCCAAGGGCCGCCACATTGGCGTCGTTTCCGCCCCTTGCGGAAATGCCGGTAAGCTCCGTCAGTTCCCTGGTGACTTCCTTGTAGCCCCAGCCCAGATTGGCCGTGTGGGGGACTACGCCTTCTTTATTTATAGGGCCAGGCACGCCGATACCGATGCCGATGACCGCCTCCCGGCCGATCTTCTTCTCCGCAAGCTTCCCTTTTATGGATGCCGCAATATCCGGCAGGATCGCCTCGCCTCCGTTTTCCGTGCGCGTTTTGATCTCCCATTTGTCAAGGAGCTCTCCTGTCTCCTTGAAAAAGCCGATCTTTACTGAGGTTCCTCCTACGTCCACTCCAATACAATATCTTTCCATAAAATATTATTCTCCTATTTTTGAAGTCGCTGCGCGACGGCTCTGAAGAGGAAAGTCCCTTCGGCACGCGGCTCCTAAGAGAGACTTTCATTCGTATACTCATAAAAGTTCCTCTTGCGCGCCTTCGCGACTTTCCCTTGTTAAGTCGCTGCGCGACGGCTCTAAAGCCCGAAGTTCCGCATCACATGCTTTATCTCTTCGCAATACTCTCCTGTACCCGGCGGTACAGCTCCTGGGCCGCGTTGTAGCCCATCTTCTTCTGTCTGTGGTTCACCGCGGCAGATTCCACAATAATGGCCAGATTCCGGCCAGGACGGATGGGAAGGGAGTGGCAAACTACCTTGTTCCCCAGAAATTCCGTATACTCCTCCTCCAGACCCAGACGATCATAGTCCTTGTCCCGATCCCACTCCTCCAGCTTGATCACCATGTCGATGGACTGGGTTTCTTTTACACTCTCCACACCAAACAGGGTTTTTACATCCACGATACCGATACCCCGAAGCTCGATAAAATGCTTGGTGATCTCCGGGGAACGCCCCACCAGGGTATTGTCGCTGACCTTACTGATCTCTACCACGTCGTCCGTCACCAGACGGTGGCCCCTCTTGATCAGCTCCAGAGCCGCCTCACTCTTTCCGATGCCGCTCTCACCCATGATCAGCACGCCCTCGCCGTACACGTCCACCAGCACGCCGTGAATGGAGATCCGGGGCGCCAGCTCCACGCCCAGCCATCCGATGATCTTAGCCATAAACGCGGAGGTTCCCACATCCGTCATCAGCACCGGAACCTCATATTTATTCGCCAGCTTCAGCACATCCTCCTCCGGCTCCGTCCTGCTGGTGTAGATCACACAGGGGATATTGCTGGAAAAGAAGCGGTCATAAATGGGATATTTTTCCTCCCGGCTTTTGCTCATTAGATAGGTGTATTCCACATACCCCACGATCTGCACCCGCTCCGATGAGAAATGGTCAAAATATCCCGTAAGCTGCAGGGCCGGACGGTTGATCTCCTGGGTTATCACCTTCCTGTCCGTGAGGGAAATCTCCGGCGTAAGGTTCCTAAGATTCAGTTTTTCCACTAATTTTGTCATTTCGACAGATTGTACCATTGCCATAATAAATCCCTTTCTTTTTCTTCATTGTATCAAAACTCATTTCCCCTTGCAAGGGTCGTCGTGGAAAAAGGCAAATACCTTTTCCGCCGCCAGGCGGTTCATGGAGGGCGCCTGGCTCAAGGCGTCCACATCCGCCTCCCGGATAGCCTCCAGGGACTGAAAGCGCTTCATCAACGCTTTTCTCCTGGAAGGACCGATGCCCTCAATATCATCCAGAATTGAATGCACCTGTTCTTTGCTCCGCAGGGAACGGTGGTACTCTATGGCAAACCGGTGGGCCTCGTCCTGGATTCTGGTAATCAGCCGGAAGCCCTCGGAATTCCTCTCTATGGGAAGCTCCTGACTCTGAAAATACAACCCCCGTGTCCTGTGGTTATCGTCCTTCACCATGCCACAGACCGGGATGGAGACGCCCAGCTCTTTCAGCACCTTCAGCGCTACATTGACCTGACCCTTTCCGCCGTCCATCATAATCAGATCCGGGAATTTCGTAAAGCTTCCCACCTCTCCCGGAAGCGCCTTCTCCTCCAGCTCTTTTTGTTCCTCCATGCCATGGCGGAACCGCCGCTCCAGCACCTCCGCCATGCTGGCATAATCGTCCGGTCCCTTTACGGTGCGAATTTTAAATTTCCGGTAATCACTGCGCTTCGGCCGTCCCCGCTCATACACCACCATGGAGCCCACAGACTCAAAGCCGCTGATATTGGAGATATCAAAAGCCTCCACCCGGGAAACGCCCGACAGTCCCAGAAGCCCCGCAATCTCCTTCATGGCGCCAATGGTTCGGCCCTCCTCCCGCTTAATGCGCTCCTTATCCTGGCTCAAAACCATCTCCGCATTTTTCCGGGCCAGCTCCACAAGTTTTTCCTTGCTTCCTATCTTTGGCACGCGGATATAAACCCTCTGGCCCTTTCTTTTCGTCAGCCAGTCCTCAATCACCCCCGCATCCTCGATTTCCTCCTGGATCATCAGCTCCCGGGGAATAAAGGGCGTGCCCGCATAAAACTGCTTTATAAAGCTGTTCAGAATTTCCCCCGCAGGCTCCCCCTCCGTAATATGCAGGCAAAAGTGATCCCGTCCGATAAGCCTCCCGTCCCGCACAAAGAACACCTGTACCACGGCATCCTCCCCGTCGGCCGCCAGGGCCAGGATATCCTTGTCCTCCTGGTCGCTGTTGGTGATCTTCTGCTTCTGGGCCACTTGTTTCACGCTGTTTAAGAGATCCCGGTACTCTGCGGCATGCTCAAAGTCCATGGCGTCCGAAGCCGCCTTCATTTTCTCTTCCAGCTCTTTAAGCAGCGGCCCGAAATTCCCTCCCAGGAAATCCAGGGCCTTGCGGATATTTTCCCCATACTCTTCCCTGGAAATATAGCCCTGGCAGGGGGCGCTGCACTGCTTAATGTGGTAATTCAGACAGGGGCGGTCCTTTCCCATATCCCTGGGCAGATTCCGGTTGCAGGTGCGGATCTGGTACAATTTATGAATCATATCAATGGCGTCCTTGACTGCTCCCGCACTGGTATAGGGCCCGAAATACCGGCTTTTATCCTTCTTAAGCTGCCTGGAAAACAGCACCCGGGGATATTCCTCGTTTACCGTCACCTTAATATAAGGATAGGTCTTGTCATCCATCAGCATAGTATTGTACTTGGGCCTGTGTTCCTTGATCAGATTGCACTCCAGCACCAGGGCCTCCAGCTCCGAATCCGTCACAATATACTCAAACCGGGCAATATGTGTCACCATCTGCTCGATCTTCACACCCTTATTCCGGCTGGACTGGAAATACTGCCGCACCCGGTTCTTGAGGGAAATGGCCTTTCCCACATAAATAATGGCATCCTTTTCGTCATGCATCAGATAAACGCCTGGTCTTGCAGGCAGTTTTTTTAATTCTTCCTCAATGTCAAACATCCTTGAAAATCCCCTGTGTCTAAATTACTGTTCCTGTTATTCCGCTTTGCCACAGCCCGGCGTCTGTGCGGGGCTGTCCCCTCTAAGATTGTACCAGCTTTTGGCCCAATAGTCAAAAAAGGTTCCCATGAGAAAACATACATTTTTTTGCATTTTTATGTTTTTTCCTATCGGTTTTTCCCAAATTATGATATACTCTTCACAAAGGCAATGAGCAGTGCGCTTCAAAAAGGAGGAACACCCATGATAACACTCATTCGGAAAGCGGCTCTGTACGCCCCGGAATACCTGGGCGTAAAAGACATCCTTATCGGGGATTCCCGCATTCTGAAAATCGCGGAGGAAATTCCCGCTTTAGACGCCTACGACGTCCAGGTTCTGGAGGGGGAGGGCCGGCTTATATTTCCCGGTTTTATCGACAGCCATGTCCATATCCTGGGGGGCGGAGGCGAGGGCGGCTTCCACACCCGCACGCCGGAGATCCAGTTGACGGATATTACCCTGGGGGGCGTCACCACAGTGGTGGGCTGCCTGGGAACAGACGGAACCACAAGAACCATGGCCGCTCTTCTGGCAAAGGCCAGGGGCCTTACGGAGGAGGGCATCACCGCGTATATTTATACAGGCTCCTACCAGGTGCCTGTCCGCACCCTCACCGGGTGTGTTATGGACGATCTCATCCTCATCGACAAGGTGGTGGGCTGCGGGGAGATCGCCATTTCCGACCACCGCTCCTCCCAGCCGTCCCGGGAAGAGTTTGCCCGTATTGTGGGAGACGCCAGGGTGGGAGGCATTCTCTCCGGCAAAGCAGGGCTTACAAACATCCATATGGGAGACGGGGAACGGATGCTGTCCTACCTCCGGTATGTGGCTGAGGAAACGGAGATTCCGCCTTCCAACATGCTGCCTACCCATATCAACCGGAGCGGCCGCCTGCTTAAGGACGGCATTGACTATGCCAGAACCCTGGGCGGCTACGTAGATCTCACCACCAGCTCAGACCCGGATTTCCTGGAGGAGGACGAGGTCAAAGCCAGCATTGGCTTACGGATCATGCTGGAGCAGGGCGTTTGCGGCTGCCAGATTACCTTCTCCTCCGACGGCCAGGGAAGCATTCCCATCTTTGAGAAGGACGGAACCTTCCGGGGCCTGGGAATGGGAAAGGTCACCTCCCTGTACCGGGAAGTGCGGGACGCCATTTTACAGGAACAGGTGGATATCACCCAGGCCCTTAGAACCGTCACCACAAACCCGGCCCACCTGTTGAAGCTCCCCGCAAAGGGACGGATTGCCCCCGGCTGTGACGCCGACCTGGTAATGGTGGACAAGGATACGCTGCGGATTCAGACTGTCATGGCCATGGGCCGTGTGATGGTGCAGAACGGAACTGTCGTGAAAAAAGGTACATTTGAGTAAACCAGTAAAAAAGCACAGATACCATCCATGTGCAAAGAGGGATTGGAGAACAGATTATGAATGAGAAGAAAAGAAAACTGCAAATGCCCCACACCTATGTAATTATTTTCTTTGTCATTCTGTTCGCAGCGGTTCTGACCATGTTCGTTCCGCTGGGGCAGTATGAAACCAGGGAAATTACCTACATGCAGAATGGGGAGGAAAAGTCCCGGACCGTTCTGGATCCGGACAGCTTCCAGTATGTAACCGATGAAACCGGCAATAAAATCACCCAGGTAGCGCCGCTCTTTGGCACGGAAGATTTCGGCGGACAAGGCATCCTGAACTATGTGTTTGAAGGTCTGACCGTAGGTGACAAATGGGGCTCCGCAGTAGGCATCGTAGCCTTTATCCTGGTGATCGGCGGCGCCTTTGGCATTGTCCTAAAGACAGGGGCTATCGACCAAGGGATCCTGGCTATGATCGAGCGGACCAGGGGCGCGGAAAAGTTTCTCATCCCGGTTCTGTTCGTCCTCTTTTCCCTGGGCGGCGCGGTGTTCGGCATGGGCGAGGAGGCGATCCCCTTTGCCATGATCCTGGTTCCCATGTTTATCGCCATGGGCTACGACGCGGTAGTGGGCGTCTGCGTCACCTACTGCGCCACACAGATCGGCTTTGGTGCTTCCTGGATGAATCCCTTCAGCCTGGCCATCGCCCAGGGAATCGCGGAAGTGCCCGTGCTTTCCGGGGCCGGCTTCCGTATCGTATTGTGGTTTGTGTTCACCGGCATCGGCGCAGGCTTTACCATGCTATACGCGGCTAAGATCAAGAAAGATCCCAGGGCTTCCGTGGCCTATGACAGCGACGCCGCGTACCGCCATGAGTTTAAGGAGGAGGATACAAAAGCCGATTTCCGCCTGGGCCACAAGCTGATCCTTCTGGTGATCCTGGCCACCATGATCTGGACTGTCTGGGGCGTGGTCGCCAAGGGCTTCTATATCCCGGAGATCGCCTCCCAGTTCTTTGTGATGGGTCTTGTGTCTGGTATCATCGCCGTGATCTTTAAGCTTAACGATATGCGGGTCAACGATATCGCCTCCGCGTTCCAAAACGGCGCGGCGGAGCTGGTGGGCGCTGCCCTGGTAGTCGGTATGGCCCAGGGGATCATCATTATCCTGGGCGGCACAGACGCCTCCTCCCCCACTGTGCTCAACACCATCCTTCATACCATCAGCAGCGGAATGCAGAATTTCCCCTCTGTTATCTCTGCATGGCTGATGTATGTGTTCCAGACCGTGTTTAACTTCTTTGTGGTTTCCGGCTCCGGCCAGGCGGCCCTTACCATGCCTATTATGGCTCCTCTTTCCGACCTGGTTGGCGTATCCCGCCAGACAAGCGTCCTGGCCTTCCAGCTTGGAGACGCCTTCTCTAACCTGATCGTTCCCACCTCCGGGTGTCTTTTGGGAACCCTGGGCGTTGCCAGACTTGAGTGGGGCAAATGGGCCAGATTCCAGATCAAAATGCAGGGCGTGCTCTTTGTCAGCGCATCTCTTGTCATGATTATCGCCGTGCTTATTAATTTCTAGGCAAGGCAGACACCGGGGAAATTCCTGGCTGCTTTGCCCCGGGAATTATCCCCGGGCTTAAGCCACCTTGGGAAAACATTTGAAAAGAGCGCTCCTCTGCCGGAAAATCCGGGCAGACGGCGCTCTTTTCTTTTGCAATCAATGCTTTTTCTGTGGCTTTTACAAGCTCTATTTTACTTCCTCTACTATAATCTCCGGTTTTCCCTCTGGATTCCCGGTTTTTGCTGCCGTGTCTGTCAGACTTTCTCCTGCTGCCTCCTGGCCATCCCCGGTTTCCCTTCTCTCCCGAATCCGCCCGGACTTTTCTTTCTCCTTGTTGTCCTCCTGGGGGACCGGAATTCCCTTGATTTCCCGGAATATCCGCATAAATTCTTTTCCGGTAATGGTCTCCTTCTCAATCAAGAACTCGGCGATCTTGTCCATCACCTCCCGGTTCTCCGACAGCAGCCGCTTCGCCTCCTCGTAGGCCTCCTTCAGGATGCGCATAACCTCCTGGTCTACCTCTGCTGCCGTGGCCTCCCCACAGTTTAGGACCGCCCGGTTGGACAAATATTCATTCTCCTGGGTAGCCAGCCCCATAAGACCGAACTTTTCCGACATGCCGTACTGGGTTACCATAGCCCGGGCCACCCGTGTAGCCTGCTCGATATCATTGGCCGCTCCCGTTGTCACCGTATCAAACACGATCTCCTCCGCAGCCCGGCCTCCCAGGTATCCCACCAGCATAGCCTGGATTTCTTTCTTGGTGTTGAGGTATTTTTCCTCCTCCGGCACATGCATAACATAGCCAAGAGCTCCCATAGTACGGGGCACAATGGTAATCTTCTGTACCGGCTCCGAATCCTTCTGAAGGGCGCTTACAAGGGCGTGGCCCACCTCATGGTAAGACACAATCCGCCTCTCCTCCTTACTCATAATCCGGTCCTTCTTCTCCTTACCCACAAGAACCACTTCCACAGCCTCGAAAAGATCCTTCTGGGACACGGCCTTTCGCCCGTTCTTTACGGCCAGGATGGCGGCCTCGTTTATCATATTGGCCAGATCAGAGCCCACGGCCCCGCTTGTGGCCAGCGCAATGGCGTCCAGATCCACCGTCTCGTCTAAAAGGACGTTTTTGGCATGTACCTTCAGAATGTCCACACGGCCTTTGAGATCCGGCTTATCCACAATCACACGGCGGTCAAAACGGCCCGGCCGCAGAAGCGCCTGATCCAGCACCTCGGGACGGTTGGTGGCTCCCAGCACCAGACAGGCTTTGGAGCTGTCAAATCCGTCCATCTCCGCCAGAAGCTGGTTTAAGGTCTGTTCCCTCTCATCATTTCCGCCAAACCGGGAATCCCGGCTTTTACCGATGGCATCTATCTCGTCGATAAAAATAATACAGGGGGAGTTTTTCTTTGCCTCCTCAAAGAGATCACGGACACGGGAAGCGCCCACGCCCACAAACATCTCCACAAAGTCCGAACCAGACAGGGAGAAAAAGGGCACATGGGCCTCTCCTGCCACTGCCTTGGCCAGCAGTGTTTTGCCGGTTCCCGGAGGCCCCACCAGAAGGGCTCCTTTGGGAAGCTTCGCGCCGATAGCCGTATACTTCCTGGGATTGTGAAGGAAATCCACCACTTCCTGCAAAGACTCCTTCGCTTCCTCCTCCCCGGCCACATCCTTAAAAGTGACGCCGGTTTCCTTATCCATATAGACCCTTGCCTTGCTCTTTCCAACGCCCATCAGGCCTCCGCCTCCGCCCATCTTCCGCATGACCAGGCCGAAAATCACCCACACCAGAAGAAGGGGAAGCATAATGCTCACCAGTTCAAAAATCCAGGCCGAGGCTGCGCTTTCTATAGGGGTGCTGTATTCCACGCCCGCTTTTTCCAGACGCACCTGCAGATCATAGTCCGGGAAGTATCCCGTAAAATAGGTAAATTCCGCGCCCGGAAGCGGTGACTCCTTTGGGGTAATATTCACCCGCTTATTGGTCACCTCCACCTTTTCCACCTTGCCCTCGTCCAGCATCTTCACAAACTCGTCGTAGGTGATCTCCTTGCTGGTGCTGGTTCCGAGAAGCCCTTTAAAAGAGCTGATTGCCAGCATGGCCACCAGAGTTACAATGAGAAAAATCAGAATACTCTGCCTGTTCCTGGGGTCTTTACCGCCGCCATTGTTTGAATTGCGATTCTGATTTCTATTTTCGTCCATCTTTATCCTCCTCACACGTTACCTTGCACCTGCCGCAGAGTAACAAGTACTATTATAGTTACAATTTGAGGAGAAAGCAATACGAATCTTATGAAAAAAAAATGTGAATTCTTAACTTTTTGTGAACCTTTTTTTAAATGCCAGGATCGCCGCTCCCCCTATAAAAGCGGGAACCAGCACAGAGGCGCCCAGAAAAAGGGCCGGATTCATGAAAAACTGAATAAACGCGTTGGGCGTGACCAGAAAGTACACCTCTCCCGTGCTCTGTATATTTCCCGCTGCGTCCCGGGCCGTCACTTCAAGCTTCTGCCAGTTTCCGGCGCTTTCCGCCACAAGTATAAGCTTCCCGTCCCGTTCCGCCATATCCCTGGCGCTGTAAACCTGTTCTTCCCCGTTTATTGTCACTTTTACATCCTCCAGCCGGAGGTTGTCCTGGATGTCCAGCGTCACCTGCCGGCTGCTCTCCATATACCGTCCTCCATCCTCCACGCCGGAAATAAGGACACTGGGGGCAGTCCTGTCCACCGCAAACGAAATCCGTTTTCCCCTGGCGCCGCTGGCCGAGGAATTGCCTGCCCGGTCCCTGGAGCAGATCGTCAGAAGATATTCTCCCTCCTGGGAAAAATTATCCCTGTCAATAAAGTATGTATACGCTTTCCAGTCCGCCTCAGAGCCGCTCCTGGCAACCTTATAGTGAACGCCCTCCCGAAGGGTCTTAAGACGTCCGCTTAAGCTTAAGGTAATCCCCTTAAATTCCAGTGTGTCCACATTTGTTTCCGTGACTACAATATCCTGCCCCCCACTGGTATAATATTTTCCGTTTTCCCCAACAAGAGCTTCTGTCTCTTTTGAAAAGGTGTACACAGACCCAAACCGGTTTACGGAAAACGCCACGCTGTCCTGGCTCTTATTGCCCGCCAGATCCCAGGCCTCCGCCAGAAGGACGTACCGGTCGTCACACCCCTCTACATGGGGAATATCCTTTAGCCGCAGCTCCATGCCCCCCGCCCTGTCGCTTCTGTCCCCATCCGTTTTCCGGGGACCGCTTCTGCTTCCCGTCAGGTGGATTTTCACCTTTTCCGGGTCAAAATTTTCGTCCGAGCAATGGATTTCCGGGGCCACGACACCTTTATTGGCCGATTGATCCCTGATACCCTTTATCTCTACTACCGGCGGCGTCTGATCGATGACAAAATAATCCCCTGGATAATCCGGGAGGGCATGCCCCGCCAGATCCTCCCCCGCAATCCCCACCCGGTAGGCGCCATCCTCCTCAAAGGACACATAAGCCCTGTGGACGTCCCCCTCGTCTGTCCAGGAAGAAACCTTTGGAGGCACGGTGTCCTCGCCCTCCACATCGACGGTAATCTTCATAAGCTCCCTGGCAAAATTATGTTCTAAGACCTCTACAACAAGCCTTCGGCCCCTGGCAAAATAGTACATGTTCTGAAATGCGTCATTGTCATAGGAGGCCTTAAACCGGGGCGGCGTCTGGTCAATGGTAAAGCTGTCCACACGGTCATAGGCCGCCGGATTGCCCGCCAGATCCTGGAATGCCACGGAAAAGGTGTAATCTCCATCCCGGTCAAAAACCACTGTACACCAGTTCTCCGTGTCGTCCCCCCTTCCCCTGCTGTTCCAGCCGCTGACAGAGGGGCTGCCTCCCTCCGGGCCGGTAATCTGAAATTTCACATCCTCCGGGTCAAAATTCCGCTCCCGGATGGTTACGGTGGCCGTTCTGGCCTGGGAAAAATACCGTTCTCTGACAGGCTCATGCTTATCGTACTCCACCGTAATCACCGGAGGCGTTGTATCTATGTTGTATACTTTTTCAACAACCCTGGCATGGCCTGCATTGTCCTCATATCCGGCCTGCACCAGGACGCCGTTTCGGTTGTTAGCCGCCGCCTCCAGCGTCCGGTTTTCCAAATGCTCACAGACAATCTCCTGCAAGGGCTCCTTCTCAAAATCTCTCCCCGCCTGTTCCCCATAGTCCACCTCCCCGGAAATTTTGTCGCCCACTGTATAGACAATGCGTTTAAGGCCGGCGTGAAGATTCTGCCACCTAAGGCCAACTTCCACATCCCCACGGTAATAGTCCACGCCCTTTACGGTTCTGGAAGGAGCCGTCTTTGTAATAATCTCCGCCTTTCCCACACGGCTGTGTTTTTCTGCGCTCTCCACAATACAGCCTCTTGTAAGCCTGGCTGTATTGCCGCACCAGTCCACGGCCTGCACCTGGACAGCTCCCTTAAAATCCTCTGTTTCCGGCAAAACCGCGCCCTCCCACTCCTTACTTTCTCCCAGGAAAAATTTCCCAAAAACCTCCTGCTCCTCCCCGTTTTCCCCGGTCAGTGTCACATGAACCTCCCGGATGCCCGAAATCCTATCCCGGATCTTTGTCTTTATCTCCGGCGTCTCCCCGGAAAACCAGTATCCGGACTCTTTGTAATTGACGGCGTCCGCAAGGGAGCCCGGGGGTACTTCAAAATCCAGTCCGATCTGTGGCCCTGTTTTGTCCAGAACAAGCTTATGACTTGTATAGCAGCCCTCCTCCAGGCTTCCCGGCGCGCCCTGCCCCTCCATCTTATTTCCCGCGGCGTCCGAATAGGAAATCCGGATCACATGCTCTCCTTCCCCGTAAAGACATAAGGTTCCCCTATAGACCTTTCTGGAAAGCTCTCCCTCCTCCGCCTGCCAGCTTATGTTCTCTGTGAAATCCTTCCCGTTTACCGTAAGCGTAAAATCCTTTAGCCTTCCCCCTTTTCCCTCCTGGGGGGCCAGGAAAACCCCGTGCCCCTCCACAATCTCTATTTCTGCCGTAATGTCCCCGTTATAATAGGAAAACCATTCCTTTGCAGGAGTAAATATTCCCTCAGCCTCATTTCCGTCCCCGTCCACCACATGGAGAGCCTTTGTATAGGTAACAGAAAACTGCGGCGGTCTGTGATCCAGTATAAACGCCGGGCCATAGTATGTCCCTGTGGCGGCTTCAAACTTCCCAGCATTTTCTGCCGTCTGGCTATGTTCATCCTCCGTGAAGCTGCCCCTAAAGCTTCTGCCGTCCGCCAGCAGATCTCCCGCCCGGTTTCTGTAGGAAATCCGCGCTTCATATACTGCCTCCACGCAGGGTTCCCCGTCAAAAGGGAAGGCTGCTCTGTGAAGGCAGGGTTCCTCCCCGGTCTCCTCCCACGCAAAGGCAGACCCGTCTATATCCGTCACAATTTCCTGGCTGTCCATATTCAGGATCTGGAAACGGACGCCCCCCGGGTTCCAGTTCTCCTGCCGGTCCGCGATGGCAAAAGACAAAACCACCTTCTCTTCCTCCCGGTTTCCATACAGGAGTACATTGCCCTCCGTCCCGCACACCTCTCCTTCAATCGCATAGTCTGTAAGCGCCGGCAATTCTCCCGCGGTCTCTGTGCCGGCTTCTGTACCAGACGTGGAAGGCCCTTGTTCCGCCATGACCTTTCTTTTACTTAGGAGCGCCAAAACCATAAGGATTGCAAAGGCTCCCGCCCACATATAAACCTTCCAGTCCCATCCTCTAAATCCTTTCATCCATCCCTCCATTTAAGTTCCGCATCTGCCCTTCCAAGACCCTTGGTTCTGGAAGCATTTCCGGCCGTTTCACGTCCCGAAATCCTTCCGGGGCCTTGTACGGGCTGATGCTGTTTTAAGTTCCGCATCTGCCCTTCCAAGACCCTTGGTTCTGGAAGCATTTCCGGCCGTTTCACGTCCCGAAATCCTTCCGGGCCTTGTACGGGCTGATGCTGTTTTAAATTCCGCTTCTCTCCAGCAGCGACGTCAGTTCCCCATCCCAGGCTTCCTCCGCCACAAACTCCTCCCGCCTTATCGTTTCCGGCCCGCCGCTTTCCTCTGTCAGCCTCCGAATGCCTTTTCTGGCCCTCCATCCGGTCAGATAACCCAGGACTTCCGGGATACGCAAAACAAAAAACAGGATGACGCAAAGCGCCAGACACAGGAGAAACGCAACCAGAAATCCCAGCCATAACCGGTGATACAGCAATATTTTTTCCTCTACAGCTCCCATTTTTATACCTCCTCCTTAAAAACAGCACCCATCACTCCCTCTGCCTGGCCAAGCGCCTCCCAAAGCTCCGAAAGCTCCTCCTCCGTCACGGAGCGGATTCCTCCCCTGCCCCGGAAATCTGTTTGCAGATGTTCCCTTATATCCGCAATCTGCGCCTTGATTTCCTCCCTGGTGACGCCGTCATACCGGAGCTGCGCCATCCGGGTCACCATCTGGGCCGTCAGCTCCCGGTACATAATATAGGCTGTCCGCTCATTGTCTGTCTCCACCAGGTTTCCCCTGGCCAGCTCTGTCAGATCATCCCAGTAATCCCTGCAGGACACCAGAGCGTCCCCCGTCTCGTCCACAATGCCGATTCTGGAATAATAATCGGAAATCCGGAAAAGGCGTCTTGCCCGCTCCACCTGCCTCTCCTCCAGAAACTCCGACTGTGCAGCCGTCTCAAAATAACCCCTGGCATTTTTCTTGTTGGCCCTCTCCTCAAATTTGTAATAGTAGGCAATCCCCGCCTCATAGGCAAATCGGTCGTACCCTTCCCTGTTTTTCCGGAATTCCTTCTCATGGGTGACCCCGTTGTCCCCATAGGCTATCAAGATGCCCCGGAGCCGCTGGCTCTCCTGGGCAGTCAGAAGGTTGTCGTCCAGAAAAGCATTTTGCAAAAGCGCCAGATACCCCTCCTCCCGGTAGGGGTTCAGACAGATAGCCCTCTCGTAGTTTGCGATCTCCTCCTCCTTGCTGACGGAATTTCCCGCCGCAGCCAGATAGGCCTCGTAATTGCTCCCGGTAAAATAAATCTCCGCCACACGGAATACCGCCGCCCCCGCTCCCAGAATAAGGGCAGCCGCAAAGGGAACCAGAAACCTGTAGAGCTTTGCCGCCTCCCTCCTCCGGTATCTGGCGTCCGTTTCCCAGTAGTGCTCCAGAGCATACTGGAGCTCCGCACATGACTGGTAACGGTCCCCGGGATTTTCCTGTACACATTTTGCGATAACCGCCTCCAGCCCGGCGGAAAGCCCCGGATTCCACTGGCGCAGCGGATACATCCGGTAAGGCGGTTCCCCGGGATTATGACCGGTCAGCAAGTGATACAAGGTAGCTCCCAGACAATAAATATCCGTCCTGGCGTCCGTCTGTCCCTTTCCACCGTACTGCTCTGGCGCCGCATATCCCCTGGTTCCAAGGCAGGTGGTATCGTTATCCCGTATACCCGGCGTCTTATACTCCCTGGCCGTCCCAAAGTCAAAGAGCATAATGTTTCCATCCGGCTTTAGCATCACATTGGATGGCTTCATATCTCGGTAAATAACAGGCGGCTTCCGGGCATGAAGATACCCCAGCACGCTGCAAAGCTGCCTGGCCCAGGCAATGACGTCCTTCTGGGGGCGGGGGCCGTATTCCGCAAGGATATCCCCAAGGGTTCTTCCCTCAATAAAATCCATCACTATCAGCAGGGACCCCTCCCCGTCAAGTACATCCACAATGCTGGGAAGATGCGGGTGCTTCAGCCTTTTGAGCATGTCAATCTCAGCCATAAGTCCCTGCTTTACCACCTCAAAGTTATGACAGCCGTCCTTTCGCACCTCCTTTACTGCCCAGGTCTTGTTGGCCCGCTCGTTGACAGCCATATACACCACGCTCATGCCGCCCTGGCCGCACCGGTTTAAAATCCGGTATTTCCCGTCTATCAGGGAACCGATTTCAAGCATACAATCCTCCTATTCCAGTTCCGCATCTGGCCTCCCATATCCCTGGGGTCTGGAAGAATTTCCGGCTGCTTTGCATCCTGAAATCCTTCCGGGGATTTGTCCGGCCACATGCTGTTTTCCAGTTCCGCATCTGGCCTCCCATATCCCTGGGGTCTGGAAGAATTTCCGGCTGCTTTGCATCCTGAAATCCTTCCGGGGATTTGTCCGGCCACATGCTGTTTTTAAATTTTGCAACACAAAAAAACCTTCGATAAAATTTGTAAAATCCTTCTGGGATTTCCTTGGGCGAACGCCCGGAACAAAAGCCGCCTGTGTGCAGATACACGGCGCGTCCCTTTTGTGATACTGATTATAGGCTTTTGCCTCCTGTCTGTCAAGCAGAGATTTGCCCCTCATCCACAAAAATCCTTATTTTTTTGGGGTAAATGGGTAGATTTTTCTTAGTATTCAAGGTATAATTATTTAGTTACGTCAACATGCCGATAGATTATACAAAGTACATATCAGCACGATCACTTACACATGCAGGAGGAATTTGATATGTCAGTAAAATACATCTTTGTCACTGGCGGCGTTGTCTCCGGTCTTGGGAAAGGCATCACCGCGGCATCCCTGGGACGCCTTCTGAAGGCCCGGGGCTATAAAGTAACCATGCAGAAGTTCGATCCTTATATCAATATGGATCCCGGAACCATGAATCCCGTCCAGCACGGGGAAGTGTTTGTGACAGACGACGGCGCGGAAACCGATCTGGATCTTGGCCATTATGAGCGCTTTATTGACGAATCTCTTACCAAAAACTCCAACGTAACCACCGGAAAAATATACTGGTCTGTACTCCACAAGGAGCGGCGGGGTGATTATGGCGGCGGTACCGTGCAGGTAATTCCCCATATCACCAACGAGATCAAGAGCCGGTTCTACCGGAATTACACCTCGGAGGATACCCATATCGCCATTATCGAGGTGGGGGGCACTGTGGGCGATATTGAAAGCCAGCCCTTTCTGGAATCCATCCGCCAGTTCCAGCACGACGTGGGCCACGAGAACGCTATCCTGATCCATGTGACCCTCATTCCCTATATCAAAGCCTCCGGAGAGCTGAAAACAAAGCCCACCCAGGCATCCGTCAAGGATCTCCAGGGAATGGGCATCCGGCCGGATATCATTGTGTGTCGCAGCGAATATCCGCTGGATAATCAGTTAAAAGACAAGATCGCCCTGTTCTGTAATGTGCCAGGCTCCCATGTACTGCAGAATCTGGACGTGGAATATCTGTACGAAGCGCCTCTGGCCATGGAAAAAGAAAATCTGGCCCAGGTGACCTGTGAGTGTCTGCAGCTTCCATGCCCCAGGCCTGATCTGGAGGACTGGATCAGCATGGTGGACGCCCTGCGCCATCCCACCACGGAGGTCACCGTTGCGCTTGTGGGAAAATATATCCAGCTCCACGACGCCTATATCAGCGTGGTGGAAGCTTTAAAGCACGGCGGCATTGCAAGCCGGGCCATTGTCAATATCAAATGGGTGGATTCCGAACAGATTACCGGTGAAAACGCGGAAGAATATCTGGGAGACGTCCAGGGAATTCTGGTACCCGGAGGATTTGGCGACCGGGGTATCGAGGGGAAAATCAGTGCAATCCGCTACGCCCGGGAAAAGCGCGTTCCTTTCCTTGGCCTCTGTCTGGGCATGCAAATGGCAATCGTGGAGTTTGCCCGCCACGTCATCGGCTACGAGGACGCCCACAGCGTGGAATTCTATCCCAATTCCACCCATCCGGTCATTCATCTGATGCCGGAACAGGATGGGATCGAGGATATCGGCGGAACCCTGCGTCTGGGCTCCTATCCCTGCATACTTGCAAAAGGCACCAGGGCTCTTGCCCTCTACGGAAGTGAAACCATCCACGAACGCCACCGTCACCGCTACGAGGTCAACAACGACTACCGGATAGCGCTGAAAGCCGCCGGTATGACCCTCTCCGGCCTGTCCCCGGACGGGCGGATTGTGGAGATGATTGAGCTGGGGGACCATCCTTTCTTTCTGGCCACCCAGGCCCACCCGGAGCTTAAATCCAGGCCCAACCGTCCGCACCCTTTATTTAAGGGATTTGTGGAGGCCGCATTGAAGAATAAATGAACATACAAGGGCGAAGCGAAACCGGCGTCTGGCAGTTTCGTCCTTTTTAGCAAAAGGGGAGATTACCTATGGACAAAGAACAAATTTTTTACATCCTGGAAATCGGGGAAACTACAGACAAAGACCTGTTAAAGCAGGCCTACCGGAAAAAACTGGTGGAAACCAATCCCGAGGACGACCCGGAAAGCTTCCAGAATCTGCGGACCGCCTATGAGCAGGCCCTTGCCCTTGCCGACCAGGCAGAGCGTGAGACGGAGGACGAAGTGGACGATTCCCCTCTGGGATGCTGGAAGGCCCGGATGGCCTCCATCTATGCCTCCTTGTCCAGCCGCTGCGATCTGGATCTCTGGAGAGAGCTGCTCTCCGACGATGTCTGCGTGGACCTGGATACGGCGGAAGATGCCCGCCTGTCCTGTATCGGCTTTCTGAGCGAACATTTTTACCTGCCCCAGGAGGTCTGGGTTTATCTGGACAAGGAATTTCGCATCCGGGAGGATCACCAGAACCTGGTAGAACATTTCCCGGAAAATTTTCTTTCCTTTGCCGCCTTCAAGATCGAGCACGGGGAGTTCTTCGATTTTGCCCTCTTTGAAGGGGAGGATGGAGCTAATTACGACGGCTATATGCAGCAGTGCATCAATGCCAAGCACGCCATGGACGACAACGATCTGGAGGAGGCCAAAAAGCTTCTGGACGGTTTGAAAGCCTATCATATTTACCATCCCTACGAGGATGTGGAGCGCATGCGTATTGCCTTACGCCAGGAGAATATCCCGGAGGCGGAAGAGCTGTGCGACTCCCTGCTTCTCATCGAAAACAAGAACCAGTATATCTACGCCCAGTGCGGCATCGTTCTGGAGCAGGCCGGAAGATGGGAGGAGGCCGACAGGCTTTACCAGGAACAGTGTGCCGTATATCCGGACAATGACGTGCTGCTTCTGGGACGTATCCACTGCGACCTCCATATGGAACGCTGGGAAGAGGCCAAGCAGCGGGCTCTGGATCTCATGGACCGCTGTGAGACAAATCCCACGGAAGACATGATGAACTGCATGAAGCAGGCCAACGAGCATCTCATCGGCCAGATGCAGCAAAAGCTCCAGGAAAACCCAGAGGACTTCCGCCAGCGCCTGGAACTGGGCTGGTGCTATTTCCAGAATGAACTCTTTGAGGAAAACGTGGCGCTTCTGGAGCCTGTGGAGCCGCCGGAACATACGGTGTCCACGCCGGAAAAACAGCTTCCGGACTGTAGCAATATCCTGGACTACAACAATCTGCTGGGCCGCACCTATCTGGCTATGCGGGAATTTGACAAGGCCCTTCCTCACCTGGAAACATGGACCGCCTGTATCATCGCCCTCCAGGTACAAAAGGACGACGAGAACGAGGAAGTGCAAAAAAGGCTGGAACGGCTTCCCTACGCCTTCTTTACCCAGGCTCTCTGTCTCCAGGACAGAGAAGATGAGGAGTCCCGGAAAAAGGCTGCCGGATTCTTTGAAAAATCCGTGGAGCTGGAACAGGATACCGGCACCCGCCTCTCCTACCACTCCACTTTAGCCGCCTTTTATCTGCGTATCAAGGACAACGAGCGCTGTATCGACGCCTGCGATAAAATTTTAGAGGAGGACGACGGCTATTTCCCCGCCTACACATACAGGCAGGAGGCCTATTATAACCTCCACAAGCCCCAGGAAGTAGTGGACGATTATCACCGGGCTGTAAATATTTACCAGTATTATCTGAAACCCTACCTGCTGGCCGCCAAGGTATTTTACTACTACCGCCAGTACCAGGATTCCATAGAAGTCATTAAGCGGGCCAGGGAGGCAGAGCTTACCAGTAATGAGCTGGATTTCTTCGAGGCCAGAAATCTGCGCTATATGGCCCAGAACCGGGACGAAACCGAAAAGGTTCTCTATATGTGCAAGGATCTGACCCGGAAATTAGACGACGAAGACAATGATATCGAGGAGCCTGTGGATGTTTACCGGGAAATCCTGCTGTGCCTTATGGATATGCGGGAGTATGAAAAGGGTCTGGAGGAGGCCACAAAAGCCCTTCTTGTATTCCCGGACTCCGACAACCTCCTCTGGATGAAGGGCGATCTGTTACGCAAGCTCCGCAAGGACCGGGACGCCCTCAGCATTTACCGGACTCTGAGCACGCGCATGGAGAATCCTGCCCTCATCAATGATATTGTAGAGTGCCTTATGGATCTGGAACCTATGTCCCAGGAAATCCCGGGCCTTTGCAAGCAGATTCTGGAGCTGGATCCGGAGGACCGCAAGGTGAACCATCATCTGACCGAGTATTACCAGGCTCTGTTCAATCATACAGACCAGATGGATTATTATTACAAAGCCCTGCCCTACGCCACAAAGCAACTGGAAATTTTTCCCGAAAGCTGTTATTATTATGTGGAGCGCGGCATTTTGTACCAGGACGGCTATGAACTGGAAAAGGCTCTGGCCGATTTTAAAAAGGCCGCGGAGCTAAAACCCGACGATGTATACGCTTACGCCAACTGGGGGCTGACCCTGCAGCTTATGGACCGTGTGGAAGAATCCGTGGAGATTCTGGAAAAATCCGTGGAATTACTTCACTCCAGCGGCGAGCATACCTCCTTCCCGCTGACCTGTCTGGCAAAGACCTATGTGATGCTGGGACGCTTTGACGAGGCCGTGGCCCTGTCCCAGGAGGTGCTAAACAATTATCCCACCCACTCCCGGGCAGATCTGTGCCGGATTTACAGGCGGATGGGACGCCCCGAGAAGAGTTTTCAGCTCTATGAATATGAGCTGGAGGAAAAGCCCGGGGACGCGGACGCCATCAACGGCCTTGTCCACGCCCACGCAGAGGCAGGCGACACAAAATTCGGCGTCAGCTATTATAAGAAGCTGCTGAAGAAAAATGAGGACGCGGAGATCGTCAGCAATGCCGCTGACTTCTTTCTGGATGTTCTGCGTGATTTTAAAGCGGCATATAAACTTACAAAAAAAGCCCTCAAGGATACTTATAATCTGACCTTTTCCCAGCAGCGTTCCCTTCTGGGCACCCACATTGCCGCCTGTTACTATCTGGGAAAGAAGGAGGAAGCCAACCGGTATTTTGAGGAATTTATAACCCTGTTCCAGAAGGAATGCGGAGGCTTCCCCAACTATTTAAAGCGGGCGTCCCTTCGCCCGGCCCGGCTCTTCACCGTAGCTCTGCCCCACCTGTATACAGGAAGGCTGGAGCAGGCGGAAGCATTCTTCCGCAGCATGCTCTCCGGAAGGCGCTGCAAGCACTGTAAATATAAGGGCTGCTTCGAGGCTCACCAGGGCCTGGGCCTGCTCTTCCAGATGCAGGGAAAAAGGGCGGAGGCCGCGGAGGAATTCCGTCTGTGCCTGGAGCTGGATCCCTACAACTGGGACGCTCTCCACGAGACGCGAAACGGACAGCCGCCAAAGCTTTAAAATATAAGGAAAGTGGATACACCCTCTGGGTGTTCCTATATGCCTGGAAATACAAGGCAAGAAAGAGGAAACTATGATTTTAGGAATTGATTTAGGAACGACCAACAGCCTGGCCGCCTACTTCACAGAGGACGGTCCTAAGCTGATTCCCAATCGTCTGGGAAAATTTCTGACCCCTTCCGTGGTCAGCATCGACGAGGAAGAACAGATCTATGTGGGGGAAACCGCCAGAGAGCGTATGCTGCTCCACCCGGACAGCGCCGCTTCCGTCTTTAAGCGGAACATGGGAAGCGACAAAAAATATGTCTTAAATAACAAAGATTATACCGCAGAGGAGTTGTCCTCCTTTGTGCTCCGCTCCTTAAAGGAGGACGCGGAGGAATATCTGCACGAGGAGGTTACGGAGGCTGTTATCAGCGTCCCGGCCTATTTCAACGATATGCGCCGCCGTGCCACCAAGCGGGCCGGTGAGCTGGCCGGACTCAAGGTGGAGCGCATTATCAGCGAGCCCACCGCCGCCGCCATCGCCTACGGCCTCTACCAGGCCAATAAAAACATGCGCTTTCTGGTCTTTGACCTGGGAGGCGGCACCTTCGACGTATCCATTCTGGAGCTCTTTGAAAATATTCTGGAAGTCCGGGCTGTGGCTGGAGACAATTTCCTGGGAGGTGAGGACTTCACCAAAGTGCTTATGGAGCTGTTCTGTAAAAAACAGAACATTCCCATGTATGAGTTGGGCCGCAAGGAACTGGAATCCTTGAAAAAACAGGCGGAGCAATGTAAATTCGGTTTTTCCGGAAGTGCTGTCAGCCGTTTTACCTATACCTATGAGGGAGAACAGCGGGAAATGGAGATCACCCTGGCCGCCTACGAGGAGGCCTGCGAGGAGCTTCTGGAGCGCATCCGCCAGCCTATTAAGAGGTCGCTTAGCGACGCAGGCATCCGCCTTCGTGATATCGACCAGGTAGTGCTTATCGGAGGAGCCACCAAACTGCCCATCGTGCGGAAATTTGTGGCCCGCCTGTTCCACCGCCTGCCAAACAGCACGGTGAATCCCGACGAAGCCGTGGCCCTGGGGGCAGCCATCCAGAGTGCCATGAAGGAGCGCAACCAGGCTATAAAGGAGGTTATTCTCACTGACGTCTGCCCCTTTACCCTGGGCACCGAGGTAAGCCGGGAGATCGACGAGGGATACTTTGAGAGCGGGCACTACTGCCCTATCATTGAGCGCAACACCATTATTCCCGCCAGCCGCACCGAGCGTCTATACACCATCCGGGACAACCAGACGCAGCTTAGGGTACACATTCTCCAGGGAGAAAGCCGTTTTGCCCAGAACAACCTGTCCCTGGGGGAACTGCTCATCGATATCCCCAAGGCCAAAGCCGGGGAGGAATGTATCGACGTAACCTATACCTACGATATCAACTCCATCCTGGAGGTGGTGGTCAAGGTGGTTTCCACGGGAAAATCCGTGCGCCAGGTTATCAAGAGCCAGTACACTCAGATGACAGACGACGAAATCGAGCAACGGTTGCAGGATCTTTCCTACCTGAAGATCTCTCCCAGAGAGCAGGAGGAGAACAAACTCCTGCTGCTGCGGGGGGAACGCATCTACGAAGAAAGCATCGGCAACCAGCGCATTCTCGTAGAGCAGGCCCTGCAGAAATTTGACCGGGCGCTTAAGACCAATGACCGGGCAGTTATTTCCGAGGCCCGCAACGCCCTGAAGGATTACCTGGACAGACTGGAGTCCTGATCTTTAAAATCTGATTTCTAAAAAAGAGAGAACCCCTTGTGAGCCGGGCATTTCCAAGCCCTGGCATTCTATGGGATCCTCTCTTTTTTTTCTTAAAATCTGTATAAAATTTCTGAATATCCGCAACCAGCGATATCCCCTATTCGTTCTATGGGTATAAGACCACGCAAGATCACAATTTGGGATTTTCAGTCAGGTATCTGATAAAGGAGGAAACGGCATTGACCTGTTCGTCACTCAAAGAATCAATAGATTCCAGAACCTGCTTTTTGGCCAGAGATATCCCCTGATCAGAAAACATTTCACCTTGACCGTTTTCTAACCAGTCTTTGTTTACATGAAAGACATTTTCAATAAGCAGCAGTATCCGGTCGGGCGGATTTACCTTACCATGGATTATCTTTGAAAAGTAACCGGTGTCGAGATGGATCTTCATGGCAAACTGGCGTTGGGATATATGAAGTTCTTCTAAGAGAATCTTTAATCGTTCGTGGATCATAATAGTCACCTCGCTAAAGTAAGAATAGCAAAACATATTGCAAATGTCAACATTACATATAGGAAATCCCCTTGACAAATTGTATTATACAATATATACTATTGCCATAAGCAAGTATAGGGAGAGGAAGGGAGGGAAGATTGATGACCAAAGCACAACAGGACTTAAAAGAGGACATTGAAAAGATCAAGGATGACAATACCATTGAAAAAGTGAGGATCTTCATCATGGGGATCTTAGCACAGCAGAATATTTCGGAGAACCAACGTAACCCGCCCAGGCAGCTTGTATAGATACGCGGTATATTCACTGCATAAGGCGGCGGCAAAAAAATTTTAAAAATTTTTATAAAACCTGCAACCGCCCGGCTTCCTTAGTCGTTTTAGAGATGCAAACAAAAAACACTCTTGAAAGGAGAAATAGTGATGAAAGCAATGATGAAAAGTATCGTATTAAAAACATTAGGCGGAGTAACCGCAACCGCTCTTACAGTGGCAGGTATCGCAGTGCCAATGTCGGTCCGTTCCGCCCAGAATGCAGCTGACGCTTCTACGGCACTCCCTCTGGCAACAGAAATCGCTGCTGAGGCAGAGACCGTTAAAACCGACGTGCCCATAAGTAAGGTGGCCGTTGAAACCGGGAACATGGACATCGCCGTAGAGAGTGCCAAAGATACGCTTGCGCAGGCTGCTGACGAAAGCGCCAAAGATGCGCTTGCGCAGACTGCTGATACTGAGACAACTGTCTCCAGAACCGTTGGCCGAGCTGCCAGCTATAGCGGCGCCGCCAGCGGTGGCAGGACGGAAAATCCCTCTGCGGTTTCTAATAAAGAAAGAGAAAAAAGTCCAGCCGAGAATAACGCCTCAATCGAGCAGTCAGAAAAAGTAGCGGCTGAAAAGGCAGCGGCTGAGAAAGCAGCAGCTGAAAAGGCGGCGGCCGAGAAAGCAGCAGCTGAGAAGGCGGCGGCCGAGAAAGCAGCAGCTGAGAAAGCAGCAGCTGAGAAGGCGGCGGCCGAGAAAGCAGCAGCTGAGAAGGCGGCGGCTGAGAAAGCAGCAGCTGAGAAAGCAGCGGCTGACGCGGCAGCACAGCAGGCTGGCAAGGAGTGGATGGACTCCTGTATTGTACAAAGCGATGAGGCTATTTTGATATTCGGTGATCCCGAAGAAGAAGAGCAGCCAAAGGTAGCTCACTATCATTGTAATTGCGGCTATTCTTCTACTGATTATGAAGAATTTACCAGAGTGCATATGTATAACCATGTTATCAATGGTGAAAGATACAGCTACTGCACAACCTACGAATAAGAAGCAGCATAAAGGCAGTGGCAAGGCGTCGCGGATCAACTGATCTTACTAACTAAAAAACGAACAGGGAAAAGAAATGATGTTAAATAATAATTCTGAACAATCACCCAGGGAAGCCTGTATCAGACAGACTGTTAACTCAATGAAAAGCGCGTATTCGTATTTACACCCGGATTACCGGAATAGAAAACTGCTTCAACTGATTTTTGTCGTTCCGATTACGTTTATTATTTACGGTATAATCTGGGGGCTGATATTTATGAAGCTTACCGGAATGAACGATTATACTATGCCGCTGTTCATAAAAGGTATCGATCTGTTTCTGATTGTTGTCTCAACAATTGTAAGCGCTTACTTTTATCCGTTTTCTCTCTGGTGGTATAAGCAAAGCCTTATCGGAACATTACTTAACAGCGTCTATCATTTCGGTTCATTCTGGATGGTAATACTGAAAGTGATGGGTACTCTGATCGGAGGGATTGCTATTGCAGCCACATTAGCCCCGGTCATGGGGCCGCTCACTCTGCGTAAATGTAAAAAGAAAAATATGATTATTGGCGACGCGGCGGATTTCAATTAAATATTTAAAAAGGGCAGTCTATTTCCCGACTGCCCCTTTCTTTTTGCCGTAGAGCTTGAAAATCTGTTTCTTTCTATCTGCCAGCCATTCCCCCATCTGTAAAAGGCACCAGAGACAGTCGGATAAAATGAGCCTGCTCCTCGTGGCATACCGGGCATTTATCCGGAGCTTCCGTACCGTGGTAGACAAATCCGCAATTTAAACACATCCAGCCAGTCTCCACCTCTGCCTTAAACATCTGGCCGCTCTCCAGCCATTTGGCATACTGGGCAAAGCGATCCCCGTGGATCTTTTCGATCTGGGCAATGGAATAAAAGGAGTAGGCCACATGGTCAAATCCCTCCTCCTTCGCCTTGTCCCCAAAATTTTTATAGACCGGGTCAAATTCCTCATACTCATTGTGCTGGGCGCACCTAAGAAGCGTCACCAGATCTGTATAGACCTCCACCGGATATGTGCCGTCCACCCGAAGGTTTTCCCCGGACAATTCCTTTAAATGATTATAGAAGATCTGCGCGTGAGCCCTCTCCTGGTCAGCCGTAAACAGAAATACTTCCTGCAAAACAGGCATCTTCTGCTTTTTTGCCTCACGGGCCGCAAAGGTATAGCGGTTTCTGGCCTGGCTCTCACCTGCGAAGGCCCGCATAAGGTTGTCTTTCGTCTCACTGTTTCTGAAATCTGTCATAACCCTGATTCCTCCTAAAAATAATAAGTAAGAGATAGTATGCCAGATTCTGCCTGTCCTTATACGATTACACTTACCTTTTCCGTTTTATAAATGCAGAAAAAAATACCCGCCTGCCACGCTAAGCACAGCAAGAGACGCCAGACACAAAAGGCCATACGCTCTCCATAGCCATACTGCAATTCCCTTTCCCGTACGTTTCACGGCTTCTTTTGCTATTTCCGTCCCATCAGCCTTTTTCCCTCCGGGCATACACACCCGCTTCTGCCATGCCGTTTTCCTCAGATATAAAACGCCATACTGCACTGCCTTTCCCAGATACAGGGCGCCCATGAGCACCGTCAACGCCACATAGCGGGCATCCATACTACAGGGATAGGGATATTTCCAGGCAAATACCACAGCCGAACCGTACAGCAGAAGCCACAACCCCGGCATGGCCCAGCGCCAGAAAAACTCCTTTGTGAAACGCCACACCAGCACAACCGCCGCCAGGGCAAGAAGGATCAGCAGCATATTAGCCGTCACTATAGCGATTCCCCAGGGCGCCAGCTCCTCACTGTAGGCAAATTCCCCAAAGGAAGCTGTTTTTAAGAGAAATAAATTTAAGTTATACTCCTGGGCGTCCAGAAAGACCGGGTCAGACAGACGCCCAAATGGAAAGGCCAGAAAACGCGCCGCGAAATCTTTTACAGGCACTTGCGGAATGTTAAGCTCCAGCACATAGTTAAACGCCTGCCCGAATTTCACATAATTGCGGATAGGGTAAGCCAGTCCCAGGGGCGCGGCCACCAGAAGAAAGCCCAGAAATTTCAAAAGCAGGCTTCCGGGAATAACGGATGCCAGCCTTGCAGACCTCTTCTCCGGCGCAGAGCCCTTCTGCCCGCTGTTTTTTTCCGCTGTCATTCTTTGTCTGCCCTTCTCCACAGTCCGCAGAAACCGCAACAGCATCACTGCCCCGGTAAAAAATGCCAGCAACGCGCAGGACATCTTGCTCATCATGCCAAGTCCAAAGCCCAGCGCCAGCAGCAGGGTATTCCCCCAGGCAGGATTTTGATACCAGCGGATGGTATAGAGCACAATCCAGACCATGAAAAAGAGCACCAGCCCATCGTTGTTGACCCATCCAGCCATAAGGTAAAACATGGGCAGAAACGCCATAACCCCTACAGACAGGCATTTCCCCATCTGCCGGATTCCCAATGCCCTGCAAATCTTCGGCGTCAGAAGCAATGTATAGCAGGATGCCAGGCAGGAAATAATTTTGGACGCCTCGAAAAGGTAGATGAGATCCTCTGTTTTCACAATCTTATAGGTCACCCGCATAGCCAGGGCTGACAGGATATGGAAAAGGGGCGGATGGTAAAACTGCCCCACATTAAAGTCCGCCAGGCTGCGGTTCAGATATAAATAAAGGATATAGGGGGCATGCCCGTAATCGTGGACCCCCAGCTCTTCCGTGTGTCCGTAGACAAACCACCAGATATCCCCGTAATCGTGATGCCGGATATAGGAATGGGTTCCCAGGGCATAGCTGATCCGCAGGGTAAGGCCGCATAGAATAAGCAGTCCCGCCGCCCTCTCCCAGTCCAGCTTTCCCCCCAGGGCCAGAACAAGCGCCGCCACCGCCCAGACGCCAAGAACCAGCCAGGCTTTTTCCGCAATCCATCCGGCGTCGTTTAAGTATCCGCTGTCCATAAGAACCCAGAACAACGGGAGAAAGAGAGCCGTCAGCAACAGCTCTCCTCCCCATTCCTTCCAGATTCTTTTCAGGATATTCCTACTCTCCATAACCGTCGGGATTCTGGCTCTGCCATCTCCAGGAATCTTCGCACATTTCCTCAATACCATACTGCGCCTCCCATCCAAGCTCTGCCTTTGCCCTGGAGGGATCCGCGTAGCACTGGGCAATATCGCCGGGCCTGCGGGCCTTGATCTCATAGGGCAGCTCCCTTCCACAGGCTTTTCCGAAAGCCTTTACCACCTCCAGGACACTGTATCCCTTACCGGTGCCCAGGTTATAGATGAGCACGCCCTTCTTCTCTTTCAGCTTCTCAATAGCCTTCACATGGCCGATTGCCAGATCCACCACATGGATATAATCCCGCACGCCGGTTCCATCGGGTGTATCGTAGTCGTCTCCAAATACGCCGATGCATTTAAGCTTTCCTACCGCCACCTGGGCCACATAGGGAAGCAGGTTATTGGGAATCCCCTTGGGATCCTCCCCGATTTTCCCGCTCTTATGAGCGCCTATGGGATTGAAATAGCGCAGCAGAATCACATTCCACTCCGGATCTGAAACCTGGATATCGGTCAGCACCTGCTCCAGCATACTCTTTGTCTGTCCATAGGGGTTCGTAATCTTTCCCTTGGGGCAGTCCTCGGTAATGGGGACAAAAGCCGGATCTCCATAAACCGTGGCCGAGGAGCTGAACACAATATTCTTCACTCCCGCCTTGCGCATCTGGTCACAGAGAATCAAGGTTCCCGCTATATTGTTGTAGTAATATTCGATAGGCTTGGCCACGGACTCTCCCACTGCCTTAAGCCCGGCAAAGTGAATCACCGCTTCGATGGTTTCCTTCTTGAAAATTTCCGCTACACCGGCCTCATCCAGCATATCCCTCTCATAAAAAGTCACCTTCTTCCCGGTGATCTCCTCCACCCGGTCAAGAGCCTTCCTGCTGGAATTGTATAAATTATCCATCACCACCACTTCATAGCCCTCATTTAAAAGCTCCACGCAGGTATGGCTTCCGATATAACCTGCGCCGCCTGTAACTAAAATAGCCATTGTCCACTCTCCTGTTTTAAGTTCGGTAACTATTGTTTTTGTCTGCTTTTTCATCATACTACATTATCCTGGATTTCACAATGCCTTCTTTAAACCATCCTATTTTTAAAAATGATTTAAAAATTAAGGCTTTATTTTTTTTTCATTTTCTGCTATACTATCGGTGAAATCCGTAGACCCCAGGCAAGAGGAAGCTTCCCGCTTCCGGCCTGGATAAAGCATACAGAGAAAGGATACATTTTTATGAAAATCTACCGAGCAGAAAATTATGAAGATATGAGCCGAAAAGCAGCCAGCATTATTTCCGCGCAGGTTATTTTAAAACCTGACTGTGTACTGGGTCTGGCCACTGGCTCCACCCCTGTAGGCGCTTACCAGCAGTTGGCCGCGTGGTGCCGGGAAGGCGATCTGGATTTTTCCCAGGTAAAGACCGTAAATCTTGACGAATACAAAGGCCTCAGCCCGGAAAACCCCCAGAGCTACCGGTTTTTCATGAACCAGAACCTTTTTTCCCATATTAATATCTCCATGGAAAACACCCATGTGCCAGACGGCCTGGAAGCAGACAGCCAGAAAGCCTGCCAGGCCTACAATGAGATCATCTCCTCAATGGGGGCCATTGACCTGCAGCTTCTGGGTATCGGTCACGACGGCCATATCGGATTTAATGAGCCAGGCCCGGCCTTTGAGCAGGAAACCCACTGCGTCACCCTGACTCCTCTTACCATTGAGGCCAACAAGCGCTTCTTTGAAAAAGCCGGAGATGTTCCCCGCCAGGCATATACCATGGGAATCAAAACCATCATGCACGCCAGAAAAATCCTTTTGGTAGTCAGCGGCCAGGACAAAGCGGAAATTCTGAAAAAGGCTATCCAGGGCCCCATTACCCCGGAAGTTCCCGCCTCCATCCTGCAGCTTCACCAGGACATGACCCTGGTAGCCGACGAGGCGGCCCTGTCTCTGTTTACAGAGTAGCCCTCCTAGCATGACCGACGGTGTGTATTCCCTGGGCGGACAGCCTGTACATGTCCGTGGACCTCTTGCCACACTCCCCGACGGCACCATAGCAGGCTCTGTCACCGGCCTTATGGACTGCCTGCGAAAAGCCGTAAAAGACATGGGGATTCCCCTTGGAAGCGCCGTTAGGTGCGCCGCCGTTAATCCCGCCAGGTCCCTCGGCATCTGCGACCGTTTCGGTAGCCTTACGCCTGGCAGGGACGCAAATATTGTCCTGCCGGACAAAGATCTTGAGATCCAGTCTGTAATCCTTCAAGGGAAACCTCTGTAAAAATTATAATTTATATTTTTCCCTATCATGCCGATAGTATTTATAGAGACAGACATTATATCTGCCCCCATAGAACAAATATACAAGTGTTCTTACTCTATGGGAGCGTCATTGCAGGAGGAAAGGCATGTTGAATATAAGCGCCATCAGCGGAACCGGCCTACAGCATCCCGGCCAGGTGGGTATGTCCCAGTCAGCGGATTATGTAAGCAAGAGTATTCAAAAGCAGATCGAATATCTTCAGAAACAGCTCCAGGAGCTCTCCTCCAACGACACCATGAGCATGGAGGAAAAACAGAAAAAACAGCAAGAGCTGCAAATGCAGATCAACGATCTTACCGCCCAGCTAAGGCAGCATCAGATGGAGGAAAAAAAGGAGAAGCTGGAAGCCGCCGCTCCTTCCCAGGAGAATGAGGAGCAGAAAAAAATGCGCTCCATGCTCTCAGCCGAAACCGCCCTGGATCATGCCAGAATCGAGGGCAGCGTATCCACCAGGCTGGAAGGCAGAAGCAACGTTCTGCAAAGAGAAATCCGGCTTGATTCCGACCGTCTTGGCTCCTCCAAAGGGAAGCTTGAGGAGCTGTCTGAAGTAAAGCAGCGGATACGGGACGCAAAAAATTCCGAGTCCCGCCTTTTGGGCGAAGCCGGTAAAATTCTTAAAGAAGAAGCTGAGGAAAACATGGAAAAATCCAGCGAAGCTGGCAGCAAAAACGAGACGGATAAAATGGACAGTGACACGGAATTCCCTAAAAAAGAGAATGTGTCCTCCCTGGCGGATGCCACGGAAAACCCTTCCTCCGGAAAACCGGACGTATTTATCTATACCCAGGAGGGAAAGCCTTCCCCCGGAGAGAACCGGCACAAATTAACTGCTCATGCATAATGGGAGGGTGTAAAAAATTCTGTGTCTATAGGATTTTAAGATTCCTTGATAAGAGTTCGATATGTAGGATTTTGCTGTCGATTCCATGAATTTCCTGGTGTCGAATGTTCTTTCTATTTATAGTATAACCACCGCAGGATTCTTTATTCATTATCACTTGATTTTTTTGCACTAAAAAAAGACATCTCAAAGAATGCTTTTTTGTGGGCTCTGCCCACACCCGGCCT
>CAJTHL010000013.1:158091-158468 GCA_910576205.1 Clostridia bacterium | reverse complement strand
CCATGTGGGGGACAATGAGGTGGCAGACATAGCCTGCGCGAAGGCGGCGGGAATGGACGCCTTCCAGGTGATGGGCGCAGGGGAAATGCTGGGGAGCTCCAGCTACCGGGGGCTGCTGTCCGGGGACCTGGACTTCATGGACCGCCTGGCGGCAGGCCTTCTGGCAGAAAAAGCCTTTGGGAACCCCTTTGCGCTGTATGGGACAAAGGGAAGGCCGGAAATCACGGATGTGCGGGAATTCTCCTATATGCTGGTGGCGCCCATGATCTTCAGCTTTACCGTGTGGCTTATGCAGGAGGTGCGTAAATCCGGATGCGGTTATGTGCTCTACCCCTCCAGGGACGCATATCTCATAGAGAAGCTGTGCGGCATGATCT
>CAJTHL010000013.1:0-157671 GCA_910576205.1 Clostridia bacterium | reverse complement strand
GGAGGATTGCCGTGGTCGACTTTGTGGCGGCGGGGAAGATCCAGAACGGACTGGAAAAGCTCATGCCGGAAAAAGAATTCCGGGGATTCTATTTCCTGAGAAGGAACCCGGATAAAAATGAGCTGGACAGGGACATCAGGGTGGAATCCTTTTTCCCGTCCCGGGGAGCCTTTGAGATAAACTACAACGTATATAAGTTTTATCTGTTCATGGAAATGGTGCTGACATCCCGGGAGCCCACATTCCACTCTGTTACAGACAGGGGGGAGAAAGTATTCATGGAGGAGACCAGAAGCAGGGAGCACCGGAAAACCGTGGAAGAGATGCAGGAAGGCGTCCTGGAATACGCCAGGGAATTTTCCACGCTGTGCCCGGATCTTCTGGAAATGCAGGTAAACCGGCAGACGCCGGATACAATCCTGGGTTTTCTGGGAAAAGAATACACAGCCCTGGAAATACAGGAGGTAACGTCCCTGGAGCTGACGGACGAATTCCTGGGCCAGACATTCAATATATTCCAGGGATAAAGCGCAGACAGTATCCCGGGAAAAACAGGGAGGAAAGGCAGGTATATACCAGATGGGAGAAGCGGTAACAGAAACATACGGGAAACAGGCCGTTGCCCTCTACGGCGCCCAGATGGTGGCCGTAAGCGTATACTTTGCGCTGAAAAGGTTATACCCCCATATCCGGGTATATTCCTTCATCGTAAGCAGCAGGGAGGGAAACCCCGCCAGTATAGACGGGGTTCCCGTGGTGACCCTGGAGGAATTTGACAGGAGGGATATCCGCATCCTGATAGCCACGCCGGAAAACCACCACGAAGCCATAGCCGGGGAATTAAAAAAACGGGGGTTCTCCGGCTACGAATGCGTGGATTCCGGAAAAAAGACAGCGCTTATGGAGCGGTATTATGCATTGACAGGGGAATTCCCGGCGCTGAAGGATTACCCGGCGGGAAAAGAAAAGGCGTCCGTGGCAGTGTATATGTCAAAGTTTCACAAAGACAGGCCTCTTACGACGCCCGGTGCCATCCCGGAGTGGGTGCGCCCCATCCAGGCTGGGGCGGCGCTGACGGATGTGCGGGTGGCGGAGCTTACGGACGATATAGGGGAAAATATTTCCGCCCGGAACGGGAATTATTCGGAGCTTACGGCCACCTACTGGATCGGAAAGCATGGGGAAGCGGACTACCTGGGCCTGTACCATTACCGGCGTATCCTGGAGGTGGCAGAGGAGGACCTGTCCAGGATAGCGGCCAGCGGAATCGACGTGGTGCTGCCCTATCCGTCCATCCACTATCCCGGTATCCAGGCCCATCACAGGCGGTGCGTGGAGGAGGGGGACTGGGAGGCCATGCTGCGGGCGCTGGAAGAGCTGTCCCCGTCCTATGCCAGTGCCCTTCCGGAACTGTTTTCCGGGGCATATTTCTATAACTTCAATATCCTGGTGGCAAAAAAGGAGATCTTCCGCCGGTACTGCGAGTGGATGTTTCCCATCCTGTTCCGGACGGAGGAGCTGAGCGTCCCCAGGGGAAGTACACGTGCAGACAGGTATACGGGATATCTGGGGGAGAATCTGACGACCCTCTTCTTTCTGTATCACCAGAGGGATTTTAAGATTGCCCATACGGGGTGCAGGATGCTTACCTAATACAGAAGTGAACAGGATAGTTGTTGAATCACCGGCCCAAAGTTGTTATAACAAAACAGCTTTGGGCTGGTTTGCCTTGACGGCAAAGAACGGAGCCGGAGCGCTTCTACCATGGCTTTGTGCTGGGGCTTCTGGTGGAACTTCGCGGGCGTTATATTCTGAATTCCAATCGGGAGAGCGGTTATGGCCGGTATGATGTGATGCTGGAGCCCTATAAAGAGGACGATATGGCAATAATACTGGAATTTAAGGTGCATAATCCGGATACAGAGAACACCCTGGAGGACACGGTAAAAGCAGCCCTTGCCCAGATTGAGGAAAAGAAGTACGTCGCGGCTCTGGAAGCAAAAGGAATCGCACCAGAGAGGATACGGAAATACGGATTTGCCTTTGAGGGGAAAAAGGTTTTAATTGGATGACTTTTCCCCAAACCTATGATAAAATGGAAGAAATAAAGTTTTGTAAAGGAGAATATTAATATGGTAAGAAAAACAATAAAACGCGTTGTGGAAAATGCAAGAGGCGGAGCCGGCACAGTGGAGTTTTACGATATCTTAGCCCCGGAGGAATTCAACGGCCATGGACGTCTCTATGCAAAGACGGTGATTAAACCCCACAGCAGCATAGGCTTTCATGTACACGAGGCAGACACAGAGCCCTACTACATTCTGGAAGGGCACGGCGTATTCGTGGACAACGACAAAAGCCGTACAGAGGTAGGCCCGGGGGATGTCTGCGTGATTGAGGTGGGCCAGGGACATGCCATTGAAAATAATACAGATGAAGACCTGGTGATGATGGCCCTGGTCTATAACGCTTAGGCAGAAACCGTGAAGCTGATTTCTTTCTGCTTCAGAAACCGCTGCACCATGGAATCCCAGGCGTGATCCAGGGATTTATCCGTGGTAAACAGGCGCAGAGAGCTGCCGGTAGTAAGCAGAATGGAATTGCTTTTGTAACGGATGTTTAAGAACAAACCGGCCACATCGGCCGGAGACAGAGAGACGCCGCTTTGCAGAAGGAGCTTTTCCGTGTTGGAATCAGAGAGACGGAAAGCGAACTTAAAACCAAGGGGCGTCTTTTTCCCTTTGATAAGATCAAAACAACAGGGGCGCATCTGACGCCAGCAGACAAAGGGCTGGTTTTCTATATTGGCTTCCTCCAGCTCTTCCGCGGAATAAAAATCCCGGTTCAGATGCCCGTCCAGGAGAAAGGTGCAGTGGGTCTGGATGGAGCCTTCCACCACCCAGAAGGGGTCAAAGACCTCCTGGAGAAAGAGTTTGGATGTGAAATCTTTTGTATCTTCTATATGTAATGCGATCAAGGCGCGCTCCTTTCTTCCTGCGGATTCCGGAATTGGAAATGCAGCGTCAGTCCAGGCTGGCGATTGCTTTTATTTTATAATGGTAGGCGGCTGGCGTCAAGTCGCAGCAGGGAAACTTTTGGGGGGTTATAGGGGATTTATGGTTATCATAGCAGGAAAAGAATCTGAAACAGCTGCCAGAATTATGGCAGGAAAGGAGGAGCAGATAAATGAGTGAGACAGAAAGGCTGCTCGGCTTGATACAGAAGGGGACGTCGCCTTTTCACGTAGTGCAGGCTGCGGCAGGGCAGCTTGAAGCGGCTGGATTTGAGGAGCTTGAAGCTGGCAGGGACTGGGGGCTGGATACCGGAGGGAAATATTTTGTGCGGCATCACGGTTCCAGCCTGCTTGCGTTTACGGTAGGCAGACGTTTTACATTTGGGGATTCCGTGCGCATGGCCGCAGCCCACACAGATTTCCCCGGGCTGCGCATTAAAACAAGGCCGGAGGTGGAGCGGGAAGGCTATCGTCAGTTGAATGTGGAGGTGTACGGGGGAGCCATATTAAACACCTGGCTGGACCGTCCCCTAAGCCTGGCTGGCCGTGTGGCCCTGCGGGGAAAAGAGGTATTTTGCCCCCGGATGCGTCTTGTTGATCTGAAAAGACCTTTTTGCACGGTTCCCAATCTGGCGATTCACCTGGAAAAGGACATAAATAAGGGCGTAGAGATAAACAGGCAGAAAGACCTTCTGCCTCTTGTGGGGCTGTTAGGAAAAGACGAATTGCCGGAGGGAATGAAAGACGAAAAGGATTTCTTTCTTTCCTGCCTGGCCAGGGAGATGCAGGTAGAAAAAGAGGATATCCTGGATTTTGAACTGGGTCTTTACAATACGGACCAGGGCGTGCTTTTGGGTATGGAGGAGGAATTTCTCTCTTCGCCCCGTCTGGATGATCTGACGGGTGTTCAGGCGGTTTTGGACGGTATGATAAAGGGAGAGCGGGAGAGGGGCATTAATCTGGCGGCCCTGTTTGACCATGAGGAGATTGGCAGCAGAACCAAGCAGGGGGCGGGCTCTGCGCTGCTGTCCATGATTCTGGAGAAGATTTTGTTTTCCTTTGGAAGGGACCGGCAGCATTTTCTGGAGACGGTTTCCGACGGCATGCTGCTGTCTGTGGACGTAGGCCACGGGGTACATCCCAACAAGACAGAAAAAAGCGACATTACTGCCAGAGGCGTGCTGGGACAGGGCCTTGTCATTAAAGAAAACAGTGGCCAGGCCTATGCCACAGACTGCGAGGCTATCGCCATTGTACAACAGATCTGCGGGGAATGCCGGATTCCCTTCCAGAAGATCACGAACCGCTCCGATGTGGCGGGAGGCAGCACCCTGGGCCCCATTGCGTCCACCATGCTTCCTGTGCGGACCGTGGACGTGGGCGTGCCGCTTCTGGCCATGCACTCGGCCAGGGAGGTTATGGGAGCCCGGGACCAGGAAAGCCTGGCACAGCTTGTAACGGCGTATTACACCATTTGAAAATATAGGAATTATAAGAAAAGGGACAGACAGTCCCCCGGGTTGCCGGTCTGTCCGGCCCGGGAGATGTCCGTCCCTTTTGCAAAGCTTTTCCGGTATTCCGGGTTTAATCGTCCTGGACTTGAATTCCCTTTTCTTTTGCCACGGTTCGGGCCTCCTCTGCGGAAATTTTTAAGAGCCAGGCTGTCTGGCTGATATTTTTTGTGGTCCACAGTGCATTTTCAATCATTTGTATACGGCCTTGCTCCAATCCTTGAATCTGACCTTCTTTCAGCAGATATTCCCGCTCAGCTTTTTCATTGCATTCCTCTAATAGCATATTGCGCACCTCCATCTGGCTTTTTTTTAATATATCCGCCAGGATTCCAATATGGGGATGTGGTCTTAACCGGAACAGATGCTTTTATCATATCATTACACTATGGGAAATGCAAGGATTTTACCGACAGGAATCTGACGGAACTTTGAAAAATATGTAAATAGCCCTTGAAAAGATTCCTTATCTATGTTACCATTATATCTGGTATTAAAAACTATATGATGTAGTGGTGATGATGGAGGACGCTATGAGTTACAAGATTATTGTAGACAGCTGCGGAGAATTACCGGAGGAATGTAAAAAAAGCGGTTTTTATGAGAATATTCCGCTCACCATTGATATAGACGGTTATGAGGTTGTGGACGACGAGACCTTTGACCAGGCGGATTTTTTGAAGCGTGTGGCGAAAAGCCCCAACTGCCCCAAGTCAGCCTGCCCGTCCCCGGAGCGTTATATGCAGGCGTTTGAGGGGGAGGCGGAGTGCGTCTATGTGGTAACTCTGTCGGCGGCGCTCTCGGGCTCCTACAACAGCGCCGAGCTGGCAAAAAAAATGTACCAGGAGCGGCACAAGGACAAAAATATCCATGTGTTTAACTCCTGCTCCGCGTCCATTGGGCAGACCTTGATTGCCTTGAAGGCAGAGGCCTGCGCCAGGGCGGGAAAGACTTTCCGGGAAACCGTGGAGGCTGTAGAGGAATACATTAAAGGCCAGAATACTTACTTTGTGCTGGAAAGCCTGGAAACCTTGCGGAAGAACGGACGTCTCAGCAATCTGAAGGCTTTCGTGGCCAGCGCGTTGAATATTAAGCCGGTTATGGGAGCCACGCCGGAGGGAACCATTATCCAGCTTGACCAGGCCAGAGGCATTAACCGGGCGCTGAAAAAGATGGTGGAGGTTATCACGAAGGAAGTAAAAAATCCTGCGGAGAAGGTGCTGGCAATCTCCCACTGTAACTGCAAAGAGCGGGGACAGATGGTGAAGGAGGAGCTTCTGAAACGTCTCCCCGTGAAGGACGTGATTCTTCTGAACACCAACGGCATCAGCAGTCTCTACGCCAACGACGGCGGGATTATTGTGGTGGTGTAAAGCGGGAGACTATATGTAACATGGCTATATACAGAGAAAGGCCTGTCCGGCTGACGGTGACATGGCTTTTCTTTTTTTGCTTGCTTTTTGTTTTTTATATGGTATAATTAAAAAGATTCGTTTTTCGAACAAATGTTTTAATCGGAAATATAAAGGAGATTTTTATGGCAAAGAGAGAGACTTACGATGCGGACAGCATAGCCGTTCTGGAAGGGCTGGAGGCTGTGCGGAAGCGGCCGGGCATGTATATTGGCAGCGTCTCCCGGAAGGGTCTGAACCATTTGATTTATGAGATTGTGGACAACGCGGTGGACGAGCATCTGGCGGGGCATTGTTCCCAGATCTGGGTTTGTCTGGAGCGGGACGGCTCCTGCACTGTCGTTGACAATGGCCGGGGAATTCCTGTGGGAATGCATGCCAGGGGCATGTCGGCGGAGCGGCTGGTGTTTACCACCCTCCACGCAGGGGGGAAATTTGACGATTCCGTCTATAAGACCAGCGGGGGACTTCACGGGGTGGGCTCCTCCGTGGTGAACGCCCTGTCCACCTACCTTGACATAGAGATCAGCCGGGAGGGCGCCGTACATCACGATCATTATGAAAGGGGCATTCCCACCATTGAATTACAGGAGGGCCTTCTTCCTGTGCTGAGAAAGACAAAGGAGACAGGAACAAAGATAAATTTCCTGCCGGATCCGGAAATCTTCGAGAAAACCCGGTTTAAAGCGGACGAGGTGAAAAGCCGCCTTCACGAGACGGCCTATCTGAACCCGGAGCTGACCATCATCTTTGAGGATCGCAGGGGGGAAACCGTGGAGCATGTGGAGTACCACGAGGAAAACGGCATCATCGGTTTTGTGGAGGATCTCAACAGGAACAAAGAGAAAATCCATGATGTGATCTATTTTAAAGGGGAATCGGAGGGCATTACCGTGGAGGGAGCCTTCCAGTATATAAACGAGTTCCACGAAAATGTGCTGGGATTCTGCAACAATATTTACAACGCCGAGGGAGGCGCCCATCTGACCGGCTTTAAGACGGTGTTTACCACGGTAATCAACAATTACGCCAGGGAGTTGGGGATTTTAAAGGAGAAAGACGCCAATTTCACGGGGGCCGACGTGCGAAACGGCATGACGGCCGTGATTTCCATCAAACATCCCGCCCCCAGGTTTGAGGGGCAGACAAAGACCAAGCTTGACAACCAGGACGCTACCAAGGCTACGGCCAAGATCGCCGGGGAGGAGATCGGTCGTTATTTTGACCGGAATCTGGAAATTTTAAAAAATGTTATAGGCTGCGCCGAGAAGGCGGCCAAAATACGAAAGACTGAGGAGCGGGCCAGGACAAATCTTCTGACAAAACAGAAATATTCCTTTGATTCCAACGGAAAGCTTGCCAACTGTGAGAGCCGGGACGCTTCCAAATGTGAGATATTTATTGTGGAGGGAGATTCCGCCGGGGGCTCCGCCAAGATGGCCCGGGACAGGAATTACCAGGCGATTCTGCCCATCCGGGGAAAAATCCTAAATGTGGAGAAAGCCAGCATTGACAAGGTGCTGGCCAACGCAGAGATCAAGACAATGATCTACGCTTTTGGCTGCGGATTTTCGGAAGGATACGGAAATGATTTTGATATTACCAGGCTTCGCTATGACAAGATCATTATTATGGCGGATGCGGACGTGGACGGCGCCCATATCAGCACGCTTCTTTTGACCCTCTTTTACCGGTTTATGCCGGATCTCATCTACGAGGGGCATGTGTATCTGGCTATGCCGCCCCTCTATAAAGCCATGCCCAAAAACGGGGCGGGAGAATATCTCTACGACGATAAGGCCCTGGAGCGTTACCGGAAGCGCCACAAGGGAGCGTTTACCCTCCAGCGTTACAAGGGACTGGGGGAGATGGACGCGGATCAGCTATGGGAGACAACCCTGGATCCTAGGACCCGGATTTTAAAGCGCATAGAGATCGAGGATGCCCGCATGGCTTCCAATGTGACGGAGATGCTTATGGGCACGGACGTGCCGCCCCGCCGCTCCTTCATTTACGAGCACGCCCAGGATGCAGAGCTGGATGTGTAAATTGGCGGCCGAAGTGACTTCACCTTTCAGAACTGTCTTGCAGCGACTTCACTCTTCAGAGCCGTCGTGCAGCGACTTCAATATAGGAGAATAAATGTATGGAACAGATACAGGAACAGATTATCAGAACGGAATATGCGGAGCTCATGCAGAAGTCGTACATTGACTATGCCATGAGCGTGATTATTTCCCGGGCACTGCCAGATGTGCGGGACGGCTTGAAGCCGGTGCAGCGGCGGACCCTCTACGATATGTACGAGCTGGGCATCCGCTATGACAAGCCTTACCGGAAATGTGCCCGTATTGTGGGAGATACCATGGGTAAGTACCATCCCCACGGGGACAGCTCCATTTATGAAGCCCTGGTGGTTATGGCCCAGGACTTTAAGAAAAGTATGCCCCTGGTGGACGGACACGGAAATTTCGGTTCCATCGAGGGGGACGGGGCCGCGGCCATGCGTTACACGGAGGCGCGTCTAAAGAAAGTGGCCCAGGAGGCATTTCTCAATGACCTGGACAAGAATGTGGTGGATTTTGTGCCCAACTTTGACGAGACGGAAAAAGAGCCTTCCGTATTGCCGGTGAAGGTTCCGAATCTTCTGGTAAACGGGGCGGACGGTATTGCCGTGGGAATGGCAACCAGCATCCCCCCCCACAACTTAGGGGAGGTCATTGATGCGGCCAGAGCCCTTCTTAAAAATCCGGAGCTTACCACCAGAGAGCTGATGCAGTATCTGCCCGGCCCGGATTTTCCAACCGGGGGAATCGTGGTAAACCAGGACGATCTGGCGGCCATTTATGAGACAGGCACAGGAAAAATCAGAATCCGGGGCAGGGTGGAGCTGGAAAAGGCAAAGGGCGGAAAGGAGAAGCTTGTTATCACCGAGATTCCCTACCCCATGATCGGCGCCAATATCGGGAAATTCCTGAATGATATTGCTGCCCTTGTGGAATCCCGCAAAACCACGGATATTGTGGATATCTCCAACCAGTCCTCCAAGGAGGGTATCCGCATTGTGCTGGAGCTGAAGAAGGGGGCGGACGCGGAAAACCTTAAAAACATGCTCTATAAAAAGACCCGGCTGGAGGATACTTTTGGGGTCAATATGCTGGCTGTGGCCGACGGCAGGCCGGAAACCCTGAGCCTCCGCCAGGCCCTGGAATACAGCATTGAATTCCAGTATGAGCTGACTACCCGGAAATACAGAACCCTTCTTTCCAGGGAGCAGGACAAGAAGGAGATTCAGGAAGGGCTTATCAAGGCCTGCGACGTCATCGACCTGATTATTGAAATCCTGCGGGGAAGCAAAGACTTAAAGGAGGCCAGGGCCTGTCTTACGGAAGGGAACACCGGAAAAATCCAGTTTAAGTCGGAGAAATCCAGAAAGCAGGCGGCGAAGCTGTCTTTCACCGAGCGCCAGGCCTCCGCGATTCTGGAAATGCGCCTGTATAAGCTTATCGGCCTGGAGGTGCAGGCCCTTATGAAGGAGCATGAAACCACCCTTAAAAATATCGCGACGTATGAGGATATCCTGGAAAACCACAAGAGCATGACAAGGGTTATCGACAGGGAGCTGGCCCAGTTTAAGAAAGAGTACGCGGCTCCCAGAAAGACGTCCATTGAAAACGCAGCGGAAGCGGTCTTTGAGGAAAAGAAGGTGGAGGAGACGCCGGTGGTGTTCCTTATGAACCGCTACGGCTACGCCAAGGTGATCGACGTGCCTGCCTACGAGCGGAATAAGGAGGCGGCGGACGCAGAGAGCAGCTATGTGATTCCCTGCATGAACACGGACCGCATCTGTATTTTCACCAATACCGGAAAAATGCATTCCTTAAAAGTGTTAGACCTCCCCTACGGGAAATTCCGCGACAAGGGAGCCCCCATTGACAATTACAGCAATTATTCCAGCAGCGCAGAGCTCCTGGTAGGGGTGTGCAGCATGGAGAGCCTGAAGGAGCGGCGTCTCCTTTTTGGGACAAAAACCGGCATGGTAAAGATTGTGCGGGGAGAGGAATTTGTGACGGCCAACCGCACCGTGGCGGCCACCAGGCTGGCAGAGGGGGACGAGCTATTGCAGGCGGCCCTTTTAGAGGAAAATGAACAGGTGGTGCTTCAGAGCGCCCAGGGCTGTTTCCTTAAGATGCCCCTGGAGGAAATCCCAGAGAAGAAGAAGGCGGCTTTTGGCGTGCGGGGCATGAAGCTTGGGGAGAAGGATTTTCTGGAGGCAGTCTATGTATACCAGAGCCGGACAGAGATGACGATCACCTACAAAGAGAAGGAGATTTCCTTAAACAGGCTGAAAACCGGAGCGCGGGATACGAAAGGAACAAAAATCCGGGTATAATACACGCTTTATGGGTCAAAAAGCAAAGAGGGCTGAAGCCGGTAGAGGCAGGCCCTCTTTTGATTCCAAAAAACCCTTCCCAACCTCACAAAAATGTGATATGATTGCGTCAGTATACAGAAAAATGTCCGCACACAGAGGACTTTTGTGGGTTGACGTATGTCTGTGGTATACAGCGTAATACAGGAGGGTGTTATGGAAGAGAAAACGGTTTCCAGAAATTTTATTGAGCAGATGATAGATAAAGATCTGGAGGAAGGGGTGTACGAAACGGTTCACACCCGGTTTCCGCCGGAGCCAAACGGGTATCTGCATATCGGACACGCCAAGTCCATTCTGCTGAACTATGGGCTGGCAAAGAAATACGGCGGGAAATTCAACCTGCGCTTTGACGATACGAATCCCACCAAGGAGAAAACGGAATTTGTAGAGTCCATCAAGGCGGACGTGGAATGGCTGGGGGCGCAGTTTGAGGACCGGCTCTACTTTGCGTCGGATTATTTCCAGCAGATGTACGAGGCGGCCGTGAAGCTTATCAGGAAGGGAAAAGCCTTTGTGTGCGATCTGTCCGCAGAGGAAATCCGGGCTTATCGGGGGACTCTTACGGAGGCAGGCAAGGACAGCCCTTACCGGAACCGCAGCGTGGAGGAAAACCTGGAGCTTTTTGAAAATATGAAAAACGGCATGTACGCCGACGGGGAGAAGGTGCTGCGGGCAAAGATCGACATGGCCTCCCCCAACATGAATATGCGGGATCCGGTGATCTACCGTGTGGCCCATATGAGCCATCATAACACGGGAGATCAGTGGTGCATTTACCCCATGTATGACTTTGCCCACCCAATAGAGGACGCCATCGAGCATATTACTCACTCCATCTGCACCCTGGAGTTTGAGGATCACAGGCCTCTCTACGACTGGGTGGTGCGGGAGCTTCAGTATGAAGAGCCCCCCAGGCAGATTGAGTTTGCCAAGATGTATCTTACCAATGTGGTCACTGGCAAGCGCTATATCAAGCGCCTGGTGGAGGAAGGGATTGTGGACGGCTGGGACGACCCACGTCTGGTGTCCATCGCGGCTCTTCGCCGGAGAGGCTTTACGCCGGAAGCCCTGCAGATGTTTGTGGAGCTCTGCGGGGTGTCCAAAAGCCAGTCCTCGGCGGATTATGCCATGCTGGAATACTGTATCCGGGAGGATCTGAAGCTTAAGCGTCCCCGGTATATGGCGGTGCTGGATCCGGTGAAGCTTATCATCGACAACTACCCGGAGGGGCAGGTGGAAGAACTGGATGCGGCCAACAACCTGGAAAATGAGGCTCTGGGAAGCCGGAAGATTCCTTTTAGCAGGGAGCTTTACATTGAGCGGGAGGATTTTATGGAAAATCCCCCGAAGAAATATTTCCGCCTGTTTCCGGGTAACGAGGTGCGTCTGATGCATGCCTATTTTGTGAAATGCGAGAGCTTTGTGAAGGATGAGAGCGGAAGGGTGACGGAAATCCACTGTACCTATGACCCGGAGACAAAAGCGGGCAGCGGCTTTACGGGACGGAAGGTTAAGGGAACCATCCACTGGGTACCGGCCTCCCAGGCAATCACAGCCCAGGTGCGCTTATATGAGAATATCATAGATGAGGAGAAGGGCGTGTACAATGAGGACGGAAGTCTGAACTTAAACCCCGACTCCCTTACGGTGGTGGAGAAGGCTTATCTGGAGCCGGCATTTGCGGGGGCAAAGGCCTATGACAGCTTCCAGTTTGTGCGAAACGGCTTCTTCTGCGTGGACGCAAAGGACAGTACAAAGGATAACCTGGTCTTTAACCGTATCGTATCCCTTAAGAGCTCCTTTAAGCTGCCCAGATAAAGCCAGCAGATAAAGGGGATGGAAGAAACAGACGGGAGGACGGGATAAAATGAATGAGCTGACCATTCATCTGGACGCGGGAAGCAGGATTCCCATGTATGAACAGCTTTACGGCTATATCCGGCAGGATATCCGGCAGGGAAGGCTGGCGGCGGGGGAGAGGCTTCCCGCCAGCCGCGCCCTGTCCAGATATCTTGCCGTAAGCAGAAGCACCGTGGAGCTGGCTTACGAACAGCTTCTCTCGGAGGGGTATATAGAGGCGGTTCCCCGGAAGGGCTACTATGTCTGCCAGATTGACGCTTTGTACCGGCTGGCGGATATTCCCAGGCCGTCCCCGGAGAAAAAAGAACGGCAGGAGGATTCCTGTCGTTTTGATTTTTCCCCCAACGGCATTGACCTGGACAGCTTCCCTTACGGGGTATGGCAAAAAATCACAAAAAACACGTTGCTGGACGACAAAAAAGACCTCTTCCAGCTGGGAGACCCCAGGGGGGACTGGGAGTTTCGGGAAACCATTTGCAGCTATCTCCATCAGGCCAGGGGCGTGGTCTGTACGCCGGGGCAGGTGATTGTGGGGGCGGGAAACGACTATCTGCAGATGCTTCTGGGGGCTTTGTTCGGGAGAGAACATAAGGTGGTGATGGAGACGCCCACCTACCAGCACGCCAGAGGGATTTTTGAGCAGCTGGGCTTCCAGGTAGCCACTGTCTCCGTGGATGCCCAGGGCATGAGTGTGGAGGAGCTTCGAAAGAGCGGCGGAAATATCGCCTATGTAATGCCCTCCCACCAATTTCCGTTGGGAATCGTCATGCCCATCCGCCGCCGCCTGGAGCTGCTCTCCTGGGCGGAGGAGGAAGAGGGGCGCTATATTATTGAGGACGATTACGACAGCGAATTCCGTTACAAGGGGAAGCCGGTTCCCGCGCTCCAGGGAAGCGACAAGCTGGGGCGCGTGATTTACCTGGGGACCTTCAGCAGATCCATTGCCCCGGCTATCCGCATCAGCTATCTGGTGCTGCCCACAGGGCTGGCGGAAAAATATTCCAGGGCTACAGACAGGTTTTCCTCCACGGTGTCCCGCATCGACCAGACAATTCTGAACTGCTTTATCAAAGAGGGCTATTATGAACGCCATCTCAACAAAATGCGGGGAATTTACAGCCGCAGGCATGACGCCCTCCTTGGGTGTATGCGAAGGTTAAGCAGGATTTGCCGGATTCACGGGGAGTACGCGGGAACGCATATTCTTGTGGAATTTACAAACGGCATGACGGAGGAGGAGGCCATTGGGCGGGCCAGAGCCGTAGGGGTGAGGGTCTATCCCCTGTCCGCCAGCTATGAGCACAGGGAGGAGGCCCCTCCGGGCTGGGTGCTTATGGGCTACGCCCTGCTTTCCGAGGAGGAAATTGAGGGGGCGGTGGAGCGGCTGGAGAAAGCCTGGATGTAAAAAATTAATAAAAACTTAATCTGTAAGTCCCTAAAACCTCTTGACAAAGGCTTTGGAAAGGACTAAAGTATTAGTGGCATTTAACTTCAAAATGCAAAAGTAAAAAAGAGAGAAAAAAAGGAGATTATGAAATGAAGAAATTAGTAAGCGTATTCTTGATTGCCTGTATGGCAGTAGGCCTGGTTGCCTGTGGCGGAAAAGAGCAGAGTGCTACATACACCATGGAGCAGGACGCAAACGGCGTTGTGATTAAGGACACCATGACCTTAAATGCAAAGGGTGACAAGGTACAGCAGATTGTGGAAACCATGGAAGTAGATATGAGCTCTCTGGATGATGCGGACGCAGAGGCTATGGTTCCCATGTATGAGGCGATTGTTGAGTCCTATCAGACCGTAGAGGGCGTGACAGCTTCCGGCGCTTTGACAGATAAGGTTTACAAGATCGACGTTACCATCGATACCACCGGCGACGCAGTAAGCCAGCTGTCTGAGCTGGGACTTATGGCCATCGAAGGAAATGCTAAGGGTATTTCCCTTAAGGCATCCGGTTCCGCAATGGAAGCAAGCGGATACACAAAGGTTGAGTAATCCTCCGGAGAGAATCCATAAATGAAAAGAGGCTGCTGTACGAATGGTCTTAACCTTACGTGCAGCAGCCTCTTTCTGACAGGCGGTATAAGGAAAAACGTGTTATTTTTCCTGGCCTTCCTTAGCCTTTTCTGTCTCACTCTCAGCCATGGCAGCTTCTTTTTCGGCAACTGCCTCCGCGGATACGCCGTTTTCCCCTGGGTCAGCGGCAGGGCTTAGGGAGACATACTCCCGTCCGGTTGTTTCCTCCGTGTTCTCGAAGTCATCGTCGAAATCCTCGTCAAAGTCGTCGTCGAAATCGTCCACGTCATCTGTCGTCATAAACTTTTTGTAGACAGCGTAGGCACCGGCAGCAGCGCCGGCAATTACAGCCAGCGACATTATAAACTTGCCAAATTTTTTCATGGTTTAGAACCCCTTTCTGAATAATCTGTATTTCCTTAAATTTCCCATTCTGGATGAAATTTACTCTATTGTAATACGAAACACAGAAAAAAGAAATAAAAATTTAATAAAAATTTTATTGTCATTCTATAAAAAGTATATTAATCTAGTAACTGAAGAGCCAGGGCTCGGATAAAAAGACAGAAGGGCAGGTAAGCGGTATTTATGAAAAATCAGGCGTCTAATGTGATCTGGGGGCTGCTGTTTATTGTCGTTGGGATTGGTTTCGCGGGAAACAGCTTCGGCCTTTGGCATTTTCATTTGTTTTTTAAAGGATGGTGGGCGTTCTTTATTATTCTGCCATGTCTTGTGGGGATTATACAAAAAGGAGCCGGCGCCGGAAATGTCCTGGGCCTGTGTCTGGGTATTGCCCTGTTCCTTGGAAGCAGGGGCTTTCTGGATTTTTCCATTGTGCGCAGGCTGATTGTTCCGGTGGTTTTTGTAGTCATTGGCGCCAGCCTTCTTTTGGGAGGCTCCAGGCGGAGGCTTCAGGACCGGGAAGGCCAGAGCTACAAGGATGGCGGGAGAGAGGCTTTTGCCTCCTTTGACGGCCAGTTGTTTTCCGGGGGGCCGGTGCGGGCAGTATTCGGGAATGCAGGCCTGGATCTTCGAAGGGCTGTCATCAGTCAGGATGTGCAGGTGGACGCTACGGCTGTCTTTGGGAGCGTGGAAATCCTGGCGCCGGACAATGTGACGGTTAAGGTGCTGACCACCCCGGTTTTTGGCAGTGTGGCAAACAGGGCGGCCTCTCCGGTACGGATGCCCTCCTATACTTTGTATATTAACGCCACCTGCGTGTTTGGCGGAATTACCATACAGTAAATAGATACAAAAGAAAGGGTTTGTAATGAAACAGATGATACTTGCGTCCGCTTCGCCCAGGAGAAAGGAGCTTCTGGGGCTTCTGGAGACGGACTTTCAGATTGTGCCTGCCAGGAAGGAGGAGGTGCTGACTACCAGCGATCCCGGGACAGCGGTCCGGGAACTCTCCAGCCAGAAGGCCTGGGAGGTGGCGGAAAAATCCGGACCGGATACTCTGGTGATCGGGGCGGATACGGTGGTGGCTCTGGATGGGGAAATTCTGGGTAAGCCTGCGGGCGAAGAGGGGGCCCAGGCCATGCTTAAGAAGCTTCAAGGGCGTACCCACAGCGTGTTTACCGGGGTGACGGTGATCGGTGTCGGGAAGGAGGACACATGGAGCCGCACCTTTGCGGAGGAGACAAGGGTAACCATCTCACCTATGACCGATGCACAGATCCAGAATTATGTCAACCATGGAGAATCCCTGGACAAGGCGGGCTCCTATGCAATCCAGGGTGTTTTCGGTGTTTTTGTGGAACGGATTGAGGGGGATTACAACAATGTGGTGGGACTTCCCGTGTCCAGGCTTTACCGGGAGCTTCGCCAGGCCGGGGAGGACTGGGTGAAATGATTCGTGCCTGCGTTTTTGATCTGGATGGAACGCTCTGCGACAGTGTGGTATCCATCGGCGCCTGTGTGAACCATGTGCTGGAGGAGTTCGGATTGCCCCAGGTGGAGATGGAGCTCTTTAAAATTTTTGTGGGTGACGGCGTTCACCGGCTCATTGTGCGCACCCTTCGTCATGTGGGGGCCGGGGAAGAACTGGTAGAGCCGGTGATGGAGCGCTATATGGAGCGGTTTCGGGAGGAATGCCTCTATCAGGTAAAGGCATATGAGGGAATTCCGGAGACATTGGCGGCCATACGGGCAAAAGGAATTCCCATGGCGGTGCTTTCTAATAAGCCTCATGAGAACACGGAAAAGGTAGTTTATACTCTGTTTGGGGAGAATCTGTTTTCCCTGGTAAGGGGACAAAGTCCCGGAGTGCCCAGAAAACCGGATCCTTCAGGGGCGCTTCTGGAAGCGGAAACGCTTGGCGTAAAGCCGGAGGAATGTCTCTATATCGGGGATACGGCCACGGATATGCAGACTGGAAACCGGGCGGGCATGAAAACGGTGGGCGTCCTGTGGGGATTTCGCAGCAGGGAGGAACTGGAAGAAAGCCATGCGGCCCATATTATTGGGAAACCCCAGGAGCTTCTGGACCTTCTGGCGGACACATAACACTAAAGAACTGGAAAACAGCAGATACTCTGGTATCTGCGGGACTGGAATAGAGGAAGATTATGAAAATAAAACTGATTGCCACGGATATTGACGGGACGCTTCTCCCGGAAGGGACGGATCAGATCAATGCGGAGATTTTTGATGCGGTTCTGCGCCTGAAAGAGAAGGGCGTAGTGTTTGCGGGAGCCAGCGGCAGGCAATACTATAGTATGGCGCATCTCTTTGAGCCCGTGAAAAACGATATGATTTTTATTGCGGAGAACGGGGCATATGTGAATTGCCGGGGAACCGATATCCTGAAATGTGTCATGGACCGGGAGGCCGTGGTCCGTCTGGTAGGGAAGCTTAGGGAAATTCCCGGGGGCTGTATCACCTTAAACGCCAGGGACGGATTTTATGTGGAGGACAGGGACCCTCATTTCCTGGATCTGATTCTCAACGGATATCACAACAACGTCTACCAGGTGGAGGATGTGCTGGCTGTGGACGTGGATGTGATTAAGGTGTCCCTGTATATGGAGAGGGATATTGAGGAGCAGGCCGCTTTTCTGATGCCCCAGTGGGAGGACTGTTTTACCGGAACTATTGCCGGGGATATCTGGCTGGATTTTATGTGCAAGGGCGTAAATAAGGGAAGCGCTCTTCGCTCCATCCAGAAAACCCTGTCTATCCGACCGGAGGAGACCATGGCCTTTGGAGATAATCTGAACGATATTGAGATGCTGCAAAGCGCAGGTTACAGCTACGCGGTGGGTAACGCCAGGGAAGAGGTGAAGGCTGCGGCAAAATACGTGGCGGATACCAATGTAAACGACGGCGTGCTGAAGGTGTTGAAAGCCCTTCTGGAGGAGCAGTAGCAGTGTATGGAAACCCTGCTGGAACAGCAGGAATGGCAATGCATGGAAGCCTGCCTGTGGAGCAGGAATAACATGGCATGGAAACCGGAAAGCCGGTATGGAGGTTTGGAATGAGGGAATATTCGAGGCATTGCGTGGAGGTGTTTTTTGAGAACCAGGGGCAGCTTTTTGACCGGCCGGTGGCCGCTTCCATGGAGGAGGCGGAGGAATTTCTCACAGACTGCATGGCTGTGGTGGCAGGCTCCTTAAAAGAGGTGCGGGATTATCTGGGCGATGCCGGCATGGATATTGAAGGCATGTCCTTAAAGGAACTGGAAGAGATAGAAGAGGTTTTCCCTCTGGGTGACGGAACCTATCTCATTGTGGAAGCTTGAAAGGGAGGCGTCCCAGAATGGACAGAATGAACGGAAAAAGAAACAGAATGTGGAAAAGGGTCGTAAGGAGAATGGCGGCGGGGCTTCTGGCCGCGCTTTTGTGCCTGCCCCTGGCCGGGTGCTCCAGGCTTAAGAATACGGAATTTGTGCTGACTACAGGCCTTTCCGGAAACCAGCTTTTCAAGGTGGGAAAGAGCGTCTGTACGCTTCCGGAAGCCATGGTTTACGTGCATACCTACGAAAAGCAGTACGAGGATGTTTACGGGGTGGAGATGTGGGAGCACGATTTTGGGGGCATTACCCTGGAGGAGTATGTGAAGGGAAATATTATTTCCCAGCTTGCCACCATCAAGTCCATGACGCTGCTGGCGGAGGAGTACGAGGTGGAGCTTACCAGGGAGGACAAAAAGAACATCGAGGAGGCGGCCTGGGCGTACTTTGGTTCCCTCAGCCAGGAAGAGCGGGAGTGGATGGACGTAAAGCAGGAGGATGTCCAGGAGCTCTACGAGGCCCATCTTCTGGCAAACCGGGTGTATGAGAAGATCACAAAGGATGTGGATACAGAGGTCAGCGACGACGAGGCCAGGATTATTACGGTGCAGCAGATTCTGCTGAAAACCACCCGGGACGGGGAGGCTTATTCCCCGGAGGAAAAGCAGGCTGCCTATGAGAAGGCCCAGGACGTGCTGGAGGAGATCTCCCAGGGCAGGGAATTTCTGACTCTGGCGTCTATCTACAACCAGGATGAGCAGATCACCTGTACCTTTGGCAGAGGGGAGAAGGATACCGTCTATGAGGAGACGGCGTTTTCCCTGGATAAGAACCAGGTCAGCGGAATCATCGAGACGGAAAAGGGCTATTATATTTTAAAATGCACGGAGAATTTTGACCGTGACGCCACGGAGAGAAATAAAGAAACCATGGTAGAGAAACGGCGGGACGGCATTTTCCAGCAGATATACGACGAGCTGATTGAAAACACGACTTCGGAGTTTAACAACCAGCTCTGGGAAAAGGTACATTTTGGCAACAGTATTCAGGACGATACCGGGAAGAACTTTTTCCAGATCTACGAGGAGTATCTGGAGGGGTAAATTTTTCAGAGCGGTTCTCCCGTCCAGTAGGGCGCTTCCTTTTTGGGGGCGCCTTTTGTCTTTTGTATAAAGATCAGGCAGGGGATCACGGTCACAATGCCAATCAAAAGGAATATGCCATAGACCAGAAGGCTTGCAGATTCCTCCGGGAAGAGGTGGTCCAGGAAGGTGGCAAAATAAGTGCCGAAGAAATTAAACAGGAAATGCATCAGCATGCCTGCGTACAGGGAGTTATATTTGTGGCAGAGGTATCCCAGAAGAAGCCCCAGGGCAAAGGCGTAAGTACCCTGGATCCAGTTCATGTGGGCGATGCCGAAAAAGAGGGCCTGGACAAAATTCGCCACCCAGAAATAGCGGAAGGCCTTTTTAGCCAGGTTCATGGTGATGCCCCGGAAAATCAGCTCTTCGGACAGGGGCGCTAAAATCAGGGTGCTTATGGTGGACAGAAGGCTCAACTCAGAGAGGCCCGATTCCTCGATCATTTTCTGGTAGGACTCGATGAGATCCGGAGCCGCCAGAGAGGCCAGGGCCATGTAGATGGACACCAGGAAATACCCGCCCATTCCCAGGAGCACATAGACGCCCACATCCTTTAAGGAAAAGACCTTTGCCAATGGGACACGGCTCTGATGCCGGCCGTAGGCCAGAAAATACCACACGCCAAAGACTGCCAGGGTAAGGCTTTGCACTGCCAGCAGCACCAGGGAATAATGGGCCATAAAATAATTATAGGTACTGGGCGCCACAATGGCCAGATAGATCAGCCCAACCACTACGCTTAGGACCTGGAGGGCCAGCATAAGGAGCAGAGGGACGGGACAGAGTAAGATCTGCCCTGTTTTTTTCCAGAATTTCATTTGTATACAACTTCCTTTCCGTAGAGAATTTTTTTTCTTATAAAAGGTCTTTGAGGCAGCCCAGAAGTTCGTCGTTTTTTCCGGGGCTCATAAAACAGAAGCGGATAAAGCGGTTATCCAGGAATGGGAATGTGGAGCAGTTGCGGATCATAAGCCCATGCCGGATAGCGTGCTCAAAAAGCATCTCTGCGTCCACCCCCTCCTTTAAAATCTTTACCAGCAGAAAGTTTGCCACGGGCTCATAGATTTTTACCGTGGGAAGGGCCCTCATTTCCCTTACACAGCGGGTCCGCTCACGGGCAATAAGCTCCCGGGTTTTCCGGATATAGTCTGTGTCTGTGAACATGAGCTCTCCTGCGACGGCGGCCAGGCTGTTGATAGTCCAGGGGTTTTTCTGGGTGTTGATGCGCTTCACCAGGTCCGCATTTCCCGTAACGGCGTATCCCAGGCGGAGGCCCGGAGCCGCAAAAAACTTGGAGATCCCTCTGAGGATTACCAGGTTGTTGTAGTAATGGGTCAGGGGTACGCAGGAGATGGCTTTTACATCCGGCGCGAATTCCACATAAGTCTCGTCCACCATAACGCAGATATCGTACTGCTTGCACACATCCAGGATCCGGCGCATGGAGGCCTTTGAAACCGCTGTGGAGGTGGGATTGTTGGGATTGCAGATCACCAGAAGGTCCACGGTCTCGTTTAGCTTTTGGCACAAATGCTCCACATCCAGCCTAAAATCCTCTTTTTCCTGCAGGGGATAATACAGGGACGTACCGCCTTCCAGGGAAATTTCCCGCTCATATTCCGAGTAGGTGGGGCCGATAATCATGGCCTTTTTGGGGCGCTCCAACTGGATAAACAGGGAGATGAGCTCTGTGGAGCCGTTTCCCACCACCACATTTTCAGGCACGGTGCCTGCGTAAGCGGCGATACACGCTCTTAAGGAAGCGTATTCCCGGTCCGGATAGGAGGTGACGCAGTCTATTTTTTCAATCAGGGTTTCCCGCATCCTGGGGGAAATCCCCAGGGGATTTACGTTTGCGCTGAAGGAGGTAATGTCCTCTTTCCGGATTCCGTATTCCGCCTGGATTTTTTCCAGATCACTCCCGTGAAAGTGGTCTTTATGTTTTAACATTGTGGATTCCTCTTTTCTTTTTGCTTTTCAGATTGTGAAAATAGTGGTATACTTAACCTATATGATTACCGGCAGCAGAGCTGCCCGTTTGCTTATGAAATCCGCCCTGGCAGGGGAATTTCATATAAGCTATATTATAACGGCAACGGCCTGTGGTGACAAGACGGAAAAAAGATTTACCGGACGGATAACTGGAGGGGCACTTGTGAGGGAAAAAATCGAACGGTTTGCAAAAGGAAAATTTGACTGCGGGAGACGGACGCTTCTTCTGTCTGAATCGCGTATTTCATTTTCTACGCCTGTGGACGGGCAGTGTCAGGGGGAGTTTGTGATTTCGTCGGGCACGGGAAAAAATCTGAAGGGAATCGTGTATTCCTCCACCGGCCGGATGCAGGTGGAAAACCCCTCCTTCTTGTCCAGAACAGTGAAAATCCGCTATACTTTTGACAGCCGGGGCATGTATGGATCCGAGGTGGAGGAGGGATTCTTTACCCTGGTGACAGATGCGGGGGAGTATCAGCTTCCCTACAGGGTCACGGCCCAGGTGCCGCCCAACCCGGAAGTGGACAACTATGCCTATTTTATTTCCGCCGACCCCATAGAGCCCGTATATACTTATGAGGAAGAGACCCGGGACCTGGTGGTGGAGATAGTGGAGAGTGAACCCCCGGAGCCTCTTTCCGTGGAGGAGGCGGATCGTCTGGCGGCTCTGATTTTAAGGAGCAGGCAGCTTCTGCCCGGACAGTTTGCCCGGCTAAAGCAGGCCTACGAGACGCACCAGAACAGGGAGCTGCTTTCGGATATTTGCAGCATTCTCATCAAAAATGAAATGCTGGACAAAGAGAGCCACGACTGGTATCGCCTGGGTGTGGGGCAGGAGGTAAAGATTACCAACCTGTTTGAGTATTTTATCCAGTCTGCGCCGGAGGAATACCCGGAGCGCCTGCCCAAGAACGTGCTGCTGTATTTTCTCTATAACAATACGCTCTCGGTTAATCACAAGGCCTTTGTGTATGCCAATGTGGTGCGCTATGAGAACCCGGAGTCCAGCCTGTTCCGGGAATACAGAAAGCTTATAGAGCCTTTTATGCTGGAGCAGCTTCTTCAGAGGAAGATCAGCGAGGATATGGCGGTTCTGTACGAGGCGTTTCTGGTGGACAGCCTGCTGACCATTGACTTTGCCGAGGCGCTGGCGGATATTCTCTTTGTGCAGAAGCTTACTTGTAAGGACAGGCGGATCCGGCAGGTGCAGGTCCTGTATGAACCCCTGCTTCAGCCCCTGGTTTATCCGCTGAAAAACGGCGCGGCCTATATTCCTGTCTACACGGAAAAGGCCAGGATCCTGCTGGTGGACAGCCAGGGAAACTGTTATCTCACAAGCGTTCCCTATACGCTGACATGTCTCCTTAAAAAGGAGCGCTACATAGACAGGTGCCGGGAGCTCTTACATTACCATACGGGGCTGTACCTGCATCTGTGCGACAGAATGTCCGGGGGTCCTGTGGCCAGCCAGGAGGATCTGGAGCTCTGTAAACGGGCTCTTGGTGTCAGCGGGTTTACGGAGAGCTTCCGCCAGGGAATCCGCCAGGAGATCGTCCGGTATTATCTGGAAAACAGGGAGCTGGAGGAACTGGACGACGGGTTTTTCGCGGCCCAGACGGAGGCCATGCTTCCCATCGACAGGGCTAAATATATAGAACTTCTGGTGATGCGGGGCATGTATCTGAAAGCCTGGGATCTGACACGCCGCTATGGCTATTCCCTACTGCGGCCGGAAATCCTGGTGCGCCTGGCGGCCTGGCAGATACGGGAGCGGGGCTATGAGCGGGACGGGTATCTGGTAAAGCTGTGCTACGCGGTTTTTTGCCAGCATAAATACAACGAGAGTATCCTGGAATATCTGGCCGGCTATTACCAGGGAAACCTGGAGGGGATGGTCAGCATCTGGCAGGCGGGCATGGAGTTTGAAATCCAGCTCTACGATCTGGAGGAGCGGATTCTGACCCAGATGCTTTTTACGGAACAGCCCATGGACTGCGCCTTTGAAATATTTGTGGATTATGAGAAAGCCGGCGGCAATTCCCTGGTAAGCAATGCCTACCTGGCGTATCTGGCCCATGAGGATTTCGTGGAAGATAAAAAAATCCCGGAGAAGGCCTTCGCCTTTATGGAAACGGGAATCGCCTGGGACATGGATCTGCCCGATGTGTGTAAGCTTTCCTATCTGCGTCATCTGGCGGGGAAGCGGCATTTAAGCGAGCTTCAGCAGATCCGGGCCCAGCGCCTTGTAAAAGATTTTCTCTACAGGCGGATCCGGTTCGGCTTTATGAAGGAGCTTATGGAGCGGCTGGGAAGGCCCCACACGCTGGAGGACAGGATCTTTGTGGAGTACCGGACAAATCCCGCCCATAAGGTGGTGATCCACTATGTGGTGGAGACGCCCCGGGTGGATACGTGCAACTATGTGGCGGAGCGGATTTATCCCGGCGCTGCAGGGGTCTTTGTGAAGGAATTCACCCTCTTTTACGGGGAGCGGCTGACCTATTTTATCTCGGAAACCCTGGAGGACGGAAGCGAGCGGACCACGGAGGACCGGACGGTCAGCGGAGACCGCCGGGAAGGGCTGGAAACCGGGAGCAAGTACGCGCAGATTTACGAGATGTGCCGATCCCAGGAGGAGGGTAACGGAGCCCGCCTGATGGAGCAGCTGGCGGAATACCGGAAGCAGCAGTACCTGGTGGAAACTTTGTTTGGGTTAAAGTAGCCTGGGATGTATGAAGATATTTCCTTGGGGGAATACTTGGAAACAGACGATATTGGAAAGATTCGGTACTGGAATGGAGAGATAATGGAACAGTTTGTGGTAGGAATGGAATTAAATCATCCGTATTCCCAGATAAGCTTCTGGCGGCCGGGAGGTGAGGAGCCGGAATCCGTGTCCACCGTGGCGGGTGGGGAGCAGTATCAGATTCCGGCCCGGAACACGGAGGAATTTCTGAAGAGGGCCATGCGTCTGCTGCGCTTTGCGGGAAGGCTGGGAGACGCGGGGGCCGTGGTGTTTTCCGTACCCGAGGCCAGCCCGGAGGTGGTGGAGCAGGTGAAAACGGCTGCCATGCGGGTGGGAATCGGGGAGAAAAAGGTCTATGTGCAGACCCAGCAGGAGAGCTTCTGCTCCTATGTGATGCATCAGCCCCGGGAAATCCACAGCCACCATGTGGCCATGTTCTCCTATGAGGAGGATTGTCTTAAGGCTTACCTTCTTATCCTGAACCAGAAGCGGCTTCCCTGTCTTGCCAGGGTGGAGGAGCAAAAGGATTGGCAGATTCCCAATATGCACAAGCTGACCGGGGAGGAGCGGGACGCTTATTTTGCGGGGCTTATCCGCCGGATGTTTGAGCAGCGGATCGTGTCCTGCGCCTATCTGGTGGGAAACGGCTTTGAGGAGCGGTGGTATGAGAAATCCCTGCAGCTTCTCTGCGCGGGACGAAGGGTGTTTGCGGGAAGCAATCTCTTTGCAAAGGGAGCCTGCTACCGGGCGGCGGAGCTGGCCGGGGAGGCCCCCCCCATGCCCTACCTCTTTTTCGGTTCCGACAAGATTCCCTGCAATGTGGGCATCGGGGCCCTGAACGGACAAAAAAACGGCATTGAGGTGGTGATTCCGGCCGGCGTAAACTGGTATGAGGCAAAGGCGGAATGCGAGGCGCTGCTGTATGATACGCCGGTGGTGGAGATTTTTTTCCAGCCACTCCAGGGGGAGGCCATGCTGAAAGAGAGCATTCTGCTGGAAGGGCTTCCGGAGCGTCCGAAGCGCTGCACGCGCCTTCAGGTGCAGGTGGCGTTTTCCGGAAGGACAAGCTGCCAGATCGGAATCCGGGATCTGGGATTTGGGGAATTGTACCCGGCTACAGATCTGACCTGGGAGGAGAAGGTGGAGCTGTAAACGGCCGCAGAGACAATAAGGGCGGACGGGACGGCATCGTGTGGAATTCTGGTAAGGAGACGTGTAATTATGTGTGCGGTTATCTTATGTAAACGAAAGAGGGCGGCAATCCCCTATGAGATCGAGAGCATGGGCATCCATCTGTATTCCCTGGAGGAGCTGGCTTATTTTCTCTATGAAAATGTATATATGGTAGACCGCAGGATTCTGGGACGCCGTCTGTTCCGATGGATTTCGGAGGAGATCGGGGACGAGGGCCTTGCCGTGCGCCTGGAAAAAGGCAGTGAGTCCGGGATTGGCCTGCCAAATCTGATTCTTGCTATCCTGCGGGAAGTGGATTATTATACACAGGAAGAGCTGAACGCCCTCTCGGAGCGGATGAAGCTTCTGGCCACCTACCAGGAGCAGGAACGCTTAAAGCTGCGGGCAGACGAATATTTTATCAACGGAAATTACCAGGCGGCTATCTACGAATACCAGAAGATCCTGGATATCCGTCAGAGTGACCGGCTGGGAGTGGAATTCTATGCCCATGTGTGGAATAATCTGGGGGTCTGCTACTGCCGTCTGTTTCTCTTCTACAAAGCGTCCAAGGCTTTCCGTACCTCTTACCAGTACCAGAGGGATTCCCAGGTGCTGCGCTCTTACGTCTATTCTTTGCGCTTCTGCCTGTCGGAGGAGGACTTTGAGGAGGCCATGGAGCTGCAGAACATCCGGGGGGAACAGCTCTCTTCCATGATGGAGCGGCTGGAGCATATTATGGAGGAGGCGAAGGAGCATTTTGCCGTGGACGCGGACCCGGCGGAGAGTCTTAAGGGACTGCGAAGGGAATATCTGCGGAATGTGCGGAATGCCTGACTTTACAAATGGATAGAAATACGGTAAAATATTTTCTATAGAAATGATTCTGAAAGGACGGGAAACAGGATGGAAGAAAAGAGAAACAGCAGACGCATGAGCCTTTCGGCCAAGCTATTGCTTAAAAACATGCAGGATGCTTCTGCCAAGGCGGAGGAAGTGGAGATCGACGTGCTGGATGTGTCTAAGACAGGTGTGGGATTTATCTGTGAGGCTCCCCTGGCTATCGGCGCAGTGTATGACGCTTATCTGAAGATCTGGACGGAAGAGGTCATTCACGTATTTCTGAAGGTGGTCCGGATTGAGCAGACAGAAGAGGAGAAGTACATATGCGGTACCATCTTCATCGGCATGTCGGAACTGGATGCCAAAAGGATTGAGGTATACGATGTAGTGGAGCGTGAGAAGGGGGCTCTGGAGTCCTAGACGTCAACCCAAAGGAATTCTGTTTTTTTACTTGATAGGGCGGCTTGACAGGCCGCCTTTCTTATGGTACACTATGCGGGTACTTTACTTTATTGTAGTGCAGTGGCTCATTGATAGTATGAAAAAGCACTGGACGAAAATACAGGGAAAAGACAAGTCAGACGGCCGCGCAGAGCGGTCAAGAGGAGGAAGCTTATGAAAAAGAAGTTGTTGAGCGCAGTATTGTGTATGAGTATGGCAGCCGCCCTGCTGACAGGATGCGGCAAGAAGGAGGATACGCCTGCCCCCGATAAGACCCAGGACGCAGGCAGCGAGACGCCGGAGGACGCGCAGGAGCCGGAGACAGAGGGCTCTTCCACAGGGGAGAGGACTACACTTACCGTTGGATTTGACGCGGAATTTCCGCCTTACGGATATAAGGATGAGAGTGGAGAGTATGTGGGCGTGGATTTAAGTCTGGCCCAGGAGGTCTGTGACCGTCTTGGCTGGGAACTGGTGAAGCAGCCCATTGCCTGGGACAGCAAGGATATGGAGCTGGCTTCCGGAGCTATCGACTGTATCTGGAACGGATTTACCATGAATGGCAGAGAGGACCAGTACGAGTTTACGGATCCCTATATTGATAACAGCCAGGTGTTTGTGGTGGCTGCGGATTCCGGGATTTCCACCTGGGAAGACCTGGCTGGCAGGGAAGTGCTGGTGCAGGCGGATTCCTCCGCACTTCATGCGCTTCAGACCGACGACCCGGAGGATCCCGAATACACGGAAAAGATGAAGAATCTGCGGGAGTCCTTTGGAAACCTTACGGAGATTCCGGATTACAATAGCGCGTTTAACAATCTGGAGGCAGGCGCGGCGGACGCCATCGCTATGGATATTGGCGTGGCCAGATATCAGATTTCCCAGAGGGACGAAGGCGCCTTTGTGATTCTGGACGATGAGATTGCGGCGGAGCAGTACGCCGTCGGTTTCTACAAGGGCAACACGGAGCTCCGGGACCAGGTGCAGGCCACCCTGTATGAGATGGTGGAGGACGGAACCTTTGAGGCTATCGCAAAAGACCCGGATGGCAGATGGGACGTATCCGAATCGGTGTGTCTTGGCAAATAACAGCAACTACAGGGGGAGCGGGTGTTTCCGGCTCCCCTATTTGTCTGTCCATAGAGACAGGTATAGAAATCAGATTGGGAGGTTCCTATGAGTTTACAGACCATGATCCAGGAGCTGGCAGCAGGAATGCTGGTTTCTGTAAAAATATTTGTGTGTACGCTGGTTTTTTCCCTGCCCCTTGGCATGGTGCTGTGTTTTGGGCGTATGTCCAAATGGTGGCCGGTGCGGATACTTACCAAATTTTATATTTCCGTCATGCGGGGAACGCCGCTGATGCTGCAGCTTCTGGTGGTGTATTTTGGCCCGTTTTTTATTTTCGGCATTAAGATCACGCCGGGATACCGCCTGACGGCTACCTATATCGGGTTTGCCATCAATTACGCGGCCTATTTTGCGGAGATTTTCCGGGCGGGCATTGAGTCCATCCCTGTGGGCCAGTATGAGGCGGCGAAAATCCTGGGATATTCCAGGGGACAGACGTTTCTACATATTATCCTGCCCCAGATGGTAAAGCGGGTGCTGCCGCCGGTGACAAATGAGACCATTACCCTGGTAAAGGATACGTCCCTGGCCTTTGCCCTGGCTGTAACGGAAATGTTTACCACGGCGAAGCAGATCGTTGCGGCGGAGAGCAGTATGGTGCCCTTTATTATTGCGGCCCTGTTCTACTATGTGTTTAACCTTCTGGTGGCCATGGTTTCGGAGGCCCTGGAGAAGAAGCTGAGTTACTATCGTTAGCGGAGGAAAGAGTATGAGTTTACTGGAAATCAGTCATATCCGGAAGAATTTTGAGGGCCTTGAGGTCCTGAAGGATATTTCCCTAAGAGTAGAGCAGGGACAGGTGGTGGCGATTATCGGCCCTTCCGGCTCTGGCAAATCCACGCTGCTGCGGTGCTGCACAGGTCTGGAGACGGCGGACGGCGGAACCATCAGCTATACAGGCTCCTTTGGCCTGGTGTTCCAGAATTTCAATCTGTTCCCCCACTATTCTGTTTTGAAGAATATTATGGACGCCCCATTACGGGTACAGAAACGCCCTAAGAAAGAGGTGCGGGAGCAGGCGGAGTCCCTTCTTGGCAAGATGGGGCTGTCTGAAAAGGCAGACGCCTACCCCTACCAGCTGTCGGGAGGACAGCAGCAGCGGGTGTCCATTGCCCGGGCTCTGGCCCTCAATCCCCAGATTCTGTTTTTCGATGAGCCCACTTCGGCTCTGGATCCGGAGCTTACGGGGGAAATCTTAAAGGTTATCAAGGAGCTGGCGGCGGAGCATATGACCATGGTGATTGTGACCCATGAGATGAATTTTGCCAGGAATGTGGCGGATTACATTGTATTTATGGACCAGGGCGTCATTGCCGAGGAGGGGACGCCAAAGGAGCTGTTCCATTCCGCCAATCCCAGGATGCAGGAGTTTTTGCGGAAGTTTGAGGAGATGTAAAAGAATATAAAAAAATCACTGGACAAAGGGGCAATCTTCGTAAGGTTGCTCTATTGCTTTTCATGGGCATATTTGTTAAGATTAGTCTGACAGATTGTCTGTGCTCTTAAGAAGCAGGCAGAAAGGGCTGTGAGGCTTATCACAGGGTATACAGCCTTATTTTAATCTAAGAAAGGAATGGGCGCAAAGATGAAAAAACTGGATTTACTCTATGAGGGAAAGGCGAAGAAGGTATATACGACGGAGGATCCCGACGTACTGATTGTGGATTACAAGGACGACGCCACGGCTTTCAACGGGCAGAAGAAGGGTACGATTGTGGGAAAGGGCGTTATCAATAACAAGATGAGCAACCGCGTATTCCAGCTTCTGGAGAAGAAGGGGGTTCCCACCCATTATATTGAGGAGCTCAGCGACAGGGAGACGGCGGTAAAGAAGGTGGAGATCGTGCCCCTGGAGGTGATTGTCCGCAATGTGGCCGCAGGCAGCTTCTCCAAGCGTCTGGGAGTGGAGGAAGGAACGGTTTTAAAGGCCCCCACCCTGGAATTCAGCTACAAAAACGATGAGCTGGGAGATCCCTTGATTAACGACTATTTTGCCATTGCTCTTGACCTGGCTACCCGGGAGGAAATCGATATCATTACAAAGTACGCCTTCCAGGTAAACGAGGTGTACAAGGAGTATTTTGCAAACGCAGGCATTGAGCTGATCGATTTTAAAATTGAATTTGGAAGGTATAAGGGACAGATTATCCTGGCGGACGAGACTTCCCCGGACACCTGCCGTCTCTGGGATATCAACACCCACGAGAAGCTTGACAAAGACAGATTCCGCAGAGATCTGGGAAATGTGGAAGAGGCATACAATGAGGTGTTTAAGCGCCTGGGACTGTAAAGGATAAGACAGTCCGCAAGATCTGGCCAGGGGACTGTCTACGGACGTAAGAGAGAAGGCATACAGAGAATGAAGCAGTCGGTTTATGAAGGGTATGAGGAGATAGACAAGCCAGGGGAAGAATGTGGCGTGTTCGGAATTTATGATTTCGACGGAAACAATGTGGCGTCCACCGTCTACTACGGACTTCTGGCGCTGCAGCACCGGGGACAGGAGAGCTGCGGCATTGCGGTCAGCGATACCAAGGGCCCTAAGGGAAGGGTAAGCAGTCACAAAGGCATGGGCCTGGTCAATGAGGTGTTTACGCCAGAGCTTCTGGAACAGCTAAAAGGGGATATCGGCGTGGGACACACCCGGTATTCCACAGCAGGCAGCAGTACCAGGGAAAACGCCCAGCCCCTTGTGCTCAATTATATTAAGGGAACTCTGGGGCTGGCCCACAACGGGAATCTGATCAATGCCCCGAAACTCCGCCATGAGCTGGAGTATGGGGGCGCTATTTTCCAGACCACCATTGACTCGGAGGTTATTGCCTATCATATTGCCAGGGAGCGCGTGTACACATCCTCCGTGGAGCAGGCGGTGTCCAACGCTATGGACAAGCTGGAAGGGGCTTACTCCTTGATTGTCATGTCCCCCCGGAAGCTTATAGGAGCCAGGGATCCCTTTGGATTCCGGCCACTGTGCATTGGAAAACGGGACAATGCCTATATACTGGCATCGGAGACATGTGCCCTGGAGACCATTGGGGCTTCCTTTGTGCGTGATGTGGAGCCCGGGGAGATAGTGACTATTACTCCACAGAAGGGTATCCGGTCGGATAAAAGCCATTGTATTCCCAGGGAACGGGAGGCCCGGTGTATTTTTGAATATATTTACTTTGCAAGGCCGGACAGCCATTTTGACGGAGTCAGCGTATACCAGTCCCGGATTCTGGCCGGGAAATATCTGGCTATGGATTCCCCGGTAAAGGCTGATCTGGTAACAGGCGTACCGGAATCCGGAAACGGAGCGGCTCTGGGGTATGCTCTGGAATCCGGCATTCCTTATGGGACGGCTTTTGTGAAAAACAACTATGTGGGCCGGACATTTATAAAGCCCGGCCAGAGCAGCCGGGAATCCTCCGTGCGGGTGAAGCTTAATGTGCTTCGGGAAGCAGTCTGTGGGAAACGCATAATCCTCATAGACGATTCCATAGTCCGGGGAACCACCAGCGACAGGATTGTGCGGATGCTAAGGGAGGCCGGAGCCACAGAGGTTCACATGCGGATCTCTTCCCCCCCGTTTCTGTATCCCTGTTATTTCGGTACGGATGTGCCGGCCAGCGACCAGCTTATTGCCCACAGACGGACAGTGGAGGAAATCTGCAGTATCATAGGCGCAGATTCCCTGGCTTATCTGGAAGTGGGGCGTCTGGGACAGATGATCGGGGGACTTTCCCACTGCACCGGGTGTTTCACGGGAGACTATCCGCTCCCTCCGCCTGCAGAGGATATCCGCGGGGATTTTGAACCATAAAACAGCATCCGTGTGGATGCGGATCCGAATAGGAGGACAGAATGAGTACAGACCGTTATCAGAGCCCCTTGTCTGAGCGCTACGCCAGCAAGGAGATGCAGTATATTTTTTCGCCGGATATGAAATTCCGCACCTGGAGAAGGCTGTGGATTGCCCTGGCGGAGACGGAAAAGGAGCTGGGGCTTCCCATCACCCAGGAGCAGATCGATGAGCTGAAAGCCCATCAGGATGATATCAACTACGATGTGGCAAAGGCACGGGAAAAAGAGGTGCGCCACGACGTAATGTCCCATGTATACGCTTACGGACAGCAGTGTCCCAAGGCAAAGGGAATCATTCATCTGGGGGCAACCTCCTGCTATGTGGGGGACAACACGGACATTATCGTCATGGCGGAGGCCCTGAAGCTGGTACGGAAAAAACTTGTCAATGTGATTGCTGAGCTTGCGGGCTTTGCCCGGAAATACAAGGCCCAGCCCACCCTGGCATTTACCCATTTCCAGCCGGCTCAGCCCACCACCGTGGGGAAGCGGGCTGCCTTGTGGATGCAGGAATTCTGCATGGATCTGGAAGATCTGGAATATGTGCTGGATTCCTTAAAGCTTCTGGGCTCTAAGGGAACCACAGGTACACAGGCAAGCTTTCTGGAGCTCTTTGACGGGGATCAGAAAACCATTGACCGGATTGATCCCATGATCGCAGAGAAGATGGGCTTTGCCCAATGCTACGCGGTGTCCGGGCAGACCTATTCCCGCAAGGTGGACACCCGGGTATTGAATGTGCTGGCAGGCATTGCGGCCTCTGCACATAAAATGTCCAACGATATCCGCCTGTTGCAGCATCTTAAGGAGGTGGAAGAGCCCTTTGAGAAATCCCAGATCGGCTCCTCCGCCATGGCCTACAAGCGGAACCCCATGCGCAGTGAGCGCATTGCGTCCCTGTCCCGGTATGTGATGGTGGATGCGCTGAATCCGGCCATCACCTCGGCTACCCAGTGGTTTGAGCGGACGCTGGACGACTCCGCCAACAAGCGGCTGTCTGTTCCCGAGGGATTTCTGGCTGTGGACGGCATTCTTGATCTCTGCCTCAATGTGGTGGACGGCCTTGTGGTGTATCCAAAGGTGATAGAAAAACGCCTCATGTCGGAACTGCCCTTTATGGCCACGGAAAATATTATGATGGACGCCGTAAAGGCCGGTGGAGACCGTCAGGAGCTTCACGAGCGTATCCGGGAGCTGTCTATGGAGGCGGGAAAAAATGTGAAAGTAAACGGCCTGGAAAACAACCTGCTGGAACTTATTGCCGCGGATCCGGCCTTCAACCTGTCTTTAGAGGAGCTGAAAAAAACCATGGAGCCCTCCCGCTATACGGGAAGGGCAAAGGAGCAGGTGGAAGCATTCCTAAGCCAGGTGATCCGTCCTGTTTTAGAAAAATATGCGGACAGTCTGGGTATGAAAGCAGAGATAAATGTATAAAATATTACCAGGGATTTCCGGCGTATGAGGGATCCGGGTTTTTAAGTATTCCTCAAATGCCGGAAGTCTGGGAAGCATGAGAAAGGAGCCCTTTTGGGTGGAAATAAAACATGGATTTTTTGATCCTTGCAGCCGGCGTCGTTCTTCTTGTTAAGGGGGCGGACTGGTTTGTGGGCGGGGCTGCGGCCCTGGCGAAATACCTTCGGATTCCTTCTATTATAATCGGCCTCACTATCGTTGCCCTGGGCACCAGCCTGCCGGAGTTTGCCGTCAGCCTGACGGCGGCCATAAAGGGCAGCAATGCCATTGCTCTTGGAAATGTGCTGGGCTCCAACCTGGTAAATCTTCTGGTGGTGACCGGGGTCAGCGCCTTGATCTGTCCCATGCGGGTACAGCCCCAGGTTATGAAGCGGGATTATTCGGCGTCCCTTCTGATAACGGCTGCGCTGCTGTTTTTCCTGGCGGATTTTCTGTTTGCAAGGGAAATGCAGCTTTCCCGGCTGGATGGCGTGATACTGCTGGGCATTCTGGGTATCTATATGGTGCGGACCGTGAGTCAGGCCTTAAAGATGCGCCCTACGGCGGACGATCTCTCCATGACCCACAGTGTGGGATGGAATATTGCCCTCTGTATTTTCGGCTCGGTGGCCATAGTCTGCGGCGGCCAGCTGGTGGTAAACGCCGCCACAGCCATTGCCCGCAGCCTGGGTTTAAGCGAAACGCTGATCGGTCTTACCATTGTGGCGGTAGGCACCAGCCTGCCGGAGCTTGTGACCTCTGTGGTAGCGGCGAAAAAGGGGGAGAGCGAGATCGCCCTTGGAAATGTGGTGGGTTCTAATCTGATGAATATCGGGTTTATCCTGGGCCTGTCCTCCACCATTACCCCCATCCGGGTGGAGATGGAAAACGTCTACGACGCCTTGATTCTTCTGGCTGTCAGCATATTTTTCTTTTTCCCCTTGTACAGAAGGCAGAAGGCCACCAGGAGCATGGGCCTGCTCATGATTTTGTTTTACGGAGTCTATATGGTTTATATACTGATGCGGTAAATGGGCATTTTTACAGACAGGGCAGATAACGGAGAGGAAACGGGATTGATGCAGTTATACGAGAAGATAAAGGAAGAGAGTGCAAAACAGAAGGATATCCGAAAGGAGCTTATCGCGCTTCGGGCTGTCTTAAAGGAACCGGGAAAAAAGGAAGAGCTGCAGAAGGCCTTTGAGGAAGAGCCTCAGGTGCTGGCGGACTGCCTCCTTAAGGAGGACGCCAAGACGAGGAAAAACGCGGCATTGCTTCTGGGAGCGCTTGCGGGGCCGGAAAACAGGAAATGGCTCTGGGAGGCCTATGAGCGGGAAACCCAGCTGTTTGTAAAGCCGGATTATTTAAAGGCGCTTGCCTCCTTTGACTGCGGGCCCTATGTGGAAGCGCTGAAGGCCAGGCAGCAGGAGATAGAGGAAAAATTAAACGCAGGCAGTGAGTCCCAGGTAGAAGAAAAGCATTTCCGGGAAGAGCTCAAAGAGCTGCGAAAGCTCCTGCTGGCATACGAAAAGCCTCTTCAACATCCCTTTGCGGAAGATCCCCCCCCTGTGGATGTATTGCTTTTGACAAACCGGGGTTGTGAGCGGCTTACCGCAGCGCAGATTCCCACGGGCCGGATACGCCTTATAAAAGGGGGCGTGCAGGTGGAGCGGGGGGATATAAAGGCCCTGCTTAAAGTACGCACTTACCGGGAGCTTTTATTCTGTCTGAAGGGAAGCCGGAAGATAGCGAAGGAGGAAGCGGCGGCCAAGCTTTTGAAAACTGACTGGAGAGAGCTCCTTGAAAGGCTGCTGGTGGGAGAGCCCCCCTATTATTTCCGGATCGATGTGAAGTGTCCCATGCCCCTTGCGGAGCGCAGCAGCTTCTGCAAAAAGCTTGGAGCGCAGATAGAGCAGGCAACCGGGGGCATCCTTAAGAATGCCCCTTCCGCCTATGAACTGGAGCTGCGGCTGACAGAAAACAAGGACGGGACTTTCTTCCCGCTCCTTCGTCTTAAGGCCTTTCCGGACAAGCGGTTTTCTTATCGGAAATACACCGTTGCGGCATCCGTTGCCCCGGTACAGGCAGCCATCTGCATGGAGCTTGCCGCCCCTTATCTAAGGGAACAGGCCCGGGTGCTGGACCCCTTCTGTGGTGTGGGCACTATGCTGCTGGAGCGCAATTACAAGCTTCACGCCAACACTCTGTACGGGATTGATGTGTTTGCTCCGGCTATAGAGGGGGCCAGGGAGAATTTCCAGATTGCCGGTGTGCCGGGACATTTTATCAACCGGGACAGTATGACGTTTACCCATGAATACCATTTTGACGAGATTGTGACCAATTTCCCCACAAAGGGCAAAAGCCTCACGCCCCACGCCCTGGACTGCCTTTACAGCCGCTTCCTGGACAAGGCCCTGGAATTTCTGGAGCAGGACGGGATTATCCTCCTCTATTCCCATGACAGGGGCTATGTGAAGAAAAACCTGCGTCAGTATACCTGCTGGAAGCTGGAGCAGGAATGGTGCGTCAGCGAGAGGGAAGGGGCCTGGCTGTTTTGTATCAGGAGGGCGGATTAGGGGAACCCTGAAAGAGATAAAGCTTTACAACAAAAAAACCTTACCGGTTTTCAAAAAGGAAAGCCGGTAAGGTTTTTTGTTGTGGGGGAAAAAGCCGGATTTCTTTTAAATTTGCCACAAAATCCACTCAACCGCTGGTTGAATTTCCGTCGTTATGTTCAAATACGGGGTTATTGAAAGTGGATATGGGGAAGGATAAAATAAAAGCAGAAGGAGAGAGACAGGTGAAAAACGTTTTAGGAAAAAATATCGCACGCCTGCGAAAAGAGAAGAAACTGACCCAGGAGGCATTGGCGGCCCAGCTTCGCGTAAGTTTCCAGGCTATCTCAAAGTGGGAGACGGGACAGTCTTACCCGGATATCGAACTGTTACCGCAGATTACGGATATTCTGGAAACCAATATCGACGCGCTTCTGGGGCATGTCCCCGGAGATGCCCAGAAAACCATCTACCATAACCTCTATGAGCAGGAGGCGTTTTACTGGGGATTACAGCCGTCGGAGCTTTGCTATGAAGTCTTGAAACGGTATCCGCCAAACGGTCATGTCCGCCTGCTGGAGGTGGGATGCGGGGAGGGAAGAGACGCGTTATTCTTTGCCCGCAACGGTTATGAGGTGACGGCCTTTGACATTGCGCAGGCCGGGGTGGACAAGGTGAGATGGCTTTCGGATAAATTCAATATCTATATCCGTGCCTTCCGGGCAGATATGATGGAGTACCGTCTGGAGGAGGATTATGACATTGTATATTCCAGCAGATCCCTCCACCATATCCGCCAGGAGCTCCGCAGTGAGGTGATGGAGGACTATAAAGCCCATACACGGGAACAGGGGATCCATGCATTGAATGTCTATGTGGATAAGCCTTTTATCGCTCCTTCGCCGGAATATGACGAATTTGCTTTTTTGTGGACTTCCGGGGAATTGTTCAGCTATTATGCAGACTGGCAGCTGGAACAGATCAATGAGGAAATCTATCCCTGTACTTCGTCGGGAGTGCCCCATCATCACGCGATCAACACATTGCTGGCAAGAAAACCCGGTAAACGACAAGGGGAGATGCAAAAGGAGGGGTTATGAGAGAGGCAGTACGTGAAAAACTGAAACGAATAAAAGAATTGTATCCGCCGCAACGCCTGGCGCGCAGCAAGGAGCGCTGGAGGCGGGTGTGGACAGGAGAGCCGGTACTGGACAGATACCCCTTTGTGTTTTATCCGGCCTATGTGGACTACTACAATACCGTCTATACAAAGGAAGAGAGACTTATGCTTTTTCTGGAGGAATTTCTTTTCCGGGGAAAGCTTGAGGAGGATTTCATACCCGCGTTTTTCCCGGGCTGCAAACAGGGAACCATTCCGGGTATGCTGGGGGCAGGAGAGGTGGTAAAGGACGGCGATTACACCTGTGAGAGGATTATCTTTAAGCCGGAGGACATTGACAATCTCCCAGAGCCGTCTATCCGGCCGGGAACGCCTGCGGGGGAATGGCTGGAGCTGGAACGGTATTTCCTGGAAGAATGTGAGGGGGAGATTCCGGTGCATGTCTGTGATATGCAGGGGCCGCTGGATGTGGCCTCCCAGCTGTGGGGATACGACAATGTATTCCTTGCAGCTTATGAGGAAGAAGATTACTATGATAAACTTATGCGGAAAATTCTGGAGGCATTTATACTCTTGTGGGAGACCCAGAGGGAATTGTGCGGGGACTGCTTTATTCCCACCCATATGTACGGATGGACCTGGGTACCGGAGGAATTCAGGGGAGCGTCCCTTTCCGCAGACAGTATGGCGATGCTGTCCCCGGATTTTTTCCGGAAATATTATGCACCCTATATCAAAATGCTTGGGGAGCGCTATGGGAATCTGACGGTACACTCCTGTGGAAATTTTTCGGCGGTAGTAGGGGAACTGGCACATATTCCGGCGGTAAAAGCCGTAAACGCCAGCCAGATGACGCCCCAGATGCTTTATCATGCCGGGTGGCCTTCTGACAGGATGATTGTCACCAAGGAGGATTACAACAAAGCAGAAGACATTTTCCGTTTTATAAAAGAAAAGAACCAGCGGGTAGAATTCTGCATCCGGGAGCTATGGCCTACAGACGGAAAGGGACTGGCCTGCAGGCCTTGGGACTGGACGGACGAGGACTGGCAGAGGATCCGCAGACGTAACCAGAAAGTAGCAGACTGGGTGTCAGGATGGCAGGATGCGGTAACTGCCAGGAGAACAGAACAAAAGGAGGGAAAAAGATGAAAAAAACATTGAAGAAAATGACGACTGTAATTTTGACTGTGCTGCTCTTTTTTACGCTTCCGGCATGCAGCAGTAAAACATCCCGGGAGGAACCAGGAGCAGACACGTCCCAGCCAGCAAAACCCCAGGCGCCTGAAGAAAATAACCAGGATAAAGAAGAAGGCGGGGATAAGGAGGAGATTTTACTCCGGTTTTCCACCTCTGCCACGGGGGAATCCATAACCGTGCAGGCTATGGAGGTCTTTAAAAAGGAGATAGAAGAGAGCACAGAGGGACAGATTAAGATAGAAATTTATCATTCTTCTTCCCTGTTTGCCCAGGATGCGGAGATGGAGGCGGTAATGACCGGGAATCTGGACATGGCCACAGGAGGCGTGAGCTGGCTGTCTGCCTATGTGCCTGAATTGTCTATGCTCTCAGCGGCATATATCTATGAGAGCGTGGAACACCAGGATGCAGTGTTAAATGGGGAAATTGGAAAGAGCCTCTTTGGGGAGGTGGCGGATATCACAGGCGTGCTGCCTCTGGCGGCCTGGTATGGTGGGGCAAGACAGTTAAGTCTTCGCATGGCGTCACCAGAGATTCATACACCGGAAGACATGAAGGGCGTGATCTTACGTATGCCTAACTCGCAGACTGGCTCTTCCTGGGGGAGGCCTTGGGAGCAAGCCCTACGCCCATGGCCTTTGCGGAGATTTACACCTCTCTTTCCACAGGAACTATTGACGCTCAGGACAACCCCCTACCCATTCTGGAGTCCAGTAAATGTTATGAAGTGACAAAACAGATCGTGCTGACCCAGCATGTGCTGGACTCCGTATGGCCGGCCATCAACAAAGAGAAATGGGATTCCCTTGGGCCCGAGCTACAGCAGAAAATGATGGATGCCATAAAGGCGGGAACAGACTACGCAGCAGAGGCAAATAGGAAATCCGAGGAGGAACTTCTGGACTTTTTCAGGGAGGAAGGAATTGTTATTGTGGAACCGGATCTGGATGCGTTTATGACTTTTGCGGAAGACAAATATCTGAACAGTGATATAGCAAAAGACTGGGATATGGATCTGTACAGGAAGATTAAGGAACTGGCAAGATAATTGAGACAGGGGTGGCCCTGCGCCAGGCAGAGCCACCCCTGTAAAAATAAGGAGGCTGTCATGAAGAAAAATGAAGCAAAACATCCTGTGCTTTTGCGGTTGGGAGCGTTTTTGCTGGACGTGATGGAAATTTATGTGCCGGCCATAAGTTTTCTTGTGATTTTTCTGGTGTTTATTTACCAGATCTTCAGCCGGTATATGCTGAGCGCTCCCGTAAGCTGGTCCTTTGATATTACCATGACTCTTTACGTCTACGCCATTATGCTGGGGGCATGCTATACCCTGCGGGAGAAGGAGCATATTACGTTTTCCATGTTGTATGATATGGCGGGAGAAAAAGGGAAGCTTGCCATGCGCCTGTGCGGAAACCTGCTGGTGCTCTCTGTATTCATACTGTCCTGGCCCTCTTGCTTTCACTATGCCTGGACCATCGTCACTTCCCAGATCAAAAAAACATCGGTACTTTTCATACCCTACAAATATCTTTATATACCCATGATCTTTCTTATGGCGGACAGTATTGTGCGGTTGGGAATTTCTGTGATAAAAGACATAAGAGGCATAGCGATAAAGAAAAAGGAGAGTGAGGCTTCATGAGCTGGCAATTTATGGTTCCGCTGGCGATTATACTGGGATGTATGTTAATCCGCGTGCCTGTAGCGTATGGTATGATTGCCGGGGCAATGGCATATTTCCTTGTGACAGGCCAGGACGCGGGAAATGTGATTCACCTTATGGTCAACGGCATTTTTAACAACTATGTGCTTCTGGCGGTGCCCTTGTTTATCTTTACGGCCAATGTAATGAACAGCGGAGCGGTGACGGAGAAGGTATTCCGGTTTGCCAACGGCCTGTGCGGAAGATTCCGTGGAGGAACCGCCCATGTAAATGTGGTGGCTTCACTGATTTTTTCCGGCATGACCGGCTCTGCTATTGCGGATGCCTCCGGCCTTGGCATTATGGAGATCAATCAGATGCGGAAGGAGGGCTATGACGATGGGTTTTCCTCGGCTCTGACTGCGGCTACAGCCGTGATCGGCCCCATTTTTCCACCGTCCATTCCCTTTGTGGTATACTCCATGGTCTCCGGGGCATCCATAGGAAAGCTCTTTATGGCGGGTATGCTCCCGGCGCTGTTTATTGCGGCGATTCTGTCGGCCTATATTGCGTTCATCGCAAAGAAACGAAAATATCCCCGGGGCGTGCAGGTAACCGGGAAACAGTTCTGGAAGGATTCCTATAAAGCTATTCCGGCACTTCTGACACCAGTTATTCTGCTGGCAGGGATTTACACCGGTATTATGACGCCTACGGAAGCAGGAGCCGTGGCGGCCTTTTACTCCATTCTGATCTCTGTGCTGGTATATCACTCCATGGGATTTCCGGCTCTGTGGGGGATTATAAAGAGCACGGGAAAAGCTGTGGGTCAGCTGGGCCTTATTGTAGCGGCCGCATACGCTTTTTCCTATATTGTAGCCACAGAGCATGTGGCGGAGCACGCAGCCACGTGGATTCTGGGACTTACAGACAACAAATACCTGTTTTTGCTGATTGTCAATCTGTCGTTTTTCGCTTTGGGCATGTTTATCGATACTTCCACCATGCAGTTGATTTTTATTCCCCTGCTTCTGCCCATTGTGAGTGCCATGCAGATAGATCTGGTGCATTTTGGCGTGGTGGTGACCTTGAATATGATGATCGGGCTCTTATCCCCCCCATACGGGATGCTGCTGTTTGTCACCTCCGGTATTTCCAAAACGCCCATGAAGGAGATTATAAGGGAGCTGCTTCCCATGATTGCCCTGGAATGCGGGGTTTTGCTGCTTATCACCTATATACCGCAGACAATCATGTTTCTGCCAGAGCTGCTTCGATAGGAGAGGAGAATCGCAATGATACACAACAATTTAAAAGAAAAGCTGGATCTGGGGAAGCAGGTCTATGGGATGTTTCTCACATGTCCGTCCCCGGAGGACGTGGAGATCTGCGGCGTAAGCGGATTCGATTTCTGCATCATTGATATGGAACATGGAGCCATCACTATAGAGACATGCAGACTTATGATTGCAGCGTCCCAGCTTCATGGCATGACGCCTGTTGTCCGCGTTCCTCTGCATATGCGCCAGAGTATCTGTCTGGACTGGGGAGCCCAGGGCATTATGCTGCCCATGGTGCGTTCCTCGGAGGAGGTGTCCGCCTGTATGCAGAAACTGAAGTATTATCCCCACGGCCACCGGGGTATCTGGCTTGGCCGGGCGGCCAATTACTGTGTGGAGCTTGAACCAGACGCTTATTTTACCCAGGAAAACCGGGAAACCATGGTGATGCTCCAGATTGAGACAGCCCAGGCAATGGACAATCTGGAGAAAATACTGGAGGAAAATCCCATGGTGGATCTGGCGTTTATCGGTCCCACGGATTTGTCCCAGTCATTGGGTTACCCGGCGGCCTACCATCAGCCGGAGGTGGTAAAAATGGTAGAGAAATGTATCCAGAGAATTAAGAAAAGCGGGAAGAAGGCTGGAATATTTACCAATTCTCCCGAAGATGCCAGGCGCTTCCGGGAACTGGGCGTAGATCTCATCGCAGGGGATATGATAAGCTATGTCAGCGGGAAAGTACGGAATTTCCGGCTGGAACTGGAGGGCGTAAAGCAGCCTTCCATGACTATAATGTGACGGAAACTTCTGTATGTGGCTGCCTGGTAAACAGGGCTGTGCCTGATGAAACGCCTGGATTTTATTAAAAAACTCCCCGGACTGCAAAAGCAGGATTTTTCCTGCCTGCGTCCGGGGAGCTGCTTTTTCAGACAACTGACGGGGGTGTTTTTCAGCCTTATTCCAGATTGAGCCGTTTCGTCAGAAAATACCGCGTTACGAAAAACGCGGCCACAGCGATAACCAGGGAAAACAGCGCGTCAAACCAGGTGAGAAGCTGGGCGCTGCTTTGGTAAGAATCCGAGTAGATACCCATGACAAAAATGGAGGAGAAACCTCCGTTTTTAAGCCAGGGAATGCCCACCAGAATGCTGAACAGGGTGTTGATAATACTGGTTACCACATAGACTCCGATGTAAATGCTTATGGAGATCAGAAGCTTATACTGGTTAAAGCTGTGCCCCACGGCCATACACATATAAACCACCAGGATGCCCCGGGCGCAGGAGATCAGCAGATTTATAATATAAGCAATAGCTCCCATTACAAAGTCCATGCCTGTGGTGATGGAAATCATTTCCTGTATCTCGCCAATCATATTAGGCCAGTATTCCAGAAAATCCGGGTTTACCAGCATGAGGAATACCGACAGGCTGATTAGGAACATATCCAGCAGAATCCAGCATATGGATACAATCAGCTTTGACCAGATATGCATGGAGGCCGTCACAGGCAGCGTATGCATGAGATACCCCTCATCGGAGAACAGGTTTTTATGCGGCCGGAGAATATACAGGTATACATAGGTCAGAATTAAAATGGCAAACAGCGCCAGCATATAAAACATTACAAGGGATACATTGATTAAGTCAAATCTGGAGTCCATATTGGACATGGCGAACTGCACATAAAAGCGCCCCACCAGGGTAATCAGAATCAAGGCCAGGTGCATGGGCAGCAGCAGGCGGGATACAGCGTGAAATTCGTGTTTAAGCAGTTTTCCTAGCATCGGAACACCTCCCGGAACAAAGCGTCTACGGATTTTCCCTCGTTCATGCGGATATCATCCACAGAGCCGGTCAGCATAACCCGTCCGTTCTGAATAAAGATTGCGTCGTCCAGCACATTCTCGATATCGGAGATGAGATGGGTGGAGATCAGAACCGAGGCGCGCTCGCTGTAATTGGTGATGATAGTCTGTAAAATATAATCCCTGGCAGCTGGGTCCACACCGCCGATAGGTTCATCCAGACAGTAGAGATCGGCGTTGCGGCTCATAACCATAATAAGCTGGACTTTTTCCTTTGTACCCTTGGACATGGCTCCAAGCCGCATGGATTCGTTGATGTTCAGCCTGTGAAGCATTTCCAGCGCCCGCTTGTCGTCAAAATCCGCATAGAAATCGTTGAAAAAGCGGAGAATGTCCGTGACCTTCATCCAGGTATTAAAATAAGTCCGCTCCGGCAGATAGGAGACTACCTTTTTCGTCTCCGGTCCTGGCGCATGGCCATTAATCAGCAGGGTACCGGAGGTGGGGGCCAGAAGTCCGTTGATTAGTTTAATCAAGGTGGTTTTCCCGCTTCCGTTGGGCCCCAGCAGGCCGATAATACGGCCCCGTTCAATGGTCAGATCCAGGTGGTCAAGGGCCACTTTGCTGCCATAATGCTTGCTGAGCTGATGGCATTCCAGTAAAGTTTCCATTTACGATTCCTCCTCAAAAGTTTCTTCCATGAACTGCAGGATTTCCGACTTTTTGAAGCCGAGCCGCAGCATAGTCTTCAGAAACTGGTGGATCTGTTCTCTGGCAAGAGCCGCCTTCATGGCGGATACCTTCTGGAGATCCTCAGAAATAAAACGTCCGCTGGTTCTCTGGGTATAGATCAGACCGCCGCGTTCCAGCTCTGTTAAAGCCTTTTGCATGGTGTTGGGATTGACTGCTGCGTCCATTGCCAGATCACGCACAGACGGTAGCTTGTCCCCAGGTTTGTACACACCGGAAATGATATCGGACTGAATCTTGCTGGCAAGCTGTATATAAATGGGTCGTGAATCATCCAATAGCCATGCCATGTAATCACCCCTTTCCTTCTAAAATGGGTCCCACGTTCCAGGGGTGTAAAATCCTCTGGGGGGGGGTAAATTGTATTAGTATAATAATACAATAATGCAAAAGGGGAAAAATGTCAACCCACATAGGGGAAATTAATTCTTAGGATTTCTTTAAGTATAGCAAAAAAGGGAGGGACCATCGCGGTATTGGCCCAATGCCCGTACATGCAGCAGGGTGCCTGGGTTATTGCCTGCGGATATAAAAAACGCAGGAACACCTGTCTCTAAGGCTTCCCGCGATATCTTATACAATCGGAGTAACAGGATTTGAACCTGCGACCTCTCGGCCCCCAGCCGAGCGCGCTACCAAGCTACGCCATACTCCGTTGAAAAAGAGTATACCACAGGTCATGGGAAAATGTAAAGTGCGAATTTGAAAAAAATATGACAAAAAAAGTCCTAAATTTCCATGAAAATTTTACAGTAAAATTCTTCGGTTGACAAACAATCGCGTAACTGCTATATTTCTGAATAGGACAAGGGCGTTCTTACAAGGGGAAGAAGCGCCCTTGTCGTGCGTTATCAGGACGGCAAAAGTCAGGAGGGTTAAGAATATGAGCATATACACAAAAAGAGACATTTTAAGGCTGGCCGAGGAAAAGGATGTAGAATTTATCCGCCTTCAGTTTACGGACCTTTTCGGAAACCTGAAAAATGTGGCCATCACATCCAGCCAGCTGGAGAAGGCGCTGAACAACGAATGCATGTTTGACGGTTCTTCCATCGACGGGTTTGCCAGAATGGAAGAGTCGGATATGTACCTGTACCCGGATCCCGATACCTTTACGGTATTTCCCTGGCGTCCCCAGCAGGGGAAGGTAGCCAGGCTGATCTGCGATGTGTACCGCCCGGACAGGACGCCCTTTGAGGGGGATCCCAGGTATATTTTAAAGAAGGTAGTGAAGGAGGCGGAAGAGCTGGGATTTCAGTTTGACGTGGGGCCGGAGTGCGAGTTTTTCCTGTTCCATACAGATGACGACGGAAATCCCACCACCATCTCTCATGAGCGGGCGGGATATTTTGATCTGGGGCCCATGGATCTGGGGGAAAATATCAGAAGGGATATTGTGCTGACTCTGGAGGACATGGGATTTGAGATGGAATCCTCCCACCATGAGATTGCCCCTGCCCAGCATGAGATTGATTTCCGCTACAGCGACGCGCTGACCACGGCGGACAATATTATGACCTTTAAGCTGACGGTAAAAACCATTGCCAGGCGTAACGGGCTCCACGCCACGTTTATGCCAAAGCCCAGATACGGCACAAACGGCTCCGGCATGCACACCAACATGTCCCTGTCCAGGGACGGGAAGAACCTGTTCTGGGACGAAAAGGATCCCTTAAGCCTCAGCCGGGAAGCCTATTATTTTATCGGAGGCCTCCTTGAGCACATACGGGGAATTACAGCCATTGCCAATCCCATTATAAATTCCTACAAGCGGTTGGTGCCCGGGTATGAGGCTCCCGTTTACGTGGCCTGGTCTCCCAGAAGCAAAACCTCCCTTATCCGGATTCCGGAGCGCAAGGGAGAGAATACGAGAATCGAGCTTCGAAGCCCGGATCCCTCCTGCAATCCCTATCTGACCCTGGCCGTCTGCCTGGCGGCAGGGCTTGACGGCATAAAGAGGCAGATCCTTCCCCCTCCAAACGTGGATAAGAATTTGTTTTCCATGTCAGAGCAGGAGAGGGAAGAGCTTGGCATTGCGCCCCTGCCCCGAAACCTGGATGAGAGCCTTCTGGCCCTGGAATCCGATGAGCTTCTCATGGAGGTCTTAGGGGAGCGGGCCGGCAAAAGATACGTTCTGGAAAAGAAGCAGGAGTGGGCCCAGTACAGCGCCCAGGTTTCAGACTGGGAGATCAGCCAGTATTTGTACAGAATCTGACACAGACGCCCGAACGGAGAAACTTTCCCATAATGCAGGAACAACAGGGGGTGTGGGTGTGACTAATATTATTGTGCTGTTTCCCAAACCGGAGGATGCGAAAAATATCCGCAATCTGCTGGTGCGCCATGGCTTCCAGGTGCCGGCAGTATGCACTACGGGCAGCCAGGCCCTGGGATATGCCAATTCCCTGGGAGACGGGATTGTGGTGTGCGGGTATAAATACCAGGATATGATGTACAGAGAACTGCAGGAGTGCCTGCCCCCACATTTTGAGATGCTTCTGGTGGCATCCCAGAGGGTGCTTGGGGAGTGTGTGGACAATGGCATTGTATGCATATCTATGCCTGTCAGGGTGCAGGATCTTATCAACACCCTGGAAATGATGTGCGCCAATATTGCCAGGAGGAAGAGAAAGCGGCGGATGAAGCCCCAGACGCGCTCGGAGGAGGAGAAAAGAGTGATCTTTGAGGCGAAGGCCCTCCTTATGGAGCGGAATAATATGTCCGAGGAGGAGGCCCACCGGTATATTCAGAAATGCAGCATGGACAGCGGTACAAACATGGTGGAGACGGCGGAGATGGTGCTGCGCATGATGCGGATATAAGGCTTTACGCGGGGGAAATTTTTTGCTATACTGGAACAGGAGGACAGGCCATGAAGTTTACGAAAATGCACGGCATTGGCAACGATTACGTCTATGTGGACTGCACCCGGGAGGAAATCCCGGATCCCGCCGGGGTTTCCCGGTTTGTCAGTGACCGCCATAAGGGCATCGGCTCGGACGGGCTGATTTTGATAAAAAAGTCGTCTGTGGCCGACTTTAAGATGGAGATGTACAATGCGGACGGTTCCCAGGGGAAAATGTGCGGCAACGGCATCCGCTGTGTGGCCAAATATGTCTATGACAACGGGCTGACGGATAAGAGAGAGATCACAGTGGAAACCCTCTCCGGTATAAAAACCCTTGCCCTTACCGTGGAGGAAGGAAGCGTTACCCGTGTGCGGGTAAATATGGGAGAACCCATTTTAAAGCCTGCGGACATTCCGGTGAAGGGAGAGGGAGACAGGCTGGTAAACGCGCCCATAGAAGTGGAGGGGCAGACATATTTTATTACCTGCGTGTCTATGGGGAATCCCCATGCAGTTCTTTTTATGGAAGATGTGGAACACCTTGATATAGAAGAAAAAGGGCCGCTTTTTGAGTGTCATGACCGGTTTCCGGACCGGGTCAACACGGAATTTGTGCAGATTCTGGACAGGAGGCATTTGCGGATGCGGGTCTGGGAGAGAGGCTCCGGGGAAACCATGGCCTGCGGGACAGGGGCCTGCGCCGTCCTGGTGGCCGCCGTTTTGAACGGCTATGCAGAGCGCCGGGCAACGGTTCATCTGCTGGGAGGAGATCTGGAGATTTTCTGGGACCAGGCGGACAACTGCGTCTATATGACGGGGCCGGCCGCCACGGTATTCACAGGTGAGATAGATTTATAAAATATAAAAGCAGCGTCTGCCCTGGAAGGGCGGATGCGGAACTGGAGAAGTCGCGAAGGCGCACGAGAGGAACTTTCATGAGAGCATTTCCGAATGAAAGTTTCTCTCAGATCCTGTGCGTCGAAGGGACTTCTCCCTTTAGAGTCGTCGCGCAGCGACTTAAATAGGAGGCAACGGGACATGTTTAAATTAAATCAAAATTATCTGAAACTGCCGGGAAGCTACCTCTTTTCCACGGTGGGAAGAAAACAGCGGGAATATGAGGCGGCCCACCCGGACAAAAAGGTAATCCGCCTGAGCATCGGGGACGTGACACAGCCTCTGGCGCCGGCTATTCTGGAGGCCATGCACAAGGCGGTGGACGAGATGGGCCATGCAGAGACCTTCCGGGGCTACGCGCCGGATCTGGGCTATGAGTTTTTGCGAAATGCCATTGCAAAATCCGATTACCAGGACAGAGGGGCGGATATCTCTCCGGATGAGATTTTTGTAAGTGACGGGGCCAAGTGCGACTCCGGAAATATCCAGGAGATTTTCAGCCTGGACGTAAAGATCGCCGTCTGCGACCCGGTGTATCCGGTGTACGTGGATTCCAACGTGATGGCGGGAAGGACCGGCGTCTATGACACAAAGACGGAAACCTGGAGCAATGTGATTTACATGCCCTGTACGGCGGAAAATGGTTTTGCGCCGGAGATTCCCAGGGAGACGCCGGATGTGATTTACCTGTGTTTCCCCAACAATCCCACAGGCTCGGCCATCACAAAGGACCGGCTCCAGGAGTGGGTGGACTACGCCGGTAAGGTGGGCGCGCTGATTATCTACGACGCGGCCTACGAGGCCTATATTTCCCAGGAGGATGTGCCCCACACCATTTACGAGTGCCCGGGAGCCAGGGAATGCGCCATAGAGCTTAAGAGCTTTTCCAAGAACGCCGGCTTTACCGGCGTGCGTCTGGGGTATACGGTGGTGCCAAAGGATCTGAAATGCCAGGGCACGCCTCTTCATTCCCTGTGGGCCAGAAGGCACGGCACCAAGTACAACGGCGCTCCCTATATTGTCCAAAGAGCCGGGGAGGCCGTGTACTCCCAGGAGGGAAAAGAGCAGCTTAGGGCCCAGGTGGCCTATTATATGAAGAATGCCAGGGTTATCCTGGAAAGCCTTAAGGGCGCGGGGTACACCGTGTCCGGCGGCGTGAACGCCCCCTATATCTGGTTAAAGACCCCGGATAAAATGACTTCCTGGGAGTTCTTCGACTGTCTGCTGGAAAAGGCAAACGTGGTGGGCACGCCAGGCTCCGGCTTTGGCCCCAGCGGGGAGGGGTATTTCCGTCTGACAGCCTTTGGGTCCTACGAGAATACGGTGGAGGCTCTGGAGCGGATCAAAAACATGTAGGCCAGGGAACCCTCACGGGGATTCTCCCAGGCACAGATTATAACACGCAATAGGTAGCAGGAGGTTGAAAGGTAAAATGACAAAAGTAGTGATTGAACCGGGAGTCTGCGGATTTCTGACCAAAGTAACGGCGGAGTCTGTGGATATGGAGGATCAGGTGGGCGTTAAAATCCAGGTGGAATCCGGGTGTGAGAGCGTCCAGAACATGATGAAGGAGCTGGGGGAGGAGTTTGACGCCTATGAGCTCTGCCTGCAAAGGCCGGGAGTGGGCCCTATGTTTGACTATGCCAAGGAACATTTTCCCGTACATGTGTCCTGTCCCATTCTCAACGGTATCATTAAATGCGTGGAGGCGGAGTGTAATCTGGCATTGAAGAAGGATACCTATATCCGGTACGAGGACTGAATTTCTGTAAATTTACATAATGGAATGATGAGGGGGAGCCAGAGACATGGCACAGGCGCATAAAAAGAGGATTTTTGAGATTATCCAGATTGGGTATGACGAGGACTGGCCCAGCAGGATTTTTGATATTGCGGTGATTGTCATGATTTTGACAAACCTTTTTATTGCCATTTTTACGACTTTTGACAGCTCGAAACCCTATCTGGGGCTTCTGGAGACTATTGAGTTTATTACGGTGGTGGGTTTTGCCATCGAGTATTTTCTGCGTCTGTGGACGGCGGAATACCTGTTTCCCAAGCTGACCAGAAGGGACGCCATAAAGAAATATGTGTTATCCTTTAACGGCGTCATTGACATGCTGGCGTTTCTGCCCTTTTTCCTGCCCATCTTCTTCCCGGCGGGAGTGGTGGCTTTCCGCATGTTCCGCGTGGTGCGTATTTTCCGCCTGTTCCGGGTAAACGCCTACTACGACGCCCTGAATGTGATCGGGGAAGTCATCAACAGCAAGCGGGATCAGATTCTGTCCTCGGTATTTATTATCCTGGTCCTTATGACCGCCGCCTCCCTGTTTATGTACAGCCTGGAGCATGAGGCGCAGCCGGAGGTGTTTTCCAACGCCTTCTCTGGCTTCTGGTGGGCGGTTTCCACCCTGCTGACCGTGGGGTACGGGGATATCTACCCCATCACCATAGCGGGGCGGATTTTCGGTATTATTATCACTTTTCTGGGGGTGGGAATGGTGGCCATCCCCACAGGTATCCTTTCCGCCGGATTTGTGGAGCAGTATACCCGCTTGAAAACTTTCAGCGACTATTCCGTGGAGGCGGATATCCGGTTTGTGCGGCTGGAGGTGGAGGGGGAGGATCATCCCTGGCTGGATATGCGGGTGATGGACCTGCCTCTTCCTCCGGGCCTTCTGATTGCGGTAATCCAGAGAGACGGGGATGTGGTGGTGCCCAGAGGAGACACGCTTATCTGTCAGGGAGACGCCATTGTCCTTGGTGCGGAGGGGTATCGGGATGAGGCGGGAATCCGTCTGAAAGAGCTGACTTTAAAGAAGCGGCATCCCTGGGTGGGACTGGAGATCCGGGAACTGGATATTTCCCGCCAGACCCTGATTGTCATGGTCCGGCGGGAGGACAGGCTTCTTATTCCCACGGGAAGCCTTAAACTGGCAGAGGGCGATACCATTCTGCTGTACACAAAGAAAATGATCCGGGACGCGGTGGAGGTGGAGGTTTAGAACCCGAACCAGAACATTTCCGCGTTAATCACCATCTGGGTGTTGTAGAAACAGATTACGCCATCCGGCTGGAATTCTTCAATATAGTCCCCTACCTTTCCCTCGTACTGGCGCATGTCGATGCAGTGTACCTGGGTAAAGCAGGTGGAGAGAAAGGCCTCCACAGGGGAAGCATAAGAATCCTTTATCAAAAGGATTTTTTTGTCTGTCTTTGCCCCGGGATTCTCGTGAATTACCAGGGGATAGATGCCTCCGATGTAGGCGTCGTAGGGAATCATGGCAAAGTAATCCGTCTGCTGGATGCGGTCCATGGCAAAGATAGCGTCGTAAAAGCTGCCGGAGCGCTCAATGCCCTCTGCGGGGATGGAGAGGCTCATCTGGGTATCAAATTTCGGATAGATCAGCGAGAAATCGTCGATGCCCGTAAAATAGCGGCCTGTGCGCTTTCCCTTGGAGCCCAGGGACCATTCCTTATAGACGTCGGTCTGGTAATTGGCAGGGTCTGTACACACCGGATCGATGGGAAAATCCCAGTTTTTTTCCATATAATCCGTAAGCTTCTGAAAGGCCCAGAAGGAGCCCTCTATGGTCCAGTGATGGTCCGTCTTAAAGAACATGTCGTAGTGGTCGAGGCCTTCCTGGTGAAGGGTTTTGCGCAAATCCAGAACCGGGACATTGTTTTCGTACAACACATTCATAAATACATCCGCGTCCTCGTTTGTATAGTCGGAGACCTTTAGGGGAAGCTGTTTGTCCAGGGCGCAGATATTGTAGGGAGCCAGCACAAAGAGGAAGGGAATCTCCCGGATCCCTAAGTACTGATGGGTATACACAATGGTATCCGCGTTCTGGGGGGCTTCCAGGCTCTGTTCCCGGACGCTTGTGAGATGGCCGTTATTCAGCTTTATCACATCGTTCATGCGGGTACGCCCGGCTATGTTGTACAAGGCCCCGTCCAGATTCACCAGCTGATTCTTGCCGTAGGTGTTCTCCTGATAGGTTTTCTCCAGGCCACTCAGGGATTCCTGGATGGCCGCGCTGTCGCCGGAGGCCAGAATATCCACAAAATCTTTGAGAATCATGCGCTCCTGCCAGCCGTAAAAGAAGATTATGCCAAAGAAAGCCAGAGCCAGCAGCTTGCATTCCCAGTTGGCAAAAAGAATTTTTAAGACCTTGACGGATTTTTTTAAGACTGCCTTTATTTTCTCCATAGGATACTCCTCAGTTTAAAAATTAAAGTAGATAAAGGGATTGTGGGTTCCAAGCACCAGCTCCGCGATACAGACGAAGAGAACGCCCATGTACCACACAGGCACGCACACCTGGTAGATCTGGTGTATAAGCAGGTGCCTTCTGCAAAAATCCGCAATCACTTTTATAAGGGGTGTGGACAGAAGAAGGCAGGCGCCGAAGAAGAACCGGTATTCCCGGAAATAATACAGAGTGTCAATGTCTGTGAGGACCTGGCTGTTCATGCCAAGCATAGTCTGGATATACTGGGAGGCGTGGGCCAGGTCCGGGGCGCGGAAGATGCACCATCCAAAAATAACCGCCAGAAGCGTTACAGCCACGTAGGGGATTTTCAAGAGCAGAAAACCCCAGTGCTTTCTTTTTTCCGGGAATCCTGTCAGCTTTTCAAAGGCCAGGAACACAAAGTAAAACAGTCCCCAGCACAGGAAATTCCAGCTTGCCCCGTGCCAGATGCCGGTGAGGGCCCAGACAATAAAGAGGTTTAAGATCAGGCGGGGCAGCTTTACCCGGCTTCCCCCCAGAGGGATGTATACGTAGTCCCTGAACCAGGTGCCCAGGGAAATATGCCATCTTCTCCAGAATTCTGATACGGAGCGGGAAATGTAAGGGTAATTAAAGTTTTCCAGAAAATGGAAACCAAATATAAGTCCCAGGCCGATAGCCATATCGGAGTAGCCGGAAAAGTCAAAGAAGATCTGGAAAGAGTAGGCGATAGCGCCCATCCAGGCCGTGCCCATGGGCATGGCGGCGTAATCGGAAAGTCCAAAGGCATAGTCGGCCACCACGGCCATGGAGTTGGCCAGCAACACCTTTTTTCCAAGTCCCATCAGGAAACGTTTCACGCCGATGGACACCTCGGAAAAGGAGAAATAGCGTTTTCTGATTTCCTTTGCCACTGTCTCATAGCGGACAATGGGCCCGGCGATAAGCTGAGGGAAGAAGGAGATATAAAGTCCTACGTTTAGGGGATTTTTCTGCACCTCCCCGTGCTGCCGGTAGATATCCAGCACATAGGAAACTGCCTGGAAGGTAAAAAAGGAAATACCGATGGGCAGGGCGATATCCGTCACGGTGACGGAATCTCCCAGGACTTTCTGTAAATTTCCCGTGATGAAATTCATATATTTGCAGACCACCAGGAAGCTGAAGTTAAAGACCAGCATCAGCAGCAGAATAAGCCTTGCCAGAAGCTTTTTCTCCCGGAAACGGTCCACCAGCAGACCAAAGACGTAGTTGACGCCAATGGAGAGCAGCAGCACCAGCACAAATTCCGGCTCTCCGTAGGCATAGAAGGCAATGCTTACCAGAAAGAGGAAAATGTTGCGCAGGAACCGGGGCAGGATATAGTAGCCGATTACGGTGACAGGCAGGAACGCGAATAAAAATACAGTGCTGGAAAATACCATAGCTGGAAAGTCCTTTCATCCTTTACCGGACATTTGCAGTTCGGTAAGCTTCTATAAATAAAACTGTCGTCTGACCAGAGGCAGGCCTGGAAAATGCCCTTTTTCCCAGAAGATTACCGGGAAAGTCCCCGCAGATCCTCAAAAAATGACGGGTAGGAAATGTCCACGCAGGATGCCCCCCGGATGTGGGTTTTTCCGGCGGCATTCAGCGCGGCCACGGCAAAGGACATGGCAACCCGGTGATCCAGGCGGCTGTCAATAACTGCGCCGTGGAGGGAGCTGCCCCCCTCGATCACCATGCCGTCGTCGGTTGCCCTGATATGTGCGCCCATAGCGGACAGATTTTCCACCATGGCGTCGATGCGGTTGGATTCCTTCACCTTCAGCTCGGCCGCGTCACGGATCACTGTGGTCCCGCTGGCAAAGCAGGCCATAACCGCCAGGATGGGCAGCTCGTCAATAAGGGCAGGAATGATGCTACCCTCAATAACCGTGCCTGTGAGGGAGGAGGAGCGCACCAGCAGGTCAGCCATGGGTTCCCCCGGACCTTCCGTCACATTTAACAGGGTAATATCCGCGCCCATCTGCCCGCAGATTTTCAGCATACCTGCTCTTGTGGGATTGATGCCCACCTGCCGTATCAGCACCTCCGAGCGGGGGGTGATGCAGGCGGCCGCTATAAAGTAGGCGGCGGAGGAGATATCTCCCGGCACCAGGACAGCCCGGCCCTTTAAGGTCGGTTCGGGATAAACCGTGGCCTTTTGAGCTTCCGGCACGGTCTCCACCCGTCCGCCAAAGGCCTCCAGCATCAGCTCTGTGTGATTCCGGGAGAGAGCCGGTTCCGTGACGGAAGAAGGGCCGTCGGCGTAGAGTCCGGCCAGAAGGACGGCGGATTTTACCTGGGCGGAGGCCACCCGGGAATGATAGGAGATGCCCTTCAGGGGTCCTCCTGTGATTTCCAGGGGAGCGCAGCCGTTGCCCTTTAAGCTTCGGATGTCTGCCCCCATCTGTCCCAGGGGTTCCATAATGCGCCCCATGGGGCGGCTCTGGATGGAGGCGTCGCCGTTTAAGACCGTGACAAAGGGCTGGGCCGCCAGAATCCCGGAGATCAGCCGGGTGGTAGTGCCGCTGTTGCCCACATTCAGCCAGGAGTCCGGGGGATTAAGCCCGTGAAGCCCCTTTCCGTGGATGAGAAGCTCCCCGTCCGTTTCTTCTATGTGAATCCCCAGACGGCGGAAGCAGTCAATGGTGGAAAGACAGTCCGCCCCCTTTAAAAAATGTCTTACAGAGGTGGTTCCCTCAGCCAGGGCCCCCAGCATTACGGCCCGGTGGGAGATGGATTTATCCCCGGGTACCGTAAGCTCCCCGTGCAGTCCATGTCTGATTTCTGAAATAACCATAAAAATCCCTTTCCGATCCGATCCCTGTATGTGCGTCTGGTGTGGACAGCCGGAACCGGAAAAATATTAAATGCCTACCGGGTATATACCGTATACCGGTATTTTCTCAATATTTCCACTGCTTTTTCGTAAGCCTCCCCTTCGTAAAACTCCACCCGCAGAACAGCCTCCTCAAACTCCCGGTTATGGATAATGCCGATGTTTTTCAGACTGATGCCGCTGGTGGCCAGGATAGTGGCCAGGGTGGCGATGCCTCCGGCCTCGTCCACCATGTCGCAGTACAGGGCGTACTCCTTTTTGATGGGGCCTGCGGATACGTCCGGGATGGAATTGCGGTAATCCCGGGAGCTCTCAAAGAGGGCATGGATTTCCCCGCCGGAAGAACTGGAAAGGCTTTTCCGGATTTCCTCCAGGGAGGCCATGTAGCTTAAAAGCACTTTTTCGATATTTTCCCGGTTGGTCATGCAGATCTGTTCCCACATTTCCGGGGAGGAGGAGGCGATGCGGGTAATATCCTTAAAGCCTCCGGCCGCCACTTTTTTCATGGTTTCCTCCCGGGAATCCAGGTCGCGGACCAGGTTTACCAGGGAGGCCGCAATGAGATGGGGCAGATGGCTGATGGCCGCCGTCACATAGTCATGGTAGGCGTAGGGCAGAATGAGAGGAAGGGCCTTCAGGGAGGCCACAAAAGCCTCCATGCGTTTTACCTCCGCTTCCGGCACATCCTCGCCGGGGGTCAGAATATAGTAGGCATTTTCAATGAGCAGCCGCCTGGAGCTGGAAAAGCCTGTTTTTTCCGATCCGGCCATGGGGTGACCGCCGATAAAGCGGGAAGTAAGCCCCAGTTCCTTTACCTTCTCATGGATGTCGGTCTTGGTGCTTCCCACATCCGTCAGAATGCAGGAATCCGAAGTCACATCCTTTAGCCGGGCCAGATAGGAGGCGTTGGCGGAGACGGGGGCGCACAGGAATATCAGCTGGCAGCGCCCGAAAGAACCGTCCACGTCAGAGCACACCTGGTCGATGACGCCCTCCTCCCGTGCTGCCTTCAGGGTGGAGGCTGTGCGGCTGCAGGCCATGAGATAAGTGTCCGGATAAAAATATTTTATGGCCCTGGCAATGGAACCGCCGATGAGTCCCAGGCCGATAAAGCCGATGGTGTCAAAATAAGTCATAGAAAACTCCTGTCAGAATTATCCCCGTGATTTTACGGGGCTTCCTTAAAGGCCCTGTTCTGTAAGGCCGCGTAAGCGCGCAGCTCTTCCGTCAGCTGGGAAAAGTGGTTAAAGGTCAGGGACTGGGGTCCGTCGGACAGGGCGCACTCCGGATTGTCGTGAACCTCAATCATAAGACCGTCCGCCCCTACGGCCACGGCGCATCTGGACAGCGGGGCCACGTATTCCCAGACGCCGGAGGCATGGCTGGGGTCCACGATTACGGGCAGATGGGTCTTGGATTTCAGCACAGGCACGGCGCTGATATCCAGGGTGTTCCTGGTGGAGGTCTCGTAGGTGCGGATGCCGCGCTCGCAGAGAACCACGTTGGGGTTCCCCTCGGAGATAATGTACTCGGCGGCGTTGAGCCACTCGTCGATGGTGGCGGAGAGCCCCCGCTTTAAAAGGACGGGGATTCCTGCCCGCCCCACCTCCCTAAGAAGCTGGAAATTCTGCATGTTCCGGGCGCCGATCTGGATCATGTCCACATACTTTGCGGCGCAGGCCAGAGACTCCCGGCTGATAACCTCGCAGATAGTGGCAAGGCCTGTTTCCTCCCGGGCTCTTTTCAGATAGAGAAGGCCTTCCTCCTCCAGTCCCTGGAAGGAGTAGGGGGAGGTGCGGGGTTTGTATGCGCCGCCTCTTAAAAAGGTGGCTCCGGCCGTCTTTACCGCGTGGGCGATGGAGAGAAGCTGCTTCTCGGATTCAATGGCGCAGGGCCCGGCCATAACCGTCAGATTATCCGGCCCGATCTTTGTATTCCCCACCTGGATGGCGCTTGGCTCCGGGTGGAATTTCCGGTTGCTGAGTTTATAAGATTCTGTGATGGGAACGATTTTTTCCACGTCCGGGGCAATCTGGAGATTGACGTCCGAAAGACGCGTCTTGTCCCCCACCACGCCGATTATGGTGACTTCTTTTCCCTCCGATAAATGGGTTTCCAGCCCGTTTTCCCGGATGACGCTGACCACGTGCTCCACGGAAGCCCGGGGAGCCTTGGGTTTCATTACAATTATCATAAGATCTGCCTCGTTTTCTGTGCCCGCTTCACGCGCCTGTTTCCGACGGAGAGGGCAGGATTTTTCAAAAGCTGCCGGTACATTGGCATCCGGCAATTATTTTACACTTTTCCCTTGGAAATGTCAATAATCTGTCGCTTTAAAGCGCGAAAATCAAGGAGGATAAATAGCGGTATTTTGACTTAACAAAGTACGGAGGGGGGATAAAATGGAGAAAAATATTTAAGCCTGCAAATAAAAAGTTGGACTATAGTTAGGTAAGTAGACACAAAATGAGCGATAAAGTCATGCGGCTATTGGAAAACGACCTATCCGCAAAAAAATGAGGAAAACTTTTCTCTATGTCCTTGACAAACAGACCGAAAGGTTCCCATGATGATGGAACGCAACTTCAAACCCGGATTTAAGATTGATCTGCACATCAAGGATCTGAATAACGCGCTGGATACCGGTCACGGCCTTGGAACTCCCATGCTTCTGCCCTCCTCTGTACAGGAGATGCTGCAGTGGCTGCACAACAATGGCGTAGGACAGGGCGATCACAGCGCAATTCTGAAATGGAAGTAAAGAAATAATCTGCCGCAGAAATGATTGTGGCTGCTGTATTCTGAGACAGATCAGGAATCATACCAAAAACAGCAGGGACGCCCGAAAGCTTCTGGGAAAACAGGAGCTTCCGGGCGTTTTTTTGCTATACCTGGAGAGTGTACCGGAGGCGTATCAGAATGGGGAACCGGAGGGTATAGAAGGCCGAAATACCATTTTTGAAAATATATGTTAAAAATGTATAAAAGACTTGAAATACACTCTGCATTTTAGTAAAATATAAACAGGGTGTCTGCGACACCTGGAAAGGGCGGATCTATATTTTCGCAAATTAAATAGTATCGGAGGAAGAGGCATGAATGTTTTTACAACAGACAACATTCGCAATGTAGTCCTTTTAGGACACGGCGGCTGCGGCAAGACAAGCCTGGTGGAGGCCATGGCGTATGTATCTGGACTGACGACCCGGGTAGGAAAAGTGACAGACGGAAATACGATCAGTGATTATGATAAAGAAGAAATCAAGAGAAAATTCTCAATCAGCACAGCGGTGGTTCCCATTATCTGGAACAACTGCAAGATCAATGTGCTGGACGCTCCCGGCTACTTTGACTTTGTTGGCGAGGCAGAGGAGGCTGTTTCGGCGGCTGACGCGGCCATTATCGTTGTTTCCGGAAAGGCAGGCGTGGAGGTAGGCACCCAGAAGGCGTGGGAGCTGTGTGAGAAATACAAACTGCCCCGTATGTTCTTTGTGACGGAGATGGATGTAGACCATGCGTCTTTCCGCCAGGTAGTGGAAGATCTGACAGAGTTATACGGAAAGAAGATCGCGCCTTTCTATCAGCCAATTCGTGAAAACGAGAAGTTTGTGGGATATATCAATGTGTGTAAGATGGAAGGCCGCCGTTTTACAGGCATAGGCAAGAGAGAGCCCTGCGATATTCCGGATTACTGCAAGGACAATCTGGATATCTGCCGGGAGGCCCTTATGGACGCTGTGGCGGAGACCTCCGAGGAATTTATGGAGCGGTATTTCAATGGGGAAGAGTTTACCGTTGCGGAGATCCGCGCGGCTATGAAATTTAATGTGTGCGATGGCAGCATTATTCCTGTCTCCATGGGCTCCAGCGCGGAGATGCGCAACATCCACAATCTGATGAATGATATTGTGGAGCTGTTCCCAAGCCCCGACAAGAAGGAGCGCGCAGGCGTCAATACAAAAACAAACGAGATCTTTGAGGCCGATTATTCCTTCTCCAAAGCGAAATCCGCCTATGTGTTCAAGACTATTGTGGATCCGTTTATTGGAAAATATTCCCTTATCAAGGTGGTTTCCGGCGTAATCAAGTCCGACGATGTCCTGTATAACAGCGATAAAGAAGTGGAGGAGAAGCTCAGCAAGCTTTATGTGATGCAGGGCAACAAGCCTATCGAGGTGACGGAGCTGCACGCAGGCGATATCGGAGCTATCGGAAAGCTTAACAATACAAAGACCGGGGATACCCTTTCCACAAAGGCCACCCCCATTGTATATGGAAGAACTGAGATTTCCAAACCCTACACCTATATGAGCTACAAGGCGAAGAACAAGGGCGATGAGGATAAGATTTCCCAGGCCCTGTCCAGGATGATGGAGGAGGATCTGACCCTTAAGATGGTCAATGATTCCGAGAACCGTCAGACCCTGCTTTACGGCATGGGGGACCAGCACCTGGATGTGGTGGTCAGCAAGCTGGAGGAGAAATTCAAGGTGAGCATGGAGCTTGGCAAACCCAAGGTGGCTTTCCGGGAGACCTTGCGCAAAAAGTCCGATGTGGATTCCAAGTATAAGAAGCAGACCGGCGGACATGGTCAGTACGGCCATGTAAAGATGACCTTTGAGCCCTCCGGCGATCTGGAGTCTCCTTTTGTGTTTGAGCAGATGGTAGTGGGCGGCGCCGTTCCCAAGAACTATTTCCCGGCTGTGGAAAAGGGATTGCAGGAATCCGTGGTGAAGGGCCCCCTGGCCGGATATCCGGTGGTGGGTGTGAAGGCGGTACTCTACGACGGTTCCTACCATCCTGTGGATTCCTCGGAGATGGCCTTCAAGATGGCCACCATCCAGGCCTTCAAGAAGGGCTTTATGGATGCCGGCCCCGTGCTTCTGGAGCCTATTGTATCTATGAAGGTGACGGTGCCGGATAAGTATACCGGAGACGTTATGGGGGATCTCAATAAGCGGCGCGGCCGTGTGCTGGGCATGAACCCGGTTGCAGGCGGCAAGCAGGAAGTCAATGCGGATGTGCCCATGAAGGAGATCTTCGGCTACTCCACTGTTCTGCGTTCCATGACCGGAGGCAGCGGCATTTTCGAGTACGAGTTTGCCCGCTATGAGCAGGCCCCCAATGATGTGCAGGAGCAGGAAGTTGCGGCTAGAGCGGCAGAGTCAGAATAATAGAAGGAATAAAAGACGAGGCCCCACGGGAAACCGTGGGGCCTCTTTCTGAGGGCTTTATAAGGTTTCCGATTTCAACCTGGCAAGCTCCGGGATTACCAGGGCAATAGCCAGAATTGCCGCTGCCCCGTCTGCAATAGGTCCGGCGTACATGACGCCGTCGATGCCGAAGATCCTTGGAAAGATCAGAATAAGGGGCAGGAGAAAGAGAATCTGCCTGGTCATGGACACAAGGATTCCCTTTTTGGGTTTTCCGATGGCAGTAAAAAGAAAGCTGCATATGGGCTGGAAGCCGTTGACCAGAATCAGCATCATGAAAATGCGGAAATACCGGATGCCAAACTGATAGTACAGCTCATTTCCATCCCCGAAAATGCTGATGATCTGCCTTGGGAAAAGCTGGAAACAGCAGAAGAAGGCCAGCGATATGCATGTGACGGTAATAAGGCCCTGCCAGAAGGTGCGCCTCACCCGGTCGTATTGTTTTGCGCCATAGTTAAAGCCCAGGATGGGCTGGCAGCCCTGGGAGGTGCCGATGACACAGGCTATATAGATGACGTTGACCTTTGAGATTACGCCCACACAGGCCAGGGGGATATTGCTGCCATATACGGATAAGGAGCCGTAGAAGGTCAAGGTGTTGTTCATGGCGATCTGCACCAGCATCATGGCCGAATGGTTGAAAAAAGGAGAGAGCCCTAAGGCCAGGATTTCCTTTAACAGGCTAAAGCCTGGCCGGAAACAGCTCCGCTTCCAGACCACATTTTTTGTGCGGAAAAGATACACAACGGCCATGGCGGCGGAGACGATCTGACCGATGACCGTTGCCAGAGCGGCTCCGGCAATGCCCATATGGAAGGTAAAAATGAAAAGAGGGTCTAAAACGGTGTTCAGCAGAGCGCCGCTTAAGGTACAGAGCATGGAGTAGGTGGGGCTTCCGTCCGCCCGGATAAAATTACTTAGTCCCACGGAAAACAGCAGAAAGGGAATCCCGAAGCTGGTAATGCGTGTATAGGTCAGAGCCAGGGGATACACGTCGCTGGAAGCGCCAAACAGGTGAAGCAGCGGGCTTAGGAAGAAAAATACAATTAGGAAGAGGATAAGACCTGTGGCCAGGAGATAGAAGATGCCGTTTCCCGCAATCTGCCCAGCTTTTTCTTTCTGCCTTGCCCCCAGATTCAGACTGAAATTGGCGGCTGTACCCACCCCCAGAAGCAGCGTCAGCGCCGTACACAGGGTGGTCAGAGGGAAAGCCACATTGGTGGCGGCGTTTCCCAGCATTCCCACGCCCTGGCCGATAAAGATCTGATCTACAATGTTATAGAGGGCGGTGACCAGGCCGCTGATTATGCTTGGAACGGCAAATTTCACGATTAATTTTCCGGTATTTTCATAGGCCAGGGGATTAGGGCCTGTCTTTGTCTGGGCTGTATCCATGAGTGCTCCTTTATTGTGTCTGCCGGGCAGTGAATTTCCCCGGAAATGTACAGGGATTTAGAGATTCTTCCTTATTATCTTACCTGTTTTCCGGGAAAAATGTCAAGGGGCTTTTCGGTTCTTCCCGGGCAGGCCTTGCTTTTTTGGGGAATCTGGATTATCATATCTTTGTAGAAGCAAAAGAGGAGGAATTGCGTGATGGAAACAAAGGTGACCAGAGAGCAGGCATTAAATCTGCTGAAAAAATATAACCAGGAGCCCTTTCACCTGCTGCACGGGCTGACTGTGGAGGGCGTGATGGGCTGGTATGCCGGGGAGCTGGGCTATGGGGAGGAGGCTCATTTCTGGAGCATGGCAGGCCTGCTTCACGATGTGGACTTTGAGAAATACCCGGAGGAGCACTGCAAAAAGGCCCCGGAGCTGCTGGCGGAGGCTGATGCGGAGGCGGAGCTGGTACACGCTGTCTGCAGCCATGGCTATGGGCTGGCTTCCGATGTGAAGCCGGAGCATGAAATGGAGAAGGTGCTTTTTGCAACGGACGAGCTGACGGGGCTTATCGGGGCGGCGGTCCGGATGCGGCCTTCTAAAAGCGTTATGGATCTGGAGGTGTCAAGCCTTAAGAAAAAGTTTAAGGACAAGAGATTCGCGGCGGGATGTTCCAGGGATGTTATCCGCCAGGGGGCCAAGATGCTGGGCTGGGAGCTGGACAGGCTCTTTGAAATGACCATTCAGGCCATGCGGGCCTGCGAGGAGCGGATTGGAAAAGAGATGGAGGAAATATAGGAAGGAGGCAGTTCGGAGAGCCTATGAAAGAAAAAGAACATGCGCAGGACCCAGGGGAAACCATGGAGTCATTGAAAAAGACACACGCTGAGGGGGAACCGTGCAGCTGCTGTCAGAAAAAGAAACACAGGGAGAACGGGGAATACCGGAACCTCCTGAACCGTCTCAGCCGCATAGAGGGCCAGGTGCGGGGCGTGAGAAACATGGTGGAGGAGGAGCGCTACTGTGTGGATATCCTGACCCAGGTGTCTGCCATCCAGTCCGCCTTAAATAGCTTTAACAAGGAGCTTTTGTCCAACCATATAAAAACCTGCGTGGTGGAGGATATCCGCGGCGGCGACGAGCAGGTGGTGGATGAGCTGTGCGAGACCATAAAGAAGCTGATGCGTTAAGGCACAGGCGGAAAAGGACGACGGGAAGCTATGAAAAAATTCAAAGAATTATATCTGGACGGGGAAGTGGAGCTGGAGGAGATAGACACCTTTGTGAGCCGGTGGAATTTCAGCGATGAGACCTGCACGCTCCGGGAATACTTAGGCCTTAGCGGGGAGGAAGAGGACGTGTGGATCTCTGACAGCGACGAGGCGTTGTTTGACCTTCTGGAGGCCCAGAAGGGGAAGTAATATTTTCCCCGGGATCCGGAAAATAAATTCCGAAAATCTGTTCGATTTTCTCTTGCGTATCTGGAAAAAGTGTGCTATGATAATACAAACAAATGTTCCTGTTAAAAACAGGACAGTTGCGGAAAGGGCGGTTATCCATGCAGCACATTTATATGCCGGAGAAGATATCTCTTATGGAAAAATTAAAGATTCTGTCTGCAGCGGCCAAGTACGATGTGGCCTGTACCTCCAGCGGCACCAGCCGCAAAAATACCGGGAAGGGCATGGGCAACTGCACGGAGGCCGGCATCTGCCATAGCTTTTCGGCAGATGGCCGGTGTATCTCTCTCTTAAAAATCCTCTTTACCAATGAATGCATTTACGATTGCAAATACTGTCTCAACAGGATTTCCAACGACGTGCCAAGGGCCTCCTTTACCCCCCAGGAGATCTGTGACCTGGTGCTGGAATTCTATAAGCGCAACTATATAGAAGGCCTGTTTTTAAGTTCCGGGATACTTTACACCCCCAATTATACCATGGAGCTTATCTACCAGACCCTGTACAAGCTTCGCTATGAGTATTCCTTCCACGGATATATCCATGTGAAGGCGATTCCCGGGGCAGACCAGGAGATTATAGAAAAGACGGGATTTCTGGCCGACCGTATGAGTGTGAATCTGGAGCTTCCCACGGCGGAGGGCCTTAAGGCCCTGGCGCCAAACAAGAACCGCGGAAAGATTTTAAAGCCTATGCGCCTGGTTCAGAACAGGATGCTGGAGAATAAAAGCGAGCTGGCCATATACCGCCACGCGCCCCGGTTTGTGCCCGCAGGGCAGTCTACGCAGATGATTGTCGGGGCCACGCCGGAGACGGATTACCAGATTATAAATGTGGCGGAATCCCTCTATCAGAAGTTTGAACTGAAGCGGGTCTTTTATTCTGCCTTTGTCCGGGTTAATGAGGATAAGCTGCTCCCGGTGCTTCCAGGGGGGCCGCCTCTTTTGCGGGAACACCGTCTCTATCAAGCGGACTGGCTGCTGCGGTTTTACGGATTTCAGGCGGGGGAGCTTCTTTCGGAAGAAAAACCCAACTTTAACGTGCTGCTGGATCCCAAATGCGACTGGGCTTTGCGGCATCTGGAGCAGTTTCCGGTGGAGATCAACCGGGCGGACTACTATACTATCCTGCGGGTGCCGGGTATAGGCCCCAGGTCGGCCCAGCGGATTGTCCGGGCCCGCCGCATGGGGAGGGTGGGGTTTGACGATTTAAAGCGTATGGGAGTAGTGCTGAAGCGGGCCCTGTATTTTATAACCTGCAACGGGCACACCCTGTATCCCATAAAGATAGAGGAGGACTATATTACACGGAACCTGCTGGCAGTAAAGGAAAAACTGCCTCCCGGGGCAGGAGGACAGACTACTTACCGGCAGTTGTCTTTGTTTGACGATTGCCAGGCTTTGTATTCTGTGGGAAACAAAGCTTAAGAAAAACGGAGCGCTGGATGGCATGGATGGGATAATAACTGTATTTGTGTGCGAGGACAGCCTGGACGGTATATTTACGGGAGTATACGATGCCTGGGACAGCCGTCTGGGACATAAAAATGTCCGGCTGGAGATCTGCCAGGAAGAGGAGCTGGAGCTGTTCTGCCAGTATAGGCCGGTGGAAACGGACAGGGAAAAGGCGGAAAAGGTTTTCCGCACTATTGAGCGTAGGATGGGAGAGGGAGCCATCACCCATATCTGCCAGGCGGCGGCCAGCGCGGATGGCAGAAAGGCGGACGCCATATACAGAATGGTGGTTCTGGGGCTTTCCCTGGAGCGGGGCAGCGAGGTGGTTAACTGTCTGACGTACGGGCCGGTGTCCACGGTTATGGACCTTAGTCAGAAGGCCTGGCATGAAGCCCATAAGCTTATGGGATTCTTACGCTTCTCGGAGCTTCAAAGCGGCGTGCTCTACGGACCGGTACGTCCGGTTCACCAGGTGCTTTCTTTTCTGGCCCCTTATTTCGCGGACAGGCTTCGCCATGAGAACTGGCTGATCCATGATGTGGGCCGGGAAGAGATGGCGGTACACCGGGCAGATATGGGCTGGATTCTTGTCCGGGATGAAGCCCTGGATGCGGAGCGCCTTAAGTGGGTATCGGAAAAGGAAGCCCGTTTCCAGGAGCTGTGGAAATGCTTCCACAAGACCATTGCCGTGGAGGAGCGGATAAACAGGTCCCTTCAAAGGCAGATGCTTTCCTTAAGATTCCGCTCTTTTATGCCGGAGTTTGCGGATGACGGCGGGCGCAGGACGTAAGATAATCCGTACATAACGGCTGTGGGGTTGGTAAATTTCACAAAATTTTTCGGAAAACTTGGTGGATTCCTCCAATAAAATGGGAATGCCTGGGAATCCGTAAAAATTAATCCTGGTTTTCCAGGGCCTGGAAGGCCGTGATTATGCAAGTTGGCTAAAAAATGCAGGAGATGAGGAAAAATGTCCCTTTTAAAAGAATTTGACAAAATATACATTTGCTGGCATAATTCACAAAGTAAAAGGAAACCCTACAGCTATGAGGTGAGTAAAATGAGAGAGAAAAAAATCAGATTAGCTGCCGCAGAGGATGTCAGAGAGTTTGTTAGGGCTGCAGAGGGATGTGACTTCGACGTAGACATTTCCTATAACCGGTTTATCGTGGACGCAAAATCGATTCTGGGTGTGTTAAGTATGGATTTAAATCGTGTTCTTACGGTAAAATATGGTGGGCAGAACAGGGAGTTTGAAAATTTACTTCAGAAGTTCGCAATAGCTTAATTATAGAGACAACCTGGGGTTGAACTTCAAAGAAAAGTGCGCCGCCAAGGGCTATGGGCCTTTGGTGAGCGCATTTTCTTTATTTGTTCCGGATTCGTGTCGAATAAAAAGAACCCAGGCTTTACACCACCTTCCTTTTTGCGTTATAATAGATAAAAAGTACTTTTGAGAAAAGGCAAAAAATAAGATGGAGGCGGCTATGGGTAAAGTAAGACGCGTTTTCGTGGAAAAGAAGGAGCCCTTTGCGGTAAAGGCAAAGGAGCTTAAGGAGGAGATCCGGGGATATCTGGGGATCCAGGGAGTGGAGCAGGTACGGGTGCTGATCCGCTATGACGTAGAGAATATTTCGGACGAGGTCTTTGAGCAGGCCTGCAGAATGGTGTTTTCGGAACCGCCGGTGGACATGCTCTATAAAGAAAACTTTGAGATCAGGTCTGACGCAAGGGTTTTTGGCGTGGAATACCTGCCTGGGCAGTTTGACCAGAGAGCGGATTCTGCGGAACAATGTGTGAAGTTTTTAAGGGAGGATGAGGAGCCGGTCATCCGCACGGCCGTCACCTATGTGATTGCCGGAAATTTTACAGAGGAAGAGTTTGCGTCCATCAAGAGCTTTTGCATAAACCCGGTGGATTCCAGGGAGACAGGCATGGAGAAACCGGAAACCCTGGTGAGCGTCTTTGAGGAGCCGGAGGATATTAAGATTTTTGAGGGATTCTGCCAGATGCCGGAGGCTGCCTTAAAGGAACTGTACGATTCCTTGAATCTGGCCATGACCTTTAAGGATTTCCTCCATATCCAGAATTATTTCCGGGAGGAGGAAAAGAGGGATCCTTCCATGACGGAAATCCGCGTGCTGGACACTTACTGGTCTGACCATTGCCGCCATACTACTTTTTCCACAGAGCTTAAGGAGGTGCGGTTTGAGGAAGGATATTACCGGAAACCCCTGGAGGAGACGTATCAGCAGTACCTTCGCGACCGGAAGGAGATTCTGGGCGAGCGTAAGGACAAGTTTGTGTGTCTGATGGATCTGGCTCTGATGGCTATGCGGAAGCTGAAGGCAGAGGGGAAGCTTATGGACCAGGAGGAGTCGGAAGAGATCAACGCCTGCTCCATTGTGGTTCCTGTGGAGGTGGACGGGGAAACCCAGGAGTGGCTGGTAAACTTTAAAAACGAGACCCACAACCATCCCACAGAGATTGAGCCTTTCGGCGGGGCGGCCACCTGTCTTGGGGGAGCCATCCGGGATCCCCTGTCTGGGAGGACTTATGTGTACCAGGCTATGCGCGTCACCGGCGCGGCGGATCCCACGGTTTCCGTGAAGGATACTTTGAAGGGCAAGCTGCCTCAGAAAAAGCTGGTGCGGGGAGCTGCCAGCGGCTACAGCTCCTACGGTAACCAGATTGGCCTGGCCACAGGCTATGTGAAGGAGATTTATCATCCCAATTACGCAGCCAAGCGTATGGAGATCGGCGCCGTTATGGGGGCGGCCCCCAGAAAGGACGTGGTGCGCAAGACATCGGATCCGGGGGATGTGATTATTCTGCTGGGAGGCCGGACAGGAAGGGACGGCTGCGGCGGGGCCACAGGTTCCTCCAAGGTGCACACGGAGGCTTCCATCGAGACCTGCGGCGCCGAGGTACAAAAAGGAAACGCCCCCACGGAGCGGAAGCTTCAGCGTCTGTTCCGGCGGCCGGAGGTGAGCCGCCTCATTAAAAAATGTAATGATTTTGGCGCGGGCGGCGTGTCTGTGGCAATCGGGGAGCTGGCAGCAGGCCTCTATATTGACCTGGATCTTGTACCGAAGAAATATGCGGGCCTGGACGGCACGGAGCTGGCTATTTCCGAGTCCCAGGAGCGCATGGCCGTGGTAGTGGATAAAAAGGATGTGGAGGATTTTCTGGTCTACGCGGCCCAGGAAAATCTGGAGGCGGTATCTGTGGCAAAGGTGACGGAGGAGCCCCGTCTGGTGCTTGTGTGGAGAGGAAAAGAGATCGTAAATATCTCCAGGGCATTTCTGGATACCAACGGCGCCCACCAGGAGACTTCCGTGGCCGTGGAGATGCCCCAGGAGGGACAGAAATATTTTGTCCGGGAGGAAGTGGGAGACGTCCGGGAAAAATGGCTGGAAACCCTGCGGGATCTCAATGTCTGTTCCCAGAAGGGTCTGGTGGAAATGTTTGACAGCTCCATTGGCGCCGGAAGCGTTCTGATGCCCTACGGCGGAAAGTACCAGCTGACGGAAACCCAGACCATGATCGCCAGACTTCCCCTGCTTCAGGGAAAGACGGATACGGTCACCATGATGAGCTACGGTTTTGACCCCTATCTGTCAAGCTGGAGCCCCTACCACGGCGCGGTCTACGCGGTGCTGGAGTCTGTGGCAAAGATCGTGGCCTCCGGCGGGGATTACCGGAAAATCCGTTTCACCTTCCAGGAATATTTCCGCCGTATGACGGAGGATCCACACCGCTGGAGCCAGCCTGTGGCTGCGCTTCTGGGAGCCTACAGCGCCCAGATGGGATTTGGCCTCCCCTCCATCGGAGGAAAGGACAGTATGTCGGGAACCTTCCAGGATCTGGATGTGCCTCCTACGCTGGTGTCCTTTGCGGTGGATATGGCAGTCTGCGGGCATGTGGTGACGCCGGAGCTGAAAAAACCGGGAAACAGGCTTGTCCTGCTGCGGATAGAGCGGGATGCCTACGATCTGCCGGACTATGAGCAGGTGAAGGATCAGTACGGGAAATTCTTTGAGGATGTAAAGGCGGGAAGAATCCTGTCCGCCTATGCTCTGAACGGAAAGGGAATGGCGGCGGCCTTAAGCAAGATGGCCTTTGGAAATAAACTGGGCGTGCGGATTGAGCACTCGGTGGACAGCAGGGATCTGTTTACCCCGGATTTTGGAAATCTGGTGGCGGAGGTGGCCCCGGAGGAAGTGAGCCGCCTTAATATTACGTATACCGTTATCGGAGAGGTGACGGAGGAGGGATTCGCCTACTGCAATTCCAGGATTTCCACCGGGGAAGCCCTGGAAACCTGGACGGCGCCTCTGGAAAAGGTATTTCCCACTGTGGCGGTGCCTGGAAAGGATGCCGTGGAGAGCCCCCTCTTCCACGCGGAGAAGGTGTACGTGTGCAGACACAAGGTGGCAAAGCCCACGGTATTTATCCCGGTATTCCCGGGAACCAACTGTGAGTATGACAGTGAGAAGGCCTTCCGCCGGGCAGGCGCGGAGGTAATTACCAGGGTGTTTTGCAATCTGAGCGCCGCGGATATCCGGGAGTCGGTGGAAGAGTTTGAGCGGTGTATCGGAAAATCCCAGATGATTATGTTCCCAGGGGGATTTTCCGCAGGCGACGAACCGGACGGCTCCGCGAAGTTTTTTGCCACGGCCTTTCAGAACGCCCGGATGAAGGAGGCGGTGAGCCGGCTTCTTCATGAGCGGGACGGCCTGGCCCTTGGCATCTGCAACGGATTCCAGGCGCTGATTAAGCTGGGGCTTGTACCCTACGGGGAGATTACCGGTCAGCAGCCGGATTCCCCCACGCTGACTTTTAACACCATTAACCGCCATGTCTCCAGAATGGTGTACACCAGGGTGGTGACAGACAAGTCCCCCTGGCTCCTGAAAGCAGTTCTGGGAGCTACCTACACCACTCCGGCATCCCACGGGGAGGGACGCTTTGTGGCGGATAAGGCGTGGATTGACCGGCTGTTTACAAACGGACAGGTGGCAACCCAGTACGTGGATCCCCAGGGCAATGCCAGCATGGATGAAAACTGGAATGTCAACGGCTCCTACGCAGCCATTGAGGGCATCACCAGCCCGGACGGAAGGGTTCTTGGCAAGATGGCCCATGTGGAGCGCCGGGACGAGGCGGTTGCCATCAATATTTATGGGGAGCAGGATCTGAAGATTTTTGAGTCGGGAGTGGAGTATTTTAAGTAAAAATTCCGCCGACTGGTTTTGAGATAGTTGTAAAGATTAGGATTAGTCTGGAAAAGCGCAGAAGGCAGCCCCCGCCGGGGAGAGTTTCACCCGGCGGGGGCTGCCTCTTTGCGGTATTTCCGGAAGTTAGCGGCCGGACAGATGATGCAGAAGGGCTTCCTGGGAAATTCTGCCGCCATGTTTTCCAAGCCCAATGGAGGGCTTTATCTTTCCGTGAAAATCGCTTCCACAGGTCACAAAAAGATGATTCTGCGATGCAAAATCAGAATATCTTTCCGATTCCCGGAGGGAATGATAGCTGCTGAAGGCTTCCAGTCCGTCAATGCCAAGCTCCGCGATATCATTTAAAAGCCCCGGGGTATTTTTCAGATTCACGCCGGGGTGGGCCAGTACGGCAACGCCGTGATTCTGGTGAATGATGTCCAGAATTTCCTCCATTTGGGGAAAGGCAACCGGCACATAGCAGGGCTTTCCCTGGGCATAGAAATCCCAGTAAAAATTTACATAGGGATTATCGCCGCGGACGCCTCCCTCCCGGTAGGGAAGCAACAAAACGTTGTCTTTGTATTCCGGCCTGGACAACAGCAGTTCCGCAAACATCTCCCCGGTCCAGGACTCACTCCAGTAACGTCCCCGGGCCATATGCTCCATCTCGGCTTCCTCTACGGAAAAGCCAAGGGCCCGGGTTTTTTCCAGCATAAGCCGGGAAGCCCTTAGGGACTGGGTTCTCACGTTTTCCTCAATTCCTGCAAAATCAGACGAAGCGGCATCGATGGCATAGCCAAGAACATGGAAATTTACATGTTCATATACGCAGTCGATCTCAATGCCGGAGGTATAACGGATACCCGCTCCGGCTGCTTTTCTGGCTGCTTCTTCGTTGGCCCGGACACAGTTGTGGTCGGTGACCGCCATCCATTGGATTCCCTGGGCCGCGCATTTTTTTACCAGCTCTTCGGGTGTGAATTCGCCGTCGTCGCTGTATAAGCTGTGTATGTGCAGATCAATCATAGTCCGTCCTCTGTCTTAAAAATAATAGCCGGTTTCCGGTCGGCTTAAACAAGAGTTTCCAGTTCCCGGTGTACATACCGGGCAAAGGAATAGACTTCCTCCTCCGCCTCCCGCCTGGAGAAGGTCTCGTAAGCCCACCAGCCGTCAAACCCGGTTGCCTTGACGGCGTCTACCCACTCCCGGACAGGTACGGCTCCCTCATAGAAGGCCGTGTCGCGGAAGATTTCCTCGCAGGGAACCCGGTCGTCGGGCTTCTGGGAGTTGCAGATATGGACGCCTAAGATTACATCCTTGTCTATATGGGAGAGAAATCCGGCGTCCAGCCCCGCTATATAATTGTGGTAAAAATCCACCACAATCTTGAGATTTTCCCGGTCAGCCTCCCGGACAAGGGGAATGGCCTCCTTGAGGGAAGGGATGGGAGTCCAGCACAGGGGCTCAAAAAACAGGGAAAGGCTGAACTGGGCCGCCAGGTCTGCCAGGGCCCGCAGGTTTTTCACCGTCAGACTATGTATTTCTTCCTCCGGAAGTCCCAGAAGCCCCATATAACCCTGGAAGGGAACGCCCCGCCGGTAGGCGTCTACGGCGTGCCAGTCCACGGGCCCGTTGATGATTTCCACCGCATGGCTTCCCACGGAAGCGGCCATGGCAAAAAGCTCCTCGGCCTCCTTCATCATGGCAACAAATTCATGGCCCTGCCGGTCAAGGTCGGAAAGCCAGCCCACAGAGGAGATTTCCAGGCCGTCCATAAGCTTTTCCACATCTTTAGCCGTATGGCCGCCATCAAAAAAATACTGGAGCTGGACCTTGGTGGGCTCGATACAGTCGAAGCCGGCCTCCTTTGCGGCCCTGACATAGGTGCTTAGGTTTGCCCTGCCTGCTACAGAGCTGTGAAGGGAGAGTGCGTTTTTTTTCATGGGATTTGTCCTTTCTGCATACAATTTAATGTTTTTTCGGGAAGATGGCCGCCTGGTTTTCGTCCAGACTGCGTATATACCATAAGGATACCTTCATTTTGTGATGGCTTCAAGCTCATTTTCAGCGTATTTATAGGATAAAACCGTCTGTTTTTTCTTAAAAACTGGAAGAAAATGGATTTTGTTTTTGGTTTGTGACCGCATAAAAAGCCCTTTTTTCCAGATACTATAGGGGAAATTATCTGAAGGAGGAAAAAGCAATGACCAATCTGGATTGTACTGTTGTAACCTGTGTTTATAATAAGGACCGGTGCTGCTGTAAGGAGAATATCAAAGTGGATGGCAGCGATGCCAGACATAACCGGGATACTTTCTGTACCAGCTTCCGGGAGAGGGGAGATTCCGCCACAAACGCCGCCGACTGTGGATGTCCCGCAAAACCCACGGATATATCCTGTGAGGCGACCACCTGTACCTTCAACGATGACTGCAAGTGTAATGCGAACCACATCAGCGTGGCGGGCAGCAACGCATGTGACTGCCAGCAGACTGAGTGCGCATCCTTCCGCTGTAAGTGTGATTAAGGAAAAAGTCCCAAAGGAACCCATTTAGAAGCTCCCTCATATACTGGTAAAGAATACGAGTATATGAGGGAGTTTTTATGGGAATCCAATGGATGCATGCCGCACAGGTGGACAGGGAGGAGAAGGGAAGGCTGCAGGTTCACGTGACCACTGCAGCCGGAGCAAAACCCATTGCAGGAGCCAGGGTGGTAATTTACTATACCGGGGAACCGGAAAATGAGATACTGGAGGCGGCGACGGATGAGTCCGGGCAGACGGAGGAGCTGGAGCTGGATGCGCCGCCCATGGAATACAGCGTGAATTTCAGCGAGCAACAGCCCTATTCAGAATATACCATAGAGGTGACGGCGCCGGGCTTTGAGCCTGTGGAGGTGGCCGGGACGGAGATTCTGCCAGAGGTGACGGCGGTTCAGGATATCCGCATGCGTCCCCAGGAGCCGGGGGAGGCCTTCCAGCGCTATGTGATCGGTCCCCACACTCTGTTTGGGGATTATCCGCCCAAGATCGCGGAGGCGGAGATTAAGCCCACAGGCCAGTCCGGGGAGATTGTTTTAAGCCGGGTGGTGGTGCCGGAGTACGTGATTGTCCACGACGGTGTCCCAACAGACAGCTCGGCCACCAACTACTGGGTGCGGTACAAGGATTATATCAAAAACGTGGCTTCCAGCGAGATTTACGCCACCTGGACAGACGCGGCCATCCGGGCCAATGTGCTGGCTATTATGTCCTTTACCCTAAACCGGGTGTATACGGAGTGGTATCGGAACAAAGGCTACGAATTTACCATTACTTCCTCTACGGCATTTGACCACAAATGGATCAACGGCAGGAATATTTTCGGGAATATTTCCAGGATTGTGGATGAACTGTATGGAAATTATCTGTCCCGCCCCAATGTAAAGCAGCCCATTCTCACCCAGTATTGCGACGGGGAGCGGGTTTCCTGTCCCAACTGGATGAGCCAGTGGGGAAGCCAGAGCCTGGGAGAGCAGGGGTATTCGGCCGTTGAAATTCTGCGGTATTATTATGGGGACAGCATTTACATCAACTCGGCGGAGGAAATCTCCGGCGTACCCTATTCCTGGCCGGGAGAGGATTTGACGGTGGGGTCTTCGGGGCAGAAGGTGATGCAGCTTCAGGAGCAGCTAAACGCCATTTCCAGAAATTATCCGGCCATTCCCCGCATTGCGGAGGACGGACTGTTCGGTCCGGCCACAAAGGCGGCGGTAGCCACCTTCCAGTCGGTGTTCGGGCTTCCGGCCAACGGGGTGGTGGATTATCCCACCTGGTATCGGATTTCGGAGATCTATGTGGCGGTTAGCAGGATAGGGGAGCTTTATCCATAGGAGTTTTTTCTTAACATTTAGAAAAAATTGGGTTATAATAATATTTAGGATAATATGGTTTATCTGCAAAGAGGATTGATCATGAAGCGTTACATTGATTTAAAGGATTCTGAGGCTCTTCTGAAAAAACTGGATTCATTTTTTCTCGCTGTGGGAGAGATGGACGATTATGCGCAATTTGCCGTTACAATACTGAAAGAGTTGAGGACGCTGATTTCGTATGATCAGGCGGTTGGGATTTTTGTAAATGCGGCGGGCAAGGTGATGGATTGTCATTTGATAGGTGTCAGCCAGAATTGGGGATACACTTATAAGGAGTATTATGCCAAATTGCAGTCGCAATTTCCTCTGGGTATGGAAAAGGACAGAAGCAGGGAGAAAAATATGTCCGTACAGCCGATCATATGGTCGGAATTGCCCGATAATGAATTTATTGCCGATTGTATAAGGGTCCGGGGAGTAAAGCATTCTCTTGATTTTACGCTTTTTGATAACCGGGGACAGAGCCGCCTTGTCCTGGCCCTGGACAGAACCAGGCCAGAGCCGTATTCCAGACAGGAGGTGGAACTGATCAATCACATAATTCCGCATCTGGATAACCTACACCGGAAATTCTTCCTTACCGTGGATCCGGACGTAAAGATTGGACGCCGCAAAGATGCCCTTATGGAAATGGGTATGCTGACTACAAGAGAAAAAGAAGTAGTTTCCTGTCTGTGTGAGGGTATTCCACCAGGCGATATCTGTAATGTGATGAATATCAGCCGGGCTACAATCTATAAACATATTGCCAATATCTATAAAAAGCTAAATATAAATAATCAGCAGGAGCTGCTGGTTTATTTCTTGAATGAATATAAAAATTCCTAAAGTTATAATCGATGAAAAAAGTCCGCTATTTAATGACAAATTAAATAGCGGATTTTTTGATGTACATAATATTATGTAGAAACAAAAAAATAAAATACATAACACTTGGTATTTTGCTTTCTTATAGGGAATGATACAATCTGATTGTGAAAAAGGTAGAAAAAGGCATAAAATTTTCGAAAATTTTAGTTGTTTTACTGAAAAAAATAAGTTAAATAAGTGAAAGGAGGTTTTTGCATGGCAGAACGAATGGCAGGAAAAGCAGCAGTTGTGACAGGAGCCAGTTCTGGCATGGGAAGGGACATTGTATTGGCTTATCTGAAAGAAGACGCCAGAGTTGTGGCTGCAGCCCGTAACATGGATGCACTTCTGGATCTGGAAAGAGAAGCGGCGGAATTAGGATATAAGGAGCAGCTTCGCATTGTTTCCTGTGATGTGACAAAAGCGGAGGATTGTGAGAATGCGATCCGTGCTTGTGCTGAGGCCTTTGGTACCTGCAATGTACTGTCCCATAATGCCGGTGTAGCGGATAACTTCACACCGGTGGCAGATATGACGGATGAGGTGTGGGAAAAGATGCTTTCCGTAAATCTGACGGCATCTATGAAAATTACCCGTGCGGCATTGAAATATTTTCTTGCCAATAATATCAACGCTTCTATTGTTATGGTCACTTCCAATGCGGCATTCGAGAGCGCCACAGGAGGCCCGGCATACTGCGCTTCCAAGGCAGGAGCCAATGCGTTGATGAAAGCGATTGCTTTTGAGTATGGAAGAGAGGGGATTCGCTGCAACGCAATATGTCCTGGCCCTGTGCTGACAAATATTAATAAAAGTATGGGGGAAATACATGAGGCGGGAGCCGCTATTCATCGTTTTACCGGATACAATGCCCATGCAAAGGAATGGATGGTGAAATCCTCACGTTATGCGTTGGGAGATGATCCTCAGATGCCAGCGATTGGTTTTCCACGGGAAATTTCACCTCTGGCTGTGTATCTTGGAAGCGATGAATCCAGCTTTGTTAATGGCGCTTCCATTATTATAGACGGCGGAGTATGCCTAAGCGCTTGATTAAAAGGAGCTTTAATACATTGATCATGGAAGGAGAATTATTATGGCAGAAGAAAACAAAAACGTAACTGTTGCAAAAGAGGATAAGAAAGTAACAGCTTCCCGTGTTGTAAAAGGGCGTAAATCTATCAATTATCTTCAGAAGCTGAAAGATGAGGGTACGCCTATTGTACAGATGTGTCCGGCTGGCCGTGATCAGTTTTTTACCCAGGCTGCGGAGATCGCAGGATGTGATATCTGCCGTATTACAGTTCCCGGTGACGGAGGGCAGGATCCGCAGATCCAGATTGATCTGGCTCCCTGGTGGATCCAGACTGTCCGTCGTGCTGCGAAGTTTATTCATATCAACTTTTATATGCAGACACCTACCTATGCTTCTAAAGAAAAAGCTATGGAGTATGGTTCCTATTATATGAATTGCGGAGCAGATTCCCTGCTTCCAATGGGGATCAGCAATGAAACTCTGAAATATATGGCAGACAACTATCTGGTAGTGTTTGGACATGTAGGAGCTCTTTCGGGATGGCAGACGAACCGTCAGGGCGGATACAAGCGTATGGGGAAAACTGCCCAGGATGCTATGAAAGTTGCAAAGATGGCATATGAGTATCAGGAAAATGGTATGATGGCAATGTCTATCGAGCTGACCCCTATTGAAGTTACCAATGCCATCGCAAAGAAACTGCGTGTGCCGGTGATCAGTATTGCAGCAGGCGGCGCGGCAGATGGCTGCGAGATGGTAGATTTTGATACTTTTGGTATGATGCCGAATCCGGCATCCCATGCCAAAAGCTATGCAAATTTCTTTGAGTGGGCAGCTACGGCATATGGCCGTTGGGCGAATGACGTCCGCACCGGCGTATATCCAGAGGATAAGCATGGATACCATATGGATGAGAAAGAACTGGATACTTTTCTGACAGAGCTTGATAAGCTGTAAGGATTGTAAAATACGGAGGTTTTTATGGTCGGTGATATTTTGTACGGGCAGGATATAAGAGAAAAAATGCTGTTGGGAATCAATACTGTATCAAATGCCATAAAAATGACCATTGGCCCCAAGGGTAGAGCGGTGCTTCTCACGCAGAAATCTGGAAGGCCTCTTATTATCAAAGATGGAGCGGCGGCTGTCCGCTCCATTGAGATGGAAAATCCTTATGAAAATATGGGAGTACAGATTATAAAAGAAGCGGCGATAAAAGTCAGTGATTCTGTAGGGGATGGCGTAGCGGTTGCAATCCTTCTGGCAAATACTATTTTGCAGGAGGGGGCAAAAAATATTGCTGCAGGCGCCAATGCTATAGAACTGCGGAAGGGGATCCAGGGTGCGGTTCAGCTTTCCTGTGCTGCCATCAGAAAGCTGGCCTGGCCTGTGGAGGATCTGGAGGATATCCGTTGCATTTCCGTTATTTCAGCGCAGGATAAGCTGGCGGGTGAATTGGTATTTCGGGCGATGAAACAGATAGGAACGGATGGAGTTATATCTGTGGAGGAAACCCCTAATACAGAAACAACCCTGGAGATTACGGAAGGAATGCAGTATGAAAAAGGATATCTGAATGGGGAAATGCTTAAAGATCAGGGAAGTATGCATGAGGAGATGGATGACCCTTACATTTTTGTGACGGATTATGAGATTTCCAACGCACAGGACATTCTTCCGCTGTTAGAGCAGATCCGCATAGCGGGCAGGCCTCTTCTGATCATTGCGGAAAAAATTACAGGAAGTGCGCTCTCCGCGTTGATCCTTAATAAAAAGAAGGGGATTGTGAACGTTGTTGCTGTACATCCTCCGGCATATGGTGATGGAAGAAGAGAGCGAATGGAAGATATCTGCATTTTTACCGGTGGATCCTTCATTACAGAGCAGTTGGGGTATAACCTGAAAGACACACGGATGGAAATGCTTGGAATGGCGGAAAAAGTAATTATCTCTAAAAACAGTACTGCCATTATCAACGGAAAAGGAGACCCAACAGATATCTGTGTGCATTTAAACAGCCTTCGTCATCGCATCAATACGGAGGATTATGATTTTAAAAGGGGTCGGCTGGAAGAGCGCCTTGCCAGATTTACCGGAGGAACGGCAGTGATCAAGGCTGGCGCTCCTACAGAATCGGAGATGAAAGCGCTTAAATATCGTCTGGAAAATGCCGTGCGGGCGGCAAAGGCAGCGATGGAAGAGGGAATTGTTCCCGGCGGAGGAAGCATATATCTGGATATTCTTCCTGCTGTCCAGGCATATGCGGCATCTCTTGACGGAACCCAAAAGACAGGAGCGTCTATTGTATTAAAGGCGTTAGAAGCTCCGACCCGTCAGATTGCGGCCAATGGAGGGAAAAACCCCTCTGTTGTAGTCGGCAGAATAAAAGAATTAAATAGATACTTTGGATATGATGTCCAGAGGGACAGTTATGTAGATATGATGAAGGCGGGGATAGTGGATTCTGCAAAGGCTGCGCGGCTTGCCCTCCAGTGTGCATCATCAGCGGCATCTGCTTTGCTGACTGCGGAGGCGGGGTTCCCTGTAAGGCAGGAAAACGCAGAGTAATAAAGATTTGGAGGAAAAACAGGTATGCCATATTCCGGTCAGATAAAATATAAAGGGCTGTCTGCTTCCGGTGATTGTTCTGACAGAGACGCTATGGCAGAATCATTGCTGGATCAGATTATCCTTGCGTCTGATATTTCTTTCTCAGAGGAGGAAGTAGAGGAGGAAATCCGTATGGAGCTGGCTGGTTTCATGCAGACTATGCGATATCAGGCTATGGGCGGGAATCATCAGTTAGAAGAAATAGATCTGGATGAGTGGAAAAAGGATATCCGAAAGGAGATTATCCGGGATCTTAAAGTGAAGACGATCCTGTCTGCTGTTATAGAGCAGGAGCAGCTTACCGTTTCTTACAAAGAGCTGGAGGAGGCCGCAATAAGGCTTGCGGAAAAAGAACAGACTACGCTGGAGATGGTCCGGCGTTTTATGGGGGAAGACTACGCTCTATTGCGAAAAGAGACATTATATGATAAGGCAAAAAAAATAATTGTTGATGTGTCTTTTGCAGCAGATAAGGGAGAAGAAAGAAAAAAGAATATGCTCGATTTTAATCGATGAATTCAGACTCTCTTATATAGCCTCCATGAATTTTCAGCCGGTAGAGCATCCGACAGAAGAATGCAGCCGTCCAATATCTCCAACGGCCGCTCTGGCGTCAGAGATCTATCCCGAACAGTTTGCCTATATGCGGCGGATGGAATTCAATGACCCGGATGCAGAGATGATTGTCTGTTTGTTGGGGAAAGATCCCGCCTGCAAAGCGTTTCGTCTACAGGTTGGAATGTTTCCGTTGACGATAGATGCCTTTTATACTTAATTAATATAAATTCTGGTTAATGAAACAGGATGCCGCTTAGTAGAATTTATCTGCGTTTGCGGTATCCTGTTTTTTAATGAGTGCTGTGTCCAGGATCATCAGAATTGGAAGATGAAATTTTAGGTGACTTTTGGGAGGAGGTCTGCTATAATAGTCGGAAACAAACTGTGGAACGGGAAAATGGTTATTCCGGGGAGGCCTTATATATGCGTTTTCGTCCATGCATCGATATTCACAACGGAAAAGTCAAACAGATTGTAGGAGGCAGCTTGCGGGATGCGGGAAATGCGGCAAGGGAAAATTTTGTGTCGGAACAGACGGCGGATTTCTACGCGGATTTATATAGAAGGGACGGGCTTAAGGGAGGCCATGTGATAATCTTAAATCCTCCCTCCTCGGAGTATTTTGCAGATACGAGAAGGCAGGCGTTTGCTGCCCTTTCGGCGTATCCTGGGGGACTTCAGATCGGCGGCGGCATTACCCCGGAGAACGCGGCGGAATACCTGGACGCCGGGGCCAGCCATGTGATTGTGACCTCCTATGTGTTCCGGGAGGGGCAGATCCGGATGGAGCGCCTGAGGCGGCTTAGGGACGTGGTGGGAAAGGAACGCCTGGTGCTGGATTTAAGCTGTCGGAAAAAGGCGGGCGCCTATTATATTGTCACGGACCGGTGGCAGAACTTTACCCAGGTACGGCTGGAGGAAGCCCTGCTGGATGAGCTGTCCTCCTACTGTGACGAATTCCTGGTACACGCGGTAGACGTGGAGGGAAAGGCCTCTGGCGTGGAAGCAGGCGTGGCCGGACTTCTGGGGGAATGGGGGAGGATACCCATGACCTACGCAGGGGGCATTGGCAGCCTCCTGGATGTAAAAACGCTGGAATATCTGGGGAAGGGACGCCTGGATGTGACGGTGGGCAGCGCTTTAGATTTGTTTGGTGGTTGTATCAGATATGAAGATATGGTATACTATAGCAATAAAGGAAGGAGTTGATTTTATGCGTTATATCATCAGCGGAAAGAATATTGATGTGACGGAGGGCCTGAGGACGGCTATCACGGACAAGCTTGGAAAGTTGGAGCGCTATTTTACTCCCGATACGGAAGTCCAGGTAACCTTAAGCGTGGAGAAAGAACGGCAGAAGATTGAAGTTACGATTCCGGTAAAGGGAAATATTATCCGCTCCGAGCAGGTCAGCAGCGACATGTATGTTTCCATCGACCTGGTGGAGGAGGTTATCGAGCGTCAGCTTCGCAGATATAAGACGAAACTGGTGGACAGGCAGCAGGAGGGCGGAAATTTCCGGGAGGAATTCCTGGAGAAGGAAGCTGAGGATGAGGAGGTAAAGATCATTCGCACCAAGCAGTTTGATGTGAAACCCATGTATCCGGAGGACGCCTGTGTACAGATGGAGCTTCTGGGACACAGCTTCTATGTATTCATGAACGCCGAGACAGAGCAGGTCAACGTTGTCTACAAGCGCAAGGGGAATACTTACGGTCTGATGGAGCCGGAATTTTAAATAAAATGGAATTTTCCAATACACGAAACATAGGAGTAAGCACATGAGCCTTATTACAAAAATATTTGGAACACACAGTGAGCATGAGCTGAAAAGAGTGTACCCAGTCGTGGACAGGATTGAGGCGCTTCGGCCTGATATGATGGACTTGTCCGACGAACAGCTGAGGGAAAAGACGAAGGAGTACAAGGAGCGTTTTAAAAAAGGGGAGACACTGGATGACCTGCTGGTGGAAGCCTTTGCTACAGTCCGGGAAGCGGCCCGCAGGGTTCTTGGCATGGAACATTACCGGGTACAGCTTGTGGGCGGCGTGATCCTGCATCAGGGGCGTATTGCGGAGATGCGCACCGGTGAGGGAAAGACGCTGGTTTCCACACTTCCGGCTTATCTGAACGCGCTGGAGGGAAAGGGTGTGCATGTGGTCACGGTCAACGATTATCTGGCTAACCGTGACGCCCAGTGGATGGGTGAGGTGCATAAATTCCTGGGACTTTCCGTAGGCGTTGTGCTCAACGGCAGTACCAATGACGAGCGGAGAGCGGCTTATGGCTGCGATATTACCTATGTCACCAATAATGAGCTGGGATTTGACTACCTGCGGGATAACATGGTGATCTATAAGGAGCAGCTTGTACAGAGAGATCTGCACTATGCCATTATCGACGAGGTGGACTCGGTTCTTATTGACGAGGCCAGGACGCCCCTTATTATTTCCGGGCAGAGCGGCAAATCCACCAAGCTCTATGAAGTATGCGACGCGCTGGCCAAGACCATGAAACGGGGCGAGGCCAGCGGAGAATTTACAAAGATGAACGCCATCATGGGCGAGGACATTGTGGAGACCGGGGAGTTTATCGTTAACGAGAAGGACAAGGTGGTCAATCTGACTGCGGACGGCGTTACCCGGGTGGAGCAGTATTTCCACATTGAAAATCTGGCTGACCCGGAGAACTTGGAAATCCAGCACAATATCATCCTTGCCCTGCGGGCCAATTACCTTATGTTCCGGGATCAGGACTATGTGGTGAAGGACGATCAGGTTCTGATCGTGGATGAATTCACGGGACGTATTATGCCGGGACGGCGGTATTCTGACGGCCTGCACCAGGCCATTGAGGCCAAGGAGCATGTGAAGGTGAAGCGGGAGAGCAAGACCCTGGCAAATATCACCTTCCAGAACTTCTTCAATAAATATGAGAAGAAAGCCGGTATGACAGGTACGGCGCTCACCGAGGAGAAAGAATTCCGGGATATCTACGGCATGGACGTTATCGAGATTCCCACCAATATGCCGGTGATCCGCAAAGACCTCCAGGATGCGGTGTACAAGACAAAGAAGGAGAAGCTTCTGGCGGTTATTAACGCCATTGAGGAAGCCCACGCCAAGGGGCAGCCGGTGCTGGTGGGTACCATCACCATTGAGGCTTCTGAGGAGATCAGCGCGCTGCTTCGCAGGAGAGGCATCACGCATGAGGTCTTAAACGCCAAGTTCCATGAGCGTGAGGCCGAGATCGTGGCCCAGGCAGGCCAGCACGGGGCCGTAACCATAGCCACCAACATGGCTGGCCGTGGTACGGATATTAAGCTGGACGACGCCTCCAAGGCGGCAGGAGGCCTTAAGATTATCGGTACAGAGCGCCATGAGGCCCGCCGTATCGACAATCAGCTCCGCGGCCGTTCCGGGCGTCAGGGAGATCCGGGTGAATCCAGGTTCTATATTTCCCTGGAGGACGATCTGATGCGCCTCTTTGGCTCCGAGCGGCTTATGAGCATGTTCAATGCCCTTGGCGTGCCGGAAAACGAGGAGATCGAGCACAAGATGCTCACAAATGCCATTGAGAAGGCCCAGATGAAGATTGAGAGCAATAACTTCGGTATCCGTAAGAACCTGCTGGAGTACGACCAGGTTATGAACGAGCAGCGGGAGATTATTTACAAGGAACGCCGCCGGGTTCTGGACGGGGAGAGTATGCGGGACTCCATCTACAAGATGCTGACGGATACGGTGGAAAATACGGTGGACACCTTGATCGGGGACGACCAGGAGAAGGAGGAGTGGGATTTCGCAGGGCTCAATGAGACGCTGCTTCCTGTGATTCCCCTAAAACCCATCACCATGGGGCGTATTACCGGAAACCGGAAAAATGAGCTGAAGCACCAGTTAAAAGAGGAAGCTGTGAAGCTCTATGAGATGAAGGAGGCGGAATTCCCCAACCCGGAAATGCTGCGGGAGCTGGAGCGGGTATTCCTTCTGAAGGTTATCGACAGGAAGTGGATGGATCACATCGACGACATGGATCAGCTGCGCCAGGGTATCGGCCTTCAGGCCTTTGCCCAGAGGGATCCGCTGGTGGAGTATAAGCTGAGCGGTTATGAGATGTTTGACGCCATGACGGCCAGCATCCAGGAGGATACGGTGCGGATCCTCTTACATGTGCGGGTAGAAGAAAAGGCAGAGCGGGAGCAGGTGGCCAAGGTTACGGGCACCAACAAGGATACCTCCCTTGCCAAAGCCCCCAGGAAGCGGGAGACAGAGAAGATTTATCCAAACGATCCGTGTCCCTGCGGAAGCGGGAAAAAGTATAAGCAGTGCTGCGGGCGCAGATAGAGCTTAGGTGTAGTCTGACCCGGTACGAAAGGCCGGGTCACACATCTGACGGAAAAATGCGTCCATGCAGAGATTTTAAATAAAGAAAGAGGTGATCAACAGTGGTAGAATTAGATCAGTTTAAGTATACCTTAAATGGCTATCATGGCCCCTTGTTGGAATTGAGGGATTCACTTTAACTTAGCGGAGAAGGCTAAGAGGATTGAAGAGTTAGAGCGGGAAATGGAGGAGCCTGGATACTGGGATCATGCAGAGAGCTCTCAGGCGGGAATGAAAGAGCTGAGCGTTTTAAAGGAGGAGGCCGGTGTTTACAAGGCCCTGCAGACCCAGTATGAGGACATAGAAACTCTGTTGGAAATGGGGTATGAGGAGGAGGACGCCTCCCTGATACCGGAGATCGAGGAGGAGTTAAAGGAGTTCCAGGAGAAGTTTGAGGCCATGCGCATTAAGACACTTCTCTCCGGGGAATATGACAAGAACAATGCCATTCTCAAGCTTAACGCAGGCGCCGGCGGCACGGAGAGCTGCGACTGGTGCGGCATGCTGTACCGCATGTACACGCGCTGGGCAGAGCGGAAGGGCTTTTCCGTGGAAGTGCTGGACTATCTGGACGGGGACGAGGCGGGCATCAAGTCCGTGACCTTCCAGGTAAACGGGGAGAATGCCTACGGCTATCTGAAGTCGGAGAAGGGTGTGCATCGTCTGGTGCGTATTTCCCCCTTTAATGCCCAGGGCAAGAGACAGACCTCCTTTGTGTCCCTGGATGTAATGCCGGATATTGAGGACGATATCGATATTGAAATCCGGGAAGAGGATTTGCGCATTGACACGTACCGTTCCAGCGGCGCAGGCGGCCAGCACATTAACAAGACTTCCTCCGCCATCCGGATTACCCATCTGCCCACCAACACGGTGGTGCAGTGTCAGAATGAGCGCTCTCAGTTCCAGAATAAGGACAAGGCCATGCAGATGCTCAAAGCAAAGCTTTTCCTGCTGGAGCAGCAGAAGAACGCGGAGAAACTCTCCGGCATCCGGGGCGAGGTGAAGGAGATCGGCTGGGGCAACCAGATCCGCTCCTACGTCATGCAGCCCTATACCATGGTAAAGGACCACCGGACCAACGAGGAGGTCAGCAACGTTGGGGGCGTCATGGACGGAAACCTGGATCCTTTTATCAACGCCTATCTGAAATGGATAAATACAAAGGATGAAGAAGAGGCGTAAAAGGAAAAAAGGGAATTTTAAACAGGGGGACATGAATAGAGAAGCCGTTCATGTCCCCTTTTCAGTATAAGGGAATATATTCCATAGAGGCGGGAGCCGGTCTCTTTATCCACAAAAAAATTCTGTAAAATTCTTGCATCTTCCCCCAAAGTGTGCTAATATTGCTTATGTTAGTCTTTGATAGAAAAACAAACGTTCACAAGGTGAGAACATCCGGCCCTTTCGGAAGGGGAGATGCGGGACTCTGAAACAGCAACTGCCCGTACAAGACCCCGGAAGGATTTCAAGACGCGAATGCGGCTGGAAATACTTCCAGAACCCCAGGGTCTTGGAAGGGGAGGTGCGGGACTCTGAATAGGAGGAAATATGGCGGAAAAAAGTAAATATTTTGTGGTGAAACAAAAAGCGGTTCCGGAGGTGCTGCTGAAGGTTGTGGAAGCCAAGCGCCTGCTGGATTCCTCAAAGGTGATGACCGTACAGGAGGCTACGGAGCAGGTGGGAATCAGCCGCAGCTCCTTCTATAAATATAAGGATGATATTTTTCCCTTTCACGACAATTCCAAGGGAAAGAGCATTACCTTTGTGCTGCAGATGAACGATGAACCCGGGCTTTTGTCGGATGTGATAAAGACGGTGGCCAAGTACAAGGGGAATATCCTGACCATCCATCAGACGATTCCCATAAATGGCGTGGCCTCGCTGACGCTGACGGTGGATCTGCTGCCCACCACAGGGGATGTGTCCTCCATGATTGAGGAGATCGAGAGGCAGCCGGGAATTCATTACCTAAAAATACTTGCAAAGGAGTGAGAAGAAATGGTACAGATCGCAGTTATGGGCTACGGAACCGTGGGTTCGGGCGTGGTAGAGGTGCTGAATACCAACCAGGCCAGTATCAACAAAAAGGCCGGGGAGGATATCAACATTAAATATGTGCTGGATCTTAGGGATTTTCCGGGGGATCCGGTGGAAAGCAAACTGGTTCATGATTTTGAGGTTATCGTAAACGATCCGGAGATCCGCATTGTGGTGGAGGTTATGGGAGGCGTGGAACCGGCCTACACCTTTACGAAACGCTGCCTGGAGGCAGGCAAGAGCGTGTGTACCTCCAACAAGGAGCTGGTGGCCAGGCATGGGGCCGAGCTTCTGGAGATCGCCAGGAGCCGGAACTTAAATTATCTATTTGAGGCCTCTGTGGGCGGCGGCATTCCCATTATCCGGCCCTTGAATTCTTCTCTGACAGCAGATGAGATTGAGGAGATCACAGGAATTTTAAACGGAACCACCAACTATATGTTGAGCAGGATGACCTATGAAAGCCTGGACTTTGACAGCGTGTTAAAGGATGCCCAGAGCAGGGGATATGCGGAGCTTCATCCGGAAGCGGATGTGGAGGGCTATGACGCCTGTCGCAAAATTGCCATTCTTCTCTCCCTGGTCAGCGGGCAGCAGGTGGATTATGAGGACATTTACACGGAGGGAATCACGAAGATCACGGCGGAGGATATCAAATACGCCCGGAAAATGGGACGGGCCGTGAAGCTTCTGGCTCTGGGCAAAAAGGTGGACAAGGGCTTCTACGCCATGGTATCCCCCTTCCTTATCAATGACCAGCATCCTCTCTACAGCGTCAACGGAGTGTTCAACGCTATATTTGCCCGGGGAAATGTGCTGGGGGATGTGATGTTTTACGGAAGCGGCGCAGGGAAGCTGCCCACTGCCAGCGCCGTGGTGGCGGACGTGGTGGACGCGGCCAAGCATCTGCACCGGAGTATTATGACCTTCTGGAGCAGCCAGAAGCTTAAGCTGACTGATGTCAGCAACGCGAAATGGCGTTTCTTTGTGCGGGTAAAAGGGGAAGCCGCCAGGGATGCCCTTAAGATGGCGGAGCTCTTTGGACCTATAGAGGTAGTGACGGCAGACCTTTTCGGAGAATACGGCTTTGTGACCGGGGTGTTTACGGAGAAAGAGTTTGCTGAGCGGGCCGCTAAGACAGACGCCATTATCCACAGGATCCGCATGGAAGGCTGATAAAAGATGAGGAGATTATAAGATGCTGATTGTGAAAAAATTTGGAGGAACATCCGTAGGTGACAAGGAAAGAATTTTCAATGTGGCCAGAAGGTGTGTGGAGGAGTACAGAAAGGGAAACGATGTGATTGTGGTGCTCTCCGCCATGGGAAAGACCACAGATGAGCTGATCGCGAAGGCCATGGATATAAGTCCCAATCCCCCGAAAAGGGAAATGGACATGCTTCTGACCACAGGAGAACAGGTTTCCGCCGCGCTTATGGCCATGGCTATTGATTCCATGGGTGTGCCGGCCGTTTCCCTGAACGGCTTCCAGGTGGCTATGCACACCACCCGGGTCTACGGAAACGCCCGGTTAAAGAGGGTGGACACCGACCGCATTATGCATGAACTGGAAATACGCCGCATTGTGATTGTAACGGGATTCCAGGGTGTGAACAAATACGACAACTACACGACCCTGGGACGGGGAGGCTCGGATACCACGGCTGTGGCCCTGGCGGCGGCTCTCCATGCGGATGCCTGCGAGATTTATACGGATGTGGACGGCGTTTACACCGCGGATCCCAGAATCGTGCCAAACGCCAGGAAGCTGAAAGAAATTACTTATGATGAAATGCTGGATCTGGCAACCCTTGGCGCCGGCGTGCTTCACAACCGTTCCGTGGAGATGGCAAAGAAATACGGCGTACAGCTTGTGGTGAGATCAAGCTTAAACGATAATGAAGGAACAATCCTGAAGGAGGAGACAAGCGTGGAGAGAATGTTAATCAGCGGAGTGGCCCTGGATCGCAATACGGCCAGAATTTCAGTGATCGGGTTAAAGGATGAGCCGGGTATGGCCTTCAAGCTGTTCAATATGCTGGCCAGAGAGAATGTCAATGTGGACGTGATTTTGCAGTCCATCGGCCGGGATAATACAAAGGATATCTCCTTTACCGTTGCCAGAAGCGAGGCCGACGAGGCCGTGGAGATTCTGACAAAGAGTAAATCCCGCATTGGCGCTACGGATATTTCCTGCAACAAGACGGTGGCAAAGGTATCCATTGTGGGAGCAGGCATGATGTCAAATCCCGGCGTGGCGGCTAAGATGTTTGAGGCCCTCTACAACGAGAACATTAACATCAACATGATTTCCACATCAGAAATCCGCGTGACCGTTCTGATTCACGAGAAGGACGCAGAGCGGGCCATGAATGCGGTGCATGACGCCTTCGGTCTGGAGGAGTAAAAACAGGAGGCCCGGCAGGCTCTTTTGCCTGACAGGATGCATGGGGGTTATTTAACTCTTTCATTGGAATCTGCTATGTTCATTTTCTGCTATGGGAAAAGTATCGGGGGGAGTGAGGTTCTTAAGCTTCCTCCCGGTAATATCCAGATAAAACTGCACCTTAACAGCCTCCAGATAGGGGCGTACCCACAGCATTCCCACGCCGAAGGAGCCAAGCTCCAGAAGCCCGTATCCCACAAAGCTTACATACAGGAAAAACAGGCGTTTTTTGTGGCCCGTCATAAGCCGGCGGCTTTTCTCCATGGAGGCTGAAACCTTGCAGGAGGGATCTTCCAGGAGAATATAGAAGGACTGCCCGTAAAGAAGCAGAATCGGGAGATCCCAGATTACAGCCAGGAGTATAAGGGGAAGCAGTGCCAAAAGCTGCCCGGGTGCGCATTCCAGAAGAGGCGGTAGACGGAAATAATAAAAGCCTGCCGGAATCCAGCCCAGAGCCAGAAGAGCGTAGCGCAGGGCCGCGGCCACGATAAAGCGGTCCGGGTCATGGGTAAAACAATAGAACAGGCAGCCGGTGACAAAGGGCTTTCCCAGGGCCATCTGAAGGAAGAAATATGTGATCCCTATGGAGAGAACAGCCTCCAGCACCAGGATAATGGCGTTCATTACCCAGTAGAGCAGCTTCTGGGTGGGATCCCCCAGAGGGGAAAATCCGCTGAATTCCTGCAGGTAGGTGAGAAGAAGGGATATGGCGGAGGCCATAAGCACAATAGCAGAGCTTGCCATGTATTTTCCCGTGAGAAGAATCCGGGCGTTCTGTTTTAAAATTCTGGCTGGCAGGTTCATGGTATCATCCCTCCTATGGAATTGAGATAGCTCATATATTCTTCCATGAGCTTTTCCGGGTCCAGCACGGTTTCCCAGCCAAAGAGCTGAACCAGAAAGGCTACAGCCAGGGCGGTGAGTATCACGCTTAAGACCATGGAAATGGAGGACAGGATACAGCCTGCCTGGGAAGAGGTGGGCATGGTAAGGGCTTCCCGTCTGGAAAGGAGCCCGAAAAGAATGCTTAAGGATCCGAAAAACAGGGCGGCGTAAACAACAATGCAGCTGAACATGGACAGGATGCCGCATACAATAGAGGCAGTGGCAAAGGAATTGGCCTGGCGCTGGTAAGCCGGTTGTGGATAGGGTTGTTGTTCCATAGTTAAACTCTCTTTTCTGTCTGTAATTTCTAACTAGTATAGCACAGTTTGCGGCGAAAAACAATTTTTTGCATTTTCTTTTCAAATCCGTTATAATAGCCTCCAGAGAATGCGGAACTGGAACAGGAGGATTTTTTCGTATGGATCTGATAAAAAAAATCGCCCAGGAGCTTGGGATTGCCCCCTGGCAGGCCGGGGCTGCGGTAAAGCTTATTGACGAGGGGAACACCATCCCCTTTATATCCAGATACCGGAAGGAGGTTACGGGCTCCCTTAATGACGAGGCGCTGCGCAACCTTTCCGAGAGGCTTACCTACCTTCGGAACCTGGAGGACAAGAAGAGCCAGGTGCTCTCCAGCATTGAGGAGCAGGGGAAGCTTACGGAGGAGCTGAGGGAACAGATTCTGGCGGCGGAAACCCTGGTGATAGTGGACGACCTATACCGTCCCTACCGGCCCAAACGGAGAACCCGGGCCACCATCGCCAAAGAAAAGGGCCTGGAAGGGCTGGCGGATTTTATTATGCTGCAAATGGCAAAGGAGCCCTTGGAAAAGGAAGCGGAGAAATATATTTCCCAGGAAAAGGGCGTGGCGGACGCTAAGGAAGCTTTGGAGGGCGCCAGGGATATTCTGGCGGAGCGCGTTTCCGACGAGGCGGATTACAGAAGCTATATAAGGAAGCTTACCTTCCAGGAGGGAAAAATCACGTCTGTGGCAAAGGATGGGACCCAGCAGTCCGTGTATGAGATGTATTACCAGTTTGAAGAACCGGTAAAGAAGCTGGCGGGCCACAGGATTCTGGCTTTAAACCGGGGAGAGGCGGAAAAGGTGCTGACGGTAAAGCTGGAAGCGCCAAAGGAGCGGATTCTGCGCTACCTGGAAAAGCAGGTGATTGTAAGGGAGAATCCCTACACGTCCCCTGTGCTCTCCCAGGTGGCGGAGGACGGATACGAGAGACTTATTGCCCCGGCCATTGAGCGGGAAATCCGTGGAGAGCTGACGGAGAGGGCCGAGGACGGGGCTATAAAGGTTTTTGGAAAGAATCTGGAGCAGCTTCTGATGCAGCCGCCCATTGAGGGTAAGGTGGTGCTGGGCTGGGATCCGGCTTTCCGTACAGGCTGTAAGCTGGCGGTGGTGGACGCCACCGGCAAAGTGCTGGACACGGTGGTAATCTATCCCACGGCGCCCCAGAACAAGGTGGAGGAGGCAAAGAGAACCTTAAAAAAACTCATTGCAAAATATGGGATTTCCCTGATTTCCGTGGGAAACGGAACAGCCTCCAGAGAGTCGGAGATGGTGATTGTGGAGCTCTTAAAGGAGCTGCCTGTAAAGGTGCAGTACATTATTGTAAATGAGGCCGGGGCGTCGGTGTATTCCGCCAGCAAGCTGGCCACAGAGGAGTTTCCCAATTTTGACGTAGGTCAGAGGAGCGCGGCTTCCATTGCCCGCAGGCTCCAGGATCCCCTGGCAGAGCTGGTGAAGATCGACCCCAAATCCATCGGCGTAGGCCAGTACCAGCACGATATGAATCAGAAAAAGTTAAGTGAAGCCCTGGGAGGCGTGGTGGAGGACTGCGTAAACCGGGTGGGGGTGGATTTAAACACGGCCTCCGCCTCCCTGCTGGAATATGTCTCCGGTATCAGCAGGACCCTGGCAAAAAATATTGTGGCTTACCGGGAGGAAAATGGGCGGTTTCAGGACAGGCGGGCTCTCCTTAAGGTGCCCAAGCTTGGTCCCAAGGCTTTTGAGCAGTGCGCGGGCTTCTTACGTATCCGGGGCGGGAAGAACCCCTTAGACACCACCAGCGTACACCCGGAATCCTACGAGGCGGCGGAAAAACTTCTGAAATCCCTTGGTTATACCCGGGAGGAGCTCCTAAAAGGCGGGCTTCCCGGCATATCCAAAAAGATAACGCAGCCGGATAAGCTGGCAGCAGAGCTTGGAATCGGGGAAATCACCCTGGGGGACATGGTGAAGGAGCTGGAAAAACCGGCCAGAGATCCAAGGGAAGAGATGCCACGGCCCATTCTGCGCACGGACGTGCTGGAGATGAAGGATCTGACCCCGGGCATGGTCTTAAAGGGCACGGTCCGCAATGTCATCGACTTCGGGGCGTTTGTGGATATCGGCGTCCATCAAGACGGTCTGGTACATATCTCCCAGATGACGGAGCGGTTTATCAGGCATCCCCTGGAGGCGGTCAGCGTGGGGGACATTGTGGAGGTTAAGGTACTGGGCGTGGATCTTCAGAAGAAACGGATTTCTCTTACCATGAAGCTTTAGGGAGCGCCTTTAAAAAATTTCACAGCCAGAAGCATGCGGATAATGGGTGAAAACAGGACACATTATCCGCATTTTGATTTTTTTATTATTTTGAAGAAATTCTGGATTTCTGTTCGTTATATGGAATAGGAAGGCTGAGGGGAGGTGGATTTTATCAGCAGGGAAGAACAGCTGGAGATTCTGATTGACCGGTATCAGAATCTGATTTTCTCCATCTGTTATAAGATGACGTCGGATTATTTTGCGGCGGAAGACCTGGCCCAGGAAACCTTTCTGACTGCCTATGAGAAATCCGCCCTCTTCGATGGCAGGAATGAAAAGGCCTGGATATGCAGGATTGCCACCAACAAAAGCCTGGATTACCTCAAGCATTCCGGACGGCGCAGCATTCCCACAGAGGAGGAATATTTTGTGGGTCAGCAGGCAAAGCGCTCCTCCCCGGAGGAACAATGTCTGGAGGAGGAGGTGCGGGAAAGCCTCCGGAGGGCCTGTGAGGGTCTGAAGCCGCCCTATAACGAGATTGCCCTGGAGCATTATTATTATGAGATGGGCGTAAGCGAGATGGCAGCAAAGCGGAATAAGAATCCGAAAACCGTCCAGACCCAGATTTACAGGGCCAGAGGGATGCTTCGGAAGATTATGGGCCAGGAGGGGAAGGACGCGGCCCTTTCCAGAGACAGGGAAAAAGCGCTGGGGAAAGGAGGAAGAACGACACATGGGACAGACAGAATATAGAATTCCCGCCACAGGCAGGGAGATGATGACAGAGAAAGAGCTGGCGGCATTGATTGCAGAAGTAGAAGCGGCAGGGATGCTTAAGGCTCCGGTAGATTTTAAGGAAAATGTTCTGGAAAAGACAAAGCGGGCGGATGTACAGCTTATTATCCGTACCCAGAAGATGAGCAGGGGTATGCAGCTGTTCGGCTATAGCCTGAAGATCGGCGTGGCCGCAGCCATGGCATTGTTTTTCCTGTTTGCCACGCCCCAGGATATTTCCCTTCCCAAGCCTGACCCTTCCCGGGAAGGGGGCTGGGAGTCCAGGCATGAGGAGACCCTGGCCCAGCAGTGGGACCGGAGCGCGGACGAGATAACAAAACAGATATCCAGGCTTGCGAAGCAGTGGATGGAAAAGTGGTAATCAGTATCCGGGTGAATACGGAGCTGGAATAACAGGAGGAATGAAGATATGACAAAGAAAAAGAATGGGTTCTGGACATTTTGGTTTTCCTTTATACCTGGGGCCGGAGAGATGTATATGGGATTTATGAAAATGGGAATCAGTCTGATGGGGCTGTTCTGTCTGGTTGTTTTTCTGGCCTATACCCTGGATATGCCGGCGATTCTGTTTGTGGGGGTAATCATATGGTTTTACGGGTTTTTCCACGTCCACAACATCAGATCCATGGATGACGAGGCCTTTTACGGGCTGGAGGATCAGTACCTGTTCCATATCTCGGAGCTGGAGCCCTATACGCGGGATTTAGGAGGGAAGTACAAGAAGGTTATTGGTATAGGCTTGATATTCTGGGGAGCGGCCGTGCTCTGGAGGAATGTCTGGTATATCATCCGGGAGTGGATGCCGGACGCCCTGCGGATATTCGTAAGCGATTTCAATTACCGTCTGCCCCAGATTGTGCTGGCGGTGGTGATTATCTGGACCGGCCTGCTTATGATCCGGGGAAAGAAGCAGGAGCTCTACGGAAAAAAGGACGATGCCCGGGATACTGCGGACACTTTTGCCGCTTCGGATGTTACCGGAATTAACCAGAAGGAGGACTAGGTATGGGAGAGCAGACGGGAGCGCGCGTCAGAAGGGTTGGCACAGCCACCTTTGGCGGAATGCTGGTTCTTTTTGGGCTTTTGTTTATCCTCCATATGTTTCTTCCGGGACTTACCTACGCCTGGATTTTCCGGCTGTGGCCTGTGATGTTTATCACCCTGGGAGTGGAGGTTCTGCTGTCGGCGGGAAAAGCGGGAGAACGGGTGGTTTACGATGGAATTGCCATGCTTCTTATGGGGTTTCTCACTCTTTTTGCCATGGGCATGGCCGTGGCAGACCTGATTATCCAGTACCAGGGACGGATGTATCTCGGATAGGGTTCTGCGTTTGGAAAACGGATTTCCAGGGGCGTTTTGTGAAAGATTGCCAACATACGGGAAAATAATAAAAAAATATAAACAAAATAGCCAAAAACACTAGTATTTTTTCCCGTTTGGGTGTAGAATACAGATATCAATAATAGAGGACGGAGGTTGATTTCATGAAACGCTATGAGCTGGTAAAAGAGAATTTGGGGTATTGTCCGGGAAACCAGGGCCGCAAAACGGCCATCGAGGAAGTAGAAGTGGCTGATCTGGATGAATATATCAAAAATCTTCACAATGAAAAAAGTTACACATACGAGAAGGAAGAGATGCCCGGGGGCGTAGTGGTTTATCACCTGGATGTTGCGGGAGTGGTGGAGCGCTATACCTTTACGGAGATTCCCGACTGAGGCGCAAAGCAGATAAATGCAGTGGTCATTTCAGTGGGAGGAGAAATTTCTCCTGTTTTTGCAGGAGCATGTGCGCAGTCCCTGGCTGGATAAATGTATGAATGCCGTTACCCGGCTGGGGGACGCGGGGTTTGTGGCCATACTGGCCTGTCTGGTGATGCTTGCCATTCCCGCCATGCGGTGGGCCGGAAGGCTTGCGGCCATGTCCCTGCTTATGGATTTTCTTGTGGTGAACGTGATTTTGAAAAATCTGGTGGGAAGGGTGCGTCCTTATGTTGCCATAGAGGGGCTGCTGCCCATTGCGCGGCTCCCGGCGGACGCGTCCTTTCCTTCCGGTCACGCAGGGGCGTGCTTTGCCGTGGCCGGGGTCCTTTTCTGGCTGGCCTTTTATCCGGGGAAATATCCCGGGGCGAAAAAGCCCGGGAGAGCCTTAAAAGCGGCGGGGGTTATGGCTATGGTTCTCGCCTGCCTCATTGGATTTTCCCGGCTGTATGTGGGGGTCCACTATCCCACGGATGTGCTGGCCGGCGCGGCTATAGGACTTTTTACCTCCTGGTTTGCGGTAACCTTCGGGAAGGATTTCCGGTGGGGAAAGCGTGGATCTGTACCAGAATAAAAAACGGCGTCCTCCGTGCAGGAGGGCGCCGTTTTACGTTCCCTGGCTGCTGCCAGGATTTTGTTTATGCCTCTTCTGAGAAGTCGTCTTTGCCTACAGAGCAAAGGGGGCATACCCAGTCCTCTGGCAGATCTTCAAAAGCCGTTCCGGGTTTGATGCCGTTATCCGGATCTCCGATTTCCGGGTCGTATACATACCCGCAGGTGTCACAGACATATTTCTTCATGAAAAGTTCCTCTCTTTCTTTGATTTTTTATGGGATAACCGCCGGATAGCTCCGGGCGGGGATTCCTTATGCATGGTTCCGGGCGGTCAGCGCCCCGTCTGTCAGATCGATGGTGATGGTGTCCCCCTGGGACACGTTCCCCTCCAGAATCAGACGGGCAGTCAGTGTTTCCACATATTTCTGCACATAGCGCTTCAGAGGACGGGCCCCGTAAACGGGATCGTAACCATTTTCTATGATATATTGCTTTGCGGCAGATGTCAATTCCAAATGAAGATCTTTGTCGGCAAGACGCTGGTTGAGCCCGGCAATAAGCAGGTGGATAATGCCGCCGATGTTGTCTTTTGTTAGGGGCTTAAACAGGACGGTCTCGTCCAGGCGGTTTAAAAATTCCGGCCGGAAATGATTCCTTAGGTCCTGCATGACCAGATCCTGGGCACTGTCCAGGATATTTCCGTCCCTGTCGATACCCTCCAGCAGATAGGAGGAGCCGATGTTGGAGGTCATAATAAGGATGGTGTTTTTGAAGTCCACAGTGCGCCCCTGGGAGTCGGTGATACGCCCGTCGTCCAGTACCTGGAGAAGCACGTTGAACACGTCCGGGTGGGCCTTTTCGATCTCGTCAAAGAGCACCACGGAGTAGGGCTTTCGCCGCACGGCCTCCGTAAGCTGGCCGCCCTCCTCGTATCCTACATATCCGGGAGGCGCTCCGATCAGGCGGGACACGGAATATTTCTCCATATATTCGCTCATATCAATGCGCACCATGTTCTGCTCATCGTCAAAAAGGTTTGCGGCCAGGGCCTTTGCCAGCTCCGTCTTTCCCACACCAGTGGGGCCCAGGAACAGGAAGGAGCCGATGGGTCTGCCGGGATCCTTGATGCCGGCCTTGGAGCGGATAATGGCGTCCGTCACCTTCTGGACGCCCTCGTCCTGGCCGATAACCCGCTTGTGAAGCTCCTCGTCCAGATGCAGGGTCTTGTTTCGCTCGCTTTCTGTGAGGCGGGCTACAGGAATCCCTGTCCAGCGGGAGATAATGCGGGCAATCTCGTCCTCCGTGACGCTTTCACGCACCAGGGAGAGATCCTGGTTTCGCACTTTTTCCTCCTCGGTCTTAAGCTCCTGCAAAAGGGCGGGAAGCCTGCCATACTGAAGCTCCGCTGCCCTGTTCAGATCATAGGACTGCTGGGCTGCCTGGATCTGCTTGTTTACCTCCTCGATTTCCTCCCGGAGCTTTTGCAGCCGTTCCACGCTGGTCTTTTCGTTGTCCCACTGGGCTTTGCGGTTGTTAAACTCGTCCCGCAGCTCCGCCAGCTCTTTTTGCAGATGCTCCAGCCGCTCCAGGCTCAGACGGTCAGTCTCCTTTTTGAGGGCCGCCTCCTCGATCTCCATCTGCATCACCCTTCTGCGCAGCTCGTCCAGCTCTGTGGGCATGGAATCCAGCTCCGTCTTAATCAGGGCGCAGGCCTCGTCCACCAGGTCGATGGCCTTATCCGGAAGGAAGCGGTCGGAGATATACCGGTTGGACAATGTGGCCGCCGACACCAGGGCGGCGTCTGTGATCTTTACCCCGTGGAACACCTCGTAACGGTCTTTTAAGCCCCGGAGAATGGAGATGGTGTCTTCCACCGAGGGCTCATCCACCAGAACCGGCTGGAACCGCCGCTCCAGGGCAGCGTCTTTTTCGATGTACTGCCGGTATTCGTCCAGGGTAGTGGCGCCGATGCAGTGAAGCTCTCCCCGGGCCAGCATGGGCTTTAACATATTGCCTGCGTCCATGGCACCCTCGGTTTTCCCGGCGCCTACAATCAGATGCAGCTCGTCGATAAAGAGGATAATCCGCCCCTCGCTTTTTCTGACCTCCTCCAGAACCGCCTTCAGACGTTCCTCAAATTCTCCCCGGTATTTGGCTCCGGCTACCAGAGCGCCCATATCCAGGGCGAAAAGCTTCTTATCTTTGAGCCCCTCCGGCACGTCTCCGCGGACGATACGCTGGGCCAGGCCCTCGATGGCCGCTGTCTTGCCTACTCCGGGCTCTCCGATAAGGACGGGATTATTTTTTGTTTTTCTGGACAGAATACGGATAATGTTGCGGATTTCCGCGTCCCGGCCGATAACCGGGTCAAGCTTCTGGTTCCGGGCCCGTTCCACCAGATCGTAACCGTACTTGTTTAATGTGTCGTAGATGGCCTCCGGGTTATCGTTTGTGACCCGCTGGTTTCCACGGACTGTGGACAGGGCCTTGAGAAACCGGTCCCGGGTAATGCCGTACTCCTTCCAGAAAGGTTTCATGGAAGGACTGGGATTTGCAAGCAGCGCCAGAAACAGATGCTCCACGGAGACATATTCGTCCCCCATGCGCTTTGCCTCCTCCTCTGCGGTAATCAGCGACTTGTTCAGGTACTGTCCGATATAGGGCTGTCCACCGGAAACCCTGGTGCGCCTGTTCAGCAGCTCTTCTACCTTATTTAGAAAATGCTCCGGCTGAATCTCCATCTTTTCGATGAGCTTCAGGATAAGACTGTCCTCCTGGCGGAGCAGGCTGGCAAGAAGATGCTCCTGCTCGACTTCCTGGTTTCCGTATTCATAAGCGGTTTTCTCCAGGTCATTGACCGCCTGCAGGGATTTCTGTGTAAATTTACTGATGTTCATAACCGATGCTCCTTTCTTGTATTATGATACCGGAGCCTGGAAGTTATGCGGCTTCTATGGGATACTCCGGATATCGCCTGTAAAAATGAAAAGAACCCTTACGCCAGACGATTCCCGTCTGAGGTAAGGGCCCTATTTCTTTTTCTACCTAGTATATAGCACTATCCCGGAAAAATTGCAAGGATTTTTTAAAAAAAACAAGCTTTGAAATCTTAAAAAATTCTGAAATCTAAAAAAAATATAAAGTCTCTTGACAAATGTAGAAGGGAGTGCTATTTTAATGTTAGCACTCAAGAGGGCCGAGTGCTAATACTGTACCGGAAACTGGAAGAGCAGACGGGGAACAAAAACGGGAGGTGAAGGGATGGAGCTGGATGGCAGAAAATTTAAAATTCTCCAGGCAATCATTCAGAACTATCTGGAAACTGGGGAACCGGTGGGATCCAGAACCATTTCCAAGTATTCCGATTTAAAGCTGAGCTCTGCCACGATCCGCAATGAGATGTCGGACCTGGAAGAGATGGGATATATTCTCCAGCCCCACACCTCCGCCGGCCGGATTCCTTCCGACAAGGGCTACCGCTTATATGTAGAGCACATGATGGAGGAGAAGGACAGGGAGGTCCGGGAGCTGAAGGAGCTGATGATTGAGCGGACCGACAAGATGGAGCAGGTGCTGAAGCAGGTGGTGAAGGTGCTGGCGGCCAACACCAATTACGCCACCATGGTGTCCACACCCAGGATTCAGGGAAACAAGCTGAAATTTATCCAGCTTTCCAAGATCAACAACACCCAGATCCTGGCGGTGATTATGATGGACAGCAACCTTGTCCGCAACCGTCTTATCGATGTGACGGAGGAGCTGGATCAGGAGACGGTGCTTAAGCTTAATATTCTCCTCAACAGTATTTTAAACGGGCTTTCCATTGAGGAAATCAACCTCAATATGATTACGGCCTTGAAAAAGCAGGCCGGCGCACACAGCGCTCTGGTGGGGGACGTCATCGACGCGGTGGCGGAGGTGATCCGCACGGAGGAAGAGGTGGAGATCTACACCAGCGGGGCAACCAATATTTTCCGGTATCCGGAGCTTACGGAGAACGGAAAGGCCAGCGAGCTTATCAGCGCCTTTGAGGAGAAGCAGGAGCTGATGGATCTTGTAAATGAAACCATGGCCAACAGTGAGGAAAGGGGCATCCAGATTTATATAGGACAGGAGGCGCCTGTGCAGACTATGAAGGACTGCAGCGTGGTGACAGCTACTTATGAGCTGGGCGAGGGACTCCAGGGAACCATTGGTATTATCGGTCCCAAGCGGATGGATTACGAGAAGGTGGTGGGAACCCTCAAAACCCTTACAGATCAGCTGGATGAAATATATAGAAAGAAATAGCCGGGAATACATGGACATAGCCGGCGGCAAGAATGGATAGAAAGGGGCGGTTGACCCATGGAACAGGAGAAACGGGAACAGGAAAGCATGGAAAATCGGGAAGCGCAGGGCACAAACGATGTGCCGGAAGAAGAAATGAAAGAGGCGGCCGGGGAATGTGAGAGTCAGGAGGCGAAGGAGCCGGACGCAGGAGAGGAGCAGGAGCCTTGCGAAGGCTGTGAGGAGGAGCCCGGACAAGAGGAGAGCCAGGATGCCGCGGAGGAGCCTGGAAAAGAGGTGGAGAGCGGCAAATCTTTCTTTAAAAAGAAGAAAAAGGAAGACAAAAAGGATGTCCGCATTGCGGAGCTGGAAGACAGGGTAAAACGCCAGCTGGCAGAGTTTGAGAATTTCAGAAACCGCACGGAGAAGGAAAAATCCCATATGTATGAGGTGGGAGCCCGGGAGATTATCGAGAAGATTCTTCCCGTGGTAGACAATTTCGAGCGGGGCCTTGCGGCCGTCACAGAGGATCAGAAAACCAACCCCTTTGCGGAGGGCATGGATAAGATCTACAAGCAGCTGATGACTACCCTTACAGAGCTGGGCGTCAGACCTATCGAGGCGGTAGGCCAGGAATTCGATCCCAACTACCACAACGCGGTAATGCATGTGGAGGATGAAGAGCTGGGAGAAAACATAATAGCCGAGGAATTCCAGAAAGGCTATCTCTACCACGAAAACGTCATTCGCCACAGTATGGTAAAAGTTGCAAACTGACGCGTAGGCAATGAGCGGCGCACTGGGGGCTAACAGGAAGCGGAAACAATCAAAACATTATTAAATATAAATGAGGAGGTCTCTATTATGAGCAAGATTATTGGTATTGATTTAGGAACAACAAATAGCTGTGTAGCAGTTATGGAAGGCGGAAAGCCTGTAGTTGTTGCCAATACAGAAGGCGCGCGCACCACGCCGTCCGTAGTAGCTTTCACAAAGACAGGAGAAAGATTAGTGGGCGAGCCTGCAAAGCGCCAGGCCGTGACCAACGCGGAAAAGACCATTTCCTCCATCAAGAGAGAGATGGGCAGTGACTACAAAGTGGAGATCGAGGGAAAGAAATACTCTCCCCAGGAGATTTCTGCCATGACTCTTCAGAAGCTTAAAGCGGATGCGGAGAATTATCTGGGGGAGAAGGTCAGCGAGGCTGTTATTACGGTTCCGGCTTACTTTAACGATGCCCAGAGACAGGCCACCAAGGACGCAGGTAAGATTGCGGGCCTGGATGTAAAGCGTATTATCAACGAGCCCACGGCCGCGGCTCTGGCTTACGGTCTGGACAATGAGAAAGAGCAGAAGATTATGGTATACGATCTGGGGGGCGGCACCTTTGACGTGTCCATTATCGAGATTGGCGACGGTGTTATCGAGGTTCTGGCAACAGCCGGAAACAATCGTCTGGGCGGCGACGATTTCGACCAGAAGGTGACGGATTATATGCTGGCCGAGTTTAAGCGCATGGAGGGTGTGGATCTGTCCAATGATAAGATGGCTCTGCAGAGATTAAAGGAAGCCGCAGAGAAGGCAAAGAAAGAGCTGTCTTCTGCTACCACCACAAATATCAACCTGCCCTTTATCACCGCAACGGCAGACGGCCCCAAGCATTTTGACATGAATCTTACCCGGGCAAAATTTGACGAGCTGACCCACGATCTGGTGGAAAAGACGGCAGAGCCCGTAAACAATGCCCTGCGGGATGCCGGCGTTACGGCTTCCGAGCTTGGCAAGGTGCTGCTGGTAGGCGGTTCCACACGTATCCCGGCAGTGCAGGACAAGGTAAAACAGCTTACCGGACATGAGCCCAGCAAAACCCTGAACCCGGATGAGTGCGTGGCTATCGGCGCTTCCATCCAGGGCGGCAAGCTGGCAGGAGACGCCGGCGCAGGGGAAATCCTTCTGCTGGATGTAACGCCGTTGTCTCTGTCCATCGAGACCCAGGGAGGCATTGCCACCAGGCTTATTGAGCGGAACACGACTATCCCCACCAAGAAGAGCCAGATCTTCTCCACGGCAGCCGACAACCAGACGGCAGTGGATATCAACGTGGTACAGGGAGAGCGTCAGTTTGCAAGGGACAACAAGTCCTTAGGTCAGTTCCGTCTGGACGGAATCCCGCCTGCAAGGCGCGGCGTGCCCCAGATTGAGGTTACCTTTGATATTGACGCTAACGGCATTGTAAATGTATCCGCAAAGGATCTGGGAACCGGAAAAGAGCAGCATATCACCATTACCGCCGGCTCCAACATGTCCGACAGCGAGATCGATAAGGCCGTGAAGGAAGCGGCGGAGTACGAGGCCCAGGATAAGCGGCGCAAAGAGGCTATCGACGCCAGAAACGACGCCGACTCCATGGTATTCCAGACAGAGAAGGCCATTGAGGAAGTGGGAGATAAGCTTGAGGCAGGCGATAAGGCCGCCGTGGAAGCGGATATAGCTTCCCTTAAGACGGTTCTTGAGAGAACTCGGGATCAGAGCGATATTTCCGATGCGGATCTGGATGAGTTAAAAGCCGGCAAGGAGAAACTTATGGAGTCTGCCCAGAAGCTTTTCGCCAAGATGTATGAGCAGACCCAGGGAGCCCAGGGCGCAGGTCCGGGGCCGGATATGGGAGCAGGCGCCGGCGCCGCAGACGATGTGGTAGACGGAGACTACAGGGAGGTATAAAAACCTGACAGAGCAGGATTTTTCTCACACTGCCATGGAAGGTCTGGAATAAATAAGGTACTTGTGAGAGGATTTGATATGCAGCACAGCAAAGTGCTGCATATCGTACTGCCTGTAGGGTGAAGCATACATGACATGAAGAGACCGCCGAGGGCGTGTCATAACGGGGCGCGGGAATCTAAGGAACCGCCAAAGACGCGTTGTGCTGGGGGATCTGGAGGATGTAAAAAGAGGGAAAGATAATGGCAGAACAGAAAAGAGATTATTATGAAGTCCTGGGAGTGGACAAAAATGCCGATGATGCGGCCATAAAAAAGGCATACCGCCAGCTTGCGAAGAAATATCATCCGGATATGAACCCCGGGGACACAGAGGCGGAAAAGAAATTTAAGGAAGCCTCGGAGGCCTATGCCGTCTTGAGCGATCCGGAAAAGAAAAGGCAGTACGACCAGTTCGGACACGCGGCCTTTGACGGCGGAGCCGGCGGCTTTGGCGGGTTTGACTTCAACAGCGCGGATATGGGAGACATTTTCGGCGATATTTTCGGCGATTTATTCGGCGGGGGACGAAGCCGCCGGGCAAACAACGGGCCTATGCAGGGGGCCAATATCCGTACCCAGATAAGGATAACCTTTGAGGAGGCCGTATTTGGCTGCGACAAGGAGATTGAGCTGAACCTTAAGGACGAGTGCTCCAAGTGTCACGGCACGGGCGCAAAGCCCGGCACATCTCCGGTGACCTGCTCCAAGTGCGGCGGCAAGGGCCAGGTGGTATATACCCAGCAGTCCCTTTTTGGCATGGTGCAAAATGTCCGTCCCTGCCCGGACTGTAACGGAACAGGTAAAATCATCAAAGAAAAATGTCCCGACTGCTATGGAAGCGGCTTTATTTCCAGCAGGAAAAAGATTGCGGTGACCGTTCCGGCCGGCATTGACAACGGCCAGAGCATCCGTATCCGGGGCAAGGGAGAGCCCGGCGTTAACGGAGGCCCCAGGGGGGATCTTCTGGTGGAGGTTGCCGTGTCCAGGCATCCTATTTTCCAGCGTCAGGATATGAACATTTACTCTACGGCCCCCATAAGCTTTGCCACTGCGGCCCTGGGAGGCACGGTGCGTATCAAAACCGTGGACGGCGAGGTGGAGTATGACGTGAAGGCCGGCACCCAGACGGATACGCGGATACGCCTGAAGGGAAAGGGCGTGCCCTCCCTGCGCAATAAAAATACCAGGGGGGACCACTATGTAACTTTAGTGGTGCAGGTGCCCACAGACCTGTCCAGGGAGGCAAAGGACGCCCTGAAGACCTACGACGATATCTGCTGCGGAAGAGCGGTTTCCGGCGGCAAGGGAAAGAAAAAAGGCTTTATGGACAAGGTAAAGGAAGCGCTGGAGGACGATTAAAAGCCAGCGAAATAGAGGATCAAGAGAGGGAAATGCTCCGGGGAACCGGGGCATTTTTTTCTGCGCTCTTGACGTATCCCACAAATTCCCTTATCCTAATAACAGAGGAGAAGCATGGCGACTTCATCCTTTAGTGCTGTCGCGCAGCGACTTAAAATTAGGAGGGATCAAACTTGGGAAGTTATCGTGAGCGATGTACCCAGGCGTCGCTGATTTTGTCCAAGGCAAAGGAATTTGGCGCGGATGTGGTGGGGCTGGCGGCTGTGGAAAACTTGAAAAACGGGCCATCGGAAACCCTGTTTCCGATGATGAAGGATCACAGCCGGGATCATTTCGCCCAGCGCATTACCACGGGTCTGCCCCACGGGGCGGTGTACTGGGAGGAGGATGCCCGCACGGCTATTGTCTACGGTGTGGCTCATCCCCAGGACAAACCCGAGATGGACTGGTGGTGCGGCGGCATCGATCCGCCGGGGAATAAGAAGCTGGCGCAGATCGGAAAGGCTCTGGAGGAATTTTTGCGGGAGCAGTACCCTGGGATGGCTGTCTACCCTAAGCTTTATCACGTGGAGAAGGGGGGCATTTATCTGAAGGAGGCCGCCTGGTTTGCAGGGCTTGGCTGCATTGGCAGGAACAATCTGCTGATTCACCCGGAATTCGGGCCGAGGCTCAGGCTGCGGGCCATGCTGATTGGGGAAGCGCTTCCCCAGACCGGGCCCCTTGCCTTTGACCCCTGTGCAGGCTGTGAGGAGTACTGCCTGAAGGGCTGCCCAAGGAAGGCCTTTGGGGAAGTGATCTACACGGAGGAGGAAACAGGGCTTTCCCGCCTTCCGGCCAGGAAGGGGGATTACTACCGAAAGGCCTGTGTGGAGGAGATGAGCAGAAACGAGGAGGAGGCGAAAGTCCAGGTGCTGCCCCAGTTCTCGGAGGAGCCCTTGAAAGTCACAAAATACTGTCGCAACTGCGAATTCCTGTGTCCTGTGGGGAGATAAAGAGCTGTACAGCTTAAATTAGGAGGGAAAATTATGTTTGATGCAAAAGCCCTGGCGGAGGAAGCCGGGGGACGCCTGACAGAGTACCGGCGTCATTTTCATAAGAATCCGGAGCTTAGCTTCCAGGAGGTACATACCAGCCGGTTTATCAGGGAACGCCTTGCGGAGGCAGGTATAGAGCTGATGCCGGGCATACGGGGAAATTCCGTGGTGGGCGTTTTAAAAGGGGGAAAGCCCGGAAAAACAATCGCCTTCCGGGCGGATATCGACGCGCTGAATATGAGTGAAAAAAATACTGACAAGCCTTACTGCTCCACGGTGCCGGAGGTTATGCACGCCTGCGGCCACGACGGACACACGGCAATCTGTCTGGTTCTGGCGGAGATTATGGCCGCCCACCGGGAGGAACTTGCGGGAACGGTGCGTTTTCTTTTCCAGCAGGGGGAGGAACGTCAGCCCGGGGGAGCCGTGATGCTGGTGGAGGACGGCGCGCTAAAGGGCGTGGATTATATTATGGGCCTCCATGTGTCCCCCACATACCCGGCGGGCGTGGTGGCTGCCAGGGAGGGTCCTGTCAGCGCGGCGGTGGATGATTTCCAGCTTTTTATCCATGGAAAGGGCGCCCACGGCGCAAGACCCCATCTGTCCCACGACCCCATTATGTGCGGGGTGTCCATTGCTTCGGAGCTGCAGCAGATTGTGTCCCGGGTTTCGGATCCTCAGGATCCCCTGGTCATCACCATCGGGAAGTTTGTGGGGGGATACGCCAGGAATATCATTCCGGACGATGTGGAGCTGATGGCCACTGTCCGCACTTATAACCCGGAGCTTCGGACCCTGGCGGAGGAGCGGATCCGGGAGGTCATCGACGGGATCTGTAAAATTCACCACTGCACCTATGAGCTTATCTACGAGCACGGGTATCCGGCCCTCTTTACGGACAGGCGGGGCCTTAAGCTTGCAGAGGAGGCGGCCCTCGGGCTTGGCTGTGAATTCCGGATAGATGAGTCCAGCATGGGCAGCGAGGATTTTTCCTATTATCTTGAGGTCTGCGACGGCTGCTATTTCCACATCGGAAGCGGGGACAAGGTGGAGCGCTATTTACATAATCCCCACTACGATATGGATGAAAAGTGTCTGGAGACAGGCCTCTCCTGTTTCCTGGCCATGTACAACAGGCTGGCATACGAAGAAAACTAAACAAAAGACAGGAGAAATTGTGTTATGAAGAAAATTAACGTACCCCTATTTGCCATGGGCTTTCTGCTGGTGATGATCTTTGTGATCCCGGCGGCCGTTGTGCCCGTCCAGACTTCAGACTTAATCAGTGTGATGAACTCCTTTATGACCAGGGATCTGGCCTGGCTCTGCTTTGGATGCTACCTTATCTTTCTGGCCTTTCCCATCTATTTTGCTTTCTCGAAATACGGGAAAATCCGCATGGGCGGAAAGGATGCTAAGCCGGAGTATACGAATTTTGAGTATATTTCCATGAACGTGTGCTCCGCCCTGGCGGCAGGCGTTGTAACCTTTGGGTTTACGGAGTGGATGTATTATGTGACGGCGACTCCCTTCCATGTGGAACCCTACTCCATCCAGGCCTACGAATACGCCAGCGCCTATGGCATGTTCCACTGGGGACTGACCATGTGGCCCTTGTATATTATGCCGGGTATTGCCATAGGCTATATGTATTACAATAAGAATTCCGGCGCATTTACCGTGTCCGCGGCCATGGGGGATGTGGCGAAGAAGCATCGCTGGCTTGGCTGGATTCTGGATGCCGTGGCGGCCTTCCATATGGCTTCCGGCGTGTGTACCACGGTGGGACTGGGAACTCCGGTTATCGCCCAGCTCTTTGCCTCCATCACGGGCATGGAGGTGACCTTTGCGCTGAAAATGAGCGTGATCGGCGTGTTTATGGTATTTCTGGTCATCTTTGCCACCACCCCTATTAAGAAGGGTATGGCGGCCATCAGCAAGTTTAACGTGTGGCTGGGCGTGATCCTTCTGGCACTGGTGCTGATCCTCGGGCCTACCAACTTTATCTTAAACACCACCTACCAGGCGGCCGGCACAAATCTGTCCAACATCATCGACATGAGCTTCTTTACGGATCCCATGGGAGACGGCCTTCTTTCCGGCGACTGGACCGTATTCTATGTGGTGTGGTATCTGGGACTTGCTTACAAGACAGGTATATGGATTGCAAAGACCAGCAAAGGCCGCACATTAAAGGAGATATTTATCTGCGTGGGTATCTGGACCTCCATCGCGTGCTGGGCTACATTTGGTATCCTGGGAAATTACGCCCTGGATCTGGAAGTGAACGGCGGCGTGCCCTATTCCTCCATGATCGGGGAGATCGGACAGTCCGGGGTGATTGCGGATATTATCAGCCATCTGCCTGTGCCTGTGCTGTTTATGGCGGGATTTCTGGTGCTGCTGTTCTTAAATATCGCCACCTCCGTGACCTCCAGCGTGGCCACAGGGGCGCTCTTTACCAGCAAAAATTTAAACCAGGACGAGGAGCCTAACGCGGCGTTTAAGTTATTGTGGATTGTTCTGTGCTTTGCCATTCCCGTGGCTTTCCTTTTGATTGAAAACGCCACCGGCGTTGCGGCCCTTGGCATTATCAAGAATTTCACCACGGTAATGTCCATTCCCTTTACCTTTATGGGATTGCTGCTGATCTGGTACTTTATCAGAGTATTCCGGAAGGATGTAAAGGATGGCCTTCTGGACGAGGAGCTTAAGGCAAAATAAGAAGGTTTGTTCCTCAAAAAGTACATCCGGATTCCAACATTGGAATGGACAACTTTTCGGTAATATGTTACAATAAATTCATATGGGGTATCACGGCGAAGCCCCCAAAAAGCCTTGAAAAACAGGCTTTTCCGTGTTAGTAATTGCCCTTAAGGGGCTAAACAATAAGGAGGAGAAGACAAAATGGCTAGAAAAATGAAGACCATGGATGGTAATCATGCAGCGGCTCATGTATCCTATGCATACTCAGATGTGGCTGCAATCTATCCAATCACACCGTCGTCTGTAATGGCAGAGGCCACAGACGAATGGGCAACACAGGGAAGGACCAACATCTTCGGGCAGACCGTGCAGGTAACGGAGATGCAGTCTGAGGCAGGCGCAGCAGGTGCTGTACACGGCTCTCTGGCAGCAGGCGCGCTGACCACTACCTTCACTGCTTCCCAGGGCTTACTGCTGATGATCCCCAACCTGTACAAGGTTGCAGGAGAGCAGCTTCCCGGTGTATTCAATGTTTCTGCCCGTGCGCTTGCAAGCCACGCGTTATCCATTTTCGGCGATCACTCTGACGTGTACGCATGCCGTCAGACAGGCGCGGCCATGCTGTGTGAATCCAGCGTGCAGGAGGTCATGGACCTGACTCCGGTTGCCCATTGCGCAGCCATCAAGGGAAAGATTCCGTTTATCAACTTCTTTGACGGATTCCGCACCTCCCATGAGATTCAGAAGATCGAGACCTGGGATTACGAGGATCTGAAGGACATGGTGGACATGGACGCCATCGACGCGTTCCGCAAAAATGCGCTGAATCCCAACCATCCCTGCCAGAGAGGTTCCGCCCAGAACCCGGATATCTTCTTCCAGGCAAGAGAGGCCTGCAATCCCTACTATGACGCGCTGCCCGCTATTGTACAGGAGTACATGGACAAGGTAAACGCCAAAATAGGAACGAATTACAAGCTCTTCAACTACTATGGCTCCGCAGATGCAGAGCAGGTGGTTATCGCTATGGGTTCCGTGTGCGACACCATTGAGGAGACCATTGACTACCTTATGGCAGCAGGCCGCAAGGTGGGTGTGGTGAAGGTACGCCTGTACCGTCCTTTCAGCGCCCAGGCCCTCATTGAGGCTATTCCCGACAGCGTAAAGAAGATCACTGTATTAGACAGAACCAAAGAGCCCGGCGCACTTGGGGAGCCCCTGTACCTGGATGTAGTGGCAGCCCTGAAGGGAACGAAATTCAACGATACGCCGGTATTTACGGGCCGCTACGGTTTAGGCTCCAAGGATACCACACCTGCGCAGATCGTTGCGGTGTTTGACAATTCGGAGAAACAGAAATTTACCATCGGTATTGTGGACGATGTGACCAACCTGTCTCTGGAGACCGGCGCAGCCCTGGTAACCACTCCCGAGGGAACCATCAACTGCAAATTCTGGGGTCTTGGCGCGGACGGTACCGTAGGCGCAAACAAGAACTCCATCAAGATTATTGGCGACAACACGGATATGTATGCCCAGGCATACTTTGATTATGACTCCAAGAAGTCCGGCGGTGTGACCATGTCCCACCTGCGCTTTGGCAAGAGCCCCATCAAATCCACCTATCTGATCCGCAAGGCAAATTTTGTTGCCTGCCACAATCCCTCCTATGTACGCAAGTACAACATGGTGCAGGAGCTGGTGGACGGAGGAACCTTCCTTTTGAACTGTCCCTGGGATATGGAAGGTATCGAGCATCATCTGCCCGGACAGGTAAAGAGCTTTATCGCCAACCACAACATTAAATTCTATGTCATCGACGGTATCAAGATCGGTAAGGAGATCGGACTTGGCGGACGTATCAACACCGTTTTGCAGTCTGCCTTCTTCAAGCTGGCCAACATTATTCCCGAGGAGCAGGCCATCGATCTTATGAAGGCCGCCGCAAAGGCTACCTACGGAAGAAAGGGCGACGCTATCGTTCAGATGAACTACGACGCCATCGACGCCGGCGCAAAGCAGGTTGTGGAAATTCAGGTTCCTGACAGCTGGAAAAATGCGGCTGACGAAGGCCTTGCCACCACAAAGGCAGAGGGCGGAAGAGCCGATGTTGTGAATTTTGTAAACAACGTACAGGCAAAGGTAAACGCACAGGAAGGAAACAGCCTGCCCGTATCTGCCTTCAAGGATTATGTGGACGGCACCACCCCCAGCGGCTCCTCCGCATACGAGAGACGCGGCATTGCAGTGGATATTCCCGTATGGCAGCCGGAAAACTGTATTCAGTGTAACCGCTGCGCTTATGTCTGCCCCCATGCGGTAATCCGTCCGGCAGCTCTTACTGAGGCTGAGGCTGCTGCGGCTCCCGAAGGCATGAAGATGCTGCCCATGACCGGCATGGCTGATTATAAATTCGCCGTCACCATCTCCGCTCTTGACTGTACAGGCTGCGGCTCCTGTGCCAACGTATGTCCGGGCAAGAAGGGCGCAAAGGCTCTGGCTATGGAAAACATGGAAGCCAATATGGATTCCCAGAAGAGCTTTGACTACGCTGTCACTTTGCCGGAGAAGGCTGATGTGATCGCCAAGTTCAAGGAGGCTACCGTAAAAGGAAGCCAGTTCAAGACTCCGCTGCTAGAGTTCTCCGGCGCATGCGCAGGCTGTGGCGAGACTCCGTACGCGAAGCTGATTACCCAGCTCTTCGGCGACAGAATGTATATTGCAAACGCAACAGGATGTTCCTCCATCTGGGGCAATTCCTCACCCTCTACACCGTACACGGTAAACCAGAAGGGACACGGCCCCGCATGGTCTAACTCCCTGTTTGAGGATGCCGCTGAGTTTGGCTACGGCATGAGCCTGGCCCAGAGGGCAATCCGCACGGGCGCAAAGGCAAAGGTGGAAGCGCTTCTTACCTGCGGCTGCTGTGGCGAGGATGTAAAGGCTGCTGCAAAAGAGTGGCTTGACACCTTCAGCTGCGGAGCAACCAACGGCGCGGCTACCGACAAGCTGGTGGCTGCATGCGAGGCCTGCGGCTGCGATGAGTGCAAGGCTGTATTGAAGGATAAAGACTTCCTGGCCAAGAAGTCCCAGTGGATCTTCGGCGGCGACGGCTGGGCATATGATATCGGATTCGGCGGCGTAGACCATGTGCTGGCCAGCGGACAGGATGTAAACGTTATGGTATTTGATACCGAGGTTTACTCCAACACAGGCGGACAGTCCTCCAAGGCAACGCCTACCGGCGCTATCGCACAGTTTGCGGCAGGCGGCAAGGATGTAAAGAAGAAGGATCTGGCATCCATTGCCATGAGCTACGGCTATGTGTATGTGGCGCAGATCGCCATGGGCGCTGACTACAACCAGTGCGTGAAGGCAATCGCGGAGGCGGAGGCTTATCCGGGACCGTCCCTTATCATTGCTTACGCTCCCTGTATCAACCATGGTATCAAGAAGGGCATGAGCAAGGCGCAGACCGAGGAAGAGCTGGCTGTAAAGGCTGGATACTGGCACTGCTTCCGGTTCAATCCGGCTGCTGCAGCAGAGGGCAAGGACGCGTTTACCCTGGACAGCAAGGAGCCCACAGAGGACTACAAGGAGTTCTTAGACGGAGAGGTACGCTACAATTCCCTGAAGCGTGCAAATCCCGAGAGAGCCGCTATGCTGTTTGACAAAGCTGAGGCGTCTGCAAAAGCCAGATATGAGTATCTGAAGAAGCTGGGCGATCTGTACAAGGCTGAGTAAGCCGTAAAAGACCGCTTAGGACAATAGAAAAACGGGGGCAGCCCAAAAGCCTTAAATGGCCTGGGGCTGTCCCCGTTTTGTGTGTGTCAGAAAAGATGCAGGCCAGGATAAAGACAGGCAGAAGGGCATCTTCTGATAGAAAGAGGTTATGCGCTTCCGGTCTTTAACCGCGCGGCCAGCGCCATAAGAAGCTTAAGATCTTCCGGGGACATGTCTTCCAGCTCCCGGTTGAGCTGGTGGAGAAGCCCCGGGTTTTCAAGCTGCGGTGTGAAAAATTCCGTGACAGTAAGATCAAAGTAATCGCAGATCTTAAACAGCATGGGGATGGAGGGCAGGGCCCGGCCGGAAGAAATGCTCTGGATATATCCTTTACTCTGCCCCAGCTCGTAGCTGAGCCTGTATTCGGAAATATTTCTGTCAATGCGCAGCTGGGTAATACGCTTTCGAATGTAGTCTTCATTCATAAAATCACCTCAATCTAATTGTATCGGATTAAAATTCCTGCAAGACTAATATAATTATTTTTATATGAAAAAATGTATTGAAAAAAATAATTTAATGAGTTAAAATAAACAATATAGAATAATTAAATTGGTTTACCATACAGACAGACGAACGTGACGGTGAGGACATGGGTAAAGAGGACAACACGAAAGAAATTCTGCAGTGGGCCAGGGTGGCGGCAGCTTTTGGACTGCTGCTGATTGCCGCTTTCTGGCTTTTCCAGACGCTGAAGGGAGAACACACACTGGAGTGTTGGACTGGAAGCTTTGAACTGTACCAGAGATGGGCGGAGAGACTGGCAAAGAACTGGCGGGGCTTGATGTATATGGGAAGCCGGGAGCCTGCGGGCCTGGCAGTGGGAATCCTGCTGTGCGGGCTATGGGAGCTTTTGGTAGAATATGGGGGGATTTTACGGTTATTGCTGTAACAGCCGGAGGCGGCTGTTATTTTTTTTTGTGAAAAAGTCAAAAAAAACCTACAAAAACAGAAGGAAATATGGTAAACTATACACATAAGCAAAAACAAAACACAGACAGGAGGGATACGCAGTGCTGGCCATTGAACGGAGAAACGAAATTCTTGCCATATTACAGAAGGAACAGCGTGTCCTGGTTTCTGAGTTGAGCCAGAAATATGATGTGACAGATGAGACCATCCGCAGGGATCTGGAAAAGCTGGAGAGCGAGGGGTATGTGAAGCGGACCTATGGAGGGGCCGTTCTCAACAAAAATACAAGTATGGATATGCCCCTTCGCATCCGGGAAAAGACAAATCGCAGGGAAAAGCAGATCATCGCCCGCCTGGTGGCAAAGCAGGTGGAGGAAGGGGACAGCATTATGCTGGATTCCTCCTCCACATCCCTGATGATCGCCAGGGAACTGAAGGAGATGAACAAGCTGACCGTGGTGACAAATTCCGTGGAGGTGCTTATTGAGCTTACAGGCCATGAGGGAATCCAGGTGATTTCTACAGGGGGTACGCTTAGGGATTCCTCCCTGTCCCTGGTGGGAACGGCGGCCCAGAGAATCCTTCACGGCTACAATGTAGATAAGGCCATTGTGTCCTGCAAGGGCATTGACATGGAAAAGGGCATCACGGACTCCAGTGATGTGGAAGGGGATATGAAAAACGCCATGCGTTCCTGCGCCAAGCGGACGATTCTGGCGGCTGACAGCAGCAAATTCGGGCATGTGTCCTTTGTGCGGTTTATGGAGCTTGGCAGAGGGGATACGGTGGTGACAGACCGGCTCCCCCATGAGGAGTGGCGTCAGTTCCTGGAGGAGCGGGGGGTGGAGCTTTTGACGGAGGACGACTTGACGGAAGATGAAGAAAGAGAGGGTATAGGACTATGAGCGAAGCAATTTACAATCTGGCCTTTGATTTTGGGGCCTCCAGCGGGAGAATGGTATTGTGCAAGTATCAGGACGGAAAGATGGAGTTAGAAGAGCTGCACCGCTTTCCAAACGACGAGGTGCGTATAGGGGGACATATCTACTGGGATCTGTTCCGCCTGTATCACGAGATGAAGCAGGGCCTTAAGAAGGCGGCGGCCAGGAAGGTGCCCATCCAGAGCCTGGCGGTGGATACCTGGGGAGTGGACTACGGTCTCTTTGACAAGGACGGCAATCTGATCGGCAATCCGGTGAATTACCGGGATTCCCGCACGGACGGCATGATGGAGGAAATCGCCAGGGTGATTCCCCTGGAAGAGCTCTACAACCGCACCGGCCTTGAATTTATGTATTTCAACACCATTTTCCAGCTGTATGCGGAGAAAGGCATGCGCCCGGTTATCTATGAAAATGCCAGCAGGCTCCTCTTTATGCCGGAGCTGTTCGGCTATTTCCTCACGGGTATCATGTATACAGAATACACCTTTGCCAGCACGTCCCAGCTTCTGGACGCGCGGAAACGCCAGTGGGATTTTGCCCTTATTGAGAAGCTTGGGCTTAAAAAGGAGCTGTTTGGAGATATTGTGATGCCGGGAACCATTATCGGTGATCTGCTTCCCGAGGTGGTGGAGGAGACAGGTCTCTTAGGCGTTAAGGTGATTGCCGTGGGCAGCCACGACACGGCGTCCGCTGTGGCGGGAGCGCCTCTGGAGTCCGATGACGCGGCATTCTTAAGCTGCGGTACCTGGTCTCTTCTGGGTATGGTTCTGGATGAACCGATACTCAATGAAGCTTCCTATAAATATAACTATACAAATGAGGGAAGCATAGAGGGTAAGATACAGTTTCTGAAGAATATCAACGGCCTCTGGATTATGCAGAACCTGCGGAAGAACTGGTGTCAGTTTGAGGGGGAGGTTTCCTTCCCGGATATTATCCGCGAGGCAAAGGCGGCAAAAAGGCAGGATTTTATCATTGACCCCAAGGATCCCAGATTTACAGCTCCCATCAATATGATGAAAGAGATCGTGAGCTACTGCCAGGAAAAGGGTCAGGGCACGCCGGAAGGCTTGGGCGAGATGGCTATGGCTATCTACAACGGCCTTACCCAGGAATATAAGAAGTCCGTAGAGGCCATGGAGGATATCACAGGGAAAACCATCCCCTGCATCAACATGGTGGGCGGCGGAATCCAGGATGAGCTCTTGTGTCAACTGACGGCCAAAGCTACCGGCAAAAAGGTGGTGGCAGGCCCCATTGAGGGATCTGTGCTGGGCAACAGCATTATGCAGTTGAAGGCCATGGGCGTGATCTCCAGTCTGGAGGAGGGCCGTCAGGTGATTAAAAATTCCTTCGAACAGAAGGTGTATCTGCCATAGGCAAATAAAGGAATGTAAGGGAGGGCTTACTTATGGAACAACGTACTATCAAAATTCCGTCCAAGGCGGACAGGTCTGTGTTTTTACGTGTGACACCGGGACATTTTGCGACCGCGCATTCCCATATCAATAATTATATTGATATGGCAACGCTGAAGGCCAGAAAAAGCGAGGCCCAGGGGGCGGCAAAGCTGCTGGCCCAGAGATATACCATGACTACCATTGTGGATACCATTGTCTGCATGGACGGCTGCGGGGTTATCGGGGCTTATCTGGCGGATGAGCTGCAGAAAGTGGGAATCATGTGTGTGAACCAGCATCAGACCCTGTATGTGGTTTCGCCGGAAATAGACAACAATGGCCAGCCCATTTTCCGGGACAATACCAAGTTTATGATTGAGGGAAAAAATGTCTTATTGCTTCTGGCTACGGCAACCACAGGTAAGACCCTGGAAAATACTATGCAGTCCGTTTCCTATTATGGAGGAATCATCAGCGGGATCGCCGCTCTGTTCAGCGCTATCTCCAAGGCAAACGGCATACCGGTAAACTCCATATTCAGTCAGAGCGATCTGCCCGATTATCAGACCTACGCGTTTAACCAGTGTCCGCTGTGCAAGAACAATGTGCGGATTGACGCCATAGTCAACGGCTACGGATACAGTAAGCTTTAAAATCTGAAGAATAAGGCTGTGGCACGAGAGATTGTGTTGCAGCCTTATTTTGAGGCGAAATGTAATAAATTCTGTGGGAAAAAGGGGGAATCTTTTACACGACGGGAAGAAAAAATCCTTGAACCGGAAGGAGACTTATAGTATAATGGGGAAAGTTTAAGGCAAGGAGGCCATGGATAGAGGCTGACTGTGTCTTTTTTTTTGAGAATAAGGGAAAGGAAACAGAATATGAGAGCTTTTCTGATACTGGAAGACGGACATGTATTTACCGGAAAAAGTATTGGCTCCACCAGGGAGGCGGTAAGCGAGATTGTATTTAACACCTCCATGACAGGCTATCTGGAAGTGCTGACAGACCCTTCCTACGCAGGGCAGGCGGTGGTCATGACCTATCCGCTCATTGGAAATTACGGTGTATGCAGGGAAGATATGGAGTCTGACAGGCTGTGGCCGGACGCCTTTGTCGTGCGGGAGCTGTCCCGCTTGCCCAGCAATTTCAGAAGCCAGGATACTATCCAGAATCTTCTTCGGGAATACGATATTCCCGGAATTGCAGGGATTGATACCCGGGCGCTGACGAAGCTTCTCAGAGAGCAGGGCGCTATGAACGGTATGGTTACCACCCGGGAGAACCTGGATCTGGCGGAGATCCTTCCCAGGCTGAAAGCTTACACCACAGGAAGGGTGGTGGAAAAGGTCACCTGTGGGGAGTCCTATGTGCTTCCGGGGAAGGGCCCCAGGGTGGCGCTTCTTGATCTGGGGGCCAAGAAGAATATCGCCCGTTCTCTCAACAGGCGGGGCTGCCAGGTGACGGTCTATCCGGCGGACACGCCTGCCGGGGTTATTCTGGCGGACAGGCCCGATGGCATTATGTTGTCCAACGGACCCGGAGATCCCAAGGAGTGCCCAGGGCCCATTGGGGAAATCCGCAAGCTCTATGAGACGGACATTCCCATCTTTGCCATATGCCTGGGGCATCAGCTTCTGGCCCTGGCCACAGGGGCCGATACCTACAAGCTGAAATACGGCCACAGGGGCGGCAACCATCCTGTGAAAGATCTATCCACAGGCCGCGTTTATATTTCCTCCCAGAATCACGGCTATGCGGTGGATACCAAAAGCCTTGATCCCGGTGTGGCGGTTCCGGCTTTTGAAAATGTCAACGACAAAACCAACGAAGGCTTGTGCTATACAGGAAAAAATATATTCACCGTGCAGTTTCACCCGGAGGCATGTCCGGGCCCTGGGGACACGGGATATCTCTTTGACCGGTTTATAAAGATGATGGAGGTGGAAAAGCATGCCTAAGAATCCGGCGATCAGAAAGGTACTGGTAATAGGTTCCGGCCCCATTGTCATCGGGCAGGCCGCGGAATTTGATTATGCGGGAACCCAGGCCTGCCGCTCCTTAAGGGAGGAAGGGGTGGAGGTGGTTCTCTTAAATTCCAACCCGGCCACCATTATGACGGACAAGGACATTGCGGACCGGGTCTACATAGAGCCCTTGACCGTGGAGGTGGTGGAGCAGCTGATTTTAAAGGAAAGGCCCGACAGCGTGCTGCCCACCCTTGGAGGCCAGGCGGGCCTTAATCTGGCCATGGAGCTGGAGGAGAAGGGATTCCTGCGGGAGCAGGGAGTCCGGCTTATCGGAACCACCTCCGAGACCATCAGAAAGGCCGAGGACCGTCTGGAATTTAAGAGTGCCATGGAGAGAATCGGGGAGCCTGTGGCGGCTTCCCTTGTGGTGGAAAATATTGCCGACGGTACTGCCTTTGCCGCTAAGACCGGGTATCCTGTGGTGCTTCGCCCTGCCTACACCCTGGGAGGAAGCGGCGGCGGGATTGCCCGGAACCAGCCGGAGCTGGAGGAAATCCTGGCAAACGGCCTCAGACTTTCCCGGGTGGGGCAGGTGCTGGTGGAGCGATGCATCGCAGGCTGGAAAGAGATCGAGTACGAGGTTATGCGGGACGGGGCGGGAAACTGCATCACGGTCTGCAACATGGAAAACATCGACCCTGTGGGCGTACATACCGGAGACAGCATTGTGGTGGCGCCCTCCCAGACCCTGGGGGACAAGGAATACCAGATGCTTCGGAGCTCCGCCCTCAACATCATCAGCGAGCTCAATATTACCGGAGGCTGTAACGTGCAGTATGCCCTCCACCCGGAAAGCTTCGAGTACTGTGTGATCGAGGTCAATCCCCGGGTCAGCCGAAGCTCTGCCCTGGCCTCCAAGGCCACAGGGTACCCAATCGCCAGGGTGGCGGCCAAGATTGCCATCGGCTATACCCTGGATGAGATTCCAAACGCCATTACCGGACAGACCATGGCCAGCTTTGAGCCTGTGCTGGATTACTGCGTGGTGAAGCTGCCCAGGCTGCCCTTTGATAAATTTATCAGCGCCAAGCGGACGCTGACCACCCAGATGAAGGCAACAGGGGAGGTCATGAGCATCTGCGATAATTTTGAGGGCGCGCTGATGAAGGCTGTACGTTCCCTGGAACAGCATGTGGACAGCCTGCTTTCCTATGATTTTACTTCCCTTTCGGAGGAGGAGCTGTTAAGGCAGCTTGAAAGGGTGGATGACCGGCGGATCTGGGTCATTTCGGAGGCACTGCGGAGAGGTGTTTCCTATGAGAGAATCCACGAGATCACCCGCATAGATTCCTGGTTTATCGATAAGATCGCCATTCTGGTGGAGATGGAGGAGAGCCTGAAAGACGGGGAGCTTACCAGGGAGCTTTTGAAAGAGGCCAAGCGCATGGAATTCCCGGATGCGGTCATTGCCCGCCTCACGGGAAAGACGGAAGAAGAGGTCAGGGGTCTCCGGGATGAATACGGTATTGTGGCCGCCTACAAGATGGTGGATACCTGCGCGGCGGAGTTTGAGGCAGGCACCCCCTACTACTATTCTGTATTTGGCAGTGAAAATGAGGTGTTCACCCCGAAGCTTCCTGCAAGGAGGGGGACAAAAATAGAGACGGTTTCCCGGGAAAGACGGAAAAAAGTCCTGGTCCTGGGATCCGGTCCCATCCGCATCGGCCAGGGGATCGAATTTGACTTCTGCTCTGTTCACTGCACCTGGGCTTTTTCCAGGGAGGGCTACGAGACCATTATCGTCAACAATAACCCGGAAACCGTCAGCACGGACTTTGACATTGCCGACAAGCTGTATTTTGAGCCCTTGACTTCGGAGGATGTGGAGAATATGGTAAGGCTGGAGAAGCCGGACGGGGCGGTGGTGCAGTTTGGCGGCCAGACAGCCATTAAGCTGACTAAATCCCTTATGAAAATGGGCGTGCCCATTCTGGGAACCTCTGCGGAAAATGTGGACGCAGCCGAGGACCGGGAGCTTTTTGACCGGATTTTGGAGACGTGCGGCATTCCCCGGCCCAGGGGGTACACGGTATACACGGCCGGGGAGGCCAAAGAGGCGGCCCACAAACTGGGATATCCGGTGCTGGTGCGCCCCTCCTACGTGCTGGGTGGCCAGGGTATGCAGATCGCCATCCATGACAGGGATGTGGACGAGTTTATGGGGATCATTAACCGCATTGCCCAGGAGCATCCCATTCTGGTGGACAAATACCTCCAGGGAAAAGAGATTGAGGTGGACGCGGTCTGCGACGGGGAGGACATTCTGATTCCCGGCATTATGGAACATATTGAGCGGGCGGGCATTCACTCCGGGGACAGTATTTCCGTGTATCCCGCCAGGAGCATCGGCCAGGGCGTGAAGGCCACCATAGAGGAGTATACCAGGAAGCTGGCACGCGCCCTCCATGTGACCGGCCTTATCAACATCCAGTTTATCGTTGTGGGGGAGGAGGTCTACGTCATTGAGGTAAATCCCCGTTCCAGCCGTACCGTACCCTATATTAGCAAGGTGACGGGCATTCCCATTGTATCTCTGGCCACCCAGGTGATTCTGGGTAAGAAGCTTAAAAGTCTGGGATATGAGCCGGGCCTGCAGCCAGAGGCGGATTTTTTTGCCGTCAAGATGCCCGTGTTCTCCTTTGAGAAAATCCGCGGGGCGGATATCGGTCTGGGGCCGGAGATGAAGTCCACGGGAGAATGCCTGGGAATTGCGAAAACCTTTAACGAGGCACTCTACAAGGCGTTTCTGGGTGCGGGTATCCGTCTGCCCAGGCACAAGAACATGATTATTACCGTCCGGGACCAGGACAAGCCGGAGGCCGTGGAGATCGCCAGGCGCTTTGAGGCTCTGGGCTACAATATTTTTGCCACCAAGGGGACGGCCAGAGCCCTTATGGAGGCGGACATTTCCGTGCGGCTTACCAGGAAGCTGGAACAGGAGTCCCCGAACATCCTGGATCTGATTCTGGGACATGAGATCGATCTGGTTATTGACACGCCCTCCCAGGGAGTGGAGCATAGCCACGACGGCTTTATCATCCGCCGCAGCGCCATAGAGACAGGGGTCAACGTGCTGACTGCCATCGACACGGCCAGGGCTCTTGTAACCAGCCTGGAAAATGCGGATGCGGAAAAGCTGGAGCTTATGGATATCGCCAGGATCCGGGCGCGCCGGTGAGATCTTTTGCGCCTTCTACAAAATGACAAAAATTGACCCTTCAATTCAAACAATCTGTAGGAAATAAAATTGGAGGATTCACTTGCATATTTTAGTGAAAAGAGATAAAATAGAAATAACATGAAAAGAATTCATGGTGGTTGTGAACAAATAATATCAGGAGGGATGACAAAATGTCGAAGATTCAAGAAGTAGCAGAAGCCGTTGAAAAAGGAAAAGCGAAGCTGGTTGGAGGACTTGTGCAGGAAGCCCTTGACGAAGGCTGCGATCCCGTTGAGATTCTGAATCAGGGTATGATTGACGCCATGGGTGTTGTCGGCGAGAAATTTAAAAATAATGAGATTTTCGTTCCCGAGATGCTGGTTGCGGCACGCGCGATGAAGAAGGGCGTAGAGGTGTTAAAACCCCATCTGGCAAGCGGCGGCACAGGCACAGCAGGAAAGATGATTCTTGGAACCGTTGCAGGCGACCTGCATGATATCGGCAAGAACCTGGTTGGTATGATGATTGAGAGCGCCGGCTTTGAAGTAATCGACCTGGGTATCGACGTACCCATCGAGAAATTCATCGAGGCAGTAAACGAGAATCCGGACGCAACTTTAGTTGGATGCTCCGCTCTTCTTACTACTACCATGCCGGCTCTTCGCGACACCGTTGCCGCTCTGAACGAGCAGCCCTTCCGCGACAGAATCAAGATCATGGTTGGCGGAGCCCCCATCACCCAGGCATTTGCAGACGAGATCGGCGCTGACGGCTACAGCGAGGATGCAGCAAGCGCGGCTCAGCTGGCAAAGAAACTGGCAGCAAACGCATAAGCGGTAATTGCAGAAATTACATAAAAAAGGAACATGCTGGAAACCTGGCATGTTCCTTTTTTTGTCTAAAAGTCCAGTCTGAGCACATTTATAAGGGCAGGGGTGGTGGGACAGCGGCGGGGAGGCGCTGAGGGCGCCCCGCCAATGGCCAGGGCTGAAGGTGACTTCTGCCCTGGTATCAAGACAGCATTCCCCCCAGGGTCCCCCCCGCCGTACAGATAATAAGCGTGGTGACAAAGTTGGAGGAACTGCTGTCAAAGCCCCGATTAACGGCCAGGGAAATGATTGTCAGTATTACAAAATAGAGCAGGCCGGCGGCGGCTCCCCACAGGTATTTCCGCGTTCCCATCATTTTTCCCACCAGAAATCCTGCCAGAAAGCAGGAGATCATGTACACGGCAATAATGCCCACGTTGACGCCGGAGCGGGAGAGCTGGAACTGATACAGCAAAAAGGCCAGCAGGAGCAGCATCCCTCCTGTCACTACATAGGCGGCCAGCAGCGCCTTTATCATTCGCAGCGCCAGATTCGAAATATTCTTTCCTTTATCCATAATTCCTCCTGCCTTTCCTGTTTTTGGAATCTATCCCAATATATGCGAAGCTTCCCGTAAGTATGCCCTCTGGAGACCTCTTAAGAGCCCCTTTTGGAGAATACTGGTCAGAAAAACAAAAAATTATGTCAGATTCTTTTAAATACAAAACCCGGGGAAAACGGTAAAATAAAATTACCAGAAGGAGGTGAGGGGAAATGGAGCACAGGCTGTTGGAGGTAGAGGGGATTACCAAGAGCTTTTCCGGGGTACTGGCTCTGGATCATGTAAGCTTTGATGTAAGGCCCGGGGAAACGCATGTGCTTATGGGGGAAAACGGCGCCGGCAAATCCACGCTGATGAAGATTATAAACGGCATTTACCATGCGGATGAGGGGATGATAAAGCTGGAGGGAAAGGAGATGAAGGCCCAGTCCCCCATGGACGCTATGGAAAAGGGTATTTCCATGATTCATCAGGAGCTAAATAACGTACTGGATATGAGCGTGGCGGAAAACATATTTCTTGGAAAAGAATACGGGAGAGGTATTTTCTATGACAGGCGGCTTATGCAGGAGAAGGCGGGGGAGGTTTTAAAACGTCTGGATCTGGAGATTTCCCCGGCCGTGAAAATGCGGGAGCTCTCTGTGGCAAAAAGGCAGATGGTTGAGATTGCCAAGGCGGTATCGGTCAACGCGAAGATTATTATCATGGATGAGCCTACTTCGGCGATTTCCCATAAGGAGGTGGAGGCGCTCTTTGGCATAATCGGGAATTTTAAGAAGCAGGGCATGGGAATCGTTTACATATCCCACAAGATGGATGAGATTTTCCGGATTGCCGACAGAATTACCATTCTGCGGGATGGAAAGAGCGTTGGCACTTACAAAGCCGGCCATCTGACCATCGACCAGTTAATCGCCAAAATGGTGGGAAGGACCATGGAAAACATGTTTCCTCCTCCTATAGAACATGAGCCTGGAGAGGAAGCGCTGCGTGTGGAGGGGCTTTGCTGTGAACATGTGCTGGAGGATATCAGCCTGAACATCCGTAAAGGGGAAATCCTGGGGCTTGCCGGACTTATGGGAGCGGGCAGGAGCGAGCTGGCGGAAGCCCTGTTTGGGATGAGAAGGATAAAGCAGGGAAAGGTCTGGATCAGAGGTAAAGAGCGGGAGATCAGAAGGCCCCGGGACGCCGTAAAGGCAGGGCTTGCCTTTGTCACGGAGGACCGGGCCCTTAGCGGACTTAACAAAAAGACCTCGGTGAAAAAAGACATGAGTATATTGACTCTGGGGCGGTATTGCCGGTGGAAGCAGGTGATTAGCGGGCGGAAAGAAAATGCGGCGGTTGACAGAGGGATCCGGACGCTTAAGATAAAGACCGGAAGCAGAAACCAGAATGTGGGCAGCCTGTCGGGGGGCAACCAGCAGAAGGTCATTGTGGCGCGGTGGCTGCTGGGGGAGCCGGATATCCTGCTTATGGATGAACCTACCAGGGGAATCGACGTGGGCGCTAAATACGAGATCTACAGCATAATCCAGAAGCTGGCCGCAGAGGGAAAAGCCATACTGATGATCTCCTCTGAAATGCCGGAGCTTATAGGGCTTTGCCACCGGGTGGCGGTAATGCATGAGGGAAGAATAAGAGGAGAGCTGACAAGAGAGGAGATGTCCCAGGAGGCCATTATGGCTCTTGCGGCAGGAATGGAGGGAGATTGTGTCAACAGGGAATAAGGAGGGGCAATTTAAAGTATATGTGGCAAAGTATGGGATTTATTTCCTGTTTCTGCTGGTGTTTATCCTGCTTTCCGTTTCAAATAAGGCCTTTTTTACGGTGAACAACCTGCTGAATATATCCAAACAGGCGTCTATCGTTGCCATTATCGCAATGGGGCAGACCATCTGCCTTATTTCCGGAGGCATGGATCTGTCCTCAGGTTCGGTGATGGCTCTGGCAGGCGTTACCTCCGCCATGTATGGACTGGCAGACGGAACCAATATGCCGGCGGCTGTTCTGACGGCCATCGGAGTGGGAATGACCTGCGGCCTTATAAACGGGCTTATTGTGTCCTGGGGAAAGGTTCCGGCGTTTATCGCCACCCTTGGAATGCAGCAGGCGGCCAGGGGCATGGCGCTTCTGCTTACAAACGCAACGCCGGTCTTTGGATTGTCAGAGCAATACATTTTTCTGGGGAGCGGAAAAATATCCGGCATTCCTGTACTTGTGATTGTAATGATTCTTGTTATGCTGGCGTCGGCTTTTATGCTGAACAAGACGAAATTCGGGCGTCATATTTATGCCATCGGCGGAAATGAGCTGTCGGCTTATGTGTCCGGCCTGAATGTGAAAAGGACCAGGCTTCTGGCTTATACCATTACGGGCGCTCTGACAGGCCTTGGAGGACTTCTGCTGGCAGGACGCATCCAGTCGGGCACGCCGGCCATGGCAGAGGGATATGAGCTTGACGCCATTGCGGGAGCAGTTATTGGCGGGGTCAGCACATCCGGAGGCATTGGCTCCGTGTACGGCGCGGTGATCGGAGCGCTTCTTATGACCATGGTAAATAACGGGCTGGATCTTTTAAATGTTTCCGCGTATTACCAGCAGATTATTAAGGGTATCATTATTGTGCTGACCGTCTTTATTGACGTCAGAACAAAGGATATAAAAAAATAAACGAAAAGGAGAAGGACATGAAAAAAAGGATTATGGGAAGTATTCTTATTGTGGCAATGATTCTGGGAACATTGTGCGGATGCCAGGGAACATCCGGGGAGCAGGAAAAATCTCCCACCGAAGAGGCAGGCGGGAACACAAAGACAGATACAGAGGCTTCCGCAACGGAAAAAGACGATGAAAAGATTGTGATCGGAGTATCTTTCCAGGGGCTGTCGGACGAGTATATTGTGCGGTTAAGCGACGCCTTTAAGGAAAAGGCTGAGGAGCTTGGCGTTACCATCCAGGTGGCAGACGGCCAGATGAACGCTGAAAAACAGGTGGGCCAGGTAGAGAATTTCATCGCCCAGAAGGTGGATGTGATTGTGCTGAACCCCATCTCCGCAGACGGGTGCGCGCCTGCGGTGACTGCGGCCCGGGAAGCGGGAATTCCCATTATAACGCTGATCTCCACGACGTCAAACCAGGAGGAGGCAAATGCCTATGTGGGTTCCGACGCCATAGAGTCCGGGGAAATCCAGGGCGGGATGGTGGTGGAAGACCTGGAGGGCAAAGGAAATATTGTGGTGATGTATGGCCAGATGGGGCACGACGCCCAGATTGGCAGATACACGGGGCTTTTAAATAAGCTGGAGGGAACAGATATTGAGATTATCGCGGAGCAGACGGCGAACTGGTCCAGGGAGGAAGGCATGAAGCTTATGGAAAACTGGCTTACTTCCGGGAAGCAGATCGACGCGGTGGTGGCCCAGAATGACGCGATGGCTCTGGGAGCGGTTATGGCCATTGAGGCAAAGGGACTTACAGGCCAGATCAGAGTTTACGGCATTGACGCCCAGGGAGAGGCGCTGGACTGCGTGGAGAAAGGCACCATGAACGGAACCGTTTTCCAGAATGCCAAAAGGCAGGGATCCGAATGTGTGGAGGTAGCCGTTAAGGCGGCAAAGGGGGAAACCCTGGAAACCAATTATTATGTGCCTTATGAGGGGATCCGTGCGGAGGATGTGCCGGATTACCGGTAAGAAAAAGGGGAAGTGTGATCTATGGGAAAAGCAGGGATCAGAAATAACAGCATCAGCGTCAGGTTAATGGTATATTTTGTGTGCATTATTCTGGTCCCGATTAGCATATTATCGTTCTTCATGCTGGTATCCTACCGGAAAAACATAGAAAGGCTGGTGGAAAAAAATGCCAGGGAGTCCCTGGGGCTTATCAATTACAATATGGATCAGCAGTTTATCTCCTATTCCAGCCTGGCCTATTTTATTTCCAGGGACCGGCAGCTCCAGGAGGTGAGCCAATACAAAGACCCGGATGCCTACAATGAGGACACAGAGAATAAGAGGCGTATAGGACAGCTGCTGAAGGATTACCGGTTGAGCGTGGACGAGGTATACCAGGTAGTGATCTCCTACGCAGGCGGAACCTGCATTATGACAGGCCAGGAGGACGCGGTCTTTCATCACCCGGAAACCCAGGACTGGTACAGGCTGTGCCGGAAGGAGCAGGATACGGCCCATGTCCTGTACTATGAGGCAAACGCCAGAGTGTGCGACGGAACCGGCCCGGTGAACCAGCAGCTTATCTCTGTCAGCCATTCTATCAAGGACAGGGAGGGGAATTTTATCGGGGCGGTTAATGTGGAGATGTACAGCCGGATTCTGGAAAACTCCATGTCCAATATTCTCAGCAGAAATGGTTCTTATGTATACGTAAAGGACAAAACCGGACAGATAATTTATTCTCCTATTGTGGGATCCGTGCCGGAATCCGCCTGGGATAAAAATTACTGCCAGGTAGAGCTTCACAATAAAAGGAACGACTGGGATATTGTGGGGGTTGTTCCCTTGGGCGAATATTACCGGAGTGTTGATGAGTTTGCCAGTGTGCTGTGGCTGTTTATGGCAGTTATCACCTCCGTGATGATTTTTGTCTCCGTAAAGACAGGCTCGTCCATTGTACGGCCCATCAAAACCCTCCAGGAGCTTATGAGCCAGGCCGAGGCAGGGGATCTGTCCGTGAGATTCCGGCAGGATGGGCCCAGGGAGATTGTCTATCTGGGAGAGCGCTTTAACGTGATGATTGCCAGGCTGGATTATCATATCAGGCAGGTATATATCGAGCAAAAGGCCAAGCGGAAGGCGGAGATGGAGATTCTCCAGGCAAATATAAGGCCGCATTTTCTTTATAATACGCTGGATACGATTCACTGGATGGCGAAAGAATATGAGGCGTCAGACATTGTGGAGACCGTGGATGCCCTGGCGTCCCTGTTCCGGATTGCCCTCTCCAGGGGAAGCGAAACCATAACCGTCGCCCAGGAAATCCAGCATGTCACCAGCTATCTGCAAATTCAGAAGGTGCGGTATGAGGAGATGATTTCCTATGAGGTGCATGTGGCGAAAAACTGTGAAAGGCTGAAGGTGCAGAAGCTTATTTTACAGCCGCTTATTGAAAACGCCATCTACCATGGGATAAAAAACAGCGGAAAAAACGGCAGAATTTCCATCTATGTCTGGAAAGAAAAGGAGGATCTTTTTCTTGCCGTGGAGGATGACGGCAGCGGCATGTCTAAGGAGCGGCTTAACGAGGTGCAGATGGCTTTGAAGGGGGGGAAGGCGGAGACTAATGGGGTGTATGGGGTATTTAACGTCCATTACAGGATCCTTCTCAATTACGGAGAACCTTATGGCCTGTATCTGAAAAGCGAGAGAGGCGTGGGAACTACGGCGTTGCTGCGCCATCCCGCTCTGTGTGAAAATATTCCCAAAACGTGAGAGGAAAATGTGATGTGGAAGGTATTGGTGGCGGATGACGAGGCAAAGATCCGAAGGGGAATCATAAAGACAATCCAATGGGAAGATCTGGATATGAATGTCTGCGGCGCAGCGGGAAACGGAGAGGAGGCTCTTAGGCTTGTGGAGGAAAAGAAGCCGGATATCTGTCTTCTGGATATCTGCATGCCGCTGATGGACGGTCTGAACCTGGCTGACAAGGTACGGGAAGTTGATGAAAATATCATATGTATAATCATAACAGGATACGACGATTTCCAGTATGCCAGAAAAGCCATTGGCTCCGGGGTCTTTGCGTATATTCTGAAACCTGTAAATGAAAAGGAGCTTTTCGAAACCCTGCGGCGCGCAAAGGACAGGCTGGAAAAAAACGCCTTTCTGGACGCACAGCTGGAGGGCGCAAAGACCGCCCTCAAAAAGAATATGGCTTACATCCGGGAACGGTTTATAAATGACATTATCCAGAACAACATTTCCAGGGAAGAAATACAGGAGATGGCAGGGATTTACCAGCTGGATTTCAAGACCAGGATAGCCGTTATGCAGCTTTTTTACTCAAAGGAGCTGGGAGCCGGAAGCTCCGGAATCTATGACAATAAGCTGTTTGAGTTTGTAATGCGCAATGTGATGGAAGAAATTTTAAATAATTACGGATGTGCCTGTTCCATGGTAGACCCCAACGGGTGCCTCCTTGCCCTGGCAGAGATTGGAAAAGAGGAAAATCTGCAAAAGGCACAGGAAGAGATCGGGGCGGTAACCTTCTCCCTGCTGAAATGTGAGGTAAGCATAAAAACCGCCTTTATCGCGTCTCTGGAAGAGCTGGGGGAGGTGTACCAGAAATGGGAGGAGGAGACATGCGGCCATTTATCAGAGGCAGTATTGTCTGCAAAGGAGTATATAGACAGGAATTACGCGGATATGAACGTGTCGGTACAGGAAATCGCGTATGCATGCGGGATTAACAGCAGTTACCTGACCCGCCTGTTTCACATGGAAATGGGGAGCAGCGTGGTGAAATATCTTACCAAGGTCCGCATTTTAAAGTCCATAGATCTCCTCCTAAATACAGATTTGCATATTTATGAGATTGCCGACCAGGTGGGCTACAGCTCCCAGCATTATTTTTGCGTGGCCTTTAAAAAGATGCTGGGGGTTTCCCCAAAGGAATACAGGCAGAACGTGAAACAGAAAGGATGAGCAGGAAATGGCATTGTTAGAACATAAAAAGGATCCGGCAACAGAACAGACAGCGGCGGGTTACCCGGAAGTAAAGGCTATGGGGACAAGCATGGCTTTTGATAATAAGGAGAAGGAGGTATTACGCAGGCTGGCTGCACAGGTGGCTGAGATCGCAGAGCGTCCGGTGATGAAGCAGAAAAAGCTTCTGTGGACAGCCCACAACGACTTAAAGACTGAGGAACTGGTGGTCTTTATTGACCCCGAAAACGGCTGGAATGAATGCATTCCCGCCCACACGCTGGAATGTCATGATCCTCTGGCCCGGGTTTGGGAAATGAGCCTGCAAAAACAGATTTTCTGGGCGGACAAAATGAGAGACGACAAGGTCATAGAGCCTTACCTGGATGTGCCCTACAGCTACTGGGACACGGGATGGGGCGTGAAGCTGGAGAAAATCGGCGGGGAAAACGGGGGAAGCTATGTGGTAAAACAGGCCATTGAGGACTATGAAAGGGATTTTCCCAAAATCCATCACCCCAGATACAACATCGACTGGGAGGAATCCAACCGTTTGATGGAGCTGGCCCATGAAGTCTTTGACGGAATTCTTCATGTGAGAAGAAAGAATACCTGGTGGTGGACCCTGGGATTATGCTGGGATTTTGTAAATATCCGGGGGATGGAAGATTTTATGTGCGACTTTGTGACGGAGCCTCAGTGGGTGGAGCGGATGCTGGATCTGCTGTGCGAGGGGAAGCTTAGGATGCTGGATTATCTGGAAGAGAACCGGTTGCTGGCGCAAAATACGGAAGGGACTTATGTGGGAAGCGGCGGTTTTGGATTTACCGGTGAGATTCCGGTTCTTACAGAGGACGCTCCGGTAACTACAAGGGATATGTGGGGATTTTGTGACAGCCAGGAAACGGTCTCCATAAATCCCGAATGGTACGGGGAATTTATTCTTCCCAGGCACAAAAAGATTCTGGAGAGATTCGCGTTAAATTGTTACGGGTGCTGTGAGCCCTATAATCCCCGCTGGAAATATGTGAAGCAGCTTCCAAATCTGAGACGTGTATCCGTGTCCCCCTGGGCGGACTGGGCCACTGTACCGGAGCTTCTGGGAAAAGACTATATTGCTTCCGTAAAGCCCATGCCTACGCCTCTGGCTTCCTGTCATATGAATGAAGATGTGGTGAGAAGCGACTGCCGCAAAGCGGTGGAACAGACAAAGGGCGGAATCTGCGAATTTATTATGAAGGACAACAATACCCTGGGAAAGAATCCGTACAACGCAATCCGCTGGGTGGAAATCATGCGGGAGGAGATCGCGCGGGTATATGGATAAACACTGCTCCGGATAAAATTAAGAGGAGGGAAGCAGAAGCGCTCTGGTCTGGCTTTCCTCCTCTTTTACAAGGTTATTTTAATTCCGGGCGGCTGGTATCCAGCACCTTGGACGCGTCGATGAGATCGGAGACGGAATCCGGCCTGGTAATCATGGTAAATCCGTCCAGGTTGCAGCGGGTCTGGCGGACATAGGTGTCCTTTACGGAGACAAAGGGCTTGGCGGCCCATACGCCGCAGAAAAAGCGGAAGCCCTCGGACTGCAGGTAGGTAAGCTTGTCGCTGGGATAATCGATCTCTTCCCCGTAGGGATAGATGTAGATATCGGTGTCCCCCACATAGGCGGCGATCTCCTCCCTCCAGCTGTTGGTATCCTCCACCAGGGTGTCCATGGAGATGTCTGCCGTATGCCTGTGGCCGTAGCCGTGGGAGGCGAAAAGCCAGCCGGTTTCCTTCAGGCGGTCCGCAAGAGCCCGGACGGTTTCCCGGTCCTCCTTAAGGGTGGGGCTTTCCAGATCGTTGATGCGATAGCCCAGAGTTCCCTCATAGCCGGTGGCGGCGATAATGCCCCTGGCCCCTCTGAGGGAGAAATCCGGGTGTTCCTTCACAAAGGTGTCCAGGATAGGGACCACATCATAGTCGCCGATGTTTTCCCTGCCATCCTTGTCAATATAGAGGTTCTTTACCTCTCCGTTTTCATCCAGAAGGAGCTTTCTCGGAAACCCGTCCTCTTTCATATATTCATAGTAGCTTAAGTCGTCCACGGATAATACCAGGGGGATTTTTCCCTCCGGCACCAGGGGCTGCTTTGCCTCCAGCGTGACATTCCCCTCCGCATCTGTTACCTCCTCACACAGCTCATGAATATCAATAAGTATGTACTGGTTGGCGTAGAGCTGCTCCAGCATGGCCTTGAATTCGTCTACTGTGGTCATCCAGTAATTGTAGCCGTTTTCCATGTAGTCGCCGTCAAAGGCAAGGGAGGTGTCCACAATCAGGCTGTGGAAGAAAATATGGCGCACAGGCTGGTCATAGGGGACGAAGGCGCTTTCCGCTTCTTTATAGCGGGTTAGGGCGGCCGTGACCTCCTCATCCTGGGCAAATTCTTCCGGCGCTTTTGCTAAAACGGCGGCTGCCTCCTCATAGCGATAGCTTTGCGCCAGGTTTTCCGCCTCCTCAAGAAGAGGTTCCAGGGTTTCCACCCTGCGCATGGCAGCCAGCTCCTCCTCTGTAGGCTGGGGCGTCTCCTCCTGGGCCTGTTCCGGAGCGGAGGCCGGAAGGGAGCCGTTACACCCGGTAAGCCCGGCCATCAGAAAAAGGGAGATGGACAGGACTGTTTTTTTCATAAGACTGGTTTTCATTATGTTGCTCCTCGCTGATAAAAATTGATACGTGGTTAGTATACCATAATTAACATAGAAAGGGAATTACATTTTTTGTAACAGGAGCTATAAAATGGCAAGAATAAAGGCCCCGTGGCGGCAATGAAATACCTGCATAATCAATGCCTTGCATAATGGAAAATTTTGCGGTATAATTGGGAAAAATTAAAGGAGCCGCATTGCCTGCCAGGCGGCGGATTGGAGGAGACTATGGAAAAGAAAAACATTGACTGGACAAATCTGGGGTTTGGCTATATTGCCACGGACAAGAGATTTGTGTCCAATTTTAAGGACGGGGCCTGGGACGAGGGCGTGCTGACTGAGGACAGCAATGTGACCATCAACGAATGCGCAGGCGTGCTGCAGTATGCCCAGACGGTTTTTGAGGGTCTTAAGGCCTACACTACAGAGGACGGACATATCGTGACCTTCCGTCCGGATCTCAATGGAGAGCGGATGGAGCAGTCCGCAAAGAGGCTGGAGATGCCGGTTTTTCCCAGGGAGCGTTTTGTGGAGGCGGTTCTTCAGGTGGTAAAGGCAAATGCCGCCTATGTCCCCCCCTATGGAACAGGCGCAACCCTCTATATCCGCCCCTATATGTTTGGAAGCAATCCGGTGATCGGGGTGAAACCTGCGGATGAGTATCAGTTCCGCATTTTTACCACGCCTGTGGGCCCTTACTTTAAAGGAGGCGTAAAGCCCTTAACCATCCGCGTCAGCGATTTTGACCGGGCTGCGCCCCACGGAACCGGGCATATCAAGGCCGGGCTCAACTATGCCATGAGCCTTCACGCCATTGTGGACGCCCATCAGCAGGGATTTGACGAGAATATGTACCTGGATGCGGCCACCAGAACCTATGTGGAGGAGACGGGGGGAGCAAACTTCCTGTTTGTGACGAAGGACAATAAGGTGGTAACGCCGAAATCCTCCAGCATTCTGCCCTCCATTACCCGCCGTTCCCTGGTGTATGTGGCTAAGGAGTATCTGGGCCTTGAGGTGGAGGAGCGGGAGATCGCTCTGGAAGAGGTAAAGGATTTTGCGGAGTGTGGCCTGTGCGGTACGGCGGCTGTGATTTCTCCGGTAGGAAAGATCGTGGACCACGGAAAAGAGATCTGCCTGCCAGGCGGCATGGAGAAGATGGGCCCCATCACCCAGAAGCTTTACGATACCCTAACCGGAATCCAGATGGGACGTCTGGAAGCGCCAAAGGGCTGGATCTATGTGGTAGAGTAAGGCCAGGGAAGAGCAGCAGGGAATTATTTCCCGGATAATCCATACAGAAAACAAGCCACTTGCCTGATTATATGGAAAAGGGCAGCCAGGGGAAACGCATCCCCCTGGCTGCCCTTTTAAAAGTGGCTTTGAATGGTTACACCTATGAAACGACTAAGGCCGAAAGATGGTTGCGGGTATTTTTTGGTCAAGGATATGGATATCGCCGGTATAGGGCTGTCCCAGGGGAAGCCCCGCATCGCTGGATCAGAAAGTAGCGGCCGCGTCAATGCTGAACGTGATATGCCGGCCCGCATACTGCTTCATGCCGTCAGCGTAGCGCAGTCGATCATCAAGGCCTCATGGATGGAGTAATCATCCTCTTCGCCGCTCCAGCCGCCGGGCCTTATGCGCAAGGTCTGGGGCGTATCCGGCACGATTACGGGATAGGTCATGGTCTGGTACCCGGAATGCGCATCCCCGCCGTTTGGGTCAGGCTGCCCCTGCAATGCGATGATCCCGTCATAATCGTATATGCCGACAGTGCCGGTGGGCACGATGCGATCCCCATCCACAGGAAGCGCACCACTGTCAGCCTTCCCCCGACGGCGATGTCCCGCCCGGCCCGGGGGCAGTAAAGCCCTCCAGCAGGGAAGGATCTCCGACCTCGTGCCACTCGATCTCAATAAAGGTCATAGAGTCGGGCAGCTGGTCGATCCGCCCCGTCCAGCAAGTGTCCTGGTTAAGGGAATCCCCGTCCAGAGTAATCCGTGTAACAGAGCCCTGCCCGGTTCCTCCGGACCATTGCATGGTCATCATACCGTCCCCGTCTCCGGCCATGGAGAGGCCGCCGCGGATTCCGCTCGAAATCGCTTCGGCGGGCTGCCATACGGTTTTTGTATCCGGGTCATACTGGAAAACGCGGGTACTTACCGCGAATGTCCAGCCCTCCTCCTCCTTTTCCAGCAGAAGCGTGGGAACCGGGTCGTCGGTCTGCATCTGCACCAGCGCATACCGGTAGCCCACCGTCTCAAGATCGGGGATGGCTGTTCCATATTCATAAGTGTCTGCCTGACTGATGATGATACGGTACTGCTCCAGGGCCTCGCCGATGGGGTCCGTCTCTTCCGGTTCCTCTGGCTTCTCCTGGTCAGTGTCGTTTTCCCTGGCTTCCGGTTTTTCCGGCTCCTCTTGATCAGTGTTGTTTTCCCTGGCTTCCGGTTTTTCCGGCTCCTCCTGGTCAATGTCGTTTTCCACGGCCTCCGGCTCCTTAGGCTCAGAGAAACGGGAGGCAAGCTGGGTCGCCCCAAAAGCTCCAAGACTGATAACCGCCACGGCGGCAAGAGCGATGAGACCGATCTTCAGTGTACCAAAGCTGCCAGCCGCAGCGGTCGTGCCGGCTCCGGCGGCGCCAGCTGTTCCGGGGGCCGACGCCGCTTCTGCCATACCGGCCTGCTTCGCCGCAGCGGCCGCTGTGGCGGCCCCCATGGTCCGTGAAGCAAGGATAGTGTGAAGGATCCGGCCGTCCGGAACCGCGGCTCCATATACCTTCTGGTTGCGGAAAAGCAGCAGCAGGAACGGAATGGGAGACAGGCTGTAGAGCTTCGTGCCCTGTTTTTCCAGTTCCCGGACCTTCTTTTCGATTTTGCTGCGCCCGTACATCAGCCGGCTCTTGACGGCGCTCTCAGAAGCGCTCATGGCGGTGGCGATCTCTTTTACGGACATTTCCTCATAGTAGAACATACCGATGGCGGCACGCTGATCCTCCGGCAATTCGTCGATGATCTCCCGAAGCAGGCGCGCTGTCTCCTTCTGGTCGATGACCTGATCCGGAAGATTCCCGCTGCGCTCATCCGGAAACAGCTCCTCCACGGGAGTATCCTGCCCGTCGCCTGGGCCAAGCTCAGTAAACAGCATGGGACGCTTTTTTTTCAGCCAGTCCCGGGCTGTGTTGGCGGCAATCTGTCGTACCCAGGGCTGAAACTTCACGTCGCCTTGAAAGCTATCCAGGTGGGCGAATGCTTTTAGGTAAGTATCCTGTACAATGTCAAGCGCTGCGTCCTCATCCTTAATCATGGACCTGACAGTGTAATAGACCTTGCTGTAAGTCTTTTCATATAAGGCGCCGATGGCGTCCTGACTGCCCATGCGCGCCGCCTCCACCAGTTTGGCAAACTCACCGCTCTGGGAGGCAGGCTTTCCGCAGTACCGGCAAAATGCGGCGTCGTTGTCGATTTGTTTTCCACAAGAAGTGCAGTACATGATTTATTTTTCCTCCTCTTTCGCTTCCTGGCCCATGATGCTTTGCAGCAAGTCCGCTTTTTTCATCTCATCTATGGGGAATGATTCGATGACCGCCTGGAGCATGTGCCTGATGAAATCATCCGGCATAATTTTTTCTCCTTTCGTTCTGTCCAGGGTGTGCTCTCTACACCCATAGAACGAATGGGGGGTATGGCTGGTTGCAGATATTCCGTAAATTATTTATACAGACAAAAGCTGTGCTTGTAAAACATAATGTCTAAGGCGCTTTAAATGCGTCATGGCAGGAAATTTTTTACACCCGGGAATGGAGCTGTCCGGCGGGATTATCCTGTCATGGAAGCGTGGTTTCCCGGGGAATGAGAACCGGCGTAACAATCCGGTGAATGGGCTTGGTAAGGGGCGTGGGCCGCCGCTTTTTCTGCTCGTTCATCTGCATTGAAAGAAGATCCATGGCTTCCTGGGCAATCCGTGGAATCTGCTGGCCAACGGTACTGGTGGGAATGACCGCTTCGCTGGAAATGGGGGAGTTGTCAAAACCCACGATCCGGTATGTGGGGGGAAGCTGCCCGTATTTGCGGATCAGCAGGTTCAGAAGCACGTTGGCATGGGTGTCGTTTGACAGGAAGAGCCCTTTCTTCTGGCGGGGATATCTGTCCTCCAGCTGTTCCAGAAGCGTTAGGAGACGCTGCCTGTTTTCCTCAAAGGTATTGCCAAGGTCGGTGAGAATCAGCTCGTGGGGCAGGCTATGCTCCCGGCAGGTGTCGAGAAAGCCCTGGATACGGCCATAGGCCGGGGCGTCTTCGGTCATTCTGGAATTGACATGGATGAGGATGTCGCAGGCGCATTTTTTCAGAAGGCTTGTGGCCTGGACGCCGCCCATATAGTTGTCGGTGCAGACGCTGCAGATGTGAGCGTGCTCCCGCTCGATGCCCACAACAGGAATGTGATAGTCCGCCAGATCCCGGGAGGGGATGGTGGGGCTCAACATAATAAGCCCTTCAATATTGTAGGCCAGCAGCTCCTGGATATAGTGGGTTTCAACGTCCTTTCGCTCATTTCCGGCAAAGACCAGGAACTTGTAGCCGTAGGTCTCGTAGGTGGCCAGAATCTGGCTGAGCATCTCCGAATAGTAGTGCATGTAGAGGTTGGGGACAAGGATGCCTACAAACTCTGTTTTTCCGCTGGCCAGAATGCGGCCCACCTTGTTTTCCCTGTAGTTGAGAACCTCCAGGGCTTCCGCGATCTTTTGCTGGTTTTCCAGAGTAAGGGAATCCGGATTGTTAAAGTAGCGGGAGATGGTGGTTTTGGAGAAACTGGTGTAGGCGGCAATGTCCGCAAAGGTTACTCTTTTCTGTTTCATATTGTAAAACTCCCTCTCTGAAAGTGTTTTCTGCTATGGGTTGAGTATAGCATAAGGAAAATGGAGATGGCAATAGAGAAATAACCGGTTTTGGAACCGGTAATGTGTAAAGGGAATTTATTTTTCATACGGAAATTCACGGTATTGTATGTAAAAACCTTTCCACTTCCTTATTGAATTCATCAGATCTCTTTTGAGTGATAAAGTGATTTCCTTTTCCCGATAATATAAAGTGATGTCCATTTATGTCACCCTTGTAAAATCCGGATTTATCCATGGCTTAGGTATCCTGTCGGGAAACGCTTTTGGCGGCCCCTTAAGGCATTTCCTATTATAAAATATCCGCCTGCCGCCTGCAACGCATATTTACAGGATGATTATTTGTGGCGGTACAGGTAAAAAACGAGAAAACATGACATAAGGCGTCAGCATTTATCTGGTAAAATGGCAGTATCACAGAAAGGCGGAGACATGCCATAATGGAACGCCCGTAGGGCATGATCCGGAGAAAGGAAAGAGGAATATGAGCAGACCGGCGACAAAAACGGATTTATTAAAGGCGGCAGGAAAAAATTTTGAAAAACTCAACGGGCTTGTAACAGGCTTGACGGAGAAAGAGTTGGCAACGCCCTTTGATTTTTCTGGGGATGTGAAGAAAAAGGAGGCCCACTGGGGGAGGGATAAAAATCTCCGGGATGTTTTCATCCATCTCTATGAGTGGCATCAGCTTTTGCTGAACTGGGTGCAGGCCAATCAGAATGGGGAGAGCAGGTCTTTTATCCCCCGGCCTTATACCTGGAAAACCTATGGGGAAATGAATGTAAAATTCTGGATAAAGCATCAGAATACCTCCCTGGAGGATGCCAGGGACCAGCTTTGGAAGTCCCATGAGGAGATTCTGAAACTGGCGGAGGGCTTTTCCAATGAAGAGCTGTTTTCCAAAGGCGTTTACAAATGGGTGGGGGGAAGCACCCTGGGGTCCTATTTTGTCAGCGTGACTTCCAGCCATTATGAATGGGCCATGAAGAAGCTTAAGGCTCACCGGAAAAACTGCGCTGTAAAGTGAGCCCGCATTCCAGGGCGATTGCCATGTATTTGCTGGCACAGCTTATGCCGTAATCGGTGAGATCCCGGATATCCCATTGGGCGGCGTCCAGAGTGTCGGCGCCGTAGAGGAACTGCAGGATGGGGATTCCCCGGAATTGGGCCACGGCCAGGGAGGCGGAGCACTCCATCTCCACGGCAATGCAGCCCTGGGCTTTGCGGGCTTCGATAAGCTTCCCTGTTTCCCGGTAAATGCCGTCTGAAGTCCAGGTTTTGCCCACTACATAGGGGATTTCATGGTTCTTCAGGCATTGGACAGCCAGGGAGACCGAGGCGGGGTCGGCATGGATTTCTTCGCTGGCCGGAAGATAATGGTAGCTGGTGCCCTCGTCTCTGACGGCCGAGGAGGGAATGATAATCTTATTGTCTGCTTGGGACGCGTTCAGGATGCCGCAGGAGCCAAACTGGACAAGGCCTCTGGCTCCAAGGGCGATGATCTCTTCCAGGCCCGCCACACAGGCGGGAGCGCCGATTCTGGACAGGAAGAGGCCCATTTTCCTGTTTCTGTATTCTATTTCGTATACCGGGACAGGCCCGTTTGCGCTGTACAGGCCGGCGATTTCTTTTGCATTGTTATTTCTGGCAAAATCCCCGATGATGCCCTCTGAAAATGTGGTGATACATACCTTGGGAAAGCCGGGGAGCGGCTTTGTGGTGTCAGAGGGATTGAAAAACGCGTTTTTATCATGGTCAAAGCTGTTAAATATGGTTGCCATCAGAATCACTCCTTACCAGTTGTTTTTTGATTTCCCCCAGGATTCTGGAGGGAATTTCTTTGTCTACAGGCATCAGTTTACTGTACATCCGGACTCCCTGATAGGAAAAGAGAAGAAGATCGATTATGGCGTCTGTGTCCACTTCCCGGAATTCCTGCCTGTCTATCCCGTACTGTATCAGATTTTTCCAGGTGTTTACGGACAGCAGGTACTGCTCCTGCAGGGAATTTTCCTTCCCACAGGCCTGGTGAATGCTGAAAAATTCATAGAAGGCCAGGCTTAGAGAGGACCGGCCGTCAAGCATTTCCTCCCGGTAAACCTCCAGAATATCGTCCAGAATGGACGTGGCCGGCTGATTCTGTCTTATCTTCTGGTCAAACGCCCTGGCCTGGTTATTCTGCATATCCTTAAGGAGCTCCTGGAAAATCTGACGTGTGCTTTCATAGTGGTTGTAGAGGCCGCCGCGGCTTAGGCCGGAAGCCTCACAGATATCTTTCATGGTCACCTGATTAAACCCCTTTTCGGCAAAAAGAGAGCATGCACATGTTTTGATGCGGGTTCTTGTCTCCTGTCCTCTTTTATTCATGGAATCCTCTTTCCGACACGTATGTCTGAAAATATTATACGACATGGGTGTCGGAAAAGTCAAGGGGGATTTTGAAAACAGAGGTCGTTTCACAGACGGGGATGTCATGGATGCTTTCCCGGTCCCGCCTTTTGTTTTCACACGGCATACCGCCTATGGGGCCTGGGTTTTTCATTCAGTTGCACAAAATGTGTCTGGGCAGAGGAAAAGTAATTCTGCCTGTTTTCAATCAGATTATAATACTGTCCCTCATGGAATTTCAAATTGGCCTCCGTTTTCGTGAAGTATACATATTTCACAAATTCCTCCCCATAAAAATGTGTGTTTTGCTGAATTTACAATTTCTGGTTGACAATACGCCTGTTTCGTATTATTATTGCCTTAAAAGTAACCGGTTACATTACCGGTTACATGACCGGTCATAAAAACGGAACAAGCACCTGCCCAAAAAGTAACCGGGAGGGCGGATGCGGAACTGGAAACCAGCAAGGCCCCATACAATACCCGGAAGGATTTCAGGACGTGAAAACGGCCGGAAATTCTTCCAGATCCCAGGTATTGGGAGGGGGCTTGCGGAACTGGAATAGGAGGAATGGGAATGAAAAAACGATTGCTGTGTCTGACCACTCTTTTTCTGCTTCTGGGCTCCCTGGCAGGCTGCCAGAAAAAGGAGATCCGCCCGGGAGACGTGGAGGGGTTTGACCAGGGGGAGGCGTATCTGTCCATCTGGGTACACTCCATTGAGGACACGGAGGAAGGGCAGGCCTACAAAGAATCGGTGGAGAGCTTTAACGAGGCCTACGACGGGCAGTATTTTGCGGACATTGAGTTTATCCCCAGAAACGACAGCGGCGGCGGGTATTCAGACAAGATCAATGCCTCCGTCATGGCGGGAGGCCTGCCGGACGTGCTGACGGTAGACGGCCCCAACGTGGCGGCCTATGCGGCCAACGGTATCATCCAGCCCCTGGCGGAGCTTACAAAGGAGGAACAAAGCGTCTACCTGCCCTCCATTCTGGAACAGGGTACATACGACGACAGGCTCTACGCCCTGGGTGTTATGGAATCCAGCGTGGGAATGTACTACAACAAGGCCCTTATAGAGGAGGCGGGCATCCAGATTCCGGAGCCGGGGAATCCCTGGACCTGGACGGAATTTCTGGAGATTCTGGAGGAGCTTAAGCCCTTTATGGAGGAGAGGAATGGGTATCCCCTGGACATGACCTTTCCCGTAGGGGAGGCCAGCATCTACTATTATGCGCCCTTTGTGTGGTCTAACGGTGGAGACCTGGTCAGCGGGGACGGACTTACAGTGGAGGGGTATTTCAACGCCCCGGAGAATGTAGCGGCCATGGAATATTTCCGCACTATTGTGGAAAGGGGTTACATGTCCCAGGCGCCCATCGACAAGCTTTTTGAGAGCGGAAGAGCGGCTTTTAAATTTGACGGGGCCTGGGAGGTAAACACCATCTACAACAGTTACCCGGACATAGATCTGGGGGTGGCCCCTTATGTAGTGGGAGACAACTGGAAGGGGGAGCGGTACACGCCAACCGGCTCCTGGGCGTTTGCGGCATCCTCCGGCACAAAGAATATTGAGGGGGCCACGGAGCTGGTGAAATGGATGAGCGGCGTGGAGAGCGGCATCCGCATCTGGGAGATGTCCAAAACCTTCCCCTCCACTTATGAGGCCTTTGCGAATATTGAGGTGTTCCAGACAGATGAAAACTACAAGGCCCTCTATGACCAGCTCAGCAGTTACGGCCATCCAAGGCCGAAAACCCCTGTGTATCCGCAGGTGAGCACCAGTTTCCAGGAGGTGCTGGAGAGCGCGGCTCTGGGCGGGAAAGACGCCCAGGCGGAAATGGATAAATCTGTAGAAAGGATTAACGCGAAACTGGAACGCTATACAAGGAAATGAGAAAGAAAAATTCGATTATGGGAATGGCCTTTTTTGGCCCGGCCCTGGTGCTCCTCACACTGTTCCTGTTCCTGCCCATGCTTCTGACATTGGGATTCAGCTTCACGGATTACTTTGCCTTGAACCCGGAGCTGACACATTTTAAGGGCCTGGAAAATTATGTGAATATTTTTAAGGATGAGCTTTTTGTGAGATCCTTTTTTAACACGGTGAAATTTGTGCTGATTATTGTGCCTCTCCAGTGCGGCGGCGCCCTGCTGCTGGCCATGGCCATTAACCACGCGGCCCACTGCAAGAAGTATTTCAAGGTAGCCTTCTTTGTGCCTGTGGTCATGTCCCTGGCTGTGGTGTCCACCCTCTGGATGCAGATCTACAGCCCGGAGGGAATCTTAAACACCCTTCTGGGAAACCTGGGGATTTCCGCCCAGCCTTTTATCCACAGCGCTTCTCAGGCCCTTCCTTCCATAGCTATTATGAGCGTGTGGCAGGGGGTGGGATACCAGATGATTATTTTCCTGGGAGGATTGCAGAATATCAGTCCGGCCCTTTATGAGGCGGCGGAGATGGATCACGCTTCAAGCTGGAAGAAATTTAAGGATATCACTTTGCCGGAGCTGAAACCCCTGTGTGTGTTTGTGTTTATCACCGTCACCATCGGCGCTTTCCGCATGCTGGTGCAGCCCATGGTAATGACAGGCGGCGGACCGGATCACTCCACCTACACCATTGTGTACGATATCTACGAGACGGGCACGGTAAACTGGGAGATGGGCCTGGCCTCCACCATGGCCATTGTATTTACCATATTTGTGGTGGTTCTGACCATTATCCAGAACCTGCTCACAAAGGAAAAGGAGGGAAATCATGCTGACAAAAAAGCAAAGGCGCATTAACTGGATTCTGGTGGTATTTCTGCTGGCGCTGTCCATATTCTTCCTGTTTCCGGTAATCTGGATGCTGGCAAATTCCTTTAAGGGGGACGCGGCCATCACGGCGGATATGAATTCCATCGCGGCTTTTATTCCCCCGGCCCCAGGGGGAGGCTTCTTTGAGAATTATGTGTCCATACTCACCAACACGAATTTTGTCCGGTATATGGCAAACACCTTGTTTTATGCGGCGATTCTGATTATACTGGGGATTGTGGTAAACGGTCTGGCGGGCTATGCCCTGGCAAAGATTGCGTTTCCCTTCCGGGACCAGTGGCTGCTGGTGATTATGATGCTGCTTATTGTGCCCACGGAGACGGTTATCACCATCCACTTTCTGATTATTGCCAAGGCGGGGCTGTTAAACACCATTATCGGGTATATTCTGCCCATGATTGTGAACCCCTTTAATATTTTCCTCTTCCGGCAGGTGTTCGTAAGCCTCCCGGACGATGTGTACGAGGCCGCCCAGCTGGATTTCTGCGGGCCTGTGAAATACTTTTTTACCATGGTTCTGCCCATGTCCAAAACGGTGGTAGCCACGGTGAGCGTGTTTACATTCTTAAATGTGTGGAATGACTATCTGTGGCCGTCCCTGGTATTTACCTCCAGCGACCTTCTGACGGCGCAGATCGGACTGAATTCCATCACATCAAACGACAATACAACCATGGGGCAGACGCTGGCGGTAATTACCCTGGTGACCATTCCGGTGATTATCATTTACGCGCTGTTCAGCAAACAGATTGTGGAGGGCGTTACCTCAACAGGTTCAAAGGAAGGGTGAGAATATGAGCTTTATAACATTTAAACATATATGCAAGAGATATCCGGGCGCGGAGACAGACACGGTAAAAGATTTCAATATGGAGATTGAGGAGAAGGAATTTATCGCCTTTGTGGGGCCCTCCGGCTGCGGCAAGTCCACTACCCTCAGGATGGTGGCGGGCTTTGAGGAGATTACCGGCGGGGAGCTGTACATCGGCGGAAAGAAAATGAACGAGGTGGCGCCCAGAGACAGAGGCATCGCCATGGTATTTCAGAATTACGCCTTGTATCCCCATATGACCGTGGAGAAAAATATCGGATACGGCCTTAAAAATATGAAGCTTCCGGCGGATGAGATTAAGAAAAAGGTAGACTGGGCCATTAAGATTCTTGGCCTGGAGGAATACCGCTACCGGAAGCCGAAGAATCTTTCCGGCGGCCAGCGGCAGAGGGTAGCCCTGGGCCGGGCCATTGTGAAAGATCAGAAGGTATTTCTCATGGATGAGCCCCTGTCCAATCTGGATGCCAAGCTGCGGGTCAGCATGCGGACAGAGATCAGCAAGCTTCACAGGGAGCTGGGAGCTACTACTATCTATGTGACCCATGACCAGGTGGAGGCCATGACCATGGCGGACCGGATTGTGATTATGAAGGAGGGGGTCGTCCAGCAGGCAGGCAGACCCATGGAGCTCTACGACCATCCCGCCAATCAGTTTGTGGCCGGATTTATCGGGTCTCCCCAGATGAATTTCTTCGACGTGACCGTAAAGGGAGATCAGATGGAATTTTCCGGCGGAAGCCATATGACGATTCCGGCGGAGGTTCTGGAGAAGCTTAAAGGAAAGCAGGGGAATATGGTCTTTGGCATCCGGGGGGAGGATATCAGGATGGACGCCCAGAGCCTGGAAGCCTGTGGGAAGGAACAGATGAAGGCGGTTATCACGGATACAGAGGTTATGGGAAATGAGAATAATCTGTATTTCACCTTCGGAGGCGCCCAGGCTGTGGCCAGGGTTTCCAAATACGACCTGCACCAGATGGGCGATGAGATTACCTTTACATTTGTGCCCTCCAAAATGCACTTTTTTGACAGAGAGACAGGCGTGAATTATGTAGAGGCATAGACATATTTTACAGGGAGAGATGAACATATGACCAGACAGCGACTGCACTTAAAGGCCCCGGACAACTGGGTGAACGACCCCAACGGGTTTATCTATTACAAGGGAATGTATCACATGTTTTACCAGTATTTTCCATATGCCCCCCGCTGGGGAACCATGCACTGGGGCCATGCGGTGAGCCGGGATCTGGTAAACTGGGAGCATGTGGGAATCGCCCTGTTCCCGACAAAGAGGGGGGATCAGAACGGCTGTTTTTCCGGAAGCGCCGTGGAGAAGGAGGGACGTCTGCATCTGCTCTATACGGGAATCTGCCATGAGGAGAACGACCCGGAGGATATTCACGCCAATCCGGAAGAACGGTTTGTGGCCTGCCAGATGCGGATAGTCTCGGAGGACGGCTTTCATTTTGATAACTGGACAGATAAGCATGTGGCCATCCCGGTGATCCGGAACGAAAAAACCGGGGACAAAACCCACACCCGGGATCCCAAAGTCTGGCGGGGGACAAACGCCTGGTATCTGATTCTTGGAAGCACGGTGGAAAAGGAGCAGGGACGGGTGCTCTTTTACCGAAGCGAAGATCTGGAGAAATGGGATTATGTAAATCAGACGGGGAAAGGGCCGGGATTTGGCTGGATGTGGGAATGCCCGGATTATTTTGAGGTGGATGGAGGAAAGGCGCTTCTGATCTCCCCCATGGGATTTCTGAAGAACCGGGAAAAGGAGCAGAATCAGGCCATTGGCTTTCTGGTGGATTTTGAGGAGACCTCCTGTGAGATGAAAATACCGGATAACTGGCAGTTCCTGGATTACGGCATGGATCTTTACGCGCCCCAGACTGCGCTGGACGCGGAGGGACGGCGGACGCTTATGGGCTGGATCCGTATGCCAAAGCCCACGAAAGAGGGCTGGATCGGCATGTTTACCGCTCCCCGGCTTGTAGAGATCCGGGACGGGAAGCTTTGCTTCCCCCTGCATCCCAATGTGCGGGCCGCCTGCTCCCGGGAGATTCCGGACGTGTGGGAGGCTCACCCGGAGGGATACCGGGCAGTCTTTTCCCTGGAGGAAGGGGAGGAGATTTCCCTGGGAGGCTTTTATATCTGGCGCAGAGGAAACCGGATCTGTACGGACAGAAGCCATGTATTCCCGCCCTTTGCGGGAGCCCATCTGAAATCAGAGACGCCGGAGCTTTCCGGGGAAATCCACCTGGAAGTACTGGTGGATGAAAACCTGGTGGAGGTTTTTGTAAACCACGGGGAGGCCGTGATCTCCAACGCGACGTATGGCCTGGGAAAAGAGATTTCGGGCAGCGTTCACAGCGGGATAAAGCTCTATACATTGTAAAAAACGGGGAAAAGGCCCTCTGTGCTGCCTATGGCGGTCCAGGGGGCTTTTTGCACAGGCGGGAGGGCAAACCTAGCCGGCATAATCTTGATTTTACAGGAAAGATTTACTATAATGGGGCATTGCATTACAACGGGAGGATGAGGCATGTGTTTAAGATCGCAATCTGTGACGACGAGGATACGCTTATTGGGGAGCTGAAGGAATGTCTGGAACGCTACGCTGCCGGCACAGGCAGGGAATTTGCGGCTTTTGTCTATCATGATGGCAGAGAACTGCTGGAGCGGTGCAATGGGGAATGACGAATATAACAATGACGACAGGGTTTATCTTCTGTCCGGGGAGGAGATGGGAAAGATAGCCGCCTTTCTGGAGGAGGGGAGCGCTGACTATGATAAGCTTATGAGCGGCAATTACTGTCTGGCGGCAGGCAATGACGTGCCCGGAGAGATTTCCGGCTGGCAGTTTGGGGGATACGGTGACATTCCATTACTACGACGGCAGCGCCATGGCGGAACGGTTAAGAGGCAGGGAGAATTGAAAAAGGAATGTGAGATCCGGCTTATGGGCAGCGATGATATTCTGGTGTTATCTCCGGATATGATTGCCCTGCTGATAGGGCGGGTGAGAGCCTCCGGGACAAGAGCCTTCAGCGTCCCTGCGGAAGAGCTGCTTCCCCTGGGATACGCGGAATATCTGGCACATATCTTTGAGGTAAATGCAGGTATAAGGCGGCGTCCTGTGGATATCCGGGAGGTTTATCAGAAAACCGGGGGCAGATAAAAAGGCTTTGCGTCCATGAGCGGAAATGCTTTGTCTGGGTAAGCCTCCGGGGACGCCGGTATCACACACGGTTCTGCTTAAGCGCCAGCAGGACGCTCTTTCTGCTGGTGAAAGTGGGGCCCCTGTGTGTTACCTACGTCTGCGGGGGAATAGAAGAGCCACGGAAGGTCTGTGTTTTTCCGTAAGAGAATTTTCTCAGTGCATATTTGCAAAGAGGGACTTCATCTCTTCCAGAAGCTCCATATCGGAAGCACTGAATTTCAGATTAGAGCTGTAGGTTTCGCCTTGTGCCGTGGTGGCCTGGATTTCCAGGATGGTGCCCTCAGCGATGGCGTTCTGGGCAACAGCCTGCATAAACAGGGGGAATTTGGGGTGGTTTCTGGTAAATTTGTCCCAGAGACCCTTCATGCGGAAAATATCCATGGGATTCATAGGGGTGACTCCTTTCTTTTCTGAAGGTAGTGAAAGCCTGGCTTCAAACAGATCCATTATATTCTTTCCCGTTGGCAAAAGCAATACCCATAAGCGCTCCTTTCTCTCAGACACTTGACAAGCCGCTGCTTTTCCAGTAAAATCCACATTTCCCCCGGGACGGGAACGCATGCGTCCTTTTGTCCGCCGGGGTATGCTGGAATATCGTTATTGGCAATAAGCTGGTGTACGGGGACTTTTTTATCCTCAGCACAGGGCATCAATTTCTTCTTTGTAGCCACAAAGGAGGAGGCCATACAGAAACTGACAGAGACACTTTAAACCAGCAGTACAGTTTCTGGTTTCTAAACGCAGGCCAGTAAGCGTATCTGTCTCTGTAATAGAAAAGGCACGACACAGATACGAAAAACATAAGTCCCTCCGCCACAGGCACAGCCAGCCACACGCCGGTGACGCCAAAGAGCCGGGGCAGGAGGATGCCTCCGGCGTCTGCCTGGCTCCCATTTTGCGGGAGATTATGGCGTTTCCCCCGGTGGCCAGCATGGTTCCAAGGCCTATGGTAAGGTTGATGACCGGGCATACCAGGTTGATGACGGAGAGGGCGCCAGTATTCGCCAGACGGGACACAAAGATGGTATCCACCAGTCCATGAGAAAATCCAGAAGCGCCTTTCCGATGTCATGTCTGCTGTACTGGGGATGCCCTCCTTTGTGGCAAAAGAAATATTCCGGCTGATGTTTTCCGGTGGGGAAGGAGCCTTGTGGGGGACAAAGGGCAGCTTAAGAGGATAAAATACCCCTTGCTCCCGGTATTCCAGATCTTTTTTTGGGGCCGGACTGGCTTCCACATAGGCGGGTACTCCGGTAATGTTTTCGATAACAGGGTGTTCTATGGCCAATTCCTCCGTACATTTATAATAGCAGAATTTCCGGCCTGTGTTTTCGGAATTCTTGCGCTGTGCAGAAAAACTTTTGGAAAGCCGGTTTACCGGGACAGTTTCCGGAGAGAGGAAAGAAGGAAAAATTTGAGAAAGTGCTTGAAAGCAGTGGATTTCTGTGCTATACTTGCTAAGTTAATGTAAAAAGCACGCAGGCGGAACCGAGAATGGTGCCGGAAACGGCGTTTTTTCCTGTAGAAACAGGCGGTAAGCCACAGGATACCCGCGCCCGGTCTTTGAGGAGAGAAAAACCTGCGGAAGAACAACCAAATGGAGGAGAGAAACATGAGCGTAATTTCAATGAAGCAGTTACTGGAAGCAGGTGTTCATTTCGGACATCAGACAAGAAGATGGAACCCCAAAATGGCTCCCTACATCTACACGGAGAGAAACGGCATCTACATCATCGACCTGCAGAAGTCCGTGGGAAAAGTGGACGAGGCTTACAATGCCATTTCCGATATTGCGGCAGCTGGCGGAACCATTCTTTTTGTGGGAACCAAGAAGCAGGCCCAGGACGCAATCCAGACCGAGGCAGAGCGCTGCGGAATGTTCTACGTTAACGAGAGATGGCTGGGCGGCATGCTGACCAATTTCAAGACAATCCAGAGCAGAATCGGCAGACTGAAAGAGATCGAGGCTATGGAGGCGGACGGAACCTTTGACGTTCTGCCCAAGAAGGAAGTAATTGCTCTTAGAAAAGAATTAGAGAAGCTGCAGAAAAATCTGGGCGGCATCAAGGAAATGAAGAGACTGCCAGACGCAATCTTTGTGGTAGACCCCAAGAAAGAGAGAATCTGCGTACAGGAAGCCCACACCCTTGGCATTCCGCTGATCGGTATTGTGGATACCAACTGCGATCCCGAGGAGCTGGACTATGTGATTCCCGGAAATGACGACGCAATCCGCGCTGTAAAACTGATTGTTTCCCGTATGGCAGACGCCGTTGTGGAGGCAAACCAGGGGGCGGCCGAGGACGTTTACGAGGAGGAAGCCTACGCCGGTGAAGAGGCAGCAGAAGAATAAATTGACCTTGTGGCAGCCGTTCCAAGACAGGTTTCCCTGTTTTTAGACGGCTGTCCACAGGAAAATAATTATAGAAATGGAGGAAAAACACCATGGCAATTACAGCGACAATGGTAAAAGAGTTAAGAGAAATGACAGGCGCTGGCATGATGGATTGTAAGAAAGCCTTGACTGCCACCGATGGAAATATGGATGCAGCCGTTGACTGGCTGAGAGAAAAGGGACTTGCAAGCGCCCAGAAGAAGGCGGGCCGCATTGCGGCAGAGGGTATCGTTGCCACCTGCCTTATCGACGGCGACAAGAAGGCCGTAGTGGTAGAGGTAAACGCAGAGACTGACTTCGTGGCTAAGAATGAGAAATTCCAGTCCTACGTGGCGGATGTAGCTGCCCAGGCAGTAAAGACAAGCGCAGCGGATATCGACGCGTTTCTGGCAGAGACCTGGGAGAAAGACACCAGCCTTACTGTAAAGGAGGCCCTGGCTTCCCAGATTGCCGTTATCGGTGAGAACATGAACATCCGCCGTTTCCAGCAGATGACAGAGGAGAATGGTTTTATCGCTTCCTATATTCATGCAGGTGGAAAGATCGGCGTACTCATTGACGTAGAGACCGACGTTATTAACGACGCCGTAAAAGAGATGGCAAAGAATGTGGCCATGCAGGCAGCTGCCTTAAAGCCTCTGTATACCAGCCGCGCAGAAGTGGACCAGGAGTACATTGAGAGGGAGAAAGAGATTCTCGCCGTCCAGGCCAGAAATGAAAAGCCTGATGCCAACGACAAGATCATTGATGGCATGGTTATGGGCCGTATCAACAAGGAGCTGAAGGAAATCTGCCTTCTGGACCAGGTGTATGTAAAGGCTGAGGACGGAAAGCAGACCGTCTCCAAGTATGTAGATGAAGTAGCCAAAGCCAACGGCGCTAAGATCGCTGTCAAGGCATTTGTCCGCTTTGAGACCGGGGAAGGCCTGGAAAAGAAGAATGAGGACTTTGCGGCTGAGGTGGCGAAGCAGATGAATGCTTAGAAATTTGTCGAAATAAGGCGAATTGAGATAAAAATGAGAACCCCTGTAGATGGTGTGTGAATGCCATTTGCAGGGGTTTTTGATATTATGTATTAGATTTTCATTTCTTGACACTATCACGATATACCGTTATAATCGATAGAAAAAGAATACATGAAATGGAGAATGAGAAATGGAATTGATGAGTTTGTTAAAGGAAAGGCAGCTTTCTGTTTATCAGTGTGCTAAGGAAAGCCATGTACCATATACTACATTGTCAGATATTGTGAAAGGAAAAACCAGGATTGAAAAATGTACAGTAGAAACGATATATAAATTAGCGAGGACGCTTCACGTGACAATGGAAGAACTTTTAACAGATTTTTTTAATGAAGATGAAAATGCGCCAAATTTAAGAGATTTTGAAATATATAAAAGTAATATCTGTCATTTAGTGAAAGATAAAGGGGATATAGACTTTATCATTGATATTTTAAAAGAAAATCAAATAAGGACTTATTGGGAACGGCAATGGTATCGGGAAAGTTTTTATCTTTTGGCTATGGTAGATTACTTAAGCAGGGAAAATGAACTTCCATTGTGTAATGATTATGAAGATATAAGGAAATGTAAGCTGTCGGAGCCGTTATATCCAAAGGATATCATTCTTGCTACAAAGCTGGATGATTCCCTTGATAAGAAAGAACAATGTCTGAAAGAAGCGATTCCTGAATTTTTGAGGTTTAATATTATAGAAAGCGAGATAAGGAATGTCTGTTGAGAAAGGTTTTACCAAAGAAAATCTGGACTATTATTTGAAGGAACTGGCAAAAGAGTTTCGGAAGAGAAATGGAAAAAATACGCCTGCTGAGATTGTGTTAGTTGGAGGTGCGGCAATTCTTGCCAATTATGGGTTTCGTGAAATGACCTATGATATAGATGCGGTCATAACAGCATCATCGGCCATGAAGGAGGCAGTTAATACAGTAGGAGACCGTCTCGGTCTGCCAAATGGCTGGTTGAATACAGACTTTAAGAATACAAGTTCTTATAGTCCTAAATTATCGCAATACTCCAAGTATTACCGTACTTATTCTAATGTATTGAATATCAAGACAATTAGCGCGGAATATCTTGTTGCCATGAAATTAATGTCCGGGAGACGTTACAAGAAGGATTTGTCTGATATTATTGGTATTTTGAGTGAACAAGAAAGAAGGGGAGAGCCTTTAAGTTATCGGCAGATTGATTGTGCAGTAAGAAATCTGTATGGCGGGTGGGATGATATTTCCGAATATGCAATACAGGTTTTGAAAGCGGCTTTAAATTCAGAAAATCTGAAACAATTATTTATGGAACAGGAACGAGAAGAGGAATTATCAAAACAGGTAGTGCTTCAAGTTCAAAAATATGAAGGAGAAAAAGTAAAGGAAAGTAATGTGGAGGAGATTATTCAAAAAGCTTTGAGGAAGAAAAGGGATGATAGGGGTGCGAGATAGATTAAGGAAAATGAGAGGCATAGGATGAAAATCAATGACATTCATATAAAAATGTTTCGGGCAGGTTCAGGCGACTGTATATTATTAGAATTTGAAAAGGCAGATTTTAGAATATTGATAGATGGTGGATTTGTAGAAACTTATCAACAAGAGATTCGCCCTTATTTGCGGATGTTAAGTAAAAAAGGAAAACATATCAATTTATTAATCATATCCCATATTGATCAAGACCATATCAATGGGATAAAAGCATTGTTAAAAGAAAATGGAAATTCAAATTCACCTAAAATCGTACAAATAGATGAGGTATGGTTTAATGGGTTTAGGCATACTGAAGTGAAACGAGATAAAAAAGATATCTCTTATTATGAGGAAGCTGTTTTACGAACTTTGGCAAATAAAAATAGTTCTTTGGAAAAGGCAGATGGATCCAGAGAAATTAGCTATATGCAGGGAAACAGCGTTGCAGAACTGCTTATTAAGAACAATTATCATTGGAATACGTCTGTAAAGGGCAGTCCAATTTCTACTGACACAATAAGACATAAGGCATTTGGAAATATTACATTTCAAATATTAAATCCAACGCAAAAAATATTGAATGAACTTGTGGAAGATTGGCTGTGGATGTTGAAAGCAAAATGCAAACAGGTAATAATATCAGACAATTCTTTGTTTGATGATGCGTTTGAGGGAGCCTATATTGGTGAGCATGAAGACTGGTTTGTGACAAAAAAGGATATTTCAAATGACAGAGAGAATAAGGAATATAATTGGAAATTGATAGCAGAAGAAGATGACGAGAAAGCAGATACAAAATTGTCGAATCGTTCTTCTATAGCTGTGCTTATTTCATATCAAGGAATAAAACTTTTATTTCCTGGGGACTGTGCAATTCATTTTTTTGAGGACATGCTTCCTGATAAAATAGATATTGTGAAACTCCCTCATCATGGTTCGGGGAAAAATACAGATAAAAATTTTATTCGGAATACCTATGTGAGCTACTATCTTATTTCTACAAATGGAAAACATCAGGAACATCCTTCCCCAAAGATCATAGCAAATATTTTAACGAAAGCGCCGGGACATCCAATGATTATTAAAAACTATGATATTCCTATTTTAGAGGGGATAGGAAAACTGGAAAGGGAGGAAATCGGATGAAAGCTACAAATAATATTGTGAAGTTATTATGCGGAACAGAGCAGCAGGGAACAGCATTGTTAGTGGATCAGGAACATGCAATAACAGTAAGGCATTGCTTGAAAGACTTTTATAGAAAAAGAGCTTCATCAATTATTCTTGTAGTTGTCATAGATGGAATTAGCAAAGAGATTTCTGCCTTGCCAGCGGATAAAGAGGAAAGTGCATTTGTCTATTTGAACTTGGAGGAAAAAGTAGAATCTGTAAATGAAATTCATTTTTTGGATTGCAAGTTAGAGGCATTACAAAAGGCTTCCATGTTTGGGTATGGGAAATGTTATGCAAATGGAAGCTGGAAAGAGTTAAAATTTTCTGGCAGAGAGGATTTGGATAAAAATAGTGTTTGTGATTTGCAATTTGATCTAATTGATGCCAGGGATAAAACGTTTGCTGGATTTTCCGGAAGTCCTATATATGATGAGGAATGTTCTTTTGTTATTGGATTGATTTTACAAGAAGGATGTGCAGACCATGAAGCAATTTATATAGAAGGGATTAGTGTTAGTTCTCAGAAAGATTTTTTTGAAAAACATGATATTGTTGTTAATAATACGAATCTGATAAGAAAGAAAACAGGAGAAAGAGCAAATGCCCTGCAGATGACAGATTGCTATATTACCGGCGTATCCGATACAATAGACGAATTAAATAATATTATCTTAGATAAAATCGTTGCTTTACATCGTGAAGGGTACTGGGAAAGGGCATTGTCCGAACTGAAAGAACAGATTCAATTACAACAAGGGGATGTCCAGACATCGGATGAGATAAAGGCTAAATTCCTGCTTCAGCAGGCTATGTGGATTTTAGAAGACAGTCATAATATTTCTGCGGCAAGTAAGATATATCAAAAGGCAGTTCGTTTCTGTGAAAGTTTAGATACAAAAGTTTTTCTTGCATTGCGGGCATTTTATTTAGGGGAATCGAGCGCGAGGAAATTGTTAGAGCCGATAGATTCTCAGTCGTCTTTTCATGCTTATATGCAGATTTGTGTAAATCAAAGGGATGGAAAAGCTGCAATTAGGGCATATGAAACATATAAAGATATTTATTCGTGTAATAGCAGGACATGGTATTGGGTATCCATTGCTAATCTTTTAAACTGTGATTTTTTAAAGGCAGAAGAGTTTTTAAAGAAAGCGATTAATGAAAATGGAGAAATATTTGATTATTGTATCCTTAGAGCATTGATTCAGTATTGGAAGACAATTCCTATAGAGGCATTTCATAGAATAGATTCTATTTATCCGGGTTTATATTCGGAAGGAATTTATTTTTTAAGAATGATATCAGAACGCTCATTATGGATGTGGTAAATGATTTTAAATTGGCATATCAAAAAGCAGACAGCGTTGGTAACAAAAAGCAGAAAGAACTAGCGCTTGTTTGCTGGATTAATGCGCTTTCAGTGGATAATCTACTATTTTCAAAGGTTATGGAACCATTGGATTTATTAAAGAAAGTTAATCCTTATCATGTAATTGCATTGATGGTAGATGTATTATGCGGCAGGGTTTCTCAAGATGAAATATATGAAAAGCGGTTAAAGGCGCTAATAAAGAAAGAAAAGAACCCAATGGGATATATTTATACTCTGACAGAGTATTTTATAAAGGTAAATGAAGATGCTAAGGCCAAATCCCTTTTGTTTGAGCAGGAACAAAATTTTAAAAAATTTTCATGCATGGAATATTGGTATATGCAGATTGCCTATTTGGAAAAAGATGCGGAAAAGAGGAGATTGTTTGCAAACAAGGCTAATAAGGAATCTTCGATGAGTGAGATTCAGAAGAAGAGAATTTGCTGTATGTTTGCGTTGGGTTATGAAAAAGATGCATTACAGCAACTGGAATCCTTGTATGACGATACAAAAGAACTACATGATTTAATGAATCTTATCCGATATAGTGGGAAACAGCAGAAGTGGGATGTTAATCTGAGATATGCAAAAATCTTAGAAGTGGAACATCATAATCCTTGTGGGTATCTTTACCAAATAAAAGCTTTTATGAAAATGCAGAAATTTGCAGAAGCTTATACATGCATTCAAAAAGTTGAACAATTAAATATTGCAGAGTTTGTTCGCCAAATACAGAAGGATAAGCTTACAATACTTGAAAAAATGGGGGAATATGACAAAGCAATTTTAGCAGGTGAGGAAATGTTTTATAAAGAACCGTCAGAATCCTTTGCACATAGGCTTGCGAACTTATACATAAGGAGAGGAAAAAAATCTGACGCGATACAGGTTTTGGAAACTGCGGACAAATATGCGCCATTGTCATTGTCTGGGTATCAGCGGTTGAGTGGGTTATATCACCATATAGATACACAAAAGTCGTTAGATTATGCCCGGAAATCGGTAGAGATTTCTAATCATTCTCCGTCAGTTGTGTCTTGGGCTGCCATAAACGCAGCTGATATCAGTATGAGCAATATTATGGATGATTATTGGAAAGAGTTGATGGAAAAAGGACTTGATAAAAGCCCTTTTAAAACAATAGGTACAGAAGAATTGATAGAGATGATTCATAAAAATGATGAGCATCAAAAAGACTTTGAAATGCAATTCCATAAGGCAGAAATTCCGATTCATATTTTGTTGGATGGGAAAAACAGCGCATTATTGTCGGAAGTTTTTTATAATAATTGGCACAACGCAGCTTCTTATTTTAAAATATCTTTTGGTGGACATATTGCAGGAAAAACAGATACAAAAATGGATAAATTGATTTTGGATTATACTTCCTGTCTTTTGCTGCAGGAGTTAGATGTATTAGAAACATTGGCATCGCATATTTCGTTCATTTATGTCCCTTCTAATATTCATCCTGTTATTATGGATGAGCAGGATAAATTGTCTTCTGGACAATTGGATTTGTTGGAGCATAAAGAAAAGGTAATGAATCACTGTATAAAAACGCTAAAATTGCAGTGTGTGGAAGAAATTGTGCCTGATAATTTAGAAGATGTTAATGTTTTAGAACGCTCAAAAGCCATTATGAGATATACGGCAGAGCAAAATAGGGCGTTTTGGATTGACAACGGAAGGACAGATGAATCTGCTGTAACTACAGACGAAGTGTGCGCTGTTTTATCAGAATACGGCTATATCTGCGAATATGATTCAGATACAGTTCGTAAGGAAAAAGTAATGTCGTTGAAAGAGTCGAAAAGTAAGATATTTGTAGATATATTGGTACTGGAGGAATGGTATAAAAATGGAATTTTAGATGATGTGAACGAGTGCTTTGAGATTATACTTTCGGTTCAGCAACAAAAAGTAGTAGAAGGAGAGCGTCTTAGCTGGAATAAAAGAAAAGAAATTTATAATAAACTGGAAAAACTGAAACTTGTCTTAAATAAAATAGCAGAAGACGGAAAATTAAAATGGTGCGTTGACGCTGAAAAAGAAGAATGGAATTGGAAGTATAGCAATTTAATAATTTCTGCCATTACAACAACAATCCATAAAGGTATCGCATATTGTGTAGATGACCGATGTATGCAAAGCTATGGAGAAATAAATCATATTCCTGTTTATGGTTCTATGGATATTATTCAGATGATGTATAAGTGCGGATGGCTCGCAGAACAGAAATATTTAAAAATATGCAGGGAATTTATCACCAAAAAGAATGGTTTTGTAATCATAGATCCTTTAATTGTATCTCGTGCTTTACAAACATCTGAGGTGGACTCTGGGAAAGTTTTGGAATCAAAATTGCTTACTGATATACGATTATTTTCTGAGCAATCCTTTTATCTGCTTGAAAAATATAGTGGCATTTATCAGATAGGAGTTCATCTTTCAGAACGAAATTGTTATAGTATGCTGCATTTAATGTCAGTAAGAAGCATTATCGAGGAAATTTGGATTTCCAGTATGGAATTAGATAAAAAAGTAGCCTGTTCTAATTGGGTCATATATGAATATTTCAGAATAGGAGAAATTCTTGATTCAACGAAAGATTCCGATTTGCCAGAAGACCCTTTCATTATACAGTCATATTTTTATTTGATTTTTCAAGGGATGCTTTTTGTTTCTGACAGAGATATTGTTCCCCAATACTATGATTGGTTTTTTTCTGCTATTTCCCATAGTTTGGGAAAAAATCCAGTGTTGTTAGACAAAATATTAGAACTGATCATACATGAAGTTCATAGTATTTTATGTGATGCAAATAAGAAAAACGAGTTGTATTATGTTTATATGGAGCGGACAATAAGCATGGGCATAAATTATTTACCGGAAGATTTATCTCAAAAACTATTAGAAGATAACGAGATACAATCCATGTTTGAAAAATATTTTGTGAATACAGTGCGAATTGGTGAAAACTTTTGTATTCCGTCTGAAATTTTTGAATGTTGGATGAATGAAATATTAATGAAGGAAGAAAATGTTGAGGTAAAAAGAGAATTTCAGGGAAGGGAATTCCTTGTTTCATGGAGATATGAGTTGCCGCTGTGGCCTTTGCTAAAGGTATGTTGGCTTGAAGAAGGTGCTGAATTGTCTTATCAACTATTTTATGAACCTGGGGAACGTCTGTATCACAGTAATGTACCAATAAGGATAAAAGAAGCGAGGAGAGCATATGAGTTTCTTGGCCGTGACCTTAATGTGGATTTGATAGAGGAAATCAGCGCTGAGAATTATAGAAAAACAGCAGATTTTATAAGCATAGGCGTTCAAACAGATGTTTCTTATACTAGCCAGCTAATTAAGTTGATTATAAAAAATGGATTTTTGTTTGATAAAGGGGCAAGGCGATATATTTTGCCGGGGAATGTATCCTATTTTAAACATTTTTATGATTTTGGGAAAGATTTGATATATGATGATAAGGACGTTTGGTGTGCCATACCATTGGAAATGAAAGAAAAATGTAATTGTGGAATGTCTCTTAATCCTGTTAGAAGGTTACATTATCTTGAGTATTTGATGCAGAATGAAACAAATCGAAATATTGATGAATTTTGTTGTATGTTTGAGTTCTTGGAAGGTGGTAACTGTTGTGCTTATGGGAAAGTATATTTTGACATATTGAAAATTATATATGCAGCCATGCAAGAAATAGAATTTTATTTTGCAGAACCAATGCAAAATAAAATTATCTGGACATATATCTGGACTGATAAGCTTTATGAAGAACTTATTTTACAACTCCAGATGGGAACATTTACTTTGGATAAATATCAAAATGCGTTAAGCAAGTATGTAGATCAATTAGAGCAGGGTTTGGAGGAGAACAAAGATGTTGGTAGTTTAGATATTATTCATCCTGATAAAATTGATGTTATGCGAATTGGCTTGCTTGGTTCGGTGGAGTTGTGTTTGAAATATTGGGGGAAAAATAAAGATGAAGAAATAAAAGGCATGGCAAAAGCCATGCAGGATGGTTTGCATGTTTGGTTGAAATCGGAAGATGCATTAATAGAATTCATAGTTTCGCAGGAAGGAGCAAAAAATGAATGGAGAACTTTTCTTGCCAAAGATTATCGAAAGGAATTAAATGAACTTCAAAAATTGGTATTTGGTAAAGGAGAGGATTGTATAGGCATAGAAAATGATTTCTTAGAAATAAAAAAGATATTAACGAAAAAGGAAATTGAGGTGACGGACAAATCAATCATTTATTTGGGATGCTTGAATATGCCTAACGATAAAATTGGTAAAGCATTAGAAGGCATACTTGAGAAATTTTATCTCAATATGGATATTATGGACAAAAGCGAAAACTATGCAATGGCTGAAGTTATTCTTTCAAAATTGTCAGAGGATTATGGTCAACAGTTTCGGAGAGAATGTATGGCAAAATTGATAGATAGGATGTTACAAAATACAAGTGACTGGAAAGAAATCTTTGAAAGTATAATGTATTTGTTTGGTGATAATCTTGATTTACATGTTGAGTTTTGGGAAAAGGTTGCGGATGACATAAATAGTATGATTAGCACGGAATTAGTAGAATGGCTTAGCAGGCTTCAATTATTATTGCCATTAGAATTAGGACAACGGCTTTATCACGCTAAAGTGCGTTTGATTAATAAGAAATTTGAAATTAATACCATGTAATATTGAAATATTTGGGGGGAAGAACCTTACCCCCAAATTCCCCCAAATGGAGAATGGCTATCCCCCAAATTTCAAAAATCAGAAATTGGAAATTTTAGAAAGCAAAATGAATTTTCCCCCAAAATAAAATTTGGGGGATACGGTTGAAAAGCAGCTGTCTTAGAACGGTCAAAAATTACTGCAAAACCAGTAAAATACATAGTTCCGGGGATATGCGACCGGGACACAGAATAGGGAAAGTTCGCAAAACAGATGAATCAGTAGAAATTTGTCGAAAACAAGCGAATAGCAATATGAAGAAGAACCCTTGTAAGTGGTGTGGATATGCTGCTTGCAGGGGTTTTATATATTTTTATATGGAAAATTATGGGTGAATTTAGATTATCTCTTTAGAAATTCTTATATGTCGGTATAGCCCGTATTTTCGGGCTTTCCCGGCATTTTAGATATGGGGAGAAGTTCTTATATACCCTCAAAACTTCTTAGGTTTTCCCTCTCAATGGTAGTAAAAGAAGTAGTAAATCCGTCTGCGGCTATGCTGCAATCAGCCTTTCCATTTCAGCTCTTGCGGAAGCGAATGTTGCGTGTGCGTAATAGTTCAGCGTCATGGGGATGTTGGAATGTCCCATGATATACTGTAACGCTTTCGGGTTCATGCCCGCATTGGCTAAGTTGGTGCAGAACGTATGGCGCAGGGTGTGGGGTGTCATTACTTTGGGTAAGGCTTCCTCATGGCATTTGTTGTACTTTTTCGCAAGCCCCCGGAGCATGGTCGCGTAGTTCACATTCGTTTTCGGGCAACCGTCCCGGTTAAGGAAAAGGAAATTGCTGTAACCGTCAATGGTGATCTGCTTTGTTCCCTTGCGGTTCTCCAACACACGCCCCAACGCTTCATACACTTTTTCACTCATTGGAATTTGTCTGATACCGCTCTGCGTTTTGGGCTTCTCTATGTAGTAGCCTGTTTCCGCGCTCCGTAAAAGCTGGTGGTCTACATTGATTACCCGGTTTTCAAAGTCAAGGTCGGTTTCAGTCAGTCCGCAGAGTTCGGAAATCCTAAGCCCCGTCCCCAGCAGTATGATAACCTCGTCACGGTATTTCTGATAGACGCTATCACTTTGCATAAAGGATAAAAGGCTTTCTTCCTGTTCTCCTGTGAGGGGTACTTTCGGCTCCGTGTCGTCCTCGATCACGGTATTTAGCTGGAAGTCAAAGGGATTTTTCCTTATACAGTCGTCCTGTATCGCTGTGTAAAAAGCAGCTTTCAGAGAACGCTTGTCGTTGCTTATGGCCTTGTAGGATATTCCCTTTTCTTTCATGCGCAACGCCCATTCTTTCGCGTCGGACAGCTTCACACTGTCAATGGGGCAGGAACCAAGTTTATCCGCTTCCAGCAGCTTCATCAGCCGTTCGCGCCCCTTTGTGGTGTTATGCCTTACATTTCCCCGGTGGCGGTTCTGCTTCGCGTAAAGCTCGCAGACGGTCATTTTCTTTCCGATTGTGTCTATCCCGTCGTCAAGGTCTTTCTGTATCTCTTTTTCCTTTTCTCTAAGGGATATGTCGTCACGCTTCCCGGCTGGGGTCTTGTCCGTAGGCACTAACTTCCACGCATAGACGAATTGCACTTTACCAAAAGTATCGGTATATTTATAAGCATATCTCCCGTCTTTTCTCTGGCTCTCTCCCGAACGCAAAATGCGGTTTTTATTATCACGTCTTTTCTCCGACATTGTTTTTGCTCCTTTCCGTGTTGGAAAGAGCCTTGATATGCCTATATCTATTATAGTACATTCAAGGCTCCTTTTCACTATCTTTTTCGCTAAATTGCGTCCAGTGTGTCAATGATTTTTTCAAACTGTTTTCTCTTGATCTGAATACGGTTGCCGTTTAGGAATATCCAGCCCGCCGTAGGATTTTCTTCTGCAAGTTTGCGTAGCTTGTTTTCCCCAATGCGGAAATATTTTGACGATTCCTCAATGGTAAGCGTGTACTTTTCCCAAATAGGCACATCAGCATTGCTCATTCTATAAATCCCCATTTCAAAAATGGGTAAAAGGTTAATAGTGAAAAAGGGGCTGTGATCGGACGGTTAATAGCGTAACCTCACGGGAGTTTCACCCCTGCATGGTTCTCATGCAGCCCTACCCATTGCCTGCGACGCTTTGAACGCTCGGACTGTGGCGGTAAGGGAGTATCATTATATATTCTGCGCTGTCGCCGCCCGCCGCTGCTGCAATAACAGGGAACGGCAACAGGGCAACGGATTTTTTATTTCTGTTCATCTGTTTTTCCCTCCATATACAGTTTGATTTTTTCAAGCGCGGTTTTCCTGTGCCGGAAAATCGTACTGCGCACAACATTCAGCAGACCGCCTATTTCCTCGTCGCTCATATCCAAAAAGTATGACAAAAGGATAATGTCACGCTTCTTTTCGGGCAGGGCTTGTAAGGCTTCGCCAAGCAGCTCATTTTTCACAAGCACATCATAGCCGGACACTTCAAAGCGGTAGTAATCGCTCTCGTACTCGTCCAGCGTGTAAAGCTGTAAGAGTTCCGCTTCGCTCATTTCCGAAAAATTCACTTCAAGGGCGGCGCGTTTGGAAAGCTCCCGGTAATAACTTCTTGCTTCGCCTTTGAGGACTTTTTTGCAAGTGCGTCATACTGATGTTGGATAGTTTTCATTTCAGAAGAAGATAGCTCCATAGAGTTCACCTCCTTTCTTCGTGGTGTAAAAGACAAAAGGCTTGTCCTTCCGTCCCCTTTCACACCCTATCCGTATGGAAAAGGCTGTTTTGTTGCGCTTTCCAAGCAGCTTTTTAAAGAAATCAAAAGGCGCAAAAAAAGCCCGCTCACAAAAAATGCGGACAGGAAAAAAGCTATTGAAAAACTTATTAAGATGATTAGACAGTTCATACTTATGGGCGTAATTTTTCCCGGCGGTGGACGGACTTTTTTTGATGTGTCAATGACCGTCGGATTTTGTCGATATGGTATATGCTTCATGGCGGCTACCTTCTTTTAGCCGCTGTTTAATGATAGGCGTGTGAAAAGACTGAACCGCTCCCTGTCAAGTAGACAATTAAAAAAATAAAAATTTCAGCCTGCCAGTCACAAAAAAGGACTGGCAGAGTTTTTATGCAGCCTCCTTCAAATAGTTTCTATATTCTATCGGTGTCATACAGTTTAAGCGCTTCTGATACCGATGATT